>LMAJ01000004.1 GCA_001507425.1 Flavobacteriaceae bacterium CRH
TCAGGATGACATAAAATGAGAATAAAAATCTATTTAAAATAACCACAATCTTGTCATCCTGACGGAGGAAGGATCACACTCGTAAATCGACACAGATTGGCGATTATTCTTGCGGAGTTTCTATTGTGATCCTTCGTTTCTCAGGATGACATAAAATAAGAATAAAATCTATTTAAAATAACCACAATCTTGTGATCCTTCGTTTCTCATAATGACAAACAAAAAAAAAGGTTCAACTTTTTCAAGTCAAACCTCTCTTATAAATTATTTTTTCTTTTTAGCTTTTGCCTTTTTCTTAGACTTCACTTTCTTTTTTGCAATTTTTTTAGCTTTAGCCTTATCCTTTGCTTTTTTAGCTTTCTCTTTTTTCTTAGCTGCAGCTTTTAGTTTCGCTTTTTTTGCTTTTTCTTTCTTTTTGTCTTCTTTAGCTTTGTCTTTTTTCTTCGCTAATTTCTTTTTCTCTTTGTCCTTGTCCTTGTCTTTCACTTTTTTGGCTTTTTTATTAGATTTATCTTTAGTAGTTTTTTCTTTTTTAACTACTTCCTTTGTATTTTCTTCTTTAGATTCTGTACCTGCAATTTTTTCCTCTTCTGTTTTAACAGCAGGAGTTAATACTTTTTTCGCAGGTGTTCTGCGGACAGTTGGCTTTGGTGTGGTTGTTGCCGCTGTTTTTACAGTAGGTTTTGCCGGAGCTTTTACCGTTGTAGGTTTTGCAGTCGTTGAAGCAACAGGTTTTGCAGCTGTAGGAGCTTTTACTGGTGCAACTTTAGAAACTGGCGTTTTTGCAGGTGCTGTATTTTCAACTTTTGTATCTTCTGCAGCTGGCTGCGGTGTGTTTGGTGTTGTGGAATCGATTTTCTCAGGGGTAATTTCTTCGTTGTTGTTTTCCATATTATTGCGCTTTTAAATGAGAATATTATTAACAATGTAAACAAATTGTTAATTTACAGTTAAGTAAAGATAATTATAAAACAAGTTCGCCAATGTTAAGCTTTTCATTAATTTGAATAATTAATTTACTGATTATTAATTATTTAGTTTTTTATTGGAAAATAAAAAATGAAATCTCTTAACAATTCTACATGAAAAATGAAGTAAATTACTGTATAATTAAAAATGCGGAAACGCTTTTGTTATAGAATTGGTTTTTAAAAACGAGTATCCTAGCCCCGATGGGAGGGAAAATCCTTTTGTGCGGTCCCGAGGCTTCGGGAGGCACAAAAGATTTGGAAGGACAGCGGGATTAGCTCCTAAAAATTATTCTGATAAATATTGATTTAACTGACTACAACTTCCAACACCTTAAAATTACTTTTAGGGCCATCACACAACGAACAACAATAGGTTTCGGCCAAATCTGTAAATAAAATTCCTTTTGGAATTCCCTGAGATTCATCACCATATTCAGGATTATAAAGCGTTAAGCATTCCTGACATTGATAAATATCTAATTGTGGTTTTTCTTTTTTCTGTTGATTTTCTGTTGGTTCAGATGTGGAATTTCCGAGTTCATCGAAATATCTTCTGCTTAATTCAATTAAAATTGTAGGCAGTTCGAGTTTGTCAATATCTTGCGAATGCACAATATATTCTCGTGTATTGGCATCGAAATTCTTCGCAAATAAAACATTGTAAGTTTCGCGTATTTTAATAGATTCGAGAGCTGCCGGCAGTTCATTTTTTTCAATGACAATTGAAGTAAAATAATGGCCATCGCGATTGTATTCAGACAAACCAAATGTTAGCCCATAAGTGCTGATGTCAAATTGATCGAGTGTACGAACCAGAAAAGTTTTCAGGTTCAAAGCCCATTCCATAGCAACGGGCAAATGCCAGTTTAATTCTAAAAGAGAATGACGAACGTTGATTCCTTTTTTGCCGAGAAATTTCTCCCATTCGAGTTTTCGATCTTTTGGAATTCCTTTTATAATAAAGGATTTCCAGGGCGTGATACATATTTTTCCGATTTTGCAATCAAAACACAAATCGCACATTTCTTTCAGGAATTCTAAATCGTATAAATTATTTCTCCAATACAACCCCAGCCAGTATTGGTCAATTCCCATTCGGTTCATGCCTTCGTAATAGGGAAATGGATAAAACGGAACATTCAAAGGTTTATCGATGGTTCTGTTATTGGTGTCTAAAACTTCGCTGATAAGACTGAAAAGCATCTCAATTCCGTATGATTCATCTGCTATTATTTTTTCGATTTCATAATAAAAAGTAGCAATGTCCCAACTGTAAATCAAAACCGGATACACTTCCATGCGTTGCCAATTTGGTAAACGAATGTAGAGATACCAATAATCTTCGTGTTCTGAAGCTATAAAATTTAAATGCCCGGTAAACAACGGAACCAATTGCTGTTTGGGATCTGTGATGTTAACTTTGAGTTTTGGCTGATCCTTAAATTGCTCTAAAATGTACAGAAATTTATTTCCGGTAAGCCAATTGGTATTTCTGAAAATATCTGTAGAAACATAAGAGGAAACGATATTATTGCCGCTTTTTTCATTTGGAAGCACAAAATGATGTTTTCCTATTTTTTCTTTATCTAAAGATTTTAAGCCTTTCGGAAAAATAATATCCTGCCTTGAACCAAATGAAATAGAATCTAAACCTTGATTCAATGCAATATTAACAACTTCTCGAAGTTCTCCTGGGGAGATTACGCCTCCTTTTACTATAAGTCTTGTTAGTTCCATCGTTTTTTTGTTTTTTTAGTTTCAGGTTTTTTTTTGTTTCAGGTTTCAAGTTGTTGGATTGTGTAATCTAACCGAAGGTCACAAAGTTTTTTCGCAAAGTTTTTTAAGTTTTATATTCTTTGTGTAAAATGTTTCGATCGAAAAAGTTCACAAAGCCATGCGCTAAAATTTATCTCTAAAGCTTTTTCCACTTTGCAGTAAAATTTATTTTCAACGCTTTGTGAACTTTGGCCACTTATTAAACCTGCATTAAAAAATATTTGCGAAACTTTGCGAAAATCCTTTGCGCCCTCTGCGGTAAAATCTATGTTCAAAGTAAAATAACCTGAAACCTGAAACAAATAAAACCTAAAACAAATATTTAAACTTTACACTTCGCTAAAATCTCTTTTACTTCCGTTTTACAGCTTCCACAACCCAATCCTGCGCCTGTATTTTTACATAAATCAGTAAAATTGTTTACGCCGCTTTTTATGGTTTCTTCGATGTTTCCAGCTCCGACCTGACTGCAGGAACATACTAATTTTCCAAGAACAGGTTTTGCATTTGAGCTTCCCCTAAGCAATAAATTTCGTTTGTCTGATAATTCGATTTTGCTTTCGATCATGGTTTTAAATTCGGCAAACTCATTTTTGTCGCCCATTAAGATTGCACCAACGAGCAAATCATCTTTTACGATGCATTTTTTGTAATAACGTTTTTTCAAATCAGCGAAAATAATTTCTTCGTAAGAATCATCATTTTCAGGAATTTCAATATCGCCAATACTACATAAATTGATGTCTTCTAATTTCAGGATATTCATTAAAATAGAACCTTTGTAAAAACTGCTGATATCGCCCGCTAAAAAGTTAGCCAGAATATCGGCTTGCTCTTCGGCAGCAGAAGTGATTCCGAATAATCGATTATTGAATTCAGCAATTTCTCCAATCGCATAAATATCAGGATTAGACGATTGCAAATACTGATTTACTTTTACACCACGTCCGCAAGCCAAACCGCTTTCTCTGGCAATTTCGATATTCGGAATTGTACCAATAGTGTAGACAATTGCATTTGCTGTAATGATTTTGCCGCTTTTTAAAGCAATTTCAAGTTCGTTTTCATTATCAGTTTCAAAAACGGTACTAACTTCATTGTCAAAATAAATCTGAATATCACGAAGCTGAACTTCTTCGGCCAGTAGTTTACTCGAAATTCGGTCTAATTGGCGTTCCATCAATCGGGAAGCCCTTTGAACAATGGTGGTTTTTACTTTTTTATGTTTTAAGGCAGCAGCTAATTCTAATCCCAATAAACCACCGCCAATAATAACGACGTGTTGCTCTTCGGGAGGTAAATTTGTGCTGTCAAGATGTTTTTTTAAACGATCTGCATCTTCTTTTCTTCTCACCGTAAAACGTCCCGGAAGATGTAGCTGTGCATTTTCAGGAACAAACGGACGGCTTCCGGTGGCTATAATCAAAGAGTCAAAAGTATGCGTTTGCCCTAAATTGTCTTTTATAGTTTTTTCGGCAGTATTAATTTTATCAATTGCTACCCCTGCTTTCATGGTAATATTTAGCTTGTTTAAAGCTTCACCATCTTTTACCTTTAAAAGTTGTTCCCAAGTAAATTCGCCCGTCATATATTCCGGAAGTAAAACGCGGTTGTAAAACGGATTTACTTCATTCGAAAACACAATGATTTCATCGGTAGAATTGAACTCGCGATAGTTTTGAATAAATCGGAAAGACGCTGCTCCGGCACCAATAATGGCAATTTTTTGAAAAGGCTTTACATATTTTGTAATCGAAACAGTTGTGTATTTAAAATCAGGTTCTTTTGAAACGGGATCAACAACGGTATTCGTTAAATTATTGGTTCTGTTTAAATCATTTTCTAGCTGTTTTCCCCAATGCATGGGCAGGAAAAGCACTTTTTCCCGAATGGTATCTGTTACTTTTGCTTTTACCCTAACTTCACCTTTTTTGCTGGTAACAGTTACTATATCACCATTTTTAATTTCATTTTTATACGCATCAATTGGGTTTATTTCTAAAACCGGACTTGGGGTATGCGTCATTAAACGGGATACTTTTCCGGTTTTGGTCATCGTATGCCATTGATCCCGAACACGTCCTGTTGTTAGAATAAAAGGGAATTGCGGTGTTGGTTGTTCCGATGTATTTTCAATGTGTGTTGGTAAATTGAAAATGGCTTTTTGAGATGGTGTATAGAATTTTTTATCCGTAAAAAGGCGGGGCGTTCCCGGATGTCCGTAATCTGGAACCGGCCATTGAAAAGTGCCTTCGGTTTTTAAACGATGATAATTTAAAAATGAAATATCAATATTCGTGTTTTTGGTGAGCGCACAATGTTCTTTGTAAATTTCCTCGGCACTATTATAATTAAAACCATTAAAATTCATTTTTTTTGCAAACCGAATTAGGATTTCAATATCTGAAAGTGCTTCTCCGGGCGCATTGATTCCTTTTGGTAAATACGAAATACGACGTTCAGAGTTGGTCATTGTACCTTCTTTTTCTAACCAACCGGCGGCTGGTAGTAATAAGTCGGCATATTTTGAAGTGTCTGCATTATGCGAAATATCCTGAACGACTACAAATTTGGCATTTTGTAATGCCTTTTCAATTCTACGGGAATCGGGTAAACTCACTAACGGATTGGTACAGATTATCCAAACCGCTTTCATTTTTCCGGACTCGAGAGCTTCAAACATCTCAGTTGCGGTTAAACCCGGCTTGTCTGAAATTTCATCAACGCCCCAAAAATCAGCCACTTCTTTTCGATGCTGCGGATTTGCAATGTCTTTGTGGGCGGCTAAAAGCGTTGCCATTCCGCCAACTTCACGTCCGCCCATTGCGTTGGGTTGTCCGGTTAAAGAAAACGGACCAGAACCCGGTTTTCCAATTTGTCCTGTTAATAAGGATAAATTTAGCAAAGCCGTATTTTTATCAACTCCCACGGCACTTTGATTAAGTCCCATTGCCCAAAGCGAAATAAATCCTTTTGCTTTTCCGATAATATCGGCGGCAAGTTTAATGTCGTTTACAGAAATTCCGCAAAGTTTAGAAGCCTTTTCTAAAGACGTACTTAAAACTAAGTCTTTATACTGTTTAAAGTTTTCTGCATTATTTTTTACAAAATCATGATCTACATGTCCTTTTTCGATAATGCGTTTGGCAATGGCATGGTATAAAATAATATCAGATCCGGGAATAATCTGCAAATGCAAATCGGCGAAAGCTGCTGTATCTGTTCGCCTCGGATCTATAACAATAATTTTTATTTTTGGATTTTTCTCTTTGTGTTTTTCAATTCTTCTGAATAAAATGGGATGGCACCAAGCTGGGTTTGCGCCTGTAATCAGGAAAGTATCGGCCAATTCAATATCGTCGTAAGCTATTGGTACAGAATCTTCTCCGAAAGTTTTTTTATAACCGACAACAGCAGAACTCATACAAAGTCTGGAATTGGTATCGATATTATTGGTCTTCAAAAAACCTTTTACCAGTTTATTTACGAGATAATATTCTTCGGTTAAACATTGGCCTGAAATATAAAAACCAACGCTGTCTGGTCCGTGTTTTTTTATAATAGAAGTAAAAACGGCTGCAGCGCGATCAAGAGCCGTATCCCAACTCACACGTTTGAGTGGATAGGATTTGCTGCCACGCATTTCAGGATATAAAATCCGGTCTGAAGTATCATTCACTACGTAATGCAAATTCATTCCCTTCGAGCACAACATTCCTTTGTTGACAGGATGATCTTTGTCGCCCGTTACCATTACAACATTTTTAGCATCGTTGGTAACAATGATACCGCAGCCAACGCCACAATACGAACAGGTAGTTTTGATTTTGGTATTTTGCATTAGAACTCGTTTTTGAATACTATTAAAATGAATTTCTTAGTCTAAGATAATTCACGTATAATGATGTAAACAAAAATAAGTATTTTTACGTATAAATACGTAATTTTTTGAATTTAATTTTGATATCAAAAAGGATTGAAGAAACAGCGAATATTTAAAGTATTTTTTTTAAATAATATTTTTGTAGAGACGCACAGCAGTGCGTCTCTAAGTCGGGTAAATTTATTTTTTCTTTCCAATAAATCGAATTACAGAACCTTTTCCGTTATGGAATAAACCTTCGTTTAGTTCGATTTCTTTTTCTTCTAATTGAATGATTTCATAATTAGAAAAGTCAGACTGAATTTCTTCAACAGAAAATAAAGATTCAATGTCTTTTGGCCCGCCCACTTTATCGTTTATGGCCAGATATTCGAGGTGTTTTTTACTGAAAGCTTCAAAAATGATGATTCCATTTTTACGTAAATATTTGTCAAGTGTTTTATGTATCGAAGATTTAATTTCAGCAGGAAAGTGAGCATAAATTAAAGCAATAGCATCAAATTGTTCGGGTTGATAATGTAGCGATTCTAATTCTCCAACCTGATAATCGATTGAAACATTGTTGACTTCTGCCAGTTTTAAGGCTTTGTTTTTTCCTTCGGCACTAATATCAAAAGCAGCAACTTTCCAACCTAATTTTGCTGCAAAAACCGCATTTCGGCCTTCGCCTTCGGCAGGAAAAAGAATAGATCCGGGGTTTAATTTTTCGATTTGCTCTTTGAAATAATTATTGGGTTCTTCGCCATATGCAAATTCTTCATTGCTGTAGCGATCGTCCCATCTTTGAGTCCAATTGTTCATGGTTTATATATTAAATGTAATGATTAAAGGTTTGTGGTCACTGTGTAAAGTCCAATCTTGATAAGTGCCAACTTCGACGCTTTCTAAAGTTTCGATAAAATCATTTGAGGCAAAACAATAATCAAGATGATAAGGTTTGTTTTCGTGACGATACATGTATAAAGTTGGATGTTCTTCTTTACCTTGTATCTGATTAAAATATTTATGATAA
Source organism: Flavobacteriaceae bacterium CRH (assembly GCA_001507425.1). Lineage (GTDB taxonomy): Bacteria > Bacteroidota > Bacteroidia > Flavobacteriales > Flavobacteriaceae > Flavobacterium. The sequence continues at coordinate 7,643 of LMAJ01000004.1, forward strand.
GTACTAAAAATATTCTTTTCACCTAATTTATTTACCACAGTTGTATGATTTCCTTCACGACGTGGTTTGTCCCAAATAGTATTGCTGTTGAAATCGCCAATTAATATCGTTCTGTTTTCTGAAAGTAAATCTTCATAATAATTGATAGCTTTCCAAACCTGAGTTACGTATGCGCCATCTTTATCTGCCGGATTATTGGCCCAAACGGCAAACAAAGTAAAATCTACTTTTCCGCCCGTTACGGCAATTGGTAAAATATTTTTGAAATCAGGATTATGACAATCCAACAATTGAAAGCGATAATCGCTGTAAGAGAAAACGCCAACTCCCTTATTCGGATTTGTTCCGTACCAAAGAATATCTGATGGCGTCTTTATATTGGTTGGAAAAATAAGTTTCTCAGGATTTTCACATTCTGAAATTACGGCAATATCAGGATTATGAGCCAGAATGAATCCGGCTTTTTTTCTAAATGCCATATTGCAATTCCAGGCTATGATTTTCATTTAGTGAAGGGTTTTATTTTTTTTAAAATTAATTTTTGGTTAAATTTTTATTCCTATAAATTTCCAAAAATTAAATTTTCTTTTTTTACCACTCTCTTCGGGTTTATATTCTTTAATTTCTACCTTTTCACGATCTCTGACTACAATCCCAAAATGATTTCCAAAATTTGAATTTATCCGCTCAAATTTCCCAAGTGAAAGCATTTTATCATTTATTTGTTTTCCATCTGCATGATCTTCATAAATCTTGACAGATAAAGGTTTATAATCAGATGTTGATTTTATAAAATTAGTAAAAAAGTATGGATCTAAATCTCCAAATTCAAGACTGAAAACAAGTGGAACTTCAATCATTTGTCCGGTTTCTTTATTTTCAAACCCACAATGAAAACCATGAAAAAAGTATCTCCATTCTTTAAATTTTCCAGTTTGTTTGTTGTTTCTTAAGTACTGATTAAATGTTATCCACGGACAATCTGAATCTATCGTAACTTTAAGTTGTTCAGCGAGTCCGAAAATTAACTTTTTACCTAATTCTCTATAATCCTTAGCGCAATTCTCAAAAAATAATTGATGTTCTTCAATTTCTTGATCTGTAATTAATTTTGCAATATTAATTTCTGGGTTTAAATGATGAATTCCAATTTGAAAACCCTGCAATTCTTTTTTTAAATTTTCACCAATAGATTCTCGTTGACTTTGAACTGAATTTTGAAAAATAATTTTTAAGGTTTGGGTTCTGGGTATTTTTCTAATTTCTTCTAATGAAGGAATTTTATCAATTGAATCTATTGTTATTATTTCTGTTGTTCTTTTCAATATATCAGTTTAAATGATAAAAATAATTTCAATCAAATATAGTAAAAGAATATTCCAAAATATTCAAAAAAAATACCCTTTTCCAAAACTGAAAAAAGGGCAAATTATAAATGTATATTTTAGAAAAATCTATTCCTTAAAAGTAATCTTATCCAACAAGTTTAGTTAAACCACTATTGATGTCAATTTCTGCAAAATTATGTTTTCCCATTACAATAAGTAATTTGTCTGCATTATATCCTACATATCTTATTTGTGGTTCTCCACGTTTTGGTTGTCCACAAACAGAAATTACATTGGTTTGCCATTTCAATTTATTGCTTTTATAGGCAGATATTGTTTGTAAATCATTTTCAACATAGTAAATAATGTTGTTTTTTTTAATTCCCCTTTTTTGTGTTTTTGCAAAATTTATTTCTGATTCTTTTGAAATCAAGGCATCATTGTATTTTTGAGGAATACCAGTTTGAGTTACAATAAAAGTAAGCATCGATAATTTTAAAAATGGTTTCATAGGATAGAATTTGGGGTTCGTAATCGATTCAAATATAACTAATTAAAGTGTATAACAATTTTTTAGGAAGACAAAAAAAATACCCTTTTCACGAAATATGAAAAGGGTAAAATATAGATGTTAATTTTAAAGAAAAACTATTTTTTCAATGTAAAAATTCTAGGATTTACAGAAATCATCAACCAAGCCCAATTGTTGGTATGACTGGCATCTCCGCCTTTTATGAATTCTAAAGTTTTAGACCCGAACATTTGTGAATATCCTCCTGTTAATGTAATTTCTTTTTTGAAATTAAAGCCGGCAGTAAAGTCAACTTCAGTTCCTAAATAGGAATCAAGTTTCTCTACAGGCGTAATTACATCAGCAGCAGATAAGAATATATGTGGCATTAAAGCAAATTGCCATTTGTTTACGTTGTAGTTTAGTTTTATAAAGGCATCCTGTAAACCAACATTGTTTAAATGGCCTCCGCCTACATAAAAATAATCCATATAACCATTAAAAGCATGGTTCGTTCCAAAAATTGGATTGAATGATTTAATAACATTGCTTGCGTCATTGGTGTTTTTTCCTGATAAGAATTCATACCCTAAACCAGCTTTAAACGATTCTGTTATATTGTATCCAAAATTTGCGGCGATATTCCACGCACTTACTTGTCGGTCTGTACTTTTTCCGGTTTGTCCGTACACCCAAAAATTACTGTCTATTTTGGCAGTTTTATAGGTTAAATAAGGTCCGAAATTTTGTTTGTAATCTACTAATAATTTTTTATCAATATTGGCATATTCATAGCCCGTATTCAACAATAAAAAACTCAGTCCAAATTTGTCTAAATTAGCATGATACCATGCATATTGCATTGCTTTATAGTTCGCTATAGTGTATGGAGTTTGAAAAGTATTTTCAGCATCAGAATTATAAGCTACACCTAAATCTAATTTTTGTTTTTCAGTATGAAATGAAACAGTCAATGCATCATGACTTTGCGCTTGTTGCGCCCAGTCTTGTTCACCTAAAATACGCTGATTATCGTATGAAAGTACTTGGCGCCCCATTCTGGCACTCCATTTTTCTGTTAAATCATATTGTGCCCACGCTTCAAAAACAGCAACACCATTTTTATCTGCGGTAGCGGTAGGTGTCACGTCTCCCCAGGTTCTGGTATTTTGAAAAGTCAATTTTACCGTGAATTGATCTTGTTTGTAATTGAAATTCAACCTTGAACGTTGCGAAATTTGAGAAGTTCCTTCCTGACCTTCCTGTATGAGGGTTTTATATCCGTTTCGGTATTCGAAAAGAGGTCTAATTTGTAAGTTTACATCTAACTCCTGTGCCTGAATATCAGCACTAATTGCGCCTAATATTAGTAGGATGACCATTCTTAGTTTTTTCATAACTGATTTTTTAATTACGAGGCAAATGTATAAGATTATTATGTTTTATTTTGTGATAAAAATCATACAAGTTGTTCTTTTTTGAAATTTATACCAAGTTATTGTCTATCAATTACTTTTGATAAAACAGGTTGCTTTTCGTTCATGATTTTGGTAATAGTGTAGTGCATCCAAATCAAACAAATTGTAGAAAATACCAGAATAAAAATCCATGAACTTGACCAAATTCCGGTTGAAGTCAATAAATAACTAAAAATTATCGGACCAAAAAAACCTCCTAAACCGCCAATCATTCCAACCATTCCGCCAACTACACCAACATCTTTAGGGAAATATTCGGGAATATGTTTGTAAACGGCAGCTTTTCCAATTCCCCATGAAATTCCAATCAAAATCACTAAAATCAAGAATACCCACATATTAGCATCAAATTTTATTACCGTTATTCCTCTTGCAAGAAGTTCCTTTTTCTTAACTGTTTGATTTTGATTAACAACGACTTGCTGCCACGAAGTTCTGGTTGGGAAAATATTATTTTCAGTTTCAGATTCTTTTTTCTGAGCTACAGGAAAATCAGTATCTCCAATTTTTACATTTTCATTTGAAACCGAAGTGATAATTCCCTTTTTTGAAGCTAAAACTCCCGGACCTGTTGTGGTTATTTCCATTTTCGGAATCATTAAAAGAGCGCTCAAAATTACAGAAGAACTCAAAACCCAATACATCACTTTTCGAGCACCAAATTTATCTGATAAATAGCCTCCAAAAGCCCTGATTACTCCCGAAGGCAAGCTGAAAAGTGTTGCAAATAAACCGCCCATAACCAAACTGGTTTGATAAACGTTCATAAAATTGGGTAAAAGCCATTGTGAGTAAGCAACGAAGCAGCCAAAAACTAAAAAGTAATAAGCTCCAAATCGCCAAACACGTGCGCTTTTTAAAGATTGAAGCATTTCTGAAACGGTTCTGGTATCATTTTCCAGTTTTCTGTTTGTAGCAAAAATTAAAAAAGCTATTCCTATAATAACCAAAGCGGTAGCATAAATTACCGGAAGTATTTTCCAGCCGTTTTGAGGATCTTCTATAGAAAAATGATTGAGTAGTGAAGGTGCCAAAAAAGTCGTGATCGCGGCTCCGGCATTTCCTATTCCGAAAATTCCCAAAGCTCTTCCTTGCCATTCTTTTGGATACCAGATTGAAGTATAACCAATTCCGACTGCAAAGCTAGTTCCAACCATTCCAAATAGAAAACTTAATAAAGCAAACAGAAAAAAACTATCTGCAAAAGGCAATAAAAATAAAGGAATGGAGCAGAGGAGAAGTAATAACGAAAAAACATATTTACCGCCAAATTTGTCCGTAAGTATTCCTATGGGCAAACGCATGATCGAACCGGTCAAAATAGGTATTCCGAGAAGCCAGCCAACTTGTACGACGCTCCAGTGAAAAATGCCATTATCTACCAGAAAAGTAACCAATACACCGTTTAATGTCCAACAAGCAAAACAGACGGTGAATGCTAAAGTATTCAAAAATAAAATCTTGTGTGGTTGCGATAAAGAGTTTGTATTTTTCATAGTACTTAGATTTGTTTGATCAAATTTAAGTATATGTAAGTATTAATACGTATTTTTCGCTAAGTATTTTTTATTGATTGAATAGATTTGTCAAGATGTTAAAATTGATTCACTATTTTGATTAAATACTATTTTTACTGGCTCATTTTTATCTTTTAAGTAGAATTTACAAAAGTGAATATTCAGTAGCCTTATTAGAAAGTTCTATTAAATTCTTAACCTTGAGTTTCTTCATTAAATTAAAACGATGCACTTCAGCCGTTCTTTTGCTGATTTCAAGTGCTTCGGCGATTTCTTTGTTTCCTTTTCCGGATAATAAAAGTGTCAGGATTTCTTTCTCTCTTTTTGTAATCATCATTTCTTCACCGAAATTTTGTTTTGGTTCTAATGATGTTGACGAATTAGTCAACTGACTGATTAATATAGACGAAATATCTCCGCTAAAATATTTTCCGCCCGCCGCAACGGTATGCAAAGCTTTCAAAAATTCTTCTTTACTAGAGCCTTTCAATAAATATCCATCGGCTCCGGCTTTTATAGATTTGAGAACATATTCTTCAGATTCGTGCATCGAAAGCATAATAATTTTTACCGTATTATTCTCGTTTCTAAGTTTTTCTACTACCTCAATACCGGTTAAATTCGGCATACGAATGTCTACTATAAGTAAGTCTGGTTTGTTAGCTTGAACCACTTCAAGGGCATCGGCTCCGTCAACCGCTTCGCCTACAACCTCAATGTTTGCTTCGTTTTCCAAGAGAGATTTTATTCCATCTCGCACAAATACATGATCATCTGCCAGAACTACTCTAATATTATTATTCATGATTTACTTAATTTTGATTCTGAATTTTACGTATATTCATCTATAAATATGAGGCTAAGATACGTAATTACTTAAAGAAATTTCAATTGCATGTCAAAAAATCAATTGCAATAATTAGTTTCAAATCTTTGTCAAAGTTTAAAACTTTGACAAAGATATTCTCGTAATCTTGTCATGTCGACGCAGGAGAGATCACACTCGGGATTCGACAAAGATGGTTGGTTTTGATTGTGGAGTTTCTTGATTTGATTTCTCTTTAGAGATGACAAAAATGTCCGGGTAAACTTGAAACATGAAACAAAAAACTTGAAACTATTTATATCGGAATATTAAAAGTAATCCTCGTTCCTTCACCGGGAATCGATTTGAAGAAAACACGTCCGTTGATGTACTGAATTCTTTCTTTCATGAACAACATTCCCATTCCGGATTCGCTGTTTCTTTTTTTGTCTACAGCGCTAATATCAAAACCTTTACCGTTGTCGTCTACAATAATACTTAGTAAAGTACTGCTGTGCGAAAGCTGCACAATAATATGCGATGATTCAGCATATTTTATGGCGTTGTTAATGGCTTCCTGCGTTAGACGGTAAATGTTAATTTCGATTAATGAATCCAGGCGTTGGTTAAAATCGGTTTTGTTGTAGAACAGGATTTCCTTTCCTGTCAATTTCGAAAGTTCCTGTGTGAGTTTTGCGAGCGAAGAAACAATGCCGTGATCACTTAATTCCGGTGGCATTAAGTTGAAAGTTGCCGTGCGGACACCTTTGATAATATCAAGTGAAAGTTTCTTTAAATATTCTATTTTTTGAGCCGATTTTTCTCTATCATCCAGATTAATGCTTTCTAAACTAAATTTTAAACCCGTCAGCATTTGCCCAATTCCGTCGTGAATTTCTTTGGCGATTCGGTTTTGTTCGTTTTCCTGATTTTCTACAATTTTACTGGATATAATCTTTTGCTGATTGATTTTTTCAGTACTGTTTTCAATATTCAAACGTTCGACTTCGCGCTGCGCTTTTTTACGTTCGGTAATGTTGAAACAAACAATCAAAAGCTCTAATTCGTCTTTTTTAATCGTTACCGGAACCATCGATAAATCTAACCAAATCGTCTGGTTTTCTTTATTGATAATTTTAATTTCGCCTTGCCAGCCGCTTCGGTGTTTTTCAAAAATAATGCGATCAATGTTAAGTTGTTCTTTTTCATCTGTAGTTAAAACTTCAGAGAATTTTTTGTTAGATGAAAACTTGGTATAATTGATAAGTTTGGCGAATTTTTCTCCAATATGAATAATCGAGCCATCGGGCGCAATGCGACAATACAGCAATGTGTTTTCCATCGCATAATTCAGCGACTTTAATTCTTTTACCGAGTTTTCTTTTATTTCGCTGATGATTTCAGTGTCGTAAGCGAGTTTCAAAGCTTTCTTTTCAGAAGCTAAAAGCCTTGTAATTAATCGCTCTATTTTTTTATTTGTTGGTTTAAAAATAAAGAAGAATTCTAAAAGAAGTACCAGTAAAGTAAAACCGAAAATCCAATATTCTATTTTGCGTTGTTCAGTAACTTTTTCATGCGCTTCAAGATCGTATTGTGTTACAATCTGATTCATTTTAGAAAGAAAAGCGCCTTCGTTTTCTAAAATAGTATTTACGAATTTTTGATTTTCATCCGATTGTTTTTTTTGCTTTAAATTCAACAGAAATGAATCGGTTGTTTGGGCAATTTTATAGAAAATGGGATTTATTTCCTGATATAATTTATAAAGTGTTTCTGATTTCTCTTTCGGAAACGCCAAACTATCATTGCCGTTTTCGAGTGCATTTTGGTTTTTTTTCCAAAGCCATAATACACTTTTTAAATGTGAGATTTGTTTAGAAGAAGCGGTATCAGAAACATAATGTAGGATCAAAACTTCTTTTACAATCTTCTGGCTCAACATTCTTTGTTTACCCGAAAAATTGATGATTTTAGAATCGCTTAATTGCTGGTTCAGATTGTATTGAACCAGAATTTGGCTTACAATTATAGTGAAAGCAATAGTGAGAAGCGCAAAAAAATACAAACGGCGTAAATTTTTGAATGTGATTTTGTCTTTTTCCTGATTGCTTTTTTTCATATAATAATTACAATCCTAAAGAAGCTTTTATAAGATTTAAATTTTCTTCAGTATAACTGATTTTCAAGGCTTCCTGATGTCCTTTGTCAGACATTTTATCCCAGGTTTTTTTGATGATGTTTTTTAGTTTTTCTTCATCATGTTTTTCAACAAATGGTTCCAGATAATAATCTAAAAAAACCAGACAAATTACATCTTCTAATAATTGCGTTTCAGCATCTTTTTTAAGTAATTTCTTTTCAATTAAAAAAGAAACGCGATCTATAAAACTCTGATCGTAACCTGCTTTTTCCAGAATTTCGGCGGTCGTTTTTGCATGAAATTTTTTAAGATCTTCTCTCCATCTTAAATAACCCACACGATCCATTGGGTACGATTCGCGCGCTACTTTCCATCGGCAAATATGCTGCGCTTTTGAGGCAATCTGAACTTCTTCAGATACTTCAGGCTCAAACTGTAAAAGCTTTGCATACATTCTGTTAGAATATAATAATTCCTTTGGATATTCTGTATTTTGGTCGATTTCGATATTTGGATCCTGAGCATTTTCGGCATCAATCCACTCGCTTGCTTTTTGAAAAGGTGTAGTCATTGTTGGTAAGATAATAGATTTTCAAATATACGGAATTAAGTTTTTTTTGCCACGAATTTCACGAATTAGCACGAATTATTATTTTATTTTTCGCCACAGATTAAAGGATTTTCTGGATTAGATCGGCATTGACATGACTATTATAAAGTTTTATTATTTCTATTCAAAGATATTCAGTTAAGTTTTCAGTCGCGAACTTAACGAATTAAATTAGTGGAATTAGTGAAATTCGTGGCAAAAGAAAGTATAATCCATTTAATCTGTGAAATCTGTGGCTTATTATTTAATCTATAAACCCAACAAATACTTCGTCTTCAATAACCTTAATTGGATATGTAGCAATTTTAAAATCATCACCATTTAAATTGCTTCCATCTACTAATGAAAACGTTTTTTTATGCATCGGACATGCAATTTTCGGAATATCATCTGCAGAACCCGTCATACCTCTTGCAAGGACCATTTCCATTTTATGCGGGCAGGCATTTTGGCAAGCATACCATTCGTTGCGACGTGTGAAATTAAAAATAGCAATTTGCTTGTTTTTATATTTGATACAGCCACCTCGATTGGTAGGGAAATCCTCAACTTTACCAGCTTTGAACCAAATTGTAGCATCGTTTGGATGCACTGTTTCATATTGATTTAAGATTTCTTCCATTTTGATATTTTTTTTATTTTTTAATTCTATGTTTCTATGTGTTTAAAAATTATTTATAAAGTTAAGACCAGGCTTTTGGCATTTTTTGATCTCTTAAAGGCACAAAAACAACATTGTCATCTTTCTCTTCAGAGTTTATAAAATGGTTAAAGCGTTTTAATAACCTTGGTTTTTCTAACACTTGTTTCCATTCGCATTCAAAAGTATTTACGAGGGTTTGCATTTCGGCTTCAAGCGTTTCGCAGATTCCTAAACTGTCTTCGATAATTACTTCTTTCAAATACTCTAAACCGCCATCTAGTTTTTCTAACCAGGTTGAAGTTCGAATTAACGGACCAGCCGTGCGTATGTAATACATTAAAAAACGATCCATGTATTTGATAACCGTTTCTTTATCGATTTTTTCGGCTAATAAAACGGCGTGTTTTGGGTTGGCGCCACCATTTCCGGCGATGTATAAATTCCAGCCGCCTTCAACCGCAATTAATCCGAAATCTTTTCCTCGGGCTTCGGCACATTCGCGAATACAGGCCGAAACGCCGCCTTTTAATTTATGTGGGGAACGAATTCCTTTATATCTGTTTTCAAGTTCGATGGCAAATCCGGCGCTGTCGTCCATTCCGTAACGGCACCATGCATTTCCAACGCAGCTTTTTACGGCTCGAAGCGATTTTCCGTAAGCGTGACCACTTTCAAAACCATTGTCAATTAAGATTTTCCAGATTTTAGGCAAATCACTCAAATGCGCTCCAAATAAGTCAACTCTTTGGGCGCCTGTTATTTTGGTGTATAAATCGAATTGTTTGGCAACTTCACCAATAACAATTAATTTCTCGGCCGTAATTTCTCCACCTGCAACTCTCGGCACTACAGAATAGGTTCCGTTTCGTTGAATGTTGGCCAAAAATCTATCGTTTGTATCTTGTGTTGTAACGTGTTTGTTTGCCGTATCATTGTAAATACTAGAGAATATTGAAGCTACAACTGGTTTGCAGACTTCGCAGCCGTCGCCTTTTCCGTGATGATCAATTACATCATAAAAGTTCTCGTATTTATTAATTTTTACCAAATCGAATAATTCCTGACGGTTATAACTAAAATGCTCGCAAATAACCTCTTTAACTTCTTTTCCAAGAGATTTTTGGGTTGCTTTAACCAAGTCTGAAACCATTGGTTTACAGCCGCCACAGCCAGAAGTTGCTTTGGTATGTTTGACAACGTCTGAAAAGCTAGAACAGGTTTCATCTAAAAGCGAACAGCAAATGGAATCTTTTGTAACATTTTCGCAAGAACAAATTACGGCGGTGTCCGGTAAATCCATTACACTTCCCAAACTAGAACCTTCAGATCCGTCTCTTGAACCTAAAATTAGATCTTCGGGATTTTTTGGTAAAGCCATTGCGTTACTAAAAATCTGAAAAAGAGAATTATAATCGCTTGAATCTCCAACTAAAATTCCGCCTAATAAGGTTTTAGAATCTTTAGTAACGTTGATTCTTTTATAGATTCCACTTAATTTATTTTCATAAATAATAGCCGTTACATCATTATTTTCAAGAAAAGGATCACCAAAACTCGCCACTTCAACGCCAATTAATTTTAATTGTGTCGACATATCGATGGTTTCTCTCATGGTTTTAGAACCCTTTAAGATTTGTTCGGCAGCGACATCGGCCATTTCGTAACCTGGAGCAACAAGTCCGTAAATGTTTTGATTGTAAAGCGCTACTTCTCCAATGGCATAAATAAAAGGATCTGATGTCTGCATTTTATTGTTTACCACAACGCCGCCTCGTAAACCGACCTCAAGTTGCGAAACCCGAGCTAATTCGTCGCGAGGTTTAATTCCGGCAGAAATAACCAACATGTCTACTTTTAACAATTCGTCATCGGCAAACATCATTCCCGTTATGCATGCTTCACCGTCTATATATTGAGTGGCTTTGTTAAGATGAATGCCAATATTTAGTTCTTCAATTTTTGATTGCAGCATATCGCTTGCGCCTTTGTCTAATTGCCTCGGCATCAAACGCGGTGCAAATTCTACAACATGCGGGTTTAATCCTAAATCTCTAACGGCTTTTGCAGCTTCAAGACCTAGTAATCCACCGCCAAGAACGGCAGCTTCGGTTGCACCTTTTTGTTTTATTTTTTTGGCGTAGGCCATAATCGCGTCAAGATCTTCTATAGTTCTGTATACAAAAATACCTTCTTTTTCGACTCCTTCAATTGGAGGAACAAAAGCCGAAGATCCTGTGGCAAGAACTAAGTAATCGTACGTGTGCGTTTTTTCTAAATGTGTATGTATTGTTTTTTCTGAACGATTAATGTCTGTAATTAATTCTGAGGTGTTTAGAATAATATTGTTTTGAGTGTACCAATCACTTGTTGACAATGATAGATCATCTGCAGTTTTACCTCCAAAGTATTCACTTAAGTGAACACGGTCGTAAGCACGTCTTGGTTCTTCACCAAAAACGGTAATCTGATACTTTTCCTGTCCTGATTTTGCAATGAATTTTTCGCAAAATTTATAACCAACCATGCCGTTTCCAACTACTATTACTCTAATCATGATTTCTTTAATTAAGTATTACTACGCAAATATAAGTATTAATACTTATTTAAATACGTATTTTGTTTTATTTTTGAACAAAACAGTTTCTACTTAATACATCTTTTATCCTGATCTTCTGTGTTGTATGAGTTTAAAGCGAAATGTAAGGGTGATAATTATTTTAAATTTGAAAAGATTCTAAATAATAAATTCAAAATAATGTCGTAAATTCATAAGAATTTTACTTGTATTATTAAAAGATCATCTTTCAAATAAAGCGTTATGAAAAAATTACTATCACTATTGCTTTTACTTTCTTTAATGGTAAGTTGCAAATCTACAGCAGACAAAACTTCTAATGCGCAAACTACTTCTGAATATGGATCTCAGGAAGATGAGATGAAGTATTATTTTACAGCAACCGGAAACGAACCATTTTGGAGCTTAAAAATGGGAAATGAAAATATTGTTTTTAGTTCATTGATCCCGGGAAAAGAAAAGCTGATTTTCCCTACAGTTGAAGCGGTAAAAGCGATGGATGCTAATGTTAAGATGTATAAAGTTAGTAATGAAACTTCAGCAGCAACAATTACAATTCAGCAGGTAGATTGCCAGAATTCGATGTCTGGCGTAATTTCACCTTATAAAGTTTCGATCGAAATTAAAAATAATGCCGAATTGGAGACTAAAAAAATCGATGGCTGCGGAAAATATAACACCGATTATCGGTTGCATGATATTTGGGTTCTCGAAGAACTAAACGGTTTTAAAGTTTTTGTAACCGATTTTCAAAGGGAATTACCACGAATAGAAATCAATTCAGCCGAAAATAAATTTATGGGCTATGGAGGTTGTAATGCCATTAGCGGAACTATTTTTTATGAAAAAGATTTGCTGAGATTTTCTAAAGTTATTTCAACTTTAATGGCATGCGGACCAGGAAATAAGGAAGCTGATTTTAGTAAAGCACTTCAAAGTACAACAACTTATAATATTGAAAATAACAGATTAACGTTGTCGAATTCTTCTGCTAAGCTTTTAGTTTTTAGAAAGGTAGATTAAAATTCTGTTTTTAAAAATGTCTTATAGTGGTTTAAAAATGACGTTTACTAAATAAGGATGCGTTAAAGCTGTAATATTTTTGTAAAATAAAACTTATATTATTTATTTTACATGAAAAAGATTTTAATGTTATTTATTGCAGTCTCATTAGCTTACAGCTGCAAATCAAGTAAAACTACAAATTCAGTCGCTGCAAGTAGTGAAAACGCAATTGAAAAGAAATTACAGCAAACCTGGATTTTAGAGAATTTAAACGGAAAAGTAGTTACGGAAAAAGATTTTTCAAGCTCACCAAAAATCGAAATGAGTTCATCAAGCTTTTCTGGTTCAACAGGATGTAATGGTATTAAAGGAAGTTTAGTATCAGATGGCGCAGGAAAACTTAAGTTCCCAAACCTTACTTCAGAAACCAAAAAATGCGATACAAAAAAGGAGGGTGAATTTGTACAGTTATTAAGAACAACCTCAGGTTATTCTATTGAAAATAACAAGCTTTACCTTTCTAATCAGTTTGGACTTACAATGTCTTTCAAAAAAGGTTAATTCAAAAAGGGAATTATTGCAAAAGGCTTCGATTGATTTCGAAGCCTTTTTTATTTTTTTAATCCTGACGTAGGAAGGATCACACTAATAATTCTTCAAAGAAAGCCGCCAATCTTTGTCGAGTTTCGAGTGTGATCCTTCCTTCGTCAGGATGACAAATAGTATGTTTATTTTGAATAAATTAATCCATTCGATAATCTAACAAATATAAAAATCCGTTTAATCCGCGTTCCATTTCACATTGTTATTCCAACAATTCTTTAGGATCTTCATTATCATCTTCAATAAAATCCAATTCTAAAGCTCTTACGGTTTGTACCGCATTTCCGGCAATACCACGAATCGAGCCGTACATTCCTAAAGTATTGTGAACGACTTTTTCGATTTGTTTTTCACGTTGTTTCCAGATGCGCTGCATGGCTCTTTTTTCGGCATCAAGATCGCCTTGCATTTGCGTAAAGCCTTCAACAATACCTTCAATTTGCAAACGAAATTCATTGCTGGTTAAAAAATCATATAACATCGACATTTTATCGCCTTTGTTTTCCTGAGCCTGAACTGCCTGACTTACCTGAATTAAAGATTGGCGCAAAACAGCACTTAAACCTTTAAACTCTTCATACGTACAAATCCAGATTCCGTCGCGCATTCCCATTCGGTCCATTCCGGCCGGCATAACTTCGGTAACTAAAACACCAATGTTAGCTCTTTTCGTTCTAATATCATTTTTAAATTTCTCAATCCAAGCGGGTTGAAATGCTTTTGTACGTTTGCTTTCGTAATAAATAGAACCGCAGTTTTGAAGTTCGCGCGTATTTACAATCTGAAGACAATCGGCACCATTTGCACCTTTTTTAACTTCATCAATACTATCAAGCGGAAAATTATTGGCAAGCCATTCTTCGATCGCTAATTCCATTACTTCGCCTTGCAATTGCATAGAACCTTGTTCCTGCTTGCGTTTCATTTCCTCAATCAGCTTTTTCTGATCGTCAGATTGTTTTTGGTATTCTTTTATTTTTAGCTCGTTTTTTTCTTCTTCCTGTTTGCGGATTTTGTCGCGTTCCAGAACTAAAGTTGCATTTAATTGCTTTTGCGCTTCGGCTTCGATGGCTTCTTTCATCTCCAGTTTTTCACGTTGAAGTTTCGCAATTTCGCCTGTCATTTTATTTAATTCACGAAGTTTTTCTGATTTTTCTGAAAGCTCTTTTTCCATCAAAAGCATGCGGTCTTTATTTTCTTCGTCGAGTTTGTTTTTTACTTTTTCTGTGATTTCTTTTTCGGCTGTTTTTTTCTCACGCTCTAAACGTTCAGCAAAAAGTTCGTTTTCCTGTTTCTTTTTGGCTTCAAATTCGGCTTTTGCTTTTTCAAATTGTTCATTTCTAAGTTCCAATTCTTGTTTTTGAGCATTGGCTTTTTGTTGATATTCTTTACGGATACTATCTTCCAATTGATGTTTTAGAATATCATTTACATCGATATTAGTTCCGCAATTTGGACACTGAATTGAAGATTGCTCTGCCATTTTTGTTGATTTTATTGAGTAGAATTATAATCTGCTAAGATATTTAAAAGTTATGTTTTAAGCTTGAAATAAGGTGTGATAAATTGTAACGATTTTTTTTAGCCACGAATTTCACAAATTTGCACTAATTCTTCTACTTGTTATAGTCTGCAATTTAAATCCATTTTGAATTTAATTTTTACGGATTACCGTAGTTTAATTAATTCGTTAAAATTTGTGGCAAACTTTTTTATTTTTTAGAAAAATTCAATAAAAAATCAACTGCTGCTTTTGTGATTTCTGAATCGTCTTCTTTTGAAGTAATTAACGAAACATCAGTGCGTAAATTCACTTTTTTCAATTCAATAAACCCAATTTCAGTATCCTGATTGTTTTTTGCAATATTAGAGGGAACGATCGAAATTCCTAAACCGTTTTTTACCAATTGTACAATCGAATTGATATTGTTGGCTTCGTGAATAATCTTTGGCGTGAAACTATAAAATGCACATAATTCCAGTAAAACTTCGTGATAATGAGGTGCGTAATCTTTATTGAAAAACACAAAAGTTTCATCTTTTAAGTTTGGAACTTCCTTTTCAGAATTAATTTGGATTAAACTTTTATTATAAACAACTGAAAACCCATCCTGAAACCATAACTGCGATTTGATTTTAGGAGATTTTATTGGAGAACGAATAATTCCCAACTCAATTTTTCCTTGTTCTAAAGCGTCAATTTGTTTGGTTGTAGAAACTTCAAAAAGCTTGAAACTCACGTATGGAAATTGCTCCTTTAGATGTTTTATCAAATCTGAGATTACAGCCGAATAAATCGAACTTATGTAAGCGATTCTGAATTCGCCGGAAACATTCTCTGCAATTTTTTTCGTTTTCACAGAAATTCGTTCCAGATTCTGAAATAGTGCTGTAACTTCTTTTTGAAAATAATTTCCGGCTTCTGTCAATTCGACTTTTTTGTTGTTTCGAATGAAAAGTTTTGCCTGAATTTCATTTTCAAGTTCAATAATCTGCCTGCTTAGCGGAGGCTGGGAAATAAAAAGTTTTTCTGCGGCTTTGGTAAAGTTCAATTCTTCGGCTACAGCCAAAAAATATTTTAAGTGACGTAATTCCATAAATACCTATTAAGTATTGATAATTAACAAAATAAGTATTTTTAAAGTATATATGAAAGTAATAGTTTTGATAAAAAATTGTTTCACGCAGATTTGGCAGATTTAAGCGGATAAGCGCAGATTTTATTTGATATTTTATAAAAAAGAAAATCATTTTTAAATCTGCTTAAATTTTTTAAATCTGCGTGAAAATCTTAAAACAAAAACTATGAAAAAATCAACTATTACAGAAATCAAGGAAAGATTTGACAATGATGTCGAACGATTTTCTAATTTAGAAACGGGTCAGGTTGCGACAATTGACGCTAAAATTTCATTAGAATTAATTACGGAATCTTGTAAAAGAATTGTTCCGAATGCGAAGAATGTTTTGGATATTGGTTGTGGCGCAGGAAATTATACGTTAATGATGCTTTCAAAGATTCCTGATTTGAATTGCACTTTGGTCGATTTGAGTTTACCAATGTTAGATAGAGCTTTTGAAAGAGTTTCAGTAGAAACGAACGGAAGGGTAGAAGTGAAGCAAGGTGATATTCGGGAAGTTGATTTACAGGAAAATCATTTTGATATTATTTTGGCTGGCGCGGTTTTGCATCATTTGAGAGATGATCAGGATTGGGAAACTACTTTTGATAAAATTTTTAAATTATTGAAACCCGGTGGATGTTTTATGATTTCAGACTTGATTACGCAGGATACTGAATTGTTAAATGAATATACCTGGCAGTGTTACGGAGAATATTTAGAAGGTATTGGCGGTGCCGAATATCGTCAGAAAGTGCTTGATTACATTGAAAAAGAAGATACGCCAAGATCTATGAATTATCAATTAGATTTAATGAAAAAAGTTGGTTTTTCAAGCGTTGAAATTTTGCATAAAAACATGTGTTTTGGTGCTTTTGGCGGGATTAAATAATTTTTAAAAAGTTGCCGTAAATTGCAGAAATTTTCACGAATAGTTTACTCCTGCAAGGTTTTTGAAACCTTGCAGGAATTATTAAACTTATTTTATAAGGATTGTACAGTTTTATAAACCTGAATTGGTGCTGAAACAAAAGATTCGCTTTTAGCAATGAAATCTTGCAGATACGGCTGATTATTATGAATATCAAGTCCGGCCTGGTCTTTCCATTCTTCCCAAATGATGAAAACATTTTCGGTTGTATGAAGATCGTAACGCACGCAGGCTTCTTCTTTTCTGGTTTGTTGAACCAAATTGTGAATTATAGTACGAACTTCTTCAATATTTTCCTGTTTACTTTTGATAATTGCAGTTATGGATATCATGATTATAAAGTTTTAAAAATTTGTTCTAAATGATTTTTATAATTTTTCTCAAAGATGCTGATGTTTTCGGCAGTTGCACCTTTTTCAACGTCATGAAAATGGAAACCATCTAATTTTTCCATACCTACAAATTTATTCATTTTATGGAAACCAAACATCACTCCGTCATCTACAGACTTTTCTTCGAAAAATTCTCCCGGAAGTGTAAAAGCGGTTGCAGGCGCATTCCAGCTTGTGGTTAACATGTACTTGCGGCCGTGCAAAAGTCCGCCGGTTCCGTAATTAATGTCCGG
The DNA here is from genome assembly GCA_001507425.1 of Flavobacteriaceae bacterium CRH. Lineage (GTDB taxonomy): Bacteria > Bacteroidota > Bacteroidia > Flavobacteriales > Flavobacteriaceae > Flavobacterium. The sequence continues at coordinate 25,035 of LMAJ01000004.1, forward strand.
ATTTGTTCTGGTTCTTCCGTCACTTTTGTATAATCCTTTATTGTGTCCGGCTGTTAAAACATCATCAAGATATTTTTTGAAACCATTTGGTAATTGAAACCACCAAATTGGTGTGTGATAAATAATAACATCTGCCCAAATGAATTTTTCGACTTCTTTTTCCAGATCAATTTCTTCTTTAATGCTGGTTGTTTTTATTTCGTAATTTTTACTTTTTAAGTATTCAATGGTCCAGTCGTTAACGGTTTGGTTGAATTTTCCGCCTGAGTGTGCGAAATTTTGTCCGCCGTTGATAATAAATATTTTCTTCATATTGTAAATGTTATTTCTTGTGAAAATGATTGTGTGAGGGATAGAGGCGGTATCCTTTTGTGAAGTGAAACGGAACAAAAGATATAGCCGAAAGCCCGGCCCGGAGGGACACACCCAAATTCTTATTTATTATTTTTTAATTTGTTGCGTAGAATTTTAAACACATAGAAACATAGTTTTTTTGTTTGCTTTTAAAAGAATGCAAAAAGAAACTAGTTTCTAACACATAGCGGTGTCAAGCTTTGTCAAAGTTCAAAACTTTGACAAAGCTCATAACAGGCTTTTCGTTACAGCTATGTGAATTTTGACTAAGTGAAACGCCTTTTTAGATTGCTATTGGCTATGTTTCTATGTGTTTAAATGTTTTAAGAATACTATTATTTAACTTTAGCAATTGCCTGATTAATAAAATCTAATTCAGAATCAGATAAATCGAAATCCATTGTTTTAGCGTTTGAAATAGCTTGTTCTGCATTTCTTGCTCCGGCTAAAACAATTGTGATTCCTTTTTGTAAAGTTGTCCATCGCAGCACTAATTGCGCGATAGAAATGTGTTTTGCATTGGCAAGTGAGCTCAGTTCTTCGACTAAAGTTTTTACTTTTTGAAGATCGAACTGACTGAAATACCCGTTTCTATGATCATTATCTTTTAATTTGCTGTCTGTAAAATATTTTCCGGTCAACAAACCTCTTTCCATCGGACTGTAAGCAATAATTCCGATGTTTTCCTTTAGCGTAAGCGGAATCAAATCAGTTTCGATTTTGCGGTTCAACATACTAAACGGAACTTGATTTGAAGCTAATTGAATTGTTTTTTGAGCTTCCTGAATTTGTTCAGCATTATAATTACTAACTCCGGCAGCTCTGATTTTTCCTTGTTGAATTAAGGTTTCAAGCGCTTCCATAGTTTCCTGAATTGGAGTAGTGGAGTCTGGCCAGTGAATTTGCAATAAATCGATATAATCTGTTTGAAGTCGTTTTAAACTTTCTTCGACTTCTTTGATAATATTATTTTTTGAAGCGTATTTATAAATTGGGATTTTCTTTCCGTTGTCTTCAGCATCAAAAAAGAAATCGCCTTTTCCGTTATTGCTTCCGTCCCAAACCAAACCAAATTTGGTTAACAATTGTACTTTTGAGCGGTCTTGTGTTTGTAAAGCTTCGCCAATCATTTCTTCGCTTAAACCGAAACCGTAAAAAGGTGCGGTGTCAATTGTGGTAACGCCGTGGTCGATTGAGGCGTGAATAGAATCGATTGAATCTTTCTTTTCGTTTCCGCCCCACATGTTTCCGCCAATGGCAAATGCCCCGTATGTAATAGTTGATAATTCAAGCTTAGTGTTACCTAATTTTCTATATTCCATAATATTATATTTTTACCCTTTAAATTTGTTTGACAAAATTATACCATTTTTAAGACTATTCATTTGTATATATTTGTGTTTTTTAGGTATATTTGCAGACTCAAATTTATTAAATGTAAAATGAAAAAAGAAAATTTATACGAACCGTTTACTGTTTCTTTTGAAACGCTGGATGAATATCCTGATGTTGGAGACCGTCATAATTTTTTTGAATTGGTTTATATTTTAGGCGGAACCGGAAGGCAATGTATCAACAAAAATGTTTTTGAATATGATGCCGGACATATGTTTTTATTAACGCCTGAAGATTGTCATAATTTTACGATTGAAACTGAAACAAAGTTTTTCTTTTTAAGATTCAACGATATTTATTTGAAGAATTCAAGTTTGCAGAATGAAAATATTCAGCGTTTAGAATATATTTTGCAAAATGCAAACCATCAGCCGGGTTGTATTTTAAAAAATCAAGCCGATAAATGCCTTGTTAAAGTAATGGTTGAAGCGATTATTAGGGAACATCAGGATAAAGATGTTTATAATAAAGAGTTGATTCAGCAATTGGTAAATACGTTGATTATTGTAGTTGCCAGAAATATTGCGAAGTATTTGCCGGAGCAGGTAAATATTGGTTGTGAGGCCAAAGCAATGGATATTCTTCAATATATTCAGAACAATATTTATTATCCGGAAAGAATTAAAGCAGAATCGATTAGCGATTATTTTGGAATCTCGAATACGTATTTAGGCCGTTATTTTAAAAAACATGCTAATGAAACGATGCAACAATATATTAGTAATTATAAAACGAAATTGATTGAACATCGTTTGCAATTCAGCGAAAAACGAATCAACGAAATTGCGTACGAATTTGGTTTTACGGATGAAAGTCACTTTAATAAATTCTTTAAAAAACAAAGAGGGAATAGTCCTTCGGAGTTTAGGAAAACGATTCGGATAAGTGCGTGATATTGGAATGCGGATGACACAGATTTGCAAGCGAAAACACGGATTATCGCGGATTTTTTGTTTTAGATTGAACGATTTTTATTCTTGGTTTTCTTTGCCGGTTATAAAATCGAAATGCTCAGTTTTACCGGTTTTTAAGTTTTTGATTTCATTTTGAATCAATTCTTCTAATGAGTCAGCAACAATATTTCGTTCCCAGGATTCATTTTGGAGTTCGATGATTTGGCCGAATTTTCCTTTTTCAGCGGGATCTGCGTCGAATAATAAATAATCGCCATTTCTTCCTGTAGCAAACGGAATCCATTTAGGATTAGCGTAATTGTTGGTTTGAATTTTTTCCAAATCTATTTCTAATTCCGGAAGGTCATCTTCATCAAATTGTAAATCTTGTATCGAATTCCACTCCTCTCTAATATCTTCAAACGGAATAAGATCGTATGTCCAATCGCTTATTAAAAACTGAAAAGCTGAAGTTACGGCATCATATTCGACATTCTGAATTTTGTAGAAATTTTGAAGCGCTTTTGGAATTGTGATTTCTTCTTCAAGTATTGAATGCTGTTCTAAATCTTCTGCAGAAATGCCTTCTGTGAGATTGTAATAACGATTATCTATCGCAACAATTTTATTAATTTCTGTAATCCATTCTTGCCATAAGACCTCAAATACTTTAAACTCTTCATCAATTGGTAAACGAGGTTTTTTTATTTTTTCCTCATAAGCAGAAATGTCTAAAGCTGTAATTTTATCATCCTCCTTGTTGAACCACACACTAATTCCGTTAAGGATAAAAGCACCGCTGTCATCTCCTTTAAAAAGTTTTACGAGTTGGTTTTTATTTGTTTTATAAAATTCAAATAAATCCTGTTCATCAAAAAGAAAGTTGCCTGAAAATGGTTTTTCAGGACAATAATCGTAATTTCCATAATTAAGATCAATAAGCAAATTTTCGGCTTTTATTCCATCTTTAGAGAATGCTATAACACCGTCGTTATCCCAAGTGTAAGTATGATTACTTTTTTTCTTTAAATGTCGATAATCTCCTAAAGCCTTTTTTAAGCTATCTATATCAATCGGAAATTGAATTTTAACGTCATTAATTGTAAAATCTGTTTTAGAAAGGGAGAGCTTTGTCACGATAGTTTATTTGAAATATTAAATAATCTTTTTAATTACACGAAGGTTATGTGTGTGTTTATTCAGTTCAGCATTGTAAATTCCTAAATGGTCTAAACGATCGATGCGGACTTTTCCACTTCCGTGAATGATGTAATTATTGTCCATAATAATTCCGACATGAATGATATTTCCTTCTTCATTGTCAAAAAAGGCTAAATCACCAGCTTCGCTTTCTTCAATAAAACTTAAAGGTTCACCTTCGAGCGCTTGTTGTGAAGCATCACGATGAATTTTGTATCCGTTTAGTTTGTAAACCATTTGTGTGAAACCCGAACAATCGATTCCGAAAGGTGTTTTTCCGCCCCAAAGATAGGGCGCGTTTAAATACATAAAAGCAGTATTTATAAGTGCGCTTTTAGGTTTTATGCCGCTGGTTTTTGTTCCTTCAAAATCAAAATTAGAAGTATTGATTTCGCTATTATTCAAAAATGATAATGAAGCGCCAAGCGGAATAGGTAATAATAAATTATTTGGAGAGGTAATGTAATCAATCAGATCAGCATTAAGAATAATAGCTTCTTTGCTTAATTGATTATAATTGGCTTCAGAAATAACCTGGTATTGTTTAGAATCTACCCAACCTTCATAATCATCAAACTGAATTTTTATTCGTGCCCATTGATTTTGGCGTTCTAAGATTTCAATGTGTTCGCCAAACAAGAGTTGTGTAACGATTTCACTTCTGTCACTTGGCTCAGATCGAACGGGTACTATGGCTAGATTGCAAATTCCGAACATTTAGGGTAATTTATAAGTTAAAAATCAGGAGTTATTTATTTTTTTTATAACTCCTGATTTTATATAATATTATTTAAGCTCTTTCGATAACAATTGCTGATGCGCCACCACCACCATTGCAAATTGCTGCAGCTCCGGTTTTGGCATTATTTTGTTCTAAAACATTTAATAAAGTTACGATAATTCTGGCTCCTGAACAACCAAGAGGATGTCCTAATGAAACAGCGCCGCCATTTACATTTATTTTATCATTATCTAAATTAAGGATTTTTGCATTGGCAAGACCAACAACTGAAAAAGCTTCGTTGAATTCGAAATAATCTACATCGCCAATTGCAATTCCTGCTTTGTCTAAAGCTTTTGGTAATGCCTTTGCCGGACTTGTAGTAAACCATTTTGGTTCTTGTGCAGCATCAGCATACCCTTTGATGTATGCTAAAGGTTTTATTCCTAAAGCAATTGCTTTTTCTTCAGACATTAAAACTAAAGCAGCTGCACCGTCATTAATGGTTGAAGCATTTGCGGCAGTTACAGTTCCGTCTTTGGTAAAAACAGCACTTAGTGATGGGATTTTATCCAATTTTACATTGGTATATTCTTCATCTTTTGAAAATATGATTGGTTCTCCGCGTCTTTGTGGAACTTCAACGGGAACAACTTCATTGTCGAATTTTCCGGCATCCCAGGCTTTTGCGCTTCTTTCATAAGACTGAATAGCAAAATTATCCTGTTCTTCACGGCTGATGTTGTATTCAGTTGCACATAAATCAGCGCAAACTCCCATTGCGTTGTTATCGTAAGCATCTGTCAAACCATCTTTTTGCATTCCGTCAAGCATTGTAGCGGGGCCAAATTTGTTTCCTGCACGCATTTGCACGTAGTGTGGAATCAAACTCATGCTTTCCATTCCTCCGGCAACTACTATTTCAGCGTCACCACAAGCGATAGCCTGTGCGGCAAACATAACAGCTTTCATTCCTGAAGCGCAGACTTTGTTTACTGTTGTAGCAGCAACTTCTTCAGATAATCCGGCGAAAAGTGCAGCCTGACGGGCCGGAGCCTGTCCAACGCCTGCCTGGATTACATTCCCCATGAAAACTTCATCAACTAATTTTGGGTCAAGGTTAATTTTTGAAAGGGCTCCTTTTATAGCGGCAGCGCCTAATTTTGGTGCGGGTACGGTAGATAAACCTCCCATGAAACTTCCGATAGGTGTTCTAACGGCAGAAACGATAACAACTCTTTTGTTCATTTTCTGTTAATATTAGTTAATCAAGCAAATTTACTCTTTATTTGAATAAATTCAAATTTTGAACCAATTCGAATGGATTTTAAATTTAATTTCAATTTTTTGTTAATTCTATTTGTTTGATTGTTAAGTGGTTTAAAAAAAAGATTGAAAAAAGATTAAAAAAAGAACAGAAATAGTTGTGAGATATGGAATGTTGTCTTACATTTGCAACCGCAAAACAGAACACGTTTCTTGAGCTTGGAGAGGTGCCAGAGCGGTAATGGAGCAGATTGCTAATCTGTCGACGGGTAACCGTCGCCAGGGTTCGAGTCCCTGTCTCTCCGCATAATGATTTTGCCTTCGGGGTGTAGCGTAGCCCGGTTATCGCGCCTGCTTTGGGAGCAGGAGGCCGCAGGTTCGAATCCTGCCACCCCGACAAAAACTTTTCCATAAAGTTTTAAAACAAATGGACGCATAGCTCAGCTGGATAGAGCACCTGCCTTCTAAGCAGGCGGTCGAAGGTTCGAATCCTTCTGCGTTCACGAAAAGCCACTCAATCGAGTGGCTTTTTTGTTTTCTATAATTTCACTGTTTTTAAAAACGATGAAAAAAGTGTGGTAAAATCGTGGCAAAACGATTTTTTAAATTACTGAAAACATAAAATAGATGTGAGTTGCGGCCTATAATTGCAGTCCTTCTGGGATCACTTAAACTGATTTTAAAATTGGTTGAAAACGCCGAAAAACTGGCATCAATACAAGATGCGAGTTTTTTTATTCTTCATTTTTAGTTTCACAACGCTCATTATTGCACGAAATTTAATGGCTGATTTGTGGCATTTTACGCTGTCAAAAAAAATGCCTGTTTATAAAACAGGCATTTTTTAAATCAGTTATGATATTAGTTGGCAAGATTGGTTTTCAGCCAAAGATTTACATCATCAAACATTTGTTTATTAATGGTATGTCCTTCGTCATATTGATGAAAATCCGGTTTAATGCCTCTGGATTGAAGATAAGCAACAGCATCTGTAGCGAAAGGAAAATGAAGCACAGCATCCTGTCTTCCATGCGAGATGAATACTTTTAATTTGTCAAGACGTTTTTCATCTGCAATCAGAGGTTTTACTTCTGGTAGGAGCCTACCGCTCATCACAGCAATTCCTTTGATTTTTTCAGGTTCGGTAAGAGCTGCACTGTAGCTCATGATTCCTCCCTGGCTGAAACCCATTAAATAAACTTGCTTGTCATCAAAATCATGTTCGTCTTTCAGGGCTTCAATAAAATCTAAAATAGTTACCCTTGCAGCTTCAGCCTGCTGTTCGTTAATCTGTGGATGACCGCCGGTAAAGTTTACCTGAAACCATGCAAAACTGTCCGGTCCAAGTGTAAGTGGTCCGCGTGCAGAAATTACTAAAAAATTGTCAGGCAGATCGCTGGCAAAAGAAAATAAGTTTTTCTCATTTCCTCCAACACCGTGAAGCATTAAAAGAAGTGGCGGTTTTGCTGTTTTTGTTTTTGGCTGTCTTACCAGATAATGCAGCGCAGTTTTTTCTTTACTTGAATTCATAATGGTAAAGCTAAAGGTTGAAATTATAATTAGTATGCCAAAGCATATCCATAAATGTTTTTTTAAAATCATGCTTTGTCAATTTTTATGGACAGCATGTTGAGCGATCCGGCTACTAAAGCATCATTAAATACAGTAGCTTTTTCGTCTTTTTCCTTAAGTGCCAAAGTGTATAGCATCGGAATATAGTGTTCAGGAGTTGGCACGGCCAGCTCGAATTCCCGACCCTGTTTGTCAAAATTAATAAGGGACTGATGGTCATCTTCCAAAATCATCTTTTTCATTTTTTCATTGGCAGTATGAGCCCAGTCAAATGCGTATCCGGGAACCATCATTTTGTCCCATGCCGCAAGCCTAAGGTTATGCACGGTGTTTCCGCTGCCCACAATAAGTACTCCCTTACGTCGTAAGGCTGCAAGTTCTTTTCCTAATTCGTAATGATAGGAAGCGGGCTTAGTATAATCGATACTCATTTCTACTATAGGAATATCTGCATTGGGATAAAGAAATTTTATTACCGACCAGCACCCATGATCAAGTCCCCAGTCATTACTAAGTCCAACCGGTATTGAAGTAATAAGTTTCTGGGTTTCAAGTGCAAGTTCCGGGCTTCCCGGAGCAGGATATTGAAGGTCAAAAAGAGCTTGTGGAAAGCCGCCGAAATCATGTATAGTTTCGGGTTTTTGCATTGCAGTAACAAATGTACCTTTAGTTTCCCAATGGGCAGAGATACAAAGTATGGCTCTGGGTTTTGGAAGTGTTTTGGCCATCTGCTGGAAACCTTGTGTGAAATTATTATCCGCCAAAGCATTCATCGGATTGCCATGTCCAAGAAAAAGCACAGGCATGCGTTCGGTTGCAGCAAAAGCATCAGTAGCAGTTTTAAGGGAGCTGAGCTGCATGGCTGCAGCTCCCAATGGTAAAATGGCCATAGTTTTAAGAAAATCTTTTCTATCCATTTTTTTTACTTTTTTATTTACCTAATATTTGGTTCATATAAGACTGGTTGTCCCAGAATAAATATTCTTCCTTCATTGTTCCATTCTCCCAAACTCCAATAGTTGCCATTGGCAGTTTGAATTTTTTACCGGTCGGCTGTATAAAAGTACCATCTCCTGCGGGCATAGGCTGCGTAAAAGTACCTTCCATATAACCCATTACGGCAGTAAGATTGCCGGAACCAATTTTAAAAGGGTGCTCTTTAATACGGGTGTCGGGAGCATATACAAACATAGCATCAAGAGTTTTGATATGCTGCTCCAGACCAACCTCAGTATGACCGTCAGGAAAATGTACTTTAATGTTTTTAGCATGGCTTTCGTGCAGACGTGACCAGTCGCGATTACTAAAAACGGTATAATCTAAAGTGTCAAAAGTTTCCAGATTTTTAGCTATCTGTGCATTGGCAGCAGCAAGTTCTTTAATCTGTTTTACCATATCTGCTTTATCTTCTTTTTTCTGAGCAGTTACTGTAGTGCTTAAGGCGAAAACAAGAACCGCCGCGGTTACTTGTCCTAAAATTGAATTTTTCATAAGTATCATTTTTTATTGATACAAAGTTGCGGCTAAATGCCAGGGCAGGGGTAACGCTTTTCGGAAGAATAGTTGTGTTTTTAGGAAAGCAGTTTCTGCATTTCATCCCTAAATTCAGTAGGAGTAAGACCTGCCTTGCGTTTAAAGGCATGGGTAAAATAGGTTTTTTCATTGAATCCCAACTCGTAACCTATTTCGGCAATGTTTTTATCAGTGGTCATCAAAAGGTTTTTTGCCTCGGTCAGTTTTCGTGTTTCGATAATTTCAGAAACGCTTTGCTGCAGTACATTCTGGCAGATCAGATTTAAGTTTCGTGCAGTCATGAAAAGTTTATCGGCATAAAAATTTACATCTTTGGATTCTTTATAATGCTCTTCCAAAAGTCTTAGGAAATTTTTAAAAGTAGTGCCTTGTATTTTTTTTGACTCGTCATTATTTAGATTTAGTTTGCGTCGTTCGGACTCAATTATGGTAAAAAGGGCGCTTAACAATTGTCGGATTACAGCCAGATCAGAAGCTTCCTGATTATATTCCTCATAAATTAATTTGCACATCACATCTAATCTTTCAAAACAGGCATTACTCTGCATATTAATGTTCGCTTTTTCATGAAAAGAGGCATAAAGGCTGAAAATCGTTTCTGCTATAAATTCACTTTTAAACCTAAGTACCCACATATCGCTTTGGCCTTCTTTAATAAGGGGTTGTGCACGGTGGATTTTTCCTCTGCTGACAAAACTAATAAAAGGAGCATCAATTAATCGGGATTTAAAATCAATAAAATGTTCAAGCTGTCCTTCTCCGCCTATAATTAATTCTTCAAAATCATGGGCATGTGGCTCATTTAAAGTCTGCATAATTTGTTTTGATTCTGCTGCCGTAATTCTAAATATTTTAAAAATCTCTGTCATTAATTAATTTTTAGTAGAGTAAGTTAAAGGTAATTATTTATAATAAAAGCCAGACTGTCCTTTCTAAGTATTCCTTATATGTTTTGTAAGTCGGACAAATATTTTATAAATTTAGATATTGTCATCTATCCTTATCTTAAACTAGTTTAAGAATTACTATTAAACTAAGTTAAGGGTATTTCTTAAACATGTTTATAAGCAGCAACGGCAGATATGTTGCAATTTTGTACAATAGATTTACTGCTTGAAAATCAGCATAAAAATTAATAAACCTTAAATAAAAATAACATGCCACACGTAAATGTAAAAATGTATCCTGGAACTTCTGAGGAACAAAAAGAAAAAATTGCACAAGAAATTACAGCTGTAATTATGAAGCACACAGGCAAACCTGAAGCAGCAGTTTCTATCGCCATAGCTGAAGTTGCTGAAGATGTTTGGATGCAGGAAGTTTATGATAAAGAAATAAAGCCAAATATGGAAAAGCTTTATAAAAAACCCGGGTATTAATCCCAAAATTAAATGCTGAAGTAATGAAAAATAATGATTTAAGTTACACAAAAGAAAAAGAAGCAATTAGTACGTTACTGGGCAATTTTGCCCAGGTACTAAATAATAGAGAAACAGCGGCCATAGCTGACTTTTTTGATCAGGATGCTGTTTTTATTCCTGATGGTATGAAGAAGATTATTACTGGTAATCAATTAGGAAAAACCAGCAATGGCTATCTTAAACGAGCTGATTTTAAAATCGGGTATACAATAAAGGATATCACTATAGAGAATCAATTTGCTTTTGTAGAAGCTGCTGCTGCTACGACAGAGAATCGTATTTCGGATTTAAAGCCTGTACCGAAAAAAAGTATTGATTTTTTTGTTCTTAAAAAGAATGACGAAAACTGGAAAATATACCGCTACATATTTAATAATGTAAGGGAGCTGGAACTAATTTAATACCTAAAAAATGAAGGCAGCAATACTGAGAATCGCGGGAGGAGCAGAGAACTTTGCAATTGAAGAGCTTGCTTTGCCAGTTGCTTTGCAAGATCAGGTGCTCATCGAGATTAAAGCCTTTGGACTTAACCGTTCTGAGCTTATGACCCGAAAAGGACTATCGCCAGATGTGCATTTTCCCAGAGTACTGGGAATTGAGTGTGTTGGTCTAGTTATAGATGATCCTTCAGGAAAATTGGCAAAAGGTCAAAAGTCGCTGCTTTTATGGGAGGTATGGGACGTGATTTCGATGGAAGTTATGCCCAATATACCGTGGTTCCAAATGATATTGTTATGCCTTTTGAAAGCGAACTTTCCTGGGGAATTTTAGGAGTACTGCCCGAGATGTTCCAGACTGCTTACGGATCACTTCATCGGGCTCTTAAAATAAAAACTGGAGAAACATTGTTAATCCGCGGTGGTACCTCTTCAGTAGGTCTGCTTGCTTTGCAGCTGGCCAAGCAAACTGGACTTTTTGTAATTTCAACCACACGAAGTGAAAATAAAAGAGATTTACTGCTGGCTAACGGAGCTGATGCCGTTTTGATTGACGACGGAAATCTGGAGGAAACAATCAAAAATCAAAAACAATTTAAGATTGATAAAGTACTTGAACTTGTAGGTACTGCTACATTACAGGATTCTCTAAAAACTGTTGTAATTGGCGGCAGTGTCTGTATGACCGGTATGCTTTCTGAACAATGGTCAATTGGCGAATTTGTGCCTATGGATTATATTCCCGCAACAGTCAATCTCACAGTTTATGACAGCGGACAAATCAGAATTGAAGAAAAATATTTCCAGCAATTTGTTAAGGATATTGAAAAAGGATTAATAAAACCAGCTATAAAACGTATCTTTAATCTATGCGATATCGCTGCTGCACACCATTTTATGGAAAGTAGTTCAGGAGGAGGCAAAATTGTAGTACTCCCATAAATATAATTTACACATCATTTTAAAGTTTATTTTTTTCTTTAGGATTAATATGGCTTTTAATAAATAAAATAAAAAAATGGATTTACACTTAAAAGGAAAAATAGCTTTTGTTAGCGGTTCTACAGGTGGTATTGGATATGCAATAGCACTTGGGCTGCTTCGTGAAGGAACAAAAGTTTACATAAACGGAAGAACCGAAGAAAGAGTTAACGCGACTATTGAAAAATTAAAAAAAGAAGTTCCCAATGCACTTGTAGAAGGTATTGCAGCTGATTTTGCAAAGGTAGAAGAAGTTAATAATCTCTTTACTGTACTGCCTGAAATTGATATTTTAATAAATAATGTGGGCGTATACGGAGATCAGCCTTTTGAAACAACAGGTGATGATGTCTGGCTTCATGATTTTGAGGTAAATGTACTTAGCGGTGTTCGACTATCGCGTCATTATGCACCGATTATGAAGGCCAAAAATTGGGGACGCATTATCTTTATATCCAGTGAATCTGCAGTAAATATTCCGGATGATATGATTCTTTACGGTGTTACAAAAACCGCTTATCTTGCTTTAAGCCGTGGATTGGCAAAGCATTTAAAAGGAACAAATGTTACGGTAAATGCTATTCTTCCCGGTCCAACTTTAGCTGAGGGAACCGACAAAATGTTTGAGGACATTTCTAAAGAAAAAGGGATAACTATTGCAGAGGCACAAATAGAGTTTATAAAAGAAAAACGTCCGTCATCAATTATCCAGAGATGGGCAGAGACGGAAGAAGTGGCTAACATGGTGGTATATATTGCAAGTCCATTGTCATCCGCTACATCTGGAGCGGCACTGCGAGTTGATGGCGGTGTTGTGGACAGTGCTTTTTAATTAACCAGATACAAAATTACAGACAAGAGTGCATTTGGTTATCCCATTTTAAGCAATACGTATTGATAACTGATAAGCAGTATAAATAGCACCAGCATGATAAAAACCGAAAAAACTTTAACCAAAAATATTACAAACCAAAAGAGTGCAATTGAACAGTTTCGTTTTGATGTGCTTAATGGCCTAAGCAGTACACCAAAAAAACTGCACTCTAAATATTTTTACGATAAAACAGGAGATACGCTATTTCAGCAGATAATGGCAATGCCGGAATATTACCTGACGAATTGTGAAATGGATATCTTTCAAAATAAAACTTCAGAACTTGCCAGGATTATATTGGAAACTGATGAAGCTTTTGATCTAATCGAACTTGGTGCCGGCGACGGAACCAAATCTGCTTTTTTGCTAAAGCATCTTTTAGATCAAAAAGCTGATTTTAATTATATGCCAATCGATATATCGGCTAATATATTGGCTGTTTTAAACAATAAACTAAAGGCTGATCTCCCAACACTTCATATTACTTGTCTGGAAGGAGAATATTTTAAGATGCTAGAAAAAGCAACCGAATTATCTTCAAGAAGAAAAGTGGTTCTTTTTTTGGGAAGCAATATTGGGAATATGGAGAAAGACGAGGCAGTTGGGTTTTGTAGAGGTCTTAACAGTTATCTTTCTTCCGGCGATATTGTCCTGATGGGATTTGACCTGAAAAAGAATCCGCAAATTATACTGGATGCCTATAATGATAAAGCAGGAATTACCGCAGCATTTAATCTTAATTTGCTAACCCGCATAAACAAAGAACTTAAAGCCAATTTCAATGTAGATAAATTTCAGCATTACCAGACTTACGATCCTTTAAACGGTGCCTGTAGAAGCTATTTAATCAGTTTGGAGAAACAGGTTATTACTATCGACGGTGAGTCAATTAATTTTGATAAAGATGAGTTGGTGTATATGGAACTTTCCCAAAAATATTCGTTAGAAGAAAGCGAAGAATTGGCAAACAGTTCAGGTTTCGAAACAATAAATCATATTATGGATTCCAAAGCGTGGTTTACAGACGTAGCCTGGCTGGTAGCATAATATTAAAGGTAAATCATCATGCAATTAAAAGAAGCAGCAGTAAAGCAAGAGTATTTGATACAAAAATACAATACCATCAGATCGCATTCCGAGCATATATGCAAACCTTTAGAAATAGAGGATTATGTTGTACAGCCTATTGCAGATGTCAGTCCGCCCAAATGGCATTTGGGACATACAACGTGGTTTTTTGAAACTTTTATTCTTAAACCAAATTATAAGGATTACAGCGTTTTTAACGATCAGTATGATTTTGTTTTCAACAGCTATTATGAAAGTGTTGGCGCACGAGTTGTACGAACAGACCGTGGCAATTTAAGCCGGCCCTCGGTTACCGATGTTTATTGTTATCGTGCTTATGTAGACCAGCATATGAAAGCTTTTCTGCAAAACAATTCCCTTTCATTAGAATTAACAGAATTACTGGAACTCGGACTTAATCATGAGCAGCAGCATCAGGAACTACTGATCAGCGATATCAAATATATATTAGGCCATAATCCACTTTTTCCGGTATTTAGTGCTGATACTGTTTTCGATCAAAAAAGCATTTCAAAGAATGAATTCATAAAGGTTGAATCCGGTATTTATGAAATTGGATATCAGGGTGAAGATTTTTGTTTTGACAATGAACTCGGACGCCACAAAGTATATCTCGACAGTTTTGAAATTGCCAAATATCCCGTAACTAATGCAGAATACCTTGAGTTTATTGATGATGGAGGTTATACCGATTTTAGATACTGGCACTCGGAAGGCTGGGAATGGGTAAAAGAAAATACGGCAAAATCACCCTTATATTGGCACTACATCGATCAAAAATGGATGAATTATACCTTTAACGGTTTGAAAGAAATAGATTTAAACGAGCCCGTATGTCATGTTAATTTTTATGAAGCTTCAGCATTTGCATCCTGGAAAGGCTTGCGTTTGCCAACCGAGGCAGAGTGGGAGGCAGCTTCAATAAATCTAACATGGGGACAACGCTGGGAATGGACAGACAGTGCATATCTTCCTTATCCGGGTTTTAAAAAAGCGCCGGGCGCGATAGGAGAATATAACGGTAAATTTATGGTCAGCCAGATGGTTTTACGCGGCGCTTCTGTGGCAACTCCTGAGAGGCACAGCCGTGCTACATACCGCAATTTTTTTCATCCCCGCCATCAGTGGCAGTTTATGGGCATTCGTCTGGCAAAATAATTAATAGCAGGTTAATATATGATTACGATTGAGGGAGTTTCCAAAAGTTTCGGTTCAAACAAAGCGGTTGATACGGTTTCGTTTCAGGCCAATGATAAAGAAATTCTGGTACTATTAGGTACTAGTGGCTGTGGGAAGACAACCACTTTAAAAATGATCAATCGGCTTATAGAACCTGATAGTGGCAACATCTTTATTGACGGTAAAAATATACGGGATCAAAAACCGGAGGAACTTCGAAAAACTATTGGTTTTGTGATGCAGCATGCAGGGCTTTTTCCTCATTATACTGTAGCTCAAAATATTGCTGTTGTACCCAATTTACTCAAATGGGAAAAGCAGAAAACGGAAAAGAGAACTTTAGAACTTTTAGAAAAACTGCATCTTACAAAAGATATATTAAGTGTTTTTCCTCACGAACTGAGCGGTGGACAGCAGCAGCGTATTGGAGTTGCCAGAGCCCTCATTACTGACACCCCTGTTCTTTTAATGGATGAGCCTTTCGGGGCTTTAGATAACATTACAAAGTCGGCGATTCATAATGAGTTTAAAAATCTTGATGAGCTCAAAAACAAAACAACCATTTTAGTAACCCACGATGTAGTAGAAGCCTTTGAACTCGGACATCGAATTTGTCTTATGGATAAAGGAAAGGTGGTACAGATAGGTACGCCATCAGAAATAATATATCATCCTATAAATAATTTTGTTAAAGATTTCTTTGCCAGTAACCGGTTGATGCTGGAGTATAAAATTGCTCCCATAAAATTAGTTGAATCTTTTCTTCAAAAACCATTGTCATTAAAGGCGCAACAACAATTAATTAAAGAGGCTAATATTTGGGAAACCCTGCAAATTTTAAGTACTGAAAATGTTTATAATGAAGACTATGAGGCACTTTTGCAGGCTTTTAATCAATACCGAAAACTTCAAACCGTATGACACAGGAGCAAACTTTTTGGCAATTTATAGTGTCACAGCATGAAAAATTATTAATACAGATCGGGCAGCATCTGGGACTTACTTTTTTATCATTGTTACTGGCAATTCTGGTTGGAATTCCGTTAGGAGTCTTAATATCCCGAAGACGAAAATTATCAGCTCCGGTCTTAGGTACAGCAGGAATATTACAAACGGTTCCCAGTATTGCACTTTTGGGCTTTATGATACCGATGTTTGGTATTGGTGCTACGCCCGCCATAATTGCACTTCTTATTTATGCGTTACTTCCCATTATACGAAACACCTATACCGGAATTAGTGGAGTAGATCCGATAGTTATAGAAGCTGCTACCGCACTTGGAATGAATAAAACCCAGCGTTTGTTTAAAGTTGAATTCCCACTGGCCATGCCGGTTATTATAGCAGGAATAAGAACCGCTGCAGTAATTAATGTTGGCGTTGCTACTCTTGCATCATTTGTGGCGGCTGGCGGATTGGGTGAATTTATTTTTGGAGGTATTTCGCTCAACAACACCAATATGATTCTGGCGGGAGCCATTCCGGCGGCATTATTGGCTGTTTTATTGGATTTAATTATTGGCTATCTTCAAAAATCTACCTTAAAAACACTTCGAATAGCTTTTTACATTATTTGCAGTATTGCAGTTGCAACAGGTGTATATTTTATATTTTCGGCTCAACCGGAGCGCAGGATAATTGCAGGATTTACGCCGGAATTTATGGGACGTCAGGATGGCGATTTGGGACTTCGATCTGTGTATGGATTAAAATTGAATCCACTTGTGGTTTCAGATGCTATTATGTACGAAGCCGCCTATCAGGGAAAACTGGATTTGATTAGCGGTTACTCTACCGATGGAAGAATTAAAGCCTTTGATTTGGTAGTTTTAGAAGATGATAAAACTATATTTCCACCTTATTATGCCGCGCCGATAATCAAAAGCCTGACACTGAAAAAATTTCCCGGACTTGAAGAAACCTTAAATCTTCTGGCGGGAAAAATTAATGACAGTATTATGACGGATCTTAATTATAAAACCGAACTTTTAAAACAGACTCCCGAAAAAGTTGCGAAAGATTTTTTGGTAAGTCAAGGATTATACAAAAAAGCAAACCAGGGAAATACTGAAACCATTAGGATTGGTTCAAAGATTTTTGGCGAGCAATATATTTTGGCAGAAATGTATAAAATGCTGATTGAAGGTTATACCCGTTATAAAGTGGAAACCAAAACTGGACTTGGCGGAACAAAAATATGTTTTGATGCTTTAATGAATGATGCTATTGATTTTTATCCTGAATATACGGGAACAGGATTGTTAGTCCTGCTAAAACCTTCTGAACACACTATTAAAGAAGTTTCAAAAGACAGCCAAAAAACGTATGATTTTGTTCAAAGTGAATTTCAAAAAAAATATCAATTAGAATGGCTCAAACCTATAGGATTTAATAATGCCTATGCGCTGATGATGCGCAGAGCTCAGGCGAAGCAATTACATATTAGTACGATTTCACAATTGAGTGACTATTGCGCTAAAAAATAAGTTTAAACCAATTTCATATCATGAAATATAATTTTGATAACGTACTATCCCGTAACGATAGCGGTTCAATTAAATGGGATGAAGCTCCGTTTGGAGAAGTACTCCCGATGTGGATAGCAGACATGGATTTTAAATCGGCACCGGAAATTTTAAGTGCTTTACAGAAAAGGGTTGATCATGGAATTTTTGGTTATACGGCCATTCCGGATGCATTTTATGATGCCATTATAAGCTGGTGGAAAAGAAGATATGATTTCAATCTTGACAAGGAATGGCTGATACCGGTTTCAGGCGTAATTCCTGCGTTGTCAGCAGCCATACAATCACTATCACAAACCGGAGATCATGTTATCATACAATCGCCTGTTTATAATCATTTTTACAGCAGTATTGAAAACAACGGACGTGTTGCTATCGAGAATAATCTGCTTTATAATAATGGTGAATATACCATAGATTTTAAAGATCTGGGGCAAAAGGCTGCTGATCAAAAAGCGAAAATTTTGATTATAAGTAATCCGCATAACCCTGTTGGAAGAGTTTGGAAAAGAGAAGAATTACAAGCAATTGGAGATATTTGTTTAAAAAATAATGTCGTGGTTATTTCAGATGAAATTCACGCCGATTTAGTATTTAAAAAATACATTCATATTCCGTTTGCTTCTTTGGGAGAAAAATACAGTCTTAATTCCGTTACGCTGAGTTCGCCTACCAAAAGTTTTAATTTAGCCGGATTACAGGTTGGTTATTTTTTTACCCAAAATGAGCAATTACGAAAAGCAATTCAATCTTCATTTAAACTGATGGGAATCGAATTGCTGAACTTATTTGGCAGCACAGCCCTTATTGCTGCTTATGAAGAATCAGAACAATGGCTCGATGCTTTAAAAGATTATCTCTATGATAATTATCTTTTTCTGACCGAATTTATAAACTCAAATCTTCCACAAATAAAAGTTACGCCTTTAGAGGCAACTTATCTGGTTTGGCTTGATTGTACAGCATTGGGGAAAAGGGCAGATGAATTATCACATCAGCTACTTGAAGAACAAAAGCTCTGGATCAATTCAGGTGCAATGTATGGAGCTGTGGGTGAGGGATTTTTGAGAATCAATATTGCAACTCCAAAAGTACAATTACAAACAGGACTTGAAAGGCTTTTAAAAGGATTGTCCTGAATTGTAGTTAGGTTTTACCAAAATAAAAACAAGTAAACTGTCTGGCAGTTTTTTAGTATTTCTTATCCATAAATAGTATATGATTTTTTGTTGTCCCTGTTTAATCCGAATCACATTTCTTATATTTACTGTTTAAAGTATACTATGGATACAGATATAAAATTAGCAGATAAAGAATCTCCACTAGAGCAGTTAATTCATTTTTTTAATGGGTATTTTGCTCTTAATGAAAAGGAATGTGAAGAGGTCATTCGCCTTTTCTCGCAGAGAAATATCAGGCGAAAAGGATATATCCAGCAGGAAGGCGATGTTTGCCGGCATTACTTTTTTATTATTTCGGGCTGTTTTAAAATGTTTGCCGTAGATCCGGCAGGTAAAGAACATAATCTTCAATTTGCAGCTGAAAACGAGTGGATAAGCGACCTGCACAGTTTTTACTCTCAAGAGCCAAGCCGTATGTACATAGAGGCAATAGAGCCTTCGGTTGTGCTACAGATCGAACATGACGACCTGTTGTACTTATTTATCAATTACCACAAATTTGACCGTAATTTCAGGATTATTACAGAGCGAAAATATATAAATTTTCAAAACAGGATTTTGCAGAATATTAGTTCTACGGCAGAGGAGCGTTATGTTAGTTTCACACAGCAATATCCGGCGATGGTCAATAGAATTCCCAATACACAAATAGCTTCTTACCTGGGCATTACTCCTGAGTTCCTGAGTAAGATCAGAAAAAAGATTGTTACTTAGTCTTGATTTTTATTTTTGGTCATTTAAATAATTTCTTACTCTTGTTTGACAATTTCGAGATCTTTAAAGAAACCTTCTGTTCCAATGTCTACAAAAAGGCCGACGGCACCTTTAGCTCCTTTTCCTAATTTAAGATCATTTACAATCAAAGAAGGCTCTTTACGGCCATCCAAATATAGTTTTGCCTGCTGTTCTTTAACTACAATTTTTATGGATATCCATTTGTCAAGTTCCATTTCCTCATATGATTCATAAACTCCCGGGGCAGTTTTTCTGCTGTCTGTAAATTTAAAATCAGGATAAGCAAAGTATTGTGTCGAGCGGTTTCTGCGCAGCTGATCCTCTGCCATGGCATTTGCCGGCCTGATATATATTGCTTCAAATTTAGAATTATCCTCATTGATGTGAAAAGCTACACCAATGAATCCGCGTGCGTGGGAAGGCGCATTTTTTAAGATTTTGCTTAGTACTTTAACTTGGATAATTCCCTGAGTAAATTCAAGATCCCTGATTCTGGCATATGTAGGTTCATCATCTAAAACTATAGTTGAATCTTTGACTACCCTTAAGGCTTTACTGCCCTGTATTTTACTTTCGGAAATGTAGCTGCCTATTGCGTTGATATTGTTTTGGTCAAGCTTGATGTTTTGCCCAAAAAAAATAAGTGGGCTAAATAACAGCATCACAATAGCATATTTAGAAATATTTGTCATCAATCCTGTATTTAATGTTGTAGAAAATAATTTACTGCTGGCCATGCTACAGACCATTTTTCCAGAAAAGCACCATGACCGGCACCGGGGATAACACTCAGTTGGCCTTTTGGAATAAATTTAGCGGCATGATCGGCATGTTCAACAGAAATAAAACTGTCATGATCACCGACCATTACCAGTACCGGACATTTTATGGTAATGAATAGTTTTTTATCGGCCACAAGTTTGACATTAAATTCTTCCTGAACGCGCGTAAAGAGTTCCTGTAGTCTTTTAGAATCTGGCATTAGAGCGAGCTGCTGATCCCAAAATGGTTTATCCAGTTCCAGAGCCTGTTTTACAGTAAAAGCATTTCGCTGGTCTCCCGGATGTCTTTCACCCGCGCCTATTACCACTAATTTTTTGACTTTGGATGAATAAAGACTTGCAAGCATGTAGCCTGTATAACCGCCGTCACTAAAACCTATCACGTCCGCACTATCTTTTGTTACGGCATTTAATACATTGGCTGCATCTTTAGCTTTTAGCTGATAGGTATGAGGCTGATTTCCCAATTCTGATTTTCCATGTCCTCTTGTAGAGATGGCTATTACCTGATGATTTACCCTTAAGCTGTCAATGAAATGGTACATTTCAAAAGTAGAACCGAATATTCCTCCATGCAGGACCACAACGGGTGTTCCCTTGCCATAAATTTCATAATAAATCTTTGCATCGTCAGATATTAAGTAATGGCCTGCTGCCGCATTGTTACCGTATGGAGTAGTGTTTTGAGGTGCGGCAATTGACTGAAGTGCATAACGCATCGGTTTTGCCTGCTGTGCGTATAAGGATACGGTGAAAATTATAACTGCCGATAGAAATAAATTTTTCATAAAATTGATTTGATAAATATCATGCAAATTTCGCGATCAAAATACTATCTGAACAATAACATACTTTAATAAAAAAACTTAAACTAGTTTAAGAGTATGGCATTTCGCGCTGCAGTGGCAAAAATATCTGCTGCATGTATAGTTATTTCTTCTTTGTTTTTAAAAATAGTTACCATCTGCTACTTTTTCTTTTACTTCGTTATAGGTGTTTGATATCCATGCATGTCCCTGACGGGCAAGTAATGCATCTGCTGCCTGCGGGCCCCAGCTTCCGGCCTGATATTTATGCAGGTTTAAAAATTTATCATTTTCCCATGCTTCCTGAATAGTGGTGACCACATCCCATGCTTCTTCAACCTGATCCGAACGCATAAATAAGGTAGGATCTCCCAGCAGAGCATCCAAAATAAGCGTTTCATATGCTTCAGGGGATTTGGTAGAACATGAAAAATAATCAAAAACCATCTCAGCTGGTTTCAGTGATAAGGAAAGTCCAGGTTTTTTGGTCATAAACTGCAGCCTTATATCCATTGCGGGCTGAATGTTTATAATTAAGCGATTGGGCATTAATCCTTCCTTTCCAAAAGAAAAAGTAGAATGCGGTACCGGTCTGAACTGGATCACTATAGAGGATTGTTTTTCCTGCATTCTTTTTCCTGTTCTGACATAAAAAGGCACGCCCTGCCATCTCCAGTTATCCAGATAAAATTTCATTGCTACAAATGTTTCGGTAGTGGAGTTAGCTGCAACTCCGTTTTCCTGCAGGTATCCCTTAACGGTCTTCTCTTTTATGGAACCTTTGTCATACTGCCCCCTCACGGTATAATGTTCCACTTCCTGCGGTGTAATACGGCGTATGGCTTTTAGAACATCGGCCTTGCGGTTTCGTATTTCATCTGCCTGCAGTGATGTAGGGGCTTCCATGGCAACCATGGTCAAAATCTGCATCAGGTGGTTTTGTATCATATCTTTTAATGCCCCGGCATCCTCGTAAAATCCGCCGCGATCTTCAACTCCCACTTCTTCTGCAACGGTAATCTGTACAGAATCAATGAAGTTGCGGTTCCATAGCGGTTCAAACATGGAATTTCCAAAGCGGAAAGTCAGAATATTCTGTACCGTTTCTTTTCCCAGATAGTGGTCTATGCGGTATATCTGCTCTTCCTTAAAGGTCTTCGATAATAGCTTATTTAACTGAACGGCTGAACTTTTGTTGTAACCAAAAGGTTTTTCAATAATTATACGGTCCTGCTTAGGATTTGCTGCCAGGCCTAATCTGTTGATATTGCCAGAGATTGTTGCAATGAAAGATGGGGCAATGGACAGGTAAAAAAGCCTGTTGGCACGTTCCCCAAAAGAAATATCGGCAGAATCTATTTCTAACTTTAACGCGTTATACGATTCTTCCTTATCGATATCATTTTGCAGATAAGTGATGTGCGAAGCAAACTGGTTATAAGCTTCTGCAGAGTCTACTTTATTTCTGGAAAATGCCGTTAGGTTTTCACTCACGTAACTGCGAAACTGTTCATTACTGCTTTCGGCTCTGCCTAATGCTATGATTTGAAATTTTTCAGGCATACGGCCATCGAGGTAAAGATTGTAAAAAGCAGGGAAAAGCTTTCTTTTTGCCAGATCACCCGTTGCCCCAAAAACAAGAATGACAGTTGGCTTTATAGTATTGACGTTATTCATTTTGTTTCATTTAAAATTTAGTAATTCCACTCCGTGTGGAATATACCCGGACGATCAGTACGTTCGTAAGTATGTGCCCCAAAGTAGTCGCGCTGTCCTTGTATAAGGTTTGTAGGCAGATACTCTGATCTGTAAGCATCGAAATATGCCAATGAGTTCATGAGCCCGGCGACAGGAATGCCTTTTTGAACTGCTGAATGTATGGTATTTCGGATGCTGATTTGATTATCACTCAGGACTTCGGCTACATTATCATCAAGGAGAATATTTTGAAGCACTGGATTCTCTGTATAGGCCAGCCTGAAATCTTCCAGTACTGCGGCCCGAATAATACAGCCGCCACGCCAGATTTTTGTAACTGTTTCGAGGTTCAGGTTATAATTATATTCTTCTGAGGCTTTAGACAGCAATGCAAGTCCCTGTGCATAGGTAATTAATATGGAAAAATGTAAAGCTCCCTTAAGTTCTTCGATCATCAAAGGGAAATCTGTGTTGCTTTTCGGCGTATTCCAAACCAATTTTTGAGAAGCGAGAATTCTTTCCGGCTTGTTTTTAGACATGTCGCGCATGGCAACGGCAGCATCAATGGTAGGCATGGGTACCTGCATATCCATGGCATTCTGTGAGGTCCATTTTCCGGTTCCTTTAGATTTAGCCCCATCAGATATTACATTGATAAGCTTCCTTCCGTCAGTATCTGTTTTTTTAAGAATTTCTCCTGTTATCTCAATAAGATAGGATTGAAGTTCAGTGTCGTTCCAGTCTTCAAATGTTTTTTGGATGGTATCGTCGTCCATGTTGTAGCCACGTTTCATAAGATCGTATAACTCTGAAATAAGCTGCATGATGCCGTATTCAATACCGTTATGAGCCATTTTTACGTAGTTCCCTACCGATCCATTGCCTAAATAAGCAACACAGGGCTGCCCATCTACTTTTGCTGCAATGGCTTCAAAAATAGGACGAAGCCTTTCATAAGCCTGTTTATCACCGCCGGGCATGAGACTTGGTCCAAATCGTGCCCCTTTTTCACCTCCGGAAATTCCCATCCCGAAAAAATGAATGCCTTTGGCTGATAATTCTGTAAACCTGCGGTCTGTATCTGTGAAGTAGGTATTTCCGCCGTCGATCAGAATATCTCCTTTATCCAGATAGGGCAGAAGGGTCTCAATGGCATTATCCACAGGTTTTCCTGCAGGTAACAGCAGCATGATTGCCCTTGGCTGCTTGATAAGTGCAACAAATTCTTTCACTTCTGTTGTGGCCTTAATGCGGTGTTGCTCATTGGCTTGCTCAGTAAGTGACAACACTTTTTCCATATCTAAATCCAAACCTGCTACGGCAAATTTCTGATCGGCCATATTTAAGAGCAGGTTGCGGCCCATTACACCCAGGCCAACAATACCAAAATCGAATGTATTTTTCATAATGGTTATAGTATCTAAATTTATTATTACAAAAAAAAAGTAAGGCTGGACTCTACAAATAAAGTCCAGCCTTACTGAATTAATTATTATGCAGTAACACTGTTGATAGCATCTTTTAATGCTTTTGCAGCAGCAGCCGGGTCTTTGGCACCATAAATGGCACCACCTGCTACAGCAACATCTGCACCGGCAGCTACAACATCTTTTATGGTATCGATGTTTACTCCACCTGCCACAGAAAAGGGAACTTTTGCTTCTCTTCCTTCACTGATCAGTGTTTGTACAGAATACCCAGGCAATGCCTGCTCGTCAAGACCAGCGTGTAATTCAACAAAAGCAACGCCAAAAGCAGTTACCTCTTTTGCTCTCTGCACTCTGTCTTTAACACCAATAGTATCTACTACTACTTTTTTGCCATATTTTTTTGCAGCTTCTACAGCACCTTTAATGGTAGCATCATCTACAGCACCCATTACGGTTACCAAATCAGCACCTGCTTTGAATGCCATTTCTGCTTCTAAAGCACCGGTATCGGCAGTTTTCATGTCTGCAAAAACCAATTTGTCCGGGAATGCTGCTTTCATAGCTGTTACCACACTAAGGCCTTCTGCTTTAATAAGGGGCGTACCCAATTCTATAATATCTACGTAAGGTGCTACTTTTGCTGCAAGTTCTAATGCTGCTTCTGTAGTAAGTAAATCAATTGCGACTTGTAATTTTGTCATGTCTAAAATGTTTAAAAAAAATTAATTGTAAAAAAAAAGTTATTCAAGGTTAGCGTGTTTCGGCCACAGGTCTTCTTTGGTTAAACCAGATTCCTGCCAAAGGGTCATAAAAACGCTTTCGAGTATAAATAATGTAAATTGTTCAAAAAGGCTTCCTGCATACTGGTCAGAAACCGATACGCCAAAGTCTGTTTTTGTGGCAGCATTAATCAGTACTATATTTTCTGCTAATTCCGCCAGTGTGCTGTCTGCATCGGCGGTAATGGCTACAACGCCGGCTTTTTGTTTTGTTGCTTTTTCTACAGCAGATAAAACTGTTGAAGTCGTACCGGATCCTGATGCTACAAGCAGCAGGTCACCTTCAAGGATAGCCGGGGTAACAGTTTCCCCTACCACATATACAGTGTAACCCAAATGCATAAAGCGCATTGCGGCCATTTTTAAGGCAAGTCCGCTTCTGCCTGCAGCCATTACAAAGATTCGCTTGGCGGATTTAATTTCAGTGACCAGTACATCTATTTGGATGGGATCGATTTGATCTGCCAACTTTAGGTTTTCCTCTAAAATTGTGTGCAGGTTTTTGTTTATCAAATTATTGATATTCATATTTTTTTATTTTTAAATAAGCGCATAAGTCGGTAATACCATTTCTATTGTACACCATTTGCAAATGATAAAAAGAATGATACGGAATGTTAATATATGCTGATGAATACTGCCCAATTAAATGCGCGGCTGGTTTATCAGTTTTAATTCCTGATCAATAGAATTAAAACTGATAACTGACCCGCAGTTTGTTTAGAGCAATAAGAATTTGTACATCTTTAAATAGTAATATTTACTGATGCAAAGATAAATCAGGGGAAAAGGGAGGATGTTATACAAACAAGACTATGCGGTATAAATTTGCGCCAATTCGTTTTGAAGGTCCGTTGGCGTTTCTTTTAGTTTTGCCTTTACAAACTTATTAAGGGCAGAGGGAGAACTGAACCCAAGATCAAATGCGATTTCTTTATGTGAGAGATGTGAAAACAATAACTGTCTTTTAATTTCGGTAAGGATTCTGTTATGAATGGCATTTATGGCAGTTTCACCGCAATGTTTTTTGGTGATCTCATTGAGCTTTTTAGCGCTGATTGCCAGCTGCTGGGCATAATATTGTACGGTACGTTCACTTTTGTAATGCTGATTCAATAACTTTTTGAAAGAGATATAAACCTGCTGATTTGCTCCCGGATTTTCGTGATATATAACAGGATGCTGGCCATGAATGGATTCTATGAGCCCAAGCAGAAAAACTTTGATATAAAAACGTGCCTGTTCTTTTTTAACAAGGCTGGGTGCATTATAAATATCCTGAATATTTTTGATAATTGGTAGCGCCTCGTCAAATTCAGGCTTGGAAAGTGCGGTGCAGTTAAGGTTTGCCGCAAGGTTTACATTGTAGACGCTGAGTTCATTTTTTAATATGTCAGAACAGAACAATACTTCTTCAAACAAAATAATCCTGCCTGAGAGATCATTACCCGGATTTGATAAAAAATGAATTTGTTCGGGGAAAACAATTGAGATTTTTCCGGAGTTCAATGTATATATTTTATCCTCGATATGCATGTTGATATTCCCGGATTCTACTAAAATAATACAGAAATGATCTTTTTTATGCGGCTGTAAATAACGGTCAATATTTGCTGCAGTTAAGTCAAAAACACGAAAAGACAAATTGGTATCTTCTGTTTTTTTGATGTATCTCTTAATTTCCAAACGCACTAAATCCATATGATAATTTGTGTTGTTAATCCTAAGCTCTAAAGTGTCCAAAGCAGTAGTGGCACGCTATGCTGTAATGGTTTTTATAAATAATTGATTTGCAGTATAAAAAATAAAGCAACGCCAAATTCAATTAAAAAAGCAAAGCACAAAAGTAAGCTTTTCAGATTTGTAGGGGATTGATCTGGTTTAAGAATTAACCTTAAACTAGATTAAGTATTTTAAAAGGTTAGTTTAGAAGAGAAAGCTTGTAAAAATTAAAACCCAAAACAGTAAATATTTCGGATTTTAATTTCATGAGGATAGCATACGATATTGACAGCATTATAGGTTATGTAAAATATCTAATTGATTATACCTTAGAATTCTTCAACTGTACCTAATTCTATTGGGCAGATTTACTTTTTTACTTTTCGCATAAAAAATGGCTAGATAGTTTTCTCTTGTTTTTTTCGGATACTCCAAATAGCATCACTGGCATATTTTCTGGTTTCTTCAAGATCCACAATCGGGAACGGATAATCTTTTCCAATTTCACATTCGTATAACTGCTGATCAATTAAACCTAATTTCCAGGGTTCATGAAGTAAGTGAGACGGAATATTGGACAATTCCGGAACCCATTTTTTAATAAAAATTCCTTCACTATCGTGCTCTTCTGAATTTTTAATGGGATTATAAATTCTAATAGTTCCAGTTCCGGTTACGCCCGCCTGCATTTGTAATTGCGGATAATGAATTCCGGGCTCATAATCCAGAAACTGCCTTGCCAGAAAGTGAAGATCACGCCAGTCCTGCCAGAGATTAAAAACAAAAAAGGAAACAACCAAAGCGCGCATTCTGAAATTGATAAAACCAGTTTGTGCTAAACACCGCATACAAGCATCAACAATAGGAACGCCAGTTTTTCCTTCCTGCCAGGCTTTAATATAATTTTTATTTTTAGGTTTTATAAGTGCATCAAAGCTGTGGTCTATATTTTCAAATTCAATACGGCAGTCACTTTCAAATTTTTGCATAAAATGGCAGTGCCAATGAAGTCTGGAAACAAAATTTAGCATCGCTTTTTGGTTTGGTGATGCTTCATAAAACTGATTGGTGTAATGATAAACCATTCGCATACTGATGTTTCCATAAGTCAGATAAGGCGAAAGCCTGCTGCAGCTTTTTCGGCTTAAACTCGGTTTAGAAATATGTTTGCTGTAATTAACATGTCTTTCTTCTGCAAAACTTTTTAAATAACGCCAGGCCCAATATTCGCCGCCTTGCTGAAAGTTTTCATTGTGATTCGTAATTTCTTTAGAAAGTATTTTCCCTTTTAGGTTTTGATAAAAATCAACATGTAAACTTTCAAAATTAATGGTATTTAAATCAATCATTTTAGGAGCTGCCCGCATTACTTTTTCCCATCGCTCATCCCAGCTTTGTCTTGATTTCAGTTTTCTGATTACGCCGTGCAGCTGTGATTGTTTCCACAATATTTTATGATCGTCAAAAAAAGACTGCATGGCAATATCGCGGTCAAAGGTGATTTTAGTGCCAACTTCCTGATGTGAAAAAACGGTTTTAATTTCGTAAATGCTGCATAACTGCTCAAAAACAGGCTGAACTTCATTATGAAAATAATAAAGCTGCGCTCCAATTGATTTTAATTTAGACTGCATTTCTTTTAAGGATTCATACACAAACCGCCAGTGACGAACATCAGAATCATCGTGTGACATTATAGAAGGCTCAAAAAAGTAAACCAAAAGCAAGGGAATATTTTCTTGCTGAGCCATAAAAAGAGGTTCGTGATCTGTAAAACGCAGATCACGCTTGAACCACATAATATTTACTTTTTTCTTATTCAATTTTCAATTAATGATGTAATTTCTTTATCCGGTTTTGCATACGATAATCGGTCAAGTTGTATCGTTTTGTGGTAACTGTCTAAACCCGAACAAGTAATTGTATTGGCTTTTTCAAGATCAATAAATCCATCTGGCGATATGCAATCTTCTGGAATGTAGATTTGAACAATTTCGCCAATAACCATAGTGGTATTATTAATTGAAATGTCAATCTTTTCTCTAAATTCTATTCCAATTTGTATGTTGCTTTCTTTTACAAACGGAGCTTCAAAATCATTTTTGAATTCAGAAGTTAATCCCACAATTTCAAATTCAGATATAGCGGTATCATATCGTGCAGAAGTTTGGTGTGCCTTTTTATAAATAGATTCATTAATATGATTAATAGTGTAAAAACCAGATTCTAAAATATTGTTTAAAGTATCGCGCTCCGGTGGACTAGGTCTGAAAATGAGTGCAATTAAGGCAGGATTGGGTCCAAGATGAAATATGGAACTAAAAACAGACAAATTTGTATTTCCTGACTGGCTTTTTGTACCAATAAGCGAAACACTTTTAAAGCCACCAAGACTGTTTATTAAATGAACTCTTTTGCGACTATCCAACAAATCAATGTCTTGTGAATGTAGAAATTTTCTTTTCATCTTCGTTTTGAAATTTTATTGTTTGAGATCGCGCGTTGTCTGCTGCATTTAAACCGATCGATTTCTGCAGAACGTTTCGCTGCATGTTTGGTGTTGCAGTTCTCAACACGTTTGCGCCATAATTTATAACTGCTAAATTTCAATTCTTTTTTCATTAAAGCCTTTACATCAGCTTCTGATAAATTAAACTGAAATTTTATAGCATCAAAAGTGGTTCTGTCTTCCCATGCCATTTCAATTATACGATCCAGTTCAAGGACGGAAAAGTTATTTGGTTTTGTGTTCATATCAACATGCTTTTTAGACTAACATTTTTATTTGCAATAGTGCTAAGGTAATTAATTAGATTTATTTTGTTTAATGTTATTTGATAAAAGTTAAACAATAGCTATCTTTATACTTTAAATCAAACTTCTTGTAAGTTGATACTACAAATGCAATACAATAATTTAAATTTTAGGGTAATGGAAAAAATACTAGTTATTGGAGGCAGCAAAGGAATTGGCAGCGCAATATTGCTGCAGCAATTAGAAACCAAGCAGGTTTATAACATTAGCAGGACAGCTCCTGAAATTTCTCATCCCAATTTAATCCATTATTCGGCAGATGTTTTAAATGATAGTCTTCCTGAAATTGAAAGTATCGATGCTCTTATTTATTGTCCGGGATCTATAAACCTGAAACCTATTTTAAGTTTGAGTGTTGCTGATTTTAGAAACGATTTCGAAATTAACGTTATTGGCGCGGTAAAAGTTATACAGCATTATTTGCCAGCTTTAAAAAGAGGAACAAACCCGTCGATTGTGCTTTTTAGTACGGTTGCCGTAAAATTAGGAATGCCATTTCATGCGAGTATTGCTGTTGCAAAAGGCGGAATAGAAGGGCTTGTAAAATCATTGGGCGCAGAGTTGGCCCCAACAATTCGCATTAATGCTATTGCGCCAACGATTACCGAAACTTCATTATCTGCTTCTATTTTACGAAATGACCGCATGAAAGAAAATATGATTGAACGTCATCCGCTTAAAAATTATTTAAAACCTCAGGAAGTGGCGCAAATGGCAGATTATCTGATTTGTAAGTCAGCAGGATCAATTTCCGGGCAGATTTTTCAAATGGATTACGGCTTGGTTAGTTTTAAAATATAATCTGTAAAAACATGAAAATTCTATTAACAGGCGCAACAGGATATATTGGCAAAAGACTTTTGCCTTTATTGCTTGATCAGGGTCATGAAGTAATTTGCTGTGTAAGAGATCAGAATAGATTTTATTATCCTCAAAAAGACGCAAAAAATATTCAGCTCATTGAAGTTGATTTTTTAGATCCGAAAACTGTAGAAAATATTCCTGATGATATTGATGCGGCTTATTATCTCATTCATTCTATGTCTGGCGCGGTAAATTACGATGAACTCGAAAGTATTTCTGCTAATTATTTCAAAGAGAAAATAAACAAAACAAATGCAAAGCAAATTATTTACTTAAGCGGAATTGTCAACGACAAATCACTATCGAAACATTTATCATCAAGAAAAGCCGTAGAAGAAATTTTAAAGAACGGAAAAACGCCAACTACCACTTTACGAGCCGGAATTATTGTAGGATCCGGAAGTGCTTCTTTTGAAATTATACGCGATTTGGTTCATAAACTTCCGGTTATGATTACCCCAAAATGGCTTAATACAAAATGCCAGCCTATCGCCATTGCCGATGTTTTAGAATTTTTAATCCGATCATTACTAAATCCGAACACGTACAACGAGAGTTTCGATATAGGCGGGCCGGATATTCTTACTTATAAAGAAATGTTGCTCAAGTTTGCAGAAGCAAAAAAACTAAAAAGATATATTTATACACTGCCGGTTATGACGCCAAAATTGTCATCGTACTGGCTTTATTTTATTACTTCTACTTCTTTTAAACTCGCTTCGGCTTTAGTAAGCAGTATGAAAGTAGAAGTCGTTTGCAGTGATACCAGAATTAATTATTTATTAAGTGTTAAGCCAATGAATTATGAGATGGCGCTGCAGAGGGCACTCACAAAGATTAACGAAGATGCAGTGGCTTCGAGCTGGAAAGATTCACAAATTAGCGGACGGTTTAAAGGAAGTGTTGCTTATTATCTCAAAGTTCCTAAAAAGGATTGTTTTATTGACCGAAGAAAAAGAAAAATCATTGACAGAGAATCTACCATTGCCAAAATTTGGTCTATTGGCGGAGAAACCGGATGGTATTATGGAGACTGGTTATGGAGTTTGCGTGGTTTTATTGATAAGATTTTTGGAGGTGTAGGCGCCAGACGCGGAAGAACGAGCAAACATGAAATTCATGCAGGAGATGTTCTGGATTTTTGGCGTGTTGTTTATGCAAATAAAGAAGAGGGAAAATTAATTTTATATGCCGAAATGAAATTGCCCGGCGAAGCATGGCTTGAATTTAAAATTTTTAATAATACATTATACCAGGCGGCGACCTTCAGACCAAAAGGACTATTTGGAAAACTATATTGGTATTCTGTTTTACCTTTTCATGGTTTTATTTTTAACGGAATGATTAATGAATTAACAAGTTAAATACATTTAATCAAGGCATTATATAAACAGTTCTTTTTTGAATTAATATATTGCCTGTGCAAAGTCTTCCAGTAAATCCTGACGATCTTCAATTCCAACTGATAATCGAATTAAGGAGTCTTCAATGCCCATTTCTTTTCTGCGTTCTGGTCCAAGTTCGTGAAAAATAGTTTTTGCTACCGGAATTGCAAGAGTTCGCGTATCGCCTAAGTTACTCGATTTAATCACCACTTTTAGGCGGTTCAAAAAGAGTAAACTGTCAACTTTATCACTCAATTCAAAGCTCATTAAACCTCCATATCCCTTAAATAATTCAGAAGCAATTTTATGTTGAGGATGAATTTCTAAACCAGGATAATTAACTTTTTTTACTAATTCGTGTTCGTGTAGAAAATTTGCAAGCAGCAAGGCATTGCTGCTGGTTCTTTCTAATCGTAAAGCTAAAGTTTCAGCACCTACAGCTATAGTGTGCGCTGCTTCCGGAGATAAAGTTCCACCTCCATCGCGTAATCCTCTTTTTCTGATCTGAGTAATTCCAAGTAAAGCAGGTGCAATCTGATCTCGCAAAATAGGAGCTATATTAGGGAAATTAGCCCAGTCATACAGTCCGGTGTCGGTAATACTGCCACCAAGTGCGTCACCATGACCGCCTATATATTTTGTTAAGGAATTAATAACCAGACTTGCTTTTACATTAACTGGTTTAAACAGATAAGGAGAAGTCATCGTATTGTCTACAACATAAATTAGTTTATGCTCTGTGCAAAAATCACCAATTTTATCAAGCTGAGCTATTTGAGTTCCCGGATTGGCAATTGTTTCAACAAAAACCATTCGGGTATTTGGCTGATACGCTTTTTCTATATTTTCAATATTGGTTGCATCTACAAAAGATATCTGAATGCCAATTTCGGTTAAGGTTTGCATAATGCTCCTTGAGTTTCCAAAGAGATAGGAACTGGCAATTATATGATCGTCTTTTTTTAGAAGGGCTAAAAAAGCAGCAGTTATGGCAGCCATTCCCGTTGAAAAAGCAACAGTAGAAAGACCATTTTCCATCTGCGTTATTTTATGCTCTAAAGCCGTTACAGTTGGATTTCCTTGTCTGGAATAAGCATAACCTTTTTTTTTGTTTTGAAAAACATCAATAAGTCCGTTTACATCTTCAAATCCCCATGTTACCGAAGTGTGAACAGGCTGATGCAATGCACCAAATTCAGGTTGTAATAGACGATCTGAGTGTAATATGGTTGTTGTAAATCCTTTTTTTATATCGCTCATTTATATTTTTGATGTCTATATTAAACTTAAACAATCCAAGACTTTCTCTTATGACAGGTCTTGTTCATGCACTTTTGCAAATATATTATTTTCTTTGCAATGATTTAGCGGTAATCGCTGTGTTATTAACCATTCATTTAAATTTAAAAGCTACTAAATTGCTGTCTTTACTGTTTTTTTGGATCAAAATTTAAAAGATATAAATTCATATTTGTGCTATATTCTAAAAGCTGATGGCGGGTGCCCGGTTTGCTTTTTAAAAAAATGACCAAAATGTGTAGGATCATCAAATCCCAGGCTATAACTTATTTCAGTGATATTATAATGACTGTGTTTTAATAAAACTTTTGCCTCATTGACGATACGTGCCGCAATAAGAACTGTTGTAGTTTTACCAGTTGTTACTTTCAATGCATGATTGAGATGATTGACATGAATGTATAATTTATCTGCATAATCACGTGGTGATCGCATTTCTAACCTATTAGATTCAGGTTCTATAGGGAATTGAAGATCTAAAAGCTGATTAAAAACGGATGTAATTCTAACATTAGCATCAATTTGTTCATAAAAGGTATGTGCAGGCTGTAATTTTTGTGCAAAGTGAATTATTTCTGAAATGTGATTTCGTATTAAGTCATGTTTAAATTTATACTCAGAAACCAATTCCTTTTGCATTTTATTAAAAATATGGATTATCTTTTTTTCCTGAACTTTGTTTAAAACATAAACAGGCTTAAAACCCGGCATAAAAATAGGCAGTTCTTTTATATCCTGCCTGTAGTGTTCATTAAAATAAGGTGCCCTAAAAATAAAATATTGTCCCTGAAGCGTATTGTCCGGCATTTCTATTGTGTAAGGTACTTCAGGACTAAAAAAAGCCAGAGTTGTACCGTTTACTTCTAAACTTTTATCACCATAGTGTATAATGCTTTTGCCTTTTAAAAAAGTTATTTTATAAAAATCCCTACGGCGGTATTTTATTACCAACGGATCAGTACAATCCTGAAAAGAAAAGAGATTAAACTGTTTATTATCATTATCTAAGTAAGTAGATTCTTTTCCTAATATATCTTTATAAAAGCGTTCTAAAGTTTCTTCCTTTTCCATACAGTAAATATAAAAATTTAAAAAGAGGCTGGCAAATCAATACTTTAAGTACAGGAATTAGTTATTTAAATCAATTCCTGTACAAAATAAAAACAGATAGCTTAGTTTTTTGGCACATAAGTATCCTTCATGAATTTGAGGTAAGCTGCATCGGTATTATTTTCTCTTTGTTCGATTACCATTGCAGCATCTTCGCCCGCAACATAACGAAGTTGTGTTGTTCCATCAGTAGCGGCATTGTAAATTATTTCTGCAACTTGTTCTGCTGTTGACGGATTGGTATGTAAAGACGACCACTGCGTTAAAAAGCCATCAACAAAATTATCATACACTTTAATTTCCGGATGTGATGTAAAAATCGCTGCAGAATCAAATCCTGTGGATACAACACCTGGTTCCACTAATTTAACGATTATGTTTTGAGTTGCTAGCTCATAAGATAATGATTCTGAAAAACCTTCTATAGCAAATTTTGAAGCATGGTAAAGACTTATAGCAGGAAATGCAACACGACCTCCTTTTGATGAAATATTTATAATTGTTCCTGCCTGATTTTTTCTAAAATGAGGAAGAATCGCTTTAACCGTATTCATAACACCAAATACGTTGACTTCAAATTGTTTGCGCATTTGATCTTCTGATGATAATTCGAAAATGCCATAAACACCAAAGCCGGCATTATTAATTAAGGTATCGATTTGTCCGAATTTTTCAATACCCAACTCAATTGCATTTTTTATAGATGCTTTGTCCTCAACATCAAGTTTTGCCAATAAAACATTTTCAAGTAAATTTAGTTCGGTTTCCTTTTCAGGAGATCTCATAGTTGCAATTACATTCCAGCCTAATGAGGCAAATTTTTTAGCAGCTGCTTTTCCCAGTCCTGTAGATGCTCCAGTAATTAAGACGGTTTTTTTCATGATTTAATTTTTATAAGTGATTATAATCGTGTCGAAGTTTTATCCTTAGATTATATTGACAAAATTATAGCCTATACTTCAGGTAATTATGGCACATTCAAACAATAACATGTATAATTCAAATAATTGCCTGGATTAGGATTTCAAATACATTTATTTCTGAAAACCTTTATAATGCTGCATCAAATGGATGCAACAAAAGCATGTTCTTTTTTAAGATGTGACAAATGTCAATTCTATTTTGTGTCATTTGACTTCGCTGCGAGAGAGGGTTTGTAGCCAACTTTGTAAAAGAAAAATCAACGAAAAAAGTTGATCTTATTTACAAAAAAATAACCTTTAAAAATAGAAAAGATGAAAAATCAATCCACCACAAAAGACCCTGTTTATTATCAGGAAGCAGGAAAACTTGCAGAGATGATCCGCACAAAAGAAATCTCTTCAGTAGAAGTAGTGCAGGCGCATTTGGATCGTATCGCTGAGGTTAATCCAAAAGTTAATGGCATTGTTACTTTAATGAGCGAACAAGCGCTTAAGTCAGCAGACCTTGCAGATAAGGCGGTAAGAAACGGCGATCAATTAGGTCCATTACACGGTGTGCCTTTTTCGATTAAGGATGTTATTGACACTGCCGGAATTGCAACAAAACGAGGTTCTAAGATTTTCGAAAATTATATTCCTGAAAAAGATGCCACAGCAGTTTCGCGTATGAAAAATGCGGGAGCAATTCCGCTTATAAAATCTAATGTTCCTGAATTTTCGACACATTTAGAATCTGATAATCTTGTTACGGGACGCTCTAATAATCCGTGGAATCTTAACTATACTCCGGGTGGTTCAAGCGGTGGTGAGGCCGCAGTAATTGCTGCAGGTTTTTCTCCTATTGGACTTGGCAGTGATGTTGCAATTTCTTTACGTGGACCTGCTGCCTTTACAGGTATTGCAGCCTTAAAAGCAACACATGGCCGAGTTCCTTACACGGGGCACTTTCCGCAGGCATTAAGCAGATTCTGGCATATTGGGGCAATGGCACGTACGGTTCGCGATGTTGCATTGGGATATTCAATTATAAATGGTGCCGATGGTATTGACGGTTATAGCATTTTTGCAAAAGATGCAGCACCTGCGATTTTTAGAATTCCTGGGAAAAAGATGCGCGTAGGATGGTCAACAAACCTGGCTTACGGAAAAACAGATCCTGAAATAGCGGCAGCAGTTGAGGCGACAGCAAAACAGCTCGAAACACTTGGCTATGAAGTAGAGCAGGTAAGGCTTCCTTTTATGGAAAATGAAGACGCGCTGGATTCTTATTTTAACCTTATTTACGGAGAATTGGTTCCATATATGGAGCAGTTTACAAAAGGCCGAGAATCAGAATTGCATGTTACGGGTAAAAACTTAATTAATTATCCGCTTCTAAAAGCAAACGATTATGCCAAAGCTCTGACAAATATCGAAAAACTGAAAAGCAGCTTTGCTAATTATTTTTTAAATTATGATGTCTTGCTTTGTCCTGTAAATCCTATGACAGCTACTGAACATGGCTTAATTAACGAAAAAGACTTTACAGCAAATCAGGTTATGGCTGCAACAGCTCCATTTAATATGACAGGCCTTCCGGCGCTTTCAGTTCCTGCACGTATAAGTTCTAAGGGATTACCAATAAATATTCAGCTCGTTTCAAGATGGTTTGATGAAGCAACAATACTGGAACTTGGTGATAAAATACAAACCGGAAGTGAAGCTTATGGTTTGCATCCTGTTCTATAACTAAAAATGGAATGTTTGTTAAATCATGCACAATTTTAAGAGCTAAAAAAGTACAACCACACTGTAAATAGTGTGGTTTTTTGCGGTATAATTTAAACTATCAGCGATTAACGGCTTCCCGTCTTATACGGCTTAAAGTTTCTCTTGAAATTCCCAGATAAGAAGCCAGCATATGTAATGGGATGCTATTAAAAAGATCAGGATATATTTTTTGAAATTCTAAATATCTTTCAGAAGCAGTATAACTTATTAAAGAAAAAATTCTTCGCTGGCTGGTTTCATAAGCTCTTGCCAAAAGCTGTTCGTTAAATTTTCTCAGCGATGGACAGCTTTCCAGAAGTTCTTCCCATTTTTCTTTCGTCCAGACAATAGCTGTACTTGCCACTAAAGCTTCTATGTTATATTCTGATGGTTTTTGGTGATTGTAGCTTTCCTGATCAGTAATCCACCAATTTTCTATGCCAAATCTGGCAGTATGGTCATTGCCGTCCTTATCAAATCGGTATAATCTAAAGCATCCGGAAGCTATGAAACAATTGATCGACCATATTTCACCTTCGTGCAATATCGACTGGTTTTTACGTATTTTTCGTAAAATGGAGCCTGCACGTATTTTATCCAGTTCTTCTTCAGAAATAGTTACTTTCTGTTTTATGTACTTTTCGAAAACTTCAAACATGGTTAAAAAGGTATAAGAATTTCTGATATTGGTCTTTCAAAAATACAGTTTTCCTTTATAGCTTTTACTAATTCTTTAGTGCTGATTTTGGCAGATGTTTAACGGTTTATAAAATAGGCAAAGAACAATTAGTGTATTGCGATATTTGAAGAAAAAACACGAGCTTAAACAATCAATTTAAATAAGTTTTCCTGAAAAATTAATTCCAAAGTATAGTATTATTTATTTTCATTAGACCTTTTATAGTTATTATACTTTCATCAGTATCTGAATTAAGAAAAATATAACCTTCATAATTCAGTAGCATTAAAAAATCCATGAGTTTTGCTTGATTTTCCCTTTCAGCAGCCATAGTATCATTAAATTTCGAAACATTAGAAACTGATGTTACAAGCTTTGCCAACTCTTCTACACTGTAGCTCATGTTGTATTTATCAGCAAGTACGTGAAGAATTTTTGTAAAAAAGATAGATGATGGTTCCATAATATAATTGCTTTAATTATATATACGAAGATTGATCCTTTTTAGATTATTCCTATTCTTTTTTTCTTTTTTTGAGTTGAAATACATTGCCTTCCGGGTCAATTCCGTCACAAAGCCAAAAGTTATAATTGTCAAAGGTTTTTAGCTCTCGCATAGGAATATTTTTTTCAATAAACTCTTTTCTAATCAGTTCTAAGTTTTCGTCAATCTCAAAAACGATTTTAGTATTATTGTCAAATTTATGATTGAAGTCAATTTGTTTCATGTATTTTTCCCCAATTTTATGAAAGGCAATATTTAAATTCCCTGCGTTGAGCAAAACCCAAATTTCATCTTCTTCAACAACTTTCAAATTGAAGTTTTCGACATAGAATTTTTTAAGAACTTGAATGTTTTTTACATATAAAATTATTGTGTCAAGTTTTGCATTCATTTTGTTATTGAATTTGTCGTTGTCTTTAATTTTATATTTACAGCTTGTTTTTACTTTGCATTTTTAATTTTTAGACTATAAGTTGTGACTTCGGTTAAACTGATTTTGCACTTCTTACTTGAATAATATTTTTTTGTGATGTTTAATTCAAAACCTGCACAAAACATTGTAATTATTAAAGTCAAAATTAGCACTGTTTTTATTTCTTTATATTCCATTTTAAGAAGTTTTAATTATTCAATTGGAATACAAAAATCTACGATGCTGATTTTTTCCGGATGCTCATTGAAATCATTATAATAAATTTCATATGGATTTCGATTAGCTTTTTTATATCCATTTTCGCTCATCCAAATAAAAAGACCACTCCATGATTTTTCAAATTCATTTATTCCAATTTCAAAATGTCCAACAATAAATTTACCTTTCTCAATTGTAGTTAATCCAATTTCACCATCAACCTGAACTTTTTCTTTTAGTGAAATACAAGCACTCATTCTGACTTTATCATGTTCTGTAATTTTAAAACTGTCGTGATAAATAGTAATTATTTTTACGTCTTCATTTTCAAAAAGTCCTTTTGGAGTTGCCCACTTAATTAATTTTGAATATGCATTTTGCATTCCGTTAAGCCCAATTTGTGTAATATACGCAAGATCTAATTTTGGCATTTCTTTAATTTCAATTTTTGCTTTCATTTTAATCCAATTTTTAAGATTATTAATGTTGCAAATATATTCGTCAAATAATCCACTCACTTGTCCGTTCTTGCTATCCACTTTACCAATCTTGCTAAATTTATTTGGATAGGTTTTTCTAAATTCTTTAGGGCTAATTCCGTAAAATTTCTTAAAAGTTCTGGTAAAAGAGGAGTTGCTGTTAAATCCATATTGTAAAGAAAGTTCAGAAATAGTGATCTCTCTTTTATGTAAAAGTATTAAGGCAGATTTTTCAATTCTTTTACGAGTAATATATTCATTTATAGTCTCGTTTGTAATTGCTTTAAAAATTCTGTGCAAATGGAATGGTGAATAATTTCCAATTTTTGCGATGGTTTCCAAAGTGAGGTCCTGATCTAAATTTTCATCGATAAATGATAATATGTTGTTAATTCGTTTTATGTAATCTTCTTTCATATTTCAGTTTTCTATCGTTCTAAATTAATCTTTTAATGAAAGATTTATCAATAGATGAATCAAATTTATTAATAAAAAAAGCAATTTTTAATGTTCTTGTAGCTTATCAGATAATAGTATCATCAGCATCCAGCCATATTGCTGCTTTAGTTAAATGAAGCTCTAAATTTCAAAGGAGATAGATTTGTTTTTGTTTTGAAAAGTTTACTGAATGATTGCGGATGCTCAAAGCCTAGTTTATAAGCAATCTCTGAAACCGAAAGTGAAGTGGAACTAAGTAAGTTTTTAGATTGCTCAATAAGCTTGTTCTGAATGTATTGTTGTGTATTTTGTCCTGCAAGTGAACCTAACAAATCGCTCAAATAACGTGGAGATAAATTAAGTTGGGTACTGATATATTCTACAGATGGCAAACCATTTTCTAAACTGATATTCTTTATAAAGTATTCATCTAATAAATGGTCTAATGCAGTTATAATGTCATGATTTAATGTTTTTCGGGTAATGAATTGACGATTGTAAAATCGGTTACTATAATTCAGTAACAATTCTATTTGAGAAACCAGAACATCCTGACTGAAATGATCAATATTGTTTTCTAATTCGTTGGCTATTGTATCGAATAAATTTCGGATAATTTCCTTTTCTTTTGCAGATAAAAATAAGCTTTCGGAAACAGCGTAAGAGAAAAAACCATATTGTATTATAGAATTGCCTAAAGCATAATTTCTTATAAAGTCAGGATGGAAGTATAAAGCATATCCTTCATAACTTTCTGCATTTTCTGAAGAAATTACGATTTGGTTTGGTTTGAGAAAAGCTAAACCACCTTCTTCAAAATCATAATATCCTTGTCCGTATTTTACACGCCCTTTAAAATTGGTTTTAAATGAAATTTTATAAAAATCGATACAAATCTTTTGGTTTTTTTCAAATGCATCCAATGCGATATTATCATAGTTTACTAAAGCAATAAGCGGATGCAATGCTGGTGGTTGTTGAAGATAATGCATCAATTGCGAAATACTTGTAAAGGTTTGTATACCTGAGTTATCGTTTTTCATCTTAATAATATCAACAAATAAATTTTATGTGCATACGCAAAGTTAATTCTGTACTGCCGGACGAATAACAATATCGCCTATTTCAACATCCAAAGGCTGCTCAATTGAATATAATACTGCATTTGCAATGGCATTTGGGGAGAGGGCCATTTTTTCCATATTGTCTTTAATTACAGATTTCATTGCGCTATTTTTAATATTATCTACAAAATCTGTTTTAACAAATCCTGGAGAAATTCCTGTAATACGTATTTCCCCATTCGACTCTTGTCTAAATGCTTCTGTAATAGTTCGTACTGCATTTTTAGTTGCTGCATAAACACCTTGCATTGGTACAATTTTTATTCCTGAAGTAGAGATTATATTGATAATATGTCCCGATTTCTGTTGTTTAAAAACAGGAATTGCGGCAGCTATTCCGTACAAAACGCCTTTTAGATTTACATCGATCATTTCGTCCCAACCGTCAACATCCAAATCGTCAATTCTGCTAAGTTCACTAATGCCGGCATTGTTTATAAGCACATCCAATCTGCCATAAACACTAATTGCTTTCTGAATGAGAATATGCAGATCTTCTTTTTTCTTAACATCTGTTGCAATATATTCAACCTCTCCGGCTGTTTTTTTTATTTGGTCAGCTAATGCTGCAAGTTTCTCCTTTGTGCGGGCTCCTAATACAACTTTGGCACCATGTTCAGCAAGTTTTAATGCAATTGCTTTTCCAATTCCGCTGCTTGCCCCGGTAATTACAACGACTTTTCCGTTTAGTTTTTTTTCAATTGTATTCATTTTTATTGTTTTATAATGAAGTACAAAAGTCGCACGTTGTTTTTCGTTGAATGTAGTCAGGTTGGGAAATATTGTAGTCAAGTTAGCAAAAGGCGTAATTTTATGTATTTGGATGAACACAGTTTTTCCAATATTCAATTACTGTATTGATCATTGATTTTGTTTTATGATAATCATTTTCTTTTGTAAAAAAACCTTGTATACTAAGCGTTGTATAAGCTTCTTCAATAGCATGTTGTGATGCTGATGTAGTATAAAAAATGAAAGGAATACTCTTTTTTCTCAAAACTGGATCGGCATCTATAAGGCGTTTTAACTCCAGTCCGTTCATGATTGGCATATTAATATCACAAAAAATAATCAACATTTTTTCTTCACTTTCACATAAGTAGGAGAGTGCATCAGCTCCATTAATTTTCCATACAATTTTATTTGTATTGCCAAGAGAAGTAATTACATCTTCCAAAATCTCTTTGTCATCTTCATCATCTTCTACTATTAGGATATTACCATTCTTTGCCATTTTTATTAATTTTTAAGTTGTCTAAATGTATAATCTTTTTTTAAGTATTTTCGTAATTATTAGACAAGATATTATATAATGTTAAAATATATATCGTTACATCTCTTTAATTATCAGTTTTTTAAAAATAAATGTTTGAAATAATTGCAGTGCTGCATCACTATAATGTCATTTTGCTCTAATAAATAATTAGTATTAGATATATTATATTGTAATAATTAGTAACCTGGAAAAGCTGATTATTCTTAATAAATTTACTTCTGGATGTTATGATGATCATTATATAATCATAAAATATTTAATAAGATTTTTAACCAATTAAATAGATTACATTTACAGAGACACTCAATTTAAAATCAAAAGTTAATAGCAATATTTTCTGCGAAATTAATATAGAACATCAGTTTCATTATATTAATATTTGAAATAAAACTGCTTTTGAGATCCTCAAAACCTATGTAACTTAAATAAAGTTATATTTTCTGTTTTTTCTGCAATCCGGCAGCTAAGTGGCATATTGCCCAAACATACAAATGATTGCTTACGATTTACTGCTCATGAATGCAAATTTGGGTTTTCCCATAGAAATTGATTTTTTAGAAAAACTAAAAAGTCAGAGTACGGCTGCGCATAAAAAACTGGAGAATTTATCAGTTTCAACTTCCATCTTTTTGCCTGATATGAAAATAGAAGATTACTGCTATTATCTTTCGCTTGTGTATGATGTACATAAAAACACAGAAGAAATTATTTTCCCAATAGTAAGCGCTGTTTTTACTGATTTGGAAGAAAGAAAAAAAACGCATTTAATAGAAAATGATCTTTTATATCTCATTTATAAAAAACACGAACCCGCTTTAATTTTTACAAACAAACTTTTAAGTATTCCTTTTTCTTTAGGAATACGGTATGTTATCGAAGCATCTTCACTTGGAAAAAGAGCAAAAAATGTAGAGAAAACAGCAGGACTAAATAAGCAAAAAGGAGTTTCCTATTTAACAGAATGTGGAAATCAAACGGGCAATTACTGTAAGACATTCATAAACCCGTTTCAGGAATATGAGCAGCAAAACAATTGTGCAGATGAAATCATAGAAGAGGCAGTTTATGCTTTTGATTGCGTTTACAACCATTTTCAGAGCAAAGTTCAAAATGAAAATTAAAGACATTGTTAACCGCAGTCTTGTTACACTTACAAATTGTGAACATGAACCAATACATATTCCGGGAAGTATACAGCCGCATGGTTTTTTGCTTGGAATTACTTTAGATTGGAAAATTGATTTTTGCACGGCTAATATTCCGTTATTTCTCGATTTGATCCATGATCAGGTATTGGGCCGAAAATTCTATGAAATTTTTGGAATGCAGCCTCAGAGAGATTTATACGATTATTTGCATAATACCAAAGTAAAACTTGTTTTTCCGCTCGAAATTCAACTTTTAGGTAAACCTTTTCAAATCACGATTCATACCAGCGGTTTGCTATATATTCTTGAAGCGGAGCCACAAACTAAAGGCAAAGAACAACTTGCTGATGTTTATGCACAGACTATTCAGTTTGTTTCGAATATGAATAACACGCAAAGTTTAAAAGAGTTGTGCGCATTAGTGGCAGAAGGAACCAGAGAAATAACAGGTTACGATCGTGTAATGATTTATCGTTTTGATGAAAATTATAATGGAGAAATTTATGCCGAAAACTGCAGGGAAGATTTAGAGCCATTCCTTGGACTTCATTATCCCCATACCGATATTCCTGTTCAGGCCAGAGAATTATATATGAAAAATCAGATGAGGCTTATCGTTGATATTGGATATGAGCCTTCTGCAATTTTTACAATAGATGATAAAGAAAATAAGAATCTTGATTTGAGTTTGTCGATTCTTAGAAGTACCTCGCCAATTCACATAGAATATCTTCAGAATATGGGAGTGGGGGCAACGCTTACTATTTCGCTGATTCATCATGGCAGATTATGGGGACTTATTGCCTGCCATCATTATTCGCCCAAAAATATTTCACCCGAAATTCGGCTTGCAGCCAAGCTACAAGGGCAATTTATTACTTCTCAAATTGATTTGAGACAGTCTAATGATGAATATGAAATTACCCGTAAAACAAATAAAGCACTGGCTTGCATGATCGCTGTGCACCTTCCTTTAGAGCATAAATCTTTTGAAATTATATGCGCTGATCCTGAGTTATTAAAGTTGTGTAATGCAAAAGGAGTTTCGATTTGCATGGGAGATAAAATTTATAAAAACGGTCTTACACCTGACGATAAAAAAATCAGTCAAATTATATACAATATGCATTTTTATAAGTACGGACAAATTTTAAGTACCAATAAACTCAGCAATTATATGCCGGATTTAGACGGATACGAAGAAGTTTCAGGTATTATATATCACTCTCTTGGCAGTGGCAACAGTATTATTTGGTACAAACCTGAAACTGTCGCCGAAATTAATTGGGCCGGAGATCCGGATAAGGCCATTATATTAGACAGTAAAGGACTTCATCCCAGAAATTCTTTCAATTTGTGGAAACAAATAATCCAGCACCAAAGTAGTGTTTGGCTGCAGCCGGAACTGAATGCTGCGACCAACTATGCGCACTCACTTCATAACCAAATTACAATGCTGCTGCTGAGCGAAGAGGAAGAAAAATACCGTAATTTAAGTGAAGTG
The DNA here is from genome assembly GCA_001507425.1 of Flavobacteriaceae bacterium CRH. GTDB lineage: Bacteria > Bacteroidota > Bacteroidia > Flavobacteriales > Flavobacteriaceae > Flavobacterium. Next base: position 69,536 of record LMAJ01000004.1, read on the forward strand.
CTCCGAGAGACCAATTCTGAACTTGAAAACATAAATTGGATTAGTACCCATGATTCAGTTGATAACTTCAAAAGTAGTTTTAGATATTGATAAAGTGCCATCTGTGTCTATAATCGATTCCTTGCATCGAGTCACAAAGTCGGCCAATAGAATGCAAAATTTATTAATTGATATTCTCAAGTATACAAAGATAAAACATACCAAAGAGTCCTTTCAAAAAGTAGATCTTAACTACATTTTAGAAGAAACAATGCTGGAAATGAAAGAAACTATTAATGAGAGTAAAGTCATTTTTAAATGCGAAAAGTTGCCAGATGTACACGCTATTCCTTTTTTAATGAAACAATTGTTTTCAAATATTCTGCATAATTCCTTAAAATATGCATCGTTAGAAAGAGAGCCTGTCATTGAGATTACGGCTTCAAAAAAACCGGAGTTTAACGAATATTTTAATAATGAATATTACCATTGGGTTACAATTAAAGATAATGGGATAGGTTTTGAACAAGAATATGCACAATCGATTTTTAAAATATTTTCAAGGCTTCATACTCTTGAAAAATATGATGGTTCAGGTGTTGGACTGGCATTGTGCAAAAAAATAATGCAGACATGCAAAGGCCATATTCGCGCGGTTGGTGAATTGAATAAAGGAACTGAAATTACAATCTATTTTCCTTATGATTCCCGAAACTAATTATGGGCCAATTAATTAAAGCATATTGATTTAAAAATTTCAAACCATTGTTTATTTTAAGTTTCGCTCTTTCAAAAGACTCTCTAATTCTTTAGTATTATATTTTGGGTTGTTGATCAATTTATAGGCAAGAAATAAAGGGATTATGGTTAAAAAACCTAAACTGTTTTTGATAATACTATAAAATACAATTCCTATCAGAAATCCAATTAAAGCAGCATTAATCATCGAAGTTGATTTCATTTTTTTGCTTCTTCTAATAATTCCTGATCTGTTAATTCGGATAGTTTTTTTTCTTCCATTTTTATTGTTTTTTATGATGTTAGTTTGTTAATATTCTTTAGCTAATATATTAAAAACTTTATTATGAGTAATTTATAAAAGTCTGTCATATATACAATTAAAATAAAAGATTTCATAAGCATTGAATTTGAATGTTTTTTAATTCAAAAAAACAGTGCTTTAAGAACTTGTATTTATTGAGTTAAATCTTGTTTTATTGAGTTAATAGGATTCGTTACAATGATGTACATTTATTATAAAAGCTTAATGCTGAAAAATAATTCCCAATTTAAACGATAAAAATGCATTTTAAATACCTATTAATTTGTTTGATTTTATTTTCAATCAATGCAAATTCACAAATTTTAGAACCTAAAAAAAATTTCCGTGCAGCAGATTCATTGTTGAAGGAACCTAGTTTTTCTGTGCACAAAGACAATTATTTTTTAACAGGCGTACCAATAAATACCGACATCACCCGCAACACTGCTGACGTAAAATATCAGGTCAGTTTTAAGCTAAGGCTGAAGTCTAAACCTTTATGGGGTGGTTTTTTTCCGTATTTAATGTACACTCAAAAATCATTTTGGGATATTTATGCAAACTCAAAACCATTTGCAGAGATTAATTTTAATCCTGGCGTAGCAGTTGTCCGTCCGTTTTACTTAAAAGGAGGAAGGCTAACGTATGGAACAATCTCCTTAGAACACGAATCAAACGGCAGGGATTCTATTTATTCAAGAACATGGAACATGCTTGCTTTCTCGCTAAAATCACAAATTTCTCCCCGATGGATTGTCGGGCTAAGAGGTTGGATTCCGCTTGTTGATAAGGAAGATAATCCTGAACTTACAAAATATGTTGGCTATGGAGAAGCAAGCGCAACTTACCAGATACAACCCGGAAGATGGAGCGCTGATATTCTTTTTAGAAAAGGAAGCGGCCTTATCAGGTATGGGTCTTTGCAGACACAAGTAAACTGGAGGCCATACAAAACCGAGAATTATTATCTTACCCTTCAATGGTTTGTGGGCTATACTGAAAGTTTGATAGATTATCAGGAACACAAAAGTATGGTACGTTTAGGATTTACAATTAAACCCGAAAATATGGGAATTTTTTAGATTTTATTATATTCAGCAAAAATAACAAACCTCTAAAACTATTCAGCTTTAGAGGTTTGTCATATAAAATAAAGCAATAAATTTAATTATGCGAAATTTGTTCGATTCTGTATCCTGATGCAGACGATCCTGCAATAAAAACAGTATAAACTTTTCCGGAAGCAAAATCTGTAGCCGGCAACGTTGCCAGATTATCAGATCCTCCGTTTCCACGTACCTGAATGCCTAATGAACCCGCATTAATTTCAGAATAATTGCTTTGGTTATAGCGTGCAACATTTAAGGCCAAACTATTTCCTTGAGCATCAAGAAAATCAATATTGGTTGGAGCTCCGCTACTTAAATGAATAAATTTTACTTTGGCTTTTCCACTGGCCGGTGCAGTTATATTGTCTTCATAAAGTCTAACTTCGGCATCGCTTCTCGATTCTCCCGTAAGGTATACAGTATATCTTCTATCATCGTCAAGATCAAGTTCTTCAGTGGCATACAAATCATTATCGTTTTCATCTCTAAATTGGCTTACCAAATTGTTTCCCACAGCTACGTCATGATAGGATACGGAATGCTCTAAATAATCAAGATCACCAATGTATGGAATGTTTGCCATAACAAATTTTTGAGAACCTGAGTTGGGAGCAGCGTTTACTACTTTTAGGCGGGCAGATCCAAACGGATCAACTTCGTTATTATCACAAGAGGATAAAAATAGCAGGGCTAAAATAGCCATTGCCTTTACAGGCATTAATTGAATAAAGATTTTAGTTTTCATAATTTTAATTTTGGGTTTTACTTCGTTTTTAATCGTTTTACATATATTTTACCTTAATGGTAATTTTATTGCCCGTGTTTTTTACAGGAACTTTAAAATCATCAAAAGCGGGCTTTTTCATTTTTTCCATGAAGAAATTAGAAAAACCAAAACCTTCTTTTGGTATACCGATAAGGTTTTTGTTTAGTTCTCCGTTTTTATTTTCATCATCAATAAGCGTGATGCCGTATGTTCCGGGTTCGAGATCACAATTAATAATCATAAGATCATTACTAATTGCTTTTTTATCAAAGATTAATTTTTTCGAAACTTTTTCCTGTTCGTAATCTTGACTGTTTTTAAAAACATTGAGTATAATTTGCCCTTTTTCTGAGCGAATGCCCGAAACCTTAATAGCCGTATTTTGTCCGTAAGAATTGCTAAGGCATAAAAGGATTATCAATACTATGCCCCAGCCTTTTTTGGTATTTTTCATTTGAATCATTATAGTTGAATTTTAAGATATTTGTTCTGCGAAAGTAGGAGAGCAATTTCTTAAAAAGCATAAAAAATAAAGTCAAACGGACAATCTTACAGGTGAACCGTTTCGGGTCTATAATCGAGAATTGTAATAAGATGGGAAGAAAAAAAAAGAATTATTTTCTACACAAAAGAATTAGTGTAGAACGTTTTAAGCTATAATATGAATTTCGTTTTATAAGCGTTTTTTAGCGCTTGGTTTTTAAGAAAAATCAATTTTCTAACCACGCCAATACTTTAGACCTTTTTTCCCTGCTGACAAAAATATCTTTATGAAAAGGAAACGAAAGGTTTATTTTTAGCTTTCGCGGAAAATAATCGGTAACATCAGCAATTGCATTTCGGTTAACCAGAAGCTGTCTGTTCATCCTAAAGAAACATCTGTTGGTTCTTTTTTCCAGATCTTCAAGACTTTCGGTAAGGATATAACTTTTACCGTTGTGTGCCAGCATAACCGTAGTTTCGGCTTCAACATAAAATAAAGCAATTTTATCTAATGTAAAAGGAAGAAGGCGATCTCTGTATTTTACCATGATAGTACCACTAACAGGCTGCTGAAGATTAGAGATGGTTTCCATTGCCTTTTGGTATTGTGCAGCAATCTGGCCGATCATTATTTGCTGCATCTTATGAAATTTGCCTAATGCAATTTTTAATTCGGCTGCACTAAAGGGTTTTAGAATATATTCAATTCCATTGGCCTTGAAAGCATCAAGAGCATATTCATTAAAAGCGGTGCAAAAAATGACCGGAACATTTAAAGGCACCGTTTGAATAATTTCAAAACTCAAACCATCTCCCAACTGGATATCGCTAAAGATAAGATCCGGCTGGGGATTATTTTTAAAATATGTAATTGCTTCTTTAACAGATCCTAAAAGAGCGATGATTTCGATTTCGGCATTGCAGTTTTTCAGGCTGGAAGCAAGATCTTCTGCTACGAGCGATTCATCTTCAATAATTATGATTTTCATCGGTATTTATTTTAAAGCTTACAGAAAAAGTTGTGCCATCGTTGTTGATTATAATTTCATTTCCGGACCAGATTAAACAACGTTCGGCTAAGTTTGCCAAACCGCTTTTTAGAGATGTTTCATTTGGTTCTTTAAGATTCATTGTATTAGATACAGATATATAGGATCCTTTTTGCTCTATTGTAATCCGTAACGGATGTTGTTTGGTAAACCTATTGTGCTTGATGGCATTTTCGGCTAAAGGCTGAAGAGAAAATGTAGGTATACTGAATTTGAGTATTTCCGGATTATTTATTTTAATATCCCACTCTAAAGCTTCTGCAAAACGCATTTTTTGCATTTCAAGATAATTTTGGCAAAAATCCAGTTCTTCCTCAAGCGTTGTAACCATGCTGTCGTTAAGTGTTACCGCAGCTCTTAAAAACCCGGCGAGCTGTATAAGATAATGTTCACCCAGAGCAAGATCTTTTTTGTAAAGCGCTTTTAAGGTATTGAGAGAGTTAAATAAAAAATGAGGATGTATCTGTTGTTTCAAAAGCAAATTTTCAGCTTGTGCCGTACGAAGCTGCAATCTCGAATTTTCAATTTCGGCTTGTGTTTTAGCCAATCTTAAAATCGCAAAATCCTGTAACAACAATACTAAAATAGAGATGAAAATAGCTTCCATTAAAAAAGTCATAATAAGCTCTATATTGTAAACGCTCCATTCTACATGCGCCATATAAGCAAAAAAAGGCCACAAGATCATTTGAAGCAATATAGATGTACAAAAACTTGAGCCGTAACGCCAAATCCTGAACTGCGCAATATCATTTGGAAATTTTACCGCACAAAATTCTAATATTGCTGAAAGCGAAAAAGTTACGGTAAAAATATAAACCAGACTTTTTAAGGTCATGAAAAGGATGAGAGCGGCTGAGTTTTTAAAAATAACAAGAAAAAATAAAGCAATCAACGAGATTAACAACGTCAAAAAAATGTTCATTTTATAAATCTCCCTCAAAATTAAAGGAGAGAAAGATTTGGCAATATTGTTCATGATTATTGTTTTACATTTTTTGGTTACAAGCCTCAATTCGTTTTAATTTCATGTGTTTAAAATTTAGGTAAAGTACAAAAAATAGTAATACTGCTCTTGTAATTTTGAGGAACAAATAATACCGCCTGAAAAAGCAGGAGGTATTATCTGACTCTTAGTTGTAAAATGAAATTTAGCTGATTTTAAAAAATGTAAAAAAGACTGACTTGCGACATATGATTTTGAAAATCAGTATTTATGGTCGTTGATTTTGTTTTACTAACATCAGTCAGTCCCATATAATAGCGTGCTCCAATACCAAGTCCGTTTGAAAATTGATAACCGATACCCCCAATCATACCGGCATCAATTTTTTCTGCAAAATCTGCATCACTATTTGTTATTTCTTTAAAATCCTGAGAAGCTAAAATCCCAAATTGTGGCCCCGCTTCAAAATACAATCCGAAGTTGGTTTTGTATTTTACTACAATTGGCACAGAGATGTACGAAAGTTTGATATCTTCTCCGTCAGAGAATCCTCCTTTTAGTTTAGCGCCTTGTGTAGAATATAAAAAGTCTTCTTGTATAGACCAGTTTTTATTGATATCAAAAGCTACAATGGCTCCGGCATGAAATCCGGGCAAACCTTCGGTGTCAAAATTGGCATTGTAAAAATCACTGTAATTAGCACCGGCTTTCAGACCAAAATGAAGTCTGTCAAAAAGACTTTGGCTAAAAGCGCTTGAAGATACCAGAACAATGCAGAGCAAAAATAAATTTTTCATGATTTACTATATTTTAATGTTATCAGGCAACATGCCTTTTTAATTTGATGGTACAAACATAAAAGTCATTAGGAACAGATCTCTTAAAAATTTGGCTCAAACGGACAAAATTCGAGGGGAAACGGTCGGACCGTTTTGAAGTGATTTTATAGCTTGAATAAATTGTATTTGGGAGCATCAAACGATGATTTAAGTAGGTTTACATCTAATTTTATTTCTTTAAAAATGCATTTCATCGGATAAATTAAACGTTTAATCGATTTTTTGTTTGTGTATTTAAAATATTAATACATATATTCGCAGAAAATATTGATAAAAGTAATTTGCACACTTATCAATAAGATCATCAAATGGGCAAGAAGTAAATGAGGCAGGGATATTTGAATTGATAGCATAAAGTTGAAAAAGCTATAAATGAAAGTGAAGTTGTAAGGGCTTAGTTAATTGAAGTTAGCATTTAGATTATGATTAAAAATTATAATGAAACCCCCAAATCACTTACATACATATGAAAACACTTTTATTACAAGCCGCCCTTTTTCTTTGCAGTTATTTTGCAATGGGCCAAAAAACGCTCTTTACACCTACAGAATGGAGCAACCCTAGCAATGAGTTTTATAACAATGTCTCGAACTCAAGAAAGTACGAGTCTACCAACTTTGTGCTTTATTGGGGCGATAAAGTTGGTACAGATCCGTCAACGTATTCAGATGCTTCATTGCGATTTATTCCAAGATCTGTTGCAGATACATTAGAGACAAGCTTTAAACGTTACGTAACCGATTTAAAATTTGTTAGTAATGCTCCCACAACAAATATGGGCAAGTACAAAATCATTATCATGATGATGAATACCTGGAACTCTACAGACGGCCGTTTACAGGCGTTTGCGCAGGCGAGCTCTTTTAGTAATACAATTGGGGCCATGTTTGTGCATCCTGAAGCAACCAAAGATGGAGGTGCATTATCTCATGAATTTGCACACACACTGCAAATGATGATGCACATTCAGGAAAATCCGGGCAACGGAACTGCTTTTTCAGGATACGATTGGGCAGGTCCGTTTTTTGAAGGACATGCCAATTTTATGCGAGCTCAGGCTTATTCGCAGTGGGCAGAAATCGACGGCACTTTAACAAGATGGATACAAACGAGAAACTTTATGTGGTCGTCTAATCGTCATCATTATACCAATTTCCATTTGATGTATTATGTTCAGGAAAAAGAAGGTTTTGATTTTACGAGAAGAATGTGGGCCGAATCGAAAAACCAGGAACATCCGCTTGAAACCATAAAAAGGCTGAAAGGTTTTACCCAAGACCAACTCGACGATTATCTTTGGGGTTACGCGCAGAGACAACCGGCATTTGATTACCCAATTCAATGGACTTCTCAAATCAACAATACCAGTAATTTTGGTAAAAAAATAAGAGAAACTTATGCACTTATCAAAAGCAGAATGCCTCGTTACACAAGCAGACAATACACGCTTTTAACGAAAGTTGCAGGAACAACAGATCAATATTATACAAATAATGACTGGGCGCCACAAGATTACGGAATGAACATAATTCCTTTATATCCAACTTGTACAGGAACTCAAAAACAGGTTTCTATTAAATTTAAAGGTCATACAGAAGTCAATCCAACGCAGGCCGGATGGCGATATGGTTTTGTGACTACAAAAACAGATGGAACTATTTCCCGCTACAGCCCAATGTATAAAACAGATGGTGAAGCATCATTTACATTAGACACGGCTACAGAAGCTAATATTTTTCTGGTAGTATTTTCAGCTCCAAAAGTTCACGTAAACTACAATATGGATGAAGGTTATCCAAAACAAAGAAGATATCCTTATGAATTAAAAATTGCCAATGCTAATCCTGAGGGATTTCAGCCGGCAGCTGATTTTAGAAAATTTCTTAAAACTAACGGGCGTATACACACAAACGGTGGCGGATGGATTTCGAATAGCGCGAGCGTTGCGGCATCAGTTTATGTTGGGCCTTATGCGATTGTAAGAAGCGGAACCATTTCAGGAAATGCACGTATCGATGGATACGCAATGGTTGAAGGCGGAAACATTAGCGGAAATGCAATTGTAAGAGACAATGCCTGTGTGTATAATGCAACATTAACAAGCAATGCAATAGTAGAAGGAAATGCCTGGATGGAAGGTGGTTCTGTTGCCAATACAGCCAATATTAAAGGAAATGCGATGTTGTTTGCCGGAAACTTTGGCGGTGCTGTTGTTGTTGGCGGTGATGCCGAAATTGGAAGCTGTTCTACAGCAGGTGTTTATTTACAATTTCCGTATTGGAGAAATGGCAGAGCAGAATGCGATGGTAAAGGCGCAACCGATGTTTCTAACATTGATATAAATCCTGCTTTTACTAATTTCTCTGCAGCTAGTATGGCTTTTAGTGTTACCCCAACTTGTACTGTAGCAACTTTAAGTACTAACAAATCAATTTTAGAATCTGAAGCTGAGGTTGGCTTGAGCATCTTTCCAAATCCAACAGCAGGAAACCTAACAATATCATTTTTACAAGTTGAACAGGAAAAAGTAAATATTACATTGTTTGATATTAACGGACGTAAAATTGACGTAATTACAAATCAAAGTTATGATGCAGGCAGAATTGAAATTCCGTACAACTCCAGTAAATTAATTAAAGGTGTTTATTTGTTGCGCATACAAACAGGAAAAACTGTTGTAAACAAATCATTCATCAAACAATAACAGAAGTTTATTTTTTTTGTTTTTTTTACTTTCAACCCTGTCAGTCATTTAGATTCGGCAGGGTTTTGTTTTTTAAAATACTTTTATATCATTTCAAAACCGGAATTTTTACAAAACTGTCTGTATACCATTTTATTTGTAAAGGTTCTTTTGAGTCTTTAATTGTTTCTTCGCTGACATCTTTACCTGTTCCATAATTTAATTGAGAAAATGCATTTTTATTAACATTAATAACAATCAGAATTCGGCTTCCTTTACTCAATTGTTTGCTTACTAAATGCGTATTCGAAAAAGAAATAGTTTCAATAGCATTCGGTTCTAATAAATTTCTCTTTTCAATGTCTTTTACAAAACTCGCGCGGCCCAGAAAATAAGACAAATGAAAATATTCGCCATTCGGCATTACTTCATAAACAGTTACGCCTAAATCGACATCTTTTTTATTGATGCTTATTTTTAATTCTCCCAAAAAAGAGCCATTTACGATTATTGGTTGTTTTAATGGTTCGCTAATAAAAGTATAGCCACTTGTAGTGTCAATTTCTTTACGAATTATCGGATTCGGATAATAATCGTTGGTACTAATTTCCCTGTCGGCAAAATCGATTTTTTGCAAGAGGAATTCTGTTTTATTGGGCTTCTTAGAACTTGCCGCATAGAACTTTCCTGATTTGTTGTTTGTCAAATAGAAAGTTAGAAAATCATCACTCATTTTATCAATCGACGGCGCACTTTTCCATTCGTTCGCGCCCATAACCTGATAGTTAATTTTGTCTTTTAAAATTTCAGGTTTAGTTCCGTTTTTCAAAATATAATCAAACCATTGATAGGTAATTTTTTTGATATCAATTAAAGCATTACGATCAACTTTATAATCATTTACAATAGCTTCACCGCCAATCTGAGTCCCAAAATGGCTGTACGGACCAATAATTAAATAAGCGTTTGTTTTTGGGGTGTATTTTTGAAGTTCCCTTAAATAGTATAAACTGGAGTTTTGCGAATCGTTATAATAACCATCAAAAGCCAAAACGGGAATTTTTATCTTAGAAAAATCAGTTTTATAAGGCGCCATTTTTTGCCAGTAAGTATCAAATGCAGGATGACTAATCCATTTCTGAAACCATCTGTTTGGCGCGCCATCAATACTGTCTAATTTTTTGTAAGCAACTCCTGTTTCCCACCATTTAAACTGCATGTCTCGAAAACGCTTTCTGTCATTTCCGGCAACAGTGTCAAGATATTTGTTATTTCCAACATAAAAAGCCCATTCATAATTTGGGTTAACAAAAATATTATTCTCCATAGGCAAACCCATTCCGGGCCTGTTCGCCACATACGGAACAATTGTTTTCAGAGCCGGATGTGGTGTTTTTAGAGCCGCCCATTGCGTAAATCCGTTATAGCTTCCACCAAACATACCAATACTTCCGTTACAAAATTTTTGTTTACTAATCCAGTCGATGGCGTCATAAACATCATTGCTGTCATTTTCGTACGGATTTATTTCATCGGGACTAAAACGCTTTCCTCTCGAATATACAATTACGCCAACATAACCATGATCTGCAGCTTCTTTCAGACTTTTAAGATCCCGGCCTTTATCGCGTACATAAATTGTAAATTGAAGAATTACAGGTTCAGGATTTTCAACTCCTTTTTTACGAACAACTATTGCAGATAATTGTGCACCATCGTGTGTTTTAATAAGCACACTATCCTGAATATTATAGGCACTTTCATTACTTGCTAGTTTTGCGGCTTTTGTTTGTTGTGCAACAATCGAAGTTGTAGTTAAAAATAAACTTAGAAATAATAACAATAGTTTCTTATTCATAATTTAGTGAATTTTTAATTTGAGGTAGTTTAATATTATGTCTATATTTACTTATATAATAGACTTCAATTATAACTTTATGTTACATCTTAAAAAATCATTATTTTCCTTGGTATTTCTTTTTTCGATATGGGCTGCAAATGCACAAAATGAAGCATATTCAGATCCTGTAAAACAAGAAATTGCCGATACGACTTTTGTTAATTTAAAAGACTACAGCCAGGATTTTATTTATGACATGAAATATGCCACAGAAGATAATTTTTTGAAGGCAAAAGTGTATGATTGTGCAGAATGTTTTTTGCGCTTAAAAACAGTTCAGGCTTTAGTGGCTGCAAATAAAGATTTTATAAAAAAAGGGTATAAAATAAAGTTATACGATTGCTACAGACCTTTATCTATTCAGAAAAAAATGTTTGAGATTGTGCCGAATCCGGTATACGTGGCAGATCCAAAAAAAGGCTCCATTCATAATAGAGGTGGAGCCGTTGATATTTCTATAGTTGATGCCAGTGGAAAAGAAGTCGATATGGGAACTCCTTTTGATTTCTTCGGAATTCAGGCCGGTCATAATTACACGAAACTTTCAAATAAAATACTATCAAACAGAAAGTTTCTTAAAAAAGTAATGATTGAAAATGGCTTCAATTCATTCGATTCAGAATGGTGGCATTATAATTTAAAAACAGGCTTAAAAGATAAAGTTGCCAATCAAAAATGGAATTGCGAATAATTATTCAACACATCTTATGTTTTCCATAAAATAAGTGTTCGGGTGATACACTTTCTTGTTCATTTCAGATGTCAATTCACCTCTTACAATATAATCTTCAGTATCGGTTAAGTATTTAATTCTCATAATCGAAACCGGAGATTTTTTTAATTCTTCAAAATTTTCTTTCATAAACATAAAAATCCCTGTATTTACTCTATTGTCAAAGCCTTTTTCACGAATAAGTGACCCGCAGCTTTCCTGATCAATGTGTATTAGGGTTACAATTTTTCCGTTTTCTAATTGTAAAAATACCTTTGAGTTTTTGTCAAAACAATTTGCTTTTATAAAAGAGTTGCTTTTTTGAATCAATTGCAGGTTTAATGTTGGCAAACCATCTGTTTGTGCCAATGAAAAGAACACATAACTAAACGTTGCTCCAAAGTTTTTCTCGCTAATAAGGTATTCGTTTGTTACTTTATAAGTACCAATAGAATCTGTTACATTAGCGCTATATTCGCATGGTTTTTGGGCAAAAGCTGTAAAAGTTAATAAGAAAAAAGTTAAAGTAATTAGTTGTTTCATTTTTAAGTAATTTTTCTGCAAATTAAAACTATTTTGTTATCATTTTTATCTGTTGTAAAAAAACAATAAACATTTCCTCCATTTTTTATTTTCCACTTTTTTCGAATGTTTTCTACCGTGTCCGGAAAATTTCTTGTAGTGATGTTTGCCTGCTGATTTAAAAGTGCTGTTTTCATGTCGTTTTTGCCGTATGAAAGCAGTTTTTCTATTTCAAAAGTTCTTCCCGGAAAATCAATTAATTCGTCTGAAGTATATAAATGAGAGTGTTTGTGGAGTTTATTGATGTTGAATGTATTACTAACTTCATCAAAACCGCCCGATTTCATAATGGCCGAATTGGGTTCGTACAAATATTTTTGCGGTAAATGATAAAACGGATATTCTGATTCGCCTAAAATAAACTCAAACGTTTCAATTTTGTCTTTTAAGATATTCGCTGTTTTAATCGTTATTTCGCCTGAATATTGATTGTGAATTTCAAAAAGTAATTCTTTTACTTCATTTTCTAAGCCAATGATATGAATGTTTTTAACGAATTTTAATTCAGATAAACCAGCTGAAATATCTAATAAAGGCGCCGTTTTTATCAGAACAGAATCACTTTTTTCAAAGTAAAATTCTAATGATTCAGGAACATTTGGCAAACAGTCTTTTAGCATAAAAACTTTGCCTTTGGCATCATTCCTGCGGGAAGGATCAATATAAATCCAATCCCACTTTTGAGTTGATTCGTTTAAAATATTAGCAGAATCATCGGCATAAAAAGTGCAATTTTTTACCTGTAATTGCTCAAAATTATGTTTTACAATGGCCGATAAATCTTCGTTTATTTCGCAATGTGCAACAACTTTAAATTTTTTAGAAAAATAATAATCATCAACACCAAAACCTCCCGTTAAGTCAATTAAACTTTCCCCGGAAATTAAAGATGCTTTATAAGAAGCTGTTTTTTCTGATGAGGTTTGTTCTACAGAAATTTTGCTGGGATAAATTATATTTTCAGTTGAAAACCAAGTTGGTAATTTGTCTTTTGCTTTTGATTTTGCTTCAATCTGATTTAAAATCGAAATCCATTCGACTTCAGGAAAAGGGTTTTTCTGAAGTGCTAATTTTGTAATGGAAACACCGCTATTTTTAGTTATAAAATCCTGAATGCTTTTGTTTAAAATAGAAGTGTTCAATGCTAAATTCTTTCGGTTAATACGGAGACAATTTTGTTGTCAGGAAAAAATTCCTTTAAAATTACTTTCACCATCGTAAAAACCGGAATTGCGATAATCATTCCGACAATTCCAAAGGTAATTCCGCTAATTAAAGTAACCAGAAATATTTCTAACGGATGCGAATTTACACTTTTTGATGAAATTATAGGCTGACTGATATTATTATCAATCGCCTGAACGATTAAAAACCCTATGATTACGTAAATTGTTCTTGGCAGAATTTCCGATTGAAAATCGCTTCCAATCATACTGATCATCGTTAAAATACCGGCTAATATTGTTCCGATAATTGGTCCTATATAAGGAATGATATTTAGGATTGCACATAAAAAGGCAATAACAAAAGCATTTTTATTTCCGAAAATCACTAAAACAATTAGGTATAAAATAAATACAACGGTTAATTGAAGTAACAATCCAATAAAATAGCGGGTTAAAAAATGATTTATTTTAGTAACTGAGTTTATAATTTTATCTTCATTGTTGTCCGGTAAAATTTTTCTGGCTGTAGCTTTAAAGTTATCCTGATCTTTAACAAAGAAAAAAGTAATGAAAAATACAGAAACTATTCCCATTCCCATATCGGCCATAAAACCTAATATTGAGTTTATAAAACCTGTAAAATAAGTAAAATCAAGCATTGAGGTTACTTTTGAATCTTTCAGCATTTTGTTTAAATCAACATGTTGAACATTAAAATAGGTTTCTATGCTTTTTTCTGTCTCCATAAACTGATGCTGAAGCTGATTTGTATCTAATAAAGACAAATTGTTGGCTTGCGAAATAATTAAAGGCACAAACAGAAATATAAAACCAACCATCATTAAAATGAAAATCAGAAGGGTAGTCGTTGCGGCTAATGAATTACTGAATTTTAATTTATTTTTTAAAAATTGCACCAACGGATTCGCTATTAAACACAATAACAGAGAGATACATAAGTATACAATTACGGTTTGTATTTCGTATAAAAAGTATAATACGATAGCAATTACTAAGATTGTAGCTAAAGCCCTTAATATCCCGTTAGATATAATTTTTGATGTAATCATGATTTAATTTTAGGTTATAAATATAGCAAAAAACCTTTTGAAACTCATGCTTAACCAAAAAAAAGCGAGATAGAATCTATCTCGCTTGTAAGTTTATGCTTGTTATATGTTTTTAGATTCCAAAAGCAGCTCTTGGTCCTCCGGTAACAAAAATTGCAGCAATTCTGCTTTTTTGCCCATTAGAAAACATGTACATTGCATTATCATTCGTATAATCCATGTAGTTCATTGTCATTTCTACAGGAGTTCCAGAACATGTACTGTAATGTGGGTAAGCTGGGTTACCATAATTTTCTTCATTGTGAGTTGGAGTATCAGCTACTAAATCGCTTCCGCAAGTTGCATCTCCCCAAATGTGGCGTAAATTCAACCAGTGACCAACTTCGTGAGTTCCAGTACGTCCTAAATTGAAAGGTGCATTTGCAGTACCAGATAATCCAAAATATCTCGGATCAATAACAACTCCATCAGTAGCAGCAGCTCCTCCTGGAAATTGTGCATAACCTAATATGTTGCTGCCAATTGTGCAAGACCATAAGTTAAGTTTTGTTGTTGGAGAAGTTGGAGCTAAACCGCCCTGAGCTACTTTTTTCATAGCATCGTTTGTTCCCCAAGATGTTTTTGTAGTCGATTTTCTAATAACCTGATCTAATACAAACGTAATTCCTACATTGGCTTTTACACCAGCGAATAATGCAGGAACACTGTTGTAATCAGAGTTCAGGGCGTTAAAATCTTTGTTTAAAACATCAATCTGAGATTGAATTTGAGTTGCCGAAATATTTTCTGCAGTAGTTCTGTAAAGAACATTTACTACAACTGGAATTTCGATTTTACCATTAACTAAACGCTTGGTTAAGAGTTGGTTGTTTGTAAAAGCTTCAATTTGATTCATTCTGATCGCTAATGTTGGATCAGCTTTTAATTGCGCTTCTAAAACTTCTTGTGAGGCACATCCACGGCGGGCAATTGCGTTCAGACTTGAATCTGGAGTAGATTCTGCTTGGTCATTTTGACATGAGAACAGCAATAATGCTGCAACTGCGGATAAAAGAACTTTTTTCATAATAATAGGGGTTTTTGTTATATTATTGTTGATTAGTTAAACAATACGGCAATTTTATAACAAAAACTTTACGTATCAAAATATTTACAAAAAAATATTTGTCAGAATTTTACAATCCCTTATAATGTAAGGCTCCTACAAAAAAATGACTAAATTTATTACGAAGTAAATTCGTACAAAGCTATACTTGTGGCTTGTACGACATTCATGCTACTGTTCTTTCCAAACATATTTATATGAACAATTTGACTTGAAATTTTAAGAAGTTCATCTGATATTCCATCAATCTCACTTCCAATAATAAGTGCAATTTTTTGATTGTCAGCAATGATGACTTCTTTGAGAGGTTTACTGTTGTTTGCAATTTCGAGAGCAATAATTTCAAAATTACCTTTAGTTAAATAGTCAACAAGTTCTTTTGTTTCTTCAATAATAATGTGCGGTACATGAAGATGTGTACTTCTTGAAGTTTTGTTTATTTTTCTAGGCGTTAGCGGAATATCTTTTCCTGAAAAAATAATATTTTCAACGCCAAAAGCTTCGGCAATTCTAAAAAGAGAACCTATATTTTGCTGAAAATAAATATGGTCGCATACCAAAGTTATCGGAAATGTTTTTCGCTCAAATTGATTTTCTTCGTGAGTAAGCTGCACTTTTTAAATTTTAGTTGGTGAAAATGTAATTGATAATATTAGCGCCCATTTTTAAGGCTTTATCCCTTGCATTCGCTGTGTCGTTATGTACTTCCGGATCTTCCCAGCCATCGCCCAGATCGCACTCATAAGTATATAGTAAAACTAATTTACTTTCTATGAATATTCCAAAAGCCTGAGCACGAGTACCATCGTGTTCGTGAATTTTAGGCAATCCGTTTGGAAAAGGAAAAGGTTTTTGAAAAATAGGATGATTCGCCGGAATTTCGACTAAATTATTATTAGGGAATATTTTTTTGATTTCTTTTCGAATATATTGATCCATTCCGTAATTATCATCAATATGAAGAAAACCGCCGCCATTTAAATAATTTCTAAGATTACTTACATCAGCATCGCTAAAAACCACGTTTCCGTGACCGGTCATGTGTACAAAAGGATACGAAAGTAAATCAGGATTACTTGGTTCAACTGTTGATGGTTTTGCTTTTAGGCGCGTATTAATATTCGAATTACAAAAACGAATCAGGTTGGGCAACGATGTTGGGTTTGCATACCAATCGCCACCGCCGCTGTATTTTAGCAAAGCAATTTCTTGTGAAAATGAAGAAACCGAAAAAAGTAATAATAGGTAAAATATTCGCTTCATGTAATTATAAATTATCTTGTATTTTTTACTCTAAAAGTATTTTTGTCATCCTGACGGAGAAAGGATCACACTACAAATTCCGCATAGAAATTCACCAATCTTTGTCGAGTTACGTGTGTGATTCTTCCTCCGTCAGGATGATAAAATCAGGCGTATTAATTTGTTATTTCATTAAAAAACACAACACTATGACAAGCTACAATTGCAGCAGTTTCTGTTCTTAAACGTGTGTTTCCTAGCGCAACAGGCTGAAAATTATTTTCTAAAGCCAATGCAATTTCTTTATCAGAGAAATCACCTTCGGGACCAATTAATAATGTAACGTTCTCGTTTGGTTTTAAAACTTCTTTCAATGATTTTTTGTCTGTTTCTTCACAATGAGCAATCAATTGTAGACCTTCATTTTTTTGTTTAATGAATTCTTTAAATGAAATTGCATCATTCAATTTTGGTAAAAATATCTCATTAGATTGTTTCATTGCCGAAAGAATGATTTTTTCAAAACGTTCTTTGTTAATCACTTTTCGCTCAGAGCGATCGCAAAAAATTGGCGTAATTTCCTGAATACCAATTTCGGTTGCTTTTTCTAAAAACCATTCAAAACGATCATTCATTTTAGTTGGCGCCACGGCCAGGTGCAAACGAAATTTTGGTTCGTCGGCTTTTTTTATCGAAAGTACTTGAACAATACATTTGTTGTCTGATGCCAGTGTAATTTCTGTTTCAAACAAAAGTCCTAAACCATTTGTAACGTGTAGGATATCTGAATCTTTTTTGCGTAAAACCTTTATAATATGTCGGCTTTCTTCTTTGTCAAAAGAAAAAGTCTCTGTAGTTTCGTCTATATCTGGATTGTAAAATAATTGCATAATTAAAATTGAATTCGCGCTTTCGAAACCACTGCTGAAGTTTCAAAACGACTTGATAAATATTTTTGATATCCCACAATTCCTATCATTGCGGCGTTATCTGTTGTGTATTCAAATTTCGGAACAAAAGTTTTCCAGCCGTATTTGCCTTCACTTTCCTTCAATCGGGTTCTAATTCCTGAATTTGCCGAAACGCCGCCGCCAATGGCAATTTGCGTAATTCCGGTTTCTTTTACCGCTAATTTTAATTTGTCCATCAAAATTTCGATAATGGTATATTGAATAGAAGCACAAATATCATTCAGGTTTTCTTCGATGAAATTTGGGTTTTCTAATTTTTTCTTCTGAATAAAATATAAAATCGCCGTTTTTAATCCGGAGAAACTAAAATCTAATCCTGGAACTTTTGGTTTTGTAAATGCAAAAGCTTTCGGGTTTCCTAATTGTGCATATTTGTCGATCAAAGGTCCGCCGGGATAAGGAAGCCCAAGTATTTTAGCACTCTTATCAAAAGCTTCTCCAACAGCGTCGTCAGTGGTTTCACCAATAATTTCCATATCAAAAAAACCATTCACTTTTACAATTTGCGTATGTCCGCCGCTAATGGTTAAAGCTAAAAAGGGAAATTCAGGTTTATCAAATCCTTCTTCATCAATAAAATGCGCTAAAATATGCGCATGCATGTGGTTTACAGCTATCAACGGAATTTTTAATGCCAATGACAACGATTTGCTAAAAGAACTACCGACCAATAAAGAACCCATTAAACCGGGACCCTGCGTAAAAGCAATGGCAGTTAGCTGTTCTTTTTGTACATTTGCTTTACGAAGCGCAGCATCAATTACTGGTACAATGTTTTGCTGATGTGCTCTCGAAGCCAATTCAGGAACAACACCTCCGTATTGATTGTGAATTAGCTGGTTCGCAACAACATTTGAGAGTACTTTATCGTTATGTAAAACTGCAGCAGCAGTATCATCGCAGGAACTTTCGATGGCAAGAATAAAAACCTCTGAATTTTGCATATAAAGGCACGAATTTTGAATTATATTTGACAAATCAAATTTTTAAATTTCTTTGATTGTTAAGCAGACGCCAAAATTAAAGAATTTTTACCAAAAACAGTCGTACTTTGTCTGTTCAAATAAATTAAAAAGAAAACTAAAATTAAAGCAGCTATTAAAAAAGTAAAGAAAATAATATCCAGAACCCTAATTGGGTTAATCTTACTTTTGTTAGCATTAGCAATAACATTGTCTTTGCCTTTTGTTCAGACAAAAATTGCGCAATATATTACGACTTCACTAAACGACGATTTTAAAACTGATATTACGATAGATAAAGTTGCAATTAATATTTTTGGAGGCGTAAAGCTAAAAAATGTACTGATTCGGGATCATCATAAAAAAACTTTAATCTATTCGGATATTATTAATACTGATATTCTAAGTATTACAAGATTGCTCGATGGCGATTTAATTTTTGGTGATATACGATTGACCGGTTTAATTTTTAATCTGAAAACCTACAAAGGGGAAGATGAAAATAACATCAATAAATTTATCCGATTATTTGATTCTGATAAACCATCAAAAACCAATAAACACTTTTTGTTAACAGCCAAAAATGCCTATATCTCAAAAGGTACTTTTAGTGTTGTTGATGAAAATAAAAAAACACCAAAAGTTGTTGATTTTAAAAAGCTTAACGCATATATAAGCGATTTTAAAATTTACGGTCCGGACATCAATACAACCATTCACAGATTTTCGTTTCAGGATCATCGCGGCCTTTATGTTTCTAATTTGGCATCAAAGTTTAGTTATACCAAAAAGCAAATGAAGCTTGAAAATTTAGCTATAAAAACTAAAAGATCAACGATTTACGGAAAAGCAATTCTAAGTTATAATCCTGGCGATTTTTTAGCTTTTACAGATAAAGTTAAGTTTGATGTTGCTCTGGATTCTGCTTCAATTGCTACCAACGATATTCGTTATTTTTATGACGGATTGGGTAAAAATCAGCATTTTAAACTTAAAACTAAAATTAAAGGAACGCTTAATAATTTAAATTTAAAAAGACTTAGGCTTACAGATACCAACGGTTCTAGAATTGTAGGTAATATTAATTTTCAGAATCTTTTGGGAAATAAAGACCAGAAATTTTTCATGAATGGAAAGTTTGACAGACTTGTTTCCAGTTATGATAATTTGGTAGCTCTATTGCCAATCGTTTTAGGAAAAAAACTTCCAAAAGAACTTAAGCGAATTGGTAAATTTAATCTTGTCGGAAAAGCAAAAGTCTCTACAACTGAGCTAGAAAGTAATTTTAAGCTAATTACAGAATTAGGAAATGGTGAAGTCGATTTGCATATGAATAATATGGATTTTATCGATAAAGCTTCATATTCCGGAAATATTGTGTTGGAAAATTTTAATATTGGAGCATTATTACAGCGAAAAGACCTGGGTAGAACAACCTTAAATTTAGATGTTGATGGCGTTGGTTTTACTGCAAAATATTTAAACACTATTATAAAAGGTGATATCGAAAAACTAGATTATAATAAATACACCTATAATAATATTGTAGTAAACGGTAATTTTAAGCTGCCTTATTATAAAGGACAAATTTCTGTAAACGATCCTAATTTAACTTTAACGTTCGACGGATTAGTTGATTTAAGTAAACGAGAAAGCAAATACGATTTTCATATTAATGTTGAAAATGCCGATTTACGAAAACTGAAATTTGTAAACGATTCTATTTCTCATTTTCAGGGAGATGCTATTGTAGAAGTTACCGGAAATTCAATCGAAAATCTTCAGGGAAATATTTATATTAAAGATGCGGTTTATCAAAATCCAAAATCGACTTATGCTTTTGATGAACTAACGGTTAATTCTAGTTTCGATGCTGATAAATTGCGTACCATAACCATTAATTCCACAGACATTGTAGATGGTAAAATTGTTGGTAAATTTCAGTTTGCTCAATTAGACAAACTGGTTATGAATTCTATAGGAAGTCTTTATACCAATTATAAACCTTATAAAATTAAAAAAGGACAATTTTTACGTTTCAATTTTCATGTTTATGATAAAGTTGTCGAAATGTTGTATCCTGAAATTAATATTGATTCATCGACAGTAGTTCGCGGAAAAATTGATGCTGATTTGGGGGAATTTAAATTTAGATTTAAATCTCAAAAGATAACAGCGGCAAAAAATACATTCGATAACATTCGTATAAATGTAGACAATAAAAATCCACTTTATAATGCTTTTATAGAGTTAGATAGCATTAAAACGCCTTATTATAAAATCCGTGATTTCAATTTAATTAATGTTACCTCGAAAGACACATTATATGTTCGTTCAGAATTTAAAGGCGGAGATAAAGGCGAGGATTATTATAATCTGAATTTATTTCATACCATAGACAAAAACAAAAATAACGTTGTTGGTATTAAAAAATCTGAAATGAAGTTTAAGGATTATTTGTGGTACTTAAACGAAAAGGAAAATTCAGATAATCAAATCGTTTTTGATAAAAATTTCAAGAATTTTAATATCAATAATATAGTGCTTTCGCATGAAGATCAAAAAATTGATTTAAATGGAGTTTTAAAAGGAAGCGACTACAAGGATATTGTCCTGAATTTTGAAGATGTCGATATTAATAAAATTACCCCATTCAATTCAAAATTTGTATTTAACGGTAATTTGAATGGAAATGTCAATTTCAAGCAGAATAAAGATGTTTACCAGCCCACGGCATCTATTGTTATTGATCACCTTAATTTGAATAAAATAGAATTAGGGACTTTGAATTTTGATATTTCAGGAGATCAGAGCTTGAAAAAATTTACGATAAGTTCCTCCATTCAAAATGGTTTTACAGAATCATTTAGCGCTAACGGAAATTTTGCAATCGAAAATAAAGAGACAATTCTTGACTTAAAACTTAAGTTAGAAGGGTTTAATCTGGCTACTTTAGGAACTGTTGGCGGCGATGTTTTGTCTAATATTAGAGGAAGCGTTTCCGGAAATGCAGCTGTTGTTGGTAATATTAAAAAACCTGAAATCAACGGAAGATTGTATGTTGAAAAGGCAGGAATGACAATTCCGTACCTGAATGTAGATTATGCATTAAGTGACCGAACGGTTATTGATCTTAATGATGAAAGGTTTTTGTTTAGAAATAATCAGCTTACAGATACTAAATACGGCACAAAAGGATTGTTGAACGGTAGTATTGAACATCATAATTTTGGAGATTGGAAACTCGATTTAAATATTACATCAAAACGATTATTAGCACTTGATACAAAAGATAGTGATGATGCAGCGTATTTTGGTACCGCATTTATTAATGGTTCTGCAAGTATTAAAGGCCCAACACAAAGTTTGTTTATAAAAGTAGATGCCAAATCTGAGAAAGGCACTGAGGTTAAAATACCTATAAATAATGTGCAAAGCGTAGGTGAGAGCAGCTGGATACATTTTGTTACGCCAAAAGAGAAGTATAATTTAGCGAACGGTATTGTTGAAAAAACCAGAAATTATAACGGTCTTGAACTTGAATTTGATTTTGATATTACGCCAGATGCTGAAGTTGAAGTAATTCTGGATCGAAATTCCGGACACGGTATGAAAGGAAAAGGTTACGGATCTTTATTATTTAAAATTAATACGCTCGGTAAATTTAATATGTGGGGAGATTTCCAGGCATACGAAGGAACATATAATTTTAAATACGGAGGTTTAATTGATAAAAAATTCGCAGTTAAAAAAGGAGGATCGATAATTTGGGAAGGAAACCCGATGAAAGCCCAGCTGAATTTGGAAGCCGTTTACAGAACATCGGCTAATCCGGCTGTATTATTAAATAATTCATCTTTCAATAAAAAAGTACCGGTCGAAGTTGTTATTGGTTTAAGAGGGGATTTAACAAGCCCGGAACCTAATTTTGATATTCAGTTTCCATCTGTAAGTAATGTTTTAAAATCAGAGATACAATATAAGTTAGATGATAAAGATGTGCGCCAGACGCAGGCTTTATATTTACTTTCGACAGGTTCCTTTATGAGTCCGGATGGATTTAACCAAAGTGATTTGTCTGGAACATTTGCAGAAACTGCTGCAAGTTTATTAGGAGGGATTATTAAATCTGATAATGATAAGTTTAATATTGATTTGAATTTTATTTCGGCCGATAAAAGAATCGGTCAGGAAGCGGATGGTCAGTTTGTTGCTAATATTTCATCTCAGATTAATGAAAAAATATCCATAAACGGAAAATTAGGAGTTCCGGTAGGAGGTGTTAATGAATCTGCCATTGTTGGAGATATCGAAATTCTTTACAGGGTAAACGAGGACGGTTCTATGAATCTTCGTTTGTTTAATAAAGAAAACGATATTAATTATGTAGGGCAGGGAATAGGATATACGCAAGGAGTTGGTATTTCATACGAAGTCGATTTTGATACTTTTAGCGAGCTGGTCAATAAAATTTTTAAAAATAATAAATTAGAAAAATCCTTAAAGAGTTCTAATGATGATTTACCGGATTCATTTTTAAATCCTGATTACATTAATTTTTCTAATAAAAAGCAATCTGAAAAGGATAAAAAGAAAGCGGATAAAAAAGAAGAGGAATTGCAAAAAGAAAAAGAGAAAGAAAAGGAAAAAGAGAAAGCAAAGCCACAGACAAATAATCAGGGTTATATTCCGGATGACAACGATTTCTGATGTCAATTATCGATAAAACTGTTAAGTTTATTAAAACCATTTTCGTAATGGTTTTTTTTATGCTAAATTTATAGATTCGTAAGTTTTTGAAAACTAGTCTGATTCCGGATTTTTATAACACTTCATTTATGTATTGTTAATTTTAAGGATTTAATTAAAATATATGCCTTTTATTATTTTAAATGAATTTTTTTATATCAAAAAACTTATTAACGAAAACGTTTGCATTTAACACAATTAATTAATTTATTATAATCATAACCCAAAAAGTGGTGAATGTTTGTTAATTTTACAATTTAATACTTAAATAATGCCAAAAACAATAAAAAAAGTTGGTGTTCTAACTTCAGGAGGAGACTCACCAGGAATGAACGCCGCAATACGATCAGTTGTTCGAACATGTGCTTATCATAATATAGAATGCATAGGAATTTATAGAGGGTATCAAGGAATGATCGAAGGAGATTTCAAAGAAATGGGCCCTCGAAGTGTAAATAACATTGTAAACAAAGGAGGAACGATCTTAAAATCAGCCCGTTCTCTTGAGTTTAGAACCCCTGAAGGCAGAAAAAAAGCGCACGAAAACCTTTTAAAAGCCGGAGTTGATGCTTTGGTTGTAATTGGTGGAGACGGAAGTTTTACCGGAGGTTTAATTTTTAATTCAGAATTTGATTTTCCTGTAATGGGAATTCCAGGTACAATTGATAATGATATTTATGGAACAACTCATACTTTAGGTTATGATACAGCCTTAAATACCGTTGTAGATTGTATTGATAAAATTAGAGATACTGCAAGTTCGCACAACCGTCTGTTTTTTGTAGAGGTAATGGGAAGAGATGCAGGACATATTGCTCTTAACGCCGGTATTGGTGCAGGAGCAGAAGAAATCCTTATTCCTGAAGAAGATTTAGGTTTAGACAGATTGCTGGACTCATTGCAAAAAAGTAAAGCTTCAGGAAAATCATCAAGTATAGTGGTTATTGCAGAGGGAGATAAAATTGGTAAAAACGTATTCGAATTAAAAGATTATGTTGAGGCTAATTTACCGGAATACGACGTAAGAGTTTCTGTTTTAGGACATATGCAGCGTGGTGGTTCTCCATCTTGTTTTGATCGTGTGTTGGCAAGCCGTTTAGGTGTAAAAGCAGTAGAATCTTTAATCGAAGGTAAATCAAACTATATGGTTGGTTTGCGCGAAGATAAAGTGTCTTTAACTCCATTAGAACAAGCAATTAAAGGGAAATCTGAAATTGATAGAGAATTATTGAGAGTGTCTGATATAATGTCAACATAAAAATAAAAGTTTAAAATAGAAGAAGTTTATTGTGAGGAAATTAGACTTTAAATTAGTGTAATAAAAACAAAAGCAAAAATCAAGTAAAATGTCAAAAGTAAAATTAGGAATAAACGGATTTGGACGTATTGGAAGAATCGTTTTTAGAGAGTCATTCAATAGAGATAATGTAGAAGTAGTAGCAATCAACGATTTATTAGATGTTGATCATTTAGCTTACTTATTAAAATATGATTCAGTTCACGGTCGTTTTAACGGAACTGTTGAAGTAAAAGAAGGAAAACTTTATGTAAACGGAAGAAATATCCGTATCACTGCAGAAAGAAATCCTGCTGATTTAAAATGGAACGAAGTTGACGTTGATGTAGTTGCAGAATGTACTGGTATTTTTACAACTATCGAAACTGCAAATGAGCACATTAAAGGTGGTGCTAAAAAAGTAATTATTTCTGCTCCGTCTGCAGATGCTCCAATGTTTGTAATGGGTGTAAACCACGAAACTGCAAAAGCTTCAGATACTGTTGTTTCTAACGCTTCTTGTACTACAAACTGTTTAGCGCCTTTAGCTAAAGTTATTCACGATAACTTTGGAATTGAAGAAGCTTTAATGACAACTGTTCATGCTACAACTTCAACTCAAATGACTGCTGATGGTCCTTCTAGAAAAGACTGGAGAGGTGGACGTGCTGCTTCAATCAACATCATTCCTTCATCGACTGGTGCTGCAAAAGCGGTTGGAAAAGTTATTCCTTCTTTGAATGGAAAATTAACAGGAATGTCTTTCCGTGTTCCTACTGCTGACGTTTCTGTAGTAGATTTAACTGTAAAAGTGGCTAAAGAAACTACTTACGAGGAAATCTTAGCTGTGTTAAAAACGGCTTCTGAAACTACAATGAAAGGTATCTTAGGATATACTGAAGATGCTGTTGTTTCTCAGGATTTTATTTCTGATAAAAGAACTTCAATTGTTGATGCAACTGCAGGAATTGGTTTAAATTCAACTTTCTTTAAATTCGTATCTTGGTACGATAATGAGTATGGATACTCTAGTAAATTAATTGATTTATCTGTGCATATCGCAGGTTTAAAATAATAATATATAAATTTGGCAAATCCCGTTATCTAAAGTAACGGGATTTTCTTATTTTGTTTGGACTTTAATTAATGTAAAAAACACACTTTTAAATTAATATGAGGAAAAACTAATCCAAAAACTAAAGAAAATGAAATTAATAGTTGATAGTGGGTCTACTAAAGCAGATTGGATTGCAATTGATGATAACGGAAAAGTATTATTCACCACACAAACATTGGGATTAAACCCTGAAATTCTTGACGGTCCTGAAATTGTTTCAAGATTAAACGATCGTTTTGATATTTTACAAAATAAAAAAAATGCCACTCATTTGTTCTTTTACGGAGCAGGTTGCGGAACAGAGAGAATGCAAACTGCACTTTCTCAAATATTTCAGGAATATTTTAACAATGCTATAGTAGAAGTTCACGAAGATACATATGCTGCGGTTTATGCAACAACTCCAAAAGGAGAAGAAGCAATCGTAAGTATTTTAGGAACAGGATCTAACTGTAGTTATTTTGATGGAAAATTATTGCATCAAAAAGTACAATCATTAGGTTATATTGCTATGGATGATTGTAGTGGAAATGTTTTCGGAAAAGAATTAATCAGAAAGTATTACTTCAATAAAATGCCTAAAGAACTGGCAATTGAATTTGAAAAAGAATATAATTTAGATGCTGATTTTATCAAAAACAAATTATATAAAGAGCCAAATCCAAATGCTTATTTAGCGACATTTGCTAAGTTTTTAATCAAACATAAAGATTCTGAATTCTGTAGAAAAATCATTTTCAAAGGAATGAAATCGTTCGTTAAAAACTATATCAAACAATTTGATAATTGTCAAGAAGTTCCGGTACATTTTGTAGGTTCTATTGCTTTTTATTTAAAAGATGAATTAAAAGAAACTTTTGATAAATACGAACTTCAATTAGGAAATGTTTTAAGAAGACCAATCGACGGATTAATTGCATACCATGTTGCTAATCAATAGTTCTGGTTTTATGGAAATTGCTATTATTGCGCATGATGGTAAAAAAGCAGATTTAATTGATTTTTTGATTAAAAATTCTGAAGTTTTACATCATGAAAAAATAAGGCTTATTGGTACAGGAACTACCGGAGGAAAAGCTGAAGCTGCGGGTTTTAAAACGCAAAGAATGCTTTCCGGGCCTTTAGGCGGAGATGCGCAAATTGCAGGCAGAGTGGCAGAAGGAATTACAAAAATGGTTTTCTTTTTTAAAGATCCATTATCAAGTCATCCTCACGAAGCCGATATTAATATGTTAATTCGTGTTTGCGATGTGCATAATGTGCCGCTGGCAACAAACGAAGCAACGGCACAATTATTATTAGAGGCTATTGCACAGCAATTATAGATATTTCAACATTTACATTTTTTGGCAAACATGCCACTTGAACCGTTTCACGTGCTGGAGCGGTTTTTTCGTTAAAATAAGATCCGTAAACCGTATTAATAGCGCCAAAATTATTCATATCCATTATGAATATAGTTGCTTTAACTACATTTTCAAAAGTCATTTCAGCAGCTTCCAGAATGGCAGCAATGTTTTGCATTACCTGATGCGTTTCATCATTTATATTTTCTGTCACAAGTTCTCCGGATGCAGGATTTATGGCAATTTGACCAGAAGCATAAAGTGTGTTTCCTGATAATATTGCCTGATTATAAGGCCCGATTGGAGCTGGTGCTTTCTCTGTAAAAATTATTTTTTTCATAGTAATAGATTGTTAAATGCTAAAATAGATGTGTTTAACCATTAATGTTTTAATGATTAAAAAGAATTGTATAGCTAAAAATACGATTTTATTATCGATTAGAAGTGCTTCGTTTGTTCCATTTAATGTCGCTAAGAACACCGGATTTAATTCCGATAAAGAAATTCCAATTAGAATTTGTTCCCAGAGGAGTCCAGTTAAACGCCATTCTCCAGCTTAATAAGTCTCTCTCAAAACGGAATTGTGTAAAAGTAACCCCTTTTTGTACAAAATCATAACCCGTAGAAACCCCGCCTTTCCATTTAGGCGTAATGTCCATATTGGCAGAAATCATGATTGAGTTTCCGGTAATCTTGCTTTCACGATTTACATTAGAATAAGTCAACGAATAAGCCATTGTCATATCCCACGGTATTTTAGAATTAAAAAACTCTGTTATAACATCGTCTTCATCATCTTTTTTATTCGCAAACTGACTGTTTCTACTATCATTTAGATCGGTATTGGTACCAAATAAATCATCTTTACGACCACCGTTCCGTTCACTTTGTTTATTTTCTTCTTTTCCTCCTTTATTAGAAAAAGAGTAGTTTAAAGTTAAGTTGGCACTTGTCATTCTAAACAAACTTCCGCCATTATCAATGTTATAAACATTCATTCTGGTTCCTGAATTGTCAATTGCATAAGGGTCTAAAGTAGCTCCAAAATTGACATTCATTTTATTGTCAAAAAACTGAGTTCCACCACTTACAAGTACAGGTTGCCATGCTAAAGTTTCTTTTCCGTTAGCATTAAAGTTATAACTCGTACTAAAGTTTAAGTTGTTCAGTAACATTATTTTTTTAGGTTCTGTTTTTGTACTGTCTTTATCTCTTACTTTAGCTTCAAAAGTGTTGCTTAAAGCAAATGCAACGATATTAGAATTGTCTTTACTCGGAGCACCATAAACACCACCTTCAAATCGCGTGTATTCTGTTGTTATTCTTCCTGAAGCATCAACAGCATATGTATCGTAGTATTTTTCAAAACTAGGCGTATATGCGTACGTAACAGTTGGACGCATGACGTGACGAATTGATTGAATTTTTTTATCGTTACCAAAATTAAAAGTACCATAAATAGTTGTTCCTAAATTTGTACTGAAATTATAGGTTCTAAAAGCATCAAAACCATTTATTGTAGAAGTTTCTACCTTGCTCAAATCTGTATTATAGTCCTTTTGAATTGTTTTAGTAACCCATGTTTCCTGATAATTGGTAGAAGCTCCGGCACTAAAATATTTAAATATTTTGAAGTTGGTACTAAGCGGAATAGAATGTTGCATTCCTATTTGAGCATCTCTAAACATTTGTGGTTTAAAGAATAAGGAATCGGTCGTTACAATGTTATTTTTACCGCTTAAGTTATATTGTAAGTTGATGTTTTTTATAAAACCTTTTTTTACGCCATCTTTACCAACAAACGGATAAACACGATCTATACTTGCCTGCAATGTAGGCAAGGTCATGTTGATTTGCTCTGTTTGCGTATTTTGAGAGTGTGTTGCTGTCAAAGATATTCTCGCTTGCGGAATCGTATTAAAAGTTTTATTGTATGAAATAGAAGAACTTAAAGTATTATTTAAGTTAGACCCAACGTTTGCCTGATTAATCGATTGCTTAAAATATTTACTACTACCCATATTCACAGAAGCAGAAAAGGTAGAATTTGGATTCGATTTAGTATCTTTTGAGTGCGACCACTGAATATTGTAAATATTCTGTTTTGAGTAATCAGGATAGCCTCTTTCGCTGCTTATTAAATTCTCAAAACGAATATTAATATTACCTCTGTACTTATATCTTGTAGCATAAGCAGATTCAAATCGCATGGCGTAACTACCATTTGTGTAATAATCTCCTAAAACGGTTAAGTCGTAATTATCGCCTAAAGCAAAATAATACCCCATATTTTGCAATGAAAACCCACGAGTATTAGAGTCATTGTAACTTGGTATAATAATTCCGGAAATACTTTTTTCCTGGCTCATTGGGAAATAGGCAAAAGGCAAAGCCAGTGGAGTAGGTACATCGGCAATGACCATATTGGTTAAGCCTGTAATTACTTTTTTTCCAGGGATAAACTTTACTTTGTTAGTTTGAAAATAATATTCAGGATTGTCGACATCTTTAGAAGTAGTAAAACGGGCTTTTCTTAAAAAGTAAACAGAGTCGTTTTCTTTTTTGGTAACAGCAGCCTTAATTTTAAATTCACCTTGTTCTGTTCTTGAATTATAAATTAAAGCCTTTTTTGTTTTAAAGTTAAAACGAATAGAGTCAGGCTGGACTTCGCTTGCTCCTTGCTTAAAATTAGGATATTGTGATAAAACTCCAACAGAATCCTTTATTCTGCCGGCATATACTTCATCTTTTTCGTAATTAAGTACAATGATACCTGATTTTAACTCAACATCTTTATAGTATAACTCAGCTTCGTTATAAAGTGTGATTGTTTTGTTTTTCTGGTCTATTTTAGCGTAATCCTTCGCCCTATACTTTACTTTTCCGTCAAGAAAAGTCTTTTTAGGTCTGACAGTATCCAACTTTATAGTGTCAGTCACACTTTTTGTTGGTTTGTCTATTGATTTATCTGTTTGTTTTACAGCCGGTAAGGACTTGTTTTTGTTTTTTATCTCTTGTGAATATAATTTACCACATCCTAGTGTTAGGAAAAATGATATTAAAACGATATTAAATAAGTTTGTATGCAAAGGTTTAAATGCTATTTTTGTAAAAGTATGGCTTGTTTTTTGACATGTCAAACTTACATATAATTTTTTGTCAAAAATAATCAATTATAAAAATTATAGCAGTTGCATTTTATTAAAATTAACTTTTAGATTTATGAATATAATTAACAAAACTAGACTAATCTTTAGTTTTTTTCTAACAATAACTACTTTTTGCGCTTACAGTCAATCAAATGTCTTTAAGGTAACTCTTGACGCGGGGCATGGTGATCATGACTTTGGTGCCGTTTATAGTGGAAGGATAGAAAAAAATATTGCTTTGGCAATTGTGCTGAAAGTTGGAAAAATATTAGAAGCTAGTCCTAATATCGACGTTATTTATACTCGTAAAACAGATGTTTTTATCGATTTGGTCGAAAGAGCTAACATTGCCAACAGGGCAAATTCGAATATTTTTGTCTCTATACATTGTAATGCAAACAAAAATACGTCTGCAGACGGAACTGAAACTTATGTAATGGGTTTGAGTAAAACAGCATCAAATCTTGAAGCGGCGAAAAAAGAGAACTCGGTTATTACTTTAGAGAAAGACTATAAACGTAAATACGAAGGTTACGATCCAAATTCTCCGGAATCTATGGTCGGAATGACATTAATGCAGGAAGAATATCTTGATAACAGTATTTCTTTAGCGAGCAAAATTGAAGATAATTTTGATAAACTTGGAAAAAAACTTCGTCAGGGTGGAGTAAAACAAGCGCCATTTATGGTACTTCATAAGGCATTTATGCCAAGGGTTTTAGTAGAAACCGGTTTTGTTTCTAACCCAACAGAAGGTAATATTCTGAATTCTGAAGAAGGTCAAAATGATATTGCAAAAGCTATTGCCGAAGCTATTATTGGTTATAAAAGAGAATATTTTGGTAATGGAAATACAGAAGTAGATGTGAAGCCGGCAAAAGATACGTCAGTTCCTAAAAAAGCCAATGTTGTTGACACGCCGGTTGTAAAGAATGCACCAAAAGGCACTGTCTTTAAAGTACAACTTATCGCAAGTATTAAAAAAACAACATTAGATTCTAAAAATTTTAAAGGCCTTAAAAATGTATCAATGTTGTATGAAAACAATATATATAAATATTTTTATCAGGAAACTTCAAATTATGAAGACGCGAAAAAATATTTGCAAGAAGCTAAAAGTAAAGGATATGGAGCTGCTTTTCTGATAGCATATAAAGATGGAGAAAAAATCAATATTCAGGACGCTATTAAATAAAAGCAACAAGTTCGGATATTTATATTAATTTTGTAGTAAACACTTAGAATTTTGAAACTAACTAGAGAAATCAAAACGGCTATATTAGTCATCGCGTCGATATTATTATTTATTTGGGGATATAGCTTTTTAAAAGGCAGAGACCTTTTTACAAATTATCAGACATTATATGTAGAATATGATAATGTGGAAGATTTACCACAATCAGCACCAGTAACCTTAAACGGTCTTGCAATTGGTAAAGTAAGTAAAATCACGATCAATGAAAATACTGGAAAATTGCTGGTAGAACTTCAGTTAAAAACTGATTTTCCAATATCTAAAACAAGTACAGCAGCATTATATTCTCCGAGTTTAATTGCCGGGAAACAAATTAAAATTGTACCTAATCTTGAAGATAAAAATCCAATTGCTGATGGTGAAACTTTAAAAGGTGGCGTTGAATTAGGTTTGACGGAATCTTTAGGAGGTAAAATTGAACCAATTCAGCAAAAATTAGATTTGATGCTTGCCAATATTAATATTCTGGTAACAGGATTAAATAATGTTCTGGATACAAAAGGACAGGAAGATATCAAGAAATCACTGGCAGAATTAAGCCAGACTATGGCGCAATTTCATAAAGCATCAGGAACTCTTAATTCTATTTTAGACACAAATAAAGGTCAGATTAATGGAGTAGTTACAAACTTCAATAAAATGTCAAATAACTTTAATAAAATATCTGATTCTTTAAATAAAGCCGATTTAGGAAAAACAGTTCGTAACCTAAACAAGACTCTTGCTAAAGTTGATGGAATTATGAGTAACTTAAACTCAGGAAAAGGTACAGCAGGAAAACTATTAAATGATGATGCTTTATATAATAATCTGGCTAAAACTTCAAAAGAGTTAGAGTTATTATTGCAGGATGTTCGTCTTTACCCAACACGTTATGTAAACGTTTCTCTTTTTGGAAAGAAAAATAAACCTTATGTAGCGCCTAAAGAGGATGCAAATACAACCGACAAAAAATAATAAGAATGAGTTATTTAGATAATATTTTATTCGCTATTCTTCTAATAGCAGGTTTTGGTTTTTTTGCAACGAGCGTAAAAAAAATTATCCGAAACATTAATTTAGGAGTAGATGTAGATAGAAAAGACAATCCGCAGGCACGTTGGAAAAACATGGCTATGATTGCGCTTGGACAATCTAAAATGGTGAAACGTCCGGTTGCGGGTGTATTACATATTATTGTCTATCTGGGTTTTATTATTATTAATATCGAATTACTTGAAATCATTATTGATGGGTTATTTGGTACACACAGAGTTTTTGCTTTTTTAGGAACAGCTTATAATATACTTATTGGGTCGTTCGAAATATTGGCACTTTTGGTTCTTGTAGCTGTTATAGTTTTCTGGATCAGAAGAAATGTAGTACGATTAAAACGTTTTATAAATCCTGATTTAAAAGGATTTCCTAAAAGTGATGCTAATTACATCTTATATTTTGAGATGGTTTTGATGACATTATTTTTATTGATGAATGCATCAGATTTTCATTTGCAGAATGTTCCCGGTGGATTTTCTCATTTTGAGAAAGCAGGAAGTTTTCCTGTAAGTCAGTTTATTGCGCCAATTTTTAACGGTATGTCAAATGAATTGGTGATGTTGTTGACAGAAGTATTTTGGTGGTTGCATATAGCAGGAATTTTAGTTTTTATGAACTATTTATATTTCTCAAAACATTTACATATTCTTTTGGCGTTTCCAAATACCTATTTTGCTAATTTAAAACCGGAAGGTCAATTTGATAATTTAGAGTCTGTTACAAAAGAAGTAAAATTAATGATGGATCCAAATGCAGATCCGTTTGCAGCTGCGCCAGTAGATGAAAATGCTGCTCCAGGTAAATTTGGTGCAAGCGATGTTCAGGATTTAAACTGGGTTCAGTTATTAAACGCTTACACTTGCACTGAATGTGGACGTTGTACATCATCTTGCCCGGCAAATCAAACCGGTAAAAAATTGTCTCCTCGTAAAATTATGATGAACACAAGAGATCGTTTGCAGGAAGTAGGAAAAAATATTGATGCCAATAAAGGTGTTTTTGTTCCGGATAATAAAACATTATTAAACGATTATATCACACCGGAAGAATTATGGGCATGTACGTCTTGTAATGCTTGCGTAGAAGAATGCCCAGTAAATATTAGCCCTTTATCTATTATTATGGATATGCGCCGTTATTTAGTAATGGAACAAAGCGCGGCTCCAATGTCATTAAACGCCATGATGACAAACATTGAGAATAACGGAGCGCCTTGGCAATACAGTCAGCAAGACAGATTGAATTGGAAAAACGAAAATTAAAATGGTTTAATTGGTTATTTGTTTAACCGTTTAATCTATTAAAAAATAAAATTTCGGTTTTAGTGTTTGGTTAGTTTTGTGATTAACCAAATAAACGATCAACCGATTTAACAAAAAAAGAAGATGTCAGAAAGTTTAGTAGTACCAACAATGGCAGAAATGCTGGCCGAAGGAAAACAACCAGAAGTTTTGTTTTGGGTAGGTTGTGCAGGAAGTTTTGATGATAGAGCAAAAAAAATTACAAAAGCATTTGTACGTATTTTAAATCGCACAAACGTTTCTTTTGCAGTACTTGGTACTGAAGAAAGCTGTACCGGAGATCCGGCAAAAAGAGCTGGAAATGAATTTTTGTTTCAAATGCAGGCCATGATGAATATCGAGGTTTTGAATGCCTATGAAGCAAAAAAAATAGTTACTGCTTGTCCGCATTGTTTTAATACTTTAAAAAATGAATATCCTGAATTAGGAGGTCAGTATGATGTAATTCATCATACAGAATTCTTGAAATCATTAATGGATGACGGAAGATTAGCAGTTGAAGGCGGTCAGTTTAAAGGTAAAAAAATTACTTTTCATGATCCTTGTTATTTAGGAAGAGCCAATAAAGTATATGAAGCACCAAGAGATTTAATTGAAAAACTTGATGTTGAATTAGTCGAAATGAAACGCTCTAAAGCAAATGGATTATGTTGCGGAGCAGGCGGAGCACAAATGTTTAAAGATGCCGAACCAGGAAACAAAGAAGTAAACATATTACGTACTGAAGATGCTTTAGAAGTACAACCGGATATTATTGCAGCAGGTTGTCCGTTTTGTAATACGATGTTAACTGACGGTATTAAAAACAAAGAAAAAGAAGGACAAGTTAAAGTAATGGATATTGCGGAGTTAATTGCTAATGCGCAGGATCTTTAAATTTTAAGGTGCAAAGTAGCAAAGGTTCAGAGGGACAAAGTTTTTTAACTTGAAACATGAAACTTAAAACTTTTCAAATCTAAAATCTAACAATCTAAAATCTAAAATTAAAATGCATATACCTTTTGAAGATTTACCTGGTGAATCCAGAATCTGGATTTATCAATCGAACAGAAAATTTTCTGAGGAAGAATTTTCTGAAATCGAAACTGACCTAAAAGCTTTTGTTGAAGAATGGGCATCGCACGGAACTAGCTTAGAAGCTTCATACCAATTAAAATACAACCGATTCATTATTTTGGCTGTAAATCAGGATGTGCAGGCTGCTACGGGTTGTTCTATTGACAGTTCGGTAGAATTTATTCAGAGTTTAGAGAAAAAATACAACGTTGATTTGTTAGATAAAATGAACGTAACTTTCAAACTTGGCGAACATATCGCACATAAACCATTAATTGATTTCAAGAAAATGGTTAAAGATAAATCGGTTTCTGAGAATACGATTGTTTTTAATAACCTTGTCAACAATATCGAAGAATACAACGAATCCTGGGAAGTTCCTGCTGCCGATAGTTGGCATAGCAGATTTTTCTAGGAATTTAAAATATATCTGAAAGGCATGAAATTTAGGTTTTATGCCTTTTTTTATGTTTATGGCTTGTTCTGTCATCCTGACGGAGGAAGGATCACACTAAAAACTCGACAAAAATTAGCGACCTTCTTTGCGAAATTACTTGTGTGATCCTTCCTTCGTCAGGATGACAAGATTGTGGAAAAAGCTTCTTATAAAAACAAAAAGCTCTAATCTAGCCCCGATGGGAGCGGTATCCTTTTATGGTGGTCCCGAAGCCTCGGGACGCCATAAAAGATGTAGCGGACAGCGGGACAACTGGTTCTTTTGAAAATTATTACTTCTGCTTCTGATGATGAAAATTATGAGTTATGAATTATAAGTTATGAGTTTGATATTGCTGCTCTTGCTGAATCTTTTGATTATTCAGGGTTTAAATCTTGGAATCTTAGAACCTTAGGATCTTAGAGTCTTAAAAACTAAGATTCACAAAAATCTAACAATTGAAATACTTAATTAAACGTGAATTTTGAGTACTTTCGTAGTATTAAATTTAATACATGAAAATAGCAATAGTTTGTTATCCGACTTTTGGTGGTAGTGGGGTAGTAGCCACAGAACTAGGTCTTGAATTAGCCAGACGCGGACACGAAATCCATTTTATTACTTATAGTCAGCCTGTTAGGTTGGCACTTTTAAATCCTAATGTTCATTATCACGAAGTAAACGTTCCTGAATATCCTCTTTTTCATTATCAGCCTTATGAGTTGGCTTTGTCAAGCAAACTGGTTGATATGGTGAAATTATATAAGATAGAAGTTTTACACGTGCATTATGCAATTCCACACGCGTATGCGGGTTATATGGCGAAGCAAATGCTGAAGAATGAGGGAATTAATCTTCCGATGATCACGACGCTTCACGGAACTGATATTACGCTGGTTGGAAATCATCCTTTCTACAAACCTGCGGTGACTTTTAGTATCAATAAATCGGATTATGTGACTTCGGTGTCGCAGAGTTTGAAAGATGATACTTTAAAGTTATTCAAAATCAAGAATAAAATCAGGGTAATTCCGAATTTTATTGAATTGGATAAAGTGAAAAAAGATCCGCTTGCACCTTGCCATCGCTATGTTATGGCGAAGGAAAATGAGCGTATTATTACTCATATTAGTAACTTTAGAAAGGTAAAACGTATTCCGGATATTATCAAAATTTTCTATAATATCCAGAAAGTAATGCCTGCTAAATTGATGATGGTTGGCGATGGACCTGAAAAAGAAAAAGCAGAGATTTTATGCCAGGAATTAGGGATTCACGAAAAAGTGATTTTCTTTGGAAACAGCAATGAAATTGATAAAATTTTACTTTTGACAGATTTGTTTTTGCTTCCGTCAGAAACAGAAAGTTTTGGTTTGGCAGCTTTAGAGGCAATGGCGTGCGGAGTTCCGGTAATTTCAAGTAATTCAGGTGGTTTGCCGGAAGTGAATTTTGATGGTTATTCAGGATATTTGAGTAATGTTGGAAATGTCGAAGAAATGGCTGCTAATGCAATTAAAATTCTGGAAAACGACGACGTTTTAAATCAGTTTAAAGCAAATGCACTAGAGGTTGCGAAGAAATTTGACATCATAAACATATTGCCAAAGTACGAAGCTTTATACCAGAAAGCAATAGATGATTATAAATATGAGAAACATTAATTTTAAATAAACGCAGATGAAAAAAGTAATTTCGGTTTTAATAATTTTTGTTCTGATTTCTTGTGGGGCGAAAAAAACATCTGAATCCAAAGCATTGTATGAAATTCTAACCGAGCAATCTGACGGAGGTGGAAATATTAAGTTTTTTGAGATTTTGACAGAGCCTAACGAAATCAAAATGCTCGAAACAGATCCCCTTTTAGCTGATAAAATGAAACAGGCTGATATAGAAAATTCTAATTATATTATCCTGAACATGGGAGAAAAAAATACTGGTGGATATTCTATTGGTGTTGAAAAAGTAGAAGAAACAGATAAAAATATTATTATCACTGTTAAAGAAAACGCTCCTGCGAAAGATGCAATGGTAATGCAGGTAATTACTTATCCTTATACGGTTGTGAAAATACATTCAAAAAAAGAAATTATTATAAAATAGTTTCTTTTCTGGCTTAGCGAAGGAGATATATGTTTCAGCTTCTGCATGATAACATGTTTCGCGCTTCTAATAATGCAAACAATTACGCATAAAAAAAACCTATCGTTTAAGCGACAGGTTTTTTTTTACAATTTTTTTTTCTTGATATTTAGAATTTGTATTTTACTCCTAAACCTACATCAAATCCAAAGTTGTCATCGTCGTAATATCCAGAACCAATTTCGGGTCTAACGTCTAACGATAGTAAAATCGGCACTTTGTCGAAGCCATATTCTATACCAATATCTCCGGCAGCAAAAACATAAGTACCGCTGTCCTTAAATCTTCCGTTGTTATAGTAATAATCGTGATCCCAAGCGGCTAATCCACCACCCGCACCAACGTACCAGTTAAAACCTTCATCGATATTCCAAACCCATTGATAAAGTGCAACAGCTTTAACAGCATCAACATCGTTGCTGTTTCTCCATCCTAAATCAAATTCAAGTCTGTTATTTTTAAATAAACCTCTTTGATACGAAATTTCTCCTCCAAATCCGTTATTGTCTCCTAATCTTAAACCCAATGCATTTTTAGCAATTTCCTGTGATTGAGCAGTAAATGCTAATCCTAATAGCATAAAGGCAGATAAAATGATTTTTTTCATAAACATGATATTAATTTTTTTCAAACTTACAATTACTGTAAAAGTAGAAACGTATAAAATTATTTTTAATTGTTATATAATTCACATTTCACCACGTACAGCACTTGTTTAGGCAAGTTTTGTCTAAATTAATACAGGTTATTTGACTTACAATTTACTTTTGTTTTATGATTGAATTGATTAAATGATTGGTAAGAATATCTTCCATTTCAAAAAGATTTTCTTCCTCAGTAAAGTTCGATTGAGAATACGAGAATAATTTCCAGCGCTTTTTGTGGTATTCTAAAGCCGTAAGGTTTTCGATCCAATCGCCGGAGTTTAAATATAAAGTAGATCCGTGTTTATTTTCTTTAGTAATAATTTTAGGTTCATGGATATGTCCGCAAATGACATAATCATAATTTTTTTCGATGGCCAAATCGGTAGCCGTAGTTTCAAAATCTGAAATAAATTTGACCGCCTTTTTAACGCTGGCTTTTATTTTTTTGGAGAAAGAATAAGGTTCTCTTCCAAGTTTAGATAAGATCCAATTGATGAAACGGTTTATGAGAATCAGATAATCATATCCTAAACCGCCCAATTTTGCAATCCATTTAGAATGTTGTACAGAAGCATCAAAAACGTCTCCGTGAAAAATCCAGGCTTTTTTACCGTCCAATTCTAAAAGTAATTTATCGACCAAAGCAAAATTACCCATATTCATATCGCTGAATTTTCTCAGGATTTCGTCATGATTTCCCGTAATATAATACACTTTAGTGCCTTTAGAAGCCATTCCGATAATTTTTTGAATAACTCTTAAGTGTGCTTTTGGAAAGTATGATTTCCTAAATTGCCAGGCATCAATAATGTCGCCATTTAAGACTAATGTTTTTGGTTTAATGCTTGATAAGTAGTTGTTTAGTTCTTTTGCGTGACTTCCGTAAGTTCCCAAATGGACATCTGAAATAATGACCAATTCGACATTTCTTTTTTTCAATTTTTCTTATTTTGAAGTTTAACAAATAAAAGAAATTCAGCATGGTTTTGTTTTATCAAAAGGTTACCAATTTACCTGCAATTTTAATAAATTATGATTTTAAACTGTTGAATGTTTGCTTAATAATACCAATTTTAAATTTTTTAATTTAATTCATAAAACTTACATTTGCTCAAAACAAATTATAATGGCAGGAAATAGCTACGGCACACTATATAAAGTTACTACATTTGGAGAATCGCATGGAGAAGCTTTAGGCGGAATTATAGACGGTTGTCCATCAGGAATACAACTTGATTTAGATGCAATTGAATTTGAAATGTCCAGAAGAAAACCTGGACAGTCAGCAATTGTAACCCAACGTAAAGAACCGGATGCGGTTCAGTTTTTATCGGGAATATTTGAAGGTAAAACCACAGGAACTCCAATTGGTTTTATTATCCCGAATACCAATCAAAAATCAGACGATTACTCGCATATAAAAGATAATTACAGGCCAAGCCATGCTGATTATGTTTACGATCAAAAATATGGTTTTCGTGATTATCGCGGAGGCGGAAGAAGTTCGGCAAGAGAAACAGCAAGCAGGGTAGTAGCGGGTGCAATTGCCAAGCAAATGTTACCGGAAATTAAAATTAATGCCTACGTTTCATCTGTTGGCCCAATACATTTAGACACTCCGTATCAGGATTTGGATTTTTCTAAAATAGAAAGTAACCCTGTTCGTTGCCCTGACGAAAAATCAGCAGCAATTATGGAAGAATATATTCGTGATATTCGCAAACAGGGAGATACTGTTGGCGGAATTGTTTCATGCGTTATTCAAAATGTTCCGGTTGGTCTAGGAGAACCAGTATTTGATAAATTACATGCTGAATTAGGAAAAGCAATGCTTTCTATAAATGCAGTAAAAGGTTTTGAATACGGAAGCGGTTTTTCAGGATCTGAAATGAAAGGAAGCGAACACAACGATTTATACAATCCTGACGGAACTACAAAGACAAACCTTTCAGGAGGAATTCAGGGTGGAATCAGCAACGGAATGGATATTTATTTCAGGGTAGCTTTTAAACCTGTTGCCACAATCATGCAAACTCAGGATTCATTAGACAATAAAGGAAATATTACGCCCATGACAGGAAAAGGACGTCATGACCCATGCGTAGTGCCTCGCGC
Organism: Flavobacteriaceae bacterium CRH; assembly: GCA_001507425.1. GTDB lineage: Bacteria > Bacteroidota > Bacteroidia > Flavobacteriales > Flavobacteriaceae > Flavobacterium. The sequence continues at coordinate 109,763 of LMAJ01000004.1, forward strand.
AGTGCCAATTGTAGAAGCAATGGCAGCGATTGTTTTGGCTGATTTTTACTTATTCAACAAAACATATTAATAAAAATTAAGGCAGTGAGGGTCTTAATATTTTAATCTAAAACAAACAAATTAATGCAAGAAGTTACAGAAACCAAAAAAAAATCATTTCTTTCAGGATTAACAGGGCAAATTATAATTGCAATGATTCTTGGAGCAACTTTAGGAATTATATTGCACAATTCGATTTCGCCGGAAGCAGCACAATCGTTCAGCTCTAAAATAAAAATGCTTGCGACCATTTTTATCCGATTGGTACAAATGATTATTTCGCCTTTGGTATTCACAACTTTAGTTGTAGGAATTGCTAAATTAGGAGATATAAAAACCGTTGGAAGAATTGGAGGAAAAGCACTTGGATGGTTTTTTACCGCTTCTTTTATTTCATTATTAATCGGATTATTTTATGTTAATATTTTAGAACCGGGAGTAGGTTTAAAATTAGAACATGTTGATATGGCTGCAGCTTCAGAAGTTACAGCAAAAACAAAAACATTGTCATTCGATAATTTTGTTGAACATATTGTTCCAAAAAGTATTTTTGAAGCAATGGCAACCAACGAGATTTTACAAATAGTAATATTTTCTATCTTTTTTGGATTGGCTGCGGCTTCATTAGGAAGTACTGTAAAACCGGTTATTAATGCCTTAGATAAAATATCTCATATCGTATTAAAAATGGTAAATTATGTAATGAACTTTGCTCCAATTGGAGTTTTTGGGGCCATTGCAGGTGTATTTGCCATAAGAGATGCCGAAGAATTAATAATTACCTATTTTAAATTTTTCGGATCGTTTTTAGTCGGAATAGGAACTTTGTGGGTTGTTTTGGTCGCAGTAGGCTATATTTTCCTGAAAGGAAGAATGACTGAATTATTAAAACGTATTATCGGACCATTAGCAATTGCTTTTGGAACCACAAGCAGTGAAGCTGTTTTTCCTAAATTAACAGAAGAATTAGAAGATTTTGGTGTAAAAAACAAAATCGTTGCTTTTATGTTGCCGCTTGGATATTCTTTTAATCTCGACGGAAGTATGATGTATATGACTTTTGCGAGTATTTTTATCGCACAGTTTTATGGGGTGCATCTTGATTTAGGAACGCAAATGGTAATGCTTTTGGTTTTAATGCTTACCAGTAAAGGAATTGCAGGCGTACCAAGAGCAAGTTTGGTTGTTGTAGCTGCAACTTGTGGTATGTTTGATATTCCTATTGAAGGAATTGCATTGATTTTACCAATAGATCACTTTTGTGATATGTTTAGAAGTGCCACAAATGTTTTAGGAAACGCTTTGGCAACTTCTGTAGTTGGACAATGGGAAAACGACGAAGAACCTGAAATCTCTTCAGAAAATATATAAAGAAAAATCTTCTTCATAAAAGCCGTAATGAATTATCATTACGGCTTTTTTAGTATACTTAATTTAGTTTTTTTTTGAAGTTTAAATGTGACAAAGCTGTTGTTTTAAAATGAAAAAGAATTAAAATATTGATTGCGGAATTCCTACATTATTATGCTCTTGCATATTGTTTTGTGTTATAAAGATGTATATTTGAATAAACATACTCGAAATTATGCCCTGTAATAGATTTTGTTTTTTAATTTTTGTTTTTCTACATATATTTTGTCCAGAGATACCTGCTCAGAATAATAATGTAACAGTTGCAAAAATTGAAGCTTTAACGAAACAAGCCTGCGATTATTTAGATGAGACAAACTACGAAAAATCTCTGGAGAAATCCGGAATTGCTCTCCAGTATGCATTTGATATAAAAAATGACACCCTAATTTCCAGAAACTACAATATAATAGGGATTAATTTTCATGATTTAGGCGAAGTAGATAAGGCCGTTTTTTTTTATAAGAAAGCATTATTCTACGCAGAAAGATCAAATGTTGTCAGTCTGAAAATGATGATAACGAGTAATTTAGGGAACTTATACTTTTTTGAGAAAAAAATGTATGGTAAAGGAATTGCTTATTATAAGGAATCATTAAAATTTGGAAAGAAAGAAAAATATCAAAAAGAAGTTGCCATAACCAACCTTAATATTGTTTGGTCATATTTTAAAATTGGAAGCTATAATGAAGGATTACCTTATCTGCATTATATTAACAAACATCAAAATGATTTAAAAGGGAAATCAAACGATATTGCTTTGAATTTTTTGAACGGAATGTATCTGGCCAGTGTAAATGATAATGCGAAGGCAAATGAATATTTTTTAAAAGCTATTTCTTATCGCAATTCTAAAGAAGAAAAACAAGATTTGTCATATGCACATTTAGAATATTCAAAATTCCTGACCAAAATTGGTAATCATAAAGAAGCTTATGCACAATTAGCAGCTTACAATAAAATAACAGAACAAATCTACAATGACGAAAAGCTTAAAAAAGCTACTACTGCCGGTTTTAATCTTGAATTAGACGAATATAAAAGACAAATTGAAAAAATTGAGAATGAAAAGATTTCGCAATATCAAAGTTTAAAAAAATCAAGGATTATTGTTATTCTGTTTATCATAATTTCCTTCATTCTGATTTTATTCATTATCACATTAATTAAGAATATCCGATTTAAGAAAAAACACAATTTAGAACTTTTAAAGGCAAAAGAAATTGCGGAAGAAGCCTCATTGTTAAAAACACAATTTATTTCTACTATAAGCCATGAATTACGTACACCTTTGTATGGAGTCGTAGGTATAACCAATATGCTGCTCGAAGAACATAAAGAATTATCAAACAGCCAGCATTTGAGTTCTTTAAAGTTTTCTGCACGATACTTACTTTCTTTGGTAAATGATATTTTGCAAATCAACAAAATAGAAGAAAATAAAGTTGTTTTAGAGAATTTGACATTCAATATTTCTGATGAAATTTCAATGATTAAAAACTCACTTTCTTTTTTATCCCAAAAAAACAATAATGTAATTTCGATTTTTATCGATCCGAATATCCCCGAATATCTAATAGGTGATAAATTAAGATTAGCTCAAATTCTTATGAATTTAGTTAGTAATGCCTTAAAATTCACAAAAGACGGTCAAGTTGATATTCTGGTAAATCTTAATAATGTTCAGGGCAAGTTTTATTATTTAGAATTTAATGTAAAAGATAATGGAGTAGGGATAGCAATTGTGGATCAAGGTAAAATTTTTGAAAAATTTGTTCAGGTTGGACGAAAAGATGAAGATTATCAAGGTACAGGATTAGGTTTGAGTATTGTAAAAAGATTATTAGGGCTTTTTGGAACAACCATACTTTTGCAAAGTGATATTGGCGAGGGAACTTCTTTTTCATTTACAATTCCTTTTGAATGCGATCCGGCAAAAACAAAAAAAATTATCGATAAAATACATGTTGATTTAACTACTTCTGAAGTATATAAAATTTTAATTGTTGAAGATAATGTTATCAATCAGTTAGTAACCAGGAAAATAATCGAAAAAAACAATTACATCTGTAAAGTGGTCGACGATGGTTTTAGAGCGATACAAATACTCGAAAATGAAGATTTTGATCTTGTTTTAATGGATATTAATATGCCTTTAATGAATGGGTTTGAAACCACAAAAAGAATTCGTCAATTGGGTATAAAAACACCTATTGTAGCCTTAACCGCTTTTGATAAAGATGAAATAACAGATGAAGCAATTTCGTCAGGAATGAATGATATAATCATAAAACCTTTTGAACCTGTCAAATTATTTAAGATTATAAATTACTTAATATACGAAACGAAAAATGTTGTTTAATAAAAACACGAATTTCACTAATTGTCACTAATTTTCTTTGTAAAATTTAATTGCACAAAGCAATTAAATCAACTATTAAATTTGTGCTAATCTGTGAAATTCGTGTTTAAGCTAAAATCTTAATACCAGCGCTTTTTATTTTGTTTAGAAGCGTTTGATTTTCTTGATTTGTGTGCGCCTCCGCTTCGGTTAGAATTTTTAGGTTTTTCTGCCGTTGCTTCCGGACCTCCTGAATGCCATTGATACGGATGATCTGTTATGATTTTTACATCTACTTTTATCAATTTCTGAATGTCTTTCCAGTAAGGTTCTTCATCTTTACTGCAAAAAGAAATTGCAATTCCGCCATTTCCTGCACGACCTGTTCTACCAATTCGGTGAACGTAAGTTTCAGGAATATTTGGTAAATCAAAATTAATGACAAATGGCAATTGATCAATATCAATTCCTCTTGCTGCAATATCTGTCGCTACAAGAACGCCAACTTCTTTATTTTTAAAAGCATCCAAAACACGTTGTCTTGCGTTTTGGGATTTATCTCCGTGAATTGCTTCTGCCGGAATATCTTTTTTACGCAATGCTTTAACGACATTATCAGCTCCGTGTTTGGTTCTCGAAAAAACCAAAACGTTTGATAATTCTTCATTTTTTATTAAATGATAAAGCAAATTTCTTTTTTCTGTTTTTTCCACAAAATAAACACGTTGCTCTACATTTTCAGCAGTTGAAGAAACCGGAGAAACTTCTACTTTTGCAGGATCCTGCAAAAACATTTCGGCTAATTCACGAATTGCAATTGGCATTGTAGCTGAGAATAATAAGGTCTGACGGTTTTTAGGTGTCAATTTCACGATTTTTTTTACATCGTTTATAAAACCCATATCCAACATCTGATCTGCTTCATCCAACACTAAAGTGTGTAAATGATCTAAATCAAGAAAGCCTTGTTTTTGTAAATCCAATAATCTTCCCGGAGTTGCCACTAAAATATCAACACCTTTTTTTAAGGTATCAACTTGTGGATTTTGAGAAACTCCACCAAAAATAGTCAACTGCGTTAAGTTGGTATATTTAGCATAAGTGTCAAAACTTTGCCCAATTTGCACGGCCAATTCGCGTGTAGGCGTAACGATAAGAGCACGAATTACTTTGGCTTTTTTAGATGAACCAACAATTCGGTGTAACTGATGTATAATTGGAATGGCAAATGCTGCCGTTTTTCCTGTTCCTGTTTGTGCACAGCCAATAAGGTCTCTTCCGGCCAAAACGATCGGAATAGATTGTTCCTGAATAGGTGTAGGGTTTAGGTAGCCTTCTTCAAATACGGCTTTTTGTATACTTTTTGAAAGTGATAAATCTTCGAATAACATATCTTATGTATTAAGAAATTTAGTTTTAAGCACTAAAATTCTGTGCAAAGATAGGTTTATTCAGCCAATCGTTTATTTGAATCGGGTATTATTTGGTAAATGATTTGTTGTTAACGAGTTATAGAGTTTTTAGATTAAACTTTTTTCATTGTTGGCTTTGATGAAATCAGTTATTAAATAACCAATTAATTTTCCAATTAAATGATTGTTTGGTGATTGGTCTAAATCTGGTGCGCCTTCGCAAATATGCAAGTAAGCGGCATTTCTGTGTTCACCAAAAAAGGATACAAACTGACGTAACTGTTCAATCGAAAATCCGCTGATAGTCATAGCGCTGCTGGCAATATTAGGAATAGCATCCAAATCGATTTCGATACCAAAAGAGTCTGTCTTTATAAATTCTAAAGCCAAAGCCATTTCCTTGTCAAAGTCTTTTTCTCTTCGAATATTAACACTGTCATATGTATTGTAGCGAACGCGGTCTTCTAGTTTTTTAATAATGTCAAGAACACTTTTTGAAGTATAGTTTTCATGTAAACCAAAAATGAAATACTTTTTCAGAAAACCTTCTTCATAAGCATAAGAAAATCCGTTTCCGCTATGACGGCCTTCAAGAATCCTAAAATCAGAATGCGCATCAAAATTAATGGCATTTACCGGTTTTCCTTTGGCAAGAGCCGAACCTTTTATATTTCCGTAAGCATTATTATGGCCTCCGCCAATGATAATTGGTGTTTTTCCTGCTTTAATAATACTAAAAATAGTATGAGAAACTTCTTTATCTATTTTTTCAACTAACTGACTTAATTTAGATCGGTCATCTATATCGTTAAAATCAAGGTTTTCAACCTCACGCATTTCTTCAGTAACATTGATATGACCCAAAACTATAATCTGGCTTCCTTTAGAAAAACGATTGTGTTGTATATTGGCAATGCTTTTTATGGCACTTTCCCAGGCAGATGCTGTTCCGGGCCTGCCATAATTAGCGCGCACGCCAATATCTTCCGGAATTCCCAGCAGCACATATTTAGCTTCGCTCTCTTTCAAAAATTCGATTTTATCAACTCCTTTAGGAATGATAATCATTTTCTCTCCGAATTTTATTTCACCACTTCGGTGATTTGTGACTTTTGCTAAATCATTTATAGTAAAAGGTATTAATTTCTCCATAAAAAAAAAATATTGTCCAAAAATAATATAATTACACTAAGTTACGTTATTACGATATATTAATTCTTAAATTTGTTTTTAAAGAAAATTATTAAATATGGAAAACCCAAAGAACAACAACTCAAGTCTAAAAGCGGTAATCGCAGTTTTAGCAGTCCTACTAATTGGAAGTTTAGTGTATATTTTTAAATTATCGTCTGATTCTGACGTAGTTAAAACAGAACTAACTTCGACTCTAACAGAAAAGGAATCTGTTATGAAAGATTTGCAAGAATTAAAAGCAACTTATGATGCTGCAATTGCAGAAAACACTTCAATGTCTGATGAACTAATTCAGGAGAGAGACAAAGTAGTAGCTTTGATGGATGATTTAAATAAATCTAAAGGAGATGTATCTAAATACAGAAATCAAGTACAGGGAATGCAAACTAAAATGAAAACTCTAGTTGCTGAAAACGATGAATTGAAAAAACAAAATGGTGTTTTAACAGTTCAGAGAGATAGTACTATTGTGGTTTTAGGAGAATCTAAAAAATTCAACGAAGTATTAGTTGGTCAAAACGAAGAATTAGCTAAAACAGTTGAAAAAGGAGCTAAATTGTCTGTTTTGAATACAAAAACTGCAGCTTACAAATTGAAAAGCTCAGGAAAACAAGTTGAAACTGACAAAGCTAGTCGTGCAGACATTTTAAAAGTAAGTTTTACAATTGCTGAAAACCAAATTGCTAAATCTGGTGACAAAACGTATTATGTACAAGTTATCGATGCTAAAAACAATGTTTTAGGAGATAAAAAATCTGAAACTTTTGGTGATAATACTTTAACTTACAGCTTTAAAACAACTGTACAATACGAAAACAAAACAGTAAATGTTTCTGAAGATTTACCAGGTAAAGATTTCGTAAAAGGAACTTACTTCATTAATGTTTTTGACAATGATGAGTTGGTTTCTAAAACTAGTTTTTCTTTAAGATAAGAAGAGACATCAGGAAATACCACAAAAAAGAGGAGCTTAAAACTCCTCTTTTTTTATGCTAAAATTTTACCTTCTATAAAAACACTTTCAATCAAATTACTTCCAAAAGCGTATGGAATCTGGTAATACGATGAAATAGGTTTTGTCAAAATTAGATTTGCTTTTTTCCCTTTTGTAATACTTCCGTGAGTTTCAGAAATCCCCATAGCATAGGCACCATTTATAGTGGCTGCATTTATAGCTTCTTCCGGTGTCATTTTCATTTTGATACAAGCCGTTGCAACAACAAAATTCATATTTCCGGATGGAGTAGAGCCAGGATTAAAATCTGTTGCCAAAGCAAGAGGCAAACCAGCTTTTATCATTTCGCGTGCAGGCGTATACGGAATACTTAAAAAATAAGAACATGATGGTAAAGCTACAGGCATTGTTTCGCTATCTTTTAACGCTTCAATATCTTCCGGGTTCATAATTTCGAGATGATCGACAGAAAGGGCTTTAAATTTAACTCCAGCCTGAATTCCTCCAATAGAATTGAATTGATTGACATGAATTTTTGGCTTTAAGCCGAATTGAATTCCGGCTTCCATAATTTTTTCTGTTTCTTCAACAGAAAAATAACCCGTTTCACAAAACACATCAATATAATCAGCAAGTTTATTTTGAGCAATTTCGGGTAGCATTTTAGTTATGATTTCATCAATATAACCTGCTTTGTTGTCTTTGTAATGAAGAGGGAAAGCGTGAGCGCCCAAAAAAGTAGCTTTTATCGAAATAGGATAATTTTCTGCTAATTTTTTAATAACACGAAGCATTTTCAATTCACCTTCAATAGTTAATCCATAACCGGATTTTATTTCGACAGCTCCGGTTCCTAAATGCATTACTTCTTCTAAACGAACTTTTGATTGCTCATAAATTTCTTCTTCAGAAGTTTCATTGAGTTTTTTAGCCGAATTTAAAATTCCGCCGCCGCGATTTGCAATTTCCTCGTACGTAAATCCGTTTATTCTGTCTACAAATTCCTGTTCGCGATTTCCTGCGTAAACAATATGTGTATGGCTGTCGCACCAGGATGGGAGAATAATTTGGCCCGTTGCATCAATAATTTTATCTGCTTTGATTTGAGGAAGATTTTCCATCATTCCAAAATCCTCAATTAAATTATCCTTTAAAATTAAAAAAGCATTTTTAATAGTTGGAAGAATTGCCATTTCAGCTCCGGAAACTTTAGAAACAGAAGTTTCACGAACCTGAAGCAGTTCTTTTATGTTTGTTATTAAAGTTGTCATATATTGATATTGTTATAAAACACAAATTTCACAAATTATCACTAATCGACTCGTGAAATTTGTGAAATTCGGGTTGAAATTATTCGTTTTTTAGTTTATTCTGAAACTGTGATTTCAAATATTTTGCTCCAGTTTTTACCAGTTACAAAAATGGTTTTTGTTTTAGGATTGTAAGCGATTCCGTTTAAAACATCATCGGTAGTAATGTCTTTCATTGATTTACGCAAACCTGACATGTCAAGGATTCCTTCAACTGCTCCTGAGGTTGGATTAACAACTGCTATTGCATCTTTCAACCAGACATTGGTATATATTTTTCCGTTAATCCATTCTAATTCATTGATTGCTTTAATTTTAGAAGTCCCGGAGTAAACATTAATGTAATCAACCATTTTTTGTGTTGATGGATCCATTTTCCAGATTTTTTCTGTTTTATCAGTTTGGTAAATGAATTTTCCGTCATTTGTCATTCCCCAACCTTCAATATCTTTTTCATAAGTAAAAGATTTTTCCAGTTTCAATGTATTTGCATCGTAGATAAACCCCGTTTTATTTTGCCAGGTTAATTGAAATAATTTACCATTAATAAAGGTAATTCCTTCGCCAAAATATTTTTTATCTAAATCAATTTGTTTGAAAACTTTTCCTGTTTTGTAATCGTATTTTCTTAAATAAGAAGTTCCCTCTTTTCCTGTGCTTTCGTACAAAGTGTCTTTATAGAATTCCAGACCTTCTGTAAAAGAAGCTGTGTCGTGAGGATAAGTATTAACGATTTTATATTTTAATAATTTAGGTTCAACATCTGATATTAATTCAATTCGTTTGGTTGCATCCGAAGAGTCCGATCCAAAATAAACGGTTGCTTTTAAATATTGGTAACCCAGTTTTTGATCTTTCAATTCAAATTTAAATTTTTCAGCACTTTTTGTACTTCCAACCTTTTTATCATTTACAAAGTAGGCAATGCTATCAATTTCTTTCGATTTTGGGTTTAAAACTCCAATTGATACCGCTTCTTTTTGTGAAAAATGTGCTGGAAAAGCCGAATCATCAATAGTAAATAAAGAATTTTCACCTTTTTTTGTATCTCCACATCCAATTAATGTGATTCCTAATAAAATGATAGTTAGGAAGTTATATTTTTTCATAGTTAAAAATTTGAATAAGCCAATATACGACGATATTTTTATAGCAACAAAGCTCTTGCAAAAATATAAAAAGATTGTATATTTGCACCGGCAAGTCCTACACGACCAGCTCCTGCAGACTCCCCCAGGATGGGAACATAGCAAGGGTACGTGGTTGAGCGGTGCGATGTAGGTCGCTTGCCATTTTTTTTATTTTAGAATTTATACAAAATTAGTCTTCCTTATGGAGGATTTTTTATTTTTGGACCTTTTTGAAAATTAAAATTCAGAGATTGATTGTTCTGTAAACTAAAATTTCTACATTTTTTTAAGCTTTAAAATTCTTGTATGTTTCAATTATAGCCCGAGGTTTTAAACATGGGAAGCGGATGATAATGTATTATAATAAATTTATTGTAATAATGAATCGCGATAATGCATTGTGCTCCAACGGTTGAAACCGTTGGCTATGTTTTTAATAAGAAAGCTCACTAATAGATTTAATACTAAAACGTAGTATAATATACTTTTAAAATGCAGGAAAAATTTTCAAAATTAGCTATACTTTTTTTGTTTATGGGAATAGTTTACTTTTTTGTCTGGAGCTCGAATTACAAAAAAGAAATTAAAGAACATCCGGGACAAACTATTTGTAAATTCACCTTATGTAAGCCAGGAAAATCTGGTACTGCATACGTGAAATATTATCTCGATAACAAATTATATAGAAAAAATGTAGGAGGTTGTCCTGATAGCTCTGGAAGCAAATTACATAAATATTTTGTACTAAAATATTCTACTATCGATCCCGATAAAATTCTTGTAGATTTTTCAAAAGAAGTTAAAGATTCTGTGCTGATAAAAGAATTGGAATCAAAACTTGAATTTAAATATTGGCTCGACCATTAATAGCCATATGCTGGCGGATAAAAAACAAGCTTTGTTTTAGTATATTTGACAGTAATTATAACTTATAACTCAAAACTCATAACTTTTCAAAATGAATAAAGTCGTTTTAATTACCGGAGGATCTTCAGGGATCGGAAAATCTATTGGCGAATTTTTGCATCAAAAAGGTTTCGTTGTTTACGGAACAAGCAGAAATCCTGAAAAAGTTTTAAATTCTATTTTTCCACTTGTAGCTTTAGATGTTCGAAATGCCGAATCGATTCACACGGCTGTAGCAAAAATTATTGCAGCTTCGGGAAGATTAGATGTTGTAATTAATAATGCAGGCGTTGGAATTACAGGACCTTTGGAGGAAATTCCGATGGAAGAAATTAAAAACAACTTTGAAACCAATCTTTTTGGACCCATTGAGGTTATTAAAGCCGTTTTGCCACAAATGCGTGAGCAAAAATCAGGTTTAATTATCAATATTACTTCGATTGCCGGTTATATGGGATTGCCGTACAGAAGCGTTTATTCAGCCTCAAAAGGAGCTTTAGAGTTAATTACTGAAGCTTTGAGAATGGAAGTAAAATCATTTGGAATTGATATCACGAATGTTGCTCCGGGCGATTTTGCAACTAATATTGCATCTGGGCGTTATCATGCGCCGGTTCTTTCGGGATCTGCTTACGAAAAGGTTTATGGAGGTGTGTTAGCAACAATGAATGAACATGTTGATGCAGGTAGTAATCCGAATGAAATGGCGGAAGCAGTTTATAAAATCATGCAGCAAAAAAGTCCAAAAGTGCATTACAAAGTTGGGGTTTTTATGCAGAAGTTTTCGATTGTTTTAAAGCGTGCGCTTCCGGATAAAGTGTATGAGAAAATGTTAATGAATCATTATAAATTATAGTCTTATGGAACAAATCGTAGCTTTATGGCCCAGCCTTTTTGGTATTTTAATTTTAGGTATTATTTGGTTGGTTGTTCGAAAAATACTGAATTCAGTGAGTAACAAGATAAATAATGCTGAGCTTTATAAAGAAGATATTTTGAATGTTCTTGAAGAAATTAGAAATGAATTGAAAGAATTGAACAGAAACAATTCAATTAAATAGTTTTTGCATAAAATTGAGAGAGCAATTTTTGAAACTTATTCCGTTGGAATAAAAATATCAAATTTTGCTCCTTCATTCAAAACTCCTTCTGCTTTGATAAAGCCTTTGTGGTTTTCTACAATTCGTTTTACAATAGTAAGCCCAATTCCTGTACTTTTTGTTGGTTTTGTATGTAAAGCCTGAAAGAGTCCAAATATTTTTTCATTATGAGATGGATCAAATCCAATTCCATTATCAGCAACTGTTATTTTGCAATATTTAGTATTTGGCAAAAACAATAAATGATCCAATTCTGCACTATTTATTATTTTTGAAGTTATCGTGATAATTAATTTTTTATCAGGAATAGAAAATTTTAAAGAATTACTAATTAGGTTATATAGCAATTGTCTGAACTGAAATTCGATAACATGCAGAGTACCTAAATTCTCTATTTTAAATTCTACATTTTTATTTTCTACTTCTATTGTGAGATCTTCAATAACATCATTTGCAATAGAAGTAAGATCTTTAAGCTCAAACTTTCGTTCGTCAAATTTGGTTTTTGAATACAGAAGAAGATCATTTATTAAATTTTGCATTCGATTTGCAGAAGTCCTGATTTTATCAAATGCCATTATGCCTTTTTCTGATAGATTTTTTGCTTCGTCTCGTTCAATAATATCTGTAAAAAGTTGAATTTTTCTTAAAGGTTCCTGAAGATCATGACTTGAAATGTAGTTGAAGGCTTCAAGTTCGTTATTCATTTTTTCAAGAGAAATATTTTTTTCTATAAGTTTTTTCTCAATATTTAATTTAATTTTTTCAATTTCCAGCTTTTCAATTTCTGTTTTAGCAAGAAGATTACTTTTTTGTTCTAAGGATATTTTGCTTTCTACTACTTTTTCGATAGCATTTATATGAAAAGAAATTAACTCGGCAAACAAACTAAACATTTCACGAACTTTGAATGTTTTTAAGTTATTAGGTTTTGGGTCTATAGCACATAAAGTTCCAAAGAAACTTCCATCCAAACGCATGATAGGCATAGAAATATAGCTTTGAAAGTGATACATTGCCGGAGTATGATGATTTCGAAACTCATCGTCTTCATTGACATTATCGATTATTACAGGTCTGTAATTTTTACGGATATCATCGCAGATTGTTGTTTTTACCTGTAATTCATCGGTTGGCTTTAAGCCAAATTCGACATTATCCAGAACGCTACAAGTTATCCATCTGTCTTCAGTAACTCTGGCCACTGCAACAAAACCCATTCCTGTGGTTTGGGATATTACATCAAGTAATTTTGGAACAATTGATATATTTTGAATATTGATGACGTCTTGCTGAAAATTTTGTTCTAACACTTTGGGGAATATTTATTTTTTAAAAATACAATTTTTTTAATAAAAGATTCGCTGAATTTAAAACTGAAATTGTAATTATTTTCGACATTTTAATTTTAAAAAAATTATAAGTTGTAATTTTGCACCAAAATTTGCGTGAAGCATTATTTTAAATAACTTTTGTTTTTAAATGAACACAATTAAATAGATATAATATGAAATTTTTTATTGACACAGCTAATTTAGCTCAGATTAAAGAAGCACAAGCTTTAGGTGTTTTAGATGGTGTAACAACTAACCCGTCTTTGATGGCGAAAGAAGGTATTACCGGAAAAAATAATATACTGAAGCATTATGTGGACATTTGCAACCTTGTTGATGGTGATGTAAGTGCTGAAGTAAATGCACTTGATTATGATGGAATGATCAAAGAAGGTGAAGAATTGGCTGAATTGCATGATCAAATCGTAGTAAAATTGCCAATGACAAAAGAAGGTGTTATGGCTGCGAAATATTTTTCTGATAAAGGAATTAAAACAAATGTTACACTTGTGTTTTCTGTAGGTCAGGCACTTTTAGCTGCAAAGGCTGGTGCAACTTATGTTTCTCCGTTTATTGGTCGTTTAGATGATGTTTCTACAGATGGTTTAAACTTAATTCAGGAAATTAGAGAAGTTTACGATAACTACGGTTACGAAACTCAAATTTTAGCGGCTTCTGTACGTCATACAATGCATATTGTAAATTGTGCTAAAATTGGTGCTGATGTTATGACCGGACCTCTTTCTGCAATTTACGGATTATTAAAACACCCGTTGACTGATATCGGATTAGCTCAGTTTGTTGCTGATTTCGAAAAAGGAAATAAGTAAAATACTTAAATCAATATTTTAAATCGTCATTTTTATCAGAAAATGGCGATTTTTTTTTACTTTTATAAGTCTCAAAAAAAAAATGACTTATGAAAAAGACGATAATAATGTTGGTGTTTTTAATCGCTGGTTTGCATATAAATGCACAAGCCAAAGTTTTAAAAAGTATTAATGAAGCCGGAGACGTAGCCACTTTTGAATTAGATTGTTCAGTAAAATTTCAGACGCTTGCCAAAGGTTTGCGTTATAATATTACCCGTCATGAATTTAAAGGCCCTGAAATGAAAAACTCATACCGATTGCTTTTAGTGATGGATGGCTTTTATTCTAATACATTGAATACTACAATGACAATTTCAGCAGTTTTGAATGATGGAACAGCTATCCAGGCTAAAAAAATTATCGAAGACGATGGTTTTTTTGATGGTGCCTGTACATTGAAAATTAAAGATCCGCAAGGTCTTTTAAAGGTTAATATCGTTAAAGTAATTGTTCATGCCGATAAAGATGTAGTTTATACTATATCAGATCAGAATAAAGCGATTTTTAAGAAGAACTTAAATGCAATTTTAATCGCTAAATAAAACTTAAACTTCAATAAAAAAATCCCAAATTCCAATTTTAGATTGGAATTTGGGATTTTTATTTTTTATTTTTATTCAGTTTTAGTGACCTCCTGAAAGTTTTTTGTCGAAATTAATTCCTTGTTTTCTAAGGATTCCGCTAACACTCCATGCGTAAAATGCAAGGTAAGCAAAACATAAAATTCCAACAATATAACTCGCTTGAATACCAATAAATTCAGATACAAAACCTTGTAGCCAGCTAATAACACCACCACCCATAATCATCATGATTAAGAAGCTACTACCCTGACTTGTGTTTTTTCCTAATCCGCTTACAGCCAATGTAAAGATACATGGCCAAAGTGTACTACAGAATAAACCAACACTTGTAAAAGCGTAAACGCTTACCATACCACTAGTTGTGATTCCGATAGTTAAAGCGATAATTCCTAATACAGAAAATATAAGTAACATTCTGGCAGGATTTCCTTTACTTGCGATATCAGCAGCAATAAGTACCAAAATAATTAATCCGTAGATGTAGAAAGGAGTTAAATCATGTTTTGCAATTGCATTTACAGCTAAGAAAACTCCAAAAGCTAAATAAGGTGCAACGAAACGTAATATTTGTTGTAAACTCGCTTTGTCTGTAAAAGCTTCGATAGCTCCTGTCCAGCGTCCGATCATTAAACTTGCCCAATATAAAGAGATATAAGGCGCAACTTCCTGAGTCAAAAATCCAAGTTTACTTTCCATATAGGCAGGTAAATTACTTGCTGTAGAAACTTCAACCCCAACGTAAAGGAAAATAGCGATCATTCCCATTACTAATTGTGGATATTGTAATGCAGATTTTTTTGCAGTTGATCCGTCGTGAATAATTTCTTCTTCAATTAATGCAGGTTTGTCCGGCAGCGAAGAGAATTTTAATAAAATAGCAACTAATAAAAAGGCTAATCCTAATATTAAATAAGGGATTTTTACACTTTCGATACTTAAAGTAGAAGAACCTGTACTAGATCCAAAAATCGCAAAACTCACAATAAGCGGCCCGATTGTAGTTCCTAAATTGTTGATTCCTCCCGCTAAAGTTAAACGTTGAGATCCTGTTGTAATTGGTCCAAGAGCAATTGCCAATGGGTTAGCAACAGTTTGTTGCAATGAAAATCCTAACGCTACTATAAATAATCCGGATAACATTAAAGGAAATGATCCTGTATTTGCTGCAGGATAAAATAATAGTGTTCCAAGTGCAGAAATAAGCAAACCTAATGAAAGACCATTTTTATATCCTATTTTGTTCACTAAATCTTCTTTGATTAAAACGGAAATTCCCATATAAATCAACGATCCTACTGTATAAGCGATATAAAAAGCTAAAGATACTAATTGACTTTCTCCTTGAGATAAATTAAAGGCTGTTTTAAAAACAGGAATTAAAATATCGTTACTGGCAGCAACAAATCCCCAAAAGAAGAATACTACGACTAGAGGAATAAACTGCCCCCATTTAGTTTGAACATTTTCTGAACTCATAATTTTAATAAGTTAATTTTTAATTTTTTTATTGTTTTTTGAAGACCGTAAATATATTTCTTAACTATAGTAAAAAAAAATTAAAAGGCAAAAATAATGTTAAAATTAAACCAACAGCATCATTTTTTCAACAATGTGTTAATTTTTACCTAGTTAGAAAATGAAAAATGGAAATGTATTTTATTCAAGAATTTTGTTTTTTACGTCTTTACTGTAATTTCTACCAATAGGAATGGTGTAAGATTGTATTTGAATTCGGTTTCCTTCTATAGATTTGACTTTATTGAGAGCAATTACGTACGATTTATGAATTCTAAGAAAACGATCGGCAGGTAATTCTTCAGATAAAGAAGTTAAAGATTTGTGTGTAATATAGGTTTTATCAGGCGTCACAACTTTAATATATTCTTTCATGCCTTCAACAAATAAGATTTCTTCGATATTAATTTTCATCATTTTTTTGTCGACTTTGATGAAAATATGAGAATCACCTTTGGTATTTTCTACCTTAATGTTGTTTTTTAAATTGTATTCGGTTGTGATTTTGTTAATGCATTTTATAAATCTAGGAAGCGGAATAGGTTTTACTAAATAATCTAATACATCAAGATCATAACTTTCGGCCGCAAACTCTCTAAAAGCTGTGGTAATAATGACTTTGGTTTTATTTTCGATTAAACTAATCAATTCAAATCCGGTCATCATAGGCATATTGATGTCTAAAAAGACAGCATCAACATGCGTACTGTTTATAAAATCAAGTGCTTCCAGAGAATTATTGAACGTACCAATAACTTCAAAATCTGAAAAATTGTTGAAATAATTTTGCAAGACTTTGATAGCTAAAGGCTCATCATCAATCAATACGCATTTAATTTTCATTATGAATTGGTATTTGCAAACGGATTATATAGTAATTTAATTTAGTTTTGTGTTTTAGGCTGAAATTGGTTTTATAGATTAACTTCAATCTCTTTTTGGTATTTACTAAGCCAATGCCGCTTTTTGGATTAAGACTTTGTGAAATTACAAAATTATTTAGGATTTCAAAATCTAACAATTTATTATCAATAACCTTACAATTTATTTTAATTTTTAAATTAGAATTGTTTAAGCCTCCATGTTTAAAAGCATTTTCGACCAATGAAATGAAAATTAACGGAGGAACAACAACATCTTCAATATCAGACTCAATGTTAACGGTAACTTCTACATTTTCAAACCGTAATTTTTCAATTTCGATGTAATTCTGAATATAATCTATTTCTTTTATCAGAGGTACAAATTTGGTTCCTTTTACATCATAAAGAACATATTCCATCAAATTCGATAATTTAATAATTACGTCCGGAACTTTATTCGAAGATTCTAGTGATAACGCGTAAAGATTGTTTAAGGTATTGAAGAAAAAATGCGGCTGAATTTGATTTTCGAGATATTTCAATTTGATTTTAAACTGGTTTTCTCTTAACGATCTGTTTCTCTCGCGTTCACGCAACCAGGTTAAAGTAAGATAAACCGACGAAGCCATTGCTAAAACGTAAAGTTCACCAATACAAACAGCTACAATATGATTAATTTCAAATGGATGATATTCACGATTTGCTTCCGGCCAAATATTTTCAGAAATAATATAATAAGTAAGTGCCGTTTTTAATAAATAAATTCCAAACAAACTCAACAGCAAAGCAAATGTATATTGAATATACTTCTGCTTTAAAACAAATTTCGGGACAAGAACAAAAAGATTGAAATATACTAACGGAATGTGTAACGAAAATTCAATCAGATTCGATTTGAAAGAATACGGATAATCATTAAAATAAGCTCCCCATCGTAAAAAATTAAGAGTAAAATAGCCTCCCCAAAACCAAATATGATTTTGAAGTTTTATGTCAAATTTTAATTTTTGAATTTCGTTCAATTTTAAATAATGGGGTTTTAGTGCTATTTATGGCTTAACATAAATATTCTGCAACTTTAAACAATTACTTGGTAAAACGCAATTCTTTTGAATAAAATTTTGAAAAAAAAGCAATATGATATTTTATTTTTCAGAAAGAACGTTTTCGTAAAACGTAATGTTGATTATTTCAAGTCGTTTGTTTAAGCATTTAAGTTGTTTGTTTAAAATATTTTATTTATGATAATTTTAACAATAGATTTATCGCTTAACCAACAAAACCATGATTAAAATGAAAAAAATTATGTTGATTTTTATTGTTTTTTTTATAGCGCAACTCACATTTGCTCAAGTAAAAACAATAAAAGGTTTAGTAAGCGATCAAAATGGGTTGCCACTGCCGGGCGTAACTGTTCTTATTCAGGGAACGGCAAATGCAACACAAACAGATTATGACGGAAAATATGCGATTGACGCAACTAAAGGAAATGTTTTGGTGTTTTCATACATTGGTATTAAAACCAAAACAATACTAGTTTCAGATGAAGTTCAAATAAATGTGACATTATCTGAAGATGCGCAAAATTTAAGTGAAGTTGTTGTGACTGCATTGGGTATCAAGAGACAAAAGAAAGAATTGGGATATGCCGTTCAGGATGTTAAAGGCGACCAATTAAGTAAAGTAATTACAACCAATGTAGCATCTGCACTTTCAGGTAAAATTGCGGGTGTTGATGTTTCTGTTCCGGCTACAGGTGCCGGCGGAAGTACAAGAGTTATTATTAGAGGGATTTCGAGTATAGGCGAGAATAATCAACCGCTTTATATTGTAGATGGAGTGCCTATTGATAATACAGGTTTGTCTAATGACAGTGCAGCATCGAGCAAATGGTTTGATGGGAGAGATAACGGAGACGGAATTTCTAGTATAAATCCAAATAATATTGAAAGCCTGACTGTTTTAAAAGGGGCAGCGGCATCTGCTTTATATGGTTCCAGAGCGTTAAACGGTGTAATTTTAATTACAACTAAAAAAGGAAGTAAAGGAAAATTACAGGTAGAATTAACCAGCGGTGTTAGTTTTGACAGAGTAAATGCCAGATACGAAGATTTTCAAAGCGACTATGGTACCGGTTCTCATGGAATTTTACCGGATCCGTCAAAAGCACCTAATGAATTATATGGATATACGACAAGTGCGTGGGGACCTAAATTCTCAGAAACAGTAGGGCAAGAGGTTAAAATATTTGATGGTTCGATGAAACCTTATGCTAAAGTTGATAATAATATTCAGGGGTTTTTCAAGACCGGATTTACAACGACTAATGGAATTTCGGTTTCTGGCGGAGGTGAGAATGCCTATGTTCGTTTTGGATTTAATAATCTGAAAAATGATGATGTTGTTCCGGGATCTGGTTTAGAAAGAAACGATGCAAGTTTGAATGCAACTTTAAAATCAGAAAAATTTACTTTGGATGCCAACGTAAATTACATGGTTGAAAATACAGAAAACAGACCCGGTTTGGGAGATTCGCCAAATAATGTTGGTTATTCTTTAAGCGGTCTGGCGCCAAATATTGATCAGGCGTGGTTAAAAAATTACGGAAATCCGGATACAGGAGAAATTTATAAATGGAATAGTAATATCTATCAATTGAATCCTTATTTTACGGTAGATGCAAACCACAACTCATCAAAGAAAAATCGTTTTATGGGCAATGTTACCGGAACGTATAAACTTGATAAATGGGTTGGATTAACTTTTAGAACAGGTTTAGATACTTATGTTTTTGGTTATAAAGATTTTATGGCGGCTGGAAGTACCTGGCCGGGAAGAGATACCGGTTATCTTGGATTGAATGATATTACGGTATCTGAAATGAATACGGACATCATCGCTACTTTTACCGATATTAAATTGGCTACTGATTTTACCTTTTCAGGAATTTTAGGAACAAGCAGAAGAGATTTTAGAAGACAGGAAAATTCTAGTTCAGGAACCAATATTATTGAGCCGGGAACAGAATATATTAGTAATTTTTCTACTCACACCATAAATGCACCTTCAGAAACTAAAACAAGAACAAATTCTGTTTACGGTTCTGCAAAGTTTGATTATAAAGGCTATTTATATGCCGAATTTACAGGAAGAAATGACTGGTTTAGTGTTATAACCAAAGATGCTTTCTATCCGGCAGCTTCTTTAGGATTTATATTCTCAGATGCCTTTGGTATTCAGAGTGATAGTTTTTCTTATGGTAAATTTAGAGCATCCTGGGCAAAAGTTTCGAATGCACCGGGAGCTTATAAAAATTCATTAAATTACACTACGTATTCTTCTTACGACGGGCAAAGTGTGGTGAACATCAAAAATACATCGGCACCAAATGCTAACTTGACTTTTCAGTCAAAAACGGGAATTGAGTTTGGATTAGAAACGTCATTCTTTAAAAACAGATTAAAAGCAGATATTACCTTTTATCGCGAAGATACTGCAGATCAAACGCTTGATTTGGCATCTTCGGCAACATCAGGATACGAATTTTTGTCTGTAAATGCCGGAGAATTGCGTAACGAAGGTATTGAGATATTTTTATCGGGCACGCCAATTAAAACAAAGAATTTTGAATGGGGAATTGATTTGAACTTTTCTAAGAATAAAAACTCAATTCTATCCTTACATCCGGATATTAATACATACACAATTTCTGAAGCGCGTTGGGCAGGAGCAGCAATTGTGGCACAGGTTGGCGGGCAATACGGAACTATTATTGGAAAAGATTTTCAAAAAACACCATCTGGCGAAATGATTGTAAGTGCAAAGGGACTTCCTTTATACACAGATTCTAAAGTTGTTCTGGGAAAAGGTCTTCCGGATTGGGCAGCAGGTTTAACCAATAGATTTTCTTATAAAGGGATCACGCTTCAATTTTTACTGGACATGAAGTTTGGTATGGATGTATATTCTATGACAAACTCTGTAGCCGCAGAAAAAGGATTATTGAATGTTACAACAGATGGAAGAGATGCTTATAATGCAGCAAGAGCAGCGGCATCTGCCAATAACCCGGCTTTTGATCCTGCAACCTGGGTTCCTACAGGAGGTTATGTAGTAAATGGGGTTGTAAATACCGGAACAGCCGAAAATCCAAAATATGTAAAAAATACAACTCCGGTAGATCCTCAGGCTTATTGGACCAGCGTTGCTCAAAATACACCAGCACCCTTTATTTATGATGCTTCATATGTTAAATTAAGAGAGGTAAGTTTAGGTTATACGATACCCAAAAGTGTTTTTAACGGTGCGAAAATAAGCTCCATTTATATTTCTGCATTTGCACGTAATCTATTGACTTTTAATAAAGATTTGCCAAACATAGATCCCGAGTCAATGTATACTTCAGGAAACGGACAAGGTTTTGAGTATGGTTCATTGCCATCAAGAAAATCGTATGGTTTTAATATTAAAGTGACATTCTAAAAAAGTAAATTATGAAAATTAAACATATAATAGCCACACTTGCAGTACTCACACTTGTTGGCTGTACAGAAAATTTTGATGAACTGATAAAAGATCCGGTAGCGTTATCTCCAAACCCGGCAGGTCAGCTTACATTTACCCAATTGTGTATGTCGGGAGATGGATATTATCAACATAGAACTAATCTTATATATTCCGGAGGATTTGTGCAGCATTATTCAGGTTCGTGGGCGGTAACAGAATATGGCGGTAAATTCAAGAAAAATGATGAATACGCGACAGCTTTATGGCGAAATGCCTATGCCAACGAAATAAAAAGTATTGTCGATATTCTTGAAAAAACCAGTGCAGATCCTGCGGCTGCAAATATGAATGCCGTGGCTAAAATTATGAGAGTAATGATTGCACAGCGTTTAACGGATATTTATGGTGATGTACCTTACTCACAAGCTGGGTTAGGTTTTTCTCAGGGAATTGTAACTCCAAAATATGATAAACAAGAAGATATTTATGCTTCTTTTTTCAAGGAGTTACAAGAAGCTTATGTTCAGTTAAGTGCCGGAGGAGGCAGTGTAAAAGGAGATTTGTTTTATAACGGAGATATTTCAAAATGGAAAAAATTAGCCAATACCATGCGTTTGCGCCTGGCCATGAGAATTTCTGAAGTAAGCCCTGCAGAAGCTGAAAAACAAGCAAAAGCAGCGCTGCAAAATGGCGTTTTTGAAAGCAATGACGACAACTGTATTATGCATCATTTGGATTTTCCATTTAATGATAACCCTGCCACGCTTGATTTTAGAGGAAACGGATTGTCGTATGGTTTTATTTCTGATGAGCATGGTGATCATTTTAGTTCTTTATTAATAGATTATTTAAAAGATAATGGAGATCCCAGATTACCAATGATTGCAACGCCAAAAACGAGCAGTAGTATTGTGTACTGGTCGCCGTTGCAGCCAGGTGAAACATTATACGAAGGCGTAAAGCCGGGAGTTTTTAGATGGGAACTTCCCGGAGGATCAAATTCAGCCTCAGGAATTCAGCCTTATTTAAAACTAAGAACAACGCCTTTTTTACATGTTAGTTATTCAGAATCGCAATTGTTATTAGCAGAAGCTGCCTTTAGAGGCTGGGTTTCTGGCTCTGCGGCAGATTATTATAAAAAAGGAGTCGAAGCAGGTATAAAACAATTAGAAATTTATGGAGCTACGGCTGCAACTCAAACAGATATTGATACTTATGTAAATGCTCATCCTTTAACGGCAGGAACAGAAAAAGAACAAATTGGTACACAAATTTGGGTTACTTATTTGTTTAATAGTATCGAAGCATATTCAAACTGGAGAAGAACAGGATATCCTCATTTGGTACCTATAACAAGCCCGGAATCTCAAACTGGCGGTGTGGTACCTACGCGTTTATATTATCCGAATGATGAAATGCAGAAAAATGAGAAAAACTATTTAGAAGCTATATCAAGAATGGGAGGAAAAAATGATTGGACAAGTAAAGTTTGGTGGGATGTAAACTAAAATTCAAACATTAATTTATGCTCAATAAGGCATTGTTTTCATTCTAATTAAAAATTAGGATAGAAAATTTAGTCTTATTGAGCATTTTTTTTTTAATTAAAAAATTGTAAAGGCTCTTTTAATTCTTTATTAGATATAATTCCCCAAAAATACGCACGCTTAAAATTGAAAAAATCAGGTTTGCGTGAAAATTAAAATCTTTAAAAACAAAAAAAACAGATTTTAAACTAAGATCATCTTGAAATACTTTTTTTGTTTTAATTAACACTATTTCAGGTCCTTAAGTGGACTTCTTTAAAAGAATATAATATCTTGAGTTTTTTTTATTTTAACTGATAATGTTTTAATGATTTAGCTTATTTGTTAAATAAAATATTGGTAAAAGCGCAAAACCCTTAAATATTTTAACTGGAAAACGTTTTCGTAAAACGCATTATTGAATGATTTATGTCGTTGGTTTAAAAAACAAGGCTGTTTGTATAAATTATTTTTTTTAACAATCCCTTAAGAATAAATTTACGTCATAACTAACAAAATAAATAAACATGAAAAAAATTTTCTTAATCTTTATGATTGTTTTTACGGCGCAGGTTTCGCTTGCTCAGGTAAAGAATATCAAAGGTGTGATTACAGATTCTGATGGGATGCCGTTACCAGGGGCATCTGTTGCTGTACAAGGAGGTCAAAAGGGTTCAAGTACCGATTTTGACGGTTTGTACACAATTGAAGCACAAAAAGGACAGACTTTACTTTTTAGCTATGTAGGTCTTGAAACACAAAGCATTGTTGTAGGTGATGAAACTACAATCAATGTAAAAATGGGACAAGCTAAATCAAATGCGCTTAGCGAAGTTGTAGTAACTTCATTAGGTATTAAGAAAACAAGAAAATCTTTAACATATTCAGCTCAGGAATTAAAAGGCGAAGAGTTAACACGTGTAAAAGATGCCAACGTTATTAATACTATTGCGGGTAAAATTGCCGGTGTTGCCGTAACTAAAAGTTCGGGTGGTACTGGAGGATCTACAAAAGTAGTTATTCGTGGAAATTCTTCAATTTCTAACAGTCAGCCTTTATATGTTATTGATGGTATCCCGATGTTAAACTCAGGTTCAGGTCAGCCAAATGATTCTTTTGGAAGTTTATCTGGAGGTAACCGTGATGGAGGTGATGTAATTTCTCTTGTAAATCCTGATGATTATGAAGGAATGACAGTTCTTAAAGGAGCTGCAGCTTCTGTATTATATGGATCTCAGGGTGCAAATGGTGTAATTTTACTTTCTTCTAAAAAAGCAAAAGCAGGAAAAGCAAATATTTCGGCTTCATCTGTAACCACTTTTGAAGAAGCGGCATACATGCCTAAATTTCAAACAGATTATATTGCTGCTCCAGGTGCAGATGAATCTTGGGGAGCTGCAGGAAAAACCAAAGATCACGTAAAAGATTTTTTTGAGACAGGAACTACTCAAATTACTTCAATAGGTTATTCACTTGGTAATGAAAATTCTTCAACTGCTTTTTCTTATGCAAATACTTCGGCTAGCGGAATTGTACCAGGAAATGGGTTAAAGAAAAACAACTTCGGAGTTAGACAAACAGCTAAATTTTTTGGAGATAAATTAACATTTGCCGCTAATGCAAATTATACATCTCAAACAATTATAAATAAACCGGTGAATGGATTTTATTTTAACCCACTAACAGGAGTTTATTTGATGCCAAGAGGAAATGATTTTGATTATTACAAAGATAATTACGAAGTATTTAATCCTACACGAAATTTAATGGCGCAAAACTGGATGACAAATAGAGATATTATGCAAAATCCATATTGGGCTATCAACAAAAATAAATCTGAAGATAAAAATGATTTCTTTAATGGAGCAATATCTCTAAACTACAAAGCTAATAAATGGTTGAGTATTGCATCTAGATATAGTTATAATAGAGTAACTAGTATTTTTGATAAAAAAATATACGCTACAACACAAGGAACTCTTTCTCATGTAAACGGAAGATATATTAACGAAAATTCTCTTAGTACACAACGTTATGCTGATTTAATCGCTACAATTAATACAAAGATTGGTGCTGACTTTACTTTCAATGCTAATATTGGTACAAGTATTACAAACACCTTAACAAATCAAAAAACAATTTTAGATTCTGGAATTAGTGGAGGATTAGGTATTGCAAACTGGTTTACACTTCATAATTTTAATAACAATACAGGTAATTATCAAACAGTAGATTCTCAAAGAGAAGTTCAATCAGTTCTTGGTGCTGCTACTTTTGGATATAAAGATATGTTGTTTCTGGAACTTGCAGGAAGAAATGACTGGTCATCGACTGTATCAGATCCTTATTTTTATCCATCTGTAGGTGTAACTGCTCTTATAAGCGAAATGACAACATTGCCAGAATGGATTAATTATGGTAAAGTTCGTGGTACTTACGGAAGAGTAGGTAATGATATTTATCCTTTTGTTACTAATCCTACTTATTATTCTGCTCCGGGTGTTTCAGGAATAAATCCTAAAGTAGGACCAAGACCGGGCGAAACATTGAAACCAGAATTAAAATCTGAATTTGAATTTGGTACTGAATGGAGAATGTTCAACAACAGATTAGGTTTTGAAATATCTTACTATAATTCTGAAACTAAAAATCAATACCTACAAGTTGTAGCTGGTGTAAATGACCTTGGATATGATTTTTATGGAATTAATGCAGGAAGTATAGAAAATAAAGGTATTGAAGTTGTTTTAAACGGTGGAATTATTAGAGGAGATAAATTTTCTTGGGATACTGCTATAAATTTTTCTCAAAATAAAAATAAAGTAAAAGAAATACCAACTGAATTGGGTGGTAGAGTTAATTTAACTGAAGCAGGTGTAAATAGTTACAGATATGCCTTGATTGAAGGAAAACCTTATGGAGTAATTGAAGGTATCAACTTTAAAAAAGATGCCCAAGGTAGAATTTTATTAAATGATGACGGAACTTTTCAAAAAACAGATTTCGAAGAAGTTGGAAACTCAAATCCGGATTTTATGTTAGGTTGGTCAAATTCATTTAAAGTTGGATCATTCTTCGCAAACATTTTAATTGATGGTCGTTTTGGAGGAGATGTAATGAGTTTAACTGAAGCACAAAATGATGCTTTTGGAGTTTCAAAAGCTACGGGAGATGCAAGAAATGCGGGAGGAGTAGCAATAAATGGAGTTAGAGCAAGTGATGGTGTAGCAGTAACAAATGTTTCTGCACAATCATATTACACGCAAGTTGGAGGAAGAGCAGGTATTACAGGAGAGTATGTTTACGATGCAACAAATGTAAGTCTTAGAGAAGTTTCTATTGGATATAATTTCAATCCAAAAGCTTTACCTTTTATTCAATCTGCTAGTATCTCTTTAATTGCTAGAAACTTATTCTTTATCTATAAAGATGCGCCTTTTGATCCAAACATTGCCTTAAGTACAGGTCAGGGTTTACAAGGAGTAGATATTTATGGTTTACCATCTACTAGAAGTATCGGTCTTAATTTAAACGTAACTTTCTAAAATTAAAAACATGAAACTAAATAATATAACAAAAGCAGCTGTCTGTATTTCATTGTTGACAACATTTGGTTGCACAGACAATTTTGAGGAAATTAACACTAATAAGGAAGGGATTACACCAGAATTGTTAGAGCAGGATTTTAATCATATCAAACAAGGTTTTTCTCCAATATTTAATAATATTCAGGTAATCACTGCTAATTTCGAGTGGGTATATCAATTACAACAAAACTTAAACGCTGATATTTGGTCAGGATATATGGCTACGCCAACAGGTTTTGCAGGAGGGATAAATAATACAACATATTCATTAGTTGATGGTTGGAACGGATTTATTTGGGATTATGCCTATAAAAATGTCATGTATAATGCAGTAGATATTGAAAGAAAATCTAAAGGAAAATTTGATCAGTTTTATGCTTTGTCATTGATTTTGAAAGTGGAAGGCATGCACAGGTTAACAGATGTTTTTGGTCCAATTATCTATTCAAAATACGGAAATACGATTCCAACAGAATATGATAGTCAGGAAGAAGTGTACAACCAATTTTTTAATGAATTAGATATTGCCGTTGCAGATTTGACACAAAGAGTTGATGATGGAGATACTGGAGAAAGTACTTTTAAAACAACTGATTTATCAGGATATAAAGGAAAATACAAGCAATGGGTAAAATTTGCTAACACGTTACGTTTAAGATTAGCCATGCGTATTGTAAAAGTAAATCCTGCATTAGCAAAAATTCAGGCTGAGAAAGCAGTATCGCATAAGTTTGGAGTTATGGAATCAAATGGAGATTTATTTAAAATTGTATCTCCAGTATACACAAACCCGCTTGCAACAATTAGTGGTTCATGGCTGGATATTCGTATGTCTGCAGATATGGAGTCTATTATGGGCGGATATCAAGATCCTAGACTTGAAAGTTATTTTGATTTATCATCAGAATTTGCTGGTCAATACAAAGGAGTTCGTACAGGAATTGAAATTGGAGCAAAAGCAGATCACCAGGATTTTTCTGGTTTAGGAGCAGTTGCAAAATCAAACGAGATTGTTTTAATGACTACTGCTGAAGCCTATTTTTTAAGAGCCGAAGGTGCATTAAGAGGATGGGATATGGGCGGTGACGCTAAATCATTATATGAACAAGGTATTGCGGCATCATTTGGACAAAGAGATGCAGCAGGTGTAGCAGCATATATGGCTGATAATACAAAATTACCTAAAGCTTATGTTGATCCTGAGTTTCCTGTAAATGACTCTCCTGCAGTAAATAATGTTACGGTTGCTTGGGATGCAGCTGCAACTAACGAAGTAAAATTGCAAAAAATTATTACTCAAAAATGGATCGCTGGTTTTCCTGAAGGGCAAGAAGCATGGTCTGATTACAGAAGAACAGGTTACCCTAAATTGTTTCCGGTACTTAAAAATTACAGTGGAGGAACAATTAGTTCTGAACTAGGAGTACGTAGAATTAATTTTGTTCAATCTGAAAAATCAAGTAATCAAGCTGGTGTAGATTCAGGAATTGCAAAATTAGGTGGTCTGGACAATGGAGGAACACGACTTTGGTGGGATACTACAGCTCCAAATTTCTAAAAAATAATATCAAAGATTAAAGAATATAAGTTTGGTTAGTAAATGGTATAAGTAATGAAAGTTGCTTATACCATTTTAAAAAAATCATCTAGACAACTCCAATAAAAAGAAAAAAATGAAAAGTGCTTTAGAAATAAAACCTGATATCAGCTACAAAAGTGCGGGAAAATTTGAAGAAACCAGATTTGAGAAAATCCATAATGAAATTTTCAAAAGTTCTGCTGAAGCTTCGATAATTGTTGCGCAGGAAATTGCACAACTCATTAGAACCAGACAAGAGAAAGGTAAATCTTGCGTTTTGGGTTTAGCTACAGGATCTTCGCCTATAAAAGTTTATGAGGAACTGGTTAGGATGCACAGAGAAGAAGGCTTGAGTTTTAGCAATGTAATCACTTTTAATCTGGATGAATATTATCCGATGACCAAAGAGAACAATCAGAGCTACCATTATTTCATGCATCAGCATCTTTTTAATCATATTGATATTAGGCCTGAAAATGTTAATATTCCGGATGGTACTGTTTCTATTGATGAATTAAATCAATATTGCATTGACTATGAAATGAATATTAAAAATGCCGGAGGCCTTGACTTTCAATTATTAGGAATCGGGCGCACGGGTCACGTAGGTTTCAACGAACCGGGATCGCACATTAACTCCGGAACCAGAATTATTACACTGGATCACATTACAAGAGTAGATGCTTCATCTGACTTTAATGGTATAGATAATGTTCCGAAAAGAGCCATTACCATGGGGGTTTCTACCATTATGAGATCTAAAAGAATCGTATTAATGGCTTGGGGACAAAACAAAGCCGATATCATCAAAAGAACAAGTCAGGGTGATATTAGTTCAGAAGTTCCTGCTACATTTTTACAAAACCATCCCAATGCAACTTTCGTATTGGATCAGTCTGCAGCATCTGAACTGACCCGTTTTAAAACACCGTGGTTAGTAGGAGAATGTTTCTGGACACAAGAATTAAAAAGCAAAGCGATTGTTTGGTTATGCCAAAAAACAAAACAATCGATATTAAAATTAACAGACCGTGATTACAACAACAACGGAATGTCTGATCTATTGGCACAAGAAGGTTCTGCTTATGATTTGAATATTAATATGTTCAACGTATTGCAGCATACCATCACAGGCTGGCCGGGTGGAAAACCAAATACAGACGATTCACATCGTCCGGAAAGAGCCAATCCTGCAAAAAAACGAGTGATTCTTTTTAGTCCACATCCGGATGATGATGTGATTTCTATGGGAGGAACTTTTTCAAAATTGATAAAACAAGGTCATGATGTACATGTTGTATATCAAACCTCCGGAAATATAGCAGTTACAGACGACGAAGCATTAAAATTTGCTGAGGTTGCTAAAGATTTTGTTGGCGATGCTGCCACAGGAATTAATTTTAAAGCTGTAATTGAATTTTTGAATAACAAATCAGAAAATCAAATAGATTCTTTAGAAGTTCGAAAATTAAAAGGACTCATCAGAAGAAGAGAATCCTATGCAGCAACAAGATACATTGGATTAAAAGATGATAAAACACATTTTCTGGATCTTCCTTTTTATGAAACAGGACAAGTTAAGAAAAACCCGTTAGGGCCTGAAGATATTGCTATCGTAAAAGATATTATCTCCTTAATAAAACCGCATCAGGTATTTGCTGCCGGAGATCTTGCTGACCCGCACGGAACGCATGAAGTTTGCCTGAATGCAATTTTTGCAGCCATGAAAGAATTGAAATCACAATCTTACATGGATGATTGCTGGTTATGGCTTTACAGAGGTGCATGGCAGGAATGGGATATTAATGAAATCGACATGGCCGTTCCGCTTTCTCCATCAGAAGTATTATTGAAACGTCACGCGATTTTATACCATCAATCTCAAAAAGACAGAGTTATGTTTCAAGGAAACGACTCCAGAGAATTTTGGGTTAGGGCAGAAGACCGTAATAAAAATACAGCCATCTTATATGATGAATTAGGTTTGGCTGAATATGAAGCTATCGAGGCGTTTAAGCGTTTTGACTATTAGCGTTGTTTTAAAACCGATTCGGGTGAGAGCGAATCAAAACTACAAAATTCAGAATGATGGTATTGTGATGAAGTGAGGTTCAAAAGAAATCATTCTGAGTTTGTTTTATTCATTATTAATGTTGTCTCAGGATAACATCTTTCAAAAAAAATCAAATGAAATATTTATTAGTCCTACTATTAGCAGGTTTAACTTCTAGTGCTCAAATTCAAAAAGAGCAACTAAATCTTATGCCCTGGCCTCAAAGTGTTGTATTAAACGACGGGAATTTTGCTTTAACCAAGAATTTTAAAGTAAACATTACCGGAAATCCAAATCAAAGAATTTTTGGTGGGGTGACTCGTTTTTTACGTCGTTTAGATGGTAGAACCGGTATTTTTTTCGAACAAAGTTACATTCAGAAATTAAATGAATTTCCAACAGCAGAACTTCAAATAAACTGCACTAAAAACGGAAAAATTGGTTTATACGAAGATGAAAGTTATCATTTAGACATCAAACAAAATCAAATTATAATAAATGCAACCAGCGATTTAGGCGCTTTACATGGTCTTGAAACGTTATTGCAAATGTTGCAGAATAATAGTACATCATTTTATTTTCCGAACGCACAAATTTCAGATTTTCCAAGATTTACATGGAGAGGTTTAATGATCGATGCGGCAAGGCATTTTCAGCCTGTAGATGTCATTAAAAGAAATATTGACGCATTGGCCGCTATGAAAATGAATGTTTTTCACTGGCATTTAGTAGACGATCAGGGTTGGAGAATCGAAATGAAAAAACACACCAAGCTAATTGAATTAGCTTCAGATGGTGAATATTACACACAAGAGGAAATTAAAAATATCGTAAAATATGCAGACGAGCGCGGTATTTTGATCGTTCCGGAAATAGATGTTCCCGGTCACGGATCTGCAATACTTACGGCGTATCCGGAAATTGGAAGCAAAGTGATGACAATAAACGGAGGAACTCAGGAAAAAAACATTCAGGGAACCGCAATTGCGACCTATGGAATTGAAAGAAATGCGGGTATTTTTTCGCCAACATTAGATCCTTCAAATCCTAAAACTTACCAATTACTTAGTGAAATATTCGATGAAGTGTGCCCACTATTTCCCGGGTCTTATTTTCATATCGGGGGAGATGAAAACGAAGGGAAAGACTGGGACGCAAATCCTAAAATACAAGAATTTAAAAAGAAAAATAAGTTAGCTACCAACCACGAATTGCAAACGTATTTTACGATGCAATTGGTTCCGATGCTGAAAAAACACGGCAAACAATTGATGGGATGGGAAGAAATTTTGACAAAAAACATGTCAAAAGAAGCCATTATTCATTCGTGGAGAGGTCCAAATGAAGGCGTTGTAGCAGGACAATCATTAGTTGATGCCGTAAAAAAAGGCTATAAAACAGTATTGTCAAATGGTTTTTATATTGATCTAATGTACCCGGTTGAAAGTCATTATTTAAATGACCCAATGCCAAAAGGTGCTGATTTAACAGCAGAAGAAAAAGCAAGAATTTTAGGCGGCGAAGCTACCATGTGGACAGAACTTGCAACACCAACGACAATAGATTCAAGACTTTGGCCAAGAACAGCTGCAATCGCAGAAAGACTTTGGTCAGCCGAAGATGTTAAAGATGTCGCAAATATGCGAAAACGCCTTGAAACGGTTTCTTTTAGATTAGAAGAACTGGGATTAACCCACATTCGTAACAGAGCTGTTATTCTAAGAAACATTGTCAATAACCAAAATATAAAATCACTTAACGAATTTTCTAATGTTTGTGAGCCATTAAAAGGATATACACGAAATAAAGGAGGAACAGAATATCAAATGTATTCTCCGTTGACGCTTTTTGCAGATGCCTGCACGCCCGATGCTAAAGATGCTCTAGCTTTTGATGATGCTGTAACAAAATATTTAGCCAATAAAACACCAGA
Source organism: Flavobacteriaceae bacterium CRH (assembly GCA_001507425.1). Lineage (GTDB taxonomy): Bacteria > Bacteroidota > Bacteroidia > Flavobacteriales > Flavobacteriaceae > Flavobacterium. The sequence continues at coordinate 141,912 of LMAJ01000004.1, forward strand.
GAATAAAACAAAAGTAGCAGGATTTTTCAACAAATGGATTGCAGTAAATAAAGGCTTAAATGAGTTGAGTGCAAACGCTCCATTGGTTCAGGCAATTTTACCTTTATCTAAAAAGTTAACCGATGCATCGCAGGAATTGTTACTTGTTTTAGATAATAAACCGACTTTAAAAGCAGAAGATTTGAAGAAATTAATTGAGCAATGTAATACAAAAGATCATGCTGATGTTGAGTTAGCAGTTTACAATAGCTTAAAGAAATTAATATAATATTTGATTTGAATTAGTATAGAAGTTTAAGTTACCACATTGTTTTTAAAGGTTTAATTATCTCTGCCAGAAATCTGGTAGGGGTAATTTTAAAACTTCAAAAAAACTTTTTCAATCTTTTAAAATAACCAAGAACCATAACCAAAAAGCATATAAAAAAATAACCATCAAGGAGTATTAACCTTTAAAACCAAATAGCAGCATAACAAACATGACAATTAAAGTATTTAGATTGATGAGTTCTCCAAATTTATCATTTTATGTTCCACAACTAATTTTTAAAAGTATATAAATAGAAATGTACTACTTACTAATGATTATGGTAGAATCAGTAATAGTAATATTTATTTATAGAAGTAATATGAATTAATTTCCAATGCGTTGCGATGTTTTTTATTCGCAAATTATTGAACCCTGATTGCTGTATTTTATGTGTCTTTTGACATGTAATCTATTGTAATTGGACTATTTATTTTCTATTAACCAATATTAATTAATTATGAAACATTATTACAGATTGCTTTTATTGTTACTGTTTCCCTTACTCGCGTCAGCACAACCGGCTCACGGAAAAAAAGTAGTAGGGTACTATGCGCAATGGTCTATTTATGCCCGGGATTTCAACGTTCCGAAAATAGATGGAAGTAAAATCACGCATTTGAATTATTCTTTTTATGGGACAACTTTTGATCCTGCCCATCCGGAGAATACTAAACTATTATGTTTAGATACCTATGCTGATTTTGAGCATATGGAAGGCGGAATTCCGTGGGATGCTCCGGTAAAAGGAAATTTTTATGACTTGAAGAAGTTGAAAGAAAAGTATCCACACTTAAAAATCTTAATTTCTGTTGGAGGATGGACAAAAGGTCAGGATCTTTCTCCAATTGCAGCAAGTCCTGTTGCAAGAGCCGCTTTGGCTGCAGATATGGCAAACTTTATTGTAACCTATCCTTTTATTGATGGATTTGACATCGACTGGGAATATCCTCTTTCCGGAGGAACAGATGGTACAGAAGTTATCAATGGAGCTCCAATTCCTCCACAAAAATACAGCCCGGACGACAATAAAAATTTAGTGTATTTATTGAAAGCAATGCGTCAGGCAATGCCAAATAAATTAATCTCTATTGCTGCCGGAAACAATGTTCGAAAAGTGGCTTCTCAATATTTAGGACCAACAAACAGAGCACAATACGGAATGACAGAAGATATTTCGACGTATTGTGATTATATCACTTATTTCGGATATGATTTTGGTGGAAACTGGTATGACAAAACATGCTACAATGCTCCTTTATACGCAAGTGGAAACACAAACGATCCGCTTTACGGCGCAACTCAATCAGAATCATTGGACGAATTAACAAATCAGTATTTGAATGTTGTTGGTTTTCCTGCGAATAAATTAATCATGGGATTGCCTTTTTATGGAAAAAAATTCGATAATGTTGCTACTAATTCCACAAACGGATTATTTGTTGCTGCACCAAGATATGTAGTTTCAGGATGTACAAATCCACAAAATCCAACAGGAACCTGGGATGGTCCCGCAGCTTGTGAAAAATCAGGAAGTATCGAAATTTGCGATTTAGTCGGAAATCCGGTTACCAATTCACACGCTTACTTAGATCCAAGTACCATGCAGGTTACACCAGCTGCAGCTTCTGCAGGATGGGTACGCTATTTTGACAATACAACAAAAGTTCCTTATTTATACAATGCTACTTTAAAACAGTTTATCTCTTATGAAGATAAGCAATCAATGGATTTAAAAGTACAATATATTAAATCAAGAAATCTTGCCGGAGGAATGGTTTGGGAATTATCTCAGGATACCAGAGGTTCAATTCCTAATGCCTTATTAACTCAGGTAGATACTTCATTCGGAAGTGTTGTTCCGGGAACAGTAAGTATTTCAGGTTCTGTAAAAAACGGATCAGCTTTGATTCCGGATGTTACTGTCGAATTACGTAATTCAAGCAACGTAGTATTGCAAACAGTAGTTTCTACAGGCGGTAATTTTACATTCAGCAATTTGACTTCGGGACAAAATTATATACTTACAGCTTTAAAAGCGACGTATACTTTTACTCCGGTAACTTTAACCAATGTTACAGTGAATCAAACTGCCGTTGTAATTAATGGAACACAGCAAACTTACACCGTTAGCGGAACAGTTCTTAACGGAGCAACTCCAGTTTCAGGCGTTACAGTTTCTGCAGTTTCAGGAAGTACTACATTAACTGCCGTTTCTAATGCAAGCGGTGTTTACAGCATTGCAGGTTTAGGAGCAGGTCTTAACTTTACTGTTACAGCTGCAAAAACAGGATTCTCATATACGCCAACTTCAACAGTTTATAATGCAATTGATGCCAATAAAACGTTGAATTTTGCTCAGGGTGCAGCAGTTGTAAATTACACAGTAAGCGGAACGGTTCTAAACGGAACAACTCCAGTTTCTGGCGTAACAGTTACAGCAGCCTCTACAGCAGGAAATATCACAGCGGTTACCAATTCAAGCGGAGCATATACACTTACTTTAGTTTCAGGCGGAAATTATACCGTAACGGCAGCTTTAGCAGGACAAACGTATACTCCGGCTTCAACAGTTTATACGAATCTAACGGCAAACAAAACATTAAACTTTACGCAAGATGTTATTGTAGTTCCTTCAAGTAAAATTAGCGGAACAGTTAAAAATGGATCAACTCCGGTTTCTGGTGCAAAAGTAGAAATCGTTTTACCTTGGACAGATAGTACACACAACTGGAAAAGCGTACTTGCAACAACAGATGCACAAGGAAAATACAGTTTTGATAATGCAGTTGTAGCAGGTTATACAACCGTTACAAGTTTAAAACTAAACTCTTGGGAGAATGGAGAAACAGCTTATTTTCCAAATAATCTGGCAAACTTTGCTGTTCCTGCAAATCCAACAACTTACAATTTCAATACAAGTTCTACCGCAAAATCAGCACTAGCTGCCGCAAACTTAATTAGCGGAACCGTTAAAAATGGAACAACTCCGGTTGCAGGAGCAAAAGTAGAAATCGTTTTACCTTGGACAGACAATACACATAACTGGAAAAGTGTTCTGGCAACAACAGATGCATCAGGAAATTATACTTTCGATAATTCAGTTGTAGCAGGTTATTCACAAATTTTAAGTTTGAAATTAAATTCATGGGAAAATGGTGAATTAACTTATTATCCAAATAACTTAGCCAACTTTGCAGTTCCAACAACTGCAACGGTTTATGATTTTAATAGACAAGCGGTTGTTGCGACTAAACCAGTCGTTACCATTACAGCGCCAACGGCTTCGGCGATTGCTATAAATTTAGGATCAGCAATTAATTTTGTTGCAAGTGTTGGATTAAGTGCTGCTGATGCCACTACAATCTCATCTGTTGTATTTAGTTTAGATGGACAAAGCCTAAGTGCTACCAATTCTTCGGGAACTTATACATCGGTTTGGACACCAGCAGCAAATCAGTTTTCACTTTCTCATACGTTAACTGTTACGGCTACTGCATCAAACGGAACAACAGATTCAAAAACATATAGTTTTACATTAAGTTGTTCAGGTGCAAACTGCCCAAATTCATTGCCGGTAATTACTTGGAATTCACCATCGAATACTACTGTAAACCAAAGTTCTTTCCAGGTTGTGCCAATTTCAGTTACAGCTGTTGATAGTAACGGGTCAGTTTCAGGTGTTACCATTACAATAAACGGAGGTACATTTAACATGACAGCAGGTACAAATAATACTTATACGTATAATTTTACACCATCTGCTTATCAGGATTATCCGGTTGTAATCAAAGCGACTGATAATCAATCTGGTGTAACGACATTAAATAATACCATTAAAATTGCTGCGGTGAGTACCAATAGATTTATTCCGCTTCCATCTAAAATTATTTTAGGATACGCACATTCCTGGGAAAATGCTGGTGCTCCATTTTTATATTTTTCTCAAATGGTAGGAAGTAAGTTTAATGTAGTTGATTATTCTTTCGTAGAAACCGTTAATCGTGATGGTTATACACCAGTATTAACTACAAATGACACTAGATATCTGACCAATGGAGTTTTCAATAAGCAATTGTTGAAAAATGATATAAAATCCTTAAGAGATAGCGGTGTTCCGGTTATTGTTTCTATTGGAGGTCAAAATGGTCATGTTGTTTTAGACAATGTAGCTCAAAAAAATATTTTTGTTAATGGTCTGAAAGCAATTATTGATGAGTATCAATTTGATGGAGTTGATATTGATTTTGAAGGTGGATCGATGAATTTTAATGCAGGAGGTTTAAGAGATATTTCTTATGCGGGTATTTCTGCTTATCCAAGATTAAAAAACGTAGTAGATGCTTTCAAAGAATTAAAAGCGTACTATGGCCCAGGATTTTTATTAACTGCAGCTCCGGAAACACAATACGTACAAGGAGGATATTCTACCTACACGGATACTTTTGGTTCCTTCCTGCCAATCATTCAAAACTTGCGTAATGATTTGGATTTGTTAGCTGTACAATTGTATAATACAGGAGGAGAAAACGGATTAGATGGTCAATATTATGGTTCAGCTAAGAAAGCAAACATGGTAACAGCCTTAACTGATATGGTGATAAAAGGGTATAACATTGCTACAACGGGAATGCATTTTGATGGTTTACCGGCCTCAAAAGTTCTTATTGCATTACCAGCTTGTCCAAGTGCAGCAGGCAGTGGTTATTTAACACCGGCAGAAGGAATTAGTGCTATGCATTATTTAAGAACCGGAACCACTTTTACAGGAAGAACATACACTATGCAGGCAGGCGGACCATATCCTTCTTTAAGAGGTTTAATGACTTGGTCTGTAAACTGGGATGCATCTTCTTGTGGTAATTCATCTGAATTGTCTAAAGCGTATGCCACTTATTTCGCTTCGCAGTCTGCAGCAAAAACATTATCTCTGGACAAAATCGAAGTTAAAAGTAGTACTACAGTAGCTTATTTTAAAAACAGTTCATTATCAGTTACAAATGAAACTGAAGATATTGCTCAGGTTGATGTATTCAACACTATTGGGCAGGTTTTAGTAAGTCATAGAAATGTTCAGAATAATAAAGAAGTACTGCTTCAAAATCCTAATTTCTCAACAAAGCAAATGTTTATAGTTGTAGTAACAGATAAAGCAGGAAATAAAAAATCATTCAAAGTAATCAACTTTTTAAACTAGAATACTATGAATGAAAAATCTAGAAATAAAAAATGGGACGGGTTAAAATTGAGTTTGGTTATTTATTTTTTAATCTAATTTTTATTTCGAATAAATGCATTGAATTCAGGTGATTTGTTATTTGGTTTTCACCTGAAGGAGAGCATTATGAACCTGGCAATTTTATTGCCAGGTTTTTTTTTAATGCATACCGCTCAATGAAAAATTGGCAGAACAAGTTCCAAAACCAATTACAAAAGCTATTACGGAATATAAAATAATTTTTAAAGATTTGTTTTTATTGTCAGATATAAAAATCAAACGGCAAACGCCAAATAAAAAAGTAAAAACACTTATTAAAGTGGTCATACCGCCAATTAAAACTAAAAATTCTCCCATATCTTATTTTTGTTTCATTTTTAAATCAAAAATCACAAATTGCTTATAATTACAACGCAAGTTCCAAATCCAATAACAGCAATAATTATAGGAATCAGTAAAAGTCTTAAATAAAATTTTTTGTTGTCCTGGGCAAAAATTAAACCACCAAGGCCAATTATAAACATCATTACCAAAATAAAACCAAAAAACATTAAAAGCTCCATATCTTAATAGGTTAGTAAATTAAACATTCAGTTTTTCTCTTATTTGATCAATTTTATTATCTCTGTAAAACAAATTCATGGTTTCAAAAGGAATAATTTTCATTTTGTCGCTTACAATGTGTACACATGATTTTTTAACAGCCCTCACATCAAAATCGTGAGCATCCATAAAATTCATAATCAGGATTCGAAATAAGTTATTGTAGTTTAAGGTATCTGATTGAACTCTGGGTAAACAACACATGAGTTCATTAAATTCGCCTTCTGCACAATCAACAGAAATACCTGTACTAAATAAATTCAGCATATGGGTTTTTAGTTTTTCGTCATGCTCAAAAACTATTGTGTTCTTAGAGTTATTTAATAAATCTTCCGGATTTATCAAATGTGTCATCGGGAAAACTTCTCCGTCAATTTTCAAGGCATAGGCCATGCACAAAGCATCAGGATTACAAGGAACCGGAATTAAATCTTCTGGAGTAAAAACAGGATATTGTTCGTAAATTTTTCTGCGTACTTCCGTTAATGTTATCCTTCCGGAAATATCATCGTAATTGTCATTTCGGCCGGCAACCTGTGTAGGCTGAAAAGTAACACCACGCACGCATTTTTGCTGTAACGCATATTCAATTATCTGACCAATTTCATCATCATTTTGCCCTTTTTGAAGCGTGATTACCAATGTGGTCGAAATATTAAATTGATTCAAATTTTCGATAGCTTTTTTACGCACCTCAGTTAAATCTTCTCCTCGCAATTTTTCAAGTACTTCAGGTTTAAAACTGTCAAATTGCAGGTAAATTTCAAAATCAGGCATATAACTCGCCAGCGTTTCTACAAATTTAATGTCTTTTGCAATTCTAATACCATTGGTATTGACCATTAAGTGTTTGATAGGTTTACTTTTGGCAATATCTAAAATTTTAAAAAATTCCGGATGCACGGTTGGTTCTCCCCCGGAAATCTGAACGACATCCGGCTCGCCTTCGTTTGCTACAACAGTATCAAACATTTTTTCAATTTCTTCTAAAGTTCGGTGTCTTCCGTAATTTGGAGCTGAACTGGCATAACAAGTAGGGCAGGCGAGATTACAACGATCTGTAACTTCTACAATTGTTAAACACGAATGCTGTTCATGGTCTGTACACAATCCGCAGTCATAAGGACAGCCATAATGCACTTTTGTGTTGAATTTTAATGGCATTTCAGACTGTTTATTGTAATTACGCAATTGCTTGTAATAATTAACGTCATCAGCAATCATAGACTTTAATTCGCCATGGGTTTTACAATATTTATGCATCCAGACCTTATCATCCTGAAATACGATTTTGGTGTCTACAAGTGCTAAACAATGGTGACATAAACTTTTAGTATAATCGTAAAAAATATAATCGCGCGTTTTCATTAGAAATTTTTTAAGGTGTAAAGTAAACTTTTATTTGTTTTTATAAGCGGTTATTCTGCAAAGAAACTTCCGGTAATATAGGAAGATGAAGAGCGAACTCCATTGTATACTGCTCAAATTCAGGAATAATGGTTTGTAAGGTTTTAGGAATTCGACTAAAAACCGAAACAGGAAATATAAAACCATAAAAAGCTTAAATCGATCGCCGTTAAGCATAGGTTTATTTTTTATATTTTGATAAAAGATAAAAAGCAAAATCATAAATACCATTTCATACAATGCTACAGGATGTCTTTGTAGCCCGTCGCCTAAATTCATTCCTGTAATAAAGGTAGTTTCATTACCAAATGTAGGTTCGGCAATTCCCATAGAAAAACAGCCAATCCTGCCAACAAAGAGCGCTACTATGATTGGAATTACATATAGGTCTCCTGAAGCTATTTTTACGCCAATAATTTTTTTGATTATTTCAACACCCAATAATCCGCCCAGAAAACCTCCCGCAACAGTTTTATTTTGATAAAAAGTTAGAAAAGTTTGATTGCTAATCGCAGCAGGATCTTCTAATAAAGCTATTATTCTCGACCCTAATAATGCGCCAATCATGGCACCAATCATAATAATTAAACGATTAGTATCGGATATGGGATCTTGTGTTCTTTTTTTAAGAAAATAATAAATCCTGATACCAATAAAGAAAGCTAAAGTTTCAAATATGGAATGCCAATAAAAAGTTTTTTCAAAGATTTCAAATTGAAAAGGAAATGTCATTTTTTAATAAGAATTTGTGCTAATATAAAGAAATCGGATTGATTATTTCAATGCTTTTTTTAAATTCAGGATATCTGTCTGGGATTTTGCAATTTGAGTTTTAATTTTTAATATAAGAAGGGAAGTTTTTTATAATTTACAGTTTTCATTTATAAGCTTTAGCAAAATAATTTTCAGGTATGATCTTACTTTTATATAAAAAAAGATTAATGAATTTTTAAGTACTTTTGAATCCCAATTATTGCATCAAAATTTCATGAAGAAATCAATCACTCTTATACTATTATTTTTTATTTTCACTTCCTGCAATAGTCAGACTAAATACAGCAAACCAGAAGTCGATCCCATTCTAATTCAAAATAAATACAGTGATTGGTGGAATTATCAAAGCAAAAACATCATGCTTTCGAGAGATTTTGTGGCGCTTGATCTTCTTTCAAAAGAAATTTCAAAAGAGCAATTTCTAAACGAACTGGTAAACGGAAATTACATTCCAATCCGATTAAAATCTGAAGATTCTATTTATTACTACAAGTTGTTTAAAATTCAGCCAAAATCAGATACCAGTATAAAAGCAACCATAAATCAGGAAGCTTTTGATGCAGTAAAGAATTTTGAAATGGAAGGAAAGCCTTTTCCTGAATTCTCTTTTAAAGATTTAGACGGAAATTTAGTTTCAAACGAATCTATGAAAGGAAAAATCATCGTTATAAAATGCTGGTACATTCATTGCGCCGCGTGCATCAAAGAATTTCCTGAAGTAAATCAATTGGTTGAAAAATACAAAGACCGAAAAGATATTGTCTTTTTAAGTTTGTCCGAAGATACGCCCGACCAATTAAAAACATTTCTGGCAAGAAAACCACTTTCATATTCAGTCATTCCAAACATGAAAATTTACATGAACGAAACCTTGCAGCTGAATGCTTTTCCAACGCATTTTATTCTCAATATAGAAGGTATGATTGCTAAAGTTTTACCTAATTATAGAAGTTTAGAAGTGGCTTTGGAGAAGGAAAGCAAACTGTAGATTTTTGAAACCATATAAGTTCATATAAGAGATTATAAGTTTGATTTAAATGAACTTACATCACTTATGTGGTGGAAATCAATTGCTGAGAATTGTAAGTTTAACTTTGATAAACTTATATCACTTATATGGTGAGAAAAATTAAACCTTTTTCCGTACTTTTGCACCAAATTAATTAAAAAGACATTCATGTTAACAGTCAATAATTTATCAGTTCAATTTGGCAAACGAATTTTGTTTGACGAAGTAAATACCACATTCACTCACGGAAATATTTACGGCGTTATTGGAGCCAATGGTGCTGGAAAATCTACATTTCTTAAAATTATTTCAGGCGATATCGACCCAACTTCAGGACATATTCATTTAGAACCGGGAAAACGTATGTCGGTTTTGAACCAAAATCACAACATGTTCGACGAGCATACTGTTTTGGAAACGGTTTTGATGGGAAATAAAGTTTTGTATGCTGTTAAAAAAGAAATGGATGAACTTTACTTAGACTACAACGATAAAAACGCAGACAGAATTGGAGAACTTCAGGTTCAGTTTGAAGAAATGAACGGTTGGAATGCAGATTCTGATGCCGCATCAATGCTGTCTAACTTAGGAATCAACGAAGAACATCATTATACTTTAATGGGCGATCTTGAGGGAAAAATTAAAGTTCGTGTCCTTTTGGCGCAGGCACTTTTTGGAAACCCTGATTTGCTTATCATGGATGAGCCTACCAATGATTTGGATTTTGAAACCATCTCCTGGTTAGAAAATTTCCTGGCAAATTATGAAAATACAGTAATCGTAGTATCACACGACCGTCACTTTTTAGATTCAGTTTGTACCCATATTTCTGATATCGATTTTGGAAAAATAAACCACTATTCAGGAAACTATACGTTCTGGTACGAGTCTAGCCAATTAGCGGCAAAACAACGTGCGCAGCAAAACAAAAAAGCAGAAGAAAAGAAACAGGAATTAGAAGAATTTATTCGTCGTTTTAGTGCGAACGTTGCCAAATCGAAACAAGCAACATCTCGTAAAAAAATGATTTCTAAATTGAATATTTCAGATATTAAACCTTCCAGCCGTCGTTATCCTGCTATTATTTTTGATCAGGATAGAGAAGCCGGAGATCAGATTTTGAATGTTGAAAATTTAGAAGCTTCTATAGATGGTGATCTTTTGTTTAAAGGTGTCAATTTGAATATGGCAAAAGGCGATAAAATCGTTCTTTTCTCTAAAGATTCGCGTGCTACAACAGCTTTCTACGAAATTTTAAATAACCAACAAAAAGCAGATTCAGGAATTTTTGATTGGGGAATTACAACCAACCAAGCCTATTTACCGGCAGAGAATCATTCTTTTTTTGAAAACGATTTAACTTTGGTAGACTGGTTACGTCAATATGCAAAAACAGAAGAAGAGCGTGATGAGGTTTTTATTAGAGGATTTTTAGGAAAAATGATTTTTTCAGGAGAAGAAGCTTTAAAAACAAGCCGTGTATTATCAGGAGGAGAAAAAGTACGTTGTATGTTATCAAGAATGATGATGGAACGCGCTAATATTTTAATGCTGGACGAACCAACAAACCACTTAGATTTGGAGTCGATTACAGCTTTTAATAACTCGTTGAAAAACTTCAAAGGATCTGTGATTTTTACAACACATGACCACGAATTTGCACAAACAGTTGGTAACAGAGTAGTTGAACTTACACCAAATGGAGCAATTGACCGCTACATGACATTTGATGAATATCTTGATGATGAAAAAGTTCAGGAATTAAGAACAAAAATGTATGCTAAATAAGCATCGCTTTATATAAAAAAGAAATCCCGTTAACCAAAAGCTAACGGGATTTTTTTATGTTTATTTCCTGCCGAGGAATTTGCTGATAATGAAGATAATAATAGCAATAACGAAAATTACTATAAATATCCCAACACCCATTCCGGCTTTAAAAATACCTCCAATAACTTCGCAGCTTGTAAATGAAAATAGTATTACGAATACCATTAACAAACGTGTAATGATCTTTTGCATGATTTTGCTTTTTTTAATTGTTTTAAAAAGAATTTAGTATTCTGATTATCGTAGAATAAAATTACTCCAAACATCAAAAAAACGTCTTATATAATTTTAGAGAAAAGTTCTAATATTTAGTGATTTGTTTTTTGGATGCAGGAATTTCGTAATTTTGAAGATGATTTAGTAAAAATCTAATTAGCATATCTTCCTTTTTTCAATAATAAACTCTAATATGCATCAGGAATTTGAATCTCCTCAGGAATTACGTGATACCATAAAATGCTTTTGGTATGACCGAATTGAATTTGGAGAACAGGAATCTGCTTTTGAAGTCGTGCCTGATAGTTATGCTGAAATTATTTTTCACTTCGGAAATACCTGTAGCATTTCTTATAACGGAGATCTACAAGCATTGCCATCGCCATTTATGATAGGATTGCTAAATCAGCCTGTTCATTTTTTTTCCAAAAACAATTTACAAATTATTGGTATCCGTTGTTTTCCGTGGACGGTTTTTGATTTACTTGGGTTAGAATCTGGTAAAGGTGGCGTTCAGGAATTCGAACATCCTCTTGCACAACTTCAACCTAAATTAGATAAGCTTATTCAATCCGGAAATATTGAAGAAGCAATTGCCGAAGTAAAGCAGTATTTTCTCAATACACATTCGCAAATTCCAAATAACAGTACATTGTTGAAAGCCGGAAGTGCGATGCGGGAAACAAATGGCTCGATGCCGGTAAGTGAGGTGGCAGATGCAGCACACGCAACGATTCGTACACTCGAAAGAAAATTTAAACAATCTTCCGGATATACCGTAAAAGATGTTTCAGCCTTAATACGTTTTGAACAAGTGAGAAACGAATTATTACTCAATCCAAATGCAAACCTCGCATCTTTAGCGCATGATTTAGGCTATACAGATCAATCGCATCTTAGTAGAGAATTTAAGCGCTACAGCGGAACAACACCGTCGGCATTTGCACGCAATTCTAAGAAACAAATTATAAGTGACAATTTTATAGCTTTTGTGCAAAGAAATAACGATTCGGAAAGCTGAAAAGCTGATGTGGAAAACCATTAAATTTATAGCGTGAACAAAATAAATAATGAGTAAAAAAAGACAATCAATTCCTGTAAATGCAATGACCGACAATTTTGACGGCGATATTTCTATTGAAAGAATTTGTATTGATGATTTACTCACTTTAGATAAAATAAATTCACCCAATTTCGAAGAAGCAACAGGAACGCATCGGCATGATAGTCATTCCTTTTTTCTGCTTGAGAGCGGAACAGTTCAGCTTGATATCGATTTTCAAAAATATAGTATCAAAGCTCCGTCACTTATTTATGTTCACCCTGATCAGGTACATCATACACTAGCATCAAAAAATGTAATAGTGAGCAGTTGGGCCATTAGCAATGAAAGCCTGAATCCTGAATATCTTAAATTATTACTGGAGATTACACCGGCAAAACCTTTAGAATTAACAAACGAAATGTTTTTAATGCTATCAGAAGCAGTATCGGTTTTTATACAATTTTCTGAGCGCAAAAACGACAAACTAAATCATTCCATATTAAAAGACAGCTGTAATGCATTAGTAGCATTGGTTATTTCACAATATCTGGAACAATCTAAAGCTACAGATAAACCTTCACGATTTGAAGTAATTACAAAGGCTTTCAGGCAACTATTAGAAAGTAATTATACCATAGCGAAACGCCCATCAGACTATGCTCAAAAATTACATTTATCTACGCCATACTTAAACGAATGCATTAAAAATACAACAGGATTTTCAGTTTCTTATCACATACAACAACGTGTCATTTTAGAAGCAAAACGCTTACTTTACCATTCTGATAAATCAGTAAAAGAAATTGCATCAGATTTGGGTTACGACGATTATCCTTATTTTTCAAGATTATTTACCAAAGTTACCGGAATGACCGCTTTAACTTTTCGAAGCAAAAACCTCGATTAGTCCAATGCTTACTTTGTATTGTTATTTTCTGTCTTTGTCATACGTTGTTTATTTGCAGAAACAAATAACACGTATACAATGGAATCATTTAAAAATAAAAAAGTACTCGTTTCCGGAGCAAGCATAGCCGGACTTTCAACTGCATACTGGATGAACAGATTAGGGTATCAGGTAACGGTTGTTGAAATGGCAAGTGAACCCCGAACTGCCGGAGCAGCAGTTGATTTGCGCGGAATTACCGTAAATATTGCGAAACGCATGGGGATTTTTGAGCAATTAAAAGCACACCGGTTATATGTCGAAAAGGTAGAATTTAAAAATGCCCAAGATGTTACCGAAGGCTCTATAATGCTTGCAAATGATGATACTGAACTTCCCGAAGATGAAATCGAAATAGAACGCGATAAATTTATTCCCTATTTATTTAATGAGTTAAAAAATGATGTTGCATTTATTTTCAAAAATAGCATCACAGCATTAAATGAAACAGAAGACAATATAGAAGTTACTTTTAAGGATGGTTCGCAAAAAGCGTTTCATTTAGTATTGGGCTGCGACGGAATGCATTCAGGAGTAAGGAAAATTTGGTTTGGCGATGAAACCGAATATGCACATTTTCTTAACGCGTACTTTTCGCTCACCATTGTAAACAAATTGCTGGTCAAACAAAAAACAATGCAAATGTACAATGTGCCGGACAAAGCCATTACGCTTAATGCTTACAACAATAAAACCGATATTATTTTTTGCTTTTATTCAGAAAATGAAATTCCATACGATTATCGCGATATTGAACAACAAAGAAAAATTATTATGGAACAGTTTTCGGGACAAAGCTGGAGAACTTCAGAATTATTAGAAGAAGTACAACAATCGGAAAACTTTTACTTCGATAAATTTTGCCAGATAAAAATGCCATCATGGACAAAAGGCAGGGTTGCATTAGTGGGCGATGCGGGTTATTGTGCTTCGCCAGCTGCAGGAATGGGCGCATCATTAGCAATGAATGGAGCTGCCGCATTAGCAGATGCTTTAGAAAAATACAACGGAAATTTTAATCTGGCATTTGAGGATTACAACAAAAACCTGCGTCCATTTATTGAAGAAGTTCAGGCTATGGCCGAATTGAATGTAAAAGAAAATTTTATTCCAAGAACCGAAGAAGAGATTAGAAAAAGAAACGCTCAGACACAACCTTTTTAGATTTATCTAATCGATAACAATGCGGCAAAATTATTTAAAAATAGATTTTGTCGCATTTATACAATCCTAAAACAATAGTAAAACTGAATTTTGTGCCTGATAATCAAACACAGATTCATGTTATTACAAAATAAAAAAATAGCCATTATTGGCGCGGGACCCGTTGGTTTGACAATGGCAAGATTACTACAACAAAAAGGAATAGAAGTTACCGTTTACGAAAGAGACAAAGATGCACAAACCAGAATTTCTGGCGGTACGCTTGATTTGCATAAAGGTTCAGGACAAGATGCTTTAAAAGAAGCAGGATTATTAGAAAACTATTTCGCAAAGGCAATACCAATGGGAAGAACTATTGCCAACAAAGAAGGCAAAGTGTTATTCTCCAGACAACCAACAGCAGAAAACCGATATGAGAACCCTGAAATAAACAGAAACGATTTAAAGAAATTACTCCTTGATAGTTTAAAAACCGATACTGTAGTTTGGGACAGAAAATTTACCGAACTTAAAGAAGATAACGGAAAATGGCTTTTGCAATTTGAAAACGGAATTCACGAAACCGCAGATTTAGTTATTGAAGCAAATGGCGGAATGTCTAAAGTAAGACACTATGTTACTGATGCTGAAATTGAATATACCGGAACAATTATGATTCAAGGCGAAGTTCACGAAGCCGAGACAAAGTGCAAATCGTTTTACCAACTTTGCAACGATACGATTTTAATGATTGCAGGAGAAGGAAATCTACTCGTTGCAAATCCTAAAAACGGAAATGTATTAAGCTACAACGTAATTTTTAAAAATCCCCAAGAAACCGAATTGAACTTTGAAGACAGTGAAAGTATTGTCAAATTCCTGTCTACCAGATTCTCAAATTGGCATAAATCGTATCTGGAGTTATTTCGCTCAACGTCATCTTTTGTTATATTAAAAACCAGAAAAATACCTTTAGAAAAACCGTGGAAAAACAATCGTCCTTTGCCTATAACACTCATTGGAGACGCCGCACATATAATGCCGCCTTTCGCAGGTCAAGGCGTAAATACGGGATTAAAAGATGCTTTAATTTTATCTGAGAATTTAACCAACGGAAAATTTGAAACGATAGAAGCCGCTATCAAAGATTATGAACAGCAAATGTTTGTTTATGCGATCCAAGCTCAAGATGAAACGAGGAAGAATGAATTGGAAATGTGGAAGGTTGATTTTTGTTTTGGGAGGTTTTATGAATGAGTTATGATGTTAACACTTTAGATGCAATAGTAAAATTTCATTAACACATAGAAACATAGATTTTTCCTTTTTTAAAGAAGATTAAAATAAATGACACATCATTAACACATAGCTATGTGCATTTAAATAAGTGAAACGCCTTTTGAACGCAACTACACTATGTTTCTATGTGTTAAATAATTACTCAACGAATTATTTATTATTAAAAACGATTTTCTTATTCTCCAATAGTACCAGTCTTAACTTCTCCGGCTCGTTTATAACTTAGAGCAATTACGCCACTTGGTGTAACCGTAATTTCTATTAATGTAAAACCTGACGGACTTGCACTATCATCAAACAATTTTTTTCCTTTGCCCAGAATTATAGGATAAATTAATAATCCAATTTCATCAACTAAATCATGTTGAAGCAAAAGCTGAACAAGTGTTGCGCTTCCCCAAACTTTAATGTCCCCGCCTTCGTAATTTTTTAGTTTTTGGATTTCTTCTACAGTCGAAAGAAATTCGGAGTTTCCCCAATCAGAACTTTTTCTGGTAGAAGACAAAACGTATTTAGTAACGTCATTAATTCCCGGCCAGCCTTCTGCATGTTTTGGCCAATAATCTTCAAAAATATCAAATGTTTTTCTGCCTAAAAGAATATCAGCAGGCTCCATTTGTTTTTGCATGACGTTGCCATATTCTTCATCGCCAAAAGGCGCCACCCAACCTCCATATTCAAAACCATTTGATGTATCTT
Organism: Flavobacteriaceae bacterium CRH; assembly: GCA_001507425.1. GTDB lineage: Bacteria > Bacteroidota > Bacteroidia > Flavobacteriales > Flavobacteriaceae > Flavobacterium. The sequence goes on from LMAJ01000004.1 coordinate 158,408, forward strand.
CTTCAGGTCCGCCCGGTGCCTGCATTACTCCATCGATTGTAATCATCGATATGACAATTATTTTTCTCATAGTCGTAAATTTTTCTGTTTATCAAATATATAGAAATTGCAGAAATGTTTTTTAATGTTATGTATTATATACATACGGGTGATAAAATAATCTATTCTGTACATTCGAGATATCAGGAAATTTAAAGATTTAAATGTGTTGTTGATTTAAGACAAACCATCTTTACTAAATTTGAAGAAAAAGTAATTTTAAAATTTTGATACTTTTTATTATATTCTAAAGTGTCTATTTTTACACTATATCTTCCATTTAAAAATTGTTGGTTTGATTTTGTTATAATCATAACTATTTTTCCATCATTTTCTTCTTCAAATTCATATTTTCCAATGAGAATTTTGTCCTTTTCAATTGTATCATCATAAATATTTCCAATATTTATTCCATTTGATAAATTATCAATTAACAGAATAGTATTTTGAAAATTTTCATTTGATTCATTTTTATACAGAAATTTAACGACTCCATATTTTCCTTTAAAAAAATCGAAATGTCTGACATCAGTTCTGGTGAACACAAATATTACCAATACAATAAATAGAAATAAAAGTACATTCGTTTTGTTCATTTAAAAATCAAGAATTGTTAGACAATGTTTTTTGAATACGTTAGAATATTTATGAATCATTGAAAGGTAATGTTTTATTCTAATTAAAGCTTTCCATTATTTTGGAGTATTCTTTTTTACTTAAATATCCTTTTAATTTTAAGTCCATTTTTTTTAAAACAGGATTATAAAAAACTTCTATTTTTTCACCGTGTAAAAAATGAAACCAAGTAGACGCTAGTATAAAAGTATCTTGCTCTTTTGATAACGTTTTATAATCAGTGTCTTTATTATAATCATATTTTTCAGAAAAATATTCTGTTTCTGTAATATGTATATCACAAGGCTTAAAATAACACATTGCTGATTCTCCTGCAAAAATAACTTTCTTTTTTCCCGTTGCGACAGTATCAGATTCATATCCGGCAATTAAACATAAATCTCTTTTGGTTTTATTTTTAAATGTTACAGTTCCTCTTTCTGCATTTTTTTCAGCTTCTAAAGTAAAATCTGCACAACAACATCCTTGTTTTATTTCATAAGTTTCATTTTCTTTGAACTTAGTTATAAAATCAAAACCGTAATTTTTATATATAACTTTGCACGAATCAAATCCAGATGTATTTATTTTGATTTGAATTATCGTGTCTTTTTCTCCAAAGGCTTGACCGTTAAAATTAAATTTTAATGAATTTTTGGTTTCATTCTCACTGAATATCTGATTTTTTAATTTTATTGTTGCCGTTTGTCCAAAACTGTTTGTGCAAATAAAAAGGATTAAAAGTAATAGTTTTTTCATTTGTAAATGTTTAAAGGTTATATACTTTGCAGGCACGAAACAAATTTCTGAAGTAACGTTATACGAGCAATCGGTTTTTGAATTGATTATGCTGTTTTCTTGGCAATTATTATAGTATGAATTTCTACATTTTCACCTTTTGGATAATTTACGTTGAATAGTTTAATAACTTCAAAATTATTTATAAAAAGTTGATTACTTATATTTTCTAAAGTGTGATAGTAAAAATAGGTACGGTCGCCAGTGCTTCCGGAAATAAAACCTGATTTAGACAGGCTTCCTTGAACAAAACTTAAGTATAAGATTCCATTATTGAAAAGTGTTTTTGCTGAATCGACCATAAGTTTAGAACAATCAATATCTGATAAATAAGGCAAACAAAAGCCACACATAATTGCATCAAATTTTTGATTTAATGTACCAAGCTCTCTTGTGTCCATTACTTCAAAGTTGGCAGAAGGATTGTTTGCTTTTGCCAATTCAATCATTTTTGGAGCAACATCAATACCTTTAATTATTAGGTTTGGCTTTTTTGACAATAAATATTTTGTAATATTTCCTGGTCCGCAGCCAATCTCAAATATGTTTATTTGTTCTGCTTTTAGCGCTTCACAAAAAAAATCATACGTTTCGTCATACAAACTTAAATTCATAAACTTATCTTGATAGAGACTGGCAATTTTATTCCAGGTTTCGAAAGTTTCTTTGTATTTGTCCATAGATTTTATTCAATATCAATTATGATTGGTTCAGATTCAGAAATTACGCTAACGCAATCATTTATTCCTAAAATTAAATATTCATTATGACTAGTTGCATGATGCTGAGCTAGGAAACCAGAGCGTAATTTCTCGAGTTCAAACCATCCCCCGCTTTCAATTTTCCAGATCCAACCAGGAACTCTAATGTCGTTATCCCAGAATTCTAAAAGATTTCCCTCATCTAAAACCCTAAAACCTACTATGTTTTTAAAAATAATATACACTGGACTAGGGTGGTCGCTAAATGATAAAGTTATTTTTAAAGTCCATAAATCATAATTTACATTGCATATTTCAGGATTGGAATTAGTAGAGAAATTTGTATCAAATCCTTTAACTTTTGGCTTTAATAGATTTTGGATGTTTTCCATAATTTTTGGTTAGATTTTGTATTCCTCTAAAATATAATTTTTGTAAAAGAAGTTTTAAAAGTAATTTTATTTCTCTGAACAAAAAAAAATATTTACAACCCAATTTATCCAACAAATAAATTCTGATTTCGTATATTTGCCAACCAAACATTACAACTAATTATGGGCCAAAAAGTATTACTTAATTCAAAAGAAGTTACTATCATACTTCATCGTTTGGCTTGTCAATTGATTGAAAAACACCTTGATTTTTCGGATACCATTTTAGTCGGAATTCAGCCAAGAGGTGTTTTTTTAGCGGAACGTTTAAAACAAATCTTAGAAAGCGAATACCAAACACCTGAAATTCAGTTAGGATATCTTGATATCACTTTTTTCAGGGATGATTTTCGTCGTACAGATAAACCGCTTGAAGCCAATAAAACACAAATAAATTTTATAGTCGAAAATAAAAAAGTTATTTTTATAGATGACGTTTTGTTTACCGGACGAAGCATTCGTTCTGCCTTAACCGCAATTCAGTCTTTTGGGAGACCTTCAGAAATTGAATTATTAGTGTTAATCGACAGACGTTTTAGCCGTAATTTACCTATTCAGCCCGATTATCGTGGCCGTCAGGTAGATGCCATTAATGGAGAAAAAGTAAAAGTGAGCTGGAAAGAAAATGAAGGTGAAGACGTTGTGCATTTAGTAACCAATTGAAAAGTTTAATCGATAAGTCGTTTAACTGGTAAATCGTTTAACCGTTTAATCGCAAAATGAGACGATTAAACGGTTAAACAATCAAACAAATCAACGATTAAACAATTAAACGAATAAACATTAAACCATGTCAGAGAACGAAGCGTTTATTTATGAATCAATTTTTAATCAGGTTAGAATGGGATTTCTTTCTCTTGATGAGATTCAGGAAAACATCATAGAAGAAATTGAAGACAACGAATTTGAAGATGAAATCTCAGAAGAATGGGCTTTCGATAAAATAAGAGAAGAATACCAAAAGTTACTTGCAGAAAGTAAACAATGGAAAAGTCCAACAGATACTGAAAGGCTAATAAAAGCGTTTGATGAGTTGTGTGACGAGAATATTATTGCGCTTCACAATGCGGGTTTCACCACAAGTGATGGCGAAAGTGAAGTTGTTGAGGTTGAGACAGAACTTCGCGAAAACGAAGTAGAGTCTGATGGGTATTGTTTTTATCACGAACAGGATTTGGCGAGAGCTGTTGCCGTAGAAGATCCGGGTTTGTTTATCGCTTTTCAAAAAGTAGATAATGAAGATGCGGAAACGACAATCGAGGTTGGAAAAAAAGTTGCTGAAGTTTTAAGAAATAACGGTTTTGATGTAAATTGGAATGAATCTCCCAAAACAAAAATAGAAATTCCGGGTTTCAGATGGCAGAAGATTTTTAATGAAGACGACAGAGATTTGCAGGATTACGGCGAAGTTATAGAAAGAATGATTCGATAGAGTAGCTGCTCATAAAAGAAGCATTGAAGGACTGAAAATTTCAGAAATTCAGGAATTTGACAAATAAATATTAAAGAAATAAAAATGAAAGAATTAAGCGTAAATCATTTATTAGGAATTAAATACATCAACGAGAATGATATTAACCTGATTTTTGAAACTGCCGATCATTTTAAAGAAGTCATTAACAGACCCATTAAAAAAGTTCCTTCATTACGAGATATTACGATTGCCAATATATTTTTCGAAAATAGTACCAGGACAAAACTTTCTTTCGAATTAGCGCAGAAACGTTTATCTGCAGATGTTATCAGTTTTTCGGCAGCCCAGTCATCCGTTAAAAAAGGAGAAACACTAATCGATACTGTAAACAATATCCTTTCCATGAAAGTTGACATGGTTGTAATGCGCCACTCCAATCCCGGAGCGGCTTATTTTTTATCTAAAAATGTCAAAGCAAGTATCGTAAATGCCGGAGACGGAGCACACGAACATCCAACTCAGGCTTTACTGGACAGTTATTCGATCAGAGAAAAACTGGGCGATGTAGCCGGAAAAAAAGTAGTTATTGTAGGTGATATTCTGCATTCGAGAGTTGCCTTATCAAACATATATGCTTTGCAAATGCAGGGCGCTGAAGTTAAGGTTTGCGGACCAAAAACACTGATTCCAAGATATATTGAATCACTTGGGGTTACCGTTGAACCAAATTTAAGAAAAGCATTAGAATGGTGTGATGTTGCCAATATGCTTCGCGTACAAAACGAACGTATGGATGTCAACTTTTTCCCTTCAACACGTGAATATGCACAACAATACGGAGTTGATAAACCGCTTTTGGATTCCCTTGGAAAAGAAATCATAATCATGCACCCGGGACCCATCAACAGAGGAGTGGAGATTACATCTGAAGTGGCAGACTCTAATCATTCGGTGATTTTGAATCAGGTAGAAAACGGAGTTGCCATTAGAATGGCAGTGATTTATTTATTGGCTTCTAAGATTCAATAGTTTCGGTTTAGTTTTTTTTGTTTTGTTTCATGTTTCATGTTTCAAGTTTCAAGTTTTGGAACGTCTGGCTTGGCAAACATGAAACATGAAACATGAAACCTGAAACCTGAAACTTGAAACCCAAAATAACAAACTAAAAAAATCTTCGTACCTTAGCTCTTAAAATTATTTACTAGCCCTATACATTATAAAATGAAAGTAGATCAAAAAGGACATACCGTTATCATTAAAAATACCCAAGGAGATGTAAATTCTTTTTTGGAGAAAGTAACGCAGCAGTTTAAAACCTTTGAAAAACAAAATATTATAATCGATTTAACTTCAGATTCAAATTTGTCTGAAAATGATCTGAAACTTTTTTTACCACTTTCTAAGCAACAAAAAAAGGCAAAAAAATCATTTGTAATTGTGGTTTCTGAGCTTGATTTTAATGCTATTTCTGATAAATTAACGGTTGTTCCTTCTCTTTTAGAAGCAAACGACATTATCGAAATGGAAGAAATCGAGAGAGACCTCGGGTTTTAATTTTAGATTTTAGAGTTCAGATTTTAGATTTTTGAATGCTAATAAATCTTAAATACTACTCAATCTAAAATCAACAATCTAAAATGAAGCTTACTATACTCGGCTGTTACGCAGCAACTCCCAGAACCATTACCAATCCTACTTCACAGGTTTTAGAAATTAAAAACAGATTGTTTTTAATAGATTGTGGAGAAGGAACTCAGGTGCAATTGCGTAAAAACAAGATTAAATTCTCAAAAATTAATCACATTTTTATTTCACATTTGCATGGCGATCACTTTTTTGGATTAATTGGTACTATTTCGACTTTTGCACTTTTAGGCCGCACAACAGATCTTCATATTTACGGACCAAAAGGAGTAAAGGAAATCATTACACTACAATTAAGATTATCAAATTCCTGGACCACTTATGAATTGTTTTTTCACGAATTAGAATCGACTGAAAGCGAAGTTATTTTTGAAGACACTAAAGTTATTGTTAAAACGATTCCGTTAAAACATCGTGTTTACACCAACGGATTCTTATTTCAGGAAAAACCGGGAGAAAGAAAACTAAATATTGAAGCTGTTCAAAAATATGATATTCACACCGCTTATTATCAAAAAATAAAAAACGGAGGAAATGTTACGCTTGACGACGGAACCATAATCGAAAACGAAAAATTATCATTCGATCCAATTCCGGCAATGAGTTATGCTTTTTGTTCAGATACCGTTTATCACGAAGCCATTATTCCGATAATCGAAAACGTAGATATTTTATATCATGAATCGACGTTTTTACAATCAGAAGCAGCGTTGGCCCTAAAAACATTGCATTCAACCGCTATAGAAGCCGCAACAATCGCCCTTAAAGCAAATGCAAAACAATTGGTTTTAGGACATTATTCGACAAGATATGATGGCATAAAAACTTTTAAAGCAGAAGCAGAAACCGTTTTCCCAAATGTACTTTCAGGAGATGACGGGGTTTCTTTTGAATTTTAGAAGAGTTAGGAGTTAAGAATTATAAGTTATGAGTTTGTAATTAAAACGATTCATATAAATTATAATATCTAAGAAGTCTAACATCTAAGAAGTCTAAAATTCCAACAATCTAAAATCTAAAATCTAAAATCAACAATCTAAAATAATAAATCATGAACGATTTAAGTAATTATAGAAAGTCTTACGAGAAAAGCGAATTATTAGAAACCAATATTCCGGAAGATCCAATTAACTTGTTTAACAGATGGTTTCATGAAGTAGAAGATTTCGGCGCAAGTGGAGAAGTCAACGCAATGACCGTTTCTACAATTGGTTTAGATAGCTTTCCGAAATCAAGAGTAATCCTTTTAAAGAAATTCTCAGAAGAAGGATTTATTTTTTACACCAATTATAATTCAGAAAAAGGAAAAGCAATTGCAGCAAATCCTCATGTTTGTCTGTCATTTTTTTGGCAGGAAATGGAACGTCAGGTTATTATAAAAGGAATTGCACAGAAAACTTCTGAAAATATATCAGATGCTTATTTTGATTCCCGTCCTGACGGAAGCAAGTTAGGCGCCATTGTTTCCAATCAAAGCGAAGTAATTCCGTCAAGAACATTTTTAGAAGAAAACTTAAAAAAATTAGAGGCATCATTTGAAGGAAAGGCAATTCCGAGACCGGAAAATTGGGGAGGCTTTTTAGTAACTCCATTAGAAGTAGAATTCTGGCAGGGAAGACCTAACAGGTTACACGACAGAATTCGCTATACAAGCCAATCTGATTTCTCCTGGAAAATCGATCGATTGTCGTCTTAATTGTAAGATAAATACTTTATATTTGTAAATTGTTGTGTATTTCGTCGATTTTTTTTGTCGTTTAACGGTAAATTAATTATGTTTGACATGAATTAGAACACAATCTATCAATATAAATATTAGAGAATTTGCCCCAACATTTACTTTAAAATAATAAACTACTATATTGATATGAAAAAGGTTATGTATGTCATGATGTTCGTTGTAACGTCGTTTACAATGAACTCATGTTCTGCAGAAAATGCAGTAAAAGAAGAGTTTGAAAATGTTATTACAGATGAAACTCTGGTTGTGAATTACAATTACAGTAATGAAGAATTAGAGCTCATGAAGTTAATAAATGAATATCGTAAAAGTATAGGATTAAATGCTTTAGAGAAAATTAATCATATTTCTTATAAATGCCAGGAGCATAATAAATATATGATTAAGAATAATGTAATGAATCATGATAATTTTGATTCGCGTGCTAAGAACATTATGAAATTAGTTAAAGCAACGAGTATTGCAGAAAATGTTGCTCATAAATATAACACGCCTCAGGCAGCATTAAGCGGATGGCTTAATAGTTCAGCGCACAAAGTAAACATAGAGGGAGACTATACTCATTTTGGTATTGCAGTTACAGCTGATGCTTCCGGACAAAAATATTACACAAATATATTTGTTAAAATTTAAAGAATTATTGGACTGGTTTTTTAGTTAGTCGTTGTAGCTCTTTTGAGTTACAACGATTTTTTTTATTGTAGAAAAAGCTGTCTGGAAACAGGCAGCTTTACTATTTTAAAGCCAATAATTATTAGTTTGTAAAAATAAACTAATCGATTTTAACAATGAAGCATATAAAATGTAAACAAATAATTTTTAAGGTTGAATTTTAAAATTAAGACTTTTCATACACTTTTTAAAATTCTTTAATGTTAACAGAGTTAAAAAATGGATAACTATTAAAATTTCTTTTGTAAATTAGAACTTCAATAAATAGAAACTTCTCTATTAAAGTTTCTAAATCTATCCATTTATGAAAAATTTAATTTTAATAAGACATGCAAAATCGAGTTGGGAAGCACCTTTAAAGGATTTTGACAGACCTTTAATGAAAAGAGGAATTCTTGATGCTCATGAAGTGTCTGTAAATATTTCAAAATTTCTTCCAAAAACCTATATAATCTGGAGTAGCACCGCTGCACGTGCTTCTGAAACAGCTCTTATTTTTGCTCAAAATTTATCTTATCCTATAGAGAGCATCGTTTATAGAGACGATCTTTATACTTTTGATGAAAAACAACTCGAAAAAGTTATCAAATCATGTGATAATAGTTTAGAAAGCGTTATTCTTTTTGGACATAACGAGGCTATTACAAATTTTGTTAATAAATTTGGGGATGTTTTTATCGAAAATGTACCTACTTCCGGATTCGTTTCACTTAAATTTGACAACGATGCCTGGAATACAATCGACAAAGGCAAAACCCAAAAAACAATTTTCCCCAAAGATTTAAAATAAATAAAGTGTACGAGCAGAAATATATCGATAGAGAGAAAAGTTGGTTAGCGTTTAATGCAAGAGTACTTCAGGAAGCTGGAGACAATACGGTGCCGCTTTTAGACAGGTTGCGTTTTGTTGGAATTTTTTCTAACAATTTAGATGAATTTTTTAGAGTTCGCTATGCCGCAATCCGGAGATTGAGTCTTTCTGGAATTTCTGGCGAAAAATATTTAGGAGGTGTCTCTGCACATCAATTAATTAAGGATATTACCGAAATCGTAATTCAGCAGCAATCTGAAAGTTTACGAATTTTAGGCAATATTGAGTCAGAATTAGAAGCTGAAAATATCTTTATAATCAACGAAGATCAAATTACAGTAGAACAGGAAATATTTCTGAAAGACTTTTTTGTTCAGAGATTAAGTCCGGAATTAGTAACCATCATTTTGAATGATCTGGCAGAATTTCCGGTTCTTAAAGATACTTTAGGATATCTTGCTATTCGTTTAGAAATGAATACCAACGACGAGGTTCGATACGCCGTTATCGAAATACCTAAAACCATAAACAGGTTTGTTGTATTACCTTCTCATGATGATAAACATTATGTTATTTTAATTGATGATGTTATACGTCATAACCTGAAAAACATCTTTAATATTTTCGATTATAAAAGTGTTTCTGCGCACATGATCAAAATTACGCGAGATGCACAATTAGATATTGATAGCGATTTGAGTAAAAGTATGCTCGAAAAAATTGCTACATCGGTAAAAGACAGACGAATAGGTGAGCCAGTTCGTTTTATTTACGACAGTTTAATCGAAGAAGACACATTGCGTTTCTTTTTAGATAAAATGAAAATTGTAGCCACAGATAGTATAATTCCAGGAGGAAGATATCATAATCGCCGTGATTATATGAGTTTTCCAAATTTAGGAAGATATGATTTACTGTATAAAACAAACGATCCGTTACCAATTCCGGGCTTGAGTCTGGGAGGAAGTATTTTAGAGAAAATCAGCAAAAAAGATTATTTACTGCACGCTCCGTATCAGTCGTTTTCATACTTAACGAAGTTTTTACGTGAAGCCGCTTTAGATCCAAAAGTTACGAGTATCAAAATCACATTATATCGTTTGGCTAAGAATTCGCAAATCATTAGTTCATTGATTAATGCGGCCAAAAACGGTAAAAAAGTTGTCGTACAAATCGAACTTCAGGCGCGTTTTGATGAGGCAAGTAATATTTCGTATGCCGAACAAATGCAAACGGAAGGAATTGAACTTATTTTTGGAATTAAAGGTCTTAAAGTTCACAGTAAAATTTGCGTTATAGAAAGGGTAGAAGAAGGTAAAAGTCGTCGTTACGGATTTATTTCTACCGGAAACTTCAACGAAGCAACGGCTAAAATTTATACCGATGTTACGCTGTTTACCTGCCATCAGGGAATTCTGAAAGACATTACCAAAATATTCGAATTTTTCGATATCAATTATAGAGTACACAGGTACAAGCATTTAATTGTATCGCCACATTATACACGAACGAAATTCATTAAGTTGATAGATCGCGAAATCCTGCACGCTCTTGCTGGAAGAAAAACGCATATAAAGCTTAAAATGAATAGTTTGTCTGATTTTAAAATGATTGATAAATTATACGAAGCCAGTAATGCAGGAGTAAAAATTCAGCTTCAGGTAAGGGGGATTTGCTCTTTGATTCCGGGAATTCCGGGAATGAGCGAAAACATCGAAGCGATAAGTATCGTAGATAATTATCTGGAACATACAAGAGTTTATATTTTTGGTAACGCCGGTTTAACCGAAGTTTATATTTCATCTGCCGATTTCATGACACGAAATCTGGATGGAAGAGTCGAGGTAACATGCCCAATTTACGATCTTGAAATCAAAAAAGAATTAATAGATAATTTTAATATTGCATGGAAAGGGAATGTTAAAGTGAGATATCATTCCTATAAATTAGACAATAAATATAAGCCTAGAAATCATCATGCCCCTTTTAGAGCTCAATTGGAAACCTATAAATATTATCAGAATAAAATTTCGATGTTAGAACAGGTTCCGCAGAAAATAGAAGAATAAAACCAAAAAAAAAATCCAATTCAAAATCATAAGTGAGCATGATTAATATAAAGAAATTTGCAGCAATAGATATCGGTTCAAATGCCATGAGGCTTCTGATATCCAATGTTGTAGAACAAGATGGCAAAGAACCGCAATTCAATAAAAGTTCGCTTGTTCGTGTGCCAATTCGTTTGGGACAAGATGCCTTTACCGTAGGAGAAATTTCAGAAGAAAATATAGAACGAATGGTTGATGCGATGAAAGCATTTAACCTTTTGATGAAAGTACATAAAGTAGAACGTTATATGGCGTTTGCCACTTCGGCAATGCGTGAGGCCTATAATGCCAAAGAAGTTGTAGCTTTAATTAAGAAAAAAGCCGACATTAAAATCGAAATTATTGATGGTAAGAAAGAAGCCGCCATTATTGCTTCAACCGATTTGCATCATTTATTAAAAACAGACGAAACCTATCTTTTTGTAGATGTGGGCGGTGGAAGTACAGAGTTTACTTTATTTTCTGATGGAAAAATGATCAATTCAAGATCATTTAAAGCAGGAACCGTTCGTTTATTAAACAACATGGTACACGACGTAGTTTGGGATGAAATTGAAAAATGGATTAAAACCAACACGGCAGATTATGATGAAGTTACACTTATTGGTTCTGGCGGAAACATCAACAAATTGTTTAAAATGTCCGGAAAGCAACAGGAAAAACCACTTTCGTACATTTATATCAATTCGCAATATGCGTTTTTAAATTCTCTAACGTACGAACAAAGAATCGCAGAATTAGGTTTAAACTCAGACCGTGCCGACGTAATTATTCATGCTACCAGAATTTATCTGAATGCTATGAAATGGAGTGGAGCACGCCAAATTTACGTTCCAAAAATAGGACTTTCTGACGGAATCGTAAAAGCAATGTATTACGGTAAAATTTAATAAAAAGTTAGCCACAGATGGCACAGATTTGCACAGATTGTTTTTTTTAGGATTTAAATAAAAAATCTGTAAAAATCCTTTAACCTGTGGCAAAAAAAATGATGCAACAATAATAAATATCAAATGAATAAAACAAGACTCGAAGCCTTTAGTGATGGTGTATTAGCAATTATAATCACCATTATGATTTTAGAAATTAAAGTTCCTGAAGGACATGAGTTCGCCGATTTAAAACCACTTATTCCTAAGTTTTTAAGTTATATCTTAAGTTTTATTTACGTTGGAATTTACTGGAACAATCACCATTACCTATTTCAAGGATTAACAAAAGTAAACGGAAAAGTACTTTGGAGTAATCTTCACTTACTTTTCTGGTTGTCCTTAATTCCCGTGTCAACAGGCTGGATGGGAGAGCATAATTTTGCAAAAGCATCAATGGCTTTATATGGCCTTGTATTGTTTTTATCTTCAGTAGCTTATTTTATTTTGCAAAGAGTTGTAATAGTTAATGAAGGTGAAAATTCAATACTAGCAAAAGCTATAGGAAAAGATTTAAAAGGAAAAGCATCCTCTGTTTTATATCTTATCGGAATAATTTCTTCTTTTTATAACGAATGGATTTCAGGTGCCGCTTATTTTACTGTTGCCTTGCTTTGGCTAATTCCGGATAAAAGAATTGAAAGAGCTTTTGATAAGAAAAATTAAGAAAGTAAATCCAATCCAAATGTAGAACGCAAAAGTTCAATATTTGGGTTGATTTGTAATAAACGATTGTAACGATCCTGGTCGTTAAAGCTTCTTTTGGTTTCTACAGATTCGTTTACAATAATTTCAATTGTAATATCGTGATTGTGTAAATGTCCTTTCAAATGTCCTAAAAGACCATTAAGCTGACTCTCAAGATCTAATTTAGAACCTTCATTTGGTAATTCAAGCGTAATAGTTGTTCCGTTCAACGTTGGGTCGTTAATCAAAAGTATCGATTCCATGATTTTTAAACCTTTTTCGCCCAAACGCTGTGCATATTTATTCCATTGCACTAACATTTCTGTTTCTGTAAATTCCTCTGTAGGCAAAACCGTAGAAGGTTTTACATAAGATTTACTGCTTTCTTCCATCGCCTTCTTCGCGCGAATACTCGCCAGAGAAAACGCAGAAACTTTAGTTTCACCATTTATTTGCGCTCGTGGAGTTTCAGGAGTTTCAACATTTGGGGTTACAATTGCGGCAGTTTCAGTTTTGGCTACAACATTAACATTGTCATTTTGATTGACATTCTGCTCCGCATTTGGAATTTGGGATTTAGTATTTGGAATTTCAGATTCTTTCGCCTTTGGACTTTCAACTATAGAGTAGCCGCTATTTTTATAATAAGTAGGCGGAATTATGAATTGCTCAACTTTTTTTTTTCTCCATCAAAGTTGATAGAGGCCAATTGCATCAAACATAATTCGACCAAAAGACGCTGATTCTGGCTTAATTTATATTTTAAATCACAATCGTTTGCAATGTCAATTCCTTTTAATAAAAAGTCTTGCGAGCATTTTTGAGCCTGCACACCGTACATTTGTTGCGCTTGTTCGCCAACTTCCAGTAAACTTAAAGTAGCAGGAGTTTTGCTTACCAGTAAATCTCTAAAATGCGAAGCTAATCCGGCAATAAAATGGTGTCCGTCAAATCCTTTTGAAAGAATATCATTGTATGCTAACAAAAGATCCGGTATTTTATTTTCTAAAAGTAAATCAGTAATACTGATGTAAGTTTCGTAATCTAAAACATTTAGGTTTTCGGTTACAGCCTGACGTGTTAAGTTTGTTCCGCAATACGAAACTACACGGTCAAAAATAGATAAAGCATCACGCATGGCACCATCTGCCTTTTGAGCGATAATGTGCAAAGCATCGTCTTCAAAATTAATTCCCTGACTTGTAGCAACTTCTGCTAAATGTTCTTTAGCATCTTTTACGGTAATTCTCTTGAAATCAAATATCTGGCAACGAGATAAAATCGTTGGAATAATTTTATGTTTCTCTGTAGTTGCTAAAATGAAAATAGCATGTTTTGGCGGTTCTTCTAATGTCTTCAAAAAAGCATTAAAAGCAGCCGAAGACAACATATGAACCTCGTCAATAATATAGACTTTATATTGTCCGGTTTGTGGCGGGATTCGAACCTGATCTATAAGGCTACGAATGTCATCAACCGAGTTGTTTGAAGCCGCATCTAACTCAAAAACGTTAAAAGCAAAATCTTCATTTGGATCATCATATCCGGGCTGATTTATTTTACGAGCCAAAATACGGGCGCAAGTTGTTTTTCCAACACCACGCGGTCCGGTGAATAAAAGGGCAGAAGCAAGGTGATTGCTTTCTATAGCATTCAGCAAAGTGTTGGTAATGGCTTTCTGGCCTACAACATCCTTAAAGGTCTGCGGGCGATACTTACGAGCCGATACTACAAATTGTTCCATGTTCTTTTTATTCGATAGCAAATATAGGCTGAAAATTACCAAAACACAAATCTCAAATCAACAATTATGATTGCGATTTTTGAGTGATTTGAATATGAGAAAGTAAGAGTTTCAAATTGATAAAATTTAATAATTGGCTGACTGAATTGAACGCTGATGAAACGGATTCGCTATCGCGAAAACGCCGATTTACACGGATTTTTTCTTTTAGTATTGTCTTCCTGAGCGTCCCGACACTTCGGGAGAAGGATCACAATCAAAATCGACAATCAAAGTCTTTGCGAGGAACTCAGATGATGATAAAACTAACTTTTAAAAGATTGGATTTTTAAAGACATATTGATTTAATTTCTATTTTTGTTTAGATCAAATTGCTTATTATCAGTGTTTAAGGTGGGTTTTTGGAATATTAACTAATAAATTAACAAACATGAAATTATTTCTATTGACTTTATTACTACTTACAACATCTATTGTAAAATCTCAAACTGTAACGCAGTCTACTCCGGTTTATCAATTGCGGATTTATGAAATTTTCGAAAATAATAAAAACCATTTTCATGAGCGTTTTCGTGACAATGCAATGCGTATTATGAAGAAATACAATTTTAAAATTACTTCTATCTGGGAATCAAAATCAGATAAAAAAACCGAATTTGTTTATTTTTTAGAATGGCCGGATGAAAAAACCATGAAACAAGCTTGGGAAGGTTTTAAAACGGATAAAGAATGGATTGAAATTAAAAAACAATTTACTGCAAAATACGGCGATGTGGTGGGGAATGTAGAAGATCGGGTTTTAACTAAGGTTGATTATTCTCCTAAATAAAAATATCATTTTCGGTAATAAAAAATTGAATGATATTGTAATTTTTAAGGCAAGCTAATTTTATTAATATTCCAAAAGGTGGCATTATTCACAGTTTTAAAAACCTTAGTGATCAACCAGCTAAATTATTATGCAGGGTAACGCCTGCCGGACTAGATGATTTGTTTGAGAAAATCGCCGGATATTTAGATACAAATTCAGATAGACCAAGGAAAAAGTATACTCATTTTTGAAAAATATTGCCAAAAAATGTTTCCTCCAAATTATCCGGATAAAGTTAAGTGAGTTTTTAACTACAAATAAAACAATGCATTAGCTCTTATTCCAAATCTTCAAATGGGAAAAATATAAAAATTGTAAGATTATTTTGTAATATTTGATTAATTTATTCGTTTTAACTTTAATAATAAATTAATTAAAAAAATATCATTATGAAATTCAAATCTATTTTATTGGGAACGGTTCTTGCCTTTTCATTATTGGCTTGTACCCCTAAAGATGCAGATATTCAAAAGGAAATTGCTGCAAAAATTGCTGATACACCAGGAGTACAAGTAACAGTTGTCGATGGTGTCGCAACTATTTCAGGTACTTGCAAAGACGATGCTGTAAAACAAAATGTTGAACGTACTGTTCAGGCAGTTAAGGGAGTTAAATCAGTTGTAAATAGCTGTGAAATTCCAGCACCGGAACCTGAGGTTACAACAGCTCCAGTTGAAATTAATGCTGATAGTGTTTTAAATACTTCGGTAAATGAAGTCGTAAAAACATATAATGGAGTAACTGCTACTGTTGCAAATGGTGTGGTAACGCTTTCAGGAAACATCAAAAGAGATCAATTGCCAAACTTGATAAAAAGCGTTCAGGAACTGAAACCTAAAAAGGTAGAAAATAAGTTAACCATTAAATAAGAAGCCATGAGTTTACAAGATAAATACAAAGAGTTAACAGATTTGGCTACTAATTTAGGAATAGCTAATTTACAGGTAAGAGAACAAGATAATGTTTTGTATGTTGACGGAACTGCAAAATCAGCAGATGACAAAGAAAAACTTTGGGATGCTTACGGAAAAATTGATCCTGAATTCAGATCAGCAGACGTTGTTATGAATATTGAGGTTTCTCAGGGAACAACTACAGATTACACCGTTAAAAGTGGAGATTCTTTATCTAAAATAGGAAAAGAACACGGCGTTTCATGGCAGACAATTTACGAAGCCAATAAAGACGTTATTAAAAATCCGGACCTGATTCAGCCAGGTTGGAAATTGAAAATACCAACGACATAATTTTGGTTGTGTTGTTTTGAAAAGCCTGTCCTTGTGATGGGCTTTTTTGTGGATTAACCGCAAAGAGCGCAGATAATTTCCGCAAAGTTCACAACAGTTATTCTCATTTTTGCCATCCTGACGGAAGAAGGATCACACTAGAAACTCCGCAAAGTAAATCTTTAATCTTTGTCGATTTACGAGTGTGATCCTTCTTCCGTCAGAAATGACAAGATTGTGTAATTCACCTTCCTTTAATACTCAAATCAAATAAAAACTTTGCAGTTTCCTGATCTGAATCGGCAGAGAAACCTGCTACATAAACACCTTTTTTGCCTGATGTTGATTTAATTCCGTATACAACTGCCTCATCGCCCGGGTCTGAATCCCCTTCGTATCGATACACATGTACAATTTCAAATTTTTCAGGATTTTTTCTAATTAAACTGGAGTTCAAATTAAAATCACAAGTAAATCCTTTTTCATTTAATTGATCCAAAGCTTTTGAAACAGTTGCGTAATGATACATTTTAGTCATAATAAAAGAATTTAAAATTATGGATTTTAAAGATAACCAATTTAAAATTAAATCGTTATGAAAATTTTATAAAAAACAGAAATTTAAATGCTCGTTTCTTCGTTCATAAATCGCTACTTTTGCCGCGCAGACCGCCTTATCGTCGCTCAATTCGTTGAGGGGAGGAAAGTCCGGACACCACAGAGAAGCATAGCGGGTAACACCCGTCGGTCCCGATTTATCGGGATTAGGACAAGTGCAACAGAAAGTATGTACAGGTAATGCTGTAGTGAAACCAGGTAAACTCTATGCGGTGAAATACCAAGTATATCAGCATTTAAGGGCTTCTCGTCCGTTGTTGAAGGGTAGGTAGCTTGAGTCATGCAGCAATGCATGATCTAGATAAATGATAAGGCCCTGATTTATCAGGGACAGAATCCGGCTTATAGGTCTGCATTTTTTATATATTTGTGAAACTAACTTACTTTCATGAATATACCTTCAACTCCAAATCCTGTCAACAAGCCAAAGAAAAGTACTTTTCTGGCAATCGTTACCAATCTTACTTTTTGGGTTTTAATTGCCATTATTGCAGGCGTTTTACTCGGACATTTTTCTCCTGAGAATGCTGTAAAAATGGAAATTATCGGAAAAACTTTTGTCGATATTATCAAACTTTTTATCGGGCCAATTATATTTCTGACCATTGTTTTGGGAATTTCAGGAATGGGAAACCTCAAAAAAGTAGGCCGAATTGGTATAAAAGCGTTGGGTTATTTTGAAGTAGTTTCTACAGTAGCTTTGGCAATAGGAGTGGGAGTCGCTTATTTTTTTCAACCCGGAAAAATAAACAGATCAGGTTTAACTTTGCAAGATCCCAGTAAATACACCAATAGCGCTGCAGAACATTTTTCGTGGTGGCATTTTTTCCTTTCCAATTTTACATTGCAGGTTTTATTAGCAGCAATTGTTTGTGGAATTGCGTTGAATTTTTATCAGAAAAGAGAACAGACTATTTTAGTTTTAGAGCGATTTTCGAAAGTCGTATTCCTGGGTTTAAAATATGTTATGTATCTCGCTCCGCTTGGTGCTTTTGGCGGAATGGCGTACACGATTGGTAAATTTGGTTTAGAAACTTTAATTCCTCTTGGTAAATTAATGTTATGCGTTTATCTCACGATGGCTTTGTTTGTGTTTTTGGTTTTAGGAAGTATTCTGCGCTATTATAAAATCAATATTCTTTCGATTCTAAAATATATAAAAGAAGAACTTTTATTGGTTCTCGGAACTTCATCTTCTGAAGCTGCTTTGCCAAGTATTATGGTAAAACTGGAAAGAATGGGCTGTAGTAAATCAGTTGTTGGATTGGTAATTCCAACAGGATATTCATTTAATCTCGACGGAACTTCAATTTACTTGTCAATGTCCGTAATATTTCTGGCGCAATTGTATGATGTTCATTTGAGTTTTTTCGAAATTCTAAGTGTAATCGGGATTTTGATGATTACCTCAAAAGGAGCGGCGGGCGTAACCGGAAGCGGATTTATTGTTTTAGCTTCCACTTTAACAGCGTTGCATAAAATTCCTGTAGAAGGTTTGGCTTTTTTATTAGGAGTTGATAAATTTATGAGTGAAGCAAGAGCGATTACAAACTTGATTGGAAATACGGTTGCAACGATTATAATTTCGAAAACAGAACATGATTTTACGGAGTTGAATTTAGATGTTGTCGTGGACGAGTGATAATAGAACGCGGATGATACGGATTCGCTAAAGCGAAGACGCAGATTGAACGCGGATTTTTATTGGTTTGTTTCACGCAGATTTTTTATTGGAATTTGGAATTTTTTAATTGGAATTTATGACAAAAATTGGAATTTTGGGACTCGGTGGAGTAGGTGGTTATTTTGGTGGACTTTTAGCGAAAGCGTATTATAAATCAACGGATGTTGAAGTCATTTTTATTGCGCGTGGAGAAACCCAAAAAGCGATTGCCGAAAATGGTTTGAAAATTATAACAGATGATTCTGAAACAGTCGTTTTTCCTAAATTGGTTTCTAATAATCCCGATGAAATTGGCGTATTAGATTATTTAATTTGTGCCACAAAAACGTATGATATTGCAGAAAGTTTACTTTCATTAAAATTATGCATTACACCAGAAACTGTAATTCTTCCTTTATACAATGGCGTTGATGCGCCGGAACGCATACAAAAGATTTATCCTAAAAGTACTGTTTTGCAAGGTTGTGTATATATTGTTTCGATGATTTTTTCGCCTGGAACAATTCGTAAAATTGGTTTTTTCGAAAAGTTGTTTTTTGGATCACAAACAGCTTCAGTTACAAAACTTCAGGAATTGAATGCTATTCTTCAGAAAGCTAAAATCGAAACCCATTTAGTCGAAAATATCGAAGAAACCGTTTGGGAGAAATTCATTTTTATTTCTGCATTAGCTTCTGCAACTTCTTATCTCAATAAAAATATTGGTGAAATTTTAAGCAATCCAAAATCAAAACAAATTTATATAGAATTGCTAAAAGAAATTGAAGCCGTTGCAAAAGCGAAAGGTTTACAATTACCAGAGGATATTGTAAACCAGACTATTTTGAAATTAGAAAAATCGCCTAAAGAAGCGACTTCATCTATGCACAGAGATTTATTAGCAGGCAAAAATATTGAAGCTATTTCGCTGACGCAATTTGTTGTAAACGAAGGGATAAAGTATAATGTAAAAACGCCACTTTACGAAAAAATAGCAAATACTTTATTGTAGTAATCTACGATTCATCTTTTGTTGCACGAACTAAACTAATTCCTGACATAAAGAAAACGATTCCCAAAATTCCGTAAATAATTAGCGATTTAATATCTCTGGTTGCTCCGGTTGTGCCGGCGAATATTACAGCAGTGTAAATTAGCCCCACGATTCCTAGAATTGTCAACAATCCTCCGAAAAATCTTTTTAGGTTCATGATTAATGTTTTTATGGTTTAGATCAAATTTACCTCTCAAATAGATTTTAACTGTTATACAATTGTTTATGAAACTTATATGATTTGCAGTATTGTATTTATCAAACTATAAGAGTAACATTCTTATAAAAAATAAATAATTGAATTTAATTTTAAGTATGTTTGGTAATAATAAAATTTAGCATTTATGCCGCAATTATACAAGGAATTAAAAAAAATCATTTTCATTTTTTTTATTTTGGTTACCACTTCAAATAGTAATGCACAAGAACTTCGTCCTTTTGTTGGAGCTGGATTTCTTTTTCAACTGTATTCGTTTGAAAAAGATTTAGAAACTTCACCTGCTATTAGTTTTTCTGCTGGTTCAGAATATAGGGCAACTGATTTTTTAATTCCGGAAATAGAAGTGAATTATATGTTTGGAAATTTAAAAGACAATCCCGGCTCAAATACCTCAATTACTTCTGAAAAATCTTTTTCTAATTTTAATTTTAGTTTTTGTTCCAAAATAGTTTTGGGCGATTATCATGACTCTGGTTACATACAAATACTTCCTAAATATATTTATTCATTAATTGATGTTACAGAAACCAAAGGTAACAATACATTAGGTTCAGTTCAGACAAAAAGAAGTTTGTCAGCCTCGCAGCATAATTTTGGATTGGGCTTGGGATATGTTTTCAACTTTGATTCGTGGTATTCCAACTCAATGGCGATAAATCTATACTACAACACCATCAGGGTTTCTGATGTTTTTAATCAATTGAACCCCGGTACAGAAAAAGCTGATAATGTAGGTGTTTTTGGATTAGGATTTAATTATTATTTTGGTGTTAAACGACTTAAATAGCGTTTAAGTTGATGCATTTTCTATTTTAAATTCAAGCCCAATGTTGCGCAGACTTTCAATGCTGATACTTGAATCAAGTTTAAAATATTTTCTGATTTTACTGATATAAACATCCATACTTCTGCCCGAGAAAAAATCATCGTTTCCCCAAATGGCTTTCAGGATTTGTTCCCTTTTTAGCAATTGATTTTGATGCAAATAAAAATACTGAATCAAAGCTGCTTCTTTCTCCGTAAGTTGTTGTGTTTGATTACCTATTTTTAGAGAAAGCCGTTTAGTATCAAAAGAATATAAACCAATTTGTATTATGGGATTTTGATTCAAAATATCTTTTTGCTGGCTCCTTTTTAATATATTTTGCAAACGCAAAATCAATTCTTCGGCTTCAAAAGGTTTCACGATATAATCATCTGCGCCCAATTTTAATCCGATGATTTTATCTTCCTTTAATTTTTTGGCAGTCAAAAAGATAAAAGGAATATCGGGATTTATTTTGATGATTTTTTCAGCCAGCGAAAATCCGTCAAGTTTAGGCATCATAACATCAAAAACACAAATATCAAAAGTTTGATTTTTAAAATACTCCAAAGCTATTTCGCCATCTTCGGCCCAAATAACTTCATATTTATAAAGCTCTAAATATTGCTTTAAAACATTGGCAAAATCAGTATCGTCTTCGGCTAAAAGAATCTTTTTCAATGGCAAATCAATTAAACTTTAAACATAAAAGTAAACTCAGCACCTTTTCCTAATTCGCTAATAACCGCAACCGAACCCTGATGTGCCTTTATAATCTGATTAACATAATAAAGCCCTAAACCAAGTCCTTTTGTATTGTGAAGATTGCCTTGTTCTACACGATAAAATTTTTCAAAAAGAAGCGATTGTTTGTTTTTAGAAATTCCAATTCCATCATCAACAACGCTTAAAGAAAATTGATTTTCAATAGTTTTGGTTTTTATGCAAATGTTGTTAGAACCGTATTTTACAGCATTTTCCAATACATTTAAAATGGCCGTTGTTAAGTGGAATTTATCCAAAACCAAAATCGTTTTCTGAGTCTCAAAATCAGTATAAATTGTAATTTTCGGATTTCCAATTCTAAAATCTTCAATAATTGAAAGTAAAAACGCCTCTGTATTAATCTTTTCTTTCTGCAATTCAATTTCATTTTCGGCCAAAGAATTGGCCATTACCTGATCGATTAAATGTTGGAGACGATTGTTCTGACGAGAAATTGTATTGATAATGGAAGTGAAATTTTCCTCGTTTTCGCGAATATCTTTTTGCTCTAAAATTTTAGTCGAAATGCTTAAAGTTGCCAAAGGCGTTTTGAGCTCGTGCGTAATATTATTGATAAAATCGGTTTTAATATCGCTCACCTTTTTTTGTTTTATTAAAGCTTTTATGGCGATAACAAAAAGCGTTATCAGCGTTAAAATCGAGAGTAAAGACAAAACGAGAATAAAGGTCATTCGTTTTAAAATGATCATTTCCCAATCGATTACAGAAATGTACATTGAATCTTCGGTCAATAATTTATAATCCTGATTTTGATACGTTACATTCGTTGTTTCAACATAATTCCGCACCAGAAAAGCATGGTTTAAAGAAGCCAAATTGCCGTATAATTTATTTTGGATAAAAGGCTTTTCGGAGAAAATAGTGTCTGTTTTTTTTGTGTTTTGATAGAGAATAAATTTATTCAGTACAATCGCAAAATCAATTTTAAGATTAGGAAGTTCTCTATCAAATTTCTGTTGAATTTTTAGCGTTAAAGCATCCCGAAAAGCATTTTCAAGAACACCTTTTTTAATATCAGTTTTAGCATTTTTCCCCTGAATATAATTTTCCGTCAATTGCTTGTAAAGCGCTTCTTTTTTAGAAACTATTACCGAATCAATATCACTGTAATTGTTTGAGATTTGACCAATTTCATTCTTAATTTCAGTATGAAACTGCGCCACTTTATAATCGTAAGCTGTCTTTACCAAATAGCATTGCACTGTCGACAAAACGATCAGGGCGATAACTGAAAAAGCGATTAATAAATTGATTCTTTGTTTCATAGGTTGTGTGTAATGGCACGCAGATGACGCGGCTTAAACTGATTTACACAGGTTTTATTGTTTTAATAAATCTGGCACAAATAAAATATAAAACCTGTGTAAATCAGTTTAAGCCGTAAAAACCCGTGGCCCATTCTCTCCATACTTTTCGATTCAAAAATAATGCTTTTATCAAACAAAAAAGACATTAACCGCGCATTAACCTCCAATTAACTTTCGCAACACTTTTTTAGAAGCATTTTTGCAGCATCTCAAACCGAAAACCTTTTTAAAATGAATATTTATTTGCCGCTGAAACTTTTTCTGATACTCTTGCTATTTTGTTTTTCATTTGTTGTAAAAGCACAAAATGAAACTCCAAAAGACAGCATTTCAAACCAATTAAATGAAGTCGTTATCAATCAAAATAAAAAAGCCTTTTCAAATCAAAATGGAAATATAAAATTAGATGTTGCCAACTCGATTTACAATTCAATTCCGAATACTTTAGATTTATTATCGAAATTACCAACGGTTCAAATTAGTTCTGATAAAGAGAATGTTACTGTTATCGGAAAAGGAAATCCGCTGATTTATATTGACAATCAAAAAGTAGGAATCAACGATTTGAATGCTTTGGCAGTCGCCGATATTAAAACTATTGAAATCATTCAGAATCCATCTTCTAAATATGAAGCCGAAGGTCGCGCCGTGATTTTGATCACCAGGAAATTTAGCAAAAAAGACAGTTTTAGAACTGAAATTTCTGAAGTTGCCTCTTTCAAAAAGAATTACAATAATTATCTCGGATTCAATTCAAATTTCAGGAAAAACAAACTTGAGTTGAAAGCGAATTTTAATTATAACAAACTACAACCGTGGGAAAGCCACAGCATTAAATATCAAATTCCGCAGGCTAATATTGCTTCAGATTATGATGTTAACGCTACCACAAAAAGAAATCAATTTGTTTTTGGCGGAGGCTTATTTTATAAAATAAATGACGATGATTATTTTTCGATTAGTGTCAACAGCAAACTGCAAAACGATACTTTTGACATTAACACATTTACTTATAATAAGAACAATGAAGATGTAAATAATGTTATAACGTTGACTGATAATGCCAATAAAAAGAATTTTGTAAATTCATTTTTAAATTATCAGAAAAAAATAAAGTCGATTGACACACAGATTTTTACAGGCTTGCAATATTCTAATCTTGATCAGCGATTGTTTACGGAAGTAAATGATAATTATAATGATACACAATTTGAATTGACACAAATCAGGGATCAGAAATTTCAAATTAATTATTTTTCAGGAAGAATTGATGTTGAAAAAAAGTTTAAAAATGAAATGAAATTTGAATTCGGCGGATTATATTCATCGGCAGATTCAAAATCGGATGTTGACATTTTTGACAATGAAACCAATTTAAACGAAGTAAGCTTTTACGACTTTAAAGAAGAAAATGTATCAGGATATACGCAATTATCAGGAAAAATTAAAAAGGTCGATTTCTCACTTGGTTTTAGAGTTGAAAACTCAAATGTAATAGGAAAATTTAAAACAGAAGAATTGCCATTACTCGATAAAAATTACACGAATTTCTTTCCGAAAATGCAATTATCATTTGCAATAGATAGCACTAAAAGCATTTCTGTAAACTATGCTAAAAGTATTTCGAGACCCAATTATTCGTCTTTAAGTCAGGGTGCGACTTATATTAATCCGTATTTTTTATATGCCAGAAATATCAATTTAGGTCCAACAATTATTGATGAAATTTCGACTACTTTTCAATATCATGATAAGTCGGTTAAGTTTAGTTTTACGAAGGCTAAACATCCGGTTCACAACAGTTTCTCTTTTGATGGTCAAAATAATGTAATGACTTTTAAGGATATTAATTTTGATAAAAGTTCCGGGTTTACAGCCGATTTTACATTGCCTTTTACCTATAAATTCTGGACAACAACGAATTCTATGGTTTTTATTTTAGAAAAAATTGAAGATGAAGCTGCTGTATTTATGGCTTCAAAACCTTACTTATATTATACTTCAAATAACGAATTTAAACTTCCAAAAGAATATTCTTTTATGTTGAATTTTTGGGGATTAACAAAGCAAAATACTGGTGTTTTTGAAACAAACCCCAGATTTAGAGTTGATATGGCCGTTTCAAAAACGTTTTCAAAAAAATGGAATTGTACTTTGAGTTGCAATAATGTTTTTAAAAGTACGATTGAAGAAGAAAAATTCACGATCAATACTATTAATTCTAATACAAGATATATAGTTGACAGTCATGAAATTTCACTTTCAATTCGATATTCTTTCGGAAAAATAAAAACAGAATTTAATGAAAAAAACAACGACGAAAACCAATATAGAGTTAATTAGGATTAATTTACCGCAAAGAACACAAAGGTTTTCGCAGGGTTCTTTGCGGTAAAAAATACTTAGTAAATAAAACGAAATTATCCTTCGTCTTCTTCTGTAGCTTTAGTCGATAAATCATCAAGTTCTTCGTCGTCGTCAGTAGAATTCAATTCGAAGAAACTGAAAAAGGAACCACCGTAATTTTTCTGAAAAGAGAAATTACTTAAATGTTCCATTTTGGTATATTTTGAATGTTCGATAATCATCATTCCGTCTTCATTCAATAATTCTCTTTCAAAAATCAATAAAACAATTTTTTCAAAAGTGGCCTGATCCAAACCGTACGGAGGATCGGCAAAAATAATATCGTAAGACGTTTTGCAGTTTTCAAGAAATTTGAAAACATCACTTTTGGTCGCTGCAATATCAAAATCATATTCTGATGCAACTTGTTTAATAAATTTCACGCAACCAAAATCGCCATCTACAGATGTGATAGGAGCGCTTCCGCGTGAAGCGAACTCAAAACTAATATTGCCCGTTCCCGAAAACAAGTCTAAAACCTTTAAGCCTTCAAAACTAAAATGATTATTCAAAACATTAAATAATGCTTCTTTGCTCATGTCAGTCGTAGGTCTTACAGGAAGGTTTTTAGGTGGAAAAATGCGGCGCCCTTTGTATTTTCCTGAAATAATTCTCATGATTGAAATAAGATATAATGTTTTTGATTTTGAGCAGTTGAAAAGCTATTTTTTTGTTGTAAAGTGCTTACATCCAAAAAAGAAACGTTACGAATGTATTTATATGCAATGGCATAAAAAGCATCGTTTTTTGTTATGGTGCCTAATAATTCGAGTGGAAAACTTTCCGGGTTTAAACTCAATTGTTCGGCTGTAAAAAGTAAATAATAAATAAAGTCTTCCGGTGTTTGATATTCGAAAGAATTAAATAAAAGCAATTTTTGATTCTGAACAACGATGATTTCAAAATGGCCAACATTAAAATTGACAACCATTTTTTTGTCGTCATTATTTTTGGAACCTTCCAAAATTTTCTCAATCAAAATACTGTTGGAATGCTTGTAATCAAACGAACCAACCTGATCAATTAAGAAATTATTGATGTTTACATACGGAATGTAAACGGAATTCATCTGGTAATTTGTAATTTGATCGTATGTAAAAAAATCAGTTTCAAAAACTTTAGTATTGTATTGTAAATAACTGCCAAGATAATCCTCATCAAAAAGCGCAGTAGGCACAAAAGTCGACAGATTGTTATTATGAATGACCATAATATCGTCGTAAGTATCTTTTAGTTCAGCAAATTTTTTGAAATTATCATGATACAAATCTTCAATTTTTATGTTTTTTACTGAAGGATCAAACAAGACTTCATTAAAAGAAGTAATCGTGTTATTTAAGGTATCAAAACAACAAAATGAGAATCCGCTCAGCGAAACCTGAATAGAAAGTTTTTTGTATTTTTTTGATGTAATATTGGTATTTTGTAATGACATAATTTGATTTTCAATTCGTTACCTGCTTCGGCGTAAATAAAGAATTTAATTCGAACACAAACTTACAAATAATAATTTCAATATCAATTATCAATGTCAAATTCAAAAATCAATATCAATGGCAATGAAAATATCAATTGAAATATTAAAAATCAATATAGATAGTTTGTAAAGTGAGTTATTGAAATTGATATTGATAATTGATATTGATTTTTGGATTTGATTTTGCCATTGATATTGCAATTGATTTTTGATGTTGTAATTGGGATTGCCATTAAAAAAGCCGAACTTTGTATTTCAATTTTTCCCTATGAATTCATCCCTTTTTTACGGCGTTTTACAAAAAAGATTTCCCTTTGCACCAACTTACAAACAAGATATCTTTTTTCAAAAAATTGCTATTTTTTTAACTGATACGCATAACGATACAATTTTTGTACTGAAAGGTTATGCCGGAACGGGAAAAACAACGGTGATTTCGACAATTGTAAATAATCTGGGGGATATCAATAAAAAGTTTGTTTTGCTGGCTCCAACTGGGCGCGCTGCAAAAGTAATTGCCAATTATTCGAATACGCCTGCTTTTACGATTCATAAAAAAATATATTTCCCAAAGAAATCAGCCGGCGGTGGCATAGCGTTTACCAAACAACTCAACAAACATAAAAACACCATTTTTATCGTCGATGAGGCGTCTATGATTTCAGACAGTAATTCTGATTCGAAATTGTATGATAACGGATCGCTTTTAGACGATTTGATTTCATATGTTTATTCCGGAACAAACTGCAAAATGATTTTATTGGGAGATACCGCACAGCTTCCTCCTGTAAATTTAGATATTAGCCCGGCGCTTGATACGCACACTTTGGGCATTCATTATAATAAAGAAATTGAACATATCGAACTTGATGAAGTAATGCGTCAGGAAGAAAGCTCAGGAATTTTATTCAATGCAACAGAATTGCGCGAATTGCTGAAAGAGAGTTTTATTACAGAGTTTAAATTCAATGTAAAAAAATTCAAGGATATTGTTCGTTTAACCGATGGTTATGATATTCAGGATGCCATAAATACGGCGTACAGCAATTATAGTATTGAAGATACAGCGTTTATTGTTCGTTCGAATAAAAGAGCGAATCAATACAACGAACAAATCAGAACCAGGATTTTGTTTAAAGAAAGTGAACTTTCGGTTGGAGATTTTTTAATGGTCGTAAAGAATAATTATTTCTGGTTAAAAGAAACCGATGAAGCCGGATTTATTGCGAATGGAGATATTATTGAAGTTTTGGAACTTTTCGGAATCAAAGAATTATATGGATTTAATTTTGCGAAAGTAAAAATCAGAATGGTCGATTATCCGGACCAGAAACCTTTTGAAACGGTTTTGATTTTAGATACGATAAAAAGTGAATCTCCGTCATTAACGTACGAAGAATCAAATCGTTTGTATGAAGAAGTGATGAAAGATTATGAAGGTGAATCGACGAAATACCAAAAATTTCAGAAAGTAAAAGCGAACGAATATTTTAACGGTTTGCAAGTGAAATTCTCGTATGCCATTACGTGTCATAAATCACAGGGCGGGCAGTGGGATACGGTTTTTGTAGAACAGCCGTATTTGCCAAACGGAATTGATCGTGATTACATCAGATGGCTTTACACGGCTATGACGCGTGCCAAAAATAAATTATATTTGATAGGTTTTAAAGACGAGAGTTTTGAAGAATAAAAATTTTTGCCACAGATTAAAATGATTCTCAAAGATTTAAAAATACATAGTAGGAAATCTTTTTAATCCTTTAATCTGTGGCAAAAAAGAAAACATTTTACAATGACAACACTAAACGATTTACATTCGATTTCTTCTACGTTTTCGAATACAGATAAAATGCCGGTTTTGTTTTTAGGACACGGCAGTCCAATGAATGCCATTGAAGAAAATCAGTTTGTGGCTGGTTTTCGCGATTTAGCGAAAACGTTACCACAACCAAATGCTATTTTATGTATTTCAGCGCATTGGTTTACAAACGGAACCAAAGTGACTTCGATGCAAATGCCGAGAACAATTCATGATTTTGGAGGATTTCCGCAAGCACTATTTGATGTTCAATATCCAGCACAAGGAAGCCCTGAATTAGCAGTCGAAACTAAAAAGATACTAGAACCTGTTCATGTTGATTTGGATGAACATTGGGGTTTAGATCATGGTGCGTGGAGCGTGATTAAACATTTGTATCCAGAGGCAAATGTTCCTGTAATTCAGTTAAGTATAGATTATACAAAGTCGGGACAATATCATTTTGAGTTGGCTCAGAAGTTGCAATCGTTGCGCCATAAAGGTGTTTTGATTATTGGAAGCGGGAATATCGTTCACAATTTACGTTTGGTTGATTTCAGAAATTTTGATAAGGATAATTATGGCTTCGATTGGGCGATTGAGGCTCGTGAAACCGTTAATAATTATTTGTTGGATGGAAATTTTCAGCCTCTGATTAATTTTGAAAAAATGAGCAAAGCCGTTCAGATTGCAATTCCAACTCCTGATCATTATTTGCCTTTATTGTATACTTTAGGTTTAAAACAAGAATCAGAAGAACTTAGTTTGTTTAATGATAAATTATTGGCGGGTTCGTTAAGTATGACATCGGTA
This sequence comes from Flavobacteriaceae bacterium CRH, assembly GCA_001507425.1. Taxonomy (GTDB): domain Bacteria; phylum Bacteroidota; class Bacteroidia; order Flavobacteriales; family Flavobacteriaceae; genus Flavobacterium. Next base: position 187,789 of record LMAJ01000004.1, read on the forward strand.
AAAATCATGTAAGATAGCTTTGTAAAACTCTGTGTAAATCTTTGCGAATCTCTGTGGTATAATTATAACACAAAGTTGCACAAAGATTTACACAGAGTTTCGCAGAGAGAAAATTAATAAATAAAGATATTAGAATGAAGATAATAGCTGTAATTCCAGCGCGATACGCATCAACACGTTTTCCTGCGAAACTAATGCAGGATTTAGGAGGAAAGACTGTAATTTTAAGAACTTACGAAGCTTCTGTAGCTACAAAATTATTCGACGATGTTTTCGTAGTAACTGACTCCGATTTGATATTTGATGAAATTGTTTCAAATGGGGGAAAAGCCATTATGAGCATTAAAGAACACGAATCTGGAAGCGATAGAATTGCTGAGGCCGTGGCAAATTTAGATGTTGATATTGTGGTAAATGTGCAAGGTGATGAGCCTTTTACAGAAGCCGGACCTTTAGAGCAGGTTTTGTCTGTTTTTAGAAATGATGAAGATCGCAAAATTGATTTGGCTTCGTTAATGAGAGAAATCACAGATGAAGAAGAAATCAATAATCCGAATAATGTGAAAGTTGTGGTTGATCAATCACAGTTTGCATTGTATTTTTCAAGATCTGTAATTCCGTATCCGAGAGATAAGGATGTTGGCGTTCGTTATTTTCAACACATCGGAATTTATGCTTTTAGAAAACAGGCTTTGTTAGATTTTTATAGTTTACCAATGAAATCTTTAGAAGCTTCTGAGAAACTGGAACAACTTCGATATTTAGAATTCGGAAAGCGTATTAAAATGGTGGAGACTACACATGTTGGAATTGGAATTGATACTGCCGAAGATTTAGAAAAGGCCAGGGTTATTTTGAAGTCTTAGCTTTTGAAATAGAACGCGGATGAAACGGATTCGCTATCGCGAAGACGCGGATTAATGCGGATTTTTTATTTTTGTTGTTTGCTTAATGTAAGTACACGCGATCTTGTCATCCTGAAGGATGAAGGATCACACTCGTAACTCGACAAAGATTGGCGATTTTGATTGCGGAGTTTCTAGTGTGATCCTTCGTTCCTCACGATGACAAAAAAACAAAAAAAGCTCCAAATTTTGGAGCTTTTTTTATATCTAAAAACATTCTAAATCCTTAATACAAAACAGGAAATTTAGAAGGATTAACTTCATTCATCATACCGTAAACTTTTTCAAAAATATCTTCTGCAGACGGTTTAGAGAAATAATCTCCATCAGTTCCGTATGCGGGTCTGTGTGCTTTTGCGGCAAGCGTTTGTGGTTTACTGTCTAAATATTTGTAAGCATCTTGCTCTTCAAGAATTTGTTGCAGGATAAAAGCTGAAGCTCCACCCGGAACATCTTCGTCAATTACTAAAAGACGATTTGTTTTGGTGATACTTTTTACGATATCTTTATTCACATCAAAAGGAAGTAAAGATTGAATGTCAATAACTTCACAATCAATTCCTAATTCCTGCAATTCAACTGCAGCTTGTTCTACTAATCTTAGAGTAGATCCATAAGAAACTAATGTAATATCAGCACCTTCTTTTAGCGTTTCAACAACACCAATTGGCGTTTTGAATTCACCAAAATTTAAAGGTGTTTTTTCTTTTAAACGGTAACCATTCAAACATTCAATTACCAAAGCCGGTTCATCAGTCTCTAAAAGAGCATTGTAAAAACCTGCGGCTTGCGTCATATTTCTCGGAACCAAAACATGGATTCCGCGAATAGCGTTAATAATCATTCCCATAGGAGAACCAGAATGCCAGATACCTTCTAAACGGTGTCCGCGAGTTCTAATAATTAATGGCGCTTTTTGTTTCCCAACCGTTCTATATTGTAACGTAGCCAAATCATCACTCATGATTTGAATCGCGTATAATAAATAATCTAAATACTGAATTTCAGCAATTGGGCGTAAACCTCTTAAAGCCATTCCAATTCCTTGTCCGATAATTGTAGCTTCACGAATTCCGACATCGGCAACACGAAGTTCTCCGTATTTTTCCTGCATGCCTTCAAGACCTTGATTTACATCGCCGATGTTTCCAACATCTTCACCAAAAATTAAAGTTTCTGGATATTTGGTAAACAAAGCATCAAAGTTGTCACGAAGAATCATACGTCCGTCTAAATCTGCTTTTGCATTTTCAGCATATTCAGGAAGTACTTTTTGTACAGAAGCTACATTCAAATCTGATTCAGAATGCAAATTACTGCTAAATCTTGGCTGTGTAATTTCTATATAATTGGTAATCCAATCTGAAAGTAAAACTTTGCTGTTTGGAACTTCAATAAAACGAAGAATCTTTCTGGCAATTACCAGCATTTCCTTTTTAAGAGGCGATTTAATAATGCTTAATTCAGAAATATATTTTTTAATTCTTTCTTTATGGTTAATGCTTGCCTCAGCAATTTGCTCCAATAAAATTAAAAGTTTTTTTTGATCTTCAATAATCGGATTGATAAAAGAATTCCAACCCTCTTTTTTAGCTTCAAGAACTTCTTTTTTCAATTCAAAATCAATTTCAGCCAATTCTTCCGGCGATGCTATATTGATGGCAATCATCCATAAACGCATCTGGCGAATACAGTCAAAATCTCTTTCCCACGCCAGTCTTTCTCCATTTTTGTAACGTTCGTGAGAACCTGAAGTTGAGTGTCCTTGTGGCTGCGTTAATTCGTTTACGTGAATTAAAACAGGAATATGTTGTTCGCGGGCAATGGCAGCGGCTCTTTCGTAAGTCGAAACCAACTCTGCATAATCCCAACCTTTAACCCTAAAAATTTCATACCCGTTTGCATCTTCATCACGTTGGTATCCTTTTAGAATTTCAGAGATATTTTCTTTAGTAGTTTGATGTTTGGCGTGAACCGAGATTCCGTATTCATCATCCCAAACACTCATTACCATCGGAACTTGTAAAACTCCGGCAGCATTTATAGTTTCAAAAAACAAACCTTCAGATGTACTGGCATTTCCAATAGTTCCCCAGGCCACTTCATTTCCATTTACAGAGAATTTATCTTTAATGGTAATTCCATCAACATTTCTGTAAATTTTAGAAGCCTGTGCCAATCCCAATAATCTTGGCATTTGTCCTGCTGTTGGTGATATATCTGCGCTTGAATTTTTTTGCTTTGTTAAGTCTTTCCAGGATCCGTCTTCGTTTAAACTGTGCGTTACAAAATGTCCGCCCATTTGTCTTCCTGCCGACATCGGGTCATAATCTAAATCAGTGTGACCGTATAAACCTGCGAAAAATTGTTTTGGAGTCAATTCTCCAATCGCCATCATAAAAGTCTGATCGCGGTAGTAACCAGAACGAAAATCTCCATTCTTAAAAGCTTTTGCCATAGCAAGCTGCGGCACTTCTTTTCCGTCACCAAATATTCCAAATTTGGCTTTTCCTGTCAATACCTCTTTACGGCCTAAAAGGCTACATTCTCGGCTAGTTACAGCAATTCTGTAATCGCTTAATACTTCAGTTTTGAAATCTTCGAATGTTAATGTAGTATTGTTTTTTTCTGTAATCATAATCTGGAATGGGTCATGTTATGCGGCAAAATTACTTAAAAAGTATCAATAATCATAATTCATTAAAATAAATATAATTTAATTATCTATAGGTAAATTGCTAAAACTACGTATATTTTTTATTGAATATTTAAATTTTATTTCTTTTAATTGAAAATAACTTACGTTTTTATTTAAAATTTATTCAATTAGAACCATTTTCGGGTAAAAAGTGTAACTAATGATTTTGGAGCAAAAGTTATCACAAATCTTATTTTTTCGTTATATTTATTTTGAGAGATCTCCCAGCCATTATTAGAGTAAATAGGAAAATAGAGTTCAAAGTAATCTGGAACAAAATTTAAGCGGATACCGCTATCATAAGCAAAGTATTCTTTTTCGTGCTTATTCTTCATTAAACCAACATCTCCATAAGCTTCAATCCAGTCCCAAATGGCATAACTTGCATTTACAGTTGTCATCCATTTATTGGCATACGATGGCTCTAATTTTGATTTAAAACCACCTTCAGCCATTATAAATTGCTGACTAAAAAATCCCGTGCTTTCAGATCTTCCCAGAAAATTATAATCAAAAAGATAATCCGTTGGCCGGTCTAAGCCAAAACTAAAATAATCAGAATTTGTATTGTTGTATAAAAAACTTCCGGCATAAAGTCTTAAATTCAATCTATGATTGTTTTCAAATAAATGCCTGTATTCTATTTCTCCTGCTAATTTTCCAAAATTCCCGCCAAACTGAACATCACCCATAAAATTAAAATGGTTGATCAATTCCGTTTTAGTATTCATATAACGCGCATTAAAAACAGAATAATTAGGTTTTGAATTATCTGTTATAAACGCACTTGCTTCACGATTTACAATGACCTGGCGAAATAATATCAGTTGTCTTCTGTTATCTCTAAAATCTTCTTCCCTGATTCTAAATTGAACCATCGGATTCAATCTTAAATAAGTGGCATCCGGAGCATAATGATAATAATTCTCGCTTATAGAATATCGTACATTATATAAGGTACTATTTCTATAAAATTGACTATAGGAGAAAGCAGATGAACCTGATATTGATCCCGTTTTTAAAGAATAAGCAGGATTTATATCAAATGTAAATGGTTTGTCTAATATCGTTTTGTTGTGAAAACGAAATCCTGGGGTAAATCCATCATAATAATTATACGTCAGCGTCGGAATGTATAATATCTGATTGTAATACGGATCTTCTAAATCTTTGGCAAAATTAAATTTTATCGGACGTTCTGTAATTACAAGGCTTTTTAATGATTTCCAGTTATTTCGCTGGTTGTATTCCGGAACTTCGTTGTCGTAATTCAGCACTATTTTGTCTGCATTTTTTCTATCAAAGTGATAAACAGAATCTGCTGTTTTTGGTTCAATCCATTCCTTAAAAACAATTTGATTTTTTTTAAGACCATAAATCGGAATCGGAGCATAAATTCCCGTTTTATTTTTGATAGAAAACTGTACGCTGTCTTTTGTTCTCGAAACATTCGAAAATTTATAATCGATTATATCGCGTGAATCAATAATAGTTTCAAAGAACCAATCAATATTTTTCGATGTGTTTTTGTTCAGTATTTTTTCAAAATCATAACGATTTACTTGTTCGGTTTTATTTAAAGTATAAAATTCCTGAATACTTTGCGGCACAATATTTTGATCTAAATAATCATCCAGATAACTTAAACTTAAACCTGCCCTGTATTTGCTCGCAATTTGTTCGTTGAATTTTATCAGCGTATTTTTTGGATCTCCAAGCGGTTGGTCCAGGTTTTTTCGAGCCATAAGCATATAATAATAGCTGTATTGCTCGTTAAAAGTTAGATTGGTAATGTTGTAGCTTTTAAAAAGTTTCCATTGTGAAAGCCTGCCAAGCATTTTTTTATCCAGATGATTTTCTTCCATGTATTTCATCATCGTAAAAATCTGGATTCCATCATAAACCCAATTGTCTTTTCGGGCATCTAAACGAAGGCTGGACTTTAAATAATTGTTCAGATACGTTTTTAAGAAGGTAATTTCAAATATAAAATCATCCGGAAATGGACTAAAGAATGAAGGCAATTGATTCAAGCCGTAAAACGGATTTCGATCATAATCTGCCTGAGATATTGTTATTTTTTGATGTGGATATTTTCCAATAAAATCATTCGCAAAAGTTATAACCCGATTTATAATTATTGCTCTTTGAATTTCAGTCAGTTTTTTGGCTTTTAAATCTGAAAGAACTTCTAAAGAGCCATTGCTATAACTTCTAAAACTATTCTGTTTTTCGATAATCAGATTAAAATCATTTCTATTGCTTCCGGAAAAAGAATAAGTACTGAAACTACTGTTTGAATCTTTTGAAACCGAATCTAAATCTGTAGTTATCGAATAATTACCAGGAACTTTTATCTCAACTTCATAATCGCTATTTGCATTTGCAATATCATCCAGATTATAGTTATTGTATTTTGTAAATTTATGATTATCGTAACGTGCCGGAGTCAAAAACCAGTTTTTTAAATTCATTCCGCCATTCTGTGTGTAACCATAATGCGTAAATTTATCACTCGGAATTTTAGCAATGTAAGTAAGATGAATGTCAAATTTTCCGCCCGGAGCTAATTTCTGATTTAATCTAATTACAATAAAATCAGGATTTCTTTCCGTTCTTTCCCATTCTAAAGCCAAATTTTCAGAATCCGTCAAATTCAAAATAGTAGTATTTCCTCTTTCTTCGGTTTTAGCCAAATGAAAACCTCTGTAAAATTCATCTGAAAAGCGTTCTGCCAAAGGCGTATTTTTTGCAGAAAAAGCATTGTTCCAATCATTCAAAACAATCGTATCCAAAGAATCTGCAGAAGTATTATAAAAAGTAAGATCCTGTCTTATATTCAGTGTTTTAAGTTCAAGATTTACGGCAACTTCCATCTTAGACTGATGTTGCGCATATTGTTTTACTGAACTCAATAAAACTAAAATTAAGAATAAAATTTTATAAAATGATTTCAAGGATGGCTTAAAAATTAGAGGCTATAATTTAAGTTACGATTATAAAGTTGTTTTGGTTTTTTGTAAAAATACTACAAAAAAAGCTGTTTTAAAAAACAGCTTCAATTTTTTGTAAGATTTAATGTAATTCGCCAGATAAGTGATATAAGTTCATGTTATGTTAAGTCTTACAAAACGTTAGCTTAAATTATCTTATAGCACTTATATGGTAAAAGAAATATTAGAAATTTGGACTTAAATCGTATTTTTTATAAAATTTATCCAAAGCTTCAACCACTTCATCTTCAGTATCTACGATCTTAAATAAGTTTAAATCATCAGGACTCACGGTTTGCATTTTTTCAACCAAAACCGTTTTTACCCAATCAATCAATCCAGACCAGAATTCAACTCCAACTAAAATAATAGGGAATTTTCCAATTTTCTTAGTTTGAATCAAAGTGATCGCTTCAAACATTTCGTCCAGCGTTCCAAAACCTCCCGGCATAACCACAAAACCTTGCGAATATTTAACGAACATAACTTTTCTCACAAAGAAATAATCGAAATTCAGGTTTTTATCGTGATCAATATAAGGGTTAAAGTGCTGCTCAAAAGGCAATTCGATATTCAAACCAACCGAAGTTCCGCCACCTAAATGTGCGCCTTTATTACCAGCTTCCATGATTCCGGGACCACCTCCTGTGATCACACCGTAACCAGCTTTACTAATTTTATAAGCAATTTTTTCAGCCAGTAAATAATATTTATCCTCAGGTTTTGTTCTCGCCGATCCAAAAATAGACACACACGGACCAATTCTCCCCATGCTTTCGTAACCATTTACAAACTCGGCCATGATTTTAAAAATCGCCCAACTATCGTTTGTTCTAATTTCATTCCACGTTTTTTGTTTCAAACGATCCTGAATTACTTTATCCTCATCATTATCAAAATCTTCTAATCTCATTTTAGGTATTTTAATTTATTTATATTTTGTTTTTAATTGTCATGTGAGCATAGTCGAAGGAGAAGGAGCTATTTCCTGCTGTCCTTCCAAATCTTTTATGCCGAACCCCGGCACAAAAGGATTTTCCCTCCCATCAGGGCTAGGGCATCAGTTTTCAATTGAAACATTAGTTTATAAAGGAAGAATTCTCTTTTATTTAATACGTTTGTTCTTCAATTGACTTCGTAATATTGCTTTTAACCTTTCCGGTATGTTCTGTAGTTTTAGATTCGATCAACATTATAGAACATTCTTCAATTGATGAAACCCTGTGATTTACGCCTTTTTTTACAACAAACAAATCTCCTTTTTTCATGGTAAATGATGGCATATTTTCAATTTCCATTAAAAGTTCACCGTCAACAATGTAAAATAATTCATCCTCATTCTCGTGATTATGCCACGGAACTTCCTGACCTTTTATTTTAGCGACTTTAATATATTGATCGTTTACTTCATCAATTATTTTAGGCGAAAAATAATGGTCTACATTACTGAATTTTTCTTTTAGATTCATAGAGTTTATCTTAACCTTTGTTAAATCAAAAAGCTTTGACAAAAAGGGCGTACTAAATTAGTGCTTTTTTTAAGAATTGACACAAAAATGCGCATTTATTAATTTAAATGTAACATTTTTAAACGGTTGGTTTTGGTTGGGATTTCATTATCAACGTATTAAATCTGATGTTTCATTACGCCGATAATATAATATGTTTCTATGGAATTTATGTTTGTGGAAATTATATTATCAAATTGTAGAATTTATCTATTTCAAAATAAAACGCATGAGCTGATTAATCCCGAAACATCGGGACGTTGCTAGAATATATATCGTTCCTACGGAACTTTAGTTTGTGTTCTAAATTATCAACGGATTAAAATCCGTTGCTACAATATATATCGTTCCTACGGAACTTTAAACAAAATGCTACGTAAAGAGCCTCCGGCTCGATTTATATTGTAGAGACGGATTTTAATCCGTTGGACGTTCGAAGGTAACGCCGCAAACATTTTACGCTTCCAATTCCTTTTTCAAAAACTTAGCCGTATAACTTTTTTTATTTTTTGCCACTTCTTCAGGCGTTCCTTTTGCGATTAATTGTCCGCCGCCTTTTCCGCCTTCAGGACCAATATCGATGATATAATCAGCAAGTTTGATAACATCCATATTATGTTCGATAATTAAGATTGTATTTCCTTTATCGACCAATTTATTGATAACATCCATTAAAACACGAATATCTTCGAAATGTAAACCTGTAGTGGGCTCATCCAAAATATAAAAAGTATTTCCCGTATCTTTTTTAGACAATTCTCCGGCTAGTTTTATACGTTGCGCTTCGCCGCCCGAAAGCGTTGTACTTTGTTGACCAAGCGTAATATATCCTAAACCAACATCCTGAATTGTTTTTACTTTTCTGTAAATCTTCGGAATCATTTCAAAAAACGGAACCGCTTCATCAACAGTCATATTCAATACATCCGAAATTGATTTTCCTTTGTATCGAATTTCTAAAGTTTCTCTGTTAAAACGTTTTCCCTGACAGGTTTCGCATTCTACGTAAACGTCCGGTAAAAAGTTCATTTCAATTGTTCGAACTCCGGAACCTTCGCAGGTTTCACAACGTCCTCCTTTTACATTAAAACTGAAACGTCCTGCCTTATAACCACGAATCATACTTTCAGAAGTCATCGTAAACAGATTTCTAATTTCGGTAAAAACTTCCGTATAAGTCGCAGGATTCGAACGTGGCGTTCTTCCAATCGGACTTTGGTCAATATCAATTACTTTGTCAATATGTTCTAAACCTTCAATTTTTTTATAAGGCTGCGGTTTTTTTACGCCATTAAAATAATAAGCATTTAGAATAGGGTAGAGGGTTTCATTAATCAAAGTCGATTTTCCACTTCCTGAAACTCCCGTAACACAAATCATTTGTCCCAGAGGCAATTCGATTGAAACATTTTTAAGGTTGTTTCCCGTTGCTCCGGTTAGTTTTAAAAACTTTCCGTTTCCTTTTCTTCGCTCTTTCGGAATCTCTAATTTCATTTTACCATTCAAATACTGAGCGGTAATGGTATTCGATTTTAGAGTTTCTGCCGGAGTTCCAATACTAATGATTTCTCCACCGTATTTTCCGGCTTTCGGGCCAATATCAATGACGTAATCAGCGCGTTCGATCATGTCTTTGTCATGTTCAACAACAATAACCGAGTTCCCAATATCGCGTAATTGTTCTAACGAATGAATCAGTTTTTCGTTATCTCTTTGGTGTAAACCGATACTTGGCTCATCCAAAATATATAAAACGCCAACCAATTGCGAACCAATTTGTGTTGCCAGACGAATACGCTGCGCTTCTCCGCCTGAAAGCGATTTTGAACTTCGGCTTAAAGCCAAATAATTCAAACCAACATTCATTAAAAAGTTCAAACGATCTTTAATTTCTTTTACAACTTCAGATGCAATCAAAAGCTGTTTGTCTGATAAATGACTGTTTAAATCCTGAAACCAGGCTGTTAAATCAGAAATATCCATATCACATAATTCGGTGATATTTTTTCCGTTAACTCTAAAAAACTGAGCTTCTTTTTTTAAACGGGAACCATCACAAACCGGACAATTTACTTCGTCCATAAAATCTTTTGCCCAACGTTTTATTGTTGTAGAAGCACTTTCATCATATTGATTTTTGATGAAATGCGAGATTCCTTCAAAATCTATTTTATAATCGCGGGTAACGCCTAAATCTTTAGAGTTTACAGTAAATTTATCCTTTCCGCCATGTAAAATCATATTCATGGCTTCTTCAGAAATTTTCTCAATTGGATCTGTGATTTTAAAACCAAATTTCTCTCCAATAACTTCTAATTGCTTGAAAATCCAGGATGATTTATATTCGCCAAGCGGAGCAAAACCACCACTTTTAATCGATAATTTAGGATTTGGAATAATTTTTTTAATGTTGATTTCATGAACCGTTCCTAATCCGTTGCAATGCGGACAAGCGCCTTTTGGAGAGTTGAATGAAAATAAATTTGGCTCCGGATTTTGATATGAAATTCCGGTTGTAGGACACATCAAATTTCTACTGAAATAACGCACTTCATTGGTATCCTGATCTAAAATCATCAATACATTTTCGCCGTGATGCATCGCCGTATTAATACTTTCAGATAATCTTTTTTGATTGTCTTCGGTATTTTCAATCAGCATTCTGTCAACTACAATTTCGATATCGTGGGTTTTGTAACGATCTAATTTCATTCCTGAAACTAAATCCTGAACTTCACCATTTACACGGACTTTCAAGAATCCTTGTTTCGTAATTTGCTGGAATAACTCGGCATAATGACCTTTTCTGGCTCGAATAATCGGTGCAAGAATATTAATGCGTTTTCCATTAAAATCCTCCATGATCAAATCTTTAATTTGTTCATCAGAATAGGAAACCATTTTTTCGCCGGTGTTATAACTGAAGGCATCTGCTCCACGAGCATATAAAAGTCTTAAGAAATCGTATATTTCAGTAATGGTTCCAACGGTAGAACGTGGGCTTTTACTGGTTGTTTTTTGTTCGATCGCAATAACTGGCGAAAGTCCGTCGATTTTATCAACGTCCGGACGTTCTAAACCCCCAAGAAATTGTCTTGCATATGCCGAAAAAGTTTCAACATAACGACGCTGACCTTCGGCATAGATGGTATCAAACGCCAAAGAGGATTTTCCCGAACCGGAAAGACCTGTAATTACTACAAGTTTTTCTCTCGGAATAGAAATATCGATATTTTTTAGGTTATGAACTCTTGCACCAAGAACTTCAATAGTATTGTCTTTATCTAGCATAAATTTGAGCAAAACGCAAAGTTACCACTTTGATTTGTTCTTTTAGTACTAGAGTATAGAAGTTTATGTTAAAAATTGTAACAAAATAACGCTAGCTTTCACTAGCGTTTTCTCTTTCTGGTTGCCATATATTCTTCGATAGCTTCTTTGGTTGTATACCAGTTTCGGCCTTCTTTATAAGCATCAATTTTTCCTGTTCTTGCGAGTAAGCTTACGTATTCCTGACCGTATGGGGCTTGTGGTTCGCTCACAATATCTGCTATACTTTGATAATCATAACTGCTTCCCGGCATTGCACTTAAATAAATATTAAGTGTGCGCTCTAAAGCCTGACACATCAAAAGTATTAATTTTTGATAGTTGCCATTATTCGCCTGATTAAGTGCTTCGTAATATTTTTTTCTATCATTTTTTAGAATAATAGCAGGCGGAAAACCACAACGCATTAATAACAGATTCATGCTCAAACGAACAGTTCGACCGTTTCCATCAAAAAAAGGATGAATCCAGACTAATTTATGATGGTAAATGGTAGCAAGCTCTATATCATTTAAACCCAAAGGATTTGTATTGATGAAATCAATTAGTTCATCCAGATAATCTGAAACTTTATTGGCATTAGGAGGCATAAAATTGGCTCCTGAAATTCGAACACCACCATTTCGTAATCGTCCTGCAAAATCATCTTCTATAGAACGCAAAACCAATCCGTGAAGCGAAAGAATATCAATACTTCGAAGTTTGTAATTATCATCAACAATTGAGTATAAATAATCGATTGCTTTATCGTGATTATGGGTTTCAAAATGTTCCCGAAGCGATTTTCCTTTAATGGTAATTCCTTCCTGAATAACCATTTGGGTTTCGCGCAAACTCATTGTATTTCCTTCAATACTGTTCGAATTGTATGTCCATTCTAAAGATAAACTTTCGCGAATTTTATGCAAAGCGATATTAGGCAATGGTCTGCTGTTTTGCAAATCAAGCCTTTTTTGGTACAATCGATCAAATGTTGATTGAGATTCTGTTCTGTATGTTAAGTCTATATTCCACATGATACCACAAAGGTACTTCTTAATATCGGATAATTAAAATTTTTAACCTATCCGATATTAAGAGTTATTCAATGGTCATTGAACGAAGTTTCATTCGATAAGCTTCGAGCGCAATAGATTTAGAAATGAAACCGTAATATTTATCATTTCGTAAAACGGGAAGAAATGCTGATTTCGATTTTTCGAATTTACTCATTACGATTTCCATGCTGTCAAAAGATGATATTGTGGCCGGAGGTGTTTTCATAACATCTTTTATCAAAGTATATTTTACTCGATAAGAGTTAAATATAATTTCCCGAATATCATTGAAATGAACTATTCCAACAAGGTCTTTTTCATTTGTCACAACTGCAAATACAACTTGGTTAGAATGTGAAATAAGATCAACTAGTTTACTTAAATGTTCGTCAGGATGAACGGTCAAATAATCGCATTGAATGATGCTGTCAATATCTAAAGTAGAAAGTATGTTAGAATCTTTATTACTGGTAAATGCATGCCCTTTTTTAGCCAGATTTTTTACATCAAGCGAATATTTTTCAAAACGTTTTGAAATCGCAAAACTTATTGAAGAAACAATCATAAGCGGAATCATCAAACCATAACCACCGGTAATTTCGGCAATTAAGAAAATTGCAGTAAGCGGCGCATGAAATAATCCACTTAAAATACCCGCCATTCCAACCATGGTAAAATTACTGATAGGAAGTTTTGATAAACCAATCAAAGTGATGAATTTGGAGAAGAAATAGCCGAGATAAGATCCCATAAAAAGTGATGGAGCAAAGTTTCCTCCATTTCCTCCGCTTCCAAGTGTTAATCCAGAAGCAAAAACTTTTACCATCATCGTACATCCAACAAAAAGGAGTAAAATCCATTGATTGTTTCTGAAATCGGCAAATAAAGTATTGTCTAATATTTGTCCAGGATCATTTTCAGATAAGGTTTTAATACTTTCATAACCTTCCCCAAAAAGTGTTGGGAAAATAAAAATAAGCAGCGCTAATAAAGAAGAACCAATTAGTGCTTTTTTATAAGGCCCCATTTTTAATTTAGTAAAATAATGCTCGACTTTTTGAAAATTCCTTGCATAGTAAACTGCTACAAAACCAGTTAAAATTCCTAAAAGGATATAAAAAGGAATATTATGATAGTTGAATGTTTGTTGTTGTTTGAAAGATAATAAAATGCTTTCATCTAATAAAATAGCAGAAACCAAAGCGCCTGTTGCCGCCGAAATCATAATAGGGGTAAAGGCAGAAATACTGACATCAACCAATAAAACTTCAATAGCAAATAAAACTCCTGCAATAGGCGCATTAAAAGCTGCAGAAATTCCCGCTGCAACTCCGCAGCCAATAAGCAAAGTTCGGTCTTTGTAAGCTAGTTTATAATTTTGAGCGTAGTTAGATCCAAAGGCTGCACCTGTAATCACAATTGGACTTTCAAGTCCGGCAGAACCTCCTAAACCAACTGTTAACGAACTGGTAACAATTTGGGCGTACATTTGTTTCTTCGGAATTATACTCGCTTTTTTGGCAACTGCATATAAAATTTGAGAAGTTCCCTTTTGAATACTTCCGTTTAGAACTTTTTGAACTACAAAAACAGTAAGCAAAATACCAATAACAGGCAATATACCATTAATGAAATTTAATTTAAGAATTCCGTTGATGTAAGTTGCAAAAGAGAAAACACTATGCGCAAAAGTTTTTAGAATAATTACTGCAAACGCACACGAAATACCAACTAATACGCTTGATAAAAAAATAAATTGCTTTGGCGTCAATATAGATTGTGCTAAAGCAATAATGCTTTCTAGTTTTCGAAAAAATTTTCTTAACATTATCTTTTTAAAAAGTTAGGTAATTTGCAAATTTAGCTTTTAAAATTCAAATTCAGACCATTTTTCGGGCGTTAAAATTTTATTTTAAAATCCGACAGCTTTGTCATCGCCACGAAAATCGGCACCTCCTTCGAGTTTATTATCCGGTAAAACCAGGATACAATCTAATTTTCCAATTACAGGAGTTGTTTTTTCATTGATCAGATAACCTTTGGCTTTTAGTTTATCAATTGTGGCATTATCAAATGCATTTGGCTCAAACGTAATTAAATCCGGTAACCATTGATGATGAAAACGCGGCGCATTTACGGCCTCCTGCATGCTTAAATTGTATTCGTAAACATTTAAAATGGCTTGTAAAACACTTGTAATAATAGTGGAGCCGCCCGGAGAACCAACAACCATAAATAGTTTTCCGTTTTTCTCGACAATTGTAGGCGTCATTGAACTCAGCATTCTTTTTCCCGGTGCAATGCTGTTGGCTTCATTTCCAACAAGTCCAAACATATTTGGAGATCCGGGTTTGGCACTAAAATCGTCCATTTCGTTATTTAAAAAGAAACCAAGTTCATCACAATAATATTTAGATCCAAAACCATCGTTTATGGTTGTTGTGGCTGCAACGGCGTTTCCCTGAGCATCAACAATAGAATAATGAGTGGTTTCAAGGCTTTCGTTATACGTTACTTTTCCTTCTTTTATTTCTGATGATAAACTAGCTTTGTTAAGGTCGAAATTTGACATTCTGTCTTTTAAATAAGTGTCTGCCAATAAAGCTTTAATCGGAATTTTAACAAAATCAGGATCGCCCAGAAACTGGCTTCTGTCGGCGTAAGCTCTTCTTTCTGCCTCCACAATAACCTGAATAGATTTGTCTGTGTTATGTCCCATTTTTGATAAATCATAAGGAGCAATCATTTTCATAATTTGAGCCAGACAAATTCCGCCACTGCTTGGAGGCGACATTGAGGTGATTTTTAATTCTTTATAATCAAATTGAAGCGGTTTTCTCCATTTAGCTTCATACGTTGCCAGATCTTTTAGGGTAATAATACCGCCTTTTTCTTTTAGGTATTTTACTAGAATTTTAGCTGTTTCGCCTTTATAAAATTCATCTTTTCCGTTCTTCAAAATTCGCTTGAGCGTATTGGCAAGAGCAGGATATTTGATAGTATCATTTTCTTTAAATTTTCCTCCCATAAGAGTGTTCGGACCATTTACTTTTACGATTGCATCATGATAATTTTCAAGTTGTTTTTGCTGTTTAATCGTTACAATTACACCCCTTTCTGCAAGTGCAATTACAGGTTTTAATATTTCTGACATTGGCAGAGAACCTAATTTTTTATGCACTGCAAAAACTCCGGCAACAGTTCCCGGAACGCCAATTGCTAAAGCCGTTTCAGTACTTTTTCCTTTTATGACATTTCCATCTTTATCTAAATACATATCTTTTGTAGCAGCCAAAGGAGCTTTTTCACGATAATCTAAAGATCCAACTTCGCCATTTGCTTTTCTGTAAACCATAAAACCGCCGCCGCCAAGATTTCCTGCAAACGGAAAAGTGACTGCCAAAGCCAATTCGGTACCCACCATGGCATCAAATGCGTTGCCTCCTTTTTTCATGATTTCTGCTCCAATTTTTGAAGCTTCTTCGCGTGCAGAAACAACCATAGCTTTATTCGTAACTAATCCGGTTGGTTTTGATACGGTTTGTTGTGCCGTACAGCTTATGTATATAAGAGTAAATAAAAGGGTAATTTTTTTCATAACGAAAGTAATTTTTGTTTGGAATGCTGTTTTAGATCCTCAAAAAAAGTGGTAAACTCATGTTCGAAGTCGGAATAAAATTCTACTAATTCTTCGTTTGCAAATTGCATTTTTGATTCATTTTTTGACCTTCGATCCATTTGTGTCAAAATTTGATGGATTCCTTCAACCGTTCTATAGCTTAAAAGCCAGTTTCGCTCAATCATATACGGCATGATATTTTGCGTTTTCTCTGTCAGGATATCATAATTTTCATGTAATGATTTATAAAATCGGTTAATGAAATATTCGAGTTTTTCATCAGAATAGGAAGTCCAGTTTTTGGCTAAAAAATGATCGTAAATAATATCTACAATTACACCTGAATAATGATGGTATCTATCGTGTAAACGCTTAGTACTTTGTCTGAAAATATCATGCGAATCAGTATATGTATCTATGGCACGATGCAAAATGATTCCTTTTTGAACCTCTTCGGGGAAATGTTCAAATTGTTTTCCGCGAATTCCATCGGCCATAAAATTGCCAATTTTAATTAAATCATTATCGCCAGAAAGATATATGTGTGCTAGGAAGTTCATTTTTTTTTGAGTTTCTAAGATTCTGAGATGATAAGAATCTAAGCTTATTATGTAAATGTATAAAAAACTTTTTTAATCATTTTGGAGATTAACGTATAGCCTGGCAATCTTAACATTTAAGATTGTTTTTAAAATCTCAGCAACTTAGTACCTTAGTAACTCAGCAACTTTTCTATATTTGTACTTGGTAACTATAACGAACAAAAATGACATTAATAAAATCAATCTCAGGAATACGAGGAACAATTGGTGGAAAAGTAGGAGATAACCTGACTCCAGTAGATGCTGTAAAATTTGCATCAGCTTACGGAACTTTTCTAAAGAACAATACTTCAAAAGAAAAATTAACCGTTGTAATTGGTCGCGATGCGAGAATTTCAGGACCAATGATTCACAATCTGGTTGTAAACACTTTAATAGGTTTAGGAATTAATGTAATTGATCTTGGACTTTCGACAACACCAACGGTTGAAATAGCTGTTCCTTTAGAAAAAGCAGATGGTGGAATTATTTTGACTGCTTCTCATAATCCGAAACAATGGAATGCCTTGAAATTATTAAATCAAAAAGGTGAGTTTTTAAGCGGTGCCGAAGGAGCTAAAATTCTTGAAATTGCTGAAGCAGAAGCTTTCGATTTCTCGGATGTAGATAATTTAGGCGAAATTACAATAAACGACGCTTATATGGATATTCATATCGACGAAGTTTTAAATTTGCCTTTAGTAGATGTTGAAGCTGTAAAAGCTGCAAAATTTAAAGTAGTTGTTGATGGGGTAAACTCTTCTGGTGGAATTATTATTCCGAGATTATTAGAATTAATGGGCGTTGAAGTAGTAAAATTATATTGCGAACCAAACGGACATTTTCCTCATAATCCAGAACCTTTAAAGGAACATTTAACTGATATTTCTGAATTGGTAGTAAAAGAAAAAGCAGACCTGGGAGTTGTTGTAGATCCGGATGTCGATCGTTTAGCTTTTATAAGTGAAGATGGAGAAATGTTTGGAGAAGAATATACTTTGGTTGCTTGCGCTGATTATGTTTTGAGTAAAACGCCAGGAAATACTGTCTCGAACATGTCTTCGTCACGTGCTTTGCGCGACGTAACTGTTGGTCATAAAGGAAATTACGAAGCCAGTGCAGTAGGTGAGGTGAATGTAGTTGAATTAATGAAAAAAAATAATGCTATTATTGGTGGAGAAGGTAACGGTGGAATTATTTACCCTGAATCTCATTACGGACGTGATAGTTTAGTTGGAGTAGCTTTATTTTTAACGCATTTGGCAAACAAAAAAATATCAGTTTCAGCATTGAGAGCTTCTTATCCTGAATATTACATGAGCAAAAATAAGATTGAATTAACACCTCAAATTGATGTTGATGCTATTCTTGTTGCAATGACTGAAAAATATAAAAACGAAGACATTTCAACAATTGATGGTGTAAAAATTGATTTTGCTAAAGAATGGGTTCATTTAAGAAAATCAAACACAGAACCTATTATTCGTATTTATACAGAAGCTCCGTCTCAGGAAAAAGCAGATGTTTTGGCACTTCGAATTATAGATGAAATAAAAGCAATTGCGGGAATTTAAATTTTAGCAGTTATCAATAAAAAAAATACCTCTTTCAGTAATTTGAAAGAGGTATTTTTTTATTTCAGAATTATTCAACTTTGTGTTTCCATCTTTTATGTGTCCATAAATAATATTCAGGAGCTTCAAGAATTTGCTTTTCAACTTGTCTCAAATATTTTTCTGTAACTTCAAAATTCCCGTATTCTTTAGGATTATCAGCAATAGGAATAATCGTTGCTTCATAATATCCTCTTGCTACTTTTTTTACTTTAATAAAAACAACGCTCAAATCGTATTTTTTAGCAAGCATTTCGGCTCCGGTATGAACAGGAACTTCAATTCCCATAAATTTCATCGAATGAAAAATCCGATCCAGTTTTGGAGATTGATCGCTGGCTAAACCATAAAGGCTTAAAATTCCGTCGCGCTGGTTTTGAGCCATCATCGGAATCGTTTTTTTGGTTTCGACCAATTCAGCATCATATTTCGATCTTATTCGTCGAATTAATTTATCGAAATAAGGATTTGCTATTTTTTTATAAACACCAATTCCTCTAAACGCCATGCGTTTGTTAATCGTCAAAAGCCATTCCCAGCTAGCATAATGAGAAGCAACAAGAACAATACTTTTACCTTTTTTTGCATACTCATTAAGAACTTCAATATTAGTTACCACAAATCTTTTTTCCATTTCTTCCGGAGAAATAGTCATAGTTTTGATCATCTCCAAAAACATATCACACATGTGTTTGTAGAACTTTTTTTCGATGTCTTTTCTTTCAACAGCACTTAAGTGTGGTAAAGTCAGTGCTAAGTTTTCGCGCACCACTTTTTTGCGATATCCTACAACTCGGTAAATAATAAAATATACGAAATCTGAAAACCAATAAAATATTCGAAAAGGAAGAATAGAGATAAGCCAAAGAATAGGGTAGGCCAATATATAAACAAGAAATTGCATTTAAATTTTTTTACAAATATAAAAGAAAAATGAATAACCATCGATATTTTGGATTGACACTAACATATCTTTAAGAATGACTATCTTTACATTTCACATTAATTATTTTTTATGAATACCATTTTGATTGGGATTATTGTCGCCAATGTATTGATTAGCTGGAAAGGTTTTGAAGATCTTTATTTTTTTAGAAAATACGAATTTCATGTAGGAAGCATTCGTTCAGGAGAACAAATAAGAATGTTGTCATCCGGTTTTTTGCATGTTGATATGATGCATTTGTTTTTTAATATGTTGACATTGTGGTTTTTTGCGTCAGATGTTATTCATTATTTAGGGAATTTCTCTTTTGTATTAATTTATTTTGGAAGTTTAATTTTTGGAAACCTGCTAACAATGGTGTTTCACAAAAATGATTATAGCTATCGTGCCGTTGGTGCTTCGGGAGCCGTTACAGGCGTTTTATATTCAGCGATATTATTAAACCCTGATAAAGAAATTGGACTGTATTTTTTTATTTGGCTTCCGGGTTACGTTTTCGGAATTTTATATTTATTGTACTCAATTTACGGAATGAGAGCTAAAAATGATAATATTGGTCATACTGCTCATTTTGGCGGAGCTATAGGTGGTTATTTAATTACTTTGATTAAAGACCCTGCATTAATTTATGATCATACTTTTATTGTTGTTTTATTATTAATTCCTATTTTGATACTTTTTGCAATGGCTAAACTGGGGAAATTATAATGCTGGCATAACTTTTGAAAAGCCTTTATCAAACAATCTAAATATAACAAAAATGAAAAAACTAGTATTATTTTTAACAATCATGTTTATGACTATGTCTTACGGCCAGGAAATCAAACAAATTCCTCAAATTAATGTAAATGGAGAAGGAAAAGTAAAAGTAGCACCTGATCAGGTTTGTATTTCAGCTACTGTTGAAACAAAAGGAAATAATGCTAAAGACGTCAAAAAGCAAAACGACGAAAAAATAGACGCTGTTTTAAAATTCATCAAAAAAATGAATATTCCTGCAGCAGATTTCAAAACAAAACAAGTTGCGCTTAATCCGCAATACGATTACGAGAAAAAGAAAACAAATTACAATGCAACGCAAACTATAGAAATTGTATTAAAAGATTTATCTAAATATGATGAATTAATGGAAGGTTTGGTCCAACAAGGAATTAACCGTATTGACAAAGTTTCTTTTGAAACTTCTAAATTGGCTCAGCTTGAAACAGAAGCTCGCAAATTAGCTATAAAAGATGCTAAATTAAAAGCAGAAGATTATGTTTCGGTTTTAGGACAAAAAGTAGGTAAAGCCTATACTATTTCTGATAACACTCAGGTTTATCACCCACAACCAATGTATGCTATGAAGTCTATGGCTGCTATGGATAACGCTGGTGCAACAAATGAAACTTTAGCAATTGGAGAAATTGAAGTTACAGCAAACGTAAGTGTTAGTTTTGTTTTAGATTAAACCATATAAAACTAAATTTAAAATCCAAATTCCAACTTTAAAATTGGGATTTGGATTTTTTTTTTGATCCTTATTTTTAGAATTTATTTTTTGTGTTACTTTAGAATTCAAAACCGGCATTTGTAAATTTTAGCTAATTTTGCTTTCAATACGATTTATTTAGAATATATGAGTAAAAAGAAATTAAATTCTACCAATACTTTAAACGAGTATTATCTTGACGAAAGATGCACTTTAAATAAAGTTCTTCGTATCGTAGGCAAAAGATGGGTGTCAGAAATTTTGGTTCTCGTGAAAGAAGACGTTTCAAGGTTTTCTAATTTAAAGGAATGCTTAAATGGCATTTCAGACAATGTACTTTCCAATGTTTTAAATGAATTAGTTACAGCTCAACTAATCGAAAAAGAGATATTTAAAGAAGTGCCAATCCGGGTTGAATATCGCATTACAGCCAGCGGACTTGAACTGGTTGAAGTATTGCACGAACTTTGCAATTGGGGTAAAAAAAATATTCCTTACGAAATTCGTATTCAGCCAATTTTACGAAATAAAAGCAGTTAGAATTACTCTTTATATAATTTTCTAAAGGGCTGAAAAACTTTTATTATAAAAATGATTCAGCTACAAAACACTTCATAGCGCTAATGGTGCATACTCACTTTTTTATTAGTTACTCACAATAAGCAATGCCTGATTAAGCGCTGTAATTTAGTAATACATTTGTATTGTCATTGAGTTATCAAGTCTGAATTTTATTAAATAAACCAGATCAAATAACTAGTCTTGGTATGTCCTCAATGTATTTTAATCATTATGAAAGCATATCAAATATCAGAAAATTATAGTATCGAAACTTTAAAAAAAGTTGATAAAAGCTACAGAAAACCGCTTCCAAACGAAATTTTAATACAGATAAAAGCTGTTTCTCTAAATTACAGAGATTTACTCGTGATCAGGGGAATTGATAAATGGAAACCGCCAGTTGGCAGAATACCTGTTTCTGACGGTGTTGGAATTGTGATGGAAATTGGAAATCAAGTAACAGAAATATCTATAAACGATAGAGTTGCAGGTCTGTTTTTTCCTAATTGGATGGATGGAAAATTATCAGATGAAAAACTATTGCACTCTCTGGGAGGAAATGCCAGTGACGGAATGTTGCAGGAATATGTTATACTGAAAGAAAATGAAGTTATTAAAGTTCCTGATTATCTTACTAACGAAGAAGCAGCCACGTTACCTTGTGCTGCAATTACAGCCTGGCACGGTCTTGTAGAAAAAGGAAATATAAAATCTGGAGATACTGTTTTGATACAAGGAACCGGTGGAGTATCATTGTTTTCAATGCAATTTGCTTTGGCTTTAGGCGCAGAAGTAATTTTATTGTCAGGAAGTGATGATAAGTTAGAACGTGCAAAAAAGATGGGAGTAAATCATCTGATCAATTATAAGAATGTGCCAAATTGGGAAAATGAAGTAATGCAAATTACAAATGGAATTGGAGCAAAACATATTGTAGAAGTTGTAGGAAGTGACCATATTAATAAATCAATAGAAGCTGTTGCATTAGACGGAACAATTTCTGTAATTGGAATTATGGATGGTTTAAAAGGAAACATAAATACAGCACAATTAATGAGTAAGCAGATTAAATTGCAAGGAATAAATGTTGGCTCTAAAGAAATGTTTTCAAGAATGAACGAAATGCTCCATATAAAACAGATTCATCCTATAATAGATACGACTTTTTTATTTGAAGACACAATCGAAGCTTTAAAAAAGCTTGAAAGTGGATCTCATTTTGGAAAAATAGTTATAAAGTTTTAAGTGATGTAAGTATGCTAAACTAAAATCATCAAATAAGTACCGACTTCATAAAATACAATTATCTGTATAATAAATAGATAACTATAAAAAAATGCATTGCTTGTTTTTATTACATTTGATTTAGTTTCTTTTAAACCTCACAAAAAATAATAAAATAAAGGATGACTTCTAAACAAATATTTCTGTTTTTGTTCTGTTTATTTACAATTACGATTTCTTTTGGACAAAAAACTGATTTTAGAAATGGTACAATTGTGCAGAAAAATTTCTATGATACAATTCCTTTTGAGATTCTAAAAAATAAAATTATTATTAAAATTAAGGTAAATGGATCGGATAAACGTTTCATATTTGATACCGGTGCAGTATTGATAATTTCAGAAAAAATACAAAATAAAATGAATTATACGAAAGTTGGATCTGTTCAGGTAGATGATATCAATAAAAAATCAAACGATTCTGAAATAGTCAGTGTAAAAGAATTACAAATTGGCAAACTAACATTTCAGGATATTCCTTCTCTTGTAGTAGATATTAAAAAAAATTATCCAATAAATTGTCTCAATGTTGATGGTATCGCTGGAAGTAATTTATTTAGAAATTGCATTGTTCATATTAATATGGAGAAAAAAACAATTATTTTAACTGATAATATACAAAAACTAGCATTGCAAAATGCTTATCAAACTCCTGTCATAATTAATCAAATAGGCAAACCTTATGTAAAAATTAATCTGAACGATGAAATAAATTTTGAAGGTCTTTTTGATAGCGGAGCTGATAAATTCATAAGCATCTCTAATAAAATGCTTGATAAAGCAATTAAAAAAGGATCTGTAAGTATTTTAAATGAAGGTTTTGGGATAACATAAGTTGGCTTACATGGTATGGCAGAGCCTGAGAAAAAAAACAGAGCATTAATTTCAAAAATAAAATTTGGAAATGCAGAGATAAAAAATGTAATCTCAATTGGATCAGAAAAAACAAAAAACGCTTTGGGCATACAATTAGCAGAATATGGAACAGTTACGTTAGATTTTATTAATAAAACATTCTACTTTGTTCCTTTAAAACAATTTCAAGACTATCAAAACCAAGAAACCTTTGGTTTTAAAGATAAAACAGAAGAAACGACTTATTCTATTGGGATTGTCTGGACTAAAACCCAGGCTGAAAATATTGGACTAAAAAATGGTTTTCAAATATTAAAAATCAACGATCAAGACTTCACAACAAGAACATCAGAGAATGATTGTATTATTTTCTTAGCTGATTTTTATAAAAATTCTAAACTGAATTTGACATATAAAGATGAAAAGGGAGAAATCAAAACGGCAGAATTAGTTCAGGAATAAGCCATATTTTATTTCAAATTCATTTTTATATTATGCATACATATATATGTAACCACAAATACTAATTAGGTAGCACTCATCCGCAATCTGAAAAAAGGATGCATAGTTGGGTTTGTAGAAATTTACAGTGTAATTAAAACACTATAAAAATGCAAAAAACAATTTCATTACGTGAGCATCTTCAGGTTTAGTGAAAACTACACTAAAGTTGGTTCAGTTAAAAGGATGGAATGTAATTATATAACTTTTAACTGAATTCAAAAATCTTATGCACCAAAAAATAGGTTCACTTATTTTTGCTTATTAGCACTATCATGATATTAAGATTGAAATGTCAGCTGCTGATGAAAACTTCATTACACCGGAATATTTCTCTCAAACAAGTTTTATTTAAGATTACTGCAGAATGAAAGCTCAAGCAGGAAAGATCTCTAGTTTAAGGATGGAAACTCTAAAGTAATATGTTTCTTGTTGAGCCTTTTCACAAATGATTTTGAATTCTTTTTTAGTTTATAAAATAAAATGAAAAGATAGTATACCTATATATAGTATATAAGAAGAAAAGTATAATAGTAATTATCATGCTGAGTGAAGTCGAAGCCCATATGAGCAACAGTTTTGGAATTTGGAATTTGGAATTTTCAAAATTTGGGATTTGGATTTAATAAGGAGCTATTTCCCGCTATCCGTTCCAATCTTTTGTGCCGAACCCCGGCACAAAAGGATTTCCACTACTATCGGGGCTAGGGCAGTAGTTTTCATAAGAAGCATTCTTAATATATAGTATAAAAGAATCATCGATACTCTGCCGGAAGAAAATCCACCAAAAATTAGGTTTTGGAGAATGTTGAAGAGTTACGATAAAAGGGGCAAAGGATGTGCGAAGTCCATAAAACAGGTATAAATGATAAAGGCAAAAATACGAAAACCACAAGTCATTACAGAAAATTCTTAAAAAACGCAAAAAAGGTGAAAAGCTAAGTTTGCCATTATCAGATCGTTAAGAAAAAGTTATAAAAAAGATGTAAATTATATAATAAAAAGGGTTGTAAATGTAAATAAAGGTGCTACTTTTGCACCCGCAACAGCGATATACGTTCACCGAAATACTGACAGGCAATATTGATTAAGAGAAAATTTATTTTCAAAAAAAGATTAAGAAAAGCTTGTGAGATTTGAAAACGGATGTTACATTTGCACCCCGCAAAACAGGGAAGTTCATTGAGAGATTGGTAGGGATTTGAAAAGTAATTGAGGCGAAAAAAAAAGTTTCAAAATTTCTTCAAAAAGTTCTTGCTAATTAAAAAATAAGTTGTAGTTTTGCACCCGCTTTGAGAAACAACGAAAAGCGAAATTAAAAGAAACACACGTTCGTAGACATATTGAATTGACAGCCGCTTTAACAGAGATGTTAGAGCAAAAGAATAAAGAGTAAGATAATCGAGAGATTTAAAAGAACCGATAGAGACTGATTCGAATAACAATACGATCTGGTTTACCAGATCAACAATATACGATGAAGAGTTTGATCCTGGCTCAGGATGAACGCTAGCGGCAGGCTTAACACATGCAAGTCGAGGGGTAGAGTTCTTCGGAGCTTGAGACCGGCGCACGGGTGCGTAACGCGTATGCAATCTACCTTTTACAGAGGGATAGCCCAGAGAAATTTGGATTAATACCTCATAGTATATAGACCTGGCATCAGGATTATATTAAAGTCACAACGGTAAAAGATGAGCATGCGTCCCATTAGCTAGTTGGTAAGGTAACGGCTTACCAAGGCTACGATGGGTAGGGGTCCTGAGAGGGAGATCCCCCACACTGGTACTGAGACACGGACCAGACTCCTACGGGAGGCAGCAGTGAGGAATATTGGACAATGGGCGCAAGCCTGATCCAGCCATGCCGCGTGCAGGATGACGGTCCTATGGATTGTAAACTGCTTTTATACGAGAAGAAACACTGATTCGTGAATCAGCTTGACGGTATCGTAAGAATAAGGATCGGCTAACTCCGTGCCAGCAGCCGCGGTAATACGGAGGATCCAAGCGTTATCCGGAATCATTGGGTTTAAAGGGTCCGTAGGCGGTTTAATAAGTCAGTGGTGAAAGCCCATCGCTCAACGGTGGAACGGCCATTGATACTGTTAGACTTGAATTATTAGGAAGTAACTAGAATATGTAGTGTAGCGGTGAAATGCTTAGAGATTACATGGAATACCAATTGCGAAGGCAGGTTACTACTAATGGATTGACGCTGATGGACGAAAGCGTGGGTAGCGAACAGGATTAGATACCCTGGTAGTCCACGCCGTAAACGATGGATACTAGCTGTTGGAAGCAATTTCAGTGGCTAAGCGAAAGTGATAAGTATCCCACCTGGGGAGTACGTTCGCAAGAATGAAACTCAAAGGAATTGACGGGGGCCCGCACAAGCGGTGGAGCATGTGGTTTAATTCGATGATACGCGAGGAACCTTACCAAGGCTTAAATGTAGATTGACCGTTTTGGAAACAGAACTTTCGCAAGACAATTTACAAGGTGCTGCATGGTTGTCGTCAGCTCGTGCCGTGAGGTGTCAGGTTAAGTCCTATAACGAGCGCAACCCCTGTTGTTAGTTGCCAGCGAGTCATGTCGGGAACTCTAACAAGACTGCCAGTGCAAACTGTGAGGAAGGTGGGGATGACGTCAAATCATCACGGCCCTTACGCCTTGGGCTACACACGTGCTACAATGGCCGGTACAGAGAGCAGCCACTGGGCGACCAGGAGCGAATCTATAAAACCGGTCACAGTTCGGATCGGAGTCTGCAACTCGACTCCGTGAAGCTGGAATCGCTAGTAATCGGATATCAGCCATGATCCGGTGAATACGTTCCCGGGCCTTGTACACACCGCCCGTCAAGCCATGGAAGCTGGGGGTGCCTGAAGTCGGTGACCGCAAGGAGCTGCCTAGGGTAAAACTGGTAACTAGGGCTAAGTCGTAACAAGGTAGCCGTACCGGAAGGTGCGGCTGGAACACCTCCTTTCTAGAGCCCGAGTGTTAGTGGCAACACACGCTTGGGAAAAAAGAAGAAGCTTTAAAGGTTTTAATTTTAAGACTATTTTACTCTTGCTGTTAGTTCAAATAATAAATTTTAAGTAAAACAGAGTCTCGTAGCTCAGCTGGTTAGAGTACTACACTGATAATGTAGGGGTCGGCAGTTCGAGTCTGCCCGGGACTACTATTTAACTTAAAAAAAGGAAATTCTGGAAGTTGGAATTCACCAAAAGAAATTAGAGAAGAATTAAGAAATCTAAAATCTGAATTCTACAATCTAAGATTGAAAAATGGGGGATTAGCTCAGCTGGCTAGAGCGCCTGCCTTGCACGCAGGAGGTCAACGGTTCGACTCCGTTATTCTCCACAAAAAGCTATAAGCCATAGGCTGTAAGCTTAAAGCCTAGTGCGTAAAGCGCGAAGCAAACAAAGTTCATTGACATATTGAGATAAGAAAATAATAAAAAGTAGAAAGCGTTTTTTGTTATTTATAACAAAAGACAAAAAAAAACGGTCTTAATTAATTTTAAGATTGGTACAATAAGCAAAATAAGGGCGTATGGGGGATGCCTTGGCTCTCAGAGGCGATGAAAGGCGTGATAAGCTGCGAAAAGCTGCGGGGACGGGCACACACCGATTGATCCGCAGATACCTGAATGGGGCAACCCACTATGTTGAAGACATAGTACACCGATAGGTGGGCAAACCCGCTGAACTGAAACATCTAAGTAGGCGGAGGAGAAGAAAACAAAAGTGATTCCGTAAGTAGTGGCGAGCGAACGCGGATTAGCCCAAACCAATGTTGTTACGGCAATGTTGGGGTTGTAGGACCACGAGATTTTATGCACAAGGAACCGGAACTGACTGGAAAGTCGGACCATAGAGGGTGATAGTCCCGTATGGGTAACAAGTGTAATAGATAGTGGTATCCTGAGTAGGGCGGGGCACGTGAAACCCTGTCTGAATTTGGCGGGACCATCCGCTAAGGCTAAATACTCCTGAGAGACCGATAGTGAACCAGTACCGTGAGGGAAAGGTGAAAAGAACCGTGAATAACGGAGTGAAATAGATCCTGAAACCATACGCTTACAAGCGGTCGGAGCCCTTTCGTGGGGTGACGGCGTGCCTTTTGCATAATGAGCCTACGAGTTAACGTTGCTGGCAAGGTTAAGTGGTTAAGCCACGGATCCGTAGCGAAAGCGAGTCTGAATAGGGCGCTTTAGTCAGTAGTGTTAGACGCGAAACCGTGTGATCTACCCATGGGCAGGATGAAGCTGTGGTAACACACAGTGGAGGTCCGAACCGGTTGACGTTGAAAAGTCTTCGGATGACCTGTGGGTAGGGGTGAAAGGCCAATCAAACTCGGAAATAGCTCGTACTCCCCGAAATGCATTTAGGTGCAGCGCTGTGCATAAAGTTATATAGAGGTAGAGCTACTGATTGGATGCGGGGGCTTCACCGCCTACCAATTCCTGACAAACTCCGAATGCTATATAATGTTTCACAGCAGTGAGGGCTTGGGTGCTAAGGTCCAAGTCCGAGAGGGAAAGAACCCAGACCATCAGCTAAGGTCCCCAAATATATACTAAGTTGAAAGAACGAGGTTTGTCTGCCCAGACAGCTAGGATGTTGGCTTGGAAGCAGCCATTCATTTAAAGAGTGCGTAACAGCTCACTAGTCGAGCGGACGAGCATGGATAATAATCGGGCATAAGTATATTACCGAAGCTATGGATTTAGAGTTTACTCTAAGTGGTAGGGGAGCATTCTAACAGGGTTGAAGGTGTATCGTCAGGTATGCTGGACTGGTTAGAAAAGAAAATGTAGGCATAAGTAACGATAATGCGGGCGAGAAACCCGCACACCGAAAAACTAAGGTTTCCACAGCTATGCTAATCAGCTGTGGGTTAGTCTGGTCCTAAGGCGAACCCGAAAGGGACAGTCGATGGCTAACGGGTTAATATTCCCGTACTACTAATTACTGTGATGGGGTGACGGAGTGATGAAAGCGCCGCGAACTGACGGAATAGTTCGTTGAAGTACCTACCTATAAGATCTGCAGGCAAATCCACAGATTTTGGGGAAATACGATAGTACTCGGAGTCTTCGGACAAAGAGATAGTGCGCCTAAGGGCTTCCAAGAAAAACCTCTAAACTTCAGGTAATTAGTACCAGTACCGTAAACCGACACAGGTAGTTGAGGAGAGAATCCTAAGGTGCTCGAGAGATTCATGGCTAAGGAATTAGGCAAAATAGACCCGTAACTTCGGGAGAAGGGTCGCCCTGAGTAATCAGGGCCGCAGTGAAGAGGTCCAGGCGACTGTTTATCAAAAACACAGGGCTCTGCAAAATCGTAAGATGAAGTATAGGGCCTGACACCTGCCCGGTGCTGGAAGGTTAAGAGGAGATGTTATCTTCGGAGAAGCATTGAATTGAAGCCCCAGTAAACGGCGGCCGTAACTATAACGGTCCTAAGGTAGCGAAATTCCTTGTCGGGTAAGTTCCGACCTGCACGAATGGTGTAACGATCTGGACACTGTCTCAGCCATGAGCTCGGTGAAATTGTAGTAACGGTGAAGATGCCGTTTACCCGCAGTGGGACGAAAAGACCCTGTGCACCTTTACTATAGCTTAGTATTGACCTTGGATAAATGATGTGTAGGATAGGTTGGAGACTTTGAAGCGGCGTCGCCAGGCGTTGTGGAGTCATTGTTGAAATACAACCCTTTGTTTATCTGAGGCCTAACCCCGTATTGCGGGGGACATTGCTTGGTGGGTAGTTTGACTGGGGTGGTCGCCTCCAAAAGAGTAACGGAGGCTTCTAAAGGTTCCCTCAGTACGCTTGGTAACCGTGCGTAGAGTGCAATGGCATAAGGGAGCTTGACTGAGAGACATACAGGTCGATCAGGTACGAAAGTAGAGCATAGTGATCCGGTGGTTCCGCATGGAAGGGCCATCGCTCAAAGGATAAAAGGTACGCCGGGGATAACAGGCTGATCTCCCCCAAGAGCTCATATCGACGGGGGGGTTTGGCACCTCGATGTCGGCTCGTCACATCCTGGGGCTGGAGAAGGTCCCAAGGGTTGGGCTGTTCGCCCATTAAAGTGGCACGCGAGCTGGGTTCAGAACGTCGTGAGACAGTTCGGTCTCTATCTACTGTGGGCGTTAGAAATTTGAGTGGATCTGATTCTAGTACGAGAGGACCGAATTGGACAAACCTCTAGTGTATCTGTTGTCCCGCCAGGGGCACCGCAGAGTAGCTACGTTTGGAAGGGATAAGCGCTGAAAGCATATAAGCGCGAAACCCACCACAAGATGAGATTTCTTTTAAGGATCGTGGAAGATGACCACGTTGATAGGCTATAGATGTAAAGGCAGTAATGTCATAGTCGAGTAGTACTAATAATCCGTAAGCTTATGTACACCCTTTTCCTCCCGGGCAATCGGGAGGAAGAAACTTTCTAAAATAAATACTTTCTTTATCTCAGTATGTTAAGATATTATACAATTTAATTTTTAATTCTAAATTTTTAATTAATTGTAAAGTTGCCCAAAGCAACTAACGACCTTAAGGTGGTTATTGCGGCGGGGCTCACCTCTTCCCATCCCGAACAGAGTAGTTAAGCCCGCCTGCGCAGATGGTACTGCAGTTATGTGGGAGAGTATGTCGTCGCCTTTCTTTTTAAAACACCCTTCATCATAGATGAAGGGTGTTTTCGTTTATATCAGGATCAGGTTTTTTAATACTAAATTTTAATTTTGAAAATTTAAGACCAAAAACCAGGCTCTGAGAATCTATTATTTGAAAAATAGTAGGACATAATCCGGATAAAGCAATTCTCAGTGAAGTAATCTTTTGCTAAAGATTTGATTCATAATAAAAATATTCGATATGAAATCAGATAGAGTGAAAATTAAATCCGTTTATTCGCCTAAAATCATTATACAGTCAATTAGTGAAAGTGAAGGTAGAGGAAAAAATTATCCGATGAAAGTGCTAAGGAATTTATAAATCTATTGCCATAATTACTTTAACTGTAAAATTTCAGGAGAAAATTTTAAGTTATACTGTTTATCAATGATAAGTTGAGCCTTTCCAGTGTAAATACTTTTACATTATTTAAGGAAAATGATAAAAATATTATTATTTAATAGATCCCAGAAGAAAGTAGAATGTCTAATTTTGTTTAACTACTGTATTATAATATAAACAGATGTCAGTTAATTCACATTCTTCGCACTTTGGTTTTGGTCTGCAGACTTCTCTTCCGTGAAATGAAATAGCCATACCAATCTCTGACCAAATCTTTTTAGGTAAAACTTGCATAAGATCTTTTTCTATTTTATTACCATCTTTGCTTTCTTTTACAATTCCAATTCGTGGTGCAACTCTAATAACATGCAAATCTGCAATTATACCTTCTGCGGGTTGATCTGTTTCTCTTAAAATTACATTGGCTGATTTTCTTCCTATACCTTTAAGTGCAGTTAATCCTTCCATCGTTAAAGGAATATCGTCATCATTTTTAATGGTTTTTGTAATTTCCAATAACCAATTTGCTTTTGTTGAATGATTACGAACTTTGCTTATGTATGGTATAAATGTTTCAGTATCAGTTTTAGATAAACTTTTTAATGTTGGATATTTTTCAAATAAAGCTGGTGTTACATTATTAATATTAGCATCAGAATCTTGTGCCGACAAAACGACCATTACCAATAATTGATAGATGTTTTGATAATCAAGAGGATGCTTTTTATCTTTATATTTTTTTAAAATCGGTTTTAATTCTACTTCCCAATTTGTTGTTTCTCCAAATAAATCCATTTTAGCATTTTTAAATATTGATATTAAAAAAGATAACTATCATAAAGTTAAGTACTTTTAATAAATTCTAAGATCTTTTTTATAACATTTTGATTGCCAAGTATTTTTCTGTGACCTAAGCCTTCCGTTAGAAATAAAGTGCCATTTTGTAATTGCTGATGAATATGAATTCCAGCCTTTACAGAAACTTCAGGGTCGTCTTTGTCATGCATTACCAAAACTGGAATTTTTATTTTTTGTGCCACTTTATATGCTGAAAAATCATTCATTTTGACATTGTATTTATTCTCAAAAAAATCACGTAAACGGTTGCTAATTTCTTTTTTTAATGTAAGTTTTGATATAAAATCATCTAAAATATCCTGTACAATATCTCCACTCCCAATTATAATTGCTTTATCTGACTTTAGACCATCTTTAATTGCATTTAATACTGACATTCCGCCTAAAGAATGGCCAATTGCAATTTCAAAAGGTCCATACAATTTTTCAATTTCCAAAATAGAAATAATAAACTCAGACATTATGGTTGTTTTTCCTTCTGATTTTCCATGTGCCGGAGCGTCAAAACTAATCGTTGAATATCCAATTTTTATTAACTCATCTGCTATTTTAAATAATTGAGTTCCGCGACCAGACCAACCATGAACTAGTAAAATTTTTCGCTCACCTGTTCCATATTTATAGGTTACAATATTTTTATTTATGGCGGGAACAAAAATTCTGTTTTGAACGCTTTTATGATCCATATCCAGTTCTCTCTTTGGAACTTTATGTTTTATTGGTGTGGTAAAAAGTCTTGCAGCATATTTTGTAACAAGATTAGTTGAAATAAAAGCGCATATTCTACTTGTTAATATAATAAACTGTGGAATTTTTAAAGATTGTGTTGGATTTGTAGCCTTTTTTGCCATATTACTAATTTTTTCACGAGGTCTTTATTTCGCTTATTTTTTCCTAAATTTAGGAAACATAAAAATAGCATAATAGATGTATGCTGTGAAAAATAAATCAAAATATAATTTTAATAATAATAGTTATACATTTCTAAAATGGAAATATTTCATATTAGTGCAGAATGTTATCCAATGGCAAAGGTTGGAGGTTTGGCAGATGTTGTAGGCGCATTACCTAAATACCAAACGAATGCAGGTCATGAGGTTAGAGTTGTTATTCCTTGTTATGACACAAAATTTAAAATAGAAAATGATTTTGAATGTGTTCATTGGGGAAGTGTAAAACTGGGAAATTTTGATTTTCCATTTAGTATTTTAAAAGAAACAACTAACAAGTTAGGTTACGAATTGTATCTAATTGAAATTAATGAATTATTTAATCGTCCAAATATTTACGGATATGAAGATGATATCGAAAGATTTTTGTCTTTTCAATTAGCAGCTTTAGATTGGATTTCAGCCAGAAAGGAAATTCCAAATATTATAAATTGTCACGATCATCACACGGGTTTAATTCCGTTTTTGGTAAAATATGCTTATAAATATGAAGGTTTAAGAAAAGTTAGAACTGTAATTACAATTCATAATGGTTTGTATCAGGGTTGGTTTGGTTTTGATAAACTGCATTATTTGCCTGAATTTGATTTGATTCATGTTGGGTTTTTAGAATGGGGAAATTCTCTTAATTCTTTAGCTGTAGGAGTTAAATGTGCTCATTTTGTTACTACCGTTTCACCAAGTTATTTAAATGAAATTAATATTTCTGCAAATGGTTTGGAATCCTTGTTTAATTCAGTTCAAACTAAATCAAGAGGAATTTTAAACGGAATTGATATTGAAGTTTGGGATCCTTCCAAAGATAAAATGATTAATCAAAATTATTCAATAGAGTCTTCTGAAACTGGCAAACAAAAGAATAAGGAAAAATTATGTGAGCAATTTGATTTAGATCCTTCAAAGCCACTGTTTAGTTTTATTGGGCGCTTATTTGAAGAAAAGGGAGGTGATTTATTACCACAGGCTTCGGCATTAGCTTTATCTGAGAATTTCGAGAATATTAATATTTTGATTTTAGGATCCGGGAATCCAAATATTGAAGAACAGTTAGTTCAATTGCGAAATGATTACAATGGTAATTATAATGTATTTATTGGTTATAATGAAGAATTGGCCCACTTAATTTATTCTGGTTCAGATTTTATTTTAATGCCTTCGAGAGTAGAGCCTTGTGGTCTAAATCAGATGTATGCTATGCGTTACGGAACAATTCCGATTGTGAGAAGAACGGGAGGATTGCGCGATACTGTAATTGATTTTGGAGATGACGGAAATGGTATTTGCCATGATCAGGCTTCTGTGGGAGATATTTGTTATTCTATAAATCGTGCTGTGAAATTGTACGATGATAAAATTAACTTCAATAAAATTAGAAAAAGAGGAATGGAAACAGATCATTCCTGGGAAAGAGTTTGTCAGGAATATATTGAGATATACAACCTAATTATTGAGAAAAATGAAATTTAAAAAAAAGAATGTCGTTGCTATTATTTTAGGAGGAGGACAAGGGTCACGCTTGTTCCCGTTAACAGAAACCAGATCAAAACCTGCAGTTCCGATTGGAGGGAAATACAGATTGGTTGATATTCCTATCTCAAATTGTATCAATTCTGATATTTTCAAAATATTTGTACTAACACAATTTAATTCTGCGTCTTTAAACGCACATATAAAAAACACATTCAATTTTAGCATTTTCAGTCAGTCATTTGTTGATATTTTGGCTGCTGAACAAACCCCTGATAATCCAACCTGGTTTCAGGGAACGGCTGATGCTGTTCGCCAATGTATGTCGCATTTTTTAAAACATGAATTTGATCATGCTCTAATTTTATCCGGAGATCAATTGTATCAAATGGATTTTAACGAAATGTTAGAAGCCCATATTGCTGCCGATGCCGCTATTTCTATTGCAACTTTACCCGTAAATGCGAAAGATGCACCGGAATTTGGAATTCTAAAAACCAATCATGAAAGTTGTGTGGAGGCTTTTATAGAAAAACCTGATGCTTCTCTTTTGCCTGAATGGGAATCTGAAGTTAGTGAACAAATGCAGGAAAAAGGGAAAAAATATTTAGCTTCGATGGGGATTTATATTTTTAACCGACAATTATTGGAAGATTTAATGTCTGATCCTCATACAAAAGATTTTGGAAAAGAAATTATTCCACAAGCTGTTGGAAAACATAAAATCTTAAGTTATCAATATGAAGGATACTGGACAGATATTGGAAATATTGAATCTTTTTTTGAGGCAAATATTGGTCTAACAGCCGATATTCCGGAATTTAATTTGTTTGATAATGATAATAAAATTTTTACCAGACCTAGATTATTACCACCTTCAAAATTTAGAAATTCAATAATAAATCAATCCCTAATTTCAGAAGGATGTATTATTAATGCGAAGGAAATTAAAAGTTCAGTCATAGGCATTCGTTCGAGAATTGGTATAGGAACTGTCTTGGAAAATTGCTACGTAATGGGTAATGATTTTTATCAGGACCTTGACGAGTTGCATCATGAAAGTACTATTAATAAAATTCATGTTGGAATTGGAGAAAACTGCTATATAAATAATGCTTTAATTGATAAAAATGTGCGAATTGGAAACAATGTTCATATTAGCGGAGGTAAACATTTAGATAACTTTACCAATGAATTATATAGTATTAAAGACGGAATTGTTGTTATTAAAAAAGGAGCTGTTCTCTCTGATAATTTTAGAATAGAATAAAATTTAAAAATTCCAATACTAAAAAAGCTTCAAATTCCAATTTTCAATTGTTGCCTAAAAAATAAATATGAATAAAGTCATCACGCATTCCTTATTTACTGATTTTGATATTGACTTATTCAAAGCAGGAAAACACTTCAAATTGTATGAAAAATTAGGAGCACATTTAATTGAAATTAATGGAATAAAAGGCGTTTATTTTGCTGTTTGGGCGCCTACAGCACAATCTGTTTCTGTTGTTGGCGATTTTAATTATTGGACTCAAGACGAACATTTATTGCAGGTTCGTTGGGATTCTTCCGGTATTTGGGAAGGTTTTATTCCGGAACTTGATAAAGGAGCGCTTTATAAATATAAAATTCAATCGAGTATTGATGGAGTTGTAACTGAAAAAGCAGATCCTTTCTCTTTATATTGTGAAAAACCGCCGCATACAGCTTCTGTTGTTTGGGATTTAGATCATAATTGGAAGGACGAGAAATGGATGCAAACCCGTAAGGAAAACAATGCCTTAGATAAGCCATATTCTGTTTATGAAGTACATCTAGGTTCCTGGAAACGAGGAGAAAATAATCGATTTTTGACTTATTTGGAACTAGCTGAAGATTTAGTTTCTTATGTAAAAGAAACTGGTTTTACACACGTAGAGTTTATGCCTATTATGGAATATCCATATGATCCGTCATGGGGTTATCAATTGGTTGGTTATTTTGCCCCAACTTCCCGTTTTGGTAAACCACAAGATTTTATGGTTTTAGTCGATACATTACATCAGGCTGGTATTGGCGTAATTTTAGATTGGGTTCCGTCGCATTTTCCAGACGACGCTCATGGTTTAGGTTTCTTTGACGGTTCGCATTTATATGAACATCCTGATCGCCGAAAAGGCTATCATCCGGATTGGAAAAGTCTTGTTTTTAATTACGGAAGAAACGAAGTTCGCGCTTTCCTGATAAGTAACGCTGTTTTTTGGCTGCAGAATTATCATATTGATGGTTTAAGAGTGGATGCAGTTGCGTCGATGTTATATCTCGATTATTCGAGAAATGAAGGCGAGTGGGAACCGAATATTTATGGTGGAAGAGAAAATCTTGAAACGATAAGTTTTCTTAAAGAATTTAATGAAGTTATCTATGCTAATTTTGATGGAGTTCAGACTATTGCTGAAGAAAGTACTTCTTTTCCGATGGTTTCAAGACCAACGTTTACGGGCGGTTTAGGTTTTGGAATGAAATGGATGATGGGCTGGATGCACGATACTTTAAAATACTTTCAAAAAGAGACGGTTTATAGAAAATACCATCAAAACGATTTGACTTTTTCGATGACGTATGCTTTTACAGAAAATTTTATGCTTCCGTTTTCTCATGATGAAGTCGTTTACGGAAAAAAATCTATCGCTAATAAAATGCCTGGTGACGAATGGCAAAAATTTGCAAATTTAAGATTGTTGTATGGCTATATGTTTACGCATCCCGGAACCAAATTATTGTTTATGGGATCTGAATTTGGACAAAGTGATGAGTGGAATTTTGAACAAAGTTTAGACTGGCATTTACTGCAATATGACTATCATTCAGGAATTAAAAAGATAATTACAGATTTGAATCAATTATACAAATCTCGTCCGGCTTTATATGAAAGGCAATTTTCGGGAGAAGGTTTTGAATGGATTAATTATTCAGATCATCAAAATGCTGTTTTATCGTACATTCGTAAAGGAAATAATTCGAATGAAAATGTTGTTGTGGTTTGCAATTTCACTCCCGTTTTAAGAGAAAATTATCGAATAGGGATTCCACAAAAAGGAAAATTAAAAGAAATTTTTAATAGTGATGCTGCTATTTATGGAGGAAGTGGAGTTTTAAATTCAAATGCCTTAATAATTGAAGGTGTTCCTTATGATGGCAGAGATTTTTCTATCGAATTAATTTTGCCACCTTTAAGCGTTACTGTTTATTGTTTCGAATAAATTTAAGAATTAATTTGTTTGATGCCATTTTGATAATTTAATATACTTAAATTATCAATTTGTCGATTTTGTAATACGTAATTTATTAGTCAGGCAACAAAAACGTTTTCGTGAATAAACCTTTTATTCATAGAGGCTTATGAAGTTTTTTTGTATGTTTGAAACGAAGATAGGATTAGAATAATTAATTCATTAGCGATATGATTACAAATACATCATTAGAATACAAAGGCGATTTATATCCATCAAAAATCGTTTCATACGAGCATGAAGGCGATACTATTTTTTTTAATACAGACAATAAAGTAATTTTAAAAGTCACCATTCTTAGAGATAGTTTAATTCGGTTTCGCTTTACAACTAAAGGCTATTTTAGCAATGATTTTTCGTATGCTATTGATAAAACCCAATTGCACGGCTATAATTTTCTGGAACTAACTGAAGAAGAAACCTTCTTTCAAATAAGAACCAGCAAAGTAAAATGCAAAATTCAAAAAGCAGATCTTCGTTTGTCTATTTACGATTTAAATGATCTTTTGATTCTTGAAGATGAACTTGGTTTTCATTGGGAAGAAAGCTATGAATACGGTGGAAATATCGTAAAAATGAGTAAATCTTCTAAAGATGGAGAATGTTTTTACGGTCTTGGTGACAAAGCCACTCAAATGAATTTAAAAGGCAAAAGATTAGAAAATTTTGCTACAGATCAATACGCTTATCAAAAGGAACAAGATCCTTTATATAAAGTAGTTCCGTTTTATATCGGTTTACAAAACAAACAATCTTACGGCATTTTCTTCGACAATACATTTAGGACTTTCTTTGATTTTTGTCAGGAAAGAAGAAACGTTACCAGTTTTTGGGCAGAAGGTGGCGAGATGAATTACTATTTTATTTACGGGCCACAAATGGAAGATGTGGTTACCACATACACAGATTTGACTGGTAAACCTGAATTACCGCCTTTGTGGGTTTTAGGATATCATCAATGTAAATGGAGTTATTATCCGGAAAGCAAAGTAAAAGAAATTACCTCAAAATTTAGAGAACTTAAAATTCCGTGCGATGCCATTTATCTGGATATCGATTATATGGAAGGTTTTAGATGTTTTACCTGGAGCAAAGAATATTTCCCTGACCCGAAACGAATGGTGGCTGAATTAGCAGAAGACGGTTTTAAAACGGTTGTAATCATAGATCCGGGAATTAAAATTGACAAAGATTACTGGGTTTACCAAGAAGCCTTAGAAAAAGATTATTTCTGCAAAAGAGCCGACGGTCCTTACATGAAAGGAAAAGTATGGCCTGGAGAATGTAATTTTCCAGATTACACAAATCCCGTAGTTAGAGAATGGTGGGCAGGATTATTTAAAGAATTAATTTCAGATATTGGAGTAAAAGGAGTTTGGAATGATATGAACGAACCTGCGGTTATGGAGGTTCCTAATAAAACTTTCCCGATGGATGTTCGTCATAGTTATGACGGAAATCCCTGCAGCCATAGAAAAGCGCACAATATTTACGGTACACAAATGGCAAGGGCAACGTATCATGGTGTGAAACGTTTTGCATATCCAAAAAGACCTTTTGTAATTACCAGATCTGCCTATTCAGGAGCACAGCGCTATACGTCTTCCTGGACAGGTGATAATGTTGCAACCTGGGAACATTTATGGATTGCTAATATTCAGGTTCAGAGAATGTGTATTTCAGGAATGGGTTTTACCGGTTCTGATATTGGAGGATTTGCAGAGCAGCCTACAGGTGAATTATATGCACGTTGGATTCAATTGGGCGTTTTTCATCCCTTTTGCAGAACGCATTCTTCCGGAGATCACGGGAATCAGGAACCTTGGGCTTTTGATGAAGAAGTAATTAATATTACCCGCAAATTTGTAAGCCTTCGTTATCAGTTATTACCGTATTTGTATACCATGTTCTGGCAATATATTGAAGAAGGAATTCCGATGTTGAAACCATTAGTTTATTACGATCAGGACGATACTCAAACGCATTATCGCAATGACGAATTTATCTTTGGAAATCAAATTCTGGTTTGCCCAATTCTTGAACCTAATGCTTTAGGAAGACGTATGTATATTCCTAGAGGAGAATGGTATAACTATTGGACAAATGAATTTTTTACAGGAGGAAGAGAAGTTTGGATTGATACTAAATTTGATGAAATTCCGGTGTTTGTAAAAGCCGGAGCAATAATTCCGAAATATCCTGTTCAGCAATATGTTGGAGAACTTGAATTTGATGAATTAACACTTGATATTTATTACAAAAGAGGTAAAGAAAAATCAGTAGTTTATGAAGATGCACAAGATGGCTATGATTATAAAAAAGGTCGTTATAGCTTTTTATCCTTTAAAACAATAGGAAAAGAAAAAGAATTAATAGTTCAACTGCATAAAGAAGGAAAATTTGACACTCCATATTCTAAATATAAAATTAACTTAATTGGTTTGCCTTTTAAAGTTACCGAAATCGAAATTGACAATGAAAAAGTCGAATTTGACAGTGTAAGTTTTGGCGAAAATAATTCGTTACTAGTTGATAAAGAGTTTACTGAATTGCACATTGTTGGAAAATGATAAAATTATGATAGGTTTGACTTTAATTATATAAAATATCTTATTAAAATATTCGTTATTTTTACTTTATAATTAAAATTTATGATCATGAAAAATTACTTTTTCTTAGCAATTTTTGCAGCACTTTTAGTTAGTGCATGCGCAACTAATCCGGTTACGGGAAAATCAAATCTGAATTTTGTTTCAAATAGCGAATTATTTCCAACCTCATTTCAACAATACAGTACTTTTATTGCTGAAAATAAGGTGATAACAGGAACTGCAGATGCAAAAAGGGTTGATGCTGTTGGTAGTAGAATAAAAAATGCAGCTGAAAAATATTTAACTTATTTAGGACAATCACAATATTTAAAAGATTATCGCTGGGAATACAAATTAGTTGAAAATAAAGAAGTTAATGCCTGGTGTTTGCCTGGTGGTAAAATTGTTGTTTACTCAGGAATTTTACCTATTACTCAGGACGATGCAGGTTTGGCTACCGTTATGGGACACGAAGTTTCTCACGCATTAGCCAATCACGGAGCACAAAGAATGAGCGCTGCACAATTGCAACAAATTGGCGGAGTAGCTCTCGGCGCTGCGACAAGCGGTAAATCTGAGGCTACGCAGGCAATATTTTCGCAAGCTTACGGGCTTGGTACCGAAGTAGGAGTGATGCTTCCATTTAGCAGAAGCAACGAAAGTGAAGCAGATAAAATAGGATTAACACTGATGGCCATTGCAGGATATAATCCTGATGATTCAATTGCATTTTGGAGCAGAATGTCTGCAAAATCAGGTGGATCAGGAACTCCGGAATTTATGAGTACGCACCCTTCTGATGCAACCAGAATTGCAAATCTAAAAGCGTTAATTCCTGAAGCTAGAGCAACAGCAGCAAAAGTTGGTATTATAAAATAACAATATTTAGATGCTTTAAATATCTAAAAAGCTATCCGTTAGGGATGGCTTTTTTTGTGCAGCAAAGTATTTTAAAATCTTTATAATTTATTAATACACGATTTATCAAATTTCTATTTGATTATGATAAAAATTAGATAAATTCGTAGCCACTTAACAAAACCATTTTTATGAAGAACTTACAAAAAGGAGATAAAAAATTATTAAATGCGTGGGCTTTTTATGATTGGGCAAATTCGGTTTACCCGTTAGTTATTTCATCGGCCGTTTTTCCAATTTTTTACGAAGCTTTATTTTCAGATAGAGATCATTATATAGATGTTTTCGGAATGAATCTTAAAAATTCTGCCTTAATAAGTTTTGTTACCGCTGCAGCATTTTTGGTTGTTGCTTTTATTTCTCCGTTATTATCTGGTATTGCCGATTACGTAGGAAATAAAAAATCATTCATGAAATTCTTTTGCTATATGGGCGCCTTGTCTTGCATGGGCTTATACTGGTTTAATCTTGAAAATATATACGTTGGCTTACTTTTCTATTTTTTAGGATTAATTGGTTTTTGGGGAAGTTTGGTTTTCTACAATTCTTATTTACCAGATATTGCTTTTCCGGAGCAGCAGGATAAATTAAGTGCCAAAGGATATTCTTTAGGATATGTAGGGAGCGTTGTTTTGATGGTTATTAATTTGGCGATGATTATGAAACCTGCAATTTTTGGAATCACAGGAACAGAAGGCGAAGCCGCAATGAAAGCGATGCGATATTCATTTTTAATGGTCGGAATCTGGTGGATTCTTTTTAGTCAGTATACCTATTATTATTTACCAAAAGGGAATAAAGTTACAGATCAAAAAGTAACAAAAGGTGTTATTTTTAATGGTTTTACAGAATTGAAAAAAGTTTGGAAATTATTAGAAGAAAATATTTCTCTAAAAAGATATTTGGGAAGCTTCTTTGTTTACAGTATGGCTGTACAAACCGTTATGATTGTAGCAACTTATTTTGGAGCCCAGGAAATTCAATGGTCATCAAAAAGCGAAAGTACAACGGGCTTAATTATCTGTATCTTATTAATACAATTAGTTGCAATTGTTGGGGCTGTTCTGACCTCAAGAGCATCGGCCAAATTTGGAAATATTCCAACATTGATTGTTATAAATTGCTTTTGGGTAGTGCTTTGTATACTCGCTTTTTTCATCACATTACCTATACATTTTTATGTAATGGCG
Source organism: Flavobacteriaceae bacterium CRH (assembly GCA_001507425.1). GTDB lineage: Bacteria > Bacteroidota > Bacteroidia > Flavobacteriales > Flavobacteriaceae > Flavobacterium. The sequence continues at coordinate 229,966 of LMAJ01000004.1, forward strand.
ACTTTAATAGGTTTTGTTATGGGAGGAATTCAGGCTTTATCTCGTTCCACTTATTCTAAATTATTACCCGAATCAGAAGATACGGCATCTTTTTTTAGTTTTTATGATGTTGCAGAAAAAATTGGAATCGTAATCGGAATGTGTGTTTACGGAATAATAGACCAAATTACAGGAAGCCCAAGATATGCCATTGTTATTTTAGCCCTATTTTTTGCAATTGGTGTTCTTTTGTTGAAAAGAGTGCCAAAAAAAGGTGTTTTAAATTAATAAAACACCTCACTTAGCTTTTTATTTTAGGTTATAATTTATAGAAAAAGCTCAATAATAAAAAAGATGATTTTGTTCGTTTTAAAACGGATTGATGATTTTAATAAAATTTATTATTGAGCTTTTTATTGCATTAACCTTTTGTGATATTTCCTGAACCGGAAACTTTTACATCTCGTTTATCAGGGTTTCCAATATATTTTATATCGCCAGAGCCAGAAACTCTGGCCGTTAAATTTCCCTCGCAATTCACGATACTATTTCCTGAACCGGAAACATTTGCAGTTACATTTTTAGATTTTAAATTAGATGCGTTAATATTTCCTGATCCTGAAAGTTTTGTAGTAAAATTGTCTGCAGACCCTTTTAATGCTACATTTCCTGAGCCACTTACATTCAATTTAAAATCATTTGAATCTATATCTAATTTAAAATTTCCGGAGCCTGCCAGTTTAGCTTCGAATTTATCATTTTTGATGATGTTCTTGGTCTGAATGTCTCCTGAACCTGCCAAACTTAAGGAAGAAATTTTTTCAAACGGAACTGTAATTTCAATTTTGTGCCCTGCACTAGAGCGAATATTTGATCCTTTATTAACATAAATTTTAAGTGCATTATCTTCTACTTCGATTTTAATGGCAGATAATAAATTTTCTTCGCCTTTGATCGTGATTTTTCCTTCTTTTCCGGAAACTAAATTTACATCAAAAGGACCTCCAACTTTTATAGCGTCATAATCTCCTGTATTTCTGGTTTCAGTAACAACTTTACCATTTCCTTTAATTTTATCATTTGATGTGTATTGTGCATTGGCCACAAATCCTATTAAAAATGCACCACAAACTAATAATTGAATTGATTTTTTCATTTTGATTGATTTTTTTGATTATTGTTTTTTGATTATTGTAACATTGCCATAATTAGAGTTGACAACAACTTTATTCTGACCTTTTTTATTATTGTATCCGCTGATCCTTTTACTCGTATTTTTACTTTCTGTAATAGAAACATCTAAAGAATTATCGTTTTTAATATTGCCATATTTGGTATTAATATCAAAATCGAAACTATAATTAGTATTGTAACCTAAAGAAACATCTGAATAACCGGAGTTAATATTAACATCATTAGCTTTCTCAGTAATGTTAGAGATATTTACTTTGCTGTAATTGACATTAACATTTACACTGTTTGAAATTTCAGCAATATTAATCGTCAGATAATTTCCGGAACCGGAGAAAGAGCTTATTTTCTGAAACTTAAAGTTTCCGTAATTGCAGTCGTATTTTATGTTCTGACCATCTGCAAGAGTTAAATCTGTATAATTGGTGTCTAAATTTAAATTACCCGAATCATTTATTTTCAGACCTGAATAGCGAGCCTCCAGAGTTCCGTTTTTGATGTAATCAATAGTTGAATTTTGGCAATATGCAATTTGAATGCGATTGCTCGAACCATTTAGTCTTCCGAGTGTTACTTTACCATATTTACAAGTAATATCACTAGAACCTTCTATAGTAAAAATGGTAATATTACCGTATTTATTATCCAGTTTTACAGTTCCGTTTTTCGGAATTTTAATCACATAATTAATCTCAAAACTGTTACTGCTGCCTTGACTTTTTAAAGATGAATTTCCCATATTAGTAATAGCTGAAACCATCGATTTAAGTGCAGTAATGTCTACATCAATGCTGTTAAGTTTTTCATTTACCCAATTTTCATTTCCACCCGTTACTTTTATCGTAATGTCAAGATCAATTTTATCTTCATCCCAGGTGCTTACAGTAATGCTGCCGTATTTGTTTTGAATATCAATTCCTGCGTTAGAATTTACGATATATGTTTTTTTAATTGTTTTTTGTTTTGAAATAAAAGTATCATCATTTGAAAATCCTAAAAAAGGAATTAAAATGAATATAATTAGTATGTTATAATGTTTTTTCATTGGTAGTATTTTTTAAATTTTCGTTTTCTTCAATGCGCTTCAAAACCGTTTGCAAAAAAGATATTCTCGTTTGCAAGTTGCTAATCATAGCATAAATAATTTGTTTGTTCTCTCCGTTTTTCTGAACCTCTTTTATGATTTTTTGATAATCAGCATCAAAAACTTTCATTTGTTTTAAAGCATCATTTACGATTTGTTCGTTTTCCGGAGAACTTTTTTCTTTTAATTTAACCAGCTCATTCTCAATCAGAATATTGAAGATAGAATCCGTACGTTTTGTTTCATTCGATGCAAACTTAAATTCTTTAGGTTTTGTGTTATTGTTGTATAAAACAGATATTCCTAATAATAAAGCTATCGAAGCAGCAATGGCCCAAAAGGCGTAATTCTTTTTCTTTGGTTGTTTTTTATTCAATTTATTTAAGAAATCAACCTGATGGTCAGAACTCATTTCATGAACATCCCACTGATTCTCTAATCGGTTAAATAATTGGTCTAAATCGTCATTTTCCTTTTTCATATATCCTAATTTTTATTTTTTAGCGGTGATATGTTATCACCTTTTTATTTATTTGTATTTGTTTGCACAAACATTTTTTTAGTGGTGATTTCATATTTCCTCTAATTTTTTTCGTAAACTTTCTTTAGCCCGGCTTAATGTAGTCCTGCAATTTGCATAACTTATATGTAAGATTTCGCTAATTTCTTCCTGATCATAGCCTTCAATATAAAATAGCGTCAAAACCATTCGGTAATTGTCTTTTAAATCTGAAATAGCTTTTAAAACCTGTTTCACTTTAAGTGATTCCAAATCAATATTTTCAGTAAAGAAACTATCATTTTCCTCTATTTTATAAAGCGTTTTGTCAATGTCTTCCATCTGAAAAGCATTATTCTTTTTATAAAAATCAATACTGTAATTAATAATGATTTTTTTAAGCCATGCTCCAAATGCGACTTCCTGTTTATAATCGTTAATCTTTATAAAAGCTTTCAAAAAACCTTCCTGCATGACGTCTTGTGCAAAATGTTCGTCTTTTACAATTCTGTAAGCCACATTATACATGGCTTTGCAATAGCGATTGTAAATTTCAAATTGTGCCTTTTGGTTATTGTCTTTACAAAGTGCGATTAACTCTTCGATATTTTGATTGGTTGTACTCAAGTAATGGTTGCTAGTTTTTTATAATGACTTTGCTTTTTTTGATTTGTTACAGTATTATTTATTTTTTTTTTGATATTAACGTTTTTTAATAAAAAACTTATATTGTTATTTTTTTGTAAAAAAAATATTGTTATTTTGTTTTAAAATAACTACTATTTATAAAATTTTTAAACTATCATGAAAAAAATTACATTTTTTTGGTTTGTACTCACATTATTGAGTAATCATTTTTTATTTTCACAGTCCGTTAATATTGTTGGAATAAATGTCGATAATGTTTCTATTAGTAATAATCAAGCTATAAATCTAGGTTCTAAACCTACTTCAACTGTTAATTTTACTTGTATAGTAAACAATTCTTCGTCACCTAGTGATAGTACTCCTGGTACAATTGCTATTTATTATAAAAAACAACCAAACGCTTCTTCTTCTCCTATCAACCCTTCGGGTGGCGGTATTAGAGGTTTACTTTTTTTAAAAGGTACCCAAGCTGTTGTAAGTTTTAATATTTCATTAAGTGCATCGCAGTTTGATTCTGCTGGGGGTATTCTCTATGCTGAATATAAGACATATGCAGGGACAACATATAAAAGCGGAAATATATCAATTATAAAAAGTTCGACTACTCCTACACCACCAACCCCTACACCGCCAACCAATAAACCAGTATTTGCTAGTCAAACAATTCCTTGGGGAGGTATTCCGTTGCTATTTGACTTAAAGAAAAATCAAAAGTATGTAGAAATTAATTATGTTTTTGTTACAATTAATGCCGGTTTTATTCCAATTATCGTACCTGTACCACAGGTGATAGATTTTGTTAATGGACCAACATATGATAATAAATTTTTAAATGTAGAAACTAAATTAGAAGATGGAACCACCGTCATAGAATCTGCTCCTACAGGTATGAAGATAATAGTTGAGCCTTTTGTTTCAAATGTATTGTATTCTTCATATTCTTTAAATAATCGAATATCACCTCCAAATCAATATGTTCCAATAGGGCAAAATCCAGTGGCTATTGGCAATCCAGCATCAGAATCATATAGTGAGGGAGGTTTAATTATTACTACACCATTATATCGTTATCAATGGCAAAGCAGGAGGGATGAGAATTGTCAATGCTCTTTCATTTATCCTGAAGCATCATTGGAATATTATGGCTGGAAAAATATTGCAAATGCGACCGAAGCAAATTATACACCACCACCAATACAATATGGAGTTGAATACCGCAGGTTGGTATTTAGAAATGGGGAGACAAAAGCTGCTTCAAGTAATATAGTCAGAGTATATCCAATTGATAATACAGTTGATTCTTCTAGTTTCGCTTCATTATGTTGTAATCAAACTATAAATTCTAATTCTACAATTTCTCCAATTGTCGATAATGTTGACGAATTTTATTATACTTATGGCTGGGAATTGTCAAGTGATGGTGATTTATGGTATAAAATTGATAATTCTAAGTCAAAAGATTATCAACCTGAAATTAAAGATTTTATTGATAATGATGGATCTTTTCAATCGAGGTTTTTTAGAAAGATTAAATACATAAGGTACAGTGAAGGGAAACAAAGGTTTTATATCAGTAATGTAATAAAAATTACAATAAACAATGCAAATAAAAAAAGTATTGAAAAAACATTTCAAAGCGATTATTTAGATACTTCAGTTATTATTTATCCTAATCCAAGTTCTTCATTTGTAAAAATAGAAGGTAAAATTGATTTATCCTCTTCTAAGATAACAATGGTTGATTTATCAGGAAAAGTATTAATTTATGAAAAACCGATAATAAGTGATGATAGTAAGTCTTTACAAATTAATATTTCTACATTTCCAATTGGAATATATTTTTTAGTGATAGATAATTTAGGTGAGACAATCGTAAAAAAGATAATTAAAAAATAAAAAAAATATAGATGGGAAATCATTTTTAAATAAGCAAAGTAGTATTGAATACACCGCTACTTTAAAAAATGTTACTTATAAAGATGTTATCAAATTTAAACTAAAATTAGAGATTTCATTAGAAGGACAAAGTTACGGTTCAAGCGAAGCAGAATATTGGATTGCAAAAGGTTTAGGTACCATTTAGTTTACTATAAGTGATACATTTTCTGAATTGGTTTCTTATAAACTGAACTAAAATATATATCGATTTAAGATTTTAAAAACCCGAAAGTAATTTCGGGTTTTTTTATGCTTTTTTTTATCAGTGACATAAATAGTTAAGACTAAATAGAAAATTTCAAAGCTCACTCTTTTGCATTTGGCACAATGATTGTCTATTTTTACGATCTATCTTGTAAATGAAATACTTATTATACTTTTTATCAAAACAGTAATATTTAAGTCAGCAAATACAATTAGGATTAAACTTTTAATGACAAAAAGACTTATATATTATTATGTCAAATCATAAAATACTTACTATTGACAATCTGTCACTTCAGGAATTTGATTCAGAAGCAGAATTAATTCCATTATTAACTCCAGAAGACGAAGAGGAAATGAACAATGAAGAGCTTCCGCCTTCGTTGCCAATTTTACCTTTACGTAATACTGTTTTATTTCCGGGTGTAGTTATTCCGATTTCTGCAGGAAGAGATAAATCGATAAAGCTAATAAATGATGCCAATGCCGGTGGAAAAATTATTGGTGTAGTTTCTCAAATTAATGAAGAAGACGAAGATCCGTCAAAAGACGATATTCATAAAATAGGAACTGTAGCCAGAATTCTGCGTGTTTTAAAAATGCCTGACGGAAATGTTACCGTTATTCTGCAAGGAAAAAAACGTTTTGAAATTGATGAAGTAGTTTCAGAAGAGCCATATATCACGGCAACAATTAAAGAAGTGTCAGAAGAACGTCCTGCAGAAGACGATACAGAGTTTACAGCAATTTTAGATTCTGTAAAAGATCTGGCGATTCAAATTATAAAAGAAAGTCCAAACATTCCTTCAGAAGCAACTTTTGCGATTAAAAACATTGAAAGCCAGTCGTTTTTAATCAATTTTGTTTCTTCTAATATGAATTTATCCGTAAAAGAAAAACAAGGTCTTTTATCAATAAACGGATTAAAAGACAGAGCGCTTGAAACCTTACGTTATATGAACGTTGAGTTGCAAAAATTAGAATTGAAAAATGACATTCAGTCAAAAGTTCGTTTTGATTTAGACCAGCAACAACGTGAATATTTCCTTCACCAGCAAATGAAAACCATTCAGGAAGAATTGGGTGGCGTTTCGCAAGAGGAAGAAATGGACGAAATGGGAATAAAGGCGAAAACCAAAAAATGGGACGAAAAAACGCAGAAACATTTCGAAAAAGAATTGTCTAAAATGCGCAGAATGAACCCACAATCTCCAGATTTTGGAATTCAGCGTAACTATTTAGAGTTGTTTTTAGAATTGCCTTGGGGCGAATATTCTAAAGATAAATTCGATTTAAAATATGCTCAGAAAATATTAGACAAAGATCACTTTGGACTTGAAGAAGTTAAGAAAAGAATGGTCGAACATTTGGCAGTTTTAAAACTTCGTAACGATATGAAATCGCCAATTATTTGTTTAACAGGACCTCCGGGAGTTGGTAAAACATCTATTGGCCGTTCTGTAGCCGAAGCTCTGGGGCGTGAATACGTGCGTATTTCATTAGGTGGTTTACGTGACGAAGCAGAGATTCGCGGACACAGAAAAACATATATCGGGGCAATGCCAGGCCGAATTATTCAAAGTTTGAAAAAAGCAGGAACATCAAATCCCGTTTTTATTCTGGATGAAATCGATAAACTTTCAAGCGGAAACAGCGGAGATCCGTCTTCTGCATTATTAGAAGTTTTAGATCCGGAACAAAACAGTTCATTTTACGATAACTTCCTTGAAATGGGATATGATCTATCTAAAGTAATGTTTATTGCGACTTCAAATAATATGTCGGCAATTCAGCCCGCATTACGTGACAGAATGGAAGTTATCAAGATGTCAGGTTATACTATTGAAGAAAAAGTAGAAATTGCAAAAAGACACCTTTTTCCAAAACAATTAGAAGCACACGGATTAACAAGCAAAGATTTAACGATTGGAAAAAAACAATTAGAGAAAATCGTAGAAGGTTATACACGTGAATCTGGTGTTCGTAATTTAGAAACTAAAATTGCTCAGGTAATTCGTAATGCTGCAAAAGCTGTTGCGATGGAGGAGGAGTATAATAAAAAAGTTACAGACGAAGATATTGTAACTGTTTTAGGTGTTCCAAGATTAGAGCGTGATAAATATGAAAATAATGATGTTGCCGGAGTTGTTACAGGTTTAGCCTGGACGAGCGTTGGTGGTGATATTTTATTTATTGAGTCCTTAATTTCTGAAGGAAAAGGTTCATTGACGATTACAGGAAATCTTGGAAATGTCATGAAAGAATCGGCTACAATTGCTTTAGAATACATCAAAGCCAATGCTAAAAAGTTAGGGCTTAGTGTAGAATTATTTCAAAAATACAATATTCACTTGCACGTGCCTGAAGGTGCAACACCAAAAGACGGACCAAGCGCCGGTATTGCAATGTTGACTTCATTAGTTTCTTTACTGACACAAAAGAAGGTTAAGAAAAGTTTAGCAATGACAGGTGAAATTACACTTCGTGGAAAAGTTTTACCAGTTGGCGGAATCAAAGAAAAAATTCTTGCAGCTAAAAGAGCTAACATTAAGGAAATCATTTTATGTCATGAAAACAAAAGTGATATTGATGAAATTAAAGCCGAATATTTAGAAGGCCTGACGTTTCATTATGTGAAAGAAATGAGCGAAGTTTTAGCTTTGGCATTGACAGATCAAAATGCAAAAAATGCAAAGACATTAAAATAATAAGTTCAAAAATATAGTCCAAATTCTAATCTGAAATTTTTCAGTTTAGAATTTGGATTTTTTTTATCCCATTTTTACTTACTTTTGCTTAAATTAGATTTGCATAATTGGCATAAGTATTGATTTATAATCTATTAGCAAATTTATTTTTTACCAGTTACACAATTTTATAAAAGTATTTGCGTTATTCCCATATAGGAACGCCCAAAAAGCATGCTAAAACAATTTGTTTTATTTTTAATGTTAATGGTTTGTTCGGTTTCCTTCGGACAAATTGGAGGGCGCTACACCTATCAGTTTCTAAATTTAACAACATCACCAAGGCAAGCAGCGTTGGGAGGGAAAACAATAACAATTTATGATGAAGATGTTAATCAGGTCATGTTTAATCCAGCAACTCTAAACGAAGATATGGATAATCACCTGGCTATGAATTACGGTAGTTATTACGGAGAGGCATCTTACGGAACAGCTTCATATGCTTATACTTACGACAGGCACGTACAAACTTTTTATGCCGGTATAAGTTATATAAATTACGGATCATTTGAAGGTTATGATGAAAACGGACAGGCAACTTCAGACTTTACGGGAAGTGAAGCCGCGTTATCATTGGGATACGCTTACAATATTCCTTTTACAGATCTTCATATTGGAGTTAACGGAAAGCTAATAACTTCTACACTAGAAAGTTATAATTCTATTGGTGGTGCAATTGATGTGGGAATTATGTATGAAATTCCAGAAAATAATGTAAATTTGGCACTTGTAATTAGAAATGTAGGTACGCAGTTTACAACGTATTCAGGAATACATGAAAATCTGCCTCTTGAAATAATTGCAGGAATGTCACAAGAATTAGAGCATGTGCCAATACGTTGGCATCTTTCACTAGATAATTTACAACAGTGGAACGTTTCTTTTTCGAATCCGAATCGAGGTGAAACCAATATAGACGGATCGACAAGTGAAGAAAAGGTTTCTTTTGTAAATAATGCTTTAAGACACGTTATTTTTGGTGTTGAACTTTTTCCAAAAAAAGCAGTTAATTTGAGATTAGGTTATAATTTTAGAAGAGCAGAAGAATTGAGAATTGACGATCAACGTAATTTCTCCGGACTTTCTTTGGGATTTGGTTTGAGGATCAATAAAATAAAATTTAATTATTCATATTCTAGATATACTTTAGCAGGCAATTCGAGTCTTTTTGGACTAATATTAAACTTTCAATAATTAGGTGATTTTATGAAAATATTTTATTTGATTCTATTTCTTACTGTAGGTTTTTTTAACACCTCAAAATTAAATTTTAAAGATGAAAATCTAACTGATGCTGAAATCGAAAGATTTAATAATCAGATAAATGTAGTAAAGGAAAAAATTGTTGCCGGCTCTAATTACAACACTAAAATTGCTTTTTTAGTGGATATGAGAATAAAATCAGGTAAAAATCGCTTCTTTGTTTACGACTTAGTAAATGATAAAATCCTCGATCAGGGACTTGTAGCCCACGGATCCGGATCTGATACAGGGATTGGTGGACAATTAAAATTTAGCAATGAACCAAATTCAAATTGCACTGCGTTAGGCAGATACTCTATCGAAAAATGCTATAAAGGAATTTTTGGCAAAGCATACAGATTAACAGGTTTAGATGAAACAAACAATAATGCTTTAAAAAGAGCAATAGTTTTACACCACTATTCTGCAGTTCCGCTTGATGAACAAGATTATTATATTTCACGCAGCCATGGATGTCCAATGGTTAATGAAGAATTCTTTAAAAGAATAGAGAAAATAATTGATAGTTCTAAATCGAAAATTATTCTGGATATCTATTACTAGAAGCTTTTTCAGATTGAAATCAATATTATTTAAAATACCATTTTGAAAAAATTAGCTTACTTAAATGCTAATTTCATTTCAGAACATGTCTTTATGAATTAATTTTAAATCTTCTATAATTTTTTAATCCTAATATGAAGAAGATTTTCTTTGTACTTGCTTTGCTATTCTTGGTTTTTATTGGTTTTTATTTTTTATACAAAGAAAAACATATTCCTGTTTTAGATACTAAAAGAATTGATTTTCAGATAAATGAAGTTAAGAAGTTAATTAAAAGCGATTTAAAGTATAACAATAGAATTGCTTTTTTTATTGACATGAAAATACCTTCCGGTAAGAATCGGTTTTTTGTTTACGATTTAAAAAACAATAAAATTCTAGACCAGGGATTAGTTGCACATGGTTCCGGTTCTGAAACAGGAATTCCAGGAAAACTTCAATTTAGCAATGAATCCAATTCTTTAAGTACTTCATTAGGTAAATATTCTGTCGGAAATCATTATAATGGAAAGTTTGGAAAAGCTTATAAGTTATATGGATTAGATAAAACCAATAGTAATGCATTTACTCGTTATATCGTTTTTCATTACTATTTTGATGTTCCATATCAAGAGAAAGATGGCTATATTTGCAACAGCTTTGGATGTCCGATGGTGAATAAAAAATATTTTGAAAGAATAGCTAAAATAATCGATAATTCAGACTCAGACATTCTTATGAGTATCTATTACTAAATAGAAACTGAATTTTATAAAATTTAAAAATAAAAAATTGAAAAAAATAACCATTGCAATCGACGGATTTTCGTCAACAGGAAAGAGTACTCTGGCAAAACAATTGGCAAAAGAACTAGAATATGTTTATGTCGATACTGGTGCAATGTACCGTGCGGTAGCCTTTTATGCAATGCAAAATAAATTAATAGGAGCTGATTTTTTTGATAAAAAAAGCCTTGTAGATTCTTTGCCAAAAATCCAGCTGGAATTTAAATTTAATGCTGATTTGGGATTTGGAGAGATGTATTTGAACGATGAAAATGTCGAAAAACAAATTAGGACTATTGAAGTATCTAATTTCGTTAGCAAAGTGGCCGAAGTTTCTGAAGTACGTTCTAAATTAGTAGAACAACAACAGGAAATGGGAAAAAACAAAGCTATTGTTATGGACGGAAGAGATATAGGAACTGTTGTTTTTCCTGATGCAGAACTAAAAATTTTTATGACAGCAAGTGCCGAAACCCGTGCACAAAGACGTTTTGATGAATTGCAGCAAAAAGGTGATAACGTTTCTTACGAAGAAGTTTTGAAAAATGTCGTAGAAAGAGATCATATAGATACACATCGTGAAGATTCTCCTTTAGTAATCGCAAATGATGCAATAGAAATTGATAATTCTTATCTTACCAGAGAAGAACAATTCTCCGCTGTTTTAGAATTAATAAATGACGTTGTTAAAACAGTTTAATTTTTTGTAGATATCATTTTTAATGGTAGTTTTACCGCTTCATTTTATTTAAAAGACAATTTCATCATATGGGTATTAAATTAAGGCTGACAATTATGAATTTTCTCCAATTTTTTGTTTGGGGAGTTTGGTTGATTTCATTAGGAGGATACATGGGGCAGGTTTTCGGTCCAATTGAAGGTGGGAGTGTTGGTTTGTCTATAGGAAGAACTTATGGTTCTATGGGGTGGGCAAGTTTATTTATGCCAGCTTTGCTTGGTATAATTGCTGATAAATATTTTAGTGCACAAAAGGTTTTAGGTATTGCTCATATAATTGCTGGAATTTCAATTTTTTTCGCTACAAAAGCAACTAATTCTACTGAAATGTATTGGGTTATTTTCGCTACTAGTTGCTTTTATATGCCAACTATAGCTTTGAATAACTCCGTTAGTTATGCAGTTTTAAATAAATTCAAATTTAATGTTCAAGAAGCGTTTACTCCCATTCGTGTTTGGGGTACGGTAGGTTTTATAATAGCAATGTGGATTACCGATTTAACAGATTGGAAATCAAATACGAATCAATTTGTTTTTGCTTCAATAGCTATGATTGTTACAGGTTTGTTTTCGTTTACAATGCCTGACGTTCCTGCAGAAAACAAAAATACAAATCAATCTTTGTCAAGTAAATTTGGATTAGATGCCTTTGTTCTATTTAAACAAAAAAAGATGGCAGTATTTTTTGTTTTTGCCATGTTACTAGGAGCCGCATTACAAGTTACAAATATGTTTGGTGATACATTCATTAGAGACTTTGGTTCTAACCCAGAGTATCATGGTACTTTTGGAGTAGAGCATTCTGTTTTCATAATTTCATTGTCTCAAATTTCTGAAACATTATTCATTTTGACTATACCATTCTTCTTAAAGAGATTTGGAATTAAACAAGTAATGATATTTAGTATGATTGCATGGGTATTACGATTCGCATTATTTGGAATTGGAAATCCAGGTTCAGGAGTTATTTTTCTTGTGTTATCAATGATTGTTTACGGAATGGCTTTTGATTTCTTTAATATCTCAGGTTCATTATTTGTTGAGAGAGAAACAGATAGTAAAATAAGATCAAGTGCACAAGGATTATTTATGTTAATGACTAATGGAATTGGCGCTATTTTAGGGGGTGAGTTTGCTGGAAGAACAGTGAGTTATTTTACTATTGGAAATAGAGTTCAGTGGTCTCAGGTTTGGTTTTCATTTGCTGGATATGCTTTTGTAATTTTGATTTTATTTGCATTCTTATTTAAGTATAAGCATGATCCGAAGGAAATTGAGAATTTGAGTCATTAATTGATTTTATATAATATTTTAAACACGATAGAATTTAAAAAATCTGTCGGGTTTATTTTTAATATAGTATGTGAAATTTGAATATTTTATCATGAAAAATATTAAATCTATTTTGCTAATTTGTTTTTTTTATTTCGGGAGTAATTTATGCACATAAAGATAGAGTTGAAGTTCCTAAAAAGTTTGATGGAAATAACTGGGTATTGTTTAAGATTTCTTTTAAGGGCAAAAGTTTATATGTTCCTCAGAAAAAGTAAAAAAGATACCCAAAATTAATTTTACAACTTTATATTTATTATGGTCCGGAGAAAGTAATGCATTTAACTCCAATTACCTATGTTTGCGATTTGATATTGGAACTAAACGATCATTTGATATTTTACCAAATTTAGAATTGCATTTCGAAAACCGTAAGTTTAGCAGAGCCGAAGTTTGGACACAAACAAGCGAGAATTCAAGACAAGGAAAAGCTTTTTAGTTTAAAAATTTTATTAAGTTAGCTGCAATAGTAAACCCGCCAGATTTAATTTTTTTTTTGGTTGTTTTTATATAGGAAATCATTAAATACAAACTTAAAAATGATAGAAATTCTTAAGACTTTATATTTTTATTATTTTAATTTTTCAGGAAAGCTAGGAAAAGATGAGTTTAAAGTTATTTCGTCATTGATATTTTATTGAATATAATTGCTGTTGTTTTGTATGCTAACGTTAATTTAGATAATAGAAACATTCTTAATTTATTTTATGTTTGTATTATAATTTTGTTGAAGTTTATACCAATGCAAACTTCAACTACAAGAAGATTAAGAGATATAAATATAAATCCAGGTTTTGTTTTTGTAAATTTTATTCCAATAATAAGTATCTTATTTAGAATTTATTTATGTTTTGCAAAACAAAAAGAAGATTTAACTCTTCATTTACGTGAAATAGGAAGTGATTAAAGGATTCACATGAAACAACCCTTTGTCAAAGTTTTAAACTTTGACAAAGATAGTTGCGCATAGTAAACCCGACAGGTTTTAAAAACCTGTCGGGTTTGTTATTATAAAAGTGCTTAAAAAACTAAACGTTATAGCCTAGCCCCGATAGAAGTGAAAATCCTTTTGTGCCGGGGTTCGGCACAAAAGATTGTAACGGATAGCGGGACTTTAGGTCTTGAAAAACCAAAAAATTTCTGCTCCTGAACAATTGGATGATAATCATTTAGAATTGTTTTGCTATTACAAATAAATGTAGTAATTTTGCAAACCTTTTGGCAGAGAAGAGTTTCCTTTAGGTATCAACTATTTATGTAAAACAACTTCTGTTTTTTCTATCGCATTAAGAAACTCAAGAAAAACAGAATACAAATTTTTTATCAGAGCATGTCTGAACAATTAAAATCACAAGAAGAGTTTTTAGCAAATTTTAACTGGCATAACTTCCAAGAAGGAATTGATGCAGTAGATGAGAAAAACTTACAAGAATTCGAAGAACTAGTTTCAAAAACTTTCATCGCTACAGACCAAGAAGAAGTAGTTGAAGGTGTAGTTGTTAGAATTACAGATAGAGACGTTATCGTTGATATCAACGCAAAATCGGAAGGTGTTATTTCTTTAAACGAATTCCGTTACAACCCAAACTTAAAAGTTGGTGACAAAGTAGAAGTATTAATCGACATCCGTGAGGATAAAACAGGTCAATTAGTATTATCTCACAGAAAAGCACGTACTATTAAATCATGGGATAGAGTTATTTCTGCAAACGAAACAGGAGAAATCGTTAATGGTTTTGTAAAATGCAGAACTAAAGGTGGTATGATCGTTGACGTTTTCGGAATTGAAGCTTTCTTACCTGGTTCTCAAATTGATGTTAAGCCAATTAGAGACTACGATGTATATGTAAACAAAATGATGGAATTCAAAGTGGTAAAAATTAACCACGAATTCAAAAACGTTGTTGTATCTCATAAAGCGCTTATCGAAGCTGATATCGAAGTACAGAAAAAAGAAATCATCGGTCAATTACAAAAAGGACAAGTATTAGAAGGTGTTGTTAAAAACATTACTTCTTATGGTGTGTTTATTGACTTAGGTGGTGTTGACGGATTAATTCACATTACTGACCTTTCTTGGAGTAGAATCAACCACCCAAGTGAAGTTCTTGAATTAGACCAAAAATTAAACGTTGTAATCCTTGATTTCGATGATGAGAAAACAAGAATTCAATTAGGATTGAAACAATTAAACGCTCACCCATGGGATGCTTTAGATGCTAATTTAACTATTGGTGATAAAGTAAAAGGTAAAGTAGTTGTAATCGCTGATTACGGTGCATTTATCGAAGTTGCTGAAGGTGTTGAAGGTTTAATCCACGTTTCTGAAATGTCATGGTCTACTCATTTACGTTCTGCTCAGGATTTCGTAAAAGTTGGAGATGTTGTTGAAGCTGTTATCTTAACTTTAGATAGAGATGACCGTAAAATGTCATTAGGTATCAAACAATTGACTCAAGATCCATGGACTGACATTACTTCTAAATACCCAGTAGGTTCTAAACATACAGGTATCGTTAGAAACTTTACAAACTTTGGTATTTTCGTAGAATTAGAAGAAGGAATTGATGGATTAATCTACATTTCTGACCTTTCTTGGACTAAGAAAATCAAACACCCATCTGAATTTGTAAATGTTGGTGAGAAACTTGATGTAGTTGTATTAGAATTAGATGTTGAAGGACGTAAATTATCTTTAGGTCATAAACAAACTACTGCTAATCCTTGGGATCAATACGAAGATTCTTTCGCTGTAGGAACTATCCACAATGGTGAAATTTCTGAAATCGTTGACAAAGGAGCTACTGTAGAATTCGGAGATGATATCGTTGCTTTCATTCCTACTCGTCACCTTGAAAAAGAAGACGGAAAGAAATTGAAAAAAGGTGATTCTGCTGATTTCAAAGTAATCGAATTCAACAAAGAATTCAAAAGAGTAGTTGCTTCTCACACTGCTATCTTCCGTGAAGAAGAAGAGAAAAACGTGAAAGCTGCAACTGAAAATACTTCATCTAACTCTACTACAAACGCACCAGCTGCAACTTTAGGAGATAACAATGATGTATTAGCTGCATTAAAAGCTAAAATGGAAAAAACTGAGAAAAAATAATTCTTAGTTTCCTCTAAATAGAAAGTTCCACAGCAATGTGGGACTTTTTTTATGTCTTTTGTTAGTTGTTTTTGTTTTTTAAAACCTTTTTAAAATCCCCAGTTTCAACCGTGGGAGACATGTTGTGATGTTATTTGCACTCCAATGGTTGAAACCATTGGCTATGTTTTATTATGTTGTCCTAGAATCGCATAGCAGTGCGTGTTTTGCAGTGGAATTTATAATTTAAAGAATTTAGATGTTTTTAATTTTTACGGAGCTATTTCAGCTATCATTCCAATCTTTTATACTGAAACCCGACACAAAAGGATTTTACCTTCTATCTGGACTAGAGCACTCATTTTTAAAATAAGTTTTGATTATTTTGAAGCTAGTAATTTTGTTTCTTCGGGAGTAAAATCATCTACAATGGCATAATTGCTTATTCCGGTTATTTTCATCTCATCAAGGATGTCTACCAAATTGCCATAATTAGATTTTTTACTTGGCTTAATAATTACTGAAACTCCTTGTGCTTTACCAAATTTAGCAGACATATCTAGTATAAATTTGTTTCTAATTAATAGTTCCTTACGTATTCCGTTTTTACCATAGCCAACTTTCTGTGCTTCTTTAATTGGATGTGCGACAAGACCTACGAAGTATACCAATTTGTTGTTTTCACCTAATAAAATAGTAAGAGATCGATTTTCGCCCTCATGATAATTCGGACAGTCACAACATCCATGATCTGGAGAACCAAAATCCATCATTTTAGGCTTTGCTAATTCAATTGTTACCATAAAAAATATAATCAATAAAAAAGAAACGCTAACCATTGCGGTTAAATCGACTCTTGTACTTAATTTTTTACTTCTCACTTTTTTAGGCAGATTTTCCATAATCAATCAATTTTTAATTTAAAGCTAATAGTTTTGTTTCCTCTGGAGTATATTTGTCAACAATTGCGTAAGTACTGATTTTAGCAATTGCCATTTCATCTAAAATATCTACTAAATTTTTAAAATTGCATTTTTTACTTGGTTTTATAATTACAATTATTCCTTTTCTCGGATCTCCAGTGTATTCAAACATCATACTTTTTTTATTAAGCAATTCTTTTCGAATACCATCTTTACCATACTGAACGTGTTTAGGATTTTCTAAAGGATTAAATAGAAAACCTGTATATGTTACAATTCTATCATTTTCATCTAATAATATGGTATAAAGACGATTTCCTTCAATACATCCAACAGGTCCGCAACCATGATCCTTATCAGGTAGACCAAACTCCATAACTTTTGGCTTTGCCAGCTCAATCGTTACCATAAAAAATATAATCAGCAAAAAAGAAACGCTAACCATTGCCGTTAAATCGACTCTTGTATTTAACTTTTTACTTCTCACTTTTTTAGGTAAATTTTCCATAAAGAACTTAGTTTAGTTAGCGGCCAATAATTTTGTTTCTTCTGGAGTAAAATCATTTACAATTGCATAAGTACTGATTTTAGAAATTGCCATTTCATCCAAAATATCTATCAAATTTTTAAAATTGCATTTTTTACTTGGTTTTATAAATACAATTGCACCCTTACTTGGATCTCCTGTAAACTCTTGTACTTTCTTAATTTTATTTTGTAACTCTTTACGAATACCATCCTTACCAGATTTAATTTCTCTAGGATGTTCTTCAGTAAATTCCAAATAACCGCTATAGATTACCATTTTATCATTTTTGTCTAATAAAACTGTTATTATTCGATTCTCAATTCCTGCACCACAGCATATTCCGCCACAAGTAGGAGGATCTTTATCAGGTAAACTTAATGACAACTTTTTAGGCTTTGCCAACTCAATCGTTACCATAAAAAATATAATCAACAAAAATGAAACGCTGACCATTGCCGTCAAATCGACTCTTGTACTTAACTTTTTACTTCTCACTTTTTTAGGTAGATTTTCCATAATGATTAATTTTTACTAAAGTTATCTAAAATAGATATACAACAGAGATAAGAATTCTAAAAATATTTAAAAATAATTTTAAGTATTAAAGCCTTGTTTTACAGTGTTTTTTAAAGATATTTTAAAAAAGTTTTATGTTTTTTATTTTATTCGTAAAACCAAAACCAATATTCCAGCGTAAATGAGCTTATAACTTAAAATATTAATTATGAAAACTAGAAAATTTTTAGCCGTAGCAATCTTAACATTAGGATTTGGATTTGCATCATTTGCACAAAAAACTGTAATGGTTGGTGGAGCAGCAATGTATCCAAACAAAAATATAGTAGAAAATGCCGTTAATTCAAAAGATCACACTACACTTGTTGCTGCTGTAAAAGCTGCAGGATTAGTAGAAACATTACAAAGTAAAGGACCATTCACCGTTTTTGCCCCAACAAATGCCGCGTTTGACAAATTGCCAGCAGGAACTGTTGAGACATTATTGAAACCAGAAAACATCAAAACTTTACAAAAAGTTTTAACTTACCATGTTGTTGCAGGAAAATTGAATGCATCTGATATTGCCAAAGCAATAAAAGCAGGTAAAGGAAAAGCAACTTTTAAAACCGTTAGCGGTGGAACTTTAACAGCCTGGATGGATGGAAAAGATTTATACATTAGCGACGAAAGCGGAAGCAAATCTAAAGTAACTATTGCAGATGTTAACCAATCAAATGGTGTAATTCATGTTGTTGATACAGTATTGTTACCAAAAATGTAATTGAGTATAATTCCACGATCAAAGAAAAAAGTCCTGTAGATTTATTTACAGGACTTTTTTATGTCTAGTATACATTAATTTATAGAATATGTTTTTTAAGAAATATAAAACACATGATAGATTAATAATAGAAATTAAAATAATGAAGGTATCATCAATTGATCCGGTTTTTATATAAAATAAATCGATTAGTATTATAAAGATTAGTAAGCCATAAATGATTTGTTCTTTGATTGTAAATATATTTTTTGTCAAATAGAAAAAAATAAAACTATAAAAAAAGACTAAACCTTGAGATACTAAAATGAAAATTGTCAATAAAATATATCCTCTACTATTTGTGTTTACTAGTAGTAATAAATATAATATCCAAATTAAAAGAGCAAAGAAATAAATTCCATTAATGATTTTAATAAAATCTTTTTTCATTTATTTTTTTGTTGTTAAAGTAGATCCAGCCGAAGCAACAACTACACAAACAATAGCTAATATTTCATGAAAAATTAGTTTTTCCTGCAAGAATATAAAGGCACAAATGGCTGCTGCTGCAGGTTCTAAACTCATTAAAATACTAAATGTACGAGGAGGAAGCTGACCTAAAGCTTTCATTTCTAATGTGAACGGAATTGCACTGGATAAAAGAGCCAAAGCAACGCCCATTCCAAAAAGTTTTGGAGTAAGATTTGCCAGTCCGTTTTCGTAAAAACCAAAAGGCAAAATTAGCATTGCAGCAAAAAGCATTCCTGTAGAAACTGCCTGTCCGCCATTCATTATTTTAGAAATTTTACCGCCCAAAACAATGTACGCCGCCCAAAGCGCGCCCGCAATTAGAGCAAACAAAACGCCTAAAGGATCTATTCGTTCATTTGACCACGGAGCAATTAAAACTATTCCTGCCGCGGCAAGTAAAACCCAACAATAATCTAACAAACGTTTTGAGCCTATAATAGCGACCAATAAAGGTCCGATGAATTCTAAAGTTACAGCAAGACCAATTGGAATTCTTTCGATTGCTAAATAAAAAACCAAATTCATAGCGCCCAAAGACAAACCATACGGAACTACAATTTTCCATTGTTCTCTTGTAATTTCTTTTAAATTGGGTCTGTAAGCGATTAGTAAAATTAAAGCCGAAATTCCAATTCTGATCGATGCCGTTCCAGCTGCGCCAATTGCAGGAAATAATGTTTTAGCAATTGCGGCACCGCATTGTACACTAATAATAGCTAAAAGAACTGCCGGAACAGGAGGGATGTTAAATTCTTTATTTTTCATAGAAATTTTAAGGCACTAGCCAGTTGGTTTTCACTATTGAAGTGAGATATGGTTTAAAATTTAGTTTTTATAAAAGAAATTAATCAACTAAATCGTGCTGTGGAAATCTCTTTTTAATATATTTTTTTAGTTCTTGGTTAAATCTTGGATCAACACCAAAAGTATTGTTAGAAGGTAAGCCAAATTTTATTTTAAAATCTTTTTTTGGATATGTATAAACACGATCGCATCCAAAAGATGAAAAATCATTCCAAAACCAAAATCCATAAATTAACTTATTATTCAAAACCATAAATTACCGGGATTCCTGAAAGTTCAATTCTTAATTTTGAAATTTTAATTTTTCCGGTTTCTGATAATATGATTTTTTGCTCCTTCCAATCAAAATAAGCTATATCATTTTCCTCAAGTATTGGTTCATCAGAAAAAACTAAATTTTTTTCATCAAAACAAGAAAGGCACTTTGGTTCTGTATTGCGATATTTTTTTAAAAGATAAATTTCAATGCCAGATTTTTTTGAATTGACAGAAAATCCTAATGAGATTAAAATAATAAAAAAACACAGCAACTTTCTCATATATGTTAATGCAATGAATCTTATTTCTTTTTAAACTATTCTAAAGCACGTTTTGTAACGTAGGCACGATAGCCAATAATAGCCATTTGCCATTTTTTTGCTTTTGCAATATCTAAACCCTGCTTCGTAAAACTCGGTAAAAGAACTTTATTTAATTTGGCTAAAATTTTATACATGGTAGGTTAATTTTTATCAAAGATATAAAAAAGACTTTGTTAAAATACAAAGTCTTTTTTGAGTTTAATAATGTAAATCTTTTTAATTATTCCATTTTTAATATCAAATTTTGATCGCCTCCAACTTCACTATTTAGCGCATTTTTTGGAGCTTCCATCCAACCTGTTTTATTGATTATGAACTTAAACAGATATGTTTTATTTTTTTCAAATTTACTTTTAGGAACAGAAAGTTCAAAAGTTTCTATATTCTTCCTAACCAATTGATAATTTGTGTCTTTGGGATTCCAATTGTCAAATGATCCTGCTATTGAAATACTTTTTACCAGGTTAGGATCCAATTCTTTATCGTGTTGATATGTAAAAACTACATTGTCATTTATGATTTTATATCCGTAAATCTACTTTTTGGTATCATCTTTAGATAATAGAGCTTCGGATAAACTCACAATAGCATTTCCTAAAGCATTTGCCGTTTTTTCGTTACTAATATTTACAATTATAGAAATGCCTAAATTTCGTTCGGGATAAATCAAAAACATGTTTTGAGTGCCGAAAGCTCCGCCGTGTTTCCAGCAATTTCTTCCATTTTCATCGACTTGCATTCCGTCCCAAAAATAACCGTTAAAATCACTTTCACTATTATTAATATTTCTTTGAGATTCCAGAACCAGTTTATTTTTAGTATCTAATTCAAAGGCAAGAAATTTAGTCAAATCGCCCAAAGTAGATTTTAAATAACCTGCAGCGCCCCAGAGATTGTCTGAAATTGTAGGCATCATTTTTTTTCCGTTATATCCGTTTGCAATAACAGTATTTTTGTTTACGTTTAGTTGGGTAGAATTCATAGCAAGCTTAGAAAGAATATTTTCTTTCAGTAATGTTTCAAAACTTTTATGATATACATTTTCTAAAATATGGGCTGCAAGCTGAACACTTCCGTTACTGTATTTAAATTTTGTTCCCGGTATGGTGTCTAATTTCATTGTTTTTAAATCTGAAAAGAATTTTTCCCGACTATAAGATTCATCTAATTTTTTAAAGTCCAGATAACTGCTGTCGTTTTGGGTTTTCTTCAATTCGCTGCTGTCCGGCAAATCTCTGCTAAAACCAGATTTAAAAGAAACCAAATATCTAATGCGGATAGGTTTTCCCTGATATTCTAAATTTGGATAAGATCCTGTAATGTATTTTCTGATGTCATCGTCAAGATTTATTTTGTGATCCAAAACAGCCTGAGCCATTAATAATCCGGTAAACAATTTTGTAATAGAGGCAACTTCAAAAATGGTATTATTATTGGCCTGATTAGCTTTTCCTTTATCGATTTCGCCATAATGTTTGGTGTATGTTTTGCCATCTTTTACAATACCAATAGAAACAGAATTTGCTTTTGAACTATCTAATAAAGTATGGGCATTTTTATCCATTAAAGCTAGAACGTCTTTCTCAGAAAATGTTTTTCTTTTTTGTTGTGAAAAACAAGAAAAACTTATTGCCATTAATGCTATTAAAATTGATTTTTTCATAGTTAAAAGAATTATGAGTTTTTAAATTTATTTGCAAAATGAAAACTTAACAAAACTTGATTTTTTTGACATCTTATTTAAAGGACTTTCAAATGATAAATTTGTTTCACTTTTAAAGAAAATATTTACATAAATTTTGTTTGGCAAAAATGGATATAAAAAAACCAGTGAACCATTTCACTGGTTTTATTTCTACAGAAGATTTAAAAGCATTTTTCTCTCACTTCTCTCGCTTCTTTAATATAACGTTCTATTTTGTGTTCCGTTCCTTTATTTTCTAATTTTTGATTAAAACATAAATTTAAAACGAACAATAATGCTGCAATAAAAAATGTCTCTTTCATTCTGAATAATTTAAGATCGTTTATTTTCTTTCTCAAGTTTCTTCATCGCTCTTTCATGTTCCTTCATATTTCTTTCATAAATTTTCATGTCTTTTTCATACTGCTTCATACTTTTATTATATTCATCAGTATCTTTTCCATATTTCTGTTCAACGTATTGATTGAATTTCTCCATATCAGCATCATATTTTTCCATCGCAAGATCATACTTTTCCATTTCTTTATCGAAAGTAGCTTCACGTTTAGACATGATTTCACTTAATTGTTTTTCATAAGCAGACAAATCAGGCTGAAAAGCATCCATTTTTTTCTGAAATTCTGCCAGTTCTTTTTCAAACTTATCCATAGCTGCCTTATCGTTTACATTTTTTGGCGCAGCTGGAGCTTTTGGCATTTTAGACATGTCCGGAGCAGGCGGCATTGGTCCTGAAGGAAAATTCGGCATTGTTGGAGCAGAGGGTGGAGAAGGCGGGTCAATGGCATCTACACTGTTATTTTGAATTTCTTTAACTTCAACGATGCGATTTCCAACAATCATTGGTTTATCAATTGCGCCATCTGTAAAAAGATTGATTTCTTTAACACCGTTATTTTGAGTTGTAATAACGATTCCGCAATTTTTTATTGCATTATTTCCTTCAATTTGAATGGTTTGTACTTTTTCAGTTCCTTTTTCGATATTAACTTTAATTGCGGTTAATTCGTTAGCAGAATTTCTTTTTACATCAGATATTTCACAAGTAACATTATGATTTTGTTTTAGCTTTTCGGCAATTGTTTTTAATTCCTGATCTGTTGTTGTTTTTCTGATTTTATAAACATCAACATCTTGTTTTTTCTCTATCTGAACTTCTTTTTCGATTTTCTCTTCGATTTCTTTTTTCTCTTGTGCGATAACTTTGATTTGAAATAAAAGCACAAAAGCTACGAGCGCTGGAATTACGGCATAATACTTCCAATAATTCCTTTTCTTTGATTGATTTTTGTTTAACATGACGATTCGTTTTTTGATTAATGATTGATAAAAATGATTGGTAATGGCAACACATGATTCGTGTGTTGTTATTTTTAAAAGCGTGTATTGATACGCTTTTTTGTCAGATATTTTTTTGGCAGCCTCGCTGTCGGCAATAAATTCAAGGTTTTGAAGAATGGCTTTTTTGTACAGCCAAATAATTGGATTGAACCAAAAAAGCACACAAAAAACTCTTGAAATTAATACATCAATTGTATGATTTTGATCGCTATGCACTTTTTCATGTTCCAAAATATTTTCTAATTCTGTTTCCGTATACATTGATGAGTTGTAAACGATATAATCAAAATAAGAAAATGGAGCAATATTTTCGGTTACGTCAATAAATTTAAAATCGGCTTGTTGCTGTATTTTTTTTCCTTTTAAAACAGAATTTAAACTGTAAAAATCTAAAGCAAATCTGATCATAAAAGCAGAAAATCCTATGGCATAAATAGCAAGTGAAACTAAATTCCAATTAATCTCAAAAGATTCTTTTACAATAGTTTGCGGAATATAAGCTTGAGAATAATTAAAATTTGGCATTGGAGCAGGATCGACCCAAACAATTTTGGTATAAACCAAAAAAGGCAATGCTACAGAAGTGGCTAAGCCTAATAATAAAAACCATCTGTTGCTATTGAAAAATGTTTCTTTGCGCAATAAAAAATAATAAGCAAAGTAAAACAAGACTAAAAGTCCACTTGATTTTGCGATAAAAATGAAAAGTGCTTCCATAATATTATTTTTTGCTTCTTATTTTTCTTCTTTTGGATTTTCGATCATAGCCAGGATTTCGCGTAATTCATCTGCCGAAATTTTTTCTTCTTTGGCAAAAAATGAAACCATATTTTTATACGAACTATTAAAATAGTTGTCTATAGCAGTATTCATATACTTTTTGCTGTAAGCTTCCAAAGTAATTATCGGGTAATACTGGTGCGTGTTTCCAAAAGCATTATGCGCCACAAAACCTTTTTCCTCAAGATTACGCACAATAGTCGATAATGTATTATAATGAGGTTGATCTTCAGTAATTTCTGCCTGAACTTCTTTTACGAATGCTTTTTTTAGCTTCCATAAAATGTGCATGATTTCCTCTTCTTTATTGGTTAACTTTTGCATTTTCTGATTTTTTGAAGTTTTAATAACAGCTTATTTACGGGTTTCAATTATAATAACACCGTTTTTTCCTTTATCGCCATATTTAGCTGTTGCCATTTCTCCTTTTAAAACATTCATCGTTTTAATATCATCAGATTTATAGTCGTCAAAGCTAAAATTAGAAGGCATTTCTACTCCATCAATAATGATAAGTTTTTTTTCATTCAAATCATTTTTTCCGGAATTTGTAACAATAATTTGTGCACCACCGTCACTTGTTGTTATTCTGGTTGTATTATTATTTGAGTTGGTTGTTATAGTAGTCTCAGTATTTGTATTACTATTTGTGTTAGTATTTGTACTAACATTAGAATTAGTGTTGTCATTAGCGCTTAGTTTGGTTTTTTGTTTTTTTTCGGTTGCAATTTTAGGTTCTTTAGTTATTTCATCACCCGTTTGAATTCCTACTTTTTTGCTGCCATCGCTGTCAGTTGTTACAATTATTCCGAAGTCTTTGATCGTTTTATTTCCTCCAGTTTGAACAGATTTAGCTATCTGATTGCCATTTTTGATATCGATTTTAATAGAAATCAGATCGTTTTCAGCATTTCTTTTTATTTCAGAGGTTTCAAAGTCAATATTATGAATTGCTTTTAATTTCTCTTTAATTTCTTTTAATTCCGCATCTGTCGAATTCTTTTTGATTTTGTAAACATCTACAGATTTAATTTCTCCCGAAAGTTCTTTTACAACCTGTTGTTTTTCTTTTGCAATTACTTCAACTTGAAATAAAAGTACAAAAGCCACAAGCACAGGAATTACAAAACAGAATTTCCACAAATTTTTCTTTTTTGATTGATTTTTGTTTAACATAACGATTCGTTTTTTGATTAATGATTGATAAAAATGATTGGTAATGGCAACACAATTTTCATGTGTTGTTATTTTTAAAAGCGTGTATTGATAGGCTTTTTTGTCGGATAATTTTTGTGCAGCTTCACTATCTGCAATAAATTCAAGATTTTGTAGAATGGCTTTTTTATACAGCCAAATAAATGGATT
Source organism: Flavobacteriaceae bacterium CRH (assembly GCA_001507425.1). Classification (GTDB taxonomy): domain Bacteria; phylum Bacteroidota; class Bacteroidia; order Flavobacteriales; family Flavobacteriaceae; genus Flavobacterium. The sequence continues at coordinate 255,798 of LMAJ01000004.1, forward strand.
GAACCAAAATAACACACAAAATAATCTCGATATTAAAACATCGATAGTATGATTTTGATCACTATGCACTTTTTCATGTTCTAAAATATTTTCTAATTCTGTTTCAGTATACAGCGATGAATTGTATACAATATATTCAAAGTAAGAAAAGGGAGCAATATTTTCTTCGATATCAACAAATTTAAAATCAGCTTGTTGTTTGATTTTTTTTCCTTTTAAAACAGTATTTAAACTATAAAAATCAATGGCCAGTTTTATTATTAAAGCTAAAACTCCAATACTGTAAATGGCAATTAAAGTAAAATTCCAGTTAATTTCAAAATTTCCTGATTCTACTACAGAAGGAAGTTCCTGATTATTACCGAAACCTGAAATTGGAGTAGGATCTACCCAAACAATTTTAGTATAAATTATAAAAGGTAAAACTAAAGAAGTGATTAAACCGGATAATAAAAACCATCTGTTTTTACTGAAAAAAGTTTCTTTGCGCAGTAAAAAATAATAAGCACAATAAAATAAAACTATTAATCCACTTGATTTTGCGATAAAAATGAATAGTGCTTCCATAATATTAATTTTGTCTATTTTTCTTCTTTTGGATTTTCAATCATGGCCAGGATTTCGCGTAATTCATCTGCCGAAATTTTTTCTTCTTTGGCAAAAAACGAAACCATATTTTTATAGGAGCTATTAAAATAGTTGTCTATAGCAGTTTTCATATACTTCTTGCTATATGCTTCTAAAGTTATTATCGGGAAATACTGATGTGTGTTTCCAAAAGCATTATGACCCACAAAACCCTTTTCTTCAAGATTACGAACAATAGTCGAAAGGCTATTGTAATGCGGTTGATCTTCAGTAATTTCTGCCTGAACTTCTTTTACAAATGCTTTTTTAAGCTTCCATAAAATGTGCATAATTTCTTCTTCTTTGTTGGTTAACTTTTGCATGTTTTCTAATTTTAATTCAAACCTACAACTATTTTTTTAGTTATACAACTACAAATATAGTTATTTAACTAAAAAATAAGTTTGAATTGACTTAAGTGCATAAAAAGGTACTTCAAATTTAAATGTAATAAATTGAATATTAGTATTTTATGTAAAATAAAATTTTAAGAAACTTTTTCGTCGAGCAAAGCTTTCTTAATCCAGATACAACAAAGTGTTGCAATAATACCAATGCAAGCCATAAAAAGCCAATTGGATTGATAGCCTTTCCAGTCAATAATTCCAAAACCAACTTTTGAACTTATAATATGGGACAAACTAAAACTCATGGTATAAAGTGCCATATAACGCCCTTCCTGGCCACGTGGCGCCCGGCTCAAAGCAAATGCATTCGAAAAAGGAAAGGTTAAAATTTCTCCTATTGAAAAACAAATCATGCTTATAACTAATATTCCGGCCCATACATTAATCAACAACAAAAAGAAACTAAAAGCCATTATGAATGATCCGAGAATAATAACCCGAATTTTAGCAAAACCTTTTCTTTCCATAAAACCAACCGTTGGAACTTCGAAAGCAAAAATTATAAGTCCGTTTAAAGTCATTAATAATCCGGTCTGGAATTCGCTTAAACCAAATTTTTTAAAATGATAAATTGGTAGTGTTGTAAATAATTGAAAGAAAATCATCGCGGTTATAAAGCTCACAAATAAGAAAACCCAAAAAATACGATCATGAAAAACCGATTTTATTGCTGCAGGAATTTCAATTTTATCGTTTTGCACGTTCTTTTTCTTCTCCTTAACTAATAAAGCAAAAATTGAAATCGAAATAATACAGGAAGCCCCGTCGATCCAAAAAAGCCCCCTATAGCCAATTCCCATAATAATTAAACCTCCCAAAGCTGGTCCGGCAGCAAAACCTAAATTTACCGCTAAACGTACTAAAGTTAAGGCACGGGTTCTGTTTTCCGGTTTTGCATAAGCACTCAACGAAACAAACATTGCTGGCCTAAACATATCTGCAATTGTCATTAAAACAAACATTGCAAAACACAATGCCCAGAAACTTGTAATATATTGTATAAAGAAAAGCGCAATACCACTGGTGAACAAGCTGAAAACCATGATCTTATAAAACCCAATTTTATCAGATAATTTTCCACCAAGCCATGAACCCAACATTGATCCTAATCCAAAAGAAACCATTATCCAACTTACATCATCCAAATCAAAATGCAGATCCTCATTTAAATATTTTGACAAAAAAGGAAGCACCATCGTTCCGGCACGATTAATAAAAGTAACAAGGGTAAGTATCCAAATTTCTCTTGAAAATCCTCTAAAATTATTGATATATTGGTTAAAAGCGGTTTTGAGCATTATAAATGAAGTTATTTGCTGCAAAGTTAGGAAACTTTGTCGGGTATAGCGGTTGGTGCTTTGTTACTTTTAAACTATTTTTGCTCAAAATTTCAAAGATGAAAAATGGTATTGCTTTTTTAGTATTGCTGGTTTTTAATTTTTGCTTTAGCCAAAGTAAATTTAATAAAACGGATGCAGAAGAATTTCAGAAAACAATAAACTCAGAATATGCTGACGCTAAGACAAGTCCGTTGATGGAAGAAGATCTAAAAACTTTTAAAAGTTTAGATTTTTACCCAGTCGATGCGAATTATTTTGTGAATGCAAAGTTTGTAAAAGCAAAGAATGAAAAAGTTTTTGAAATGAAAACAACCGGAACGAGAACTCCAAAATATATAAAATACGGAACTCTTTTTTTTACTTTAAACGGTGTATTATTGCAATTGAATGTTTATAGAAACATTGAGCTCTCTAAAACAAAAGAATATAAAGATCATTTGTTTTTGCCATTTTCAGATTTAACTTCGGGAAAAGAAAGTTATATAGGAGGAAGGTATATAGATTTGAAAATTCCGAAAGGAAATACTATTGCAGTAGATTTTAATCAGGCTTATAATCCGTATTGTGCTTATAATCATAAATATTCCTGTCCGCTTGTTCCTTTGGAAAATGATTTGAATGTTGAGATTAAAGCCGGAGTGAAAACATTTCATTAATGGAATTCTTTAATTTTCATACTCATCAAGTTACCAATCAACCTGATGTTTTAGAGTTGGTTAACCAATATCCGAATGAATTTAATGCTTCAGTTCCGTTTTATTCGATCGGAATTCATCCCTGGTATATTGTAGAAAACAGAATTGATGCCGATTTGAAAATTATTGAAGAGAAATTGCAAACCGAAAATTGTCTGGCAATTGGTGAATGTGGTTTAGATAAACGAATTGAAATTCCGTTAGAATTACAGCTTTCCGTTTTTGAAAAACAATTGATTTTAGCCGAAAAATATAAAAAACCTGTAGTAATACATTGCGTTGCCGCTTTTCAGGAAGTTATAGCGATCAAGAAGAAAATGAAAATTTCAGTTCCGATGATTATGCATGGTTTTTCTAAAAACAATCAAATTGCAGAACAACTTATTGCGGCAGGATTTTATATTTCGTTTGGAAAATATTTACTCAGAAATCCGGATTTGAAAACTGTTTTTCAGAATATTCCAAATGATCGTTTTTTTCTGGAAACAGATACGATCGAAGAAAGTATTAAACAGGTTTATGATGTAGCAGCAGAATATAAAAATATAACAATCAAAGAATTAGAAGAGATTATCTCAAGTAATTTTAAATGTTTATTTTAGATTAAAGAGTAAAGAGTAAAGAGTAAAGAGGAAAGAGGAAAGAGGAAAGAGGAAAGAGGAAAGAGGAAAGAGGAAAGAGGAAAGAGGAAAGAGGAAAGAGGAAAGTGTAGAGAAGATAACCTTGAAACTTGAAACAAACAAAACTTGAAACAAACAAAACCTGAAACAAAATAAACAAAAGAATATATATATGGCAGAGTGGACAGAAAGAGCCGAGCTTTTATTTACAAAAGAAGGATTACAAAATTTGAAAAATGCCAATGTTTTGGTAGTAGGTTTGGGTGGAGTAGGATCGTTTGCAGCTGAATTTTTAGCAAGAGCAGGAGTAGGAAACATGACAATTGTTGATGGCGATGTTGTTGATATTACCAATATTAACAGACAATTACCCGCTTTGCATTCGACAGTTGGCCAGCCAAAAATTAAGATTGTCGGAGATCGTTTAATGGATATCAATCCGGAATTAAAACTGACTCGTGTAGAGGAATTTTTATCTCCTGAACGCGCTTTTGAGATCGTTTCTCCAGAATTTGATTATGTTTTAGATTGTATTGACAGTATTACTCCAAAACTAAATTTAATTATTGCAGCAAAACGCAAAAGAGTTAAAATTATCAGCAGTATGGGCGCCGGCGGAAAAATGCTGGCATCGAAAGTAAAAGTTAGCGATATTTCAAAAACAATCAATTGCTATTTCTCAAAAGCAATTCGTAAACGTTTAAAAGAAGTAAAAATCAATAAATTGAAAGTGGTTTTTTCATCTGAAATTCAGGACGAAAAAAGTCTGAAACTAACGGACGGTAAAAACTTCAAAAAATCATTTTACGGAACCAATAGCTATATGCCGGGTTTATTTGGCCTTCATGCCGCAGAAACAGTAATTAGATATTTACTTAAAAAATAAAGTTACTAAGATACTAAGATTCTAAGTTGCTAAGCTTTTAGCCAAAAGAACCTTAGAATCTTAGTATCTCAGAACCTTAGCACCTTTAAAAAAATGATTAAAACAGTAATTTTTGATATGGACGGCGTAATTGTCGATACAGAACCCGTTCACCGTTATGCTTATTACAAACAATTTTCAGAATTAAATATCGAAGTAACTGAAGAAATGTATACTTCGTTTACCGGATTTTCTACACGAAATACATTTCAGACATTAAAAGGTTTTTTTCCAACGATCGAGCATGAAGTTGAAGATTTGATTCAGCGAAAAAGAAGCATTTTTAATGATGCTTTTGATACTAAAGAAGATTTGTATTTATTAGAAGGTGTAGAAGATTTGATTAAAGATTTGTATGCTAACGGAATTCAGTTGATTTTAGCTTCTTCAGCATCAAAAGTAACTATTGAGCGTGTTTTTACACGATTTAATTTGCATCAATATTTTACACACATTGTAAGTGGTGAAGATTTTCCGCAATCAAAACCTAATCCGGCTATTTTTCTTCATGCAGCTTCACTATCAATTGCTCCAAAAGAAAATTGTATTATTATAGAAGACAGTACAAATGGAGTAAAGGCAGCAAAAGCCGCAGGAATATTTTGTGTAGGTTATAACAGTCATCATTCTAAAATGCAGGATTTATCTGATGCAGACTTGATTATCAATGAGTTTAATGAATTAAATGCGCAAAAAATATCACAGTTAGGAACTTGAATTATATAAAATTTAACATTCGTTCGCTAATTGAATTTGTAAATTTGAACAAAACAAATAAACTCAAAAAATGAAGAAACTACTTATTGCACTGGCTATTATTTTAGCTCCTTTTACTATAGAGGCGCAAATAAAAACGCCACAAGCAAGTCCAAAAGCTTATATAAAACAAACGGTTGGTTTAACCGATGTTGAAGTTACTTATTCAAGACCGGGAGCAAGAGGCAGAGCGGTTTTTGGAAACTTGGTGCCGTTTGGTAAATTATGGAGAACCGGAGCTAATGAAAACACTGTTATTAATTTTAGTGACGATGTTGTTATTGACGGTAAAACATTAAAAAAAGGAAAATATGCAATTTATACAATTCCTAAGATCGAAAGCTGGGAAGTAATTTTTTATCTTTCTACTGATAACTGGGGATTGCCTGAAAACTGGAGCGATGCTTATGTTGCTTTAAGAACTACGGTTAAAGAAGATGCTTTACCAACTCCGGTTGAAACTTTTACAATTGGAATTAATGGTTTAGATCCTAATTTTGCATATTTAGACATGGCTTGGGAAAACTCTCATGTTGCCTTAAAATTTGAAGTTCCAACTACAAAAAGTGCCATTGCAAGCATCGAAAAAACGTTAGGCGGACCAACTTCAAATGATTATTATGCTGCATCGCAGTATTTGTTCCAGTCAAATGGAAATATCGAAACTGCAAGAGTTTATGTAGATAAAGCATTGGATATGAGTACTGATAAACCTTATTTTATTTCAAGATTGAAATCCTTGATTCAGGCAAAACAAGGTGATAAAAAAGGGGCAATCGAAACGGCTAAAGCTTCATTAGCAGCAGCAGAAACGGCTAACAATCAGGATTACGTAAAAATGAATAAAGATAGTATTGCGGAGTGGAGTAGATAATAAATACTAAATTCCAATATTTTAAAATTCCAAATTCTAAAGTTTAGCTTTAGAATTTGGAGTTTTTTTATGGTTTGGTGAGTAATCGTAAAGTGTGTGTTATAAAATGACACAAGCAGCTCAACCTGAAACCTGAAACAAACAAAAATCTGAAACAAACAAAAACCTGAAACAAAAGACCTCTAATTCATGCTCGGTGGTTCTGGAATCTTGATTTTTGTTTTTACTTTTTTAACGATCAGCAAATAAAATGTAATTCCTCCTAAAATAATCAGCAATGCAATCTGAAGTTGCCCTAAACTGTTATTTTCGTTATACATGGCATTTGCATTTGCTAATTTTGCTTTTCCTTCTTTAATCTGAATTTCAGATAAAGATTCTAAAGTTTTTAAAGCATCATTACTGGCAAAGACAATTTTATTCCAGTTTTTATTTTCTACTTGATTGTTTATTTCTTTACAGGAAGCCAGAAAATCATCAAAATATTCTTTTTCTTTATTGGTCAAAACGGTTTTAGCATACAGATCATCAATATTGTGAACGATATTTAAGGTATGAGTGATTTCACTTTTCTTAATATTATCACTCAAATCGAGTTTTTCGGCCTCGCTTTTTATAAAATGAAGTTCTTTAGAATATTGAAAAATATAATGTGCTACTACCAATCGATCGTTATAAATCGCGTTGATGTTTTCGTTGACTTTTTTAGAATTTTGAAGTGTGTTGAAATTACTCAAAAGTATTATCAACATTATAATCAGCAAAATGAAAGCAGCTTTTGTTTTATTGCTATATTTATTTAGATCCTTCATAATGCTAAATTAAAAATTTAATTTACAAATGATTAGCTTCTCAAAGATAAAGCTTTTGATGTAGAATTTACAAAGTTATTCGATTCCAAAGTTTGGCATTTTGAATTTCAATTAATAAATTCCATTATAATTTTTAATGTTTCTACTTGTTGCTGTTCACGAGAAATTGTAGCTGAATTATCGCCCAATTGAAAACCATAATAACCAAATTGAGCATGATTTCCGCCTTTAATTTCTACAAATTTTGCAGTAACAGGAAGTTTAGCTTTATTTCTGAAAATTGATTTTTCATCTGCGACACCGTCATTCGAACCGTATATTTTCAATATTGGAATTGTACTTTTCGCAAGTGAAATATCTCTAGGATGCGTTGTTCCAATTAAAATCAATTTATCAATTAAATCCGGATTTTCTTTAACGAATTGTCCCGCCATTTTTCCTCCTTGCGAATGTCCGGCTAAAATATATGTTTTGTTTTTATCTGATAATAAACCCAATTGCTTTGGAAGTTCGTAACCATTTGAAGCTAATCTCCAGGGCATTTTAATTAAATAAACTTTTATACCGTTTTCTGAAATTTTCCTGCATAAAGGCACATAAGCTTTAGGATCGACCATTGCGCCGGGATAAAAGATTAAGACTTTATCTGCAGTTTGTTTTGGTTCAAAAAGAAAATAGTTTTCATTGTCTTTTACGGAGATTTCAGCATTACTTTCTAATAAAGTCTTTGAAACTCCATGAGATTGATAAGAATAAAATAGCCAAATCGTAAATAAAATGGCACAAGTGAACCATATTCTTTTTAATATCTTTAATATTTTATTCTTATTATTCATTTTAATAAAAGATTTAATTGAACGAATATAATATTTACTTTCTACTTATTAATTGCATTGTTTGCTTGTTTACTATTTCTTGTGCTCTGGCTTCAAATGATAAAGTTAGACAATCCGCAATACTAATATAAACGATATGATTATCATCTTCGATATTTTTGTTTTTTTCCTGTGCCTCTAAATAACTATCCATTCCGGAGATTAAATATACTGGATTTCCTTCCTGAAAAAGCTGCGTAGCAATTCCTCTTAGTCTTTGTTCAGCGACAAATTTTATTTCCTCGTCTTTGTAGTATAATAACATCATACAATATGCAATAGAACATAGTTTTGCATCTTTAAACGCAGGATACTTTTCTAAAATATCTAAACCTTGATTGAGATTATCAAAACATTTTGTGTACAGTTGAGCTGAAATCGAATTCTCCTCAATTTCTTTAAGATCTGCAATATTTTGACTTTCAACTAGAACGGAGAAAAAGAATACTATTATCGAAAGACATTGTTTTAACATAGTTTTCTTTATTAAATTTTATTATCCAATATCTTTGAATTTACAGAGTCACTTAATAGTAATTTAATTTGTTCTTGTATTTCCGGATTAGTATTTGCTTCTTTTAATACAAGTATTAAAGATACTATTTCATTTAAATATATTTCTTTGGTCAAATTATCACACTTAGAATCTCCAAATCTTAAATATTGAAATACATTACTAAGCCTATTTTCATTATTCGAGTTTAATGCTTCCTTGATAGCTGAAATTCTATTCCATTTTTTACGATTTTCTTTCCACCATTTTTCAACCTTCTTTGAAAGTATCTTTTGATATTCTATGTTTTTTTGTTGAGAAGTTTTATTTTTCCAATCTAACTCATAAGTTCCTTTATTGATATAATCATAATAATTCTCATTCATGAGTTTCATGAGTGTATCATCATTAACTTCAGAATTTTTATAGCCAAAATCTTGAAATGATAAGTCTTCAAGTAACCAACCAGAACGTATAGATATCCAATCCATATTATAGGGGATATAATGCCCATGTCCATGATAAGTTGTAGATCCTGGATAAATTAAATCTCCTTTACCGGTTAATTTTACAAAAGTGGTATCATTTAAAAGTTTAATTAACTCAGGTATAATTGCTATTTGGTAGTTTTCAAGCTCTTTTTTTGCAGGATAAATGCTTGAATAGAATGAATTTTTCTTAAACTCATTAAACAAACTATCAAGTTTTTTTGCATTTAGTTTTTGAGAATAAGAATTTAGGGGTAGAATTATAAAAATTAAAATGATAAATGAAGTTATTTTTGATATTTTCATTTTAAAAGATATTAGTTTAAGAGAATAAATTAAGCATTTATTATTTCAAATTTTTAGCTTACAATCTAAATTTTTTACCCTCTTTATAACCAATAGGAAACGTTGGGCCTTTAATTCCAAATGGTGCAGATCCAATATAATAATATTCTTCCTTGTTTTCAGAATAAAGTCCTGCGCATGCAAGATTAAAGATTGTAATTTTTCCAATTACTTTAAGAACACTTATATCAATCCAAATTGGGATTTTATTTTTTCTATAAAGTAAATCGACTACTTCGTTGTCACTTAAATTTAGTTTTATAATTCCATCATCTTCAGGATAAATATCAAACTGATCAACATTATCACTCTTATTTGCAGGCGTAAAGATTACGTTATATTTGAAATCAGTAGTCAATTTATCTTTTACATAATTTTCTGCAAATTTAAGAGCTACGTAACTTGCACCTTTTAAATGAAATAAAAATTCTTGTTTTGTCATTTCTTACACTTCAAATTATTGGCACATTATTATAACTCTAAATTATGTAAACATTTGATAATATTACTCCAAAACTACATCATCACTTTTCGGCTTTCTTTTACAAAATATAAACTGAATAATTAATGCCAACAAAATAGTTAAAATAGCGCCAATAAAATTCAACCATAGATATCCTAGTTTTTCCTCACTGTAAATAAGGAAATAATAAATGATAAAAATGGTAGTCTGACTTATTACAGCACTTGTAAACATTGCCTTAGCACCTACATGACGAAAATAAAAACCAACTAAAAATATTCCTAAAACAGTTCCATAAAAAATAGAACCAATAATATTTACAAGCTGAATTAAATTCTCAAACAAAGTACCAACGCAGGCAAAAAGAATCGCAACAATTCCCCAGAAAAGAGTGAAGAATTTGGTTGCGTTTAGATAATGCTTCTCTGATTTTTCGGTTTTTAGATTTCGTTTGTAAATGTCGATTGCCGTTGTAGATGCCAATGCATTTAATCCTGAAGCAGTTGACGACATTGCAGCAGAAAGAATTACGGCCAGCAATAAACCAATTAGGCCTTTTGGTAAATAATGCAAAATAAAGTGAAAAAAGACATAATCTTTATCGTTGGTTTCGCTGTTACTGTCGGCTCTTGAAATAATTTCTTTGGCTCGGTCCCGTAAATCTTTTTCTTTGTTTGATAAAGCAACCAGTTCTTTTCGCAAAATAGGATTGTCAAAATCCTGATTTAACTGATCGATGTATAACAGATTAATTACTTTTTTATCTTCAGAAAGTGTTGCCAGTTTTTTTTCTAAAGCATGATATTCTTCTTTATAAGCTGATTTTTCAATGACAATTTTATTGTTCGGATTAAAATTTAACGGAACTGGATTGAATTGAAAAAATACAAAAACCATAACTCCAATTAACAAAATAAAGAATTGCATCGGAACTTTTAAAAGTCCGTTCATGATTAATCCCATTTGACTTTCACGAACCGATTTTCCGGACAAATAGCGTCCAACCTGAGATTGATCAGTTCCAAAATAGGCGAGGGCAAGAAAAAATCCACCGGTAATTCCGCTCCAGAAAGTATATTTTTCTTCGGGATCAAATGAAAAATCAACAATATTCATTTTGTCATTCGCGCCCGCAATATGCAAGGCGTTATTAAAGGTCATATCATTTGGTAAGTAATGTAAAATCAGGAAAAAAGTAATAACCATTCCTGTTATAATTACAAACATTTGTTGTTTTTGCGTTACGTTTACGGCTTTTGTTCCTCCAGAAAATGTATATACGATAACAAGGACACCAATAATGATATTCATGTAAGTTAAATTCCATCCTAAAAGGGCCGATAAAATAATAGCTGGGGCATAAATGGTAAGCCCGGTTCCTAAACCTCTCTGAACCAAAAATAATATAGCCGCCAGAGAACGTGTTTTTAGATCGAATCGTTTTTCCAGAAACTCGTACGCAGTAAAAACTTTATTTTTATGATATAACGGGATAAAAGTTACGCAAATTACAATCATTGCAATTGGCAAACCAAAATAGAATTGCACAAAACCCATTCCGTCATGATACGCTTGTCCGGGAGTTGATAAAAATGTGATGGCGCTGGCTTGCGTTGCCATAACCGAAAGCCCGACAGTATACCAAGGCGTTTCGTTGTTTCCGAGGATAAAATCTTCGACGTTTTTACTTCCTTTGGTTTTCCAGGATCCATACCCAACAATAAACAAAAGGGTGACAATCAGTACGATCCAATCAAATAGTTGCATAGGTTATGAGTATAATTGCATGATTAAGAAAAAAATCACAATATAAATAGCATTGGCTACCAAAACGTAGGTATAGCTTTTTTTCCAGTTTTTTGTTTTTTTAGCTTCCATAATTTTGATACGTTTAGTTTTTTAGTTCCTGTTTAGGAGCTTCTATTGGTTGCTTTAATGAAATTATATTCGACAACAATCGGTACGCACCAGCTACGCCTTCAGGCAATTCTCTAAAAAAGCTTAAACCGGTGTAAATATAGTATCCTTTTCCGTAAGGGGCCACTAACAAAGCGCCATCTTTTGCAGATTCGCCTCTGTCATGCGAGGAAATAATAGGAATAAAGGCAGGATCGTATTCATTAGGATAATACAATCCTTGTTCTTGTGTCCAGCCTTCAAAATCTTTTGTAGTTATTTTATTTGGTGTATTTAAAACGGGATGATTCGGTGCCAGAAAGGTAATTTTTGCATTTTCTTCGGTGACACGATCATTTGAAAGTTTTAAATTGTACGGGGCAATTTTGTCTGTAACTAAACTATGTGGCGTATTGTATTGCACAATCATGTTTTTACCGCTTTTTACAAAATCAAACAATATTTTTTGCTTGTTGGCTAAAACGTTTACGGTGTTATAAGCGCGAATTCCTGTAATAACGGTGCTAAAAGAATCGAGTTTTTCAGGAGTAATTTCTTCTGCTTTCAAAATAGTTACTTTATATCCCATTTGAGTTAAGCTTTCGGGAACTTCATCGCCTGCACCCATAATGTAACCAATGGCGTCTCCGGAAGTTTTTAAATCAATTCTGATACATTTTGATTCTGCTGATTTTAATACCATTTGTTTGGTAATATGGCTGTAATCGATAATGGTTTCATCTTTATCAAAACGTTTATTATCAACAGTTACAATGCTTTTAGCAACGGTTTCTTCCGGTAAAGTTGGAGGTGTTACTTCAAAATAAAATACTTGTTCAGCTCCTTTTTTGTCTAGAGAAAACGAAATTTGCTGTGGATTAACAGCCCAGCTTTTGGGTAATTCCAGTTGTAAATTTCCTTTAACACCATCTTTTCCTGCACGAACTTTTACAGGAATCATTTTGCTTTTGGTATCTTTAAAAATCAAAACTTTTTCAGGGATCGAAGTTGTAGCTTCGGGAACTACATCAAGAAAATTATACATTTCGCCTTTTACGCCGTCATTATATTTGTAAACGACAGTACGCTCAAACGGAATTTCTACTCCATTTATTTTTACATTAAAAACGACTTTTACTGCTCTGATAATATCCGGAATTCCAATATTTTCCTGATTTGAAACCGTGTACATTCCCACACTCGCTTTTTCTTTAAGCCAATACGGTTGTGTATATTCAATAGTGGTTGGAATTTGTAACTGAAGGTTTATCTTCTGATCGCTATTGTTTTTTAAAATACTATTTTGAATAGTAGTTTTATTATCCGGCAATGTTGTCAGGCTTATTAATTGCATTTCTACAGATGATCTGTTAATTGCTTCAAGGCTTAACTTTATTGTGCTACCCGGAGTTGCTTCCTGCTCACTTGCAACAGCTTCCAGATATAATCCTGAACATGAGCTGATGATGTTTTTTATGGCACTTGTTTTTAAAGTTTTCCAATGATCATCGTCTAAAGCTTCAATCATTGTATAAGCTTTTACTAAATCCGGAATACTGGCAGACGGATTGCTAAAATTATAATTAGCGATAATTTTAGTAATTAATTCGCCAACAGGTTTTCCATTTTTAACGCGGTTCCATGTTGTGTCAATTCCATCAAATAAATTATCGCGGTCTTTTGGATTTTCTCCATTAATAAATTCTAAATATTCGGTTTCGTCGCCACGCGCGCCTGTGCTTCCAAAACCCTGGGATTGATGGCGGCTTCGGCTCAAAGCAGCAATTTCCTGATTCGATTTCCCAATTCCGGTGTAATAAACCCCAGTTTCTAACTTGGTAAATTTTGATTTATTGGCAGCATCAAACTTTTCCTGACTGCCGTAAAACCACCACGACGAATTAAAAAATTGTCGTTTTACCTGCCAGGGTTTTACGTATTTTAACTGCTCAGGATATATTTTCGGATCATTTGTTAGCTTAAAACTTTCTACGCTCAACATCGCTGATGATGTATGATGGCCGTGTGTTGTACCTGGCGAACGATGATCAAATCGGTTAATGATAACATCCGGCTGAAATTTTCTGATGGTCCAGACTATATCTGCAAGGACTTTATCTTTGTCCCAGATTTGTAAAGTTTCATCCGGATTTTTTGAAAAGCCGAAATCGTTGGCACGAGAAAAAAACTGTTCTCCGCCATCAATTTTTCGGGCTTCAATTAATTCCTGAGTTCTTATAACTCCCAATAATTCACGCAATTGTGGCCCAATTAAATTTTGTCCTCCATCACCACGCGTTAACGATAAATAACCTGTTCTGGCATTCATTTCATTTGCCATATAGGTTATTAAACGAGTATTTTCGTCATCAGGATGTGCAGCGATATATAGTACAGAACCTAAAAAGTTTAATTTTTTGATTTGATTATAAATTTCTACTGAACTTGGTTTTTGTGGCTGTTGTGCAAATGAGATTTGAAAACCTATAAAAAATAAAAGAAGTAATTGAACCTGTATTTTTCGCATGGTATGATTTGATTGTTTTTTGAAATAGCTTCAAAAATACTAATTATTTTACGGAACAGTATTTAAATGAAATGTTAATGCTCAATAAATCATTTATTTTTTAATAGAAAACAAAAAAAGCTGCCAGATTAGTTCTGACAGCTTTCTATTTATAATGTTTAACTGCTTACGCAGTTTTTATTATTTTAATTTGTTTTCTGTGTCTTTGTAAGTTCCTGTGATTGTAACATTACTATTTTTTATAACTTTTCCGTAGATTGTTATAGATGAATCGTTACCAATGAAATTAATTTTAGCACCGCTGTTTAATCTTAAATCTCCCCAGATAACAACCGAACCTTCAATTTGAAGTAATGCATTGCTGTTTATAATTAGTTCTGTTGAGCTTAAAGGCAAATATTTACCTTGTGCCAAAGTTCCTCTCATATTAAAAGTAGAACCGCTGTTTAATGTTAAACCATTTAAAACAGATATAGAACCACAATGCGTTAAAACTGCACCAGAATTTACGATAGCTGAATTAATTGCTGTTGCACCAGAATATGATTTTATTTCATTCGAATTTAAAATCAAATTAGGACCTTGGTTGTAAATTCCAAATAAAGCACAGCTCGCAAAAGTAGTATTTGGTTTTTCCATCTTGATGATTTTCAAACCACCTTTTCCGCTGGCAACATATATATAATCCCCGCTTGATTTTACATAGTTTGAAGAACCTGAAATTCCTAAAGTACCAAGTAAATTAAGTTGAGTACCTGTTTTAAAAACATTTAATCCTGCTGCACCATTGGCAACAAATGCATAACCATCGTTTACAGAAACAGCATTGGTAACATTATCTTCTCCTGGAATTTGTATCGCGATAGTTTGTAATTTTGATCCGCTATTGATATCGTAAACGCCAAGACCATTATATCCTTCAGATACTAAAACTCTTGTTTCATCAAAATCCATCGTTCTTTTGGCACCGCTTACATCAGTCGCTACCGTAAAGCTTTTTTGCAAAGCTAGTGTCGATGCATTATAAATATTAACTCCTTTTGTTCCGCTTAAGGTTACAATTTTATCACCACTTAGGGCTATAGAACGCAAATCTGCCAAAGCAGTTTTTCCTTCTACTGCTTTTGATGTGCTGTTCAATTTAAATAAACTTCCGTTATCTCCTGTTACAGCAAAGTAAGAAGACGAATTTGCAGCCACATCAGTTGTAACTCTGCTTTCTAAATAGTTCGTTGTATATTTATCTGTAAGTAAACCTGAACTCAATTGCATATTAATTACAATCGCAGGATTTGTTACAGATTTAAGTTTGTCAATATCTGTTGCTCCTCCAATAATTAAATTGCCATTAGCGTAAGTAAGTGAAGTAATATCAGTATTAGCAATTAAAGCCGATGTAACTAATTTTGGTTTATATGGATCTGAAACATCAATAACATCAATTGCTCCGGAATAAGCATCGCCTCTCATGATATACGATACATAAGCATAATTTCCGTTTACAGCAACATGACTTGCTTGTAATGTTCTGCCTTGACTATCAACAGGTGGGTTTATTTCTCCAATTTGTACTAATGGAAGAGTAGTAGAAGCATTTGCAACAGCAGATTTTCCTGTTGCAGTATTATTTTCTATTGAAATTACCCCAGAATTGGTAAAATCAAGTCTTTTATTTAATTCGGTTAAATCGTTATTGATTTTAATGTTATCAATCGACTGATTATCATTTGAATTATCATCGTTGTTGTCGCAACATACAAAAAGTAAAGTAGCTAAAAATGAAAATAAATAGATATTCTTTTTCATAAATTTTTTGTGGTTTTTTAAATTCGGTGCAAATATATGTTTTAATTGTATTAAAATAAGACTGAATTTGTTAATAATTCGCTCAAAATCATATTGTTACGTTATTTGTGCAAAAAATTCAACGTTTTAACTAAATTATAAAAAAAATAAAATAAAAAAAGAGAGTATCATATATTATGATACTCTCTTATCTTGAAAAATTGATGATTTAGTATTATCTTCTTCCACCATGATGATCATCGTGGTCGTGTCTGTCGTGTCTATCATCATGTCTGTCACGTTTATCGTGTCTATTATCGTGTCTATCATGTTTATCATGATTTCTGTTATCTCTGTGCACAGGACGATTGTTGTAACCATAAACCGGTCTTGGTCTGTATGGTCTTTGTGGCGCACCATGGTATCCTTTATAATAAGTTACTCTGTGTCTGTCAAAGTAAGTATAAGGAGTTCTTCCATGATAATCATTCAAAACTACTTTATAACCATTGTATAAATCATAGTTACGGTATTGTCTTGGCAAACGACTTGCTCTAACCCATCTTCCGCCTCCAAAATAAATAAATTGTGAAGCTCTAACATCATAATATGCTTCTACATCCGGCAAATAATAATATTCCATTTCAGAATATCCTGATGGTCCCCAAGCTGGAGGTGTTCCTATATTAACGCTTACTGATACCTGGGCTTGTGTGGCATTTGCAACCAAAAGAAATAATCCTGCGATTGCTATTTTTAGTGTTTTCATTTTTTTTAGTTTTAATGTTAATCATAATGTTACTTAACGATATTCATATACTGTGCCAAAAATGAAAAATGAATGTATTTCGACGAATAAAAGACGTAATTGGTCGATATTAATTTGCTAATATATTCGGTATAAATTGATCTTTAATAAGTTATGAATATTTTAAAAATTAAAATAATTTTCTATTTTTTTTCAGGTTATCGATACTCAACAGTTCTTGGTTTTGCCAGCTCAAAGTTTTGTAAACCAAAATCAGTAGTTTCAAAAGTATTGGTTTTAAAGGCATTATCTCCCTGGAAAGGAATACTTGGATAGTATGACATGGATAATTGAAACGAACTGAAAACCAAATAATCATTACTTATTAATAAGCCAAGGGTAACTTTATGATAAGCTTTGTTATTGAACATAGCATCATTTGGCCTTCCTAATAATGCTACGGTGTAATTAAAAAACGGATTCAGACGAAATCCTCCAATTGCGTGTGGAGCATAAGTTTGGGTTTGCAAAGACAAAAGCAGTTTATTTGTTCCATACAAAGCAGTATTAAAACCCTGCAAACCGTTTTGATTATTTAAATTAAGCTGATCTCCTATAATTTCTTCCCGGTTTGCACCCAAAACCAATTTAGGATTAACGAATTGTCTTAATTTCCAATTACCGATGCTAAATAATTTTGTGAAATAATTCGATTCAAATAAATAAGAAGTCTGATAGGTATTTGATTGATGAAAAAAAGTTCCAACTTCAAAATTGGTACTTAAAAATCCCCAGTCATAATAATTTCCAAAAGAAAACTGAGCACCAACATAAGGCCTCCAATATTTATTTTTGTATTGATAACCAAGTGTTATACCATAAATTCTACCTATGGGGACATCTTCTGTAACCCCATTTCTAAAAATATAGCTGTCCTTGACGAATTTTCGTGTATTGATTCCGATTCCGCTTAAAATTAATTTTTCATCCGAATAAAAATGCGTCGGATCATATACTTCTGATGGCATTTCTGTATAATCTATATTCAAAAAACGAGCAGAAACAATTAAATTTGTTATTCCGTTAGTGTCGTCTTCAAAAACCTTTGAAGCTTTACCAACCCATAAATCCTGAACATTATTTTTAAAAGGCTGAAAAGCGTAAGTTGTGTCAGGTTTAGGAGCCTGAAGAGAATCTTTTCTAAAATTTTGTCCAATTAAAATTCCACCGGCCCATTTGGTTAACGGAGAATAAAAAGCACGCTCAAAATCAACGCTTTTACTATAATTATTATCTAAGTCCATATTGTACTTAAATACGGCGCTTATATAAGTGTTTTTGATATTTGGTACTGTGTAAGTTACGTCATTTCCATTTTGCCCATCGTCAAACCTATTGGTAAATCTGTATTCAAGTTGTTGCCCGGAACCAAAGAAATCTTTTTCCTTAAATCCCACAGCAATCCTGCTGCCGGATATTGAAAACCTTGGAATTGTACTCCAGGAATCTAAAACCCGAATCGTAACATCTACAGAATCTGATGCTTTGCTAACAAGTTCATTTGTAATTTTTACGGCCGAAACATATCTTTGAGAACGTATCAAACGCTCCGATTCTTGTATTTTATAAGAATCATAAACACTATTTCGTCTAAAAAGCAATAAATTGTATATGGCTATTTTTTTGGTTTTTAAATGCAGTTTATTTCCTGTTCTTTCTCCCCAGTTTTTAGGCTGAACAGTAGTATCTACAATTGATTGCCCAAATGGGTCCAATGTTATTACATTTATTTTACGAATAATTTTACCATCGTAATTTTTGATCTTTTTTTCCAGAATTTGATCTTCTTCTCTTTTGGGTTTATTAGCTCTAAAAAGTAATTTGTGCAGAGTTTTGGTAAATTTATGTTTTTTAGAATAATTCTGAATTTGTTTATAAACTGCCGCACTGTCTTTTTTTGGCTCGTTTTTAGTTTTATCTGTCTGCGCACAAATGCTTTGTAAAAAAAAGCAAAGTGTTATAGAAAATAATATTTTTAATTTTCGAAGCATTAGATATATTTAGGCTTTTATAAGATGTTTTTTATATGAATATAAGCCAAATAACGCTCATATTTTCTAAAGACTCTGTTAATTATTAATTTTCAACTTTCACTTTTCGTATTCTCCATGTAAACTTTTTAGGCATATGATTGCCCATCAGATAACCCCATGGTTCTAATGATTCTATTCTTTCAAAAATGATTTTTAAAATCGCCAATAACGGAATCGCTAAAAACATACCCGAAATTCCTGCTGCTGCACCGCCAATAATAATTCCTATTATAGATACAAAAGCATTTATTTCTACTTTAGAATTAATAATTAAAGGAACGAGTAGATTATTGTCAATTAATTGAACTACAACATTTACAAGTAATATGCTTATAAATATTGATGTGTCCGGAGTACCTGATAAAGTAGCTAAAAGAGTTATAACTCCTGCAACTGTAATACCTATGTACGGTATTAGATTTAAAATTCCGGTTATTAAACCTAACAGAATAAAATATTTTACACCAACAATCCAAAGTCCTAAACCGGTCAGGATAGAAACAATAATCATTTCGAATAATAAACTAACGATGTAATTATTTATGGAAACTCGTATTTGTGCCAAAATATTTTTTAATGAAGAATGATCTTCTTTGTTAACCAATTTTGCAAGAAAAAGAATAAAATGGTCTTTGTAAAGCAGGAACAAAAAGGTATATATTGGAATAATAGTACAATCTATTAAAAGATCTGTTATAGACAATAATGCTGAACCTAAAGTAACGACACCTCCATTTTTAACAGAATCTTTGGTAACCGTATCAAGGTATTTTTTTTGTTCGCCAATACTTACATGAAAATTATCTTTTACAAACTTGTGTATTTCCGTGATAAAAACATTGGTATTTTTCTTTATGGTATCAAAATCGTTAGCAATATCTTTAACCTGATAGGAAATAAAAACTAATATTCCGACAATAAATGCGGCAAATATAAGAACACAAATAATCGCAGCAAGATGTCTGGGAAATTTAAGCTTTATGTTTAAAAATGTAAAAATTGGAAGCAGTAAAACCGCGAATAAAAAAGCCATCAAAACAGGTGTAATGATATCTTTTCCCATACAAAATATAACAGCGAAACAAATTAAACTGACAAGAATGAGCGAAAGTTTAGCATAAAAAGGCAATTGTACTGTACGAATCATTTTGGTGGTGAATTAGGTTTAGAATTAGATAAGTTCTAAAACAAAATTCCCATTTTATTCTATAAGTAATGTTGTACGTTTTTTGAATTACTTTACAAAATTCCCATTCAAATTTTAATCAAAAAATTCTTTCTCTTCATAATGAGTTGGCATTATCGAAATACCTTTTTGCAACAGTAAATTATTCGGAAAAATAATTCTTTCGCCTTGTTTTGTCCTTAAATTGACATGAAAGGCACTGATATCTTCGATTTCTGCCTCGATAGGAAAATCTTTATCATGAATTTTAATCGTATCGCCAATTCTAAAAGGGAACGAAAAAAATAAAATCATTCCGGAAGTGATGTTGCTCAAAATAGACCATTGCGCAAAAAATGCCACTCCAATTACGGTTGCAATTGAGGAAACAGTTATAAAAATATCATCAGTATTAACACCCCAGATTACAACCAAACTAATAACGACCAGCACATTCATTAATAAATGAATATATTTGATTACCAAATTAGTACGATGTTCTAATAATTGGCTTGTTTTGGCATAACGGCGAATTAATTTAGAAATAATTACGCGTAGCGCCACTAATGCGAAAATTATAATTCCTGTTGCCAATATTTCCTGGCTATATTCTTTAAAAGAAAACATAGATATTTTTTTATACTAAATTACTTAAATATTCGTAGACTTTAGCTGTTGGAAGTCCCATAACATTTGTGTAAGAACCTTCTACTTTTGCAACTGCCATAAAACCAAACCATTCCTGAATACCATAAGCACCGGCTTTATCATAAGGTTTATAATTTTCGATATAATACAAAATGGCTTCATCAGATAAATCATTGAAAGTTACTTTTGTAATATCGTGCAACAGGGTAGAAGCAGAGTCTGTTTTAAAACAAACCGACGTAATAACTTCATGCGTTGTATTCGACATAGATTTGATCATTTCAAAAGCTTCTTCGGCACTTTTAGGTTTTCCCAATGCCTTATTCTGATGCCATACAATCGTATCGCTTGTAACTAAAATTTCGTTTGGTTTTAGTTTTCCTTCAAAAGCGGCTGCTTTCAACTCGGCTAAAAAATTAGTGATTTCAACGGCTTTTAATTCCGAAGGATAAATTTCTTCTACATCTTTTATTCTAATTTCGAAATCAAGATCTAAATCCTTAAAAAATTGTTGCCTGCGCGGAGAACCCGAAGCGAGAATTAAAGTATATTTTTTTAATTTTTCTTTAAGCATTGTATTTGATATTTAGAGTGATAACCAAAATTGATAAAATTCCGAAAAGTAAAATCAACTTTAAAATGGTGCTTAAATGATGAAAATCCTTTTGTGATTTTGCACTAAATATTTTTACGATAAAATATAAAAGTGGCGCTAAAACAAAAGCAAAAGCATAAAAAGTAACAATAAAAAGACTGTTTTCGACAAAGTATTTGTTGATATAAAGCAGACAACAAATAAACGGAATAATAGCTAAACCAATAACAATTTTTGAAGCTCTGCTTTTGCCAATTGCAATAGGTAATGTATTCATTCCCTGATTGTAATCGCCATTTACATCTTCAATATCTTTTACAATTTCGCGAATAAAATTAATCATAAAAGCAAATAATGCATAATCTAGTAAAATAGAAAACATACTGGCCATTTGTGCTTGATTTTCACCATTTGTAGCCGGAAAAAGATCAAAGACACCAATAATGATTACACTAAAAGATAATATTGCAGCCACAACAAAATTGCCTAAAAGCATAATTTGTTTTAGCGATGTCGAATAAAAATAAAGTACAGAAGCAATCAGTATAAATATAACAGCAAAGCCAGGCCTCATTATTACATTAGATAAATAACAACCAATGGCAACACCGGTAATATTTAAACCGATATAAATATTATAAGCAGCAGTTTCTGAAATTCCTTTACCAATAATAACATCTTCTGGCTTATTAATACTATCTGTGGCAACATCCAGAACATTATTAATTACATATCCCGCAGCGGCCAGCAAAACAGTACTTAAAACCAACAAGCCATATTGCCAATCGGCCAAAGACAAAGGAATATCCTGCTGTTTTAAAAAAGCATAACGAAATAAAAGCTGCATAAAAGCAAGCATTAGTAAATTTTTATATCGAATTAGTTTTAAAAATTTCATTTTTTTTTAAGGTTCTGAGGTTTTTAAAAGGTTCAAAGAGGCAAAGGTTCAAAGGAACAAAGTTTTTTTAGTTTGAGTTTAATCTAAAATCTAAAATCAACAATCTAAAATAATCTAATCGTGTTGCCCATTAAAATACTCCATCCATTTTCCCTGCACTTTCATGACTTGTTCGATTACATCGCGTGCGGCGCCTCTTCCGCCTTTTACATGTGAAACATAACGGCAAATATTTTTAATTTCCGGGCTTGCATCTTGCGGACATGTTGGTAAACCTACTAATTTCATTACATGAAAATCAGGAATATCGTCTCCCATATATAAAACTTGTTCTGGTTTTATGTTATAAAGATCAGTGTATTCTTTAAAAGTTTTAACTTTATCAGGAGTTCCTAAATGAATGTCTTTGATCCCTAAATTACGAAGTCTAACACGAACACCTTCGTTGCTTCCGCCAGAAATAATACAAACATTATAGCCGCTTTCAACCGCTGCCTTCATCGCATAACCATCACGAATATTCATTGTACGAAGCATTTCTCCTTCATTGGTTACAAAAACGGAACTGTCTGTAAGTACGCCATCAACATCAAAAACAAATGTTGTAATGTCGTTCATTATTTCTTTAAAGTGTTTTTCTATCATCTTGAATAGATTGTGTTATGAGTTTATAGATATTTTTTTGATTTTCTTTTGATAAATATTCCAAATGTGCGTCGATTGTTATCGAATCGCCACGCTTGGCAGGCCCCGTTTGTGCCTCAATTGGATTTAAAGTATTTATTTTTTCGGCGGTTTCCTGAATTAAAGGTTTTAAAACTTCAAAGGGAACCTTATGTTCTTCACAAATTTCCTGACCAATTTGGTATAAATGATTGGTGAAATTATTTACAAAGACAGCGGCAACATGCAACGCTTTTCGCTGTTCAGAACTGATAGAATAAATGGCATTAGAAATATTTTTAGCAACAGTTTCCAAAATAGCATAATCAGCTTGATTTTCACCTTCTAAACATATCGGAATTACAGAGAAATCTACCGCTTTATCTTTAGAAAAAGTTTGTAACGGATAAAAAACGCCTCTTTTGTTTTTAACATCTAAAGTATCTATTGAAGCTGTTCCTGAAGTATGAACCACTAGCTTATTTTGAAAAGGTAATTGCCTAGAAACGTATGAAATAGCATTATCTGAAACAGCTATGATATATAAATCGGCTTCTTTTAAATCAGAAAAATCATTTGTAATTTTATCAGAATCGAGTAGGTGAGCAACGTTTTCTTTTTTTCTCGAAAATACCTGTACAATTTCAATAACCGCACTTTTTGTAAAAGCTTTTATTAAATGTTGCGCAACATTTCCAGAACCAATTAATGTTATTCGAATCATAACGCAAAATTAGCATTATTTTTTAAATGTAAAGACGCACAGAAGCGCGTCTTTACAATGTTCTCGATATTTGAGTTATTTAAAATTTTACAGCTCCTTTAGAAACTGTTTCAGAAACAGTTGTCTTTTTAGAATAATTAGATTTTTTATCCGCAACCAATTCAATGTTTGCACTTGCAGCACCATCAATTGTAACTGCTTTTGAAGAAGTCGAATTAAAATCAACATTTTTTAACGACAAATTTTTACCATTATAGATTTCAAAAACAGTGGGGTTTTCGATGTCTAATTTTGCATTATTAATTTTGATTCCGTTAGCGTCAATAATCGAAAAACCTTTTTCTGCTTTAGCTATAATATTAGAAATTTCGATATTTTCAAGATTCATTTCCGGCAAACCTTGTAAAAATACTGCCTGATAAGCTCCGGCAATGGTAATATTTTTAATGGAAATATTCCTGAATTGAGGCGTTTCTTCGTTTACGGGTACTGCTTTTGTGCTGACTTTATTTCCGCCTTCAGCCAAAGTTTCGGCAATAGATTTTCCTCCATAATAAAGATCAAAAGAAATGGCCTGAGATGGAATATTCGTCATAAAAATATCTGAAATAAAGATATTCTCAACAATTCCGCCACGTCCGCGTGTGCTTTTAAAACGTAAACCCACATCGGTTCCCATAAAAGTACAGTTGGATACATGCAGGTTTTTTACGCCGCCGGACATTTCGCTACCAACCGTTACGCCACCGTGACCGTGGTAAACAATATTATTTTTCACGATAATATTTTCACAAGGGACACCGCGATCACGGCCGTCTTTATCTTTTCCGGATTTAATGCAAATAGCATCGTCACCAACATCAAAACTGGAGTTTTCTATGACCACATTTTTACAAGATTCTACGTCAAGACCGTCTCCGTTTTGAGAATACCACGGATTTCGAACGGTTACATTGCGCACAATCAAATCTTCAACCATTAAAGGATGAATATTCCAGGCTGGAGAATTCTGAAAAACCGGTCCGTCAAAAAGCACTCTTTTACTATTTTGAATACTTACCAAAACCGGACGTAGAAAATCATGAATCGCCTCAAATTCTTCTTTCGTTTTTAAATCAAGGCGTACGTTTTGATCTGCGCCAACAGCAGCTTTCATAAAGGTTTCAGATGGATACCAACTGTCTTTTTTCTCATTTAAAACACCTCCGGAAGCGACAAATTTTTTCCATTGACTTTCTGTTAGTTTACTTTTTTTGACTTGTCTCCAAACTTCACCAGAACCATCCCAAACTCCATTTCCGGTAAAAGCTATATTTTCCAGATTTTTACCGTAAATAGGAGAGATGCAGCGCCATGTATTCAATCCTTCAAAACTCGTTTCTATAATAGGATACAAACTTTTGTCAGGAGAAAATTTAATTAATGCTCCGGTTGAAGCGTATAATTCAATGTTGCTTTTCAAAATAATTGGCCCGGTCAGCCATATTCCGGGCGGAATAATAACTTTTCCTCCACCTTTTTTAGAAACAGCTTCAATGGCATCGGCGAAAGCCTTTGTGTTTAAAACATATCCACCATTTATGGCTCCAAAATCTATTAGGTTTACCGTATTTTTAGGAATTACTGGCTCTTGAACTTTAGCCATTTTGAATTCTATATTTTTATAAGTTTCAGTTGACTTAGAGTTTTGAGCTATACTTTTTGGACAATTTACCAATAAAATTATCAAAGGAATCCATAATAGCTTATTTGGTTTAATTTTCATGTTAGTAATTTTATGAGGTGGTTATTAATAGATATAATTCTTATTCTGATTACACATTTTTGAGGATATTTAAAATATACCTTTTATAAAAGACAAATTAATAATGTAATCGATTACACAAATCTAATAAAAAATATCAATTATAAAAGAAATTGTTTACTACTATTTAACTGTAAAAAATAACTTACTATTTAACAGATTTGTACACTGCTATATATTGTTTTTTGGTTTTAATTAACAAATCACAAATATTGGAACTCAACATTTTTAAGTACTTTTGTGGCACTTTTATACAATGTAATTCCTCAAAAATGGATAAAAAAATATTCTCTTTTTTGTTTTCTACACGATTAATGGCCGTTCTTTTTTTAACATTTGCAATCGCAATGGGTGTTGGAACTTTTATCGAAAGTAAGTACAATACTGACACAGCCAGAATTTTAATTTACAATACTTGGTGGTTTGAGGCTATAATGGCCGTTTTTATGCTCAATTTCTTCGGAAATATTAAGCGTTATCAATTGCTTAAAAAAGAAAAATGGGCTACTTTTTTACTTCATATTGCTTTTGTTTTTATCCTTTTAGGAGCTTTTATTACACGATATATTAGTTATGAAGGAATGATGCCAATCCGCGAAGGTGCAGCAGAAAACCAAATTTATTCAGACAAAACATTCATAACCATTTTTGCAGATGGAGAATATAAAGGCGAAATGAAACGCAGGGTTTTTGAGAAAAGCCTTTTACTTTCGCAAGTTACCAATAATGACTTTTCTGTTTCAGGAAAGTTTGATGAAACTCCTTTTGAAGTGAGTTACGTAAACTATATTATGGGAGCGAAGGAAACCATAAAACCAAGCGCTAATGGAACTTTATACCTGAAATTAGTCGAAGCAGGAGCGGGCGGACGTGAGGAACATTTCCTGAAAGAAGGAGAAGTTCAGAACATTCACAACGTTTTATTTGCTTTGAATAAACCAACAGCCGGAGCTATCAACATTAATACAAAAGGCGAAAAATATACTATTCAGACTCCTTTTGAAGGAAAGTTTATGCGAATGGCAGATAAGTTAGAAGGCGATGTAACGAAAGATAATGTTCAGCCATTAATGATGCGTTCACTATATAGTATTGGTGATATCCGAATTGTTTTTCCGGATCCTGCTGTAAAGGGAATTGTTGATTATGAATCGAATAATGATTTTAAGGCTAAATCGCATTCTGATGCTCTAATTGTTAAGGTTAAAGCTGAAGGCCAGGAAAAAGAAGTACGCCTTTTAGGTTCTAAAGGAAGTGTAGGAGAGCCTCAAACCGTTAAAATTGGTAAAATTGAATATTCATTATTTTACGGAAGTAAAGCTTATGTTTTGCCTTTCAAAATTAAATTGAACGATTTTATAGCCACAAAATATCCTGGGACAGAAAAAAGTTATTCGGCTTTTGAAAGCAAAGTAACAGTTCAGGATTCAACTGAAACTTTTGATGCAGATATTTATATGAACCACGTTTTAGACCATAAAGGATACCGTTTTTTCCAATCATCATTTGATCCGGATGAAAAAGGAACTGTATTGTCTGTAAACCATGATTTCTGGGGAACTTCAATTACTTATTTAGGATATTTTATGTTATTCTTTGGTTTAATGGCTATTATGTTTACGAAACATTCTCGTTTTGCCGATTTAAAACGCAAATTAGAAGGTGTTAAAAAGAAAAAAGAAAAACTAATTACGATTTTGGTTTTAATGATTGGTTTGAATGGTTTTGCGCAGGCTCCTCACGTTCACACACCCGGACACGATCATAATCATACTGCAGATCCTAATGATCATGCGAATCATGTTACCGCTCCGCCTAGTCAAAAACAATTAGATTCATTATTATCTATTTATAAAGCTCCTGAAGCCCACGCCGCTAAATTTGGTCGTTTAATTATTCAGGATGCGGGAGGAAGAATGAAGCCTATTAATACTTTTTCATCTGAATTGTTGAGAAAAGTGAGTCAAAGCGATACTTATAATGGAATGAATTCTGATCAGGTATTCTTATCTATGACGCAATATGCTCAGGTTTGGATACAGGTTCCACTTATCTACATCAACACAAAAGATGACAGTATTCGTAAAATTATTGGTATTGACAGAAAAGCAAAATTAGCTCCGTTTGTAAAGTTTTTTGACGAAAACGGAAACTATAAACTTTCTCCATATTTAGATGCAGCTTATAAAGCAGCCAATCCAAATAGTTTTGAGAAAGATTTTATTGAAACTGATAAAAAAGTAAATTTAATGGAGTCGGCATTAAGCGGAAGTATTTTAAGAATATTTCCGATTCCTAATGATCCCAACAATAAATGGATTTCTTACTTAGAATTACAAAATGCTGGACTAAAAGGCATGGATTCTACATATGTAAAACAAATTTTACCAATGTATTTCAGTGCTTTAAATAACGGCTCAATTTCAAAAAACTTTAATACAGCTGATCAATTGGTAGAAAGTATTAACGGTTTCCAGAAGAAATTTGGAAGTAAAGTACGCCCGAGCGAACAAAAAATTGATCTTGAAATTGCGTATAACAAGTATAATATTTTGCCTAAAATGTTTTACTGGTATTCTCTTTCAGGAATCTTTATGTTGATTTTTACACTTTTGAGTATCTTTTTCGATAAAAAATGGTTAAGGATCACTGTAAATGGTTTTCATATATTGATTGGGTTAATCTTTGCACTTCACACAATCGCATTAATTGGTCGTTGGTATATTTCTGGTCACGCGCCTTGGAGTAATGCTTATGAAGCCATTGTTTATGTAGCTTGGTCAACCATGTTCTTCGGATTGGCTTTTGATAGAAAATCGAAACTTACTGTGGCATCTGCAGCGTTTGTGACGGCGATGATTTTCATGGCATCAAACGCCAACTGGATTGATCCTGAAATTGCCAATTTACAACCGGTTCTTAATTCATACTGGTTAATGATTCACGTTGCTGTTATTGTGGCAAGTTACGGGCCGACTGCACTTGGAATGATTTTAGGTTTTGTAGCCCTGATATTGATTTTCTTTACCAATGAGAAAAACAAAGCCAAAATGGAATTAAATATCAAAGAAATCACCTATATAAACGAAATGGCTTTGACCATTGGTTTGATTATGCTAACAATAGGAAACTTTCTTGGAGGGCAATGGGCCAACGAAAGCTGGGGACGTTACTGGGGATGGGACCCAAAAGAAACCTGGGCATTAATTTCAATCATGGTTTATGCATTCGTAATTCACGCTCGTTTTGTACCATCTCTTCGTAGTAAATGGTTTTTCAACGTAATGAGTATGTATGCCTTTGTATCTATTTTGTTTACCTATTATGGAGTAAATTTCCATTTGGTTGGTTTGCATTCTTACGCAAGCGGAGAAGCGCATTCATTAAGCTGGGTTTATTATTCACTAGGAACTATTTCAGTAATTGCAGCTATAACATATCCAAAATATCGCAAATATTATAAAAGCAAAAAATAATTAATTTTCATAAAAAAGGTTCAACTTAGTTGAACCTTTTTTATTATAAACATTTCTTTGTATACTTTAGAGAAATGACACACAAATGAGGTATAATAAAGAACTATCCGTTACTTGTACCAATTTTGAGAATGGCACATGGATGACACGGATTTAAACCAATAAAAAACGGATTTTTATATTAATAGCAACGAAAATCAGTCTAATCCGTGTCATCTGCGTCCTTTATTGGGCATTAGTCCGCTAAGCGGACAGTCATATTAATTAAATCCCGCCTTTACTATAAAAATAATTACCAATAACGTAATAAAGCATATTAAAAATATAATATGACTCAGCAAGGTTAAAAAGAAAGCCTTTGTTTTAGATATTTTATTGAAAAACTGAATATTTGTCCAAAAGATTAAGATCAGATCAATGCTGTAAATAAGAATTGTTATTTTTTTAATATGTGGTGTATTATTGAAAATATAAAGCAATGGAAAAGTGATAATATGGGCGCAGAGTTTTTGTGAAGCTTTGAAGGTATTTAGAATGAAGTATTCTATAAAGTTGTAACCTTGATTTCGAAAACATATATAGGTTCCCAGCGTAAAGATAGGAATAGTTGCAATAGTTACCCACGAAAAATGAGTTGCCATCCATTCGTTAAATTTTAAATAATCTACTTTAGGATCTGTGGAAGTTGCTTGTATTACATTAATATGAAAATAATGGTACAAAACGCCATAAAGTGTCGCCAAAACCACAACCAAAGACAATGGTTTAAAATGCCTGACACGTTTTCCTTCAATAAATTCTCTAATAGAATTTCCCGGCCTTGTGTATAATTGCATTACAGAATATAAAATTCCCTCATCGAAATGCAATAATCCGTGCTGGATATCGTGCCATAAAAAATGCCAGTTTATTTTATGGGTTTCCGCAGGTTGTCCACAATTATTACAATAGTGACCTTTGTAAATATGCTGGCAGTTTTTGCAGATTATTTCCATTTTTAACTTGTTTTTGAATTATAAAATCATTCTGTTTTCTTCAAACCATTCGGATACATAATTGCCAATAAAACGCAAATCAATAAAAAGTTATATTCAACACCATTTCTTCCTCCGCCAACAACAAAACCAGCCTTCCTGAAAATGAACCAGAATAATTCCCATAAGCAAAACAAAAATGGTTACAAATCCGGCAAGCTTTACATACTTATTAAGTAATAAAAGTACAGCAGCAGCAATATGAGATAATTTAATAGACCAAGCCAGTAAAACGCCAAAAGGAGCAAACCCAATCTGATTTAAATATAGATTTCCAAAATCATTTATTCCATTATTAAAAATTCCGATAACAGAATGGGAGAGAAGTATAATTGCTGTTGCAATTCTTAAAAGCAAAGCTCCATTCATATTGATTTCGGTTATTGATATTTTTCTGATTTAAAAATAATAAAAAAACGCATATTAAAATAAATTAATATGCGTTTTAATTTTATAACAATTTGATCTTTAGACTTTTCCTAAAGTATAAAGTTGTTCCATAGTAGGAGTTAAACTTCCTCCTGCCGGCTCTAGTGTAATTCCAAAAGCTTCAGCAGAATCTGTTTGCTCCACAGAGAATATCTTTTGGTCATTTTCTTCAAAGTCGCTCAATAAACCAATACTTGTTGGCGTAAGAACCGGACTAAGTTTTAAAGCCCAAACCTGATAAACCATTCCTTTTGGTGGTTTTGGTAAACCTGCAGCATCTATATAAGTAGTTTTGGTTTCTTTATTCCAATATACTTTTGCAAATGAAGTAGGAGAAACCGTCTGACCGCCAAGTGTTACACCAGTATTTTTGATGTCTCTAACGATGGTTAAGTTTTTTTCAGTTTCTTTATTTTGTTGGTCTAAATAAGCAAAATCTCTTTGAATTTTATTTTTTTCAGTACCAACTGTCGCAATCGCCTCTTTTGTTTTTGTTAACTCCAAGGTTTGGTATCCAAGTCCTAGAAGTAATACAACAGAAGCTGCCCAGCCCACATATTGAGACCAGTTTGATGCCGGTTTCAACTCGACAACTTTGCCATGTTTAAGCTCTAAACGGGCTTTTATTTTCTCGAAATTAGCTACGGAGTGAAACGGAGAAAAACTTGATGATAAAGCAACAATGGCTTTTTCGATCGCAATAATTTCCTGATCAACTTCCGGATTCTTTTTAGCCAGCTCGGCTATTTCTAAATTTTCAGTTTCGGTTAATAAACCGTAAACATATAGTTCTAGAGTTCCTGATTCTATATATTCTTGTGCTTCCATTATACTTTTAAATAATTACGTAAATCGTTAATACAGTTTCTGTTTTGGGTTTTGATAGTTCCCAGTGGCATTGCCAATTCATCTGAAGCTTCTTGCTGGGTATATCCTTTGAAAAATAACAAATCTATAATCTCAATACATTTCGGTTTAAGCTTTTTTACAAATTCCTGAATTCCTATTGTATCAATTCTATTAGTTAATTTATTACTGTCATCTAACAGATTTACGAAATTATCTGAAGAAAGGTTTTTTTGGCTGTTATTAAAATTTTTGGATCTCAACTTGTCAATCGACGTATTGCGAGCTATATTAAGGATCCAGGTATAAAATCGACCTTTACTTTCATTATATGAATCTATGTTTTTCCAGATTTTGACAAAAACTTCCTGCAAAACATCTTCTGCTTCTTCACGGTTCTTTATTAAAACATTAATGACCGAAAACAAACTTTTAGAATACATATCATACAAATGGGTAAAAGCTCTTTCGTCTTTTTTGTAAATTAAAACTAATAATTCTTCTTGACTCATAGATGTGGTTTTTAAGCTTAAACAAAATTTACAGATCTTTTTTCAGATCTCTGAGATAAAGATAATTTATTTTTTTGTGAAAATAGTATTTTTTTTAACAGTCTAAACCTTAGAGAAATAAGGGGTTTTGAAAAAAAATAAGTTTTTTTTACGTTTTTTAAAACCAAAAGTAATCCTATTACGTAAATGCTATTATAACATAAAATAAAATGTTTAGTTAAATAGCAAATCAGATCAAATTTGTAAGAATTCAAAAAAATGATAATTGATCCGGTTTTCGAAGCTTATAAGGTTTAGTAATTTTTAAAGACAAAATCGTAAAGTAAATCGCAACAATTAAAAAATAAGATGATGAATAATAAGATAAATAATTTAAAAATTCTCATTGTAGGTCTGACAAGTGTTTTATCACTTACAAATTTTAGCGACAGTGATTTTCTAAAAGGAAAAGTGAAAAATAATGCAGATTTAAATGTTTCGGAAGGTTTTAAAAATAAACAGAATTTAATTAAGATTTAGAATAGCATATAGTTGATGTCCTTGGACTTCCAGATGAAAGCTTCTATTTATAGCACTAAATTATACACCAACAAAATTAGTATTACAATATTACAAGCCAATTAAAAAAATTGAGAATTAGTGCAATTTATTAATAGATACTATAATTCATTATAACCAAGGCGTCAACTATAATTTTAAAAATGGAAATAAAGAGCAAGTAAAAAAATACTGCTAAAAAATATATAAGAATTAATTCATGGTTTGATTTGTTTGTATGGGGAGAAGCCTAACGAGTGATTAACGTTAGGCTTCATTTTTTTATTTAACTTATGTTTAATAAAAATAAAGCACACAAAGTAAAAACAGAAAACAGATTTTGATTAATTTTATAAAAAAATATAAACGATGAAAAAATTATTATGTCTAGCGTATGGCGTGCTATTTTTATTTAGTTACCAAAACCAAGCACAAACCAATAAAACAAAAATGCCTAAAACTGATCAAGCCATGACAAAAGAAACGATTTATCAATATAAAGTAGAAGATTTATCAGGAAACACTTTTGATTTTGCATCTCTAAAAGGCAAAAAGATATTAATTGTAAATACGGCTTCAAAATGCGGGTTAACGCCTCAATATAAAGATCTTGAAGCTGTTTACAAAGAATACAAAGATAAAGGATTTGTAATTGTAGGTTTTCCTGCTAACAATTTTGCTTCTCAGGAACCGGGTACAAATGAAGAAATTGGTGCTTTTTGCCAACAAAATTACGGTGTAACTTTCCCAATGATGGATAAAGTTTCTGTAAAAGGAGATGATATGTGCGAAGTATATAAATTCCTGACACAAAAATCTAAAAACGGTTTACAGGATTCTGAAGTAGAATGGAATTTTCAAAAATACCTAATTAACGAAAAAGGAGAATTGGTAAAAGTAATTAAACCGAAAACTTTAGTTACTGAACCAGACGTTATCAACTGGATTAAAAGCTAGTTAGAACTATCTAAACCAAAAAATCCACAAATTTGAATTATTTCAGGTTTGTGGATTTTTTTTATTTTTTCGTTTAAAAAGTTAGAGCTAACAAGCTTGTGCTGACACAAATGCGGTCAAAATATTAATAAAATAAAAATCCGCACAAAATCAGCGTTTTCGCTTTAGCGAATCCGTATCATCCGCGTGCTAATTAAGTTACTTCAATATCAACTGCATAAAAACCAAATCAAGCCAGTGATCAAACTTGTAACCCACTTCCCGAACAGTTCCTGTTGCAACAAATCCAAATTTTTCGTGAAAGGCGATACTTCCCGCATTATCTGCATCAATAGCGCCAATCATAACGTGAAGTCCTTGTTCTTTTGCTAATCGAATTAATTCTGTCAATAATTGAGATCCAATACCTTTACCAATTACATTATCGACTACATAAACAGAATGTTCAACAGTATATTGATAACCAATCTTTTCACGGAATTGTCCGTAACTTCCAAAACCCACTACCTCGCCATCTAAATCAGCCACGACAATAGGCAGGTTTTTAGCTTTTTTATCTTCAAACCATTTTGTCTGTACTTCAAGAGTCTGAATTTCATAATTATAATTTGCCGTTGTATGCAAAATAGAATAATTTACAATCTCCAGGATTTTTTCTAAATCGTCTGGTGTTGCTGATCTAAGGATAACTTTCATTTTAAGTCCGTTTATTTTGTATTTAATTCTGACAATAAAGCATCTACTTCTTTAGAATTCCAATTCATTTCATTCGAAATAATTTTAGCATCTTTAGCAAATTTCAAAGCTAATTTTTTGTCTTTAATTTTATTGTAAAGTCTCGCAATCAATAAATTCCCATCATAAGAATCGTTTAATTCTAAAGAATGTTTTACCCACGAAATAGATTTTTTCAAGCTTTCGGTATCTGAAATGTGCTTTAAATATGTCTGGCCAATTTCTTTAAGAAAACCAGCATCATTCCAGGCTAATTTTTGAGTTTCTTCCAGAGTAACTTTTTTGTAAAATTCCCATTTCTCCGTTCTTTCCGCTAAAGTCAGATCAAATTTAAAAACTAATGAATCTGCTTTTTGTAACCGAACCGCTTTTACAATTTCTCTTTGTTTATAATAATTTATAGTATCTAAATTATCTACATACGGACGAAGCGATTCTGTAATAATATTATCAATTTTACGATCAATTCGATTTTGAGAAGCTACGGCAGCAAATTCTTTCTGATGTTTTAAAACATACTGAAATTCTCTCGAATTAATGTCTGTAACTCCATTAGAAATGGCACGCCAATTTGTTTCGCTTACCAATTGAGAATCAGATTGTGTATTAAGATATATATGTGTCGGAATTGATAAATCGCTTCTTTCTCTTCCTTTTTTTAAGACATTTAATAATGCAAAAAACTTTTCTGAGTTACTCGGATCTGCCAAAAATGCTGCCTCTAAATAAGGATATTGCATTTTCGGATTCAAGGCATTATTAGCTTCAGTCATAAATTCAGGAGTCTTTAATTCTCCTTTTAAAGCATATAAAAGCGTTTCATTTGAATCTAAAAACAAAAAAGTAGGCAATGCTTTTGTATTGAATTTATTTTTAAGAGCAATTCCTTCTTCTTTCTCAATATTTTTCCAAACACAGATATATTTTTTGTTCAGAAAATCCATTACAGAGGCATTGCTAAAAACCTCTTTTTTCATCTGATTGCAATGTGGGCACCAGTCAGCATAAAGCATTACAAAAATTGGTTTTCCCTCTTTTTTTGCATTTTCTAAAGCAACTTTATATGGCGTATCGTCAGGAACAAACTGATTTTGAGACTTTAAAGTTTGTAAAGAAATACAAAGAAAGAACACATATAAAAAACGCATACGAAGTTTATTTTATTGAAAAATTTTGCTTTTACAAATATATTCCCTTTTTCTAAAAGCACACTTAATATCTTCCTATTTATAAGTTAAATCCAATGCGAAGTTTGTAACTTTGTAATATCTAAACGAAATCTTTTTCTATAGATTTTCTTTAAAAAAAGTAATACGCCATAAGAATGATTTACCCCAAAATACCGCTTGCACAAAGCATTATCGAAATTTGTTTAGCAAAAGGAATCACAAATATTATTATCTCTCCGGGATCCAGAAATGCTCCCTTAACAATAGGTTTTGCACAAAATGACAATTTTAAATGCTACAGCATTGCAGATGAGCGTTGTGCAGCATTTTTCGCTTTAGGAATTGCACAGCAAACCAAACAACCAACAGCAATTATTTGTACATCAGGTTCAGCCTTGTTAAATTATTATCCGGCTGTAGCCGAAGCATTTTACAGTCAGATTCCATTAATTGTAATTTCGGCAGACAGGCCTCAGAATAAAATTGATATTGGAGACGGACAAACCATCCGTCAGCAAAATGTTTACGAAAATCACTCGGTTTTTAATGCCAATTTAACCGAAGAAGCTTCTGTAGAAAATGATTTAAAAATCAATAAAGCAATCGAAACCGCTATTCTTCAAAAAGGGCCGGTTCATATTAACGCTCCATTTGAAGAGCCTTTGTATGAAACTGTTGATACCCTTTCTGTTGCACCAAAAATCACACATTCTGAAGAAATTATCGGAACAAAAATTATTGAAAATGCAGATGAATTTGTTTCTATTTGGAATTCGGCCAAACGAAAATTAGTTTTAGTTGGAGTCAATGAAGCAAATGCCATCGATGCAGAAATTGTAGAACATTTTGCTAAAGATCCGTCCATTGTGGTCTTAACAGAAACTACTTCTAACTTGCATCATCCGGATTTTATTAATAGTATCGATACTTTAATTACACCATTTGAAGATGTTGATTTTAAGGATTTTCAGCCAGAAATTTTAGTGACTTTTGGCGGAATGATTGTTTCTAAAAGAATTAAAGCATTTTTAAGAAAATACAAACCTCAAAATCATTGGCATATAGATACATTACGTGCTTATGATACATTTAATGCGTTGACAGAGCATTTTGTAATGGAGCCAAATGATTTTTTTAAAGAATTATTACCGAAAACAATAATTGTTGAGAGTGATTATTCGGCTAAAATTAGTGCTATTTACCATTTAAGAGAAATAAGAAAACAAGAATATTTAGATAAAATTTCTTTTTCAGATTTTAAAGTTTTTGAGAAAGTAATTGAATCTCTTCCGGTTAATTCTCAATTGCAAATTAGTAACAGTTCAGCAATTCGTTACGCACAATTAATTGATATTCATCCATCAATCGAAGTGTTTTGCAACAGGGGAACCAGCGGAATCGACGGAAGTACATCTACAGCGATTGGTGCTTCAGTTGGAAACCAGAAACAAACTGTTTTTATTACGGGCGATATTAGCTTTTTGTACGATAGTAATGCATTGTGGAATTCCTATATTCCAAAAAACTTTAAAATTATTTTAATTAATAATGGTGGTGGTGGAATTTTTAGGATCTTACCCGGACACGAAGAGAAACCAGTTTTTAATACTTATTTTGAAACATCACATCATTTAACAGCGGAACATTTGGCTAAGATGTACAAAATAGATTATTTCACAGCATCTGATTTAGATACTTTAGAATTGGCTATCAGCGATTTATATACGAATAATGAAATGCCTGGAATATTAGAAATCTTTACACCAACTATTGAAAACGATGCAATACTAAAACAATACTTTAAAGAATTGATTTAATTTGTAAGTTAAATATTGTTAAAATAAAGTATTCTTTCTATATAATTTTTATATTTGGAAACATTAAAAAGTAACCAATATTAAATTTATTATGAGTTTAAGAGAAGAATTAATTAAAAAGTATGCAGAAGATTTAAAAGAAAAATGTGGCGTAACCCCAGATATGGATTTACTTACTAAAGTGACAATCGGTTGCGGGCCCGCTATTTATAATTCAGATTCGTCTACTGTCGCAGCAACCCAACAATCTGAGTTAGATACAATAAAGAAAAATTTTCTAATCAAAAAATTAGGACTAAAAGATGCACCGGAATTAGATAAAGCAATTCATGCTGTTTTAGAGAAATACGGAAAATCTAACAAACACAAATACAGAGCAGTAGTTTACTATTTACTGACTTTGCACTTTAAAAAAGAAAGTTTTTATAAATAATACCAAAAAAGCGCCTGATTGGGCGCTTTTTTTAGTAACAATTATCTAATTGGAGTGGGAAATATTGGTAAACTCGCATGCCCTAATGCATCAATTGTTTGAACTGCAAATAAGTAATTGTCTTTAGAATAGGGGATTTCTACTTTTGTATCATTTACAAAAAATGTTTTTTCCCAATTTGAAGAAGAGGTTTCTCTCATTAAAATCTGATATCCATATTGTTTTTTTCCTTCTGGCGCACTCCATACTAATGTAGAAGAATTAGAAAGGTTTTTAACTTCAATTCCAACATTTACAGGCGCTTCTGGCGACCAGGCCAAATTAGCAAGAGTGGCTAAATTAGAACAGGTATTTTTTCTCAAGTAATCAAAATCCATAAATTCGACCAAATCACCATATTTAATATTGTTTTCAGTCCTTAAATCCTGATGCTGATGATCAAAATTTTCATTCATTTCACAGAAACGAACTGCAGTAAATCCGTTTTGGCTAAACGGAGTATGATCACCACCACGCAAAAAACGGTCATTTCTATACACTAATTTGACTTTTAACTGATCAACATATTCCTCAGTAGTAGTTTTTATATAACGTGCAAGCAATCTGGACGGACTATCATTATCGCGATTTGTAGCTTTACGCATTTTTGCTTCATCTTCGGTTTCTAAAAATGGAATTGTCTCACTAAAAATTCTAACCTGTGTGTTATCTCTTAAATTGGTTCCGCTTGATAAACTATTTCCAATCATATCATTATTAAGCATTGCAATAATATTCCATTTTGATGCTTTTGCAAATTCAGCAAGATGTCTGGCTCCATAAAGACCTTGTTCTTCACCAGTTACAGCAACAAAAATAATCGTAGCTGGAAAAGATCTTTTGCTCATAATTTTGGCGAGTTCCATTACGGCAGCAACACCAGAGCCGTCGTCATTAGCACCGGGAGCATCAGATTTTACATTCATAACATCTGTAACACGCGAGTCAAGATGCCCGCTAATAATAAGAACACGATCATCGGTAGGATCTGTTCCTTTTAAAGTTGACATTACATTTCCTAATTCACTATCGGCAGAAATTCTTTTTCCATCAGCTTTAACCGTAAAATAATCAATTTTTGAAGTCAATCGCCCACCGGATTCTAAAGCATATTTGTCAAATTCAGACTTAACCCATTGTTGCGCAGCACCAATTCCTCTTGTTTTGCTTTTAGTATCGCTTAAAGTATGCCTTGTTCCAAATGAAACTAATTTTTTTACGGTGGTTTCAAGGTTTTCAGCTTTAACTTCTGAGATCATTTTTTTTATTTCGGGATCTTCTGTAACTTGAGATACAACGCTTTGACTTAATATTAAAAAAGAAATAAAGCAGTAAAATGTGTGTTTTTTCATTGGTTTACGATTAGTTGTGGATCTCAAATTTAATCAAAAAAACAAAGAAATGTAAAAACATATCTGAAGCATTTGTAAGGTTGAATTTTAAGTAGAATATTTTTCGTTTTACCATTTTCAAACTTCGTACATTTGCAGCTAAGAAACTTAGTCACTTATTGGCTTAGAACCTCAAGAATATGATTGAAATAGGAAAATACAATACGCTTACCATATTACGTGATACCAAAGTTGGTTTATTTTTAGGAAATCCTGAAAAAGACCCTGAAGGAATTCACGATATATTATTACCCAACAAATATGTTCCAAATGAATTTGAAATAGGCGAAGAGCTTATTGTTTTTGTTTATTTAGATCACGAACAACGCCCGGTTGCTACTACGCTTGAACCTTATATTTTATTGAATGAATTTGCACTTTTAAGAGTAAACTACATTAATCAGGTTGGTGCTTTTATGGATTGGGGAATGGAAAAAGATATTCTGGTTCCGTTTAAAGAACAGGCGCGACCAATGGAAAAAGGAAAGCGTTATCTGGTTTACCTTTATATAGATGAAAAAACAAATCGTTTGGTTGCTTCAAGTAAAACCAATCAATTTTTAAAAAACGATCAGCTTACTGTTGAAAAAGGAGAAGAAGTTGATTTGATAGTTTCGCATATTACGGAATTAGGAATCAATGTTATCATCAATGAGCAGCATAAAGGTTTGTTGTATAAAGATGAAGTTTACGATGACGCTATCAGAACCGGTGACAGAATGCGCGGTTACATCAAAACAATCAGACCTGATAATAAAATAGATGTTGCTTTGCAAGCGCAAGGTTATCAAAGTATTGAGCCAAATTCAGAGAAAATTTTAGATGAGTTAAGAGCTAACAGAGGCTTTTTACGTTTAAATGACAATTCGCATCCGGAAGACATTAAAACGGTATTAAAAATGAGTAAAAAAAACTTTAAAAAAGCAATTGGAGCTTTATACAAAGAAAAACTCATAGAGATCAAAGATGACGGAATTTATCTTGTAAAAGAAGAGTAATTTCCTGAAATCCCAATATTTAAATTCCAAATTCCAGCATTTTGTATTATATTGTTGAAATTTGGAATTTTTTAATTGGTATTTGCTTTAACAATATAACAGGAAAGGCTACTCGTTACAAGTAGCCTTTCCCTTTTTTATTCTAGTTTTAAAAAAAATTGTAATTAAAAAAAAACAGAAATAAAATTATTCGAATCAATCAAAAAAATAACAGCTTTAAAAATTTTAGAAATTACTTCTTTGATCCTTTTTGTATGTCTTTGAAATAGTATAATTCATTTATATTAAAAGCAAAAAATTAATTTCACGGCAGAACCATTTGGTTGGATAATATATTTATAGAAAGCACTTCAATTTTATTAAGTCCCCATTATCGTAATCCTTGTTAGACAATTGAATAAACAATTCTATTCTATAACCATAGGTGTTACTATCTTTTTCTTGAAGTTTCAACAAACGAATAAACCATTTGCCCATCAATTAAAGTTTTAGTATTTAAAACCCCAAAAAAATGAGCGACAAATTTTTTAAATTTTCTCAAAAAAATCATTTTTTAGGTTAATAAATCAGTGAAAGAAAATCAATCAGAAATGAATGAAACAAAATGTATCTCATTGATTTCTAGGGTGTAAAATTACTCCTTTTTTTTTAATTCAAATGTTAAATAATGTTATTTTTTGTAGGTAAATACCAATTGTTAACATTCGAGGATATTTTCACAAAGACTTAAAGCAAATTGAGTAGGTAAAAATATAAAAATGCTTTATTTTTACGCTATAATTTTTTAAAACAAAACAAATAGCAATGGATTGGATAACTGCCAGAGAATTTGAAGATATAACCTATAAGAAATGTAACGGAGTTGCAAGAATCGCATTTAACAGACCTAATGTCAGAAATGCTTTTCGACCAAAAACAACTTCAGAATTATACCAGGCTTTTTACGATGCACAGGAAGATACGTCAATAGGAGTAGTTTTGCTTTCTGCAGAAGGTCCTTCTACCAAAGACGGAGTATATTCTTTTTGTAGTGGAGGAGATCAAAATGCACGTGGACATCAGGGTTATGTAGGAGAAGATGGTCAGCATCGTTTAAATATTCTTGAAGTACAGCGTTTAATTCGTTTTATGCCAAAAGTGGTTATTGCCGTTGTTCCCGGATGGGCTGTAGGTGGCGGACATAGTTTGCACGTTGTTTGCGACATGACTTTAGCGAGCAAAGAACACGCAATTTTTAAACAAACAGATGCTGATGTAACCAGTTTTGATGGCGGATACGGATCTGCTTATCTGGCTAAAATGGTTGGACAGAAAAAAGCACGTGAAATTTTCTTTTTAGGAAGAAATTATTCTGCTCAGGAAGCAATGGATATGGGAATGGTAAATGCCGTAATTCCGCATGATGACCTTGAAGATACTGCTTATGAATGGGCTCAGGAAATCCTTCAAAAATCTCCTACTTCTATAAAAATGCTAAAATTCGCCATGAATCTTACCGATGACGGAATGGTGGGCCAACAAGTTTTTGCCGGTGAAGCAACCCGTTTAGCATACATGACCGAAGAAGCAAAAGAAGGAAGAAATGCCTTTTTAGAAAAAAGAAAACCAAACTTTGGAGAAAATAAATGGCTTCCGTAAAAAAGTTATAAAAATAGTTTCAAGTTTCAGGTCTCAAGTTACGAACCTGAAACTTGAAACCTGAAACAAAAATTAACTAAACAAAAAATAATGAAACATTGGATTGAAGCCGCCAGATTGCGCACATTGCCTTTATCAGTTTCCGGAATTATTGTGGGAAGTATTTACGCCCTCTCAAACCCAACAGAAACCATCAATACACCAACCGAAGTTTTTAGCTGGAAAATTTTTGGTTTTGCACTTTTAACAACCCTTGGTTTACAGATTTTATCGAATTTTGCAAATGACTACGGAGACGGTGTAAAAGGCACTGACAATGCAGACAGAGTAGG
Organism: Flavobacteriaceae bacterium CRH; assembly: GCA_001507425.1. Classification (GTDB taxonomy): domain Bacteria; phylum Bacteroidota; class Bacteroidia; order Flavobacteriales; family Flavobacteriaceae; genus Flavobacterium. The sequence goes on from LMAJ01000004.1 coordinate 297,407, forward strand.
GCCAATGCGTGCTATTCAAAGCGGTGTTATAACTCCTCAGGCTATGAAAAAAGCCATAATAATAACATCTTTATTAACATTATTAGCGGCTGTTACTTTAATATATTTTGCCTTTGGAGAAACAAATTTTGTTTATTCTATCTTTTTCTTATTATTAGGAATTGCAGCAATTGCTTCTGCGATTCGTTATACTGTTGGGAATTCAGCTTACGGTTATAAAGGCTTTGGAGATGTATTTGTATTTGTATTTTTCGGGCTTGTAAGTACTTTGGGCGTTAACTTTTTATATTCGAAAGAAGTAGATCCTCTTTTAATTTTACCCGCAATTTCAATCGGTTTATTAAGCGTAGGAGTGTTAAACCTAAACAATATGCGTGACGAAGAATCGGATAAGAAATCTGGAAAAAATACAATTGTAGTTCAAATTGGAGGTAAAAAAGCTAAAATTTATCATTTCACTTTGATTATTACTGCTATGGTGTTGGTCGTTATTTTTGCTCTTTTAAGCAATTATAATTTTGATCAGTATTTGTTTTTATTGGCATTTATTCCTTTAACTAAACATTTAATTACCGTTTATAAAAACCAAAATCCTAAGCTGTTAGATCCGGAATTAAAAAAACTGGCACTTAGTACATTTTTGCTTTCAATATTATTAACAGTATGTATGATTTCTTTAATTTCAGACATCATTGTTAACCTCTTCTTAGGCGGAAGATAAAAACAAGTTCAACATTAAAATTTATAAAAATGAAAATTACATTTTACGGGCACGCTTCCTTAGGTATTGAAGTAGGAGGAAAAAACATTATTGTTGATCCTTTTATAACAGGAAACCCAAAAGCTGCTGCAATTGATATAAACACATTAAAAGCCGATTATATTTTATTAACGCATGCACATGGCGATCACGTTCTTGACGTTGAAGCTATTGCAAATCGCACAAATGCAGTAATAGTTTCAAATGCTGAAATTACAAGTTACTATGCAAAATTAGGCCTTAATGCGCACCCAATGAATCATGGAGGAAGCTGGAAGTTTGATTTTGGAACAGTGAAATACGTAAACGCAATTCACTCAAGCTCATTTCCTGACGGAAGTTACGGCGGAAATCCAGGAGGTTTTGTAATTGAAAGCGAACACAAAAACATCTACATAGCGGGCGATACGGCACTTACATTTGATATGAAGCTGATTCCGCTAAGAACAAAATTAGATTTAGCCATTCTTCCAATCGGAAATAATTTTACAATGGATGTTGAAGATGCTATTATTGCGTCTGATTTTGTAGAATGCGATAAAATTTTAGGCTATCATTTTGATACTTTTGGTTATATCGAAATCAACCACGAAGAATCTATTCGTAAGTTTTTTGATAAAGGAAAAGATTTAATGCTTTTAGGAATCGGTGAATCGATTGAATTGTAATTAGGAGCTAGGAAAAAATAAGGTTATAAGAAAAATTATTCTTGGCATAATATATGTCATTTCTGACGTAGTAGAAATTACATTAACAGATATATTCCGCTATGTAATTTCTACTTCGTCGAAATGATACAAATAGAGATAAATCATTTTTAATCCATAAGTGCGGCAAATAAAAATTAGTGAAAATTTGTGCAATTAGTGGCAAAAAACACCAATCAATATGAATCTAAAAAGATTAGCCTTATTTTTTTTAATTACAATTTCATATAACACATTCGCTCAAAAAGACGGTTATTGGGATAAAGAACGTGCAACTACAAAAGAAATTATTGCTTATGCCCGCGATCGAATTACTTTAAAAACAGAAGATTTACCTGTTGGTACAACCGAAATCGTTTACAGAATTACACTTTTAGATGAAAACCAACAAATGGCAAATAGCCTGGTTTCTGTTTTAAAAGCAATTCCGGACCCAACCGGAATAAGTCAGGGTTCTGCCGGGGCAGTATTTATAATGTCTAAAATTTCAGGCGATGACACTTGTACTTACGCACTTTTTACTTCAAACGACGACGTAAAAAAGTATATTGATGACGGTAAAACAGATAAAGCTTGTTATGCACAAGAAGAAGCTATAAGTAAAGATGCTAAACGATTATCATTAGATAAATCATCTTGTTTGGGACAAAATATAAGTACCATTTATTTTGGTTTTCACAGCAAAAACTGGGTTTTAAGCCAGAAAATTGTTTTAGAAGTTGTGCCTTGGGTAGACACAAAATTAAACCGTGGTTGGAATCAGGATAATAAAAACGAAATTATTAGTTTGTGCAAAACATCAACGATGGCACAAAAAATGGCTGATTCTGATGATTTTTGTGTTTGTATTTTAGAAAAAATCATGAAACAATACCGTTATACAGAGTTTCAGAAATTATTGCCAATCGAAAAAAACAAAGTCTATAAAGATTTCGGTAATCTTTGTTATAACGACGCTGATATTTCTAAAAACGTATATAACGACTTAAGAACGCAAGCTGCAACTTTAATTAAATTACAAAAATACAATGAAGCAATTCCTAAATTAAATACTATAATTAGTGACGGAAAGGCTACTGCTGTTGACTACAGCTCAATTGGTTATTGCTATATTTTAACAAAACAATATGCGAAAGCTATTAAATCTTTAAAAGAGGGAGAAAAGCTTGACGATACAGAATTGCTGGTTAAGCTTAATCTGGCGCATGTTTATTTAGTGAGCGATGATTATAGCGAAGCAAAAGCAATCTACAAAAAATACCAAACTCAAAATGTTACCGATAGTTTGAGCTGGACTGAGAAAACAAAACAAGACTTTACCCTTTTCCAAAAAGCAGGATTACCATCAAAAGATTTTGAACGCGTTTTAAATCTTTTTAATTAAATATTTCACCATAAAAATTATAAGAAAATTTAAGCCTGACTTAGTTCAGTATTTAAATGAATTTATATAATTTATATGGTGAAAAAAAAATTCTATGAAAGCAACTTACCATAAATACATGCTTGAGTTTAAGCATCCGTCAGGAACGTCTCGTGGCATTATGACCGAAAAAGAAACCTGGTTTATCGTTCTCGAAGAAAATGGTAAAAAAGGAATAGGTGAGTGCGGTATCCTACGTGGTTTAAGTGCTGACGATAGAGAAGATTATGAACAAAAACTGCAATGGACTTGTGAAAATATCCATTTGGGGGAAACTGCACTTTGGGAAACATTACGAGAATTTCCATCAATACAATTTGGTGTAGAAATGGCTTTTTTATCACTAAAAAGTGAAAATCCTTACTTGCTATTTCCATCTGATTTTACTAAAAATACTAAATCAATAGAAATAAATGGTTTGGTTTGGATGGGGGAATCTTCTTTCATGAAAAAGCAAATTGAAGAAAAATTAGCTGATGGATTTAATTGCATAAAACTCAAAATCGGAGCAATTGATTTTCAAAAAGAATTAGAATTATTGCAATTTATCCGAAGCCATTTTTCTGCTGAACAAATAGAAATAAGAGTAGATGCTAATGGTGCTTTTGCTTTAAATGAAGCTTTAGATAAATTAAATCAACTCAATAAATTTGAGCTTCATAGTATTGAACAGCCTATTAAAAAAGGAAATATTGAAGCAATGAAAATTTTATGTGAGACTACTCCATTTCCAATTGCTTTAGATGAAGAACTTATTGGAATATTTTCATTAGATGAAAAAGAAAAATTACTTCAGGAAATTAAACCGCAATATATCATTCTTAAACCAAGTTTTATTGGAGGCTTTAGAGGAACTCAGGAATGGATTACTTTAGCCGATAAATATAATATTAAATGGTGGATTACATCGGCATTAGAAAGTAATATTGGTCTAAATGCTATTGCGCAATGGACTTTTCTACAAAAATCTGAAATGCCTCAGGGCTTAGGTACCGGAGCACTTTATACCAATAATTTTGATTGTCCTCTGGAAGTTTCCCAAGGACAATTATGGTATAATTTGTCTAAAAATTGGGATTCGGGTTTTCTTGAAAAAATATAAAAAAAACTGGCTTTTGGCCAGTTTCTTAAAGTTACAAAAGTAAAAAGGATAAAAGTAGCAAAGGCATTGAGTAGAAAAAAACAGAGCCTTTGCTATTTTAAATTTATTCTTTTCCTCCATCTAAAGCATCTTGCCAGTCTTTCAATTCCTGCCATTTTCCCTCATAAGCCAATGCTGCTTGTTTTGCCCAAGTTCCAGGATTATGAATTGCAAAATTTTCACCGGCTGCATCTAAAATAGCTTGTGATTTATGTATTGAAGTTTCAGATAATGCTAACCAGCTTTTAATTCCTGCCATGTGATAAAGTTCTTCGATTTTTGGACCAATTCCTTCCACAATTTTTAAGTCATTTTCTACTATTTTCCTTCCAAAAATATTAGAAGCCAAGGTACTGTTAAAAAGAAATGCAGGAGGAATACTTGCGAAATTTGTATTTTCGATTTTTATTTTTGCTGCTAAATCAGCTTCTAAAGACGAAATTTTAGCATTTAAACTCTTTGTATTTGCTTTGCAGGCGTCTAAATCAGCTTTAAGCGCTTCCTCAAGAGAATTGTCGCGTTTAGAATTTAGTTTTCCTAAAAGGTAACCCAAAATCCCACAGATTAATCCTACTAGTATAGGTATTAAGATACAAGGTAAATTCATGATAGTAAATTTTTATTAATTAATTGTAATTACAGTTCTTCTGTTTTTTGCTTTTCCTTCGGCAGTTGTATTATTTTCAATTGGTTCATCTGGTCCTTTAGATTCTGTTTTAATACGAGAAGCTTCAATACCATTTTTAGATAAATAATTTTTAATAAATTCTGCACGCTTTTGGGCAAGAGTAATGTTAGCATCGCGATTTCCTACATTATCGCTATGTCCAACCACTAACACCGTGGCTTCTTTTACATTTTTTACATATTTGCCAATATCAGCTACTTTTTGTTTTTCAACATCAGTCAATGCATTACTGGATTTATTGGTGTTGAAATATAAAATTAATGGATCAGCATTTATTTTCTCTTTCAAAATATTCCATTCGTCATGTGCGACAGCAGTAGTATCTAGAGTTTCAAATTGATATTCAACTAGTCCTAATAATGTATCTGAACTGGTTTTCCATTTTTCAACAATTTCTCCTTTTGTATCAAATTGAGCAGAATTGAATCCTTTAGAAAGAAAATAATTTTTAACATCATTTGCCCTGGCAAGACCAAGATTTTCAAATTTTGTAGTATTTGTTTCATCAGAAGTAGCGTAACCGATAATAGTGATTTTTTGTTTAGGACTGGTAATTAAAAGCGATTTAAGCTTATCAATACCAATACTTACAGAGTCACTAATAGGCATAATTAATGCAGAACTGTTTTTCAGAAACTTGAGGTTATCATTTGTATGATACTCAATTCCAGAACCACTAAGAATAAATGGAACAAAATTTCCATCCTGGGCTATTGTAACTGATTCCTTTTTGAAATCCGGTGCGGGTGTTTTTACGCAGCAATTGCAACAAAATTTCAGATACAAAAAAGTACCCAAAATAATCGTCACCGCAATGCCCAATAAATAGAGCGCTTTTTTAGACATAAAATTATAAGATTAAAGTTACACAAATTTAAATAAAAAACACATATTCATCTGTGCCTCAGTAAGTTATTTTTATATCATAATAAGACAGATTTATAATTTAAGATTAGTTTTAAAAGCTTGTCTCTCAGACTTACACGTTATTTTAAGTAAATTAAGTAACTTGCATAGAAATTAATTTAGAGAAAAAAATGATCGAAATAGAAAGAAAGTTTCTTGTAAAATCTGATGATTTTAAAGAACAGGCTTTTACTCACAATAAAATTGCTCAGGGATATTTAAGTTCATTGCCTGAAAGAACAGTTCGCATTAGAATTAAAGGCGAAAGAGGTTTTTTGACGATAAAAGGAATTGGCCACCACGGAGGAATGTCGCGTTTTGAATGGGAAAATGAAATCCCGCTTGATGAAGCACAGGAATTGCTAAAAATTTGTGAAAAAGGCAAAATTGAAAAAACACGTTTTGAAATAAAATCTGGAGATCATGTTTTTGAAGTAGATGAATTTTATGGTGAAAATGAAGGATTAATAATGGCTGAAATTGAATTAAAATCAGAAACAGATACTTTTGAAAAACCGGCTTGGCTGGGAGAAGAAGTGACCAACGATGAACGCTATTATAACGCCTACTTGAGTAAAAATCCTTTTAAAGACTGGGGAAAAGAATAAATTATGACAGAACAATATGATTTGATCATTGTTGGAGGCGGACCAATTGGGCTTGCCTGCGCAATTCAAGCTCAAAAGAAAAATTTACGTTATTTAATTATAGAAAAAGGTGCGATTGTAAATAGTATCTTTAATTATCCGCTGTATATGACCTTTTTCTCTACAGCAGAAAGGCTGGAAATTGGAGATATTCCGTTTAATTGTCTGGCTCCAAAACCTGGCCGTCAGGAAGCTTTAGAATATTATCGAAATATTCACCGCTATTTTAATTTTTCGATTCATTTATTCGAAAAAGTAAATCAGGTTCAAAAATTAGAAAATTCCTTATTTAAAATTACAACTGATAAAGCCGTTTACGAATCAAAAAATGTAATTATTGCCACAGGTTTTTATGATATTCCGATTGAAATGAATATAAAAGGCGAGGAATTACCAAAAGTTCGCCATTATTATAAAGAAGCACACGAATATGCTTTTAGAAATATTCTGGTTGTGGGTGCAAATAATTCTTCTGTAGATGCGGCCTTAGAATGCTGGAGAAAAGGTGCAAATGTTACAATGGTTATTCGCAAAAACGAAATCAATAACAGAGTAAAATATTGGGTAAAACCTGATATCGAAAACCGAATTGAAGAGGGAAGCATTAGAGCTTATTTTGAATCAAATATTACTGAGGTTGGAGAAAATGAAGTAGAAATTGAAACTCCGGAAGGAAAAGTTACTATAGAAAATGACTTTGTTTTGGCGCTAACCGGCTACAAACCAGATTTGACTTTTCTTGAAAAAATGGGAATTCAACTTTCTGATGATGCACTAAAAACGCCAACTTATAATCCTGAAACAATGGAAACGAATGTTGAAGGTTTATTTCTTGCAGGCGTTGTTTGTGGTGGAATGCAAACGCATAAATGGTTTATTGAAAACTCACGCATTCATGCTAATATGATCGTAGACTATATTACGTCTAAGTAATAACGGTTAAAACTAATTTTATTGAAAATAAATGTCAGTTTAAGCGAAGTCGAAATGCACACAAAGCGCTCTCGACTTCGCTCAAACTGACAACAAAAATAGTGGCTATAAAAATATATTTTTTTTTAAGAACTACAAGAAAGCATAGAACAACCAACTTTAGAACGCGCCCAATCTGGTCGTTTTGTAAACCATTTTTCAAATTCCGGCTGTTCATCATAAGGCTTTTGCAGAAGGAGAAATAATTCTTCAACTAATGAATAATTTTCCTGATCTGCAGCATCGATTGCTAATTGCGCCATATAATTTCTCAATACATATTTCGGGTTTATTGCATTCATTTTTTTTGCACGATCTTCATCTGAAAGTTCTTCAAGCTTTAATTTTTCCGTATAAACCGAAAACCATTTTGTCCAGGAACTTAAAATATCTCCCGAAATTTCTTCCGGAATATAAAAAGCTTCTTGAATTGTTTCAAAAGCTTTTTCAGCAGAATCTGACTTTTTAACTTTACTCAAATTTCTAAAAAAGATTGTCATATCAGTTTCAGATAATTGCAAAATAGTTTCTAGGCCGGTAATTAATTTATCATCAGTTTCAGTTGAAGTAAATATTCCTAATTTACTTAAATACATTGTTTTATAATCTGAATCAAAATCAGTAATAAAGGATTCTAATATTTTTTCTAAAGGTTCTGCTTCATTAATTAAAGGATAAAGCGCATTTGCTAATTGATATAAATTCCATTGCGCAATTTGCGGCTGATTTCCAAAACGGTATCTTCTGTTTTGGCTGTCAGTAGTATTAGGAGTCCAATTAGGATCGTAGTTTTCTAACCAACCGTATGGTCCATAATCAATCGTGATTCCGTGAATTGACATATTATCAGTATTCATAACGCCGTGCACAAAACCAACTCTTTGCCAATGCAAAATCATTTCGCGTGTTTTATCAGCAACAGTTTTAAAGAACTGTAAATATTGCTCTTTTGGTTCGCCTTTAATTTCAGGGAAGTAATGTTTAATATTATATTCTACAAATTCTTTTAAATTTTTTAATTCATTTCGGGCTGTAAGCATTTCAAAACTTCCAAAACGAATAAATGAGGGTGCAACACGACACACAATAGCTCCTTTTTCGTAAGCAGGATTTCCGTTGTATAAAATATCACGCAAAACTTCATCGCCCGACAACATTAAAGAAAGCGATCGGGTAGTAGGAACTCCTAAATAATGCATGGCTTCAGCACATAAATATTCTCTTATAGAAGACCTTAAAACTGCCAAACCATCTGCAGTTCTGGAGTAAGGCGTTTTTCCGGCACCTTTCAATTGCAGCGTAAAAAATACATTATTATGTTCAACTTCCGTTAAATTAATAGCGCGGCCGTCGCCCAATTGACCAGCCCAATTTCCGAATTGATGTCCTGCATAACACATTGCATACGGACGGGTTTCAGGAAGAATTTCTTTTCCAGAAAAAGCATTCAAAAATGATTCAGACTGAATTTCTTCTGTCGAAATACCAATTGATTCTGCTACTTCTTTCGAAGCATGAATCAATTTTGGATTTTTTGGTATTGTTGGATTTACATACGAAAAAAGTGCGTTTGAAACCTGGCGAACTTCATTGGTTTCGTTGGGATCTGCGGGTAATTCAGTAGTAAATCGATTGTTTATTTTTAAATTTTTCATTTGAGTTTTATTTTTTTGCCACAGATTAAAATATTAAAATGATTTTGTTTGACTCGGATTCTGTAGATTTAAGCAGATTTTTTAAATCTGCGCTAAATAAAAATTAGAATAATCTGTGTAATCATTTTAATCCGTGGCTAAACTTTTTAGGCAATTAATTTATCAGCGTACATTTTTTTCAATTTCTGCACTTTCGGATCGATCACGATTTGGCAATAACGTGCGTCCTGATTATTGTTATAATAGTTTTGATGATCTTCTTCGGCATTGTAAAATACTTCAAAAGCTTTTAATTCAGTTACAATCGGGTCTTCATAAATTTTTTTCACCTCATTAAAAACCTGAGCAGCAATCTCCTGTTGTTCTTCATTATGATATAAAACAATAGAACGATATTGTGTGCCGCTGTCTGCTCCCTGACGGTTAAGCGTTGTTGGATCATGGCTTGTCATGAATATAAAAATCAGATCGTGATATGAAATTATGTCAGGATCAAAGGTAACTTGTATGACTTCGGCATGACCTGTTCTGCCGGTACAAACTTCCCGATAAGGCGGATTCTTAATAAAACCTCCCGAAAACCCTGATTTTACAGATTCTATTCCTTTTAATCGCTGAATGACAGCTTCTATACACCAAAAGCATCCACCACCAAAAGTGGCTACGGATAAATTTTCCATAAATGTTATAGTTAAAGTTTACATGCCCTATTAATCTGATAGAATATTATGATAAATTATTTAAAAAAAGACTGTTTAGCTAAAGATACTAAAAGGTTGTTTAATGTTTGAAGTTTATAATTGATAAATTCACAATTCTATAAAAAAGCAATATATTTGCAATCAAACTTAGGCACACTAATGAATAGCAAAAATAATACCATCACTTTAGAAGCATATTTTCAGGATTTTAGAAAAAATATTGTCGGAATTAATCAGGAATTTACATCTCCATACGGAAAAAAACAGATAATATATACTGATTGGACTGCCAGCGGAAGATTATATCGACCAATTGAAGATAAACTTCTCAATGAATTCGGGCCTTTTGTAGCCAATACACATACTGAAACTACTGTGTCAGGTACTGCCATGACAAAAGCATATCATCATGCCAGAAACATTATCAAGCGTCATACAAATGCTAATAATGATGATGTTTTAATAACTGATGGAACAGGAATGACAGGTGTTATCAATAAATTTCAGCGTATTCTTGGTTTAAAAATCCCAGAAAATTTAAAGGATTTTATAACAGTTCCGGCTGAAAAAAAACCAGTTGTTTTTATCTCGCATATGGAGCATCATTCTAATCAAACTTCCTGGTTGGAAACTATTGCTGATGTTGAAATTATTCCGTCTTGCGAAAAAGGGCTTTTTTGCCTGGATAATTTAGAAATTTTGTTAGAAAAATATACTGACAGAACGATCAAAATTGCTTCGATTACTTCGTGTTCGAATGTAACAGGTTTAAAAACGCCTTTTCATGAAGCTGCCAAATTAATGCATCAACATAATGGTGTTTGTTTTGTAGATTTTGCCTGCTCAGGACCTTATGTAGAAATTGATATGCATCCTGAAGATACTGAATCGTATCTTGATGCTATTTTCTTTTCGCCACATAAATTTTTGGGAGGTCCTGGAACTTCCGGGGTTTTGATTTTTAATAAAAAATTATACAATAATATGATTCCTGATTGTCCTGGCGGAGGAACGGTAAGCTGGACAAATCCTTGGGGTGAACATAAGTACATTGACAATATTGAGGATCGCGAAGATGGCGGAACTCCCGGTTTCTTGCAGGTTATAAAAACTGCTTTGGCAATTGAGCTTAAGGAAGAAATGGGAATTGAAAACATCTTACAGCGTGAACATGAAATTGTTGATTATGTTTTTAATGAATTAGATGCTGTACCAAATATCAAAATTTTGGCAGGACAACATAAAAATCGTTTGGGTGTAATTTCATTTTTTATAGAAGATTTACATTTTAATTTAGGTGTAAAATTGCTTAACGATAAATTTGGAGTTCAGACAAGAGGTGGTTGCAGTTGCGCCGGAACTTATGGTCACTTTTTATTGCATGTAGATCAGGAAACTTCAAATAAATTGGTTAATGAAATTACCATTGGAGATTTAATCAAAAAACCGGGATGGATAAGAATGTCAATTCATCCAACAACTACCGATCAAGAAATTGCTTTTGTTTGTGATAGCATTAAAGATTTAGCTAAAAATCATAAAACATGGGCTTTAGATTATTCTTACAATAAAGACACAAACGAGTTTATTCATAAAAACGCTAATTCGTTTGAAGATGAATTGGTGACCGGATGGTTTAAATCGTAAAGTTAACAGCAAAAGTTTTTGAGTTTTTTTGAAAACATTTTATAAATAATAAACCCGACAGGTTATTCCGAAGCCTCGGAATAACCTGTCGGGTTTATTGTTTCTAAAAGATTGATATTTCTTGTCTAGCCCCGATAGAGCCGATATCCTTTGAGAGGAACGAACAAAGATAAAGGCGAAAGCGGGAATAATGGTCTTGAAAAACCGTAATAATTCTGCTCCTGAATTAAATTATAAAAATAAAATTATTTCGATTCCTGAAATTTTTTCAGAGACAATAACGCCTGTTCTTTTATTTTATTCTGGAAAAAGCCTGTCCAGCCTAATAAATATCCTGTAACTCCAAAAGCTTGTTTCGACCATTTCCAAACATCAAAATTATCAGTGTGTTTGATTATTAAGCCATCTTGAAAAACAAATTCTGCAGCGATTTTATTAATGACATTTCTATTGGTTTTGCTAAAATTATAAGCAGCGCGCCAATTTGCTGATCCTGTAAAATCATCAGCTGTAATATTTGAAAATTCAATTTTTAAATTTCCTTTACTTCTTAAAAGCAGCATTTGCCACATATCAGAAACTTGTCCTTCTTTTAGCAAGCCAAAAGCCGGATCTATAAAATGAATTTTTGGGTGGTAGCATTCGCTCATTGTTTTGTAATCGGCGTTTGCAAAGGCAGAGTAGAATTTTTCTATAAGTTTTTCGTTTGAGTTCATAAAATACGTTTAGATCATAAATATAAGATTTATTAGATGAAAAAAACTTTATAAAACACTAATTTCTTTCGCCGTATTGAATGTTTTTTTTGACTGATCGTAGGCTGTCGAGAAGTAAGATATTTTGTTTTGTGCCGTAAAATATCCGGTTTGATTGCCAAAAGTATTTGATGTTCCTGCAATTATAAATCTAATTGCCTTAATATCAGTATTTTTAAGTTTATTCATTTCTGCCGGCGTAAAATAATAGTAAGAAGTAGTCTTACCATCAGCAGATTGTTTTACATTTTTATCTGTGCAGGCAATAACGTCTGCATTGGCCAAATCTACATAAACGCCTCCGGCAATTCTTGCTTTATCGTTTGCTGTCGCGATTGTTAATTTTAAAATTCCTCCTTTTTCTGTTTTTGCAATCTGAACATTTACTTCGCCTGTAAAAGCATATTTTTCGCAGATAAAAGTATAATCCTGCGTTGCTGAATAAGGTTTAGAACCATTTACAATAATAGTTTGCTGAGCATTTATTAAAGTTGAAATTAACAACAACACAAAAAGAGGGAATTTTATATTCATATTTTTAGATTTATTAATCTGTTAATTTAGATTCGAATTTTTCATCCCAATCCATTGATTTTATAGCCGAAACTAAATTATCTTCATTTACAAAAACGCGCAATTCTTTGTTGGCCACTTTTTTTGTATACACTGCGTGATAGCGATAAATTGTTTCTTGTTTTGTTTTATAAACACCATCTAATTTCAAATCAACAAAACTTCCATAATATTGTCTAAATCTCTGGCAGGTTTTAGTCAAACGTTCTTCAGTCGTATTTTCCATAACAGACTGTGTAACTTCGGTTTCGTTAAAAGGTTTAAATTTTGATGTATTGCAGGTTTCTAAAACCCGCTTACCTAAATCGTAAGCCTTTCTTTGCTGATCTGAATTGACTTCAGTAATTTTTTTAATTTTTAAATCTTCTGTGTCTCTGCTAATGTTTTTCGATTTACAACCAATTAGCAACAACAAACATATAATCAATCCCGCTTTCTTCATAATCATTTAAGTTATTTTTAATAATAAGTTTGGGTCGGGACAATTTTCTATATAAAAGTTCAAGTCATTTATGTTACAAACTCCAGGATAATCTCCATTATAATTTTCGATATTATTTATAATCTGAAAATGGAGGTGTGGAGCATAATCTCCATTAACTGCCGAATTTCCAAAGGTTGCAAAACTTTCGCCTTTTTTGAAAATTGTCCCAACGGTAAGGTTTTCTATACTTTCTAACGATAAATGTCCGTATAAAGTATAAAAAATTTCATTTTCAATTTCGTGTTCCAAAATAATGGTCGGGCCATAATCTCCCAAACCAATATTATTTTTAAAACTATGTACTTTGCCATCGATAGGGGCCAAAATTGTAGTTCCCTCTTTGCACCACAAGTCCAGACCAATATGAATATTGCGTTCCGGAATCGATTCGTTTTTAAAAATAGTGCTCCTTTGATATAAATTCCGTCCTTCTATATAACCGCCAAATGCAACTTCCGCATTATTCCTCTTTAAATAATTTATAATAAAACCTTCAAATTGAGTAGCATTTTCAGGCTTTTTGTCAACCAGTTCTTTATTGGTAACAGATAAATCTAAAGCTATATATTTTGAAAATTCTATGCTCGAATCGATAACTTTAGTAGGTGGCAAGCTTTTTAAAATAGAAACAAGGGTTTTCATAAACTGTAAATTAAGCTACTTTTTCAATAATAATTAATTCGTTGTGAACTTCTATACGAGGCAACATTTTTGTGGAAAACAATTTAGTATTTATTTCTGAAATATATTTTCTATTTCTAACATTATGGGCTTCATCTAAAATCATGGTGTTAAAAATTACAAACCCTTTATTTTTCAAAAGAAATAAAATACGCTCTGTAAAAAATGTTTCAAATAAAAAATTGGGCATTTTTATGTCTTCAAAAACATCAATAATAATTAGATCGTAATTTTCTTTGGTTTTCAGGACAAACTCAAAAGCATCATCAATAACAATTTCAAGTTGTTTAATCTGATCAAGATTAAAATACTGATTGGCAATCTGAATCATATCTGAGTCAATTTCAACTCCGGTAATTTTTCCTTTATATTCAACTTCGTCTACTAAAGTTTTAATTACGCTTCCGCCCGCAACACCTAATAATAAGATATGATCCATGTTGGTGATTTTTTCGTAACCAATATTCCGTAATCCATACCTCAATATACGTTGCAAACTTCCGTAAGAGTAATTGGTGTTTTCAGAATCTAAAACGAGTTCTCCATTTGCCCAGGTAACTTCGATCACTTTACTACGTGCCGATTTTTTTTTAAATATTTTTATTGGAATAATGTAACTAAATATTTTTTGGATCATTTTGTACGGGTTTTACTCAAATTTACCATTTTAAATCTTTTATTTTGCATGAAATAATAAATTTTAATGAAGAAACAATTGTACAAGTTCATCTTTTTTAAGTTAATGGGCTGGAAGATAGTAGGATTAGAAAATGCTGAAGTAAAAAAATCTGTTATGATGGTAATGCCGCACACGAGCAATCATGATTTTTATTTGGGCGTATTCACTCGCGGAATTTCAGGATTGGAAATGAATTGGGTTGGAAAGAAAGAATTATTTAAATTTCCTTTTGGATATTACTTTAGAAGTGTAGGAGGTGAGCCATTAGATCGAACGGGTGGTTTGAATAAAGTAGATTCTATTGCTGCCATTTTTGACCGAAAAGAAGTTTTTCGTTTAGCTGTTGCTCCGGAAGGAACACGTAAAAGTGTTACAGAAATTAAAAGTGGTTTTTATTATATTGCCCTTAAAGCAAATGTGCCCATCGTTCCTGTTGCTTTTGACTGGGGTAAAAAAGAAGTTAGTTTTGGCAAGCCATTTTTTCCGACTGGAGATTATGCTGCCGATTTACAAATTTTAAAAAAGCATTATGAAGGAGTTATAGGTAAAATTCATGAAAATGGATTTCAACTCTAAATTTTAGATGTTTTTTTACTTTCGTGAGAATCGCTTAAATGAAAAATATTTTTAAAAATTTTCAAATAAGCGAAAATTTCAAATTAAGGATTATATACCTTAAAGGTTCCGTTTTTATAAAAAAATACAATTTTTTCAATTTCACTTTCATCGGGACTAAAATTTGAGTTTTTAGGTTCGTAAGACTTTGTTGTTTCCGAACTTTCATTTTTTAGATCATTAACTTCAGAAAATAAATCTGATGAAACTATATTTTCATTTGATGGAATAGGGACCGAATATTTTTCAATATCAAGAATCTCTTCTACTTTAGAAATTATAGTTTCTTCACTTTTAGGAAAAGTACCTTTGCCATTTAAAATCCAATAGAGATCTACATCCGGAAAAACTTCCATTATTTTCATTACAAAATCAAGACTCGGTTTGTTTCTGCCAGAAAGTAGGTGAGACATGCTTGAGCGTTGCACACCAATTTTATCTGCAAAAGAAGAAGCATTTAAAGTATAATAATCGAGAATTATTTCTAGCCTTTTTACAAAATCGTCGATGTTTACCATTGTAAATTGTGTTTTAAAATTAGCTTGTTTACAAATGTAATTAAAAGGTATGTGATAACCAATTTTACAGATGTAAATCGTATTCAATATTCAATAATTCAATGAAAAACACTATAAGTAAAGCTATTTAACAGATTGATTTATAATAAATTAAATAGATTATTTAACAGAGATAACAATTGTTAACTCTAATAGCCGAAAAGATTCATTTTTAAGGTAAAAATCTGTTTACATTTCTAAATTATCTTATTTTTAAACTGTTTACAATTGTAAAAATAAAGATGTTTACTTTTGTAAACTAATCGAAATACAATGAATTTAGAAGAATTATTTAACCAACACAAAGAACAATCTATACAAGGTCGTTATTTGACATTAGATCATATTCAGCCATTATTAGATAAATTAAACACCAATAATCAGATTAAAATTATAGGCAAATCAGTTTTAGATAAACCTATATATAGTTACGAAATTGGCACAGGAAAAACACGCATATATTTATGGTCTCAAATGCACGGAAACGAAAGCACTACAACCAAAGCATTGTTTGACTTTATTAATGTTTTAAACAGCGGTTCTGATTTTGCAAAGAAAATGCTGGAAACTTTTACTTTTTATGCAATTCCTATACTAAATCCCGATGGTGCAGCGTTATACACCCGTGAAAATGCAAATAAGATAGATCTAAACCGTGATTCTCAAAACCTGACGCAACCAGAGAGCAATGTATTAAGAGAAGCATTTGAGACTTTTAAACCACATTATTGCTTTAATTTGCACGATCAGCGTACCATTTTTGGCGCCGGAGAGACTGGAAAACCGGCAACAGTATCATTTTTAGCACCATCTTATAATGAAGAAAGAGACGTTAATGATAATCGATTAAAGGCAATAAATTTGATTGCCGGACTTAATGATGTTTTACAACAATACATTCCAGGTCAGGTTGGTAGATTTGATGATTCCTTTAATATTAATTGTATAGGAGATACTTTTCAGTTTTTGGGAGTTCCAACAATTTTGTTTGAAGCAGGACATTTTCCTTCCGATTATCAAAGGGAAATTACAAGAAAGTTCATATTTTTCTCACTAATTTCGAGCTTCAAACTACTTTCCGAAAACGATTTAGTTGATAATCGAATTAATGATTATTTGAATATTTCACAAAATAAAGCTGTTTTTTATGATTTTATGTATAAAAACATCAAAATAAATTATGATGGTATCGAAATTATTACGAATTTTGTCGCACAATACAAAGAAGAATTGATTGAAAATGAGATTCAGTTCAACGCTTATATAGTTGAAGTAGGCGAATTAGAAAATTATTTTGGACATTTTGAATATGATGGACAGGGTGCCAGCTATTCAGATGACAATACCAATTTTCCGAAATTGAATCAAAAAGCAGATTTTTATTTAAATAAAAATGTTAAATTTGTTAACGGATTGGCAAAAAGTTAATTTTTATGTGAATTTGTTATTTTTTATATATATTTTTATACTTTGTTATAGCAATTAGTAATATTAATTAAAGAATTATGAGTAAATTTCGTTTAGATGAAGTAGATCACCAGATTTTAGATATGTTAATAGACAATACGAGAGTTCCGTTTACTGACATTGCAAAAAAATTATTGATATCTGCTGGAACAGTACATGTTAGAGTAAAAAAAATGGAGGATGCCGGAATTATCATGGGATCTTCATTAGCCTTAGATTACGATAAATTAGGGTATTCATTTATTGCTTATGTAGGTGTATTCCTGAATAATACGTCTCAAACAAAATTTGTATTAGAGAGAATCAATCAAATTCCATTCGTAACTGTAGCTTCAGTAACGACAGGAAAGTTTAATATTTTTTGCAAAATTAGAGCAAAAGATACTAAACACGCAAAAGAAGTTATTTTCATGATTGACGATATTGAAGGTGTTTACAGAACAGAAACAATGATTTCATTAGAAGAAAGTATAAACGATAAGAAGCGTTTGATGCATACTATTTTTAAAAATATGTAATATCTTCTTGAATGCTATATTAAAATATAACCTCAAGTTTATTCTTGGGGTTTTTTTATGACCTATTAACCAACCAACTACAACAAGATTATGTATACGTTACCAAAAATTGAACGTTTTAATCAAGATGTTTTATCGAAATATCATATTTATAATAGTGTTTTTATAACATTACCTTTTGATTCGATAGATAATACAGGAGTTTTACTTCCTTTATTTACAGAAACATGCGAAACGGGATTTAAAAAACAAGAAACACCAAAAGAAATTTTTGATTTCTTTTCTGATAAATTTTTAAATAATGCATCTGAAAGTGAAAAAATCGACTTAATGTTTCGATTTATTCAATATATAGAGCGCCAAATTGTATTATTTGATGCTATTGAAGATGCTGCTTTTCCGGAAGTTAACAATATGGAAGGACGCGGCTCTCTTCGTGATATCAAAGAAAAAACAGATGCAAAAGAAAAAGAAGATGAACTAGTTGAATTCCTTGAAAACTTCAATGTAAGAACGGTTTTAACAGCACATCCAACACAATTTTACCCTGGCCCGGTTTTGGGTATTATAAATGATTTGACCGCTGCAATTCGCTCAAATGATTTATTTAAAATAAAACAATTATTAGCACAATTAGGTAAAACACCTTTTATTCAAAACGAAAAGCCAAATCCTTATGACGAGGCAGTGAGTTTAATTTGGTATTTGGAGAATGTTTTTTATGCTACTTCAGGAGAAATTGTTCATTATTTACAGAAAAATATTCTTCACGGAAATGCGATTCAAAACCAATTAATAAAACTTGGTTTCTGGCCGGGAGGTGACAGAGACGGAAATCCATTTGTGACAACAGAAATAACTTTAAAAGTTGCAGATCGTTTACGTACATCAATTCTGAAGTGTTATTATGTTGAAATGAGAAACTTAAAAAGAAAGCTAACTTTCTCAGGAGTAGATACTTTGGTATCTGAACTTGAACATAAACTTTATCGATCTGTTTTTTATTCTAAAGGCGAAATTTATATCTCTTTAGAAGAAATGCTGACACAATTGAATAAGATTCGAAGCATAATAATCGAAAAACATCAGTCCTTATATTTAGATGAATTAGAAGCGTTTTTGGTTAAAATAAATTTATTCGGTTTCCATTTTGCTACTTTAGATATTCGCCAAAATAGTAAAATTCACAATGTTGTTTTTAAAGATGTTGTAAATTATTATTTGAATTCCGGTTCAAGCATTTTTCCTAATAATTATTTTGAATTATCTGAAGCAGAGAAATTAATTGTTTTATCTAAAGTTAAAGGAGAATTAAATCCTGCAGACTTTGAAGATGAAATTACAAGATCTACTTTAGAATCTGTTCAGGCCATTAAAACAATTCAGGCAAACAATGGCGAATTTGGTGCTAATCGTTACATTATCAGTAATAACGAAAGTGCACTGAATGTAATGGAAACTTTTGCTATGATTCGTTTGAATAATTGGGAAAATCCTACCGTTGATATTATTCCGCTTTTTGAATCGGTAGATGATTTGCAAAAAGCTCATGAAATAATGGAGCAATTGTATACAAATCCTGAATATTCTAAACATTTGAAAGACAGAGGAAATAAGCAAACGATTATGCTTGGCTTCTCTGACGGAACTAAAGATGGCGGTTACTTAATGGCAAACTGGAGTATTTATCAGGCAAAAATTGCATTGACAGAAATTTCAAGAAAATATGGCATTAAAGCTATTTTCTTTGACGGACGAGGCGGTCCTCCAGCTCGTGGTGGTGGAAAAACACATAAATTCTATGCCTCTTTAGGTCCAAAAATTGAAAATAACGAAATTCAGATCACAGTACAGGGACAAACCATTAGTTCTAATTTTGGAACTCTTGATTCTTGCCGCTATAATATTGAAAACTTGTTAAGTGCCGGTGTAACCAATCAGGTTTTTAGCAAAGGAAAAAATGAATTAAGCAGTACTGAAACTGATATTTTAAATCAGTTGGCAGGTTTAGGTTATGATAAATATTTAAGTTTTAAAAATCATCCGAAATTCATTCCGTATTTAGAGAAGATGAGTACTTTAAAATATTACTCTAAAACTAACATCGGAAGCCGTCCTTCTAAAAGAAGTAAATCTGAACAATTGGATTTTGCTGATTTAAGAGCTATTCCTTTCGTAGGTTCCTGGAGTCAGTTGAAACAAAATGTACCGGGATTTTTTGGGGTAGGAACTGCATTAAAGTATTTTGAAGAAACCAATCAATGGGATAAAGTACATGACTTATATCAAAATTCTTTGTTCTTCAAAACGTTACTTGAAAATAGTATGATGTCATTGGCTAAATCATTTTTTCCATTGACAGCATATATGAGAAAAGATCCTGAATTTGGTGAATTCTGGCAAATTATATATGATGAATTTCTAGAAACAAAACGTCTTTTGCTTAAAATTGCAGATCATAAAAGCCTGATGGAAAATTATCCTGATGGTATAGCATCAATTCAAATAAGAGAGCGTATCGTTATGCCTCTGTTGACAATACAACAATATGCTTTGTTGAGAATTAATGAATTGAACAAAGAAGATGGCAATCACGAAGAGTTGATTAAAGTGTACGAAAAAATCGTAACCAGATCGCTGTTTGGAAATACAAATGCGAGTAGAAATTCAGCTTAATTATATTTTAAAATCAGTTTATAAAAATATTATGAATTCAGACCAATTATCAGAAAATGAATATGCTGGTGGATTTACAACCTATATTCAGGAGGCAGGAAATGTAAATTTAATAGAAGAGTTAGAAATTTCGCTTCATGATTTTATCAGGTTTGTACAAAACATCCCGATGGATAAATTTGATTACCGTTATGCTGAAGGCAAGTGGACAATCAAAGACATTATTCAGCATATTATTGATTGTGAACGTATTTTTGCTTATCGCGCTTTACGTTTTTCAAGAGGTGACAAAACTCCTTTAGCAAGTTTTGAAGAGAATGATTATGCAGAAAATACCAACGCAAATGGAAGAAGTATTCAGGATTTATTAACTGAACTATCTGCCGTAAGACATTCAAATTTATTGTTTTACAAAAGCTTATCTGAAGAACAGCTTAAACGAATTGGCACAGCATCTAATAATCCAATTTCTGTGCGTGCGATGGGTTTTGTCATTATTGGACATCAAAAACACCATCAAAAAGTTTTTGCTGAAAGGTATTTGTAAATTCCTGATATTTGAAAATAAAAAATCCTGTGGAGTAAATTCCACAGGATTTTTTATTTTTTAGAAATTTATTTCATTTTGGCATCCTGAAGAAGAAAGGATCACATTAGTAATTCGACAAAGATTGACGACTTTGTTTGTGAAGCTTCTGATATGATCCTTTATTCGTCAGGATCACAAAATGCGAGACACTCTACTTATTCCTCTCCACAATAGCAAGACCAAAGCGAATTTTGTCATAAGAAAGTTTTTCTTCAAAATGATCATAATAAGGTTTTAATGCTGTGGGATATTCCAGTTCAACTTGTGCCTTATGTAATTGCTTAACTTCGTTATCTGTTACAAATGGACTTAAATCTAAATCCTCTCCATCAACATATAATTTTGCAAGATGTGAAACAATTGTTGTTTGTCCTAAATTTCGTTTTTCAGCAATTTCCTCAATGCTGTTACCATCTTTAAAAAAAGCTAAAGTAGTTTTATACGTGTTGCCTTCCTTTTTGGCTTTTGCATTTGTTTTTTTTACTTTTTCATAATAAGTAATTGCATCTATAAATTCCTGACCATACTTTTCCAGTTTAGCTTTACCAACACCATCAATGGCAAGAAATTCTTCATCGCTCATTGGGCGCAAAGTTTCCATTTGTCTTAAAACGGCATCACTAAAAATTACGTATGCAGGAACTTCTTCATCTTTGGCAATTTCATAACGTAATTTTCGAAGTATTTCAAAAAGAGAATTTTTAGCAGTTTTTGCTTTTGTTTCTTTGATTTCGTTTTTGTCAATAACCTTTTTAACAACTGTTGTTAATTTTACTTTTTCGCCTTCAAACAAAACTTTCCTGGCAAAAGGAGTAAGTAAAATTCTATTGTGCTGATGAAAGGCAATTTCTAAATATCCTAGATTTATAAGCTGTATCAAGTATTGATTCCAATCGTACCATGAGATATCGGCACCAATTCCATACGTTTTTAAGCTTTGATAATTTTTTTCATAGATATACGCGCTTCTCGAGCCTCTCAAAAAATCAATAATTACGGCTAAAGGTTCAGATTCCTGCAAACGAGTAACGGCTGATAATGCTTTTTGTGCTAAAATAGTTCCATCAAAAAAGATTGGGGGCTTTTTGCAGATATCACAATTACCACAGTTCTCAGTCACCAATTCACCAAAATAGGAAAGAAGTATTTTTCGCCTGCAACTCAAAGCGTCTGCATATTGTTTCATTCGCTCCAGTTTTGCCAATTGAACATCAGAGTTTAGACCTTCTGAGGCAAATTTCTGAAGCTGAATTACATCCGCATAACTTTCAAACAAAACCGTTTCTGCTGGCAATCCGTCACGACCGGCACGGCCAATTTCCTGATAATATCCTTCAATATTTTTTGGTAAATTATAATGAATTACCCAACGAACATTAGATTTGTCAATTCCCATTCCAAAAGCAATTGTGGCACAAACAACCTGACAATCATCGTTTATAAATTCATCTTGAGTTTTAGCTCGGAGTTTATTTTCTAAACCAGCGTGATAAGCTTTGGCCTTAATGCCTTTTTTTTGCAATTTATCTGCCAGTTCTTCTGTGGTTTTACGGCTTAAGCAATAAATAATCCCGCACTCATTTGGCTTATTTTCAACAAAATCAATTATTTGTTTTACTCTGTCTAAAGCTGGGCGAACTTCTAAACTTAAATTTTTTCGATCAAATGAGGCTACAAAGGTTTTAGGGTTTATCAGTTTTAACTGCTTTGTTATATCAGTACGTGTTGCTTTATCAGCTGTTGCAGTCAGAGCCAAAACAGGAGTAGAAGGGAAGCGGCTTTTTAAATATCCTAAATTCGTATACGCAGGTCGAAAGTCATGTCCCCAGGATGAAATACAATGTGCTTCATCAATTGCTATTAAGCTAACTGTTAATTCATTAAATACAACATCTAAATAAGATAAGCTTTCCGGAGCAATATAAACCAATTTAAAATTGTTAGATTTTAAATTTTCAATATAAAATTGTTGTTCTTCACTTGATTGGCTGCTATTGATATAGCAGGCATTAATTCCGTTGGTTTTTAAGCTATCAACCTGATCTTTCATTAAGGCAATCAAAGGCGAAATTACAATTGTAATTCCTGGCAAAACTAAAGCCGGCAATTGAAAACATATAGATTTTCCGCCACCGGTTGGCATGATTGCCAAAGTATCCTGACCAGAAAGAATTGTATTTATGATAGTTTCCTGATTAGGTCTGAATTTTTCAAATCCAAAATTCTCTTTTAATTTGGCGTGTAAAATTTCTGAAGTCATTTGATGCTATTTATGGATAATTAAATGTATAAAAAAACATTAAATATATTACTTTTCTTACATTTAATTGTTATTTGATTCAATAAAAAAAAGGAACCCGATTAGAGTTCCTTTTTTTTATTTTGAAAGAGATGAATTAATCTTCATCATCTTCATCGTCGTCTTCGTCAGCAATATCATCTGGATCTCTGTCATCATCGTCATCTTCATCTCCGCCGTCAGTATCTGGTTTGTCTACTGCATCATCATCATCGTCGTCATCGCTATCATCATCAAGATCAAGACCTTTTACTGGTTCGATTGTATCAACATCTAAATCAATGTCGTCATCTTCATCGTAATTTTCAATTCTGTCAGCAAGTTTTGTACTAATTTTTACTAAATAAATAGTGTCTTCAGTACGAACTTCAACAGCTTCGATCAATTCGTTTTTAGCATTTCTAAAACGGATAACATCCGAATCATCATAACCATCAGGAAATTTCTCTACCAAAAGGTTCAAAATTTCGTTGGTAAGTTTAGCGTAGTCTACTATAACTCTTTTCATAAATATCCTATAAATCTAATAAATAAGCAAAAATTAACGGTGCAACAATCGTAGCATCCGACTCGATAATAAATTTAGGGGTTTTAATATCTAATTTACCCCAGGTAATTTTCTCGTTAGGAACTGCTCCGGAATACGAACCATAACTGGTTGTTGAATCTGAAATCTGGCAGAAATAAGACCAGAACGGAACATCATGCATTTCCATATCCTGGTACAACATTGGAACCACACAAATTGGAAAATCTCCTGCAATACCACCACCAATTTGAAAAAATCCAATTCCGTTTGTGCTATTTTTTGGATACCAATCTGCAAGGAAAACCATATATTCAATTCCTGATTTCATGGTAGAAGCTTTCAAATCGCCTTTAATAACGTATGATGCGAAAATATTTCCCATGGTACTATCTTCCCAACCCGGAACAATAATAGGTAAATTTTTCTCAGCTGCAGCATACATCCAGCTATCTTTTAAATCTATTTCATAATATTCTTCTAAAACGCCAGACAATAGCATTTTGTACATGAATTCATGAGGAAAATAACGCTCACCTTTATCGTCAGCATCTTTCCAAATTTTGTAAATATGTTTTTGTAAACGACGAAATGCTTCATGCTCAGGAATACAAGTGTCAGTAACACGGTTTAATCCTCTTTCAAGCAAAGCCCATTCGTCTTCTGGTGTCAAATCACGATAGTTAGGCACTCTTTCGTAGTGAGAGTGTGCTACTAAATTCATGATGTCTTCTTCTAGATTGGCTCCAGTACATGAAATAATTTGTACTTTATCTTGTCTAATTATTTCGGCAAAAATTTTACCAATTTCTGCTGTACTCATAGCGCCAGCCATACTTACCATCATTTTAGCTCCATTTGCTAATTGTTGTTCGTATGCTTTTGCAGCATCAACCAGAGAAGCAGAATTAAAGTGTAAATAATGTTTTTCAATAAACTGACTGATTGGTCCTTTCATTTTTTTTGTTTTTTTGTTTTTTTTTTTGAACTAAAAGTTTTACCCTTTAGATGATACTGCAAATTAATAATTTTATGGATATTAACTTTTATTTTGCAGGTTTTTTTTTATATTTTTTTTGTGTATCCTAAAATCTTTAATACATCATCAGAAGTTTGTTGCTCTGAGAAAACTTCAGTCGCTAAAATTCCATTTTCATCACGATCTATTAAAATATGTTTAGGCTGTGGGATCAAACAGTGGTGTAAACCTCCGTAACCTCCAATAGTTTCCTGATACGCACCAGTATTAAAGAAACCAATATACAATGGTTTTTCTTTGCTGTATTTAGGCAAATAAATGGCGTTCATATTTTGTTCTGAATTGTAATAATCGTCACTATCGCAAGTCAAACCTCCTAATAAAACCCGTTCGTAAGTATCATTCCAACGGTTTACCGCCAACATGATAAAACGTTTATTTATAGCCCATGTATCCGGCAAAGTAGTAATGAATGACGAATCAATCATATTCCATTTTTCTCTATCATTTTGTTGTTTTTGATACAAAATCTGATAGATTGCCCCACCGCTTTCACCTACTGTAAATGATCCAAATTCTGTAAAAATGTTCGGAACATCAACTTCAGCTTCGTCGCAGGCAATTTTAATCTGATTGATAATTTCATCAATCATATATTGATAATCATATTCAAATGCCAATGAATTTTTAATTGGGAAACCGCCTCCAATGTTCAAACCATCAAGAGTAGGGCATTCCTTTTTTAGTGCAATATATACTTTGATACATTTTACCAACTCATTCCAATAATATGCTGTATCGTTTATTCCGGTATTGATAAAAAAGTGAAGCATTTTAAGCTCTAATTTATCGTTTTCCTGAATTTGTTTTTTATAGAACGAAACGATGTTTTTATATCCAATTCCTAATCTTGAAGTATAAAACTCAAATTTAGGTTCTTCTTCAGCAGCAATACGGATTCCAATTTTGAATTTCCCTTTAATTTCTGCCTGAAGTAAATCTAATTCTTCATAATTATCAATAATCGGAATCGTATTTTTGTGTCCGTTATTAATTAATCTTGCAATATTAGAAATGTATTCATCTCTTTTAAAACCATTACAAATAACATAAGTACTTTTATTGATTTTACCATTTTCTAACAAATTCTCCACAATGTTAACATCAAAAGCTGATGATGTTTCGATATGAATGTTGTTTTTGAAAGCTTCATTCATTATATATTCAAAATGAGAGCTTTTTGTGCAATAACAATAGTAATACTTTGCTTCGTATTTATTTTTTTCCATCGATTTTCTGAACCAGGCTTTAGCCTTATTAATGTTTTCAGAAATTTGAGGTAAATAAGTAAATTTTAATGGTGTACCATATTGTTCAACTAACTTCATCAAATCGATATTGTGAAATTGTAAGTTGTCTTTATTTAATTTAAATTCCTCTTGTGGAAAATAATAAGTTTGATTTATTAGGTCAGAATATTTTGTATTCATTTATATTTCAATATTTTAAGTTGTAATTATTAAATTTAGTGATTTTATGCTAGATTTAAAATTCAAACTCTAATATTGGCAAATATAATTTGCAGTTTTTCGTGTTCTGCTTTCGAGCATTGAAAAACATCAAAACAAAGCGGGCTTTTACTATTATAAAAACGATTCAACATCCTTAATAGGGAACTATTGAGCCGATTTCTATAAGAACTAAAATTTCTTTGTTTATTGTTTGTTTTCATTGTGGCAAATGTAAAAAATAATATATACCTAAAGCAATGCTTTTGATTAAAAAAAGTTTAAGATTTATAATCTTGAAACGCATTCAGAATCAATTTATTTTCAACGGATTGGTTAATTTTTATTTTACCTATACCTTCAATTAATGCAAATTGAATTAAACCGTACTCATTTTTTTTGTCGTGAATTAGCAATTCAAGGATCGGTTCGATATCATTTTCTTCAATAATAACATCGTCGTAAATGCTTTTAATTGCGGTTTTAATTTCAGCATATTCTTCTGCTGTAATTAAGTTTTTATGCAATGAAATATAACTTTCCAAAATCATTCCAATGGCGATGGCTTCACCGTGTAATAATGTTGTCTTAGTTTTGCTTTCTAAAAAGTAGCTTTCGATTGCGTGACCTAAAGTATGCCCGAAATTCAAGGCTTTACGAATGTTTTTTTCCGTTGGGTCCTGAATTACGATATCATTTTTAATTTCGACTGAACGATAAATTAGTTCATCAAAATCAGCATAATCGATTGATTTTAAATCTAAAAACTGTTTCCAGTATGCTGAATCATATATTAAACCATGTTTTAGCATTTCTGCTAAACCCGAACGCATTTCGTTTTGCGATAAAGTTTCAAGGTACTCTGTATCAATTAATACCATCTGAGGCACGTTAATTACACCAATTTGATTTTTAAGATTTCCTAAATCTACGCCGGTTTTTCCTCCAACAGAAGCATCAACCATTGACAATAGGGTAGTAGGAATATTGATAAAATCGACACCTCGTTTGAAAGTTGAAGCTACAAATCCGCCTAAATCCGTCACTACGCCGCCGCCAAGATTAATTACAAGAGATTTTCTGTCGGCACCAAGTTCAGTTAATACGTTCCAGATTTCAATACAAGTTTCTATATTTTTATTTACTTCACCTGACTCAAATTCAATTATTTCTATCGTTAAATCTGTTTCAAGTAAAGGTAAAAACTTTGGCAAACAATGCTCATTTGTTTCATTATCAACTATTATGAACAAATTAGAATATTTATTTTCTTTTAAATGTTTATTTAAAGCTTCGTAGGCATTCTGGTTAAAATGTACGAGGTAATTATTTGCTTGAATAGATTGCATAATTCATCAGTTAATTGAATCCGCAAAATAAGGTATTTTTCAACAAATAATATTCAAACTTTAGGCCTAATTTGTTTTAAAACGAATGATTCTAAATTACGAATTTGATGAAAAGATTTATATGTCACAATATTTTACTTTCTAACTATTTGCAAATGTTTGCTATTAAATTGTTTTGTATCAGAATAGTTTTGCATTAATATAATAAGTCTTAGTTTTTATCAACATATCATTTTTTTGGTTTACGAAAGTCTTCTCTTATATATTAAAGTAAAATCTTGTTTACAAAGGCTGAATTATTTGGTAAATTATTGTTGAAATTGAAAAATATGATATCGTTTAGTAAATAATATTCAAAACAGTCTATATCTTTGCACAAAAACTAAACTTAATGGAAAAAATATTCGATAACACTCAGGTTGCTTTTTCACTTAAAAGTGATACCGAACTTGACAGGGCTTATTTTCTTTTTAAAATGATCGACAGCGAACCTTTGGTTAAAATTGGTACTGCTGTTACTAATTTCGCTATCAAGGCACACTTGCCTGTTGAAGGATTAATTCGTGCTACAGTTTTTGACCATTTTTGTGGTGGAATAAACGAAAATGACTGTATTACCGTAGTAGATAAAATGTTTACTAAAGGTGTTTCGTCTGTTTTGGATTATTCAGTTGAAGGAAAAGAAGAAGAAGCACAATTTGATGCTGCTTTAGAAATGACTTTAAAAACGGTAGAATTTGCAAAAGAACGTTTAGCGATTCCGTTTGCCGTATTTAAACCAACAGGTTTTGGCCGTTTTGAATTGTATGAAAAATTAGGAGAAAAACAAACTTTAACTCCAGATGAGCAGGCAGAGTGGGATAGAGTAGTAGCCCGTTTTGACCATGTTTGCAGTGAAGCGCACAAAAAAGATGTTGCTTTATTGATAGATGGCGAAGAAAGCTGGATGCAGGATGCTGCTGATGATTTGGTTACTGAAATGATGCGTAAATACAATAAAGAAAAAGCAATTGTTTTTAATACTTTGCAAATGTACCGTTGGGATCGTTTGGATTATTTAAAAAAATTGCATGATGTTGCCAAAAATGAAGGTTTCTTTATTGGAATGAAATTAGTACGTGGCGCTTATATGGAAAAAGAGAACAAAAGAGCGGAAGAAAAAAATTATGTTTCACCAATTTGTGTTTCTAAAGAAGCAACTGATGAAAATTATGATAATGCTGTTCACTATATGTTGGAGCATTTGGAAACAATGTCAATTTTTGCAGGAACTCACAACGAATTGAGTTCTTATAAATTGATGAAAATGATGCAGGAAAAAGGAATTGCCAAAAATGACAACAGAATCTGGTTTGGACAATTATATGGTATGAGTGATAACATTAGTTATAATTTAGCCGAAAACGGTTATAACGTAGCTAAATATCTTCCGTTTGGACCTGTAAAAGATGTTATGCCGTACTTGATTCGCCGTGCCGAAGAAAATACATCTGTAGCCGGACAAACAAGCCGTGAATTATCTATGATAAAAGCAGAACGTAAGAGAAGAAAAGGAAAATAATTTTCAGTTTTCTGTCTCAGTTTACAGTTTATATACAAAAAGCTCCAATTTTTAGTTGGAGCTTTTTTTTGTTTCTAAAAAAAGCTGATTGTACTTAAATTTCTAGAACTTATATAAAACTGGACTGAAGTCCAGCTCTACAATATGATTCGTTCCTTTGGAACTGTAAAAGAGCCATGGGCTCGATATATATTGTAGGGCCGGACTTTAGGTTTAAATAAATTTGAGATTAAAAAAAAGCTCCATTTGCGTTGCAAATGGAGCTTTTTTTGGAATTTGGAATTTTTAAATTGGATTTTCTATTTTAAGAATTACTAAACTGTAAATTACTCAGGTTTTTATAAATTCCGTTTTCAAGATTTATTAATTCCTGATGAGTTCCTTCTTCAGTTATTCTTCCGTTATCTAAAACCAGGATTTTATCAGCGTTTCTGATGGTCGAAAGACGATGCGCAATAATAATGCTTGTTCTTCCTTCCATTAAAACCTCTAATGCTTCCTGAACCAGTTTTTCGCTTTCACTATCTAATGATGATGTCGCTTCGTCTAAAATTAAAATACTCGGGTTTTTAAGCAATGCTCTCGCTATGGCTATACGCTGGCGTTGTCCGCCTGATAATTTTACACCACGTTCTCCAACTAAAGTTTCGAATTTTTCAGGGAAACCTTCCACAAAATTTAATGCGTTTGCCTGCTTAGCCGCTAACATAATTTCTTCATTAGTTGCATCTGGCTTTCCGTATGCTATATTTTCCCTGATCGTTCCTCCAAATAAAATAACATCTTGCGGAACGATACTCATATTACCACGAAGATTTTCTAAATCGTAATCATAGATGTTTTTTCCGTCAACCAGAATTTCTCCTGAAGTAATATCGTAAAAACGCAATAATAATGATGAAATAGTAGATTTTCCAGCGCCACTCGGACCAACGATTGCAATTTTTTGACCAAATTCTGCTTTAAAATTTACATCTTTAAGAACCTGGACTTCCTTACGGGAAGGATAGCTGAAAGCTACATTGTTGAATGCTACAGTTCCTTTAATTTTTTCTACAGCTGATGTTTTTTGATTTGCTTTGATATCTTCCGGAACTTCTTCTAATAATTCAAAAACACGTTCTGTTGCTCCAACTGCTTTCTGGATTTGTGCATACATCTCGGCAATTCCTCCAAAAGAAGCACCTATAAATGTGGTGTAAAGTACAAAAGAAATTAAATCTCCAACGCCTTCCACTTCGCCTTTAATAGTCAAAGTTATTCCGTACCAGACTACGGCTACAACGCATCCAAAAAGGCATAAAATTATAAACGAAGCAAAATAACCTCTGTATTGACCACCTTTTATAGCGATTTTTACAATTTCTTTTATCTTGTTTTTATAACGCTGAATTTCGTACCATTCGTTAGCAAAAGCTTTTACATTGCTAATTCCCTGCAAAGTTTCTTCAACAATAACCTGGCTTTCGGCTACTTTATCTTGTGTTTTTTTTCCGTATTTACGAATAAACCTTCCAAATATTACAGCTGCAACCGCAACGATTGGCACAATTGCCAACATCATTAAAGTAAGTTTTGGGCTAATGTTTCCTAAAATAACAAAACCACCAATAATTAAGATAAACTGACGTAAAAACTCTGCTATTGTTGTCGTAAAAGTATCTTGTAGTTGTGAAATATCCGCGCTGATTCGGCTATTTAATTCTCCAACACGTTTTTGCGAGTAAAAAGACATTGGCAGTTTTACCAGATTTTCATACAATGCAAAACGTATATTTGATAATGAATTTTCAGTAAAATTTACAAATAGAGAGATTCTGAAAAAAGAGAAAACAGCTTGCAACATTAGTATAACTATAAGTGCTACGGCTATTTCGTTAGCCCTATTTAAGTTTTTGTTAGTTACACAATCTACCAACATTCCCATTAACTTAGGAAAGGCGAGGGCAGTGGCACTAGTTAAAAGTAAAAAAATTAAACCCAGAAAAAATTTCCATTTATGATTTTTACCATATTTAAAAATTCGGAGTGCTTTTTGAAGTGAGTTAGAGTCTAATTTAGCTTTCGGTAAATCATTTTCTTGGTATCTTGCCATTTGAATATACAATTAAGGTATGCAAATGTATGATTATAGCAAATGAATACAAAAGAATATTATTAATTACAGTTCGGTATTTCGTTTTTTAACTTAATACTAAGAAATTGGTGTTTTTTATTTTCGTTTTAAAAAGCTGAAAAATAGATGGATAAATAAAAATGCAATAAATTATTTGATTTTATTTCTAAAAACGCTTGCAAATACGAATTCTAGCTGTATATTTGCACTCGCAATCAGTAATGATAGCAACCTAGTAAAATAGGGCGATTAGCTCAGCTGGTTCAGAGCACCTCGTTTACACCGAGGGGGTCGGGGGTTCGAACCCCTCATCGCCCACACAAAGACAAACAACGCCATTGGAATCCAATGGCGTTTTTTCTATATATAAACGAAGTATTTGAATATATACCCAATTTATAAATTACTTAACTCAATGTAATTTTGATTTCAATAAATTTTATTACAAATTAAATTTTCATTTATTATATTTAGTAATAGTTTAGACAAAGATTACATTGCTATATACTAAACTTTTACTGCCCATTTTTGATTGTGGTAATAATCTTCTTGTAATAATAAAAGTTAATCAAATACGGCTAAAATAATACTCAAGCCATAACTGTTGTTTTGCCAGTAATCACAATTGTTTTTAGTTTCATTTATTTATCATTTTAGAAATCATTTCGAGATGTGTATTGTATTGCTCCATAAAAAGATCAATTGTTGGATTTTTTACAACATCAAAACAATGAAAATTCGGCAAAATATCATAACCGCAAAATTTATAATTTAAGGTAACATTGAATAAAACATCATTGGCCGATTTTCCATTCAAAAAAACTTGGTTGTGATTGTCAAAACTTTCATTAGGTGCATTCCAAGTAGCAGAAATCATTACTTTTTTTCCATCTAAATTTCCTCCAGATCCGTACTGTTTGGTTACATCATTTCTAGATCTTCCGTCGTCATTAAGCTTTTTTTGTGATAGCAATCCTTCCATAAAAATTTCATCGGCATATTTTTTATAGATCCATGGGGTATTAAACCAAAAAACTGGTGTTTGAATAATAACCAAGTCTGCATTTATGTGTTTTTCAACTTCTGTTTGCGGATCATATCCATTATCTATAAAAGTCTCTTGAACCTCATATTGCTTGCTTTCAAAAAATGACTTTGCATGTCCTGCTAGTGTTTTATTTAATTTTCCTTCCGAAATTCCGTCATATTTTTGATGTGTATGAATAAGTAATATTGTTTTTTTATTTTCCATTTTTGATTTATTTTTTGACAAAACTATATCTTTACTATGTTTTCGACAAGTACTTACTAAAAAGTAATGTACTTACTTTAAATACATAAATACTGAAAATCAAATAATTATACAATGAAAGTTTTTGAAAAAAAATATGAAAATGCAAATGAATGCCCAATTACAATCTTTATGGATAAAATTGGCGGAAAATGGAAACCTGTAATTGTTTGGCTTTTGCTAAAAAACGGAACCATGCGTTTTAATGAATTAGACAAAGGAATAAATGGAATTACACAAAAAATGCTTTCTCAACAACTGAAGAGTTTAGAAGAAGAAAACATCATAAAACGCATTTCTTATCCGGTAATTCCTCCAAAAGTTGAATACAGTTTGACAAAAAAAGGAGATACTTTATCAGAAATTTTGGAGGGAATTATGGAATGGAGCAACACAAACCTGATAGAAAAAAACAACAGTTAACTCCAGTTCAGCAAAGTGAAAGGCGTTAGTTTGTAGCCAGCAAAAACCGCTGATAACATAATTGATCCACAAAAAGGCAAACTCATTAAAATAGCTATAAATAAAGTTTATTGTATTCGAATAATTTATTTTTTTATTGCAATTTTTGATTTTTTTCTAATCTCAGTTGAATTCAAACCATTAGATAATCTACTTTAAGGTATCAAAAAATGTCAAAATTGGTATCAAGTGTTCAATTGCAGTCCCTGACAGCCCACATAATTTCACAAAAAATCCAAAGTCATATGATTTTGGAGTTTTTTATTTACTGTAAACTCATAGAATTATTTATTGTATAAAAAATGCTTTACAAAATCTATTTTTCTATTTTATTCAATTCTTGAATGGCTTCATTTGCTCCGACTAATCGCTCTTCAAAAAATGAATGATATCTAACTGTATCTATGATTAACTCTTCAAATTCATTTTCTATAATTCTTAAATGAATATAATTTGGTTTTGATTTTCGATAAATATTAAAATCAATTATTGTGATACCGTCACTCTTATTCGTTTTAAAAATTACTTTTTCAAACCTTTTAATGTTTTTAGAGTACGTGATTGTCCATATAAATTTACTGATTTTTTCTGAATCAACTTTTTCTGTTTCATAGCTATCCTCTGAGCTTAAGTCATATCTAGATACCGTTAATAAAATTTTGCTGAAATTAATTGCCTCTAAATATTTCCCATCATTTTTAGTAATCAATTTTCCATGCCCATTCTTTCTTAACTCATTACCTAAATTTACACAAGTTTTTGCAAAATTAGTATCAGTAACGGATAACTTCTCACGATCTGTAAATGAATACAAAATCAGAATTAGAAATAGGATAGCAATTTTTCTCATTTATTATTATTATTATTATTATTATTATTATTATTTAAAATAGGTTTAAAATAAACAAACTGCTTACGGTTGTCACTACGAAGTCAGAAAACTAGTAGAGCAAATTCAGACAGTAATCCATTGTTAAGTATGTTTATACAGTGCATTATTATTCACCTTATTCCATGAGTAAACATTTCTCTCAGACTAATATAAGAAATATGCATTACAAATTCACGTAACTTATTGTCTAAAAAATAATCTCAATTTAAGAAAAATGTCTGTATATTTAAATTATAGCCAATTAGTACTATATGAAATCACAAAACAGAATAATATTAATCATTTTAATACAATTTTTGAATTTATTAAATTCATACGCTCAAAATGATGTTAATAAATTATTCTTTAATCTGCCTTTAGAATCAAGTAGAGACAGTATTTACTCATCAAACAAAAATACGGTTTTATAGAAAAATATTCAAATCAAACTGTGTCCCAAGATGACAATATTATTAAAACATTTTATGGTTATTTAGATATAAAAAGATCAGAAAACGTATTGGCTGATAGTATAAAAATTCAATTATCAACTGGAGGTACTATCCTGCAAGATGAAAAATATTACCAAAATTTACTAATTATCTGGAGCTATTATCATTTTTCAAATGCTAAAACCGCAAAAATATTCTATAGAGATAAAAAAATAGAAATAGAAAAAATAACAGCTATACAACCGTTCCATTACAAAAATTTTGAAGACAATACAAAAACAGGATTTAGTGATAAATTTAATAAAATTGAAGACGATAGAAAAGTTTCTATTGAGTTTAAAAAAGAAAAACAAGAATATATTGTTAGATTAGAATACCAAAGAAATGAAGGAGAAAAAAAACTCAAAAGACAATTTATTAAGAAAGAATTGATTTTTAGAGAAATAGACAATAAAAATTTATTTCGAGCTTATAATGTAGAACAAGTTCCTATTACAAAAAAAATGCTCAAAAGAAAATAATAAATCAATAAAATGTTTTAAAGAAAGTATCGCAACATATATATGGAACGATATAGACTTCTACACTTTTGATTTGACTCCTGGTGCGCACCGTGTATCTTTAAAGTTTGTTATAGATAAAAACGGAAAAATTATTAACATAAAAGTAGACCACAAAAACAGCAAACTTTGTGAAGAAATAACGAGAAGTATAAATAAATCAATTAAATATAATAGAACCAGCTATTAACAAAGGAATAAAAGTTGATTATTTAGCTGAAATTCCATTAATTATTTCAATTGATGCTAACTAATCAGAACAATATCTCTGGTTTATAAAGAACAATTTTTATCTTGGTACAAACAAAAAATAGACAATATCGAAAATGGCAAGTAGTTTCATTAATATTAAAAAAAATGGATTTTGGGCAAGAGATGGCTTTGTTGAAGCCATGCAATTATGCTTGATAAATGAAATTGAAATACAAAAACTTGACTCAATAGAATGGATTAATGAATTCAAATGCGAATTAGCGACACAATCATTACCAATTATATATGGCGGAATGTCGATGGAACTTGAGGAGTACGTTACTACTGATGAAAGGAAAGCGCAAATAATTGAATTGATCGATGTGATAATTGAAAAAATTGCATCAACCGATAAATACATAACGGGTTCTAATTTATGTGAAATGAGAAGAAGGGCTATGCATATAATTTCTGAAAATGGAAAAATGGAATTTACCGACTCAGAAGAATTTGAAAAAACAGTCAATAGCTCAGGATGGGAGTCAGCATCTGGAATAGCAAAAGTTAAAGACAGTTATCAGCATTCTTTTAAACTTTTAAAAATGCTAGTCAATGGCGAAATGCACACAACGGCTTCTTCACCGGAAACTTATTGGAATTATTAGAGAAAAATGTTTTTTGATATCATTGCATTTGAATCATTTGATGATTTATTAATAATTATTTTTAGTATAAAATATCTGAACTAATATCACACACAATGAAGAGAAAATTACAGTTTTGCATCTTACTATTAATGCTTTTTCTTTACACCTCTTGTCAACAAAACCAGGCAGAAGGAAAAAAAATTATTATTAACTCCAAAACCAAAGATGTAATTACCTCTTACGGACCTCAATGGATAACTCGAAATATCATACAAGATAAAAAGAACAACATATGGATCGCTGCATTTTCTGGTATTTTTCGGTACGATGGAAAGTATTTTACCAACATTACAAATAAAGTGATTTCGGCCCGTTTTTTTTCTCTTTTAGAAGATAGAAAAGGCAACTTGTGGTTTGGTTCTATAGGCGAAGGTGTATATTATTACGACGGGAAATCCTTTCAGAATTTTACAACCAGCGAAGGCCTTCTTAATAATGAAGTTACAAGTATTTATGAAGATAAAAAAGGCAACATTTGGTTTGGTGTTTCCGGAGGGGCAAGCTGTTACGATGGGAAATCTTTTCGAAATTATATTATAGATGGGAATGAGATGCATGAGGATCAGACAGGAAAAACTTTCCCGGTTAGACGTCCTTATGAAATCAATTCTATTATTGAAGACAAAAAAGGCCAATTTTGGTTTGCTACAAGAGGCAATACCTTTGCTTATGATGGAAAAAAATTTTCTGTTTTCACCCATAACGACAAACCTTTTAAAAATGTTCGTTCTTTAATCGAAGATAGAAAAGGAAATATTTGGCTTGGCGGAGCTGATGGCCTTTGGCGCTATGACGGCAAAACATTGATCAATTTCACGAAGAATTTTGTTGGTTATATTATCGAGGATAAAAAAGGTAATATCTGGACTAGTTCACAAAGAGATAATAGCCAGGTTTGGGCACTTTTTCGATATGATGGAAACTCTTTATCTGATAAAAAGCCGATTATATCCGAAATTAAGTCAGGAGGAAACGGCCTTTTTGGTATTTTAGAAGCTCGTGATGGCAATATTTGGTTTGGATCTATGAAGGGAGTATATCGTTATGATGGAAAAACCGTCAAGGATTTTAAAAGTAAAGATGGTAGCAAATAGGTTATCTAAAAAATTCATCATAACTTTCTTTATTTGATTTTTGATACTTTTCAATATATGCATCTAAAAAACCACTTTGTTTTAAAAATTGCATTGGATCTTTTATATTTAGTATTTCTTTAATTGCTTTTTGTTTGTCTTTCTGTTTATTGAAATACGATTCAGTTATTTTATAGCCAATCCAATATCCTAAATCATTTGGCCGGTCATCTTTCTTAGAAGTTCCATATAACCAATCCTGATAATCAGGATTTTTTAATCTTGTTACAAATTCTTGACATAATTTATCCAGGTTTTGCTCTCCATATTTATACGAAAACTGATTTATTGATTCTCCTGAAATAAGTTCACCAATAAAATCTGCGCCTCCTTCAAGCAAACACCATTTCAACAGCATATCTTTACCTGTTATATTTTGCTGATAGTGAATAAGTTCATGTGCGATTAAGCCTGAAACTCCGTCTAAATTTTTGAGCATTTCAGTTCCAATAATAATTCCTTCCGGAGAAGAAGTTCCTCCCGAATTAAATCTTCCATAAACAAAATAAATGGGTGGGAATTTTGCATTTGGATACCAATATTTTAATGCACTATAAATTGCTTTTATTCTCTTTTCCTTAGAAGAAATGCCGTCTAAAACATTTCTTGAAAGTTCATAATCTGCTTTTCTTTTCTTCACAACAGCAAAAAGAGAGTCTGCATTGATTATTCTGTTTTCAGTAAATCCTTTAATTCCCGGAGAGCCTTTTTGCATATATTCAATAAACGGATTTTCTTTCGATTTATCCATTTTGTCAAATGCTTCCCAAAAATTTTTTGAATCT
This sequence comes from Flavobacteriaceae bacterium CRH, assembly GCA_001507425.1. Classification (GTDB taxonomy): domain Bacteria; phylum Bacteroidota; class Bacteroidia; order Flavobacteriales; family Flavobacteriaceae; genus Flavobacterium. Next base: position 335,039 of record LMAJ01000004.1, read on the forward strand.
TTTGTTTCAAAAACTGCATCTAAAGGATTATCAGAAAAATTATTTTGTCCGAAAAGAAAATTAGAAAAGATAACAAAAAGTGTTGTCACAATAAGGTTTAACTTCATATAAAATAATTTTTAGCGCAATTTTTACTCAGTTGTAGCAATAAATTGAATTTCTTCAAGCGAATATAAGAAATATTTTTACTACAATTTCTGAATTTTTATAAGAGCAATCTTTAGAGTTATCTCATTGAAATTTTCTTTAAAACCTGCAAGAAATGATTTTCTTATTTCGAATTCAAATTCACAATCTGAAGACCATATAAATTCTAAAATGCTATAATATTTTTTTTACTACATTTGACATAGATATTGTTTTGTTTGGCAAGTTTCTTGCTAAGAATGAAATCAAATCATTAAACCCAAATTTTAAAATGAGAAAAAAAATAACTCTTTTATTTGTATTTACTGTTATAAATATGTTTGGGCAAGCTCCAACTACCTCAAAATCAGGTAAAAATATTTATTCAAATAATAAAGATTTAAGCACGAATGATATCGTCTCTAATAAAGCCACAAAACCTGTTGCAAAAGTTCCGCTAGACCAGGCATTAATGCTAATTTATGACTACGACGGTACCTTTTTTTCATTTGATTTAGAATCTGAACAAATTGCCTGGACTGTAAAAGCTAAAGATGCTTTTGCTGAAATGTGTGCCAATAAAATAACGCTAAATGATGGCGTTATATACATTCCGTTTATTAACGGTGAAATCTTTGCCATTGATAACCAAACCGGTACTGCTTTTTGGAAAACAAGAATTGGTAATATTACAGATCAAATTGTGTTAAAAGATCAGGTTCCAGTTATAAATGACGGAAAATTGTTTATAACGACTCAAAATGGTAATATTTACGCTCTTGATACAAAAGATGGCAGCTTAATATGGAATTATAAGCTGGAGTCTACAAATAATGATATTCCGGTTCTCTATTTTGACAACAAAATTTTTACCCAAAGTGGTAATTCTTTGTATAGTTTTGAAGCAAATACAGGAAAACTTCTTAGCCAAAAAACATTTGAGGAACCTATACACGGAAAACCTGTAACAGACGGTGAAAATATATTTATAGCAAATGAAAAAGATATAGTTTTTGCCTTAAGCGCTGATAAACTTGATATTTTATGGCAATTTAAATTAGCTGAAAATCAATCGAATATCAAGGAACGTATATTTTGCAAAGACAAAAAAGTTTATTTTGGGGCACAAGGCACAGAAGTTTCTTCTGTATACGCTCTGGATTCAAAAACAGGAACTCAACTTTGGAAAACTGATTTTCAAGGCGACAATGTCGAATATATAGTTGAGGAAAGCGACAATGTTTGGGGATATACCCGTAAAGCAAAACTTTTTCAATTAGACTTAACTAATGGTGAAATAGCGTTTGATGCAAAACTAACAACCAAACCTATTTCAAACCTTGAATTTACGAGTGATGATAATTCCTTGTTTTATTATTCTGATGCTGCTTTAATTCAATTTGAATTTAAAACGAAAGACGAAAACGAAGTTTATCTGCGAACTTCAATTAGTGATAATGTTTATAGTGCATACATCAAAAAAATTCAATAAAAAAGAAGCCGTTTCAGTATTGAAACGGCTTCTTTTTTATTGAAAAATACTATTCTTAATTATTAGATAAATTCAAATGTTGCGGGAACGATTGCAATCCATAAGGTTTATCTTTTCATGGAAATATTTTCGTGAACCCATTTAGCTTCTTCGTCTGCTGTTACATTTTCAAATTTACTATTAATTCTACTAAATGTTGCCTGCGCAAAATCATAAGGTTTACTATCGTCAAAGTAAGGTCCAACAACACCTAAACACCAGCCGTCTTTTGAAGCCCAATGAGGTTCGTAAATACAATATTTAAAAACTTCATAATGAACAAAGTTATTTTCTCCATCAAAGTCGAAAGTAACTCGTTTTATATGTTCCATTTCATCAGGACACGCATCTAATTCTGTTGGAAATTCCAGCCAATTTGCCAAATTACTTTCAGCTCCTTTTATAAGTGAATAATATTCTTTTGGAAATAAATGTACTTTATCGTGTTCTTCTAAAAGTTGAAAAGCAGTTTGTCTGGTAAGTATGTTTCGAGCATAAGGTAAAATATCCTGTTCAGTTAAGTCTTCGCCAATTTCAAGTTTATCATAAAGTGCTTTTACTCTTTCAAAACGTTCTTTATTTAGTTTAGAGGTTTGACGTTTTACCGTAATCAATCTATAAACAGCAAAAATTGCAATTATTAAAACTAATACACCTATTATAATAAATACTATTTTCATTTAATTTTTTAATTTTTATTGTTAATTTTTTTGTTAGGACAATAATTTCTTCCACGACTTAATTTCATCAACTTCGAACATTAATCTTCTGTTTTCTTGGTTTTTGACTGTGAATTCGCCTCCTTTATTTTTAAAAGACGGATAAAAATTGATGGTATGCAATTCAGATTTTATCCAAATAAATTCCTCCAGCTCATGAGATTTAAAAAGTAATCTTTTGTCAGTCAGGCATAACTTTCCTGAAACGATATCTCCATCGATTAAATGATTTGCGGGTGCTTCTATTAGTGCCGTTTCAGAGTCCTGAGTTGTTATTGTAATCCTTTCTAAAACTTTCACAGGTTTTGTAAATCTCGTATAAATAGCTCCATTTAAAAGCATTGAGAAAATTGCTATTGGCATAGCAATTTGAAAAATATTTTTTAAAGGTAAATTTCCAGCATATCCCATACAACAGCAGAGAAAAAGAGTACCAACTCCCCAAAATAATCCATTACCAAAAATTTTAGTTATTATTTTTATCATTAAAGAATCGTATTTTAAATAGAAGTTTAAATTGTGATCGAGCGTATTTCGGTTAAGGCAATGAAGTTTTATATTTTTATTGATTTGAGAATCATTAAGCTGGTTCCCAAAGCTCTATTTTATTACCATCTGCATCTAAAATATGAACAAATTTTCCGTAATCATAAGTCGCAATATCATCAAGAATTGTTACACCATTTTCTTTGAGTTTGCTGATAAGACCTTCCATATTCTGCACTCTGTAATTAATCATAAAATCTTTTTGGGAAGGGGAGAAGTATTCATCTCCTTTTTTAAAAGGACTCCATTGTGTAGATTCTATTTCTTTGGGTTTAGCAACATTTCTGGATTCAAAAGTTGAACCCCAATCGTTGGTATCAAAACCTAAATTTTTAGCGTACCAATCTCTTGTTTCTTTCGGATTATCTGTAAAAAAGAAAATACCGCCAATTCCTGTTACTTTTGGAGTAGTATTTAATTCTGATGTTACGTTTTTTTGATCTTCCATAATATGTTTCTTTTAGTTAACGATTTACAAATGTAAAGAACTGTTATAATGGTTGTTAAATTTATTTATGAATATTTTATTTTAATATTGAATACTAAGCCTTTTCCCGAAAACGAAAATAAGACTAAAAATGATAACTTCATAAAAAAAGAAATTTAGAATTTAAGATACATAATATCAAATCGTTAAAGTAGTTTGATTGGAATATAAATATCAATAATATGAAAACTTTCCGGATGTGTTTTCAGGTCATTTAAATGACTTAAAAAGAAATTTCTACTATCAGGCTGATATCCATTTTCTTCAAACCAAACGTCATAAATATAATTCCAGGTTTTAAAGCATTCTGTCATAGGTGCTTCTTTATGAAAAATAGCATACAAACCACCACTTATTGTAGTATTTCCAATTAATCCTTCTCCAACAATTTTTTCAGGAACAGACTAACAAACATCTGCCTGAAGCATTCCTTCTAAATTCGCATTGCTTCTGTAAACCGTTAATGCTTTTGTTTCAGGAAAATTGACCAGGTTTCTTGGAGTTGCCCAGCTAAAAAGCTGATCGAACATTTTACCAAATGTTTCGCTGTCATGGTTGTTAATGTTTAGATTTCGAACATAAATTACATTAAATTCTTCGACTTGTTTGATTTCAAAATCAAGTTTAATTGCTTCACTCATTTTACTGTTTTTTAAGTTGTTTAATTTGAGTGCAAGGTAATTTTCGATTTCTGATTGCATTTCTCCAATATTGCTATTCATTATACCGATATTGCTTTTTTTGTGCGATTCTCTCCATGCACTTGGAGTTGTATTTTGTAATTCGTGGAAACTTCTCGAAAACGATGACATGCTTAAAAAACCGCAATCAATAGAAATTTCATTTATAGTTTTGGAAGGATTGTTCATTAAGAAAAAAAGGGCTCTTTCTATTTTTGCCTTTTTAACAAACTCATTTACAGTAATTCCCGTAACAAGTTTAAAAATTCTGTGGAAGTGAAATTTCGAAAAATTAGACAAAGAAGCCAGTTTTTCTAAAGAAAGTTCTTCATGAAGATTTTCTTTGATATAATCTATACTTTTATTAATTCTGAAATAATATTCTTTAATAGATTCTTCCTTTGTGATGTTGGCAATTGTATGCTATTCTTTGGTTTTATTTTTATAAAGTTCAATTTTTCTTTCATCCGGATCCGAAATAATAGTCATAAATCCAAATTCCGTTTCTGTTGGTTCTAGTGAGAATGCAACTTTTAAGTTTTTTAATTTCTCAATAGTTTCTTCAAAATTATCAATTCCAAAGCCTAAACGTAAATTTTTGTCAGGTTCTATCTGAGTTTTTGTCAATGGATATATTTCTAATACAGTTTGCCCGATTGTCGTTGAGTAATGAAGTGGAGCGTTTCCATGTTTATGATAATCAAAACTTAATCCTAATAAGCTATAAAAGTCGGCAAGCTGTTTTGTGTTACCTGTTCGCAATACCAATAAACGTATATCCATAATGCATTACCTTTTTGTAATATTTTTTTATTAAATAAACCAAATATTTTCAAATTGCTTGTAAATATAAAAGTTTGGTTTACTTAAGCAAACCAAACTTCCAGATAAACATTCAATTCAAAGATATAAATCAACTTTTGATTTAGCCCTTAAATTGCATTAAATTATATACAAAAAAATCTACCAAGGACTCACTTCAGTTGCATCCTCAATATCATTACTATAGAATTTTCCTGTTGGCGCATCCTCATCTGTATAAGTGTGTTTAATGATAAAAGCTGCAGCACTTTCTATACTTCCCGGTCCGCTGTGGTGGTTAAAATCGGTTGCTGTATAACCCGGATCAATAGCATTTACTTTGAACGGTAAATCTTTTAGTTCGTGTGCCAAAGTAATGGTAAAAGCGTTTAATGCCGCTTTTGAAGTTACATAACTCGTAGCTTTAAAATCATAATATTTCCAGCTTGGGTCGCTGTGTAGCGTTAAAGATCCTAATCCTGAAGTAATATTACTAATTCTTGGGCTATCCGATTTTTTAAGCAATTCTATAAACGCCTGAGTAACGCTGATTACTCCAAAAAAATTCGTGTCGAATACATTTTGAATCGCTGTAATGGCTGCTTCTGAAGATTTTTGTGGATATTCTCCGCTTATTCCTGCGTTGTTAATTAAAATATCCAATTTTCCCTGTTCGCTTTCTACAATGTTTTTTGCTGCTAAAATTGACTCTACATTCGTAACATCAATCTGAATGGCTTTGATATTTTCAAACCCGTTTTCGTTTAGCTCTTTTACAACCGCATTTCCTTTTTCTAGATCACGCGTTCCTAAATAAACAAATAATCCTTTTTTCGAAAGTTGTTTGGCTGTTTCTAATCCAATGCTTCTATTAGCTCCTGTAATTAATACTGATTTCATTTTTTATTGTTTTAAATTATTGAAGCAAAGGTCATTCCTTTAAAAACAAAATCATTTGTCATTTGGCAAAAAGCAAATTAATAGATATTTTTTCTGATTCGGCTTAAAGAAGATTGTGTAATGCCCAAATACGAAGCCACAAAAGATAGCGGAACACGATTTACGATATTAGGATATATTTCGAGAAATTTTAAATAACGTTCTTTAGCATCTTCTGTAACAAGCGGACTTCTTCTTTCTACTTTTTGACGTAAGGCGTGCGAAACCAATTTGTATACAATTGCTTCCCAGCCAACAATAATATTGAAAAGTGATGTCCATTCTTTTTTAGGAAAAACCAGGATTTTACAATCTGTGATGGCTTGTACATAAGCCGAAGATGGAATTTCGTTATCAAAACTCTCTAAATCGACTACAAGATTGTTTTCGTCGATAAAATATTTGGTTATTTCTTCGCCTTTGTTGTCATAATAACAAACCCGAACAACGCCATCTAAAACAAAACCAACTTGTTGCGCTATTTTTCCGGCTTCAGAAAAATAGTCGTCTTTTTTGATTTCTATTATTGTGGCTTTCTTAGAAATTAAATCGATTTGCTGTTGGTTTAAATTACCAAATTGCAATATATATTCTATAAATTCTTTCATACTGCAAGATAAGTAAAGTTATTTTTTAAAGATTTGTCATTTGGCAAAAAGTGAATTAAAAGCTATGCAGAAATTATTAGTTTATTTCTCCAAACTCATTAATCAATTTGTTTCCCAAACTTTTGTTTTTAGCTTTTGAAGAATAAAAAATCATCGTGTTGCATACAAGTTCGCCACTAACAGGAACTTCAGAGACACACGTTTTCCAGATAAAAAAGTTTGCACCTTTATTTCCAACAAGAATAAAATATCTTTTATCTAAGTTTAATTCTTTGCTAATTATTTTTGAATCTAACAATTCGGGATGTTTTCCTGAAACAACTCTTTCATAATATTTTTCAAGTTCAGCATCTTTGTCTTTTCTGTAAAAATAATTTTCACTAAATAGCTCTACACGATATATGAGGTCTTCAGAATTATGAATTAATATTTGATAATCTTTTGTTGTACCTATTATTTCTTTACTCATAGAAACCGGCAATACATACGAATATCCAAATTCTGCATTTCGAACGTTATAGAATTCCTTTAATTTTTGAGCAAATGAAAAATAGGGAAGTACTGAAAATAAAATAATTGGAATTAAATTTTTCATGTAAATGTTTAATACGTTTTTCAAAAATGCAATCTTCAATAATTTCTAATCTCCGCCACAACCGCCACAGGAACTCCCGCACGAACCGCCACAAGAGCTTCCGCATGAACTTCCACCAGAACTGCAGCTATTTGAACTGCTATTAGAACTGCTGAAATTACTTGTATTTGTTGTGGAAATTAAAGGAATAAAAGAATTTACTAAAACCATATTCCCAAATAAAAAATAATTCAATTCCCAGTCTTTTTCAATTGTTGTGTTACTTTTTTCTTGTTTAAAAGATTGAGATATTGTTTTTTGAAAGAAGAATTTTAGTATTCGATTCAAATAATAATCTGCGAGTACAACTAGAAATATCATGGTAAAAACTAAAAAAGTAACCGGCTTATCTCTGCTAATTCCGGAAATAAGCCTGCTGAAACCTATGCTTAACAATAACCCTAAAACAACCATTACAATTATTATAACAAACGTAAATTGTTTTGAGTTGGTTATGGTTTCCTTAATTCGATTAACCGATTTTTGTATCTGATCGAATGTCGGCATTCTTTTTAAGGTATAATATAATTGAATGTAGGGCATAGGGGTATGATAGGATTTCATCAGTTCGAGGGCACAATTCTCGTATTGATTTTCAGTTAAACTATTGTCAATTATTTCTAATTTATTATCACCAACAACTTTAATTTTTTTAGTGCTAATAAGATTATTTACAACACCTTGAACCACAAATTCTATTTTGTCTTGTTCCATAAAAACCAACTCAAACGGACTTAAGTTTGATAAAATTAAATTCGCCTTTATTTTATCATAAAATGAATTAAAAGAAAATCGGACATAGAGTTCTAATAATCCAATTGCAACACCGCATAATATTAAATATTTAATTAGAAAATCCGGATTGCCAATTTCTATCAATATATCTCTGATCATGAAATAGATTGGAAAAATTAAAAGGAACATTGAAACTAAAAAAGCATATTTTAAAGTAGAAATTTTAAGGGTACTTTGCGGCAGATGCAAAGAATCTAATTCGTTACTGTAATTCCAGATTTCATCAGGCTGATTCCCGAAATTTATTTCGTAAAGCTCTCTGGTTCTTTCTTTAGCTTTATGAAATTTCTCAAAGTCAGCTCTGTTGTGTGTAGACGGAATATGTTCTATTCTTTTACCTAATAAAGTACATAAATCAGAATAAGAATTGGTGAATATTAAATGTTGATGCCAAACAATATCTACAGCTTCTGAAGGTGAAACCATTTCACTAGAAGTGGCTGCCAAATACATGAATTTTTTGTATTCGAGAATAGCCATTTTAGTAAAAAACGATGTCCACTTATTTTCAAACGCCAATCTTGTCGAAAATCCATATTGATCATTCGGATTATCTAAACTAAAATTTTCAATTTTTGACCAAAGCGCTGTATCCATAAAATTAATTTATTTCTTTTGTTAATCGATCCATTTCTTTAAGTAACGTTGGCATTCTAAATTCTCCGTGCATACTTTCTATTTTTTGTGTTGCAATTTCAAGGTCAATTCCAATTGCAGTAATAAATAAAGGTTTTATGCTTTCGCCTCTTATCAAAGCTCTTTTATTTTGTACAATTGAAGCAAAATTGGTTTTTGCAACGCCAATAATCGGGATTTTTCTGTTTAGCTTTTCATATAAATAACCGCCTAAACCATACTTTTTGTCATCATCTAAGTAAACAAATCCGTCAACAATAATGACATCGACTTTACTTAAGTCAATTTGATTCAATAGACTCAAAATACACGGCAATTCTCTTTTATAAAATTCTCCCGGAATATATTCTTCTACATTATCAATTATTTCAGTATAAACATTAAAGTTTTTATTTTCATTAAATTCAGCAAATTCCAGGCAAACTGTTTTTGCCTTTTGGTCAAAGTAATACGTATCAAAAGCTAAAATCATTTTTGGTTTTATTTCTTAATTATTCTATTCAAATTCAAGCCATTTGTTTTCAAAATAGATCACTTTTACAGTGTCATCGTTTAGTAGTTCTACTTTGGCAAAATCGCCTTTATTTTCAATGAATTTAAGCTTAATCTCACTTGTATCATAAAATGCTCCGTATGGCAAATGAAACGGATTATTTTGAACATCATTTGTAAAAATGGAAATAAGCAGCATTTTTTTAGAATTGCTATCCGGTTTTTCGTAACCAAATATTCTGTGATCGCGTTTCATATCAACATTAAGCCAAATTAAACTGTCTTTGCGTACATAGGCTTTCTGGATATTTTCTTCGTTACCAAGTATCATACCTGCATTTTCTTTTTCAATCGCTTCCAGACTATCAGCTGAAACGATTTTAGGTTTTGCAACACTATCAGCCTTTATTTTTGTGATAGTATCAACTGTTGTTTTTTGGATAACATTGATTTGGTTTTCTTTTTTACAAGAAATAAAAAATAATGAAATAAGAAGTAAAGTACTGATTTGCTTCATCTTGTTTAGCGTTGATTTATATTTAATTCTAAAATAGGCAAAAATCTGTTTTTAATAGAAGTTTCAAATTGACCAATTTTTATAAAACCGAATTTAGCATAAAACATTTCGGCATTTGGTTCTGAATGAAGCATTACTTTTTTAAAACTTGTTTCTTGTAATCGATTTAGAAAATCATGCATTAAAAATTGCCCAATTCCTTTTCCTATATATTCCGGTAAAACAAAGAGATTGTCAAGTTTTACAGTTTCCTCGTCTTCATCAAAATAAGAGTAATAAGCAACAATTTGATTTTCAACGCTTAATTTATATACTGATTTGGTTTCAATATACGTTTTGGTAACTGTTAATGCATCGGACCAGATTTCAATTTGCTCTTCAGAATAACCCCAATACGCTTTTGCCTTTTTGGTTATTATAGTTAAGATTTCAGAATCTTCCGGCATTGCTTTTTCTAGAATCATTTAGCAGTTGTTGATTTATATTTTTATGGCAATTTTACGTTTTCTGTAGATAAAATTAATTCATCAATCATATGCGTATTACGATCTAATTCTTTTGATTTCAAAAATAATGCTCTTGCTTTCTCCATTTCACCCATATCATAATGATAGATTCCAAGATTGCGATAGTTATATGAATTGTCTTTATCAATCTCAATTGATTTATCAATGTCCTTTAAACCTTCTGAAACATTCCCGGTTTTAATTTTTGCAAGACCTCTGTTGTTATAAGCATACGCAAATAATTCGTTGCTTGCTATGGCTTTATCAAAATAAGGAATTGCCTCTGCATATCGATCTAATAAGTTTAATGTGTAGCCTTTATTGTTTAAAGAATATTGATTATTACCGTTGATTGAAAGTGATTTATCATAAAGTTCTAATGCCTTTTCATGTAAACTTAATTCACTGTAAATGTAACCGGCATTTGAATAATCATCAGTAGCTAATGTAAAATCCTTTTCGTATTCATCAAATAGTATTCTTGCTCTCTCAAAATCTCTTATTTGAATATTTGCGGATATATTCAGACGATAAACATCTCCATTTTTTTCCTTTCTCTTTAAAATTAAATCTAAAAAAGGAATTGCTGTTTCAAACTCTTTGGCGTTGTATAAATTAACCGCTTTATTATATTGCTTAATATTTTTTTTATCTCTAAAAAGTTTTGATAAAGTATAACCATCATTATAAGCCAAAGTTCCGTCGTACATCTCTATAGTTTTTTTATCTGGAATTAGATTTTTAAGATCGAATAATGAAAGCACAAAAAATATTAATCCAAAGTAAACGTAGTAATCATCAAATTCATTTATAATCGAAATATATAAATAAAGAGAAGCAAAAAATAAGGAAGATATTGGGCCTGCTAAAACAAAAATAATCTGTTTATTTAATGAAGGAGCATTAGATGAAAGGCGACACAAACCACCTTCCCAAGAAAATATCTCATAACTGAACCAAAACTCTAAAAGACCAATTTTAAAATATATACTTTTTTTTGGATCTCCATAAGAACCAATATAAACGGTAACTTTTTGTTTTGTAAATAGTAAAGCTGGAATTGCATGTCCCAATTCATGCAAAATAAGAATTATACTTCGGGCTAGTATAAAAAATAAAAATGAGGCGAATATAAAAGGACCTTTCATAGATGTTATTTTAACAGAAATTATGCAAAGTTTAAGTATTTACTGCCCTTATTTCACATTTTTCTATAAAACGAAAATACAAATTCAGATTAGATTAGTGATGAAAATGTAGAAAAATGACTACATCTAAAAACTAAAAAAATCTTAAAGTAATTTGACATTATTCTTAGTTATTGTAACTTCATGATTACTATAACTTTAAAGTGGAAATCATGAAAACGAAAATAATAGTTGCCGCATCATTACTTGGCTTTGTAATATCAGCAAACGCACAGAAAAAAATCCAATTTACAGAACTCCCAAAGACTTCGCAGGACTTTATAAAGAAGTATTTTAGTAATACAACCGTTGATGTTGTAAAAAAAGATGCCGAACATGGCGAAAAAGGCTATGAGGTAAAACTAAAAGACGGTACCGAAGTAGAATTTTGGAAAGACGGTTCATACCGCGAAGTTGATGGAGGAGATAAACCAATTCCGACTGAATTTATTCCAAAAGCCGTAAAAGATTATGTGGCGCAACATTATCCAAATGAAAAAATCACTCACATCGATTACGGGCACAAAGATCTGGATGTTGATTTAACCAATAAAATTGACCTTGAATTTACGAAAGAAGGAAAATTTATAAAAGGAGATAAAGACTAATCTTAATCAAAAAAGACTTCACGAATAATGAAGTCTTTTTTGATTTTAAACTCGTAGCGAACCACGAAATCCCCTCGCAGCATAATAAGATTCAGCTCCGTTATGATAAACAAAAATGGTATTATAACGAAAATCTGCAAAAATAGCGCCACCAAGTTTCCTGATTTCAGCAGGCGTTATAATCCAGCTTGACGTTTTGGTGTCGAAATTTCCAAGTTTTTGCAATTCTCGATATTCTTCTTCATTCAAAATTGAAATGCCCATTTCATTGGCCATGTTTATGGCGCTGTCGTTTGGCTTGTTTTCTTTCCTTTTTTCAAGCGCTTCATGATCGTAACAAAAGCTTCTTCGGCCTTTTGGACTTTCTGCTGCACAATCATAGAATACGTATTCTTTCGTTTTTTCATCAAAACCAACAACATCAGGTTCGCCTTCCGTTCTTTCCATTTCGTCCAGCGACCATAATTTTTCAGGATTCGCTTCTAGTTTTGTTTGTATTGCATTCCATTCAAGACCTTTATGGCGGTTCATGTTTTTCTCAAAACGTGTTTTCAGAACTTTAAATAATACTTCGGCTTGTGCTGCTTGTAATTCTTTTTTAGCGCTTTTCATCTCTGTTTATTTTTAATATTTAAACTTGTCTGCGAACTATTTCATTAATCCAAATAGGAGCGAAGGGCGAAGTACAACCTTTTGAAGTTGGAAAATCTCTGTAAATTCCCAGTTTTTCTCCAATTGCAATAGCGCGTTCCCGATATTCAGGAAAATGAATTCCAATATTGGCTAATGTTGAATTCATGGTCCATTGAATTTCCGGTGCGGCATTTGGCATTTCTGTTTCAATTGTATTGAGCAAAGCAGGAATATCAAGTACTTCAGGATTTCTCGCAACACAGCCGCTTGTTAGGCTCCATGCAGCACGAACAGCCATCGTATTAGAGGATTTCATCCATTCATTGCGTAAAATCTCTTTATCTGCATTTACTTTTATAACATTCGTATACAACCAATCTGCAACATGCGGAAACTTTTCAGATTCTACTAAATTAGTGAGTTCTTTTGTGGAAATTTTTTTCGGATCAAGAAGCAAAACAGCTAAAAATCGGGCATCGACATTTTCGGTTTCCCAAAGTTCTAAAGCTAATTCATGATTCGTTTTTATTTTCTTCGCCAACGCACGAATATCACCCATTTTAACACCAAACTGATTTTCGCCTGCACCATATTTTGAGTTATGAATGCGGACTTTTTCATTGCCCAATTTTTCAAGCTGACTAATTATTTCTTTTGAATTCATACGTAAGATGATTTAGTGTAACATCAACTATATTAATCGTTTAATTCTTTTTAAGATAATGTTTTTTTTGATTAAGCTGAAATAAATTTTCTTTCTGAAGGTCTAAAATACCAGGAAATTACAATTAAAATAAGCAATAATATTGGTCCGAAATAATCTTTGCTACCGTCGCCACAAGCTAAATGAGAAAAAACAGCTCCAGACATTGCAAAAAAGAACCCGGCGTAAGTCCATTCTTTTAATAACGGAGTTTTAGGGATTAGAATTGCGATAACACCCAGAATTTTCCAAACTCCAAGTATCGTTAAAAAATAGGCCGGATAGCCCAAATGTGCCATCATATCTACTTCTTCTTTCATTTTTATTACTTGTACGATTCCGGTAGACAACATTCCTAAAGCCAGCCACAATGTAGCAACCCAATAAATAATTTTATTTCTTTTTGTCATGATCTGTTTATTTTAATTTGTTGATTGTACTTGTTTTAACACATAGAAACATAGATTATTTTTGCTTACTTAGGCATTTCACTTGCATCAATGCACATACAGTGTGACGTTCAGCTATGTGTAAAAACTAGTTTTTGAGATTATCTTTTTCTACATAAAAAAACCATGTTTCTATGTGTTAAATAAATTCTTTACGAATTGACCAATATGTCATTTTAATTTATTTAAAATATCCTGCAATCTGTTATGCGCCATATTTAAACCTTGTGCAAATGGTAATTTTAGCATTTGATCCCTGAGTTCAACACTTTTATAAACGATTTGCATAATAAGCTTGCTCGTACTTTCGCTAATTTTTTCAAATTCTAAAAACTCCAGCTGAACCGCAAAAGGAGAATTTTCCATTTCAAATGTTCTCGTTATTTTCTCATTTAAATTAAACTCGTGAATAGTTCCATTCGCTTTAAAAACAATATTTCCGTGAGGATCAGAAGTTTCAAATTGATAACCGCCATGTTTTTTATTTTCAAGTTTGATCACTTTTGTGCCCATCCATTGTGCTACAATTTCAGCTTCAGTATAAGCCTTAAAAAGCAATTCTAAAGGCAAATCAAATTCTCTCGTTATTACAATTTCCTGCTTATTATCTTCCGCTTTTATTTGTGTTTTTAGTTCCATAAGTGGTTATTTTTTAGGTTGGTAGTTTTTCATTATTGTTTCTAAAGCATTAAAACGATCATCCCACATTTTGCGGAAAGGCTCAATAAAATCGGCTATTTCCTTTATTTTTTGAGGATTTAAATGATAGTAAATTTCTCTTCCATTTTGTGTCTGATGCAGTAAATCGCATTCATTCAATATCTGAATGTGTTTTGAAATCGTTTGCCTCGATGAATCAAAATTTTCAGCGATAGTTCCTGGCGTCATGGCCTGAACTGCCACTAAACTTAAAATTGCCCTGCGGGTAGGGTCGGCTATAGCCTGAAAAACATCTCTACGAATTTCCATTGTGCAGTTATTTGACTGCAAATATAATGCAGTTATCTGACTGCGCAAAATTTTATAGGAATATTTTTAGAAATTTTATTTAATTACCTAATTTACAAGCACCTAAAACTATTTGAATGATTATACCTGAGGTATCTATGTATTGAAATATTATAATCCGTATCAAGGCTGAAACTGATCAAACCATTTTAATTTGTTACTTTCTAAAAAACCATTGTTTTCCAGTTTCTCCAGTACAACATCAATTTTTCTTTTTAAATCAACGTTTTCTTTTTTCATAATTATCGCATATTGAGAATCTGAATTTGGAAGATACTCTGCAATAACCAATTTTGGATTTTGCTTTAAAAGACCAAAAGCTATGGGCGAATCGTCAATTAAAACATCAATTTTCATTTGATTTAAGCTTTCGTAAATCGCATCATTCGTATCAAATGTTTCTAATTTTGCTTCCGGATAAAACTTTTTAAGATATTCTTCGGCCTCGGTTTCAATTCTCACGCCAATTTTTTTATCATTTAACTCATTTAAAGATAATAAATTAGATTTATTGCAAACCGTACAAAGATGAAAATCCAAATACGGTTTACTAAAACTTAATTCTTTTGCTCTTTTACAGGAGAATGTTCCTGCTGAGCAAATAATATCGATTTTATTGTCTTTTAAATCCTGAATAATATTTTTCCAATACGAAACTGAATATTCTAATTTGAGTTCTAATTCATTTGCAATTTCATTTACAAGATCAACTTCAAATCCTTTAAAGTCACCGCTGCTATAATCTGTATGTAACGGAATTGGTGCCGAAAAATCTAAACCAATTCTTAAAATTTGTTCTTGCATGGCTTTGAGTTATATAATAGATATTCAAAGAGTTAATATACAAAATATTATATAACAATTTTCTTTCCGGTCTCTGCCGATTTGTAAATTGCGTTGATAATCCTGATATCTTTTATTCCTTCTTCGCCGTTAATATGATTGGGTAATTTTTTATTTTCGGCCAATACTTTACAAATTTCATCCAATTGTGTTTTTTGTTGATTGATGACCGGAAATTTTAATTCTTTTTCAGAAGTTTTCCCTTCAAACGGCCCATAACTCAGCGCGGGACTTAATTGAAAGAAACCTTCATCTGCGGCAGCATAAAATCGGTCAATATTAAAACCGCAAGAAGTATTGCAATTGGCAACCGCACCACTCGGAAATTCCATTTGCCAGCTAATACTTTCTTCCGTTTCAGAAAATCGGTCTTTGTCATTTACAGTTCCAAATTGAGCCGTAACAGCAATTGGTTCTTCTCCAAGCACATAACGCGCACTTTGAATGCAATAAATTCCTAAATCCATCAATGGGCCGCCACCGGATAAGGCTTTAGTCAATCGCCATGCGTTGCGGTCTTTTTTATCAACTTTGGCTTTACTTGTCGTATCGTAGGTTTTATAACCCAATGAAGCTTCGATAAAACGAACCTGACCAAAAACTTTATTTTGCCCTAATCGTTTCAATTCTAAATGATAAGGCTCGTAATGCAAACGATAACCAATTGCGAGCTGCACATTGGCATCGTTGCAGGCTTTTATCATTTCTTCACAATCTTTAACAGAAACTGCCATTGGTTTTTCGGTTATAACATGTTTCCCGGCTTTTGCGGCACGTATAACAAATTCTTTATGCAAACCATTAGGCACAACAACATAAACCAAATCTATATTTTTGTTATGTATGATTTCATCAAAGTTTTGATAGTTATAAATGTTTTTCTCCGGAATATTATATTGTTTTTTCCATTTTTCAGCCTTTGCCGGAGTTCCCGTTACAATTCCTGAAAGTGTACAATATTCAGATTTTTCAATACCGTACGCTAACATTTCAGCATAATTGCCGAGTCCGCAAAGCGCAATATTTATTTTTTTGCCATTGTAAGATTCATGCTCAATCTCTGAAGGTACTAAAAAGGAGGGAAGCGTTGTCATAACAACCGAAGCGCCAACACCAACGCCAAATTTATTTACAAACGAACGTCTTGAAATTTTTTCCATAAGATTTTACTTTTTAAATTGAACACTACTTCATTAGTAAGCAATCTTTAAAAAATGTTACACGAACTATTTTCTAATCAATTAAATACAAACCTTCTGTTAGAAAATATCAAACATAGAAACGTAGATTTATTGTTTAATAAGAACCAAATGAAAATTAGTTTCCACACATAGCTATGTGGATTAAGGCAGGTGAAACGCCTTTTGACTGTAAATAAGCTGTTTCTATGTGTTAAAAAAAACAGCGGATTATACGGCTTATCTAAACTGTTTTGGTTTCAGTTTTTGGGCAGCAAGTTCTACTATTTCGTTAATCCGGTTTTGCCTGGTTTCCGGACGTTTAGCAAAAACAATCCATTGCAAAATACTTTTTCTGACCGATTTGCTCAAACTCAAAAAATAAGCTTCAGAACCTGGTTTTGCTTCAAAGGCTTTTTTAAGATCTTCCGGAATCAATAATTCTTCAACCTCGTCGAGAATTATCCAGGAACCGTTTTCTTTTGCTTTTTTAATGCTTTCAAAACCCGCTGGCATCATTAAACCGTTATCTGTCAATCGTTTCACTTTTGCTTTGTTGATTTTAGACCACGCGCTATTGGGTTTTCGTTTACCAAAAAATTGTATAAACTTATCATTGTCAATTGATTTTCGAATACTGTCAATCCAGCCAAAACAAAGCGCTTCATCAACAGCATCGCTCCAGGTTATGGTCGGGATATTGGCTTGCTTTTTATAACAAACAAGCCAAACAGATTGTTTTGAGTTATGGTTTTCCTGCAACCATTCTCTCCAATCCGTTTGGCATGTCGGACAAAAAGTTTCTATTTCATTTTGTTCCATTATTTATATTTTATTTCATGGCAATCAGGATCGTATTTACAATCAAAATTCCCATTAAATGATAACTTCCGCTAATAATTCCGTACAAAATTGGTCTTGGAATATTTGGATTAATAGCAATGTTTACGGTATTTGCAACCAGAAATCCTATACCAATTAATAATGAAAACCCGAATCCGTCTTTTAAAGAGGAAATGTTTAAGGCATAAACTAAAATAGCGCTCGCAATTGTAATCACCAGCGTACATAGTGCAGGACCGACTATAAAAATAGGCTTATTTTCTAAAATTTCGTTTTCCCTACCCAGCGATTTTTTATACGATTTACTAAAGAATAAAGTAAACCACAAAGCCCCAAGTAAAAAATACGCCACGAATGCAAGTAAAACGCTAATCCAGTTTAAATTGGGTAATTGATTAATCATAAAATTAATTTTAAAAATTTATACTGCAAAGCTAAATGCGCCGTATGACAACAGTATGTCAGCAGTAAAACTGAATCTTAATTTTATTTCTTTAATTCATACAAAATATATTCGCCGTGGTTCGAAGTACCTTTTTCTTTTACACTAAATCCTTTGCTTTCATAAAATTTGACTGCATTGGTATTTTTTGCCAAACATTTTAATGTAATCGGGGAAAGCATGATTTTTATCGCTTCATCTAAAAGTTTTGTTCCGATGTTTTTTCCTTGATATATTTCATCGATATATAAATGATGAATAAAATTACCGGACATCCACAATGAAATAAACCCGGCAACTTTGTCATTATAAACAGCAACCAAAACGAATTCGCCTTCAGTATCACGCTCAAAATCAGATAGATGGTAATCTTTACTATCTTCTAACCAATAAAAGGTTTTCCGACGAATTTCTAAATAAATCCTTTGTAAATCAGCAATATGATCTTTTCTTTTTTCAAATATTTGAAGCATCTTAAAATTTATATTTATTTTAAAGATAACAAATTGAATGTAATTATTTTAAATACAGAGCATCAAGAAGCAGCTTATCAAAGTTTAAAACTTTGACAAAGCTTTCGAAATATGAATTATCCAAAGCTAGTATGAAAAAAAATTTGCCTGATCTGCTAAATCTGCGAGCAAATTTCTCTCGCAGATTTAGCAGATCAGGCAGATATAATAAAGGTTTAGTTGAAGATTTTATTTGTAGAAGTTACTAATCAAACAGTTTGATTCATACTAGTTTCCATCTGGCAAACGGTCGGCGTCGCTTTTCTTGCGATTAAAACGATAAATGACATTTAAATTTATGTAGCGGCCTTGCGATTTCAATTCAGATTCTAAATAATACGAGTCTGTAATTGTTTTTTCTTTCGTAATCTGCGAATTAAAAAGGTTGTTAACATTCAAAGTTACCGACATTTTATCTCCTAAAAAATCCCGGCTTAAGCCTAAATTCGAACTGTATTGCGCTTCTCTAAGCGTTTGAACGCCTTGGCTTTTTCCTCTGTATCTAAAACTAAATTCAGCCGAAACAATTTTAGGAAATTTAAGCACGGATCGAAAATTTGAAAGCCAGGTTTGATCTTCAGAATTATAATTTACATTTTCATAAGTTCCTTCCTGTTTGAATTTATAATAGTTAAAATCAAGAGACAATCGCAACCATTGCGTTGGGTTGTAAGTCGCAGAAACTTCGGCACCATAACGATCTTCGGTATCAAGATTTACAGGAGTGCTTATAAAATAATTTTCTTCTGTACGTTGAATTATATATTCAAAATAATTGGTGGTATGCTGATAATAAACAGACGGATTGATGCTGAATTTTCCCGGTTTTGCCAAAAGGGTAAACTCAAAAGAATTGGTAAACATTGGATCTAAATCCGGATTTCCTACAGTAAGATTTCTCAAATCTGAAAGCCCGGAAAACGGATTCAATTGCCAGAATCTTGGGCGGTTGATGCGTTTGCTATAACTTAATTGTAAATCTGTTTTCTCTGTTAAATTATAAACGAAATGCAATGTTGGAAATAAGTTAATGTAGTTTTTTGAGTTATTAAAAGTGTTTTTGGCATCGGTAATTTTAATATCTGATAATTCAGATCGTAAGCCTAACTGATAATTGAATTTTTTGATTTTTCCGGCAAACTGAAAATAAGCGCTATACAAATTTTCGTCATATTTTAATTTATTAGTAAATTGTTCTTGCTGAATTTCATCAAGAATTGTGTAATAATCGCTTCTTAGAGCCCTCAAATCACTTCTAATTCCCATTTCTATTTTAGAATTTGCCGTAATCGGATTCACAAAATCTGATTTTATAAAAATATCATTGCTGCTTTCGATATCTCTTGAATATAAATTAGAGATTTCAGGTTGCATCGGATACACTTTTTGCTGATCAATGTATTGATTTTCATCATCATTCCAAAAATCGTATTGCAAACTTGTTGTCCATTTTTTATCTTTTTTATCGAATGTTTTTACATAATTTAATTCTAACGAATTATAATTTTGCGGCTCTTTGTAGTACTCAGTTCTCGAAATAATACTATCTGTTACTTTTGCTGTATTTGCATAATTATAGTTGTAATTTCCTTTATCATTATTGATATTTCTATTATGATAATAGCTTCCTGTCAATGTATTTTTGTCGTTAATATAATAATCGCCGCCAACATAAATATTATAAGTACTATTGCCTCTTTTAACTTCGTCGTACTGATTTAATATAGTAGTTACACCATTATTGTTATTAATTTGAAATTGTTTGTTTGAGGCATAAACATCAAAATAGCGGTAGCCAATATTCGAAAAAAGATTTACTTTTTCGGTTTTATAACTCACATTGGCATTCAGATTATGGTTTGCAGGGTTTCCAACACCAACCTGAAGCGAACCGTTAAAACCTTGCATACTATTTTTTTTCATAATAATATTGATAATTCCCGCGCCACCTTGTGCTTCATAAGCCGCAGAAGGATTGGTAATTACTTCAACTCTTTCAATATTAGCCGCAGAAATTTGTGATAATCCGTTATTGGCTGTTAACATCGAAGGTTTTCCGTTAATTAAAACGGTTACGCTGTTATTTCCTCTAAGGCTGATTACGCCCGCAACATCTACGTTTACTGAGGGAACATTGTTTAAAATATCATTTGCAGAGCCTCCGCGCGAAAGAATATCTTTGCCAACATTGAATACTTTTTTGTCAATTTTCATTTCTACAGCAGATTTTTCTGCAATGACATTTACTTCATTCAATTCATTTACATTTTCTTCCAGAGAAATATCTTTTACCAAATTACTTTCCAGTTGTAAGTTATTAATTGTAAAAGTTTTATACGACATGAATTCAATCGTTAATTGATAATTTCCTGAGATACTTTTTAATGTATAATTTCCATCAGCGTCAGTGGTAGCTTCTTTTTTTAATTGAGGATTTGAAAGTAGAACAGAAGCAAATGGTATGGGCTGTTTCGTTTTAGAATCTGTAATTTTTCCTTTAATTGTAAATTCGGTTGATTGTGCTGTAGCCGTAAATCCGAAAAGCAAAATCATTAGTAATGCGAACTGTTTCATTTTTTGATTGGTTTTAAATTTTCACCAAAATTCCAGTTTAAATACGTTCAAAATTTGGACACATGGCATAAGGGTGATTTTCTGCTACAAACAATCAAATATTCGCTATAAACTGTGTTTATGCTCGCTTTTTATCTGTTGATCGCTTTTTTTTCTATGTTTGTCGACAACCATTTTGTCTTTACAAATAAATAGTAACTTTGGCGTATATGACACCATTCGAAAAACTTTTAAACTTCTCTACCGCCCACAGACTGAGCGCACACATCATTTTTTGGATGTTTATTTTTATCATCTTTTTTAGTAAAAATACTTCCTCTGATCCTCAGGAATTAAGGATTGATATATTTTACACGCTCTATTATGAGGTGTTTTCAATTACTGCGGCTTATTTTTTATCCTATAGAATTTTACCTCGTTTAATGGCAACTCAAAAACATACGTGGGTTTGGGTAGAATTTATTATAGTTTGCTATTTTATTTCGGTAATTGCCAGAATTGCCATGGTTTATGGTTTAGAGCCTTTTGTGCGCGTACCGCCTTTTAATCAGGAACCTATTATCGAAATCCTGACAGATTTACCTACTTTATTTGGGTCTTATTTTTTACACATTTTTTCGTTATCTCTGTTTTTTGTTTTTTTAAAATTGATAAAAGATCAGTATACCATTCAGAAAAAATCTTTATTGCTTGAAAAACAAAAAGCCGAAACAGAATTGAAGATTTTAAAAGCGCAGTTAAATCCTCATTTTCTGTTTAATACGCTCAATAATATCTATTCGCTTTCTGTTATAAATTCTCCTATTACATCAAAATCAATTGCGGTTTTATCTGAAATTTTAGACTGTATTTTATACCGGTGCAGTAACACTTATGTTCCAATTTCACAGGAAATTACGCTGCTTAACAATTATATTTCGCTTGAAAAATTGCGTTATGACGATCGTTTAAGCGTAACCTTTAATCATGCTGTAGATCATAACGGATCTATTGCACCATTGATTTTACTTTCTTTGGTTGAAAATGCCTTTAAGCATGGAGCAGGGGAGGATACCGGAAGTTCTCCAATTATTCAGATAGATTTGAAACTGGTTAATAATTCCTTTGAATTTATAATCAGAAATACCATTAATGAAATTGACATTGAAGCTGAAAGTGGAAAAATTGGATTGAATAATATCATTCAGCAACTTGATAAAATTTACCCGGAAAATTATACTTTTAAAGTCATTAAGACCGAAAATGATTTTACGGCTCATTTACATATAGATCTTGCAACCGAATATAACCTAGCCTAACCAAATGAAAATAAAGTGTTTATTAGTCGATGACGAGCCTTTAGCCATAAGCTTACTGCAAAACCATATTAGTAAATTAGATTATTTTGAAGTGGTTGGCACGTGCCCAAATGCTTTAAAAGCAGCAGAAGTGCTAAGAACAACTGCGGTAGATCTTTTATTTTTAGATATTAAAATGCCTCAGATTACCGGAATTGATTTTTTGAAGACTTTAAAAAATCCGCCAGCGGTGATTTTTACAACCGCATATCGCGAATATGCTTTAGAAAGTTACGAACTCGAAATTGTAGATTATCTCTTAAAACCCATTACTTTCGACCGTTTTTTTAAAGCAACAGATCGCTATTTAAGAATAAGTGCACCGGTTAATAATAAAATTATAACTCCTGTACAGGAAGATTTTATCTACATTAAAAACGGCCCTAAATTCAATAAAATAAACATTGACGCTGTTTTATATATTGAAAGCGTTAAGGATTATATCGTTGTACATCAAAAAGATGATATTAAACTTACCGCAAAATATAAAATAAGTGATATTGAAATAGAATTACAAGACAAAAGTTTCCTCAGAATTCACCGTTCGTTTATCATCAATTTAAAAAACATAACTGCGTTTACGGCTTATGATGTTGAAATTGGAAAAATTGAAATTCCGATTGGTGCGAGTTATAAGGAATATGTTTTTAAGATGTTGAAGAATTCTTAAAACATAATGTCAAAAAAAAAGCTTTGTCAAAGTTTGAAACTTCGACAAAGCTTTTTGCGTTAACTGTGTTTAATTATATTTTTTTGAGTGTAACTTTCATTTCTTTACTATCCAATATCAATTCATCATCGGTAATAGTACTTTCACAAGGATATGGAGTTCCTGTTTCATCTTTAATTACTAAACTTTTTCCACCTTTTGTCAAAGCATACGAGCCATCGGTTATTTCTCTCTGCAAATATCCGGTTACATGCCCGTCTTTTGTAAACGTTAGCATTCCGTTAGTTATAATAACTTTTTTTGCTGAATCAGAAAGCGGAACTTTTGCTTCGACAGCAGTAACTTTCCAGGAATTTACCAATTTTCCTCGTTTTTGACATGAAACTAAGACAATCAAAAATGCAATTCCAAAGATAAATAATTTAGATTTTTTCATGATTTTGTGGTTAAGGTTAGACCACAGAAAATTACAAAAATATTTTTAATTAAGAATCTAAAAATCAAATATTTACAAGAAAAAAGTTATAAATTAAAGCGTTAACCCAATAAAACAGGACTATTGAAGGTTAAAACTAAAACATCAGAACCTTAGTAACTTAGCCTCTAATGACCTTAATTAAGGGTTAAAGCTCCTAAAATTTCCTCAAACATAAATGGGCCGCCGGGATATTTGGCAGTGTAATCCAGATTTAGCCAAACCTGACCGCGTTCATCAATATGGTAGTGTAGTTTTTGTTTGTAACTTTCTTTAACAAAAAGTACATTTTTTATAAGGTAATTGACTTTTTCTAAGTCGATAAGAGAGCCAATTAGCATTTCAGGATAAATATGCCCTTTGGTATGTATAAGTCTCGGGGTTCCCCCAATAGAACGAATTGCGGCAGCCATCAAAATAGAGTGATCGTCGCAATCGCCAGAAAAATACTCTAACGATTCACTGGCCGTCGCAATATAATCGCCTTCTTTTGGATCGTTTACATAATTCCAGCGGCCGTTAATTTCTTTAAAAACGGCAAAACATTGTATGATAGTTCTATAATCTGAATATCCTTTTATACCTTTAAAATGCTTTGTTGTCGCCATAATGGCAAAATTTCGAACCTTCGGGTTTTGGTATTCTATGGCGCTAAGAATTAATGATTTATTTGGAAAAGGAAGCAATTTTGCCACAATAATATCCTGAGGATACGGATTATCAGACATCGTATAAATCATTGAATTATAATCTTCTGAAATTTCATTGAAACCATAATTTCCAATAACAGATCCGTAGACCAAAACCAGTAAATAAACAGCAATGCAAACAATAATAATGGTTCGCAAATACATTAAAAGGAAAAAAATGGCCGTAAAAACAAAGATAAAAATAAAGACGCGATCTAAATTAAAAGGCCATTCTAAGTCGATTAAATTTTGATGCAGTATGATAAAAACCGGAATCGTGATTAAAAGACTCAACAGCGAAATAATAATCCTGTCCCAGGGTGATTTCACCTGTAGCTTGGATTTTAATTGCGGAAAGTCAATTTTAGGGATTTTTATCATAAGAATCAAAAGCAGTATTTAAAGCGCTTTTACCGTTTCTACAAAAGTACTTTTTTTATCAATAATTCCGAGATCAAATAATTGATTTTGAATTTTAATAAATGCTTTTTCGTTTAAATGTTTTTGTGACCACTGCGTTAATTTCAGCCATTCCTGAATATCTTCTAATTTTTGATTAAAAAGCTCTGATAAAGTTTTATCAATATCCGGAATTTGAGCAAAATCATGCGTCGTTTTGTTAATCACTTCCAGAATTTTTTCAATAATTTTTGGATTCTTTTTCAAAAATTCGTCACGAACCGTAATTACAAATGAAGGCCAGGGAGTAGGGCAGTCGCCAACTCTTCTAAAAATACCCTGATTTACAAGAGGTTTTGTCATAAAATGTTCCCACATAAAATAATCGGCAGTTCCGTTGGTCAAAGCTTCGACAGCGCCATCAATTGTATTTACGATTTCAAATTCTAAATCATCGGTTTTCCAGCCTTGTTCATTAGCATTTACATAAGCCATTAACTCAGATCCAGAGCCTCGTCTTGAAATTGCTACTTTTTTGTTTTGAAGGTCTTTTATCGTTTGAAAATCAGATTTTTCAGCTACGTGAATTCCCCAGATTAAAGGAGATTGTACATAAATCTGAACAATTTTGCTTGGGTTTCCCGCAATAATGTCTTTTACAATTCCTTCCGTCAATATTACAGCAATATCAGCTTCTCCGTCACGCAGCATCTGACACATTTTTCCTGTTCCTTCCGGAATATTTTTCCATTGTAAATCAATGTTTTCAGCTTCAAATTCACCATTTTCGATCGATATACGCCATGGCAAATTGAAGTGTTCGGGGACACCAACAATTTTTACAGTTTTCATTAGGTTTAAGTTTAAGTTTGTTTGGTATGCGTAATCTAAGTTTGTTTGTTGTTTATATTTTTAATTTTTTATCTGTTGGGTATAATTATTTTAACACATAGAAACATAGAATTATTGGACTCAATAAAGGCGTTTCACTTGCATTAATTCACATAGCTATGTGTGAGAAACGAGTTTCTTTTTGATTTACTTTTTTCAAAAACATAAAATCTATATTTCTATGTGTTTAATTATATTTTTTATGCATTTACTCATGGGCTTAATTTTTTAATAAATCTGCCCTGTGTTTTTCTGAAAGACAAGGCTCTGCAAAGTCTATTACCGAAGTTGATTCATATTCCAGCAAAATAGTTTTTACAAGCGAATAATCAATCTCTTTTACTACTTCTACAGCAAATAAAGTCTCATTTAATACTTCTGATAAACAATCAATTGCTTTTAATTTTTCACGAATTATTTCCTTATCAAAACCTTTTTCTAAAATTACAACCTGAAGAATTGAGTTTCCAAAACTTTCTATTGTTTTTCTGTAAACAAATGTTTGTTCAGTTTCATCAAATTCTGCAAAGAAAATATCGTCAGTCGCAATCAAAGGCCCAAAAAAAGGAATATTATCTAATTTGAAATATCCTTTCTCAAGATCAATAATTTCTCCCCACATGGTTTCTACAACCGTATCTTCTAATAAATCGCTATAATATCTAAATAGGATTTTTTTGTGTGTTTCTGCCATTATTTAATCTCGCTTATTACTGCTTTTAATGGTGATACAACAATTCGGTAACCGTCAGGATCCTGAAACATTTTCCCGTTTTCATTCCAAAAAGGATTAATTGCAGTTATAGTTGAAATGTTGTTTCGTAAAAGTTTATTTATTAATTCATTATAATCTAAAATTGTTTTGGGATAAAGCACAATAACATCATCTTCATCAAACGTATGATTTGCTTTTGTCTCAGATAGCGTAAATTCAAAATGCCAGTCTAAACCTGATTTTCCAATAAAAACGCCATCATAATTGTTATGATTTTGAAAACCTCCCAAACGTTCAAAACCTAAAATATCGACATAGAAATCTTCCATTTTTTCTAGATTGTTCGTATGTCGCGCAACCCTTAAAAACATGATCTAAGATTTTATTTGGTTGATGTGATGTTCCAAATGCTCAACATAATCTGTCATTAAAAATCTTAAATCAATTTCAGACTGATCGCTCAAAACAATTTTATAGTCTAAAGCTTTTTCATCTACAGATTTCATAATGCTGACAATTTGTTTGTTTATTGAAAACCATAAAGCTGTCAATTCAGAAATTTCCATCTTTTGATACTGATTCAAATTTACCAAATCAATTTGATTATAAGTTCTGTACTGATATGGCTTTTCCACATAATTTATTTCGGTAAAACGAACTAAATTATGAATTGCTGAATCTGTTAAATGCCCAATAATTTCTTTTTTGGACCATTTGCCAGGAGTTTTAACTTCTGAAACTTCATTTTCTAATGTCGAAAAATAATTGACATTTTCATTTAATAATTGCTCAAATTTAGAAATTGCATTTTGCATTATTTACTATTTGCTAGTTTATTCAATGTATAAGTAATCAATTCATCAACTGCTTTATACGGATCTTCGCTAAAAGTTCCCGAAGCACGATTGGCAATAATAGCATTCAATGACAACGCATTATGTCCTAAAAGTGCAGAAAGCCCATAAATAGCGGCTGTTTCCATCTCTAAATTAGTAATTCTTTCGCCATTAAAGTCAAAATTATCCATTTTATTGTTTAATTCTTCGTCCTGAATATTTAAACGTAAAACACGCCCTTGCGGACCATAAAATCCTCCGGCAGTTGCTGTAATTCCTTTAAATATTTTATCTGATTCAATTATCTTTTCTAATTTCTCTGAACATGCGATCGCATAAGGTCTTCCTTTTCGAATATCCCAATTCGTATGCACGATAAAAGCATCTTCAAGAGCATCTTGCGAAACTTCATCAATTAAATAGGAGCGAAGCATATTATCTAATCCTAAACCAAATTTAGACATCACAAAACTATCCACAGGAATATCAGCCTGCAAAGAGCCCGAAGTTCCAATTCTGATGATATTCAGTGAAGTTAAATTTTCTTTTGGCTCACGCGTTTTTAAATCGATATTGACTAAAGCATCAAGTTCGTTCAAAACGATATCAATATTATCAGGACCAATTCCTGTTGACATTACTGAAATACGTTTACCTTTATAAATCCCGGTTTGGGTTTTAAATTCCCTTTTTTGAGTAGAATATTCAATTGAATCAAAAAACTGAGTAATTTTTTCTACTCTGTTTTGGTCTCCAACAAAAATAATATCGTTGGCAATATGTTCCGGAAGAAGATTTAAGTGATAAACACTTCCGTCTGGGTTAAGTATTAATTCTGAGTTTTGTATCATATTTTTTTTAAGGTTCAAAGTAGCAAAGGTTCTGAGGTTCTAAGGTTTTCTGTAGAGGCTTACTGGAATGCGTCTTTTTAAATTCCTAAAATTAAAATTCAGACAAAGCTTTGCGATCTTAGCGTTTATATTACAACTTACAATTATAATCCTTGCGTTCTTTGCGGTTAATTTTATAGTTAATGGGATAATCTAAAATCTAAAATCAGAAATCTAAAATTATTATCCCCCAACACGTTTCGTTTTAAATCCTTTTTCTTTTAAAATAGCCATAATTTTATCACGATAATCACCTTGAATAATGATGGAGTCATCTTTAAAAGTTCCGCCAACACTCAATTTGGTTTTAATTTCTTTGGCAAGGATTTTAAAATCTTCATCGCTACCTTCGTAGCCTTCGATTATGGTTGTTGCTTTTCCTTTTCGTTTTTCGAATTTGCAAATCATCGGTTCTTTTTGAACATAAAGCACATGTTCTTGTTCCTGAACTTCTTCAGGTTCATTTGATTCGATATGATCCGGAAACAAATTTTTTAATTGATCTTGTAAATCCATAATATTGATAAAATTCCAAATTTATAGTTTGTAAAAATTAAATTCCAAATTCCAATTTGATAGTTTGGAATTTGGAATTTAAAAAAATTGAGATTTACACGTTTATTTTTTAATTAAACCTAAATCTACCAAACGTTCGTATAGATAATCGCCCGCCGTAATATCTTCAAATTTCTTAGGGTTTTCAGCATCAATACAATTCTCTAAACAATCCAGGCGCATATCGCTTACAGGATGCATAAAAAACGGAACTGAGTAACGAGACGTTCCCCATAATTCTCTTGGTGGATTTACAACCTGGTGAATCGTAGATTTTAGTTTGTTATTGGTATGTCTTGACAACATATCGCCCACATTAATCACTAATTCATCATCTGCAGCAATGGCATCAATCCATTCTCCGTCATGATTTTGAACTTGTAATCCTTTCCCTTGCGCGCCCATTAAAAGCGTAATCAGGTTAATATCACCGTGAGCCGCTGCACGAATAGCATTTTCCGGCTCTGAAGTAATTGGTGGGTAATGAATTGGTCTTAAAATTGAGTTTCCTTCTTTTGCATACTGATCAAAATAAAACTCATCTAAACCTAAATGCAAAGCCAAGGCTCTTAACACATAAATACCTGTTTTTTCAAGCATTTGATAAGCTTCTTTACCAACAGCATTAAAATGTGGCAACTCTTTTACTTCAACATTTTCCGGGTATTCTGATGCGTATTTTGAATCTTTGTCAACATACTGCCCAAAATGCCAGAACTCTTTTAAATCTCCCTCTTTGCGTCCTTTAGCATGTTCTTTTCCAAAAGATACATAACCTCTTTGTCCGCCTATTCCGGGAATTTCATAATTATGCTTAGTTTCTACTGGCAAAGCGAAAAATTTTCGAATTTCGCTATAAAGTTCGTCTACCAACTGATCATCCAGAAAATGACCTTTTAGGGCTACGAAGCCAATGTTTTCAAATGCACTGCCGATTTCATTTACAAATTTTTGTTTACGTTCCGGGTCGCCCGAAAGGAAATCACGTAAGTCTACACTAGGAATGTTTTGCATACTTTACATTTTTTATTAAAGAGAAAAGGATTTTGAATCCTTTTAATAACAAAGGTAGAGAATATTTTATATTTGAATTTTAATTTTTAGTATAAAATTTACTTTTTTCAGTAATATTTTAACCTTTTATGTCTTCTTTTAATTTTTGATTCTAATGCAATTTAACCGTCTTTACTCTTCTAAAAGATGTTAATAAGATTGAAAACAAAAGCTTTTACAATAAAAAATTCTATTTTTATAAAAAACAATAATATGAAAATAGGACTAATTGGATTCGGAAAAACGGGAAAAGCAGTGGCTTCAGTAGTATTACAAAACAAGAAATTTTCGTTGGAGTGGGTAATGAAAAAAAGTAATTCTCTAGACAACCGCAATACGGCAGAATATCTCGGAATTGAATCTGAAGAAACAGGAAAAATATACTCGAGTTCTTCAAAATCTATAACGCAACTCTTAGACGAACAGCCGGTTGATATTATAATTGATTTTTCGTCAAGCCAGGGGATTTATACGTATGGAGAAGCAGCGAGTGAACGAAAAATAAAAATAATTTCGGCTATTTCGCATTATACCAATAAAGAAAAAGAGTTTCTTAAATCATTGTCTAAACTAACAACTGTATTTTGGAGTCCGAACATTACTTTAGGTGTAAATTATTTATTATTTGCTGCTAAATTTTTGCAGAAAATTGCGCCTTGGGTTGATATTGAAATAATCGAAGAACATTTTAAAGGAAAAGATGGCGTTTCAGGAACAGCAATTAAAATTGCAGAAACACTTGATTTAGAGAAAGAAGACATTAATTCTGTAAGAGCCGGAGGAATTGTTGGAAAACACGAAGTTGTTTTTGGATTTCCGTTTCAAACCGTAAGGCTTATTCACGAAAGCATTTCAAGAAAAGCTTTTGGAAGCGGCGTTATATTTGTTGCAGAAAATTTAGCAGGGAAAAAAGAAGGTTTGTTTAATTTTGAAGATATATTATCTCCGTATTTTGCAATTTGAAAATGACATAACAATACTTTTTTTGTAAACAATTTCTGTCTTATATTTGTCGAAATTTTTTAGAATAAATAGGTATATAAGATATAAATTTTCCTATTTTTATTGCAACTAATTACGATCAGATGAATATAAATTTTATAACAAATAAAGTTAAAATTGTTATATTTTTATATATTTGAAAAATAACAAAACAAAAAACGAATGATCTTTTACAGACAAAATCTAACCGATAATCAATTACTGGACCTTTATAAGAAAATCTTAAAGCCACGCTTAATCGAAGAAAAGATGCTTATCCTAATTCGACAGGGAAAGGTATCTAAATGGTTTTCAGGAATAGGGCAGGAAGCTATTGCGGTTGGGGTTACTGCCGCTTTAGAAGAATCTGAATATGTATTGCCAATGCATAGAAATCTTGGGGTTTTTACAACAAGAAACATCCCTATGCACCGACTTTTTTCGCAATGGCAGGGAAAAGCAAATGGTTTTACAAAAGGCAGGGATCGAAGTTTTCATTTTGGAACTCAGGAATATAATATTATAGGTATGATCTCGCATTTAGGTCCGCAATTAGGAATTGCAGACGGAATTGCATTAGCAGATAAACTTCAAAAAAATAAAAGGGTTACAGCCGTTTTTACCGGCGAAGGCGCTACAAGCGAAGGAGATTTTCATGAAGCGCTTAACATTGCTGCTGTCTGGAAATTGCCTGTTATTTTTATCATAGAAAACAATGGCTACGGACTTTCGACTCCAACAAATGAACAATATTTATGCGAAAACCTTGCAGATAAAGGCATTGGTTATGGTATTGAAAGTTATATTTTAGATGGAAATAATATTCTTGAAGTCTATAATAAAATAACGCAGTTAAAAGCACACATGCAGGAAGATCCGCATCCGGTTTTATTAGAATTTAAAACCTTCAGAATGCGAGGTCACGAAGAAGCCAGCGGTATTAAATATGTGCCTGAAGACATGATGAAAATGTGGGCCACAAAAGATCCGGTTGATAATTACAGAATGTTTTTGTTAGATCAGGGAGTTCTTTCGGAAGAAGATGATACGGTTTTAAGAGCTGAAATCAAACAGGAAATAGACGAACATTTAGCGATTGCCAATGAAGAACCCGAAATTGTTCCTACTTATAGCGGAGAATTAGACGATGTTTATAAACCTTATGAACATGAAGAAGTTACTCCATCTGCAGAAATTAAAAATGTTCGTTTTATAGATGCAATCAGAAACAGTTTAGAACAGTCTATGCAGCGCCATTATAACCTTATTATTATGGGGCAGGATATTGCAGAATATGGCGGCGCTTTTAAAATAACAGAAGGTTTTGTTGAGTTGTTTGGAAAAAATCGCATTCGCAACACACCAATTTGCGAAAGTGCTATTGTTTCGACCGCAATGGGATTATCGATTAACGGTTACAAAGCAATTGTCGAAATGCAGTTTGCCGATTTTGTTTCTACAGGATTTAATCCGATTGTAAATTTATTAGCCAAATCACATTATCGTTGGGGCGAAAAAGCCGATGTTGTGATTAGAATGCCTTGCGGCGGCGGAACTCAGGCCGGACCTTTTCATTCGCAGACCAATGAAGCATGGTTTACCAAAACACCAGGCTTGAAAGTAGTTTATCCGGCATTTCCTTATGATGCCAAAGGATTATTAAATACTTCAATCAACGACCCTAACCCGGTTTTGTTTTTTGAACATAAGCAATTGTACAGAAGTGTTTACCAAGACGTTCCAACAGATTATTATACAATTCCGTTAGGAAAAGCAGCTTTATTAAAAGAAGGAAAAGCAGTTACTATTATTGCTTTTGGAGCCCCGGTTCACTGGGCTTTAGAAACTTTAGATCAAAATCCGGAAATACAGGCAGACTTAATAGATTTAAGAACATTGCAGCCTTTAGATACTGAAACTATTTTTGCATCAGTTAAAAAAACAGGAAAAGTTATTATTTATCAGGAAGATACTTTGTTTGGCGGAATTGCAAGTGATATTTCTGCTTTAATTATGGAGCAATGTTTTGAATATCTTGATGCTCCGGTAAAAAGAGTAGCGAGTTTAGATTCTCCAATTCCGTTTACAAAAGCTTTAGAAGATCAGTTTTTGCCAAAAAACCGTTTTGAGCAGGTTTTAAAAGAATTATTAGAATACTAATTTCTTCGAGATAATTTTAAACACATAGAAATATGTTTTTTAAACCAAAAAAGGAGTTTCTCTTTTTCAAATAAACTATAGCATTAAAAAATATAAATAGTACTTATGAAAAAACTGGTGGTTTCTATTTTTGCAGTTGCTTTACTTTTTTCCTGCAACAAAAGCACTAAAATTAGTGTAGATAAAGGCTTAGACATAAAATTTGATAAATATAAAGATGGTTTTGTTACTTCTTTATGGAAAATTAGTCCCGAATGGGCTTCTAATTTAGGTTATCATAAATTGGATAGTGTTTTGGTAGTTTTTGATGCAAAAGAATATAAAAAGCAATTTGATTTTGCGAATGCACAGTTAGATTCTTTAAAGCAATATGATATAGAAAGTTTATCTGACAATAATAAAACCGATTTTTATATGATTAAAAATCAGTTGGAAAGTATGATTTTCAATATTAAAGAATTAAAATCTTCTGAATGGAATCCTGCTGAATATAATGTATGCGGGACTTTTGCTGAAATTTTAAATGGCAAATACGATACTCCGGAAATTCGTCTCCGTGCTTTTAACTTAAAGATGAATAATATTCCGGCTTATTATGAAGCGGCTAAAAAGAATATTAAAAACCCAACAAAAGAACATACTGATCTTGCAATTGCTCAAAACACAGGCGGATCTTCTGTTTTTGAAGTCGATTTAAACCTTGCTTTAGAAAAAAGTAAATTAAGCCCGGCGGAGAAAAAAGAAATTCAGGAAAAAGCAAAAATTTCAGTTAAAGCAATTAAAGATTACGCCAATTGGCTAAAAGCATTACCGAATAAAACGCCTCGTTCTTTTAGATTAGGAGCTGATTTGTACGCTAAAAAATTCAATTTTGATATTCAATCGGGTTATACTGCCGATGAAATTTATAAAATTGCAGTAGACCATAAAAAAGAATTGCATGATAAAATGTTTGTTTTAGCCAATAATCTTTGGTCTAAATATAAGGGAAACACTCCAAAACCCGCAGATAAATTAGAATTAATCAAGCAGGTTATCGATCAGATTTCTTTAAAACATACCACACCTGAAAACTTTCAATCTGAAATTGAAAAACAAATTCCAGAATTAACTGCTTATGTAAAAGCAAAAGATTTATTATACATAGATCCGTCAAAACCACTTGTAGTTCGCAAAGAGCCGGCTTATATGGCGGGTGTTGCAGGCGCATCTATTTCTGCTCCGGGACCTTATGACAAAAATGCAAATACATATTATAATGTAGGCAGCATGTCTGGCTGGACGGCAGAAAATTCAGAGAGTTATTTACGAGAATACAACGATTATATTCTTCAAATTTTAAACATTCACGAAGCAATTCCAGGGCATTATACCCAACTTGTTTACAGCAACCAATCGCCAAGTATTATTAAATCTATTTTAGGAAATGGCGCCATGGTTGAAGGCTGGGCTGTTTATGCTGAAAAAATGATGCTCGAAAGCGGTTATAAAAATTCTGATGAAATGTGGTTGATGTATTACAAATGGAATTTAAGAACAACTTGCAATACTATTTTAGACAATGGTGTTCATACCAAAAACATGTCAAAAGAAGATGCTTTGAAATTACTTACCAGAGAAGCTTTTCAGCAACAGGCTGAGGCAGAAGGAAAATGGAAGCGCGTTACCTTATCACAAGTTCAATTGTGCTCTTACTTTACAGGATATACTGAAATTTACAATTTAAGAGAAGAGCTTAAAAAAGAACAAGGAAAAAACTTCAATTTGAAGAAATTCCACGAAAAATTCTTAAGCTTTGGAAGTGCTCCGGTAAAATACATCAAAGAATTGATGTTGTCTGAAAAATAGATTTGTAAAATATTCCAATTAAAAAAGGTTTGACAATTATTTTTGTCAAACCTTTTTGTTTGTTAAATTGTAACGATTAATCGTTTTCCGTCTGAAACTTCGGTATTCCACATTTTCTCAATATCAGATAAGGGAACTTCTTCAATAGTAACCTTTAATTTGTTTTCAGCGGCTAAAAGAAACATTTCCGGAAGTATTTCTAAAAACAATAATTTCACTTCTTCTTTGGTCCAGCTTCCCAAACCGGAACCTGATAATTGCAGATTAACGCTTCTTAAAATCCCTGAAGATAATTGAATGTTTTCACCGGCCATTGACCCAATAGTAATAAATCGTACCTTATTTGTAAAGGAACCGTTTCCTTTTAATGCGTTCAGAATCAATTCAGCGGGATGTCCCCATAAATAATCTAAAACAATATCAATTGGGTTTTCCTTATGAATCGCCTGAATCTGGTTTACAATAGTTTCATCATCTTGTTTTAGCGAAATAATTTCATCAGCACCTAACTTTAATAGTTCCTGAAGTGTATTTTTATTTCTGCCTGTAACAATGATTTTCTTTGCGCCATAATGTTTCGCAATCTGAATTGCCATTTGACCCGTAAAACCAGTTGCGCCATTTATTAAAACCGTTTCTCCGGGTTTTATTCCAGCTCTAAATCTCAGCGCCATTGCAGAACCTGCAACGGCATTTGGCATTGCTGCGGCTGTTGCGTTGCTAATTCCGTCAGGTAAGGGAACCATTCTGTTTTTCTCTACAACTGCTTTTTCTGCAATTGTCCCGCTAATTCCACGGGCGTAAACTCTTTTTCCGTCTTCTAATAAACCAATTCCATCGCTGCCAACCACAAATCCGTTTTGGTTTTCATTTTCAGATGAATAATGTTTACCACTGGCTTTTCCTTTGTCAAGGTTTGTAATGGCAACTGCTTTAACGGAAATTAAAACTTCGTTTTCATTTTGCACAATTGGTTCCGGAAATTCGGCATATTTTGGCATTTCGCCTTTTGTATAAATTACTGCTGCTTTCATAATTATTAAATTTTATGAAGCAAAATTAGACAGCAGTTTACGGTTGTGCGATAACATTTGTTATCAAATACAATTGCATTATTTTTCTTGAACCAGTTTACTTTTTATCCGACTTAAATGAACTGTGCTTACGCCAAGGTAAGATGCAATATAATGTTGAGGAACACGCTGAACAATTTGTGGTCTTTCTTCAATTAAATTAATATAACGCTGAGTAGGAGAGTCTTTTATAAAAGAAACGAAATATTTCATATAATCAAATGTACGCTGAAAAAGCATATTGATCAATCGATCTCTTAACTCCGGAATTTCTTTAATTTCTTCCAGAATCTTATCCAGATCCTTTTTATGAATCCACCAAATAATTGAAGGTTCAATGGTTTCAACAACAACCGGACTTGAAATTTTTTTCATAAAACTTTCAATCGAAGCCACACTTTGATTTTCAAAAAAGAATTGTGTTGTCAGGTCTTTTCCGTTATTATTAAACCAAACCCTGATACAGCCTTTTTCGATAATAAATAGCTTTTTTGAAATTTCTCCTTCTTCTAAAAGAATCGTTTTTGAAGGAACTTCAATACGGTTAAAATAGTTGGTATATTCTAACCATTTTTCATCGGTTAATGGAAATTTATTTTTGAATTGGCTGAACATTTTATTGAAATTTAAACTGACGAAAATCCTGTTTTAATTGATAATATATGAATAATTATTTGATCTAGAAATTCTAAATTTTCATCTTTTAAATACAACTCATATTTTGTTGAAATACGCCATATATTTTGTTTTACTTCAGCAATTTTATTTTCTTTAAAAAAATAATTAAAATTATGACTAAGTGAAATAAAATTTGCGGGTTTAATAGTTATAGTTTTATCAGTATCAAAAAAAATAGATTCCCCATCTACTTCAGTCAATAAGGAAGTTAGAAATTTATTTTGATATAAAATTTTATAAGTAGATTTAAAAAAAACAGATTTATATGCTAATTCTAAAAGCAAAATATCATTTTGATTATATATTTTTATATTTTTACTAATCCAGTTAAATTTTACTGTTGAATAAAATAACAGTTTACCTTCTTTGTATACAAATAGGCTTTCGTTTTTCTTTTCGATTATTTCTATTACCATTCAAAAAAAACTACTCCAAATTCGGTTCCACTTCAAACAACTGAACCTGACTTTTCAAACGTTCAACCAATAAATTCATCATTCTTTTATTTAAACTCGATGAGTTTTGAATGTAAGTATCATATTCCTGAATCGTAAAAAGTGCCATAATAATTCCTTTTAGAGAATTTCTGAATTTAATATCTTTCTGAATGGAGTTTTCAATGGTTTGAATTTTCTTTTCGACGGTATAAGAATAAAAATCGGCTTTGTTTTTATTTACATAGTTAATAAAAACTGCTATAAATAAATCATTTTGAAGTTTTAAAATGGGCCTGATGGTCTGATTTTGAAACAACTCATCTGCAGAAGATTGAGTGTTTACGGTTCCTAAAGTTTCTCCTCTGAATTCTTTTAAAAAAGTATCTCTATCTGCCATGTTTTTTCTTTAAATTTAGAAAAAAAAATCAAATGAATTTAAAATCTTTTCTTTTTCTGCTGCTAACTTTGATTGTAATAGTTTCTTGTAATTCAAAAGAAGAAAAAAACGGTTACAGACATGTTTTATATCGTTCTGTAAATAATAATGACACCGCGATTTTAGCCATTAATATTAGTGATAAACGTTTTTACGGGCGTTACGAAATATCACATTATAAATTTGGCAAAGATTCCGGCGATGTACGAGGAGATATTTTTGGAGATACGCTACGAGGCGACTTTCATTATATAACATACGGAGGCGGCTGGAAAAGAATTCCTTTGGCCTTGCTCAAAAAAGAAGACAAATTATTGTTAGGAAGCGGCGTTATAGGAACTTTTATGAACCTTCCTTGTTTTATGCCCGGAACATCGATAGATTATACTAATTCCGGGTTTGTTTTTGAGGAACTTAAATAGTTTTTTTTAGGTTCTGAGATTCTGAGGCACTAGGTTCTAAAGATTAATATTTTGTTCTTTTTCTTGGTGTAAATGATACAAAATGAGAGCTGTTTAGCAATTAATTTACATTTGATATTTCTTTTCTTTCAACATAAATGAAGCGGTTTGGTAAAACGAAATAGTTTCATTTATCAAATCAGTTCTTTCTTTTTTCATGCACTTTTCATCGTAATCAATTTGATATTCAGAAGCAATGCCGGGTTTTGAGTCTAATTTTAGTCTAAATTGTTTTACTTGTTGTTTTGGCGATAAAATGGTTAATACATTATCTTTTATCAATCCTAAATCCTGATATGTTGCAATAAAAGCTCTTGGCTTGTAATCTGATTTTAAAACATCCTGACCGAAAAATTTACTTTGATAATCAAAATGAAGCAAGCCAAAAAGGGTTGGCATAATATCTATTTGCGACATTAGTTTATTAAATTGTTCCGGTTTTGCATCTGGAGTATAAATAAAAGCGGGAATTCTGTATTTATCCATTGGCAATTCTGTTTTTCCGGCGCTCGACGCACAATGATCCGCCACAATTACAAAAACAGTATTTTTAAACCACGGTTGTTTGCTTGCCATTGCAAAGAATTTTCGCAAAGCAAAATCCGTATATTTTACACCACCATCACGCGATTTGATATCACCCGGAATATCAATTTTATTGTTTGGATACGTAAAAGGCCTGTGATTACTAACCGTCATAATATGATTAAAGAAAGGTCGGTTTTGTCTGGCTTCGACATTCATAACCTTTATGGCTTTATAATACATATCTTCATCACAAACGCCCCAAACGTTCGAAAACGAAATTTCACTCGGGGCAAAACTCGATTTATCAATAATCTGGTAACCGTTTCCGGAATAAAAATCCTGCATATTATCAAAAAAGGCATCACCGCCATACATAAACTTTACGTTGTAGCCTTTTTGTTTGAAGATAGCGCCTGTTGAAAATTTATTTTTGTTATCTTCTCTTTTTACAACACTTTCTCCGGCAGTTGGCGGCAAAGATAAAGTGACAGCTTCAAGTCCGCGAACAGTGCGGTTTCCTGCCGCATACAAATTGGTAAATTGCATGCTTTTTTGCGCTAAACTGTCTAAAAAAGGTGTTATATTTTGCTCGTTGCCATAGGCTTTCATAAATTCTGCGCTGTAACTTTCGATCGTAATTAAAACCACATTTTTATGGTTTTCTGCTGAATCGTTCTCTATTTTACGACTTGTATTTTCGCCCGAAATAGTAGGGAATTGCTGTTTTAAAATAGCAAAAGCCTTTTCATTGGGAAGCGTTTTATAGAATTTAAAATAATCTAATTTGTTATTTTCAAAAGCCAGGTAAAATTTATACAATCCGTTAGATTGTAATTCATTTACAAAAACATTTTTAGAATTCTCCGTTTTGGCCAAAACAGGAATTACAAGTAATGAAACTATAAATAAGATTATATAAACTCCCGAAATCTTCAATTTTTCTTTAAAGGTTGGAATAGCCTCAATATAACTTTTAGCATTTCTCAAAATAAAATAAGTTACTATTCCCGTAACCAAAAATAAAGCCGAAAATATAGGAATTACAGGATAAGACTGCATAATGTTTCCGATAACTTCATTGGTGTAAATCAGGTAGTTTACTGCAATAAAGTTGTATTTTACGCCAAATTCATTCCAAAAGAAATATTCGCTTAATCCGTTTTGGAGAATTAGTAAAACATACAAAAACATTACAAAAGCAAACAGCCAGTATCTGATTTTATCTCTTAATTTTGGAAGAAAAAGCAAAAGTGAAAACAAAACGGTTTTGATTCCGATAAAAATTAAAACAATTCGTGGCAAAGCGCCACCGTATTCATCGAGAATACTTTTTCCTGAAGCCACATAACCAAACAAGCTTATAAGAATTGCCAAAATAATATAACCCGAAGGTTTATTGTATTTAGAATTTGAAATAAAAATTAAATACAACCACAAAAAAACAAGCGCAATTATAAATACAAAAAAATCTGAAACAAGCCCTAAAGTAAAGATTTTTAAGCTTTCAACAATAGTAAAAGAACTTTGGGTTATAGGATGAAACAACAAAACAATTCTTAATATAAAACTAATAATAAAGTAAAATATACCAAGATTGTAAAAAGGAGAAAATTTCTTGTAGATTGTCATGGAATTATTTTTTTACAAAATTAATTCTGATTGATTAATGAGAGATTAAGATAAACCTTTACCTTACTTAGTGTTAACTTAAGATTTACTTAAGATGGCAATGTTTTTTCTGTAGAAATGATTTTAAGTCTTTTCTGATTTTAAAATATTTATCTTTGAGATATTAAATAATACAGTCAAAGGATAAATCTTAATTAAATAGTCTGAAATGCATATTTTAATAGTTGAAGATGAGTTAGGAATCATTCAGTTTTTGCAACAAGGTCTGCAGGAAGAAGGATATCAGGTTACCACGGCCAATGATGGATCAAAAGGGTTTGAATTAACTCAAAACCACCAATTTGATTTAATTTTATTAGATTGGATGCTGCCAAAAATAAATGGTTTAGAATTATGCAAAGCTATAAGAATCAAAGATCAGTTAACTCCAATTATATTTTTGACGGCAAAAGATACCGTTCAGGAAACCATTGAAGGCTTAAAAGCAGGAGCTAATGATTATATCAAAAAACCTTTTAGTTTTGAGGAATTGGCAGAACGTATTAAAATTCATTTTAGAAAACAAAAAGGTTCTGAAACATTGACGTTAGGAAACATTAAAATTGATTTATCAAAATATATTGTTTTAAAAAATAATGAAGAAGTTTCGTTAACGCACAGAGAATTTGAACTGCTAACGTATTTAATTCGAAATAAAGGCAAAGTTTGTTCCCGAAACGACATTTTGAGAGATGTTTGGGATATTAATTTTGAGTATGATACAGGTGTTATTGATGTCTTTATGAACGCTATAAGAAAGAAACTCAATTTGAAAATTGAAGAAGATTATATAAAAACAATTCGCGGTGTAGGTTATATCGCAAACGACTAATAAATGGCACAACTTTCTTTTAAAAACAGAATTGCATTAAACTACATTATCACAACCGGTTTGCTGATTTTGGTTGTTTTTTTTGCTATTTATGCTATCGTAAAACACGCTGTTTACAGTCGCATAGACGAAGATATCAGGGTCGAAGTTCAAAATCACTTTAAAGAAATTAAAATTGTAAACGGAGTCGTAATTTTGGTAGATAAAGAAGAATGGGAAGAACGCGAACATAATACGGTTGATGTAAATCCGGTTTTTGTTCAGTTTTTAGATACCAATAAAAAAATTACGGAGAAATCGCCAAACCTAAAATCACAAACACTTATTTTTCATGACAGTGTCGAAAATTTTGAATTATTTGATACCAAAATAGGCAGCAATATAATTAGGCAAATTCAGGTTCCGATTTCCATTAAATCAAAGAAAATAGGTTATTTGATTATCGGAATGTCCTTAACGAACTCTCGTTTAGTACTGAATAATTTATTTGATATTATGTGCCTCTCGTTTCCGGCGATTTTAATGTTGTTGTTTTTTATCGCCCGTTTTTTTGCCGGCCGAAGTATAAGACCTATAAATGCGATAACAAATACCTCTAAAACAATTACGAAAGACAACCTGAAAACAAGAATTCCGTTACCAAAAACACGTGATGAATTGTACACATTGTCTAAAACGATAAACAATTTATTAAACCGAATTGAAGACGCCATTG
This sequence comes from Flavobacteriaceae bacterium CRH, assembly GCA_001507425.1. Lineage (GTDB taxonomy): Bacteria > Bacteroidota > Bacteroidia > Flavobacteriales > Flavobacteriaceae > Flavobacterium. The sequence goes on from LMAJ01000004.1 coordinate 376,363, forward strand.
AACGTGAAAAACAATTTACATCTGATGCTTCACACGAATTAAGAACACCATTAACTGTTATTAAAGGAACACTTGAAGTATTGATGCGAAAACCTCGTGAAACATGGGAATACGAAGAAAAAATCATTTTCTGTATTAAAGAAGTAGATCACTTAAATATGCTGGTAGATCAGCTTCTTTTATTAGCACGTTTTGAAAATCAGAAACAGGAAATTATACCCGAATCTATCTATTTAAATGCATTGATTTTAGATATTCTGACTTTACATTCTGATAAAATAAAAACAAAGAAACTTGATGTAAAATTTGAAGCCAAAGAAGATTTTTATGTTTATTCAGATACCTACTTGATTCTTACGATTTTAAGGAATATTATTTCAAATGCAATTAATTATACCAATACTGATGGAGAAGTTTTGATATCGCTTTCAAAAGAACATAATAAAACAGTCTGTATTATTAAAGACAACGGAATTGGAATCGATCATGAAGATCTGGAAACTATTTTTAATCCTTTTTACAGATCAGGATCTTCAGAACATCCGGAAATTAAAGGAACAGGTTTGGGACTTTCTATCGTAAAAAGAATTTCAGAATTGCTTCATGTTAAGTTTAAAATTACCAGTAAAATAGGGGAGGGAACTACCGTAAGTTTAGATTTTGATGAAAATCTGAAAGCGTTATCATAAATTAAAATGTAGCACTCAAACTTAAGCGGTTTATTTTTTTAACAATAAACTATCGTTAAGTTAAATTAAAAATGGCGGTTTTATGAAATTAACTATTATATTTGCAAACGAATCAAAGAATAAAAAAATAAACAAGTCATGATTTCTATTCAATTACATCATCATCATTTTCATTATTGCTCTCAGGCGATGTGTTAATGGTATGCATGTAAATCATCATATTTTAAAACCCGTTTGAGTACATCAAACGGGTTTTTTATTTCCAACTCTTTGTACTCAGACTATTAATACAACAAAAACTAAAAAATGAGTACTTTAAAAATTGCAATTCAAAAATCAGGTCGTTTAAACGAAGACAGCATTCAAATTCTAAGAGATTGCGGAATTTCGATCAACAACGGAAACGATCAGTTAAAAGCCGAAGCTTCAAATTTTCCCTTAGAAGTTTTATATTTAAGAAATTCGGATATTCCCCAATATTTAATTGATGGCGTTGTAGATCTTGCCATTGTTGGCGATAATCTTCTTGCCGAAAAGGGAAAACAAATAGAAGTTGTTCAGAAATTAGGATTCTCAAAATGCAAAGTTTCCGTAGCTGTTCCTAAAACTTTCGAGTACAACTCTATTCAGGATTTAGCCGGTTTACGAATCGCGACTTCTTATCCAAACACGGTTAACGAATACTTCAACTCTTTTGGATTAACCGTTGATATTCACCAAATTTCAGGTTCTGTAGAAATTGCTCCAAATATTGGCCTTGCCGATGCCATAGTAGATATCGTTTCAAGCGGAAGCACTTTATTTAAAAATAATTTACGAGAAGTTGAAGTGATCCTGAAAAGTGAAGCTGTTCTTGCCGTTTCACCAAAAGTTTCTCCTGAAATTCAAAAACACATTGATACATTAAAATTCAGAATCCAAGCCGTTTTAAGAGCCAGAAATTCTAAATACATCCTGATGAACGTTCCAAACGATAAAATTGAAACAATTGGTAAAATTTTACCGGTTTTAAGAAGTTTAACCGTTTTACCTTTAGCAGAACCAGGCTGGAGCAGCGTACACTCTGTAATTGATAAAGATACTTTTTGGGATGTAATCGATCAGCTAAAAGAAGCCGGAGCCGAAGGCATTTTAGTTTGCCCAATTGAGAAAATGGTATTGTAAAACAAATTACAATTTAAAAAATCCAAATTCCAAACGTCGACAACAGCTTTGCGAACTTTGTGATTATAAGATCAAAGAATAAAAAAAAGCGTAATGTCCTGTGCGTTAAAAAACAATTCGAATATTAAACATAATAGTTGGAATTTGGAATTTTTTAAAATTGGAATTTAATATAAAATATTATGAATAAAATAGACAATCCAAAACCAGAAACCTGGTCAGAAATATTAAAACGACCAACCAAAACGATCGACGATATCGAAGTTACGGTTAAAGAAATTTTTAAAGAAGTTCAGAAAAAAGGAGATGAAGCCGTTGCAAAATACACTTCAATTTTCGACGGAATTACTTTAGAAAATTATGAAGTTAGCAAAGCAGAAATTGAAGAAGCAATTAGTTTGATTTCAGATGAATTAAAAGTAGCAATTCAATTAGCAAAATCGAATATTTATAAATTCCACACCGCTCAAAAAACCGAAAAAATTTCAGTTGAAACTATTGAGGGCGTAAATTGCTGGCAGGAAAAAAGACCAATTCAAAAAATTGGATTGTACATTCCGGGCGGAACAGCGCCTTTGTTTTCAACCGTTTTAATGCTGGCCGTTCCTGCCGGAATTGCAGGTTCTAAAGAAATTGTTTTGTGTTCGCCTCCGGATAAAACCGGAAAAATAAATCCGGCCATTTTATATGCCGCGAATTTATGCGGTGTAACCAAAATCTTAAAAGTAGGCGGAATTCAAGCCATTGCGGGAATGACATTTGGCACAAAATCAATTCCGAAAGTATATAAAATCTTTGGACCTGGAAACCAATTTGTAACCGTCGCAAAACAATTGGCAACACAATTTGGAGTTGCAATTGATATGCCTGCCGGTCCTTCAGAATTATTGGTTCTGGCTGATGATACTGCCGTTCCCGCATTTGTAGCATCTGATTTATTGTCACAGGCAGAACACGGAACAGACAGTCAGGTGATTTTAGTTTCGACTTCAAAAAAACTTATTGATGCTGTTGAAAAGGAAATTCAGATTCAAATTGAAGAACTGCCGAGAAAAGCAATCGCCAAAAAAGCCATTGAAAATTCGAAATTAATTTATGTAGAAAATGATAAAATCGCTTTAGATTTAATCAACGAATACGGACCGGAACACTTTATAATCTGTTCAGAATTTGATGATTTTTATTGTAATGGAGTTGTGAATGCAGGTTCTGTTTTTATCGGAAATTATACTCCGGAAAGTGCCGGCGATTATGCTTCCGGAACAAATCATACGTTGCCAACAAACGGATATGCAAAGAATTACAGCGGCGTAAATCTCGACAGTTTTATGAAATCGATGACGTTTCAAAAGATTTCTGAGAAAGGAATTCAAAACATAGGAAAAGCGATCGAAATTATGGCTGAAGCCGAAGGTTTACAAGCCCATAAAAATGCGGTAACTTTGAGATTAAAGAGTATAGAAAATAGAAAATAGAAGCAAGATGAAAGAGTTAATAGATTTTGAATCTTTATTCTTGTCTCTTGATTCTTTCTTCTCCTTAAAAATAAAAGAATGGAATTCGATATAAACACAATAACACGTGAAAACGTAAAAACATTAAAACCGTATTCGTCAGCGCGTGATGAATTCGAAGATTTTGATACTGCTGAAATGATTTTTTTGGATGCCAATGAAAATCCGTTTCAGAATGGCGTAAACCGTTATCCGGATCCGCAACAAAATTCGGTTAAAGCTATTTTAGCTAAAAATAATCAGGTAAAATCAAGTCAGATTTTATTGGGAAACGGGAGTGATGAAGTGCTTGATTTGCTTTTCAGAGCTTTTTGCGAACCAAAAATTGACAACATTATTTCACTGCCGCCAACGTACGGAATGTACAGCGTTTTAGCGAATATAAATGCTGTAGAAAACAGAGAAGTTTTACTTTCAACCGATTTTCAACCGCAAATAGATAAAATTTTAGATGCCGTTGATGCCAATACAAAAATTATCTTTTTATGTTCCCCAAATAATCCAACAGGAAATTCTTTCTCTGATGAAGCCGTTGTTACGTTACTTCAAAATTTTAAAGGTTTGGTTGTAATTGACGAAGCTTATATTGATTTTTCTGCCAAAGAAAGCTGGCTGACAGAAATCGACGAATATCCAAATTTGGTAATTACGCAAACACTTTCAAAAGCGTATGGTTTAGCCGGAATTCGTTTAGGAATTTGCTATGGCTCAGAAGCTGTAATTTCGGTTTTGAATAAAATAAAACCGCCATATAATGTAAACGAATTAACGCAGCAAAGAGCTATTGAACGTTTAAAAGATTCAAACAAAATAAAACAAGAAATAGCTTCTATTATTGAACAAAGGGAGGAATTACTTAAAGTTTTACTTGATATTGATTTTGTCGAAAAAATTTATCCCACAGAAGCTAATTTTGTTTTGGTAAAAGTTGATGATGCTAATAAAAGATACGATCAATTAATTGCAAAAGGAATTGTAATTCGTAACAGAACAACGCAGCCTTTATGCGAAAATTGCCTGCGATTTACGATTGGAATTCCAGAAGAAAATGCCGTTTTGATTAAAGAATTGAAGTTACTGTAATAAAAAAAATATAGCCACAGATTGCACAGATTAAAATGATTTTTCACGCAGATTTGGCAGATTAAAGCAGATTTAATTTGATTTTAAATATAAAATAATCTGCGTGCATCTGCTCAGATCTTTTAAAATCTGCGTGAAACAATAATATGTGTAATTCATGAAATCGTGGCAAAATAAAAAACATTTTAATCTTTGCAATCTGTGGCAAAACAAAAAATATATGAAAAAAGTACTTTTTATCGATCGTGATGGAACGATTGTTTTAGAACCAGAAAATTTACAATTAGATGCTTTGGATAAATTAGAATTTTATCCAAAAGCGTTTCAATATTTGGCTAAAATTGCCAATGAATTAGATTACGAATTGGCAATGGTTACCAATCAGGACGGATTAGGAACGGATAGTTTTCCGGAAGATACGTTTTGGCCAACGCAGAATTTTATTTTAAGAGCTTTTGAAAATGAAGGCGTTTTGTTTGATGATATTTTTGTAGATCGATCATTTCCAGAAGATAATGCGCCAACACGCAAACCAAGAACGGGAATGTTGACTAAATATTTAGATAATCCTGAATATGATTTAGAGAATTCGTTTGTGTTGGGAGATCGTTTGACAGATGTTGAACTGGCGAAAAACCTTGGTGCAAAAGCGATTTTCATGAATATGACAGATGGAGCCGGAAGCAATGAAATTTCGTCTAAACGTGAAGAATTAAACGACACAATCATCTTACAAACAACAGATTGGAAAAGAATTTATGAGTTTTTGAAACTCGAAGCGCGTTCGGCTTCGATTACCCGTAAAACCAATGAAACCGATATTTTTATCGACTTAAATCTTGACGGAACCGGAAAAAGTAAAATCGAAACCGGAATTGCTTTTTTTGATCATATGTTAGATCAAATTGCACGTCACGGTCAAATGGATTTAGAAATTTTGGTTAAAGGAGATCTGGAAGTAGATGAACATCACACCATTGAAGATACTGCCATTGCGCTTGGAGAAGTTTTCGCAAAAGCTTTAGGAAATAAACTAGGAATCGAACGTTACGGATTCTGCTTGCCAATGGACGATTGTTTAGCACAGGTTGCCATTGATTTTGGAGGAAGAAACTGGTTGGTTTGGGAAACCGAATTTAAACGTGAAATGGTGGGTAAAATGCCAACCGAAATGTTTTATCATTTCTTTAAATCGTTCTCTGACGGAGCCAAAGCCAACATTAACATAAAAGCCGAAGGAACCAACGAACACCATAAAATTGAAGCCATTTTTAAAGCTTTCGCAAAAGCCATAAAAGTAGCCGTAAAAAGAGATACAGAAAAAATGATTTTGCCTTCGACGAAAGGAATGTTGTAAAAAAATGTTTCAGGTTTAAAGTTTCAGGTTTCACGTTAGCTTGGAGTACTTAACCGCAAATTTCACAAAGGTTTACGCTGGCAACGCCAAGCTAATTCTTGCGAACTTTGCGGTAAGATTAAGCTTAAAGGAAGTAACCTGAAACGTGAAACCTGAAACAAAACAAACAAAAAAACAATGAAAATAGTAATTATAAATTACGGAGCAGGAAATATTCAGAGCATCATGTTTGCAATTGAAAGGTTGGGATTTAAAGCTGTTTTGAGTAATAATCCCGAAGAAATTCTGGCGGCAGATAAAGTGATTTTTCCCGGCGTGGGCGAAGCGAGTTCGGCTATGAAAAAACTGAAAGAAAGCGGTTTGGATAATTTGATTCCGACTTTGAAACAGCCGGTTTTGGGTATTTGTCTGGGAATGCAATTAATGTGTAAATCATCTGAAGAAGGAAATACTCAAGGTTTAGGTATTTTTGATGTTGATGTAATTAAATTTACACAACAAGTAAAAGTGCCTCAAATGGGCTGGAACCAGATTTATGATTTAAAATCAGATTTATTTAAAGATATTCCGGAGAATGAATTCATGTATTTGGTACATAGTTTTTACGCCCCAAATTGCGATGAAGCCATTGCCACAACCAATTATGAGTTAGAATATGCATCGGCTTTGCAAAAAGATAATTTTTACGGAACCCAATTTCATCCGGAAAAAAGTGGAGCTGTTGGGGAGAAAATATTAGAGAATTTCTTGAAAATTCCAATTTTTTAAATTCCAAATTCCAATCAAAATATCAATTACAATATCAAAAATCAATTTCAATTTTTAGAATCTAAAATCTAAAATCAGAAATCTAAAATTTCAAACATGAGAATAATACCAGCCATAGATATCATTGACGGAAAATGCGTTCGCTTATCAAAAGGTGATTATGATACAAAAATAATTTATAATGAAAACCCGCTTGAAGTGGCGAAGTCATTTGAAGCACACGGAATTGAATATTTGCATTTAGTCGATTTAGACGGAGCAAAATCGAGTAAAATCGTCAATTATAAAATATTAGAACAAATTGCCAGTCAAACCGGTTTAAAAATTGATTTTGGCGGTGGTTTAAAATCGGACGACGATTTGAGAATTGCTTTTGAAAGCGGTGCAAACCAAATAACCGGCGGAAGTATTGCTGTTAAAAACAGAGCAATTTTCGAAAAATGGATTTCAGAATATGGCTCAGATAAAATTATTTTAGGCGCTGACGCTAAAGATGAAAAAGTTGCTATTTCAGGCTGGTTAGAAGATTCAAAGGAAGAATTGATTCCGTTTATTCAGGATTATCAAACAAAAGGAATTCAGTACGTTATATGTACAGATATTGCAAAAGATGGAATGCTGGAAGGGCCAAGTTTTGATTTGTATGAAAAAATATTAAGCGAAGCAATTGGTGTAAAACTAATCGCTTCAGGAGGAATTTCAACATTTGATGAATTGCCAAAACTAGCCGAATTAGGTTGCGAAGGAACGATAATCGGAAAAGCAATTTACGAAGGTAGAATTACACTTAAGCAACTTGAAAATTATATTTTAAATCAATAGAATTCCGCAAAGCTGCACAAAGAAAACGCAGAGATTCACAAAATTTCGCGTATCTCTGTGAACAACTAAAATCGAATAGTTAAAAAATAAAATTATGATAACCTGTCACTTAAAATACATCATAGATCCTTATCAATTAGAGGCTTTTGAAGATTACAGCAAAAGATGGATTAAAATAGTAAATCGTTTGGGAGGTCAGCATCTTGGCTATTTTATGCCATCAGAAGGAGCAAATAATATTGCTTATGCGTTATTTTCATTTCAAAGTTTTGCTGATTATGAAAACTATAGAAAAAAAATGTTTTCAAAAGACGATAAAGAATGTGTAGAAGCTTTTAAAATTGCAGAAGACACAAGATGTATTATAAGTTACGAAAGAACGTTTTTACGTCCGGTATTCGAATAAAAAATAGATAATAAATAGATTATTTCGCAAAGTTGCACAAAGTAAAATACAGAGATTCGCAAAAAAATCTTCGTTGACCTCTTTGAAATCTTCGTGAATCTCTGTGAAAAAAGAAAAGAAAAATGTTAGCAAAAAGAATCATTCCCTGTCTGGATATCAAAAACGGAAGAACCGTGAAAGGTGTCAATTTCGTTGACTTGCGTGATGCGGGCGATCCGGTTGAACTGGCCAAAATCTATTCAGATGAAGGAGCAGATGAATTGGTTTTCCTGGATATTTCGGCAACGGAAGAACGCAGAAAAACGTTGGTGAACATGGTGAGAAGTGTTGCGGAAAAAATCAATATTCCGTTTACCGTTGGTGGTGGAATTTCATCTGTAGAAGATGTTGAAATTCTTCTGAATAATGGCGCTGATAAAGTTTCAATCAATTCATCGGCAGTAAAAAATCCGCAATTGATTAACGATTTGGCCCAGAAATTTGGTAGTCAATGCGTTGTAGTTGCAATCGATGCCAAACAAATTGACGGACAATGGATTGTGCATTTAGTTGGAGGAAAAGTGCCAACAGAATTAAATCTATTCGATTGGGCTGTTGAAGTGGCAGAACGCGGAGCGGGTGAAATTTTATTTACTTCGATGGACAATGACGGAACTAAAAATGGTTTTGCAAACGAAGCTTTGGCTAAATTATCTACTTTAATAAATATTCCGATTATTGCTTCGGGCGGTGCCGGAAATATGCAGCATTTTGTAGATTCATTTAAAGAAGGAAAAGCTGATGCAGCTTTGGCAGCAAGCGTTTTTCACTTTAAAGAAATTGAGATAAAAGCTTTGAAACAGGAACTTAGAAGTAACGGTATTGAAGTTAGACTTTAGAAGAATAGATGCAAGAAGCAAGAATAAAGAAGCAAGAATAAAGAATAAAGAGTCAAGAAGAAAGAAGAAAAAGTTAAGGAGATAAAAATATAGAATTCAGAGAATCTAAAATCTGAACTTTAAAATCTAAAATAAATTATGAACGTAGATATAAAAAGTGCACACGGATTAATTCCGGCAATCATTCAGGATTCAGAAACTAAAAATGTTTTGATGTTGGGTTACATGAACGAAGAATCGCTTCAAAAAACAATTGAAACTCAAAAAGTAACTTTTTTTAGCCGATCTAAACAAAGACTTTGGACAAAAGGCGAGGAGAGTGGGAACTTTTTGAATCTTGTAGATATTAAAAATGATTGCGATGGCGATACACTTTTAATTCAGGCAAAACCTGTTGGCCCAACATGTCACACAGGCGCTGATACATGCTGGCAAGAAGAAAATAAGGAAAATTACGGTTTCATTTCTGAGCTTGAAAACACAATCAAAATTAGAAGAGAAAACGCTGATTCTGAGAAAAGTTATGTAGCTTCTTTATTCGAAAAAGGAATCAATAAAATTGCTCAAAAGGTTGGTGAAGAAGCGGTTGAAGTAGTAATTGAAGCTAAAGACGATAATGACGATTTATTCCTAAGCGAAAGTGCTGATTTACTTTTTCATTACTTGATTTTGTTGCAGGCAAAAGGTTTTCAATTGAATGACGTAGTTGATGTTTTGAAGAAACGTCAGAAGTAGCACAATCTTGTCATCCTGACAGAGGAAGGATCACACGCGTAATTCTACAAAGATTGGCGATTTTCTTTACGGAGTTTCTGGTGTGATCCTTCCTCCGTCAGGATGACAAAAAAAGCGATTAAACAATTAACTCTTTACTCCACAAACTCAAAAACAGGAAATTCCTGTGGTTGATGAAATCCGTATTTTAGACTCTTATAAGGTTGTAATGCAAGATATTCAGTTGTATTACCGTAATCAATTCTAAAAGTATTTGCTCTCCATTTTGTTCCGGATTTTGGTTTTATGAAATTGCCATTTTCTATATTTTCCAAGCTTGAAAAAGGAATTTTAATTTCGGTACAAAAACCTTCGGAAGTTATTTTGCTTACGGCTTCCAACCCTGAAATATTAAATTGGGTTGATGTTTTCCAGCCTCCACAATCGGGAGAAATACATTTAATGAGTATATCATAATTTGTTGAAAAAGCATTGACTCCAATTTCAACATAATTTTTACCGTCTCCGTCAGGATCTATAAAAATTTCTACTAAGTCATCTGTTTTGTATATTTCAGAATCTTTATTTCTTGATTTACCAATAATCCTAGAATCATTACAATGATAGGCAATATAAAGGTTTTCGTCATTCCACGAAAGTGAAACCATTGTATTTTGAGAAGCTTTTTCGCCAGAATTGTGAATCACAAACGGACCTAAAAAAGGTGTTTTCCAATCGGATAAATCGCCATCAATATTTATTTTTTCAGCTGTTTTTTGAATTGAAAATGTTTGCGAATAAATGCTTGCTGAAAAAGTGAAAAGTAAAAAAGGAAAAACGGCACGTAGTTTCATAAAATTGAATCTAATTTTAAAGCTAAAATAAAGAAGAATAATCAATTTAAAGTATTATTTTTTTAGGATAGAAATTAAAAATTAATTCGATTGTTTACATTTGTTCAGGACTAAATACCAAATTTTTATATGATAAAAAAACACCTCACAAACATTTTTGCTACTTTATTAATTGGTTTTACGGCCAGTGCCCAGGGACTTCTTAAAAAAACAGAAACGGTTTTTACGCATCAGGATACTTTACGCGGAAGCATTACAAAAGAAAGAGCCTGGTGGGATTTAAAGTATTATCATCTTGATATCAAGGTAAATCCATCGGAGAGAACTATTACTGGATCTAATACGGTACGTTATACTGTTTTAACAGAGAATAATACCATGCAAATAGATTTGCAGGAACCTATGCAAATTTATAAAGTGACCCAAAACGGTAAGGAATTAAAATTTGTTAGAAATGGCAATGCGTTTTTTATCAGTTTAATTGAAAATCAAAAAGTTGGTGAAACTAAAGAAATTGTAATTTCTTATGGAGGCAAGCCAAAAGAAGCTGTTAGACCACCGTGGGACGGAGGACTTACCTGGCAAAAAGATAAAAACGGAAAAGATTTTATTGCTTCAACCTGTCAGGGTTTAGGCGCCAGCGTTTGGTGGCCATGCAAAGATCATATGTACGATGAAGTAGAAAATATGTTGATCAGCGTAAATGTTCCCGGAAACCTAACAGATGTTTCTAACGGAAGACTGCAAAGCGTTAAAAAAGAAAAAGATGGAACAAAAACCTTTAATTGGTATGTTGCAAACCCAATTAACAATTATGGTGTCAATATAAATATTGGTGATTACGTTAATTTCTCTGAAAAATTTAAAGGAGAAAAAGGCGATTTAGATTGTAGTTATTATGTTTTAAAAGATAATTTGGCTGTAGCTAAAGAACATTTTAAAGATGCTCCAAGAATGTTGAAAGCTTTTGAAAATTGGTTTGGACCTTATCCGTTTTATGAAGACAGCTATAAATTGGTCGAAGCACCGTATTTAGGAATGGAGCACCAAAGTAGTGTGACTTACGGAAATAGCTTTAAAAAAGGATATCAAGGAAGTGATATTAGCGGAACAGGCTGGGGATTAAAGTATGATTATATCATCATTCACGAATCCGGACATGAATGGTTTGCAAACAATATTACGTACAAGGACATTGCAGATATGTGGATTCATGAGAGTTTTACAACCTATTCTGAATCTGTTTTTGTAGAATATTATTATGGAAAAGAAGCTGCAAATGAATATATCAGAGGGATTCGAAAAATGATAACCAATAAAAATCCTATTATTGGCTATTATGATGTAAACGTTGAAGGATCAGGTGATATGTACCCAAAAGGAGCAAACATGATTCATACCATTCGTCAGGTGATAAATGATGATGCAAAATGGAAATCGATTTTGAGAGGTTTAAATAGTACTTTTTACCATCAAACAGTTACTACAAAGCAAATTGAAGATTATTTAAGCAAAGAATCCGGCATAGATTTGAGCCCGGTTTTTGATCAATATTTGAGAACGGCGCAGGTTCCTACTTTTGAATATTATTTTAAGAATCAAAAATTAGTTTATCATTGGATAAATGCTGTAGATAAATTTAATTTGCCTGTAAAAGTAATTTTAAACGGTGTTGAAACCTGGCTGAAACCAACAACAGATTGGAAGTTGGAAGATGCAAAAGGAGATAAACCAACTCTCATCGTTGATAAAAACTTTTATGTAACAGAATTTAATATTACAAATTAGATTTTCTAAAAATAAAAAACAAACCCAATAAATGAAAAATTTATTGGGTTTGTTTTTTTTAAGAGAAATCATAAAATTTCAGAAAACTTAAATCGAATGTTTACTTTTGTGAAGATTAAGTTCGATTAAATACGCTATTATTTCAAATTTCTACAATTATGAAAAATTACTTTAGAGGCACTTTTATTGCCTTTTTGGTTTGTTTTACTGCAAATGCACAAGGGCTTTTAAACAAGTCTGAAACGGTTTTTACACATCAGGACACTTTACGCGGAAGCATTACAAAAGAAAGAGCCTGGTGGGATTTAAAATACTATCATTTAGATGTAAAAGTAAATCCGTCAGAAAAAACAATTACGGGTTCAAATACTGTAAAGTATACTGTTTTAACAGAATACAACAAAATGCAGATTGATTTGCAGGAACCAATGCAGATTTACAAAGTAACACAAGACGGTAAAGAATTGAAATTCGAAAGAGACGGAAATGCCTTTTTTATTCAATTAACTGCAAAACAAAAAGTTGGGGAAACTAAGGAAATCGTAATTTCTTTTGGAGGAAAACCTAAAGAAGCCATAAAACCACCATGGGACGGAGGAATAACATGGAAAAAAGATAAAAACGGAAAAGATTTTATTGCCTCATCTTGCCAAGGTCTGGGTGCCAGCGTTTGGTGGCCAAACAAAGACCATATGTATGATGAAGTGGAAAATATGTTAATTAGCGTAAATGTTCCGGGAGATTTAACGGATGTTTCTAACGGAAGATTACAAAGCGTTAAAAAGGAAAAAAACGGAACAAAAACGTTTAATTGGTATGTTTCGAACCCAATTAATAACTACGGTGTCAACATCAATATTGGAGATTACGTTAATTTCTCTGAAAAATTTAAAGGAGAAAAAGGTGATTTAGATTGTAATTATTATGTTTTGAGAGATAATCTGGCTGTAGCCAAAGAGCAATTTAAAGATGCTCCAAGAATGTTAAAAGCTTTTGAAAACTGGTTTGGCCCTTATCCGTTTTACGAAGACAGCTATAAATTGGTCGAAGCTCCTTATTTAGGAATGGAACACCAAAGCAGCGTTACTTACGGAAATGGTTTTAAAAACGGTTATTTAGGCCGTGATTTAAGCGGAACCGGCTGGGGATTAAAATTTGATTTTATCATTATTCATGAATCCGGACACGAATGGTTTGCCAATAATATTACGTATAAAGACATCGCAGATATGTGGATTCACGAGAGTTTTACAAACTACTCTGAAAGCCTTTTTCTTGAATATTATTATGGTAAAGAAGCTGCCTCAGAATATATAATTGGATGCAGAAAAGGCATTCATAATGATAAACCAATTATTGGACATTATGATGTAAACAATGAAGGATCTGGAGACATGTACCCGAAGGGAGCCAATATGCTGCATTCAATTCGTCAGGTAATAAATGATGATGCAAAATGGAAATCGATTTTAAGAGGTTTAAATAGTACTTTTTATCACCAGACAGTAACTTCTAAACAAATTGAAGATTATATCAATACACAATCCGGAATTAATTTTAACAGAGTTTTTGCTCAATATTTGACTACAACCCAAATTCCTGTTTTTGAATATATCTTTAAAAATGGAACTTTAGGATATCATTGGACAAATTGTGTTGCTAAATTTGATATGCCGGTGAAAGTAAAAATAAACGGTGTTGAAACCTGGCTAAAACCAACTACAGAATGGAAATCTGAGAAAACAACTAATGAAAACCGAACCCTTGAAGTTGATAAAAATTTCTATGTAACGAGTTCTAATATAGTAGAATAGATTTTCGTTAAATTTCAAAATAAAAATCCCAAATTCCAATTGATGGAGTTTGGGATTTTTAATATAATTCAGATTTGTTTTTAGATAAATATTCTCAAAGTAATTTAATTTTTCTAATGCCCAATTACAACATCATCATTTTCAGATATTTCTACTTTTTCTTTGATAAAACGCTTTCCAATATTTAAAACAATAAAAGCAATTATTGTCGTAACAGTCATAATAAGTACCATTGGCGCTACAGAATCTTTTACAAAAACTCCAACGGCGAACGATGCTAAAGCTCCCAAACCTAATTGAATAGCGCCCATTAGAGCTGAAGCAATTCCGGCATTTCTGGCAAAAGGAGCCATTGTAAGACCAGCAGTATTTGGGTTTGAAATTCCTAAACAGCCTAAAAACAAAAACAGCATTGCAATAATAGTATACAATCCCAACATATTATTTACAGAAAGTATCAGGAAAACAATACTGATTACAGATTGTAAAATTAATGCCGCAAAAATCATTTGTTCGCTAGAAAATTTCTTCAATAAAATAGAATTTAACTGACTAGAACCTATAAAACTCACAGACATAAAAGCAAAAATCCAACCGTAAGTTTTGGCATCGACGTGATAAATATCCATAAAAATAATAGGGGAGGCCGCTACATAAGTAAATAAGCCTGAAAAAGCTATTGAACCCGTAAATGCATAAGTATAAAATTGCGGTTCTTTAAGCACTTTTATAAAGCCTTCAATAATTGGTTTTGGTTTTAATGAAATTGTAGTATCTGGTTTATAACTATTTGGCAAACCAAATTGTGCTGCAATTAAAATAGCAATTCCCATGCACATTAATATTAAAAAAACCATGTGCCAGCCAAAATCTTCTGTTACGTAACCGCCAATGGTTGGCGCCAACATCGGCGAAAGCCCAAGAACCAGCATCAATAATGAAAATACTTTTGGAATATCCTTTACAGGAAATAAATCGCGGACCATTGCTACCGAAGCCACGGTTGCAGCACAGCTACCAATTGCCTGAATAAAACGAAAGAATATAAACGTATCAATATCAGTTACATAAACACATCCTAAAGAAGCTAAAATATAAACCAATAAACCAATAAATAATGGTTTTTTACGTCCAAAACGGTCTAATAATGGTCCGTAAAGCAATTGTCCGGCAGAAATTCCGATAAAATAACTCGATAAACTCATTGAAACTTTAGCAACAGTTGTATGTAAGTCTTTTGCAATGCCTGAAAAACCAGGTAAATACATGTCGATTGAAAAAGGCCCAAGTGCTGTTAAGGAACCTAAAATAAGAATGAGTTTGATATATTTTTTTGTTGTCATTTTCTTAAAACTTTGCTTTTAATTTCGTGCAAAGATAAATATTTAGTACCTTGATAGATATAATAATCGCATTTTATGCAAAAAATGGGTATTGTATAACTTTTAAAATTAAAAATATAAAAATTCACAATTATGAAAAAATTCACCTTACTATTAGCTCTTATTTTTACAACAATGTCATTTGCACAATCTATTACAACAAAAATTGAGGATGCAAGTCCGGATCAATATGCATTACTTGAAAAAGTAAATCAATATTATCCAGATATTACATTAAACAAATCTGTAACAAATTTTTATGCTGATGGAAAAATTATCGACACACGACAAGAATTCAATTTAACAACATCTAAATTTTCCAGCTACAAATTAGGAATTGACCCGGATAATAAAAAATTATTATTTGAATACGTTTCTGAGGAAACCGGAAAAGTGTATGGTGATGTTCAAATTTTTAGAGGAAACGCGCTTAGAACAACTTTTTCTGAGAAAAAAAATGAAATTAATGTTTCTTTAAATGGAAAATCAGTTTACCTGAAAAAAATCAAATAAACTAAATTTTGCAATTATTCAAAAGCATTCGTTACGGCGGATGCTTTTTTATTTATATTTGAAAATCAATTATTTTAAAAAATTTTACCGTAATGAGAAAAATTATTCTGCTTCTTATATTTATTACATTTTCTGCACATTCTCAAGCAAATCGATTTACCGGAACCTGGAGCAATGAAAATTGCAAGGATTGCAGCAAAAAATATATTTTGAAAATAACTATGGCGCAATCAAACAATAAAATTTTTGGAACTGCTGAAGTTATTAGTGACAACGCAGAACTTAACAGCGGCATTATGGATGTTACCGGACATGTGTATGTACTTGGTGAAAAAGCTCAAATTACTATGAAAACAAAAAATGGTTTATCTGCCGGAGCAACGCTGTATGTAAATGAAAATGTTATCGAGTTTAATAAGAGCGGTGGTTCTGATGTGATTCCCAGAGATGTAATATTAACCAAATTATACGAATAAAGGCTATAATTAGCTTTATCTATTTTGAACTATAATTATTATTATGTAAAATAGAATATTTTAGAAACTCCTCTGTATTAATTCATTGCCATAATCTATTATATTGGTAAAACAGCTTGATCAATACTAATCTATAACTCTTCTTTTCAAATTAATTTTAAATTATCACGTTTAAAAGCAAAATAAATCGATTAAAACTTAATAAAAACTGAAAAATTAAGTTCTAATTAATAATAATTATATTCTGACACCGAGCTGTCATTGTACCAGTTTATTTTATTATTTTTACATTCGATATTTCAAGAAAAATTATCAAAACATATGAATACAATTGCTGAGCATATTGCAGATTTTTTAAAAGAATACCCGCCATTTAAAAATTTAACTTTTCAGGAATTATCTGAAATTGCAACAAATATTCGTGTTATTAATTTAGAAAAACATGCAGTTTTGTTTCAAAACAATGATCCCCTGCATGATAGTTTTTATGTTGTGGCTTCTGGTGTTATAAATCTAACCACTATTGCTGATGCTGAAGAAACTATAATTAATAAATGCCATGAAGGCGATATTTTTGGTTTACGTCCGTTTTTTGCCAAAAATAACTATATGATGACGGCTAAAGCACGTGAAGAAAGTATTGTTTATGCTATTCCAATCGCTGTTTTCAGACCATTTGTAGCCAATAATTCTGATGTTTTAAACTTTTTATTAGAAAGTTTTGCCATAAATTCCAGACATACCAAAGACAGTTTAAGCTCTAATGGCAAATTAATTTCTGATACTTCATTTTATGTAGATCAACAGTCTGAAATGCAATACATTCAGTCACTTACCTACAATAATTCTCCATTAAAAACAGAAGCAAACCGCATTGTAAAAGATGTGGCTATTTTAATGACAGAATCTATGGTAGATAATATTGTAGTTTGCGAAAAAAACCATCCAATTGGTATTGTTACAGATGCTGATTTATCTTCTAAAATTGCTACAGGGCGCTATCCTATTACTGAAACCATTGACAAAATTATGTCATCGCCTGTTGTTACGGTTTTAGAAAACGTTTCTTTGGCTGAAGCGCAATTATTAATGCTAAAACATAATGTAACGCATTTATGTGTTACTAAAGACGGTACGAGTAAATCTGCCGTAAAAGGAATTATTTCTGAGCATGATTTAATTGTGGCGCAGGCTAGTAATCCCGGCGTTTTAATTAAAGAAATTAAACGTTCGCAACTTCCAAAAGATTTAAAACAAATACGTGATCGTTTGTCTGATTTGATTCAGAATTCGATTCAAAAAAATATTCCACTTTCACACGTTAGCAATATAGCAAGTGAAATTAATCTGGCCATAATCAAACGTTCTGTTGAGTTATCAATTTTAGATCTAGGCTCACCTCCTGCTCGATTTGCGTGGTTAAGTATTGGTAGTCAAGGGCGTAAGGAACAACTTTTGCTTACAGATCAGGATAGTATTTTGATTTTTGAAGATGTAACGCCTGAAAAATACAGAGATGTAAAAGATTATTTTTTAAGGCTTGCCAAAAGAACGACGGCAATATTAGAAAAAGTGGGTTATGAACTATGTCCAAACGGACATATGGGAAGCAATATGTTATGGTGTAAATCATTGAGCGACTGGACAAAGCAATACAACAGCTGGATGAATACTCCAGGTGAAAACAGCAATGATTTAAGTAGTATTTTCTTTGATTATGAGATTGTTTTTGGAGAGCCAAAAATTGAAGAAGCTATAGAAAGTGTTATTTTTAAAAATGCTGTCAATAATACTCTTTTCTTTGACTTTTTAGGAAATGATGCTTTGAAGAGAAATTCTCCTTTAAGCTTTTTCAAAAAATTTATTCTTGAAGAAGAAGGTCCGCATAAAGGAAAATTCGATATTAAAACACGTGCATTAATGCCCCTTATTGACGGAGCACGTTTATTAATTTTAAATTCAAATATAAAAGGAATTCAAAATACCAATTTAAGATTCAAGCAATTAGCAATAACTGACTCTAAAAATGCCGAAATATATTTAAGTTGCGCCGAGGCGTTCTTAACATTGTCAAAATTTAGAACTGTTGAAGGATTAAAAAATGACGATTCTGGTCAATACATTAATATAAAAGAAATGTCAAAAACAGATAGAGATAAATTAAAAAATGCTTTGACGCCAATGAAAGACCTTGAAGAATTAATTAAGAGCAAATTTCAACTTACGCAATTCTCATAAATATGTTAGACTGGATTAAAAATATCAACAAAGAACATCCTGATTTTTGGAAAAATTACGTAACCAAATTTGAAACGAAGCCTAACCGATTCGTAGTTTTATCTACTGAAACTTCTGGCTTAAACCCTGATAAAGATGTAATTTTATCTTTGGGAGCATTTTCTATTGTAGATGATAGTGTTGTTATTAAAGATAGTTTCGAATCTGTTTTGTTGCAAACCAAATTTTTGCAGGATAATAATATTTCAAATGAATTTATCATTGAGAGTAAAATGATAAAAATGGAAGAACCGGAAGCAATAGAAAAGTTTATCGATTTTCTTGGGAATGCCATTCTGGTTGGCCATCATATTAATTTTGATATCGAAATGCTAAATAGCGCTTTAGAGCGTCTGGATTGCGGAAGGTTAAAAAATGAAGCTCTGGATGTTGACATGATGTACCGAAAATTATTAGACATTAATGACAAACAATTTTCATTAGATGATTTATCCGAAATTTTTAAAATTCCTAAAAGCGACAGAAATTCATCTTCTGAAGATGCTTATAAAATTTCACTTTTGTTTTTGAAATTAAAATCAAGATTAGGAATTAAATAAGAAAGTATATTTGCCGGACTTCGACTTCGTTCAGCCTGACATGTCAAAGTTTTAAACTTTGGCAAAATGAACTCAATCACCTCATATAATAAAAAATGCCTCTTAAATTTAAGAGGCATTTTTATTTCTATCATTTTTAGAGTTAAACTCTTTCTTTCATAATATCTTCTACAACTTCAGGATTTAATAATGTTGAAGTATCTCCAAAATTAGAAAAATCTCCTTCGGCAATTTTACGTAGAATTCTACGCATGATTTTTCCTGAACGTGTTTTTGGTAAACCAGATACAAACTGAATTTTGTCTAATTTAGCAATTGGCCCAATGTGATCTGAAATATATTGATTAATCTCTCTTGTTAGATTTTCTTTATTTCTAACTTCTCCGGTTTCTTTTAGAATAACGAAACCATACAATGCATTTCCTTTAATGTCATGCGGGAAACCAACAATAGCAGATTCTGCAACTGCAGGATGCTCATTAATAGCATCTTCGATAGGAGCTGTTCCTAAATTATGACCTGAAACAATTACAACATCATCCACTCTACCGGTAATTCTGTAATATCCAACTTCGTCTCTTAAAGCTCCGTCTCCTGTAAAATATTTTCCAGGGAAAGAAGAGAAATACGTGTCTTTGTAACGTTGATGATCTCCCCAGATTGTTCTGGCGATTCCCGGCCACGGAAATTTAATACACAAACTACCTACAACTTGGTTTCCTTCAATTTCATTGCGTTTTTCATCCATTAAAACGGGCTGAATTCCCGGTAATGGTAAAGTTGCGTATGTTGGTTTTGTTGGTGTTACAAAAGCAATTGGGGAAATCATAATTCCACCCGTTTCAGTTTGCCACCAAGTATCAACCACCGGACATCTTTTATCTCCTACGTGGTCGTTAAACCAGTGCCAAGCTTCTTCGTTGATTGGCTCTCCAACTGATCCAATAACTTTAAGCGATTTTAGAGGATATTTTTGAATATAATCTAAACTCTCTTTTGCTAACGAACGGATGGCAGTTGGCGCAGTATAAAATTGTGTGATTTTATGTTTTTCGATAATTTCCCAAAAACGGCTAAAATCAGGATAAGACGGAACTCCTTCAAAAATCACGGTTGTTCCTCCATTTAATAATGGTCCGTATAATATATAAGAGTGACCTGTAATCCAACCGATATCTGCAGTACACCAGAAAATATCATTTTCTTCGTGACTAAAAACATTTTTAAAAGTATAGGCTGTATACACCATATAACCTGCTGTAGTATGCACCATTCCTTTTGGCTTACCAGTTGATCCTGAAGTATATAAAATAAACAACGGATCTTCGGCATCCATAATTTCAGCAACACTATTATCAATAGCAGCATCTAACAAAGGCTGTAACCAAACATCACGGCCATCCTTCATTTTAACTTCGTTTTGTGTTCTTTTTACAACCAAAACTTTAGTAACTGTTGGGCAAGTATCTAATGCTTCGTCAACAATACCTTTAAGATCTATGGTTTTGTTTCCTCTGTAACCACCATCAGATGTAATTACCATTTTGCATTCGCAATCGTTAATTCTTGCTGTAACTGCCGATGCTGAAAAACCTGCAAAAATAACCGAGTGAATTGCTCCAATTCTTGCACAAGCCAACACGGCAACTGCTAATTCAGGAATCATTGGTAAATAAATACAAATACGATCTCCTTTTTTAACACCTTGCTCGCGCAAAACGTTCGCCATTCTTGAAACTCTTTCGTATAATTCGTTATACGTTATATGTAAAGCACTTTCAGAAGGATCATTCGGTTCAAAAATAATTGCCGTTTTTTCTCCCTTTTTGCTTAAATGTCTGTCGATACAGTTTTTTGTAATGTTTACTTTAGCTTCTGTGAACCATTTTACTTCGGCTTCAGCCATATTAAAATCTACCACTTTATCCCATTGTTGGTACCAAGTAAAATTTTCTTCAGCTATTTTCCCCCAAAATTTTCTTGGCTCTCTTATTGACTTATTGTAATGTTTAAAATATTGTTCTAAATTTTCAATTTTATAATAACTCATAGGTAGTCTATTTTTTTTATAAATGTATTAAATCTGTGCGTATTCTTAAAATTATTTAATCCATAAATTTTATCAAAAAAAAATACATTTTAAAAAAAATATCCTTTTTTTATAAATATAATGAAAAAAAATGTGTTTTGAAGAAAAAATGCTTATCGCAAAAAAGGCATAGTAAATAAATACCATGCCTTTTTATTTTAACAATTTCAATAACAATTAATGTTGTAACTCTTTACGAGAATGCTTTTTTCTATTTTGAAAATAGAAGCAGCTTTATTAATCAATATAGAAACTTCTACAAGTATATTTATAACTAAAAATATACCCCATTATTCGGGATTACCTCACTTAACTTACTTGAAGCTAAGTGAATGCAATATGCATCTATATCTATATTATTTTAATAAGTGCTTACTAATTCAAAATATTACATAAAGTTAAGATACAGTGCAAATCCCAACACAGTCGAATGTGTGGTAATTCCCAATTTATTATCCAATTTTTTTCATTGCAGTCATAGACTCTCTTAACCAAGCTCCTACTTCTTCGATAGGATGCTGACGAATTTCTTTGTTTACAGCAATTAAAACTGCATTATCTACTCCGTTTGAAGTTGAAAATGGTTTTCCTATTACGTTTGTTTCTACCTTTTTCATGAATTCAGTCAATAACGGCTTACAAGCATGGTCAAATAAATAACAACCATATTCTGCAGTATCCGAAATAACACGGTTCATTTCAAATAATTTTTTTCTTGCGATAGTATTGGCAATTAATGGCAATTCGTGAAGTGACTCATAATAAGCAGATTCTTCGATAATTCCTGCTTCTGTCATGGTTTCGAAAGCTAATTCTACACCCGCTTTTACCATTGCAATCATTAAAACTCCGTTGTCAAAATATTCTTGTTCAGCAATTGGAGCTTCTTGTGGAGCTGTTTTCTCGAAGTTCGTTTCTCCTGTTGCAGCTCTCCATTTCAATAAGTTAACATCATCGTTAGCCCAGTCGATCATCATAGTTCTTGAGAATTCTCCCGAAATAATATCATCCTGGTGTTTTTGGAATAACGGACGCATAATATCTTTTAATTCATCTGCCAATTCATAAGCTTCAATTTTTGCAGGATTTGACAAACGGTCCATCATGTTTGTAATACCACCATGTTTCAAAGCTTCTGTGATAGTTTCCCATCCGTATTGAATTAATTTTGAAGCATATGCTTTATCAATTCCTTTTTCAACCATTTTATCAAAACATAAAATAGATCCTGTTTGCAATAATCCACAAAGGATTGTTTGCTCACCCATTAAATCTGATTTTACTTCAGCTACGAAAGATGATTTTAAAACTCCTGCTTTATGTCCTCCAGTTGCTACAGCGTAAGCTTTTGCCTGATCTAAACCAAAATCGTTTGGATCGTTTTCCGGGTGAACGGCAATTAAAGTTGGTACACCAAATCCTCTTTTGTATTCTTCACGAACCTCAGAACCAGGACATTTAGGAGCACACATAATTACGGTAATATCTTTACGTATCTGCATTCCTTCTTCAACAATATTAAAACCGTGAGAATAAGCTAATGTAGATCCTTGTTTCATTAAAGGCATGATTGCAGTAACTACAGCAGTATGTTGTTTGTCCGGAGTTAAGTTACAAACTAAATCAGCTGCTGGAATTAACTCTTCATAAGTTCCTACTTTAAAACCATTTTCAGTTGCATTTTTATATGAAGCTCTTTTTTCAGCAATTGCATCTGCACGCAATGCATAAGAAATATCTAAACCAGAATCTCTCATATTTAAACCTTGATTCAAACCTTGTGCACCACATCCTACAATGACAACTTTTTTTCCTGCTAATGCTGCAATTCCGTCTGCAAATTCTGATTGCTCCATAAATTCGCAAACGCCTAATTGTTCTAATTGTAATCTAAGTGGTAGTGTGTTGAAATAATTTGCCATTTTGTTTTAAAATATTTAAATGAAATAAAATTTAATAATTGATTTATAATTTTGCGATTTAAACCGCGATTTGGGTATTATTTGAATGTTTCCAGTAATGTTGAAATTTCCATTTTTTCTTTAGAAACTGATATTCTTCCTGAACGCACAAATTGCATAATGCCGTACGGTTTGAATTTTTCGTATAATTCTTCAATTTCTGAACGTCTTCCTGATTTTGAAATCACGAAGAAATCACGAGAAACGGTTACGATAGTCGATTGACTGTCTTTGATGATATTCTGAATTTGTTTTTCATCAAACAATAAACTTGAAGCAATTTTAAACAATGCATTTTCAAGATAAATGGTTTCTTCATCTGTGTGATAAAATGCTTTTATAACTTCAATTTGTTTTTCAATTTGCCCAACAATATTCTGAACCCATTTTTCTGTTGTTTCTACAACAATAATAAACCTTGAAACATTGTCTATTTCTGATTCTGAAACGTTTAGACTTAATATATTAATGTGACGCTTTAAGAATATTCCTGATATTCTATTCAACAATCCCACGTTATTTTCTGAATATACCGATATGGTAAATGTTTTATCTTCCATGTAATTTTTGTTTAAAGTTTATTTTGTTTCAAGTTTCAGGTTTCACGTTGCTGAGAACTTGAAACTTGAAACTTAAAAACTGAAACTTCTTTTTTAGCTTAATCTAATTTCTGAAACACATGCTCCTGTTGGAATCATTGGGAAAACGTTATTTTCTTTTTCGACCATGACTTCTAAGAAATAAGAATCTTTTGAAGCCAGCATTTCTGCAACAGCTTCGTCTAAATCTTCTCTTTGCGTTACTTTTTTAGATTTGATATAATATCCTTCAGCAATAGCCACAAAATTTGGGTTGATCATATTGGTTGAAGCATATCTGTTGTCAAAAAACAATTCCTGCCATTGACGTACCATTCCTAAAAATTCATTGTTTAAAACGACAATTTTTACCGGAACTTTGGTCTGGAAAATGGTTCCCAATTCCTGAATCGTCATTTGGAATCCACCATCGCCAATAATTGCAACAACTTCACGATCCGGTCTTCCCATTTTAGCTCCAATTGCAGCCGGAAGCGCAAATCCCATTGTTCCTAATCCGCCGGAAGTAATATTACTTTTGGTTGAATTAAATTTAGCATAACGACACGCAAACATTTGATGCTGACCAACATCCGAAACGATAATCGCATCTCCTTTTGAGTGTTTATTGATCATTTCGATAGTTTCTCCCATCGAAATTCCTTTATTATTTGTCGGATTTAATTCTTCATTAATAACCGTTTCCACTTCGATTTGCTGCAATTCTTTGAATTCATTGTGCCATGATTCATGAGAATTCTTTTCGATTAAAGGCAATAAAGCATTCAAAGCTTCTTTAACATCTCCTAAAACGGCAACTTCTGTTTTTACGTTTTTATCAACTTCTGCCGGATCAATTTCAAAGTGAATTACTTTTGCCTGTTTTGCATACGTTTTTAAACTTCCCGTAACACGGTCATCAAAACGCATTCCCAAAGCGATAAGCACATCACATTGATTGGTAAGCATGTTTGGACCGTAATTTCCGTGCATTCCCAACATTCCAACATTTAGCGGATGATCTGTTGGCAAAGCCGAAAGTCCTAAAATAGTCCAGCCTGCCGGAATTCCTGATTTTTCGATTAATGCTTTTAGTTGTTCTTCGGCCTGACCGAGAATAATTCCCTGACCAAAAACAATAAAAGGTTTTTTTGCACTATTAATTAAGGCTGCAGCTTCTGCAACTTTATCTAATTTTAATTTCGGAACCGGAATATAACTTCTGATTGCCGTACATTTTTCATAACTAAAATCGAACTCATCAAACTGAGCATTTTTAGTAATGTCAATCAAAACTGGTCCCGGACGTCCTGAACGTGCAATATAAAATGCCTTTGCAATGATTTCAGGAATTTCAGAAGCTTCTGTAATCTGGTAATTCCATTTTGTAACCGGAGTCGAAATTCCGATAATATCTGTTTCCTGAAAAGCGTCAGAACCCAATAAATGTTTCCCTACTTGTCCTGTAATACAAACTAATGGAGTTGAATCGATTTGTGCATCTGCAATTCCTGTTACTAAGTTTGTAGCACCTGGTCCTGAAGTTGCAATTGCCACTCCCACTTTTCCTGTAGCCCTGGCATATCCCTGAGCGGCATGCGTTGCTCCTTGTTCGTGACGTACTAAAACGTGGTGTAATTGATCCTGAAATTTATATAATTCGTCGTAAACCGGCATGATTGCTCCTCCCGGATAACCATAAACCAAGTCTACTCCTTCTGCTAATAAACATCTTATAACGGCTTCTGCCCCTGATATTCTCATAGTATATTTTTTTTTCAATGTCGAAATTCAATTTCAAAACTAAAATTCAATGGCAATGTCAAAAATCAATTTCAATGATAAATTTTAAATTGATCTTTTATATTTCTACTTTTTATTGCAATTGATTTTTGTTGTTTTTATTGATATTGTCATTGATTTTTGAAATTGTTATTGTAAAATTAATTATCGGTAACGCAACCTGTAGAAGCGCTTGAAACCGATCTTGCGTATTTAAGTAAAACTCCTTTTGTAACTTTTAACGGTGGTTGAACCCAAGCCGCTTTTCGAGCTGCAAATTCTTCGTCAGATATCTTCAGGTCGATGGTATTTTTTACAGCATCAATGGCAATTAAATCACCATCTTTTACCAAAGCAATACCTCCGCCGTCAAAAGCCTCTGGTGTAATGTGTCCTACGACAAAGCCATGTGAACCTCCCGAGAATCTTCCGTCTGTGATCAGTGCACAAGTGCTTCCTAATCCGGCTCCAATAATCGCAGATGTAGGTTTAAGCATTTCAGGCATCCCCGGACCACCTTTTGGTCCACAATACCTGATGACGACTACATTTCCTGGTTTTATTTTTCCGGCTTCAAGACCTGGAATTACTTCAAATTCTCCTTCAAATACAACAGCAGGGCCTTCAAAATATTCTCCTTCTTTTCCGCTGATTTTTGCCACAGCACCTTCAGAAGCTAGATTTCCGTATAAAACCTGAATATTTCCTGTTGGTTTTAATGCTTTTTGAATTTCATGAATTACTTGTTGTCCGTCTTGTAAATCCGGAGTCGAAGCTAAATTCTCTGCAACTGTTTTTCCTGTTACTGTTAAACAATCTCCGTGAATCAATCCAACTTTCAATAAATATTTCATTACTGAAGGAATTCCTCCAGCCTCATGAATATCCTCCATCATATATTTACCACTTGGCTTCATGTCAGCCAAAACTGGCGTTCTATCGTTAATTGCCTGAAAATCATCCAGTGTAATTTTGATATCAACAGCGTGAGCCATTGCAATTAAGTGCATAACCGCATTTGTAGAACCTCCCAAAACAGCTACAATTGTAATAGCATTTTCGAAAGCTTTACGAGTCATGATATCTCTTGGCTTAATATCTTTTTCTAATAAAATTTTGATCGCTTCTCCGGCTGCAAGACATTCGTCTCTTTTTTCCTGGCTTAAAGCAGGATTTGAAGAGCTGTATGGTAAACTCATTCCTAATGCTTCAATGGCTGAAGACATTGTATTTGCTGTATACATTCCACCGCAAGCACCGGCTCCCGGACATGCATTTTGAATTACACCTTTAAAATCCTCTGGAGTAATTTCGTTTTTTACTTTTTTTCCTAAAGCTTCAAAAGCCGAAACAATGTTTAAAGATTCACCTTTCCATTTTCCTGAGTGAATTGAACCTCCGTAAACCATCATCGCCGGGCGGTTTAATCTTCCCATTGCGATTAATGCTCCCGGCATGTTTTTATCGCAGCCCGGAATAGCAATTACGCCATCGTACCATTGCGCTCCCACAACTGTTTCAATAGAATCTGCAATTACATCACGGGAAACCAATGAAAAACGCATTCCTTCAGTTCCGTTTGAAATTCCGTCACTTACACCAATGGTATTAAAAATAAGTCCGACCAGATTTGCATCCCAAACACCTTTTTTAACATCTTTTGCTAAATCATTCAAGTGCATGTTACATGTGTTACCATCGTAACCCATACTCACAATACCCACTTGTGCTTTTTTCAAATCTTCTTCAGTTAAACCAATACCGTACAACATGGCTTGCGCTGCAGGTTGTGTTTGATCTTGAGTGATGGTTTTGCTGTACTTATTTAATTCCATTATTGTATTATTTTTTTTAATTTTTATTCCAAAAAAAAACCTTCCAGTATTTGGAAGGTTTGTAATATAGTTTTTCAATTATATTTATACCATTCCTTGTGCAGATGTGCTAAACACATTGACAACAACGACAGAAGTAATAATAATTGAGATTTGCATTTTTATTTTCTTAGTGTTACAAAAGTATGAAAACTTTAAGAACTAAAAAAATAAAATCTCAACATTTACAATACTTCTTGTTATTTATTTCAAAATTTTAATAAAAAACTTAAACAATCGTCGATTGACCAATGTGTACGTTATCATTATTAAAATAAAGCAAGTCATCTTTGCTGAAAATAAAATTTGAAACAAACTCCCCTACTTCATTAGTACCGAATTTTGAATCTGGTTTTAAATCAACTGTAACAACTTTATATTCAATTGCTTTTTCAACCGCCTTATAGATGACATTAGCTTCTTTAGTTAATCCAAAATGCTCTAACAAAAGCGCTGCTGCTAAAATCGAAGCAATTGGGTTGGCGATGTTTTTTCCTTTTGCCTGCGGATATGATCCGTGAATTGGTTCAAACAAAGCATTTTTTTCTCCTAAAGATACTGATGGCAGTAACCCAATTGATCCTGTAATTACACTGGCCTCATCAGATAAAATATCTCCGAATAAGTTCTCTGTCAAAATCACATCAAATTGTTTCGGATTTAAAATTAACTGCATTGCTGCGTTATCAACAAATAAGAAATCAAGCTTAACATCCGGATAATTTTCGCTCACTTTCTGAACTACTTTTCTCCACAATCTTGAAGTTTCCAAAACATTTGCTTTGTCTACCATTGTTAGCTTTTTACGTCGTTTTTGTGCCGATTTAAAAGCTAAATGTGTGATTCTGGTGATTTCTTCTTCTGAATATTCACATAAATCTGAAGCATGTGTCCCTTCTTCATTAAGTGTTTTAGCTCCAAAATAAGCACCGCCTGTTAATTCTCTAAAAATTGTAAAATCAGCTCCTTCAATAATTTCTCTTTTTAAGGGAGAAGCTTCAATTAATGCCTTGTAAGGTTTAATTGGACGAATATTCGCAAACAAACCTAATTCTTTACGCAGCCTCAATAAACCTTGTTCAGGTCGAACTTTTGCATTCGGATTATTATCATATTTAGGATCTCCGATTGCTCCAAGCAAAACTGCATCAGTATTTAAACAAAGATTTAGCGTTTGTTCCGGCAACGGATTTCCTGTTTTGTCAATGGCGATCGCCCCCATGAGCGCTTCTTCAAAAACAAATTCATGATTGTACACTTCGCCAATCGCATATAATGCTTTTTTGGCTTGTAAAATTACTTCCGGTCCAATTCCGTCTCCTGGTAAAACTGCTATTTTCAAATTCATAACGTCTCGTTCTTTATGTATTTAAATCTTTATTTGTGTCTTTCTTCTTTGTTCTATTCTCTATTTTCTATTGTCTATTCTCTTTTCTCTTTTCAACTAGCTTCTGATTAAATCTCCTTCAATTTTTGAAGCTTCAATAATCTGATGAATATCGACATCTATAACTTCTTTTTTGATGTCTGCGAATTTCAAAAACTCAATGTATACAATGTCTAATTGTACTTTTGTAAGCTCATAACCCACTTTTTTAGCGCGGTACGCTAAAGCAGCTCTTCCGCTTCTTGCCGTTAGAATAATTGAAGATTCGTTTACACCAACGTCAAGCGGATCCATGATTTCGTAAGTTGCTCTGTTTTTGATCACACCATCCTGGTGAATTCCGGAACTGTGTGCGAATGCATTTGCTCCAACAATTGCTTTATTTGGCTGCACAATCATTCCCATACTTTCAGAAACCAAACGGCTCATTTCGTTCAATTCTCTTGTATTAATATTGGTATCCAAATTAAGGTATGGATGTTGTTTGAAAATCATTACCACTTCTTCAAGTGCTGTATTTCCTGCTCTTTCTCCAATACCATTAATAGTACATTCTATTTGTCTGGCTCCATTTATAGCTCCTGCGATTGAGTTTGCAGTTGCCATTCCTAAATCATTATGACAGTGACATGAAAGGATTACGTTTTCGATTCCTTTTACGTTTTCTTTTAAATATTTAATTTTTGCCCCGTATTCTTCCGGTAAACAATATCCTGTTGTATCCGGTATATTTAATACGGTTGCTCCTGATTTAATCACTTCTTCACAAACTTTTGCAAGGAAAGCGTTATCAGTTCTACCAGCATCTTCTGCGTAAAACTCAACATCTTCTACATAAGATTTTGCGTGCGATACAGCAAATTTTGCTCTGGCAATAATATCTTCCGGAGTTGTATTTAATTTGTGGAGTATATGAGATTGTGAAGTTCCGATTCCTGTGTGGATTCTAGGTCTTTTTGCATGCTTCAGGGCAGCAGCTGCAACATCAATGTCGTTTTTAACAGCTCTTGTTAGTCCGCAGACGGTTGCATTTTCTACAATTTTACAAATCTCAGAGACCGATAAAAAATCGCCTGGACTAGACACAGGAAAACCTGCTTCGATAACATCAACTCCCATTTTATCAAGTCGTTCTGCGATAACTAATTTTTGTTTCGTATCTAACTTACATCCTGGAACTTGTTCGCCGTCGCGCAAAGTGGTGTCAAAAATTTGAACTTTCTCTCTATTCATATTCATTTATTTAATGTAATTTCACATCTTGATAACAAATATATATTGTACATTATAAGTATGAAATTCATTTTAATGAAATTATACTGTTTATAACACAATTTATAACGTATTAAACAACTAAAAACCAATAAGTTACACTATTATATTTTACAATGGCTAACCATCAAAAAGATTTCTTATTTGTATTAATAAAATCACTTTCTAAATCTGAAAAAAGACAATTTAAGATTTTTGCAAGCCGTTTAGAAACGAGTTCAAATACCAAATTCATCGAATTATTTAATATTTTAGATAAATCTGAAACCTATGATGAAAAGCTTATTTTAAAGAGCGGCATCATCAAAAAAATACAGTTATCTAACTTAAAATCATATTTATACAAGCAAATATTAGTTAGTATTCGATTGAATATTCCGAGTCAGAACATTCGATATCAGTTGCGCGAACAAATTGATTTTGCAGGTATTTTATATAATAAAGGATTGTATAAACAGAGTTTAAAAATTCTGGATAAAACAAAAATGATTGCGCTTGAAAATGATGAAAAATACATGGCGTATGAAATTGTTGAATTCGAAAAACTAATAGAATCACAATATATTACCCGAAGTATTCAGGGCCGCGCAGATGAATTGGTTATTCAGGCCAAAGAATTGAATTACCGAAATACAATTTCAAGTAAATTATCAAACTTATCGCTTCAGCTTTACGGAATCATGCTTAAAACCGGTTACGTAAAAAACGATGAAGAATATAAATCTATTGATGATTATTTCAATAAACATATTGCAAAATTAGACGAAACCAAGTTTGGATTTCGTGAAAAATACTGGTTTTATAATGCGAATCTTTGGCGTAGTTTTCTGGTTCAGGACTTTTTAGCGAGTTATAAATATGCTTATAAATGGGTTACTTTATTTTATGATAATCCGAATATGATTTATCAGAATCCGGTATTCTTCCTAAAAGGAAATCATTATTTTTTGGAGTCCTTATATATGTTGAAATATAAATCGAATTTCAAGAAATATTTATCGCTTTTAGAACAAACTATTCAGGATGATAAATTTCCTGTAAATGACAACATTGCATCACTATCATTTTTATATATCTATAATAATAAGCTAAACCTTCATATTTTGGAAGGAACTTTTGCGGAAAGCGAATATTTGATTCCTGAAATTTTAGATAAAATAAAATTACACAGCGAACATCTTGACGAACATCACGAAATGTTGTTTTTCTATAAAATTGCTTCTATTTATTTTGGAAATGAAAAGTATACAGAATGTATTTTTTACTTAGATAAAATCATTAACAACAAGAACTTAAGCATGCGCGAGGATTTAATGTGTTTTGCAAGACTTTTGTCTTTAATTGCACATTATGAGTTAGGAAAAGATTATTATTTAGAAAACCACCTTAAAAGCACATACAAGTTTCTACTGAAAATGAACGACTTACATGAAGTTCAAAAGGAAATTATTAAGTTTTTAAGAAATTTGAATAACTTTTATCCTGCTGATATTAAGAAAGAATTCAAAAAAATGCATGCCCGTTTTGTTGAGCTTGAAAAGAATACTTACGAAAAAAGAGCTTTTTTATATCTGGATATTATTTCATGGCTTGAAAGCAAAATCGAAAACCGCAAAATTGCTGATATAATAAAGGAGAAAGCAAAATTGAATAGTCGATAAGGTTTAAATTCTGGTAAAATAATAAAGCCGACAGATTTTAGAAAACTGTCGGCTTTGTAAACTTATTAATTAACGACAATAACAACATGTAGAAGTTCCCTGAAGGCAAATATCTCCTTGACCTGGCGTATTAGAGAGTACTCCGCCAGCTTCTCCGCACAATCTATCGCATAAACCAATTGTTGGATTTACATAGGGAAGTCCGTTTCCAAAAATGGATTTCTGTGCATTTTTACTTAAAATTTCAATGTTTTTTAGGTTTTTTAAATTTTTCATAATAGCATAATTTGTTTTTTTCCTACTCTTTAGCTTTTCGGATATCGCTTTAATCTGTTGTATATAAAACATTTACCAAAAGATTATCGCGATCTAAATTAAAGAATAAAATAATAATATTCGTACATTTTATAAAGTATTATTTTAAGTAATAATAAATAAACCTAAAAGATTTTATCTAATTAAAACCTGAAAAGGATTATTGACTTTATTTATGGGATTCTGTTATATGATTATACTTTGTCGAAATCATAAAATGCGTAAAATAAAAAAGCCAGAATTAAAAAATTCTGGCTTTTTTATTGGAATTTGGAATTTAAAAAATTGAAAATTAATCTAATTTTCAACTTCTCTTATCCGGTCTAATAATCATTCGAAGAGATTGATCACTGGCAAAGTAAGCAATCATCCAGTTATAAAAAGTTTTTAATCTGTTTCTATATGTTATTAATGAAATCAAATGAATAAACAACCAGATAACCCAGGCAAAAAATCCTTTGAAGTGCCATTTCGGACTTGGTAAGTCTACAACTGCTTTGTTTTTTCCGATAATCGCCATAGAACCTTTGTCATTGTAAGCAAAAGGTTTAAGAGGTTTGTTTTTAACGGTTGCTTTAAAGTTTTTTGCTAAATTTAATCCTTGCTGAATGGCAACCTGAGCCACTTGCGGATGTCCGTCAGGGAAATTTTTATCTCCGGCTAAAATCGCTGTATCACCAATAGCATAAATATTTTCAAGACCATTTACCTTATTGTATTGATCTGTTGCCATACGTCGGCCGCGACCGTAACTTTCTTTTGGAATTCCTTCGAAAATTTTTGCCGAAACTCCCGCAGCCCAAATTAAGTTTTTGGTTTTGATAGTTTCTCCATTTTCAAAATGAACCGTATCATCCACATAATCTGTAACTCGGCTATGCAGTTTTACAACAACGCCTAGTTTAGTAAGGGCTTCTAAAGTATCTTTTTGAGAAGCCTCACTCATTGGCGCCAGCAGAGCATCGCCTCCATCAACCAAATAAACATTGCTTGCAGAGGTTTCTAATTCCGGATATTCTTTAAGAAGTATATTTTTTCGCATTTCAGCAAACATTCCTGAAACTTCTACTCCTGTTGGGCCGCCTCCGGCAACAACAATTGTTAATAATTTACGGCGTTTACGAATATCTTTTGTAATAGCTGCTTTTTCAAGGTTTTTAAGTAATGTATTTCGCATTTCGATGGCATCATTTAAGGTTTTCATCGGAATAGCGTTTTTCATTACGTTTTCCATACCAAAATAACTTGTTTCTGCGCCAGTTGCAAAAACCAAATAGTCATAAGTCACTTCGCCATTATTAAGTATAATTTTCTTCTCGGCAGGAACTACAGAAAGTAATTCTCCTAAACGAAATTCAAGGTTTTTTTTACCTGCAAAAAATTTTCTGAAAGGATAACTAATGCTTGAGGGTTCTAAAAAAGCAGTAGCAACCTGATATATTAGTGGTGGAAAAAAATTATAATTGTTTTTATCTACAAGTGTTACTTGTATTTCAGGCTGGTTGACAAGTTCTTTTGCAAGATTTATTCCTGCAAAACCACCTCCAATAATGACTATTTTCATATATGTTGTTTATTAGATAGGATTTATGAGTAAAACTATTCTGCTTGTTGCAGTTTTATAAATTTAACATTATAATTTCAAATACAAAACCTCTTTTTGAGTTTTATTTTAAAATATTTTGATCTCAATTTACCAATTTAAGTTTCATCATAAGATCTGTTTGCTCGTCATTTCCAAGCTTAAAAATATGCTTGTCAAATTCAACAAAACCATTTTTTTCATAAAAACGAGCTGCTCTGTAATTTTGCTCCCAAACTCCCAGCCAGACATATTCAGCTTTTTTGTTTTTGGCTATCTGAATTGCCTTTTCGTAAAGTAATTGGCCTACTTTCTTTCCATGAAATTCTTTTAGAACATAGATCCTTTCAATTTCAAGGGCTTTGCTGTCTTTTAATTCAGTTTGAGAGTCTCCAAAATTTACTTTTAAATACCCAATTGCTTCATTTTGTAAAATAGCAAAATAGAACTCAGAATTTTCATTGGTAAGTTCTGCAGTCAGTTTTTCAACTGAAAACTTTTCGTCCAAATACTTTTTCATATTTTCATCAGAATTTGATTCTGAAAAGGTATCCTGAAAAGTTTGTCGGCCAATTTTTTGCAACTGATTAATTTCGTTTAAAGCTATTTTTCTTATTTCGATAGTTTCCATAAATAAACTGTGTTGTATTTTTGAAGTTTAAAAACTCATAAAAATACAACACAAATCAGGAAAAATAAAAATCTAAAATGTTACTTTTTGAATTTTTTAACAGGCTTTTCTGTTACTTCAACTTTATTTTGTAAAACATAATTCGCTAACAATTTCTCAATTAATTCGTCTTTAGTAAGATGATGAAAAACCGTTTTTACTTTTGTTTTTAAATCCGCCGAAATATCGTGATTGGGTTTTGTTTTGAATATTTGTTTCGCCCATAAAAGCGTATTGTTTTCTTCTAAACTTACTACAGAAGGTTTTTGAAATTGGGTAAATTTAATTCCTAATTCTTTTTCGAATTCCGGAATTTCAACGACTTCTTCCTCTTGCAAAACCGTTAAGGAAAGCCCCTTTGCTCCTGCTCTTGCTGTTCTTCCGCTGCGGTGAACGTAGTTTTCATAAGTGTCCGGCAAATGGTAATTTACAACATAAGAAATTTCCTTTACGTCAATTCCTCTTGCTGCCAAATCTGTAGCTACCAGAATATTAATATGTCCTTCACGAAATTGTTCCATGATTCTGTCACGAATTCCCTGTGATAAACTTCCGTGCAGTGCTCCCGAAGAAAAACGATTTATAGCCAGGTTTTTGGCCAATTTATTAACTGCTGCTTTAGTTTTACAGAAAATAATGCCGCGTTCTCCATCTTTAGAATTTAAAAAATGCATTAAAACGTCTAATTTTTCAATGGGGTCAACAACAATATATTCATGATCAATTCCTTGGTTACCAACAGTTTCCATGCTAGCGCTAACCTGAACC
This sequence comes from Flavobacteriaceae bacterium CRH, assembly GCA_001507425.1. Classification (GTDB taxonomy): domain Bacteria; phylum Bacteroidota; class Bacteroidia; order Flavobacteriales; family Flavobacteriaceae; genus Flavobacterium. The sequence goes on from LMAJ01000004.1 coordinate 411,361, forward strand.
ACGTTTTTGTTTAAGTAATTCTGAATCAGTTGTTTTATTGTTCCGGGCAAAGTTGCCGAAAATAATAAAGTTCTATGTTTTTTAGGAAGTTCAGCAACAATTTCGTCCAGACTTTCTTTTAGGATTGAAACCATTTCATCAGCTTCATCTAAAACTAAATATTGAGTTTCTTTTAAATCAATTGCTTTACGCTGAATCAAATCGATTAAACGTCCGGGTGTTGCCACAACAATATGAGTAGGTTGTGTCAATCGCTCGATTTGTGGTTTTATTGGAATTCCACCACAAGTTGAAGCTATAGATATATTGGGAATATGTTTTCCGAAATCTTCTAAATTTCTAAATATTTGTTGTCCAAGTTCTCTGGTTGGAACCAAAATTATAGCCTGAACAATTGGAGATTCTGTATCTATCAATTGCAACAATGGCAATCCGAAAGCAGCTGTTTTTCCTGTTCCGGTTTTGGCTAAACCAACGACATCATGAGTTTCAGATAAAAGAAGCGGAATTGTTTTTTGCTGAATTTCTGTTGGTTCAACGATATTCAATTCGCTTAACGCTTTTAAAATTGGTGCTGAAACTCCTAACGATGAGAATTGTTTAGACATATTTTTATTTTTGTTTATTTTGTTTTATTTGTTTCAGGTTTCATGTTGCTTTGAAAACTTAAAAAAATAAGATTTTATTAATTTATTAAAGGAGAAATCGCAATAGAATTAATTACTCTAAATGCGATTTCTCCTTTTAAGATTATAATTTTGTTTAGATTCCAACAAACCTGAAACATGAAACCTGAAACATGAAACTTTTTGAACTAAATCAATCCGGTTCGTTCATGATTTTCTCGCGGTATTTTTTACCTATAAGTAAAACCAATTTTAGTTTATAATCATCAACAAGCCATTCGCGGTAATTTTTACTACACTGGCTTAAACATTTTGCATAACGTTTAATTCTGCATTCGATATCATCTTCAAGTTCTTTTCCTAATGATTTTGCTTCCTGCAATGTTTCCGTATTATCAACGCACATAGCAGCATGTTGTTCTAACGATTTGTCTAATACTACTTTAGAACGCAAATTTTGTTTGATGATCAATTTGTGTTCTTCATCAACATCAAAAGTAACATCAGCAGTTTTACTGAATTTTGCACGTAATTCCGGAGGCATACTGTATTTAAAATACAATTCGATTTCAGTATCATCACGCAAATTCTCCAAATAAAATTCAGGAGATTTAAAGATGTGCTGCCAGTTCACCGGCTCGCTCCATAAACCAAAACGTGCGGCATTATTTCCTAAATCGATAACCGTAAACTCGTCTTTACCAGGTAATTTACGAGATCCACGACCAATCATTTGGTAATATAATGTTAGTGATTTTGTTGCTCTGTTTAATATAATTGTCTCTACCGTTGGTTCATCAAAACCTGTAGTTAAGATTCCGACAGAAGTTAAAATGGCATCCGGAGTTTTCTTGAACCATGCCAAAATATCTTTACGCTCTTCTGAACTACTTGTATTATCAAGGTGTCTGATATCGTAACCTGCTTCTCTAAAAGTTTCATATACATATAATGAAGTATGAATACCGTTATTAAAAATCAAGGTTTTTTTACCTAAAGAACGCTCTGTATAAGCATGCAAAAGCTTTTCCTGCATAACCGTGTTGGTATACAAATCATCTGATGATTTAACGGTATAATCTCCATTGATACCTACTTTTAGCGATGTTAATCCAACATCATAACTATAAGTAGTCGCACGTGCAAGGAAACCTTTGTCAATCAACGAACTAATTGTGTCTCCCACAATAAGTTCATCATAGCTCTGGTGCATTGGTAATTTTATATTCGAACTCAAAGGTGTTGCTGTTACTCCAAGAATAAAAGCATTTTTGAATGAGTTTAATAATTTTCTAAATGAATTGTAATGTGCCTCATCAATAATAACCAAACCGATATTATCCAGATGTAATTTTTCATCATTGATACGGTTTTTTAAAGTTTCAACCATCGCCACGAAACAAGAATATTCATTCTGATCCGGCAATTCTTTTACTTTACTATTGATAATTTTGTTAGAAACACCAAAACCTTTTAGCATTTTTGAGGTTTGTTTACAAAGTTCTATACGATGCGTTAAAACCACCACTTTTTTATCGTTATTAGCTAAATAACGACGAACGATTTCAGAAAAAATAACTGTTTTTCCTCCACCGGTAGGCAATTGATATAATAGATGATGTTGCGGAGGAGCATTGTCTAAACGATCAAAAATGGCATCGATATCGCCTTTTTGATATGCATAAAGTTCTTTTTTCTCTTCTCTTTCTATTTCTAAAGTGTTTTGAGACATTGTTAATTTTTGGATTTTTGCAAAAATACACCTAAAAAACAGTTATTCATCTTATTTTAACTTAAAATAAATCATTTTTTTAAATAAGATTTTTTATGAGAAGTGCTTTTTTTAGTCTATTTTATCTAAAATAACCTCAAAATCGTATTTGTTTTTCCATTTTTGTTGAATAGTCTGCTGTTGAATATCTATTATTCTTGATTTAAATTCATTTAAAATTCCGTTCGAAATCACAAAATTTACGGCTTGCTCAAATGAATTCAAGATGCTTTTGTAAAACAATTCCTGCTTAACAAAATTATTCGATGAAAATGTTTGTGCTATTTCGATATTATATAACATGATATCTGCAATAACAAAAGAGTCAACACCCAGCATCATAAAATGTTTGATGATTTTTTGCGCTACGGAACGGCGCATTTTTGCTTTTGGACGCCATTTTGCATTTGGCTTTTTTACAGGAAAATATTCATGTGAAATTTTAACCTTAGATTCCTGCAAAAGTTTGTCTTCTTTTGGATTAAAAACGAAATCGTAATACACTTTTACGGCACTGAATTTTTCATACAACTCAATAAGCTGCTCTTCGAGTTGTTCTTTATTTAATTCGGCTAAATATTTTTTTAAATCGCGTTTGCTCATTATCAAAGTTTAAGACTACAAAAGTAAATTACTTTCCTGATACATAACTCAAAAACCAATCCTAATACTTAATTTTGCTACTATAAACTCAAAAAAACAACTCAATGCTCAAGATTTTTAAGGTTACTGCAATTTTAGAAGGTATCTCCTATTTAGTATTATTTGCTAATATGTTGATTATCAAAACCAACAATCCTGAACTTTATCACACTTTATTACGTCCTTTAGGAATGACACACGGAGTTTTATTTATAGGTTATATTATATTGGCCATTTTACTTAAAAAATCTCAAAATTGGGATTTAAAAACTTTTGGGATCATCTTGATTGCTTCACTTATTCCTTTTGGAACTTTTTATGTGGAGAAAAAATATTTAGAACATAATGCATAATTTTTTGGACAAAATATTTAATTTCTTATATCCTCTTTTTAGGCATTGGGGCATGAGCCGTAATTTTGCGTCTTATATTAGCCTCATTTTTAATATTGCCATTATGGTGGCGCTGGCTTTTGCTATTTATTATGTAGCCAAATTTGTTTTAGTAACACTTACTGCAATTTTTGCGCAAAAGACTAAAACAAAATTCGACGATTATTTAATTCATAATAAAACAACAAAATATACAGCGTATTTAATACCGTTTTTCTTTGTTTATAAAGCCGTTCCTATTATTTTAGATAAATACGAATATTGGGAATCGCTTTTTGGAAAAATTGTGGGTATATATATTGTCTTAATCACTTTATGGATTGTTAGGACAATTTTTAATTCGGTACGCGATTATTTAAAACAATTGCCGGAATACAGCGATAAACCTATCGACAGTTTTGTTCAGGTTATTATGATTGTATTGTGGATTTTTGGGGTTGCCCTCATAATTTCTACTTTATTCGGAATTAAAAAAGGGGAACTTTTAACCATTTTAGGAACTCTTTCGGCAATTATTATCCTGATTTTCAGAGATACTATTTTAGGATTTGTTTCGAGTGTTCAGGTTGCGATAAACGACATGGTTCGTATTGGCGACTGGATTACGATGGAAAAATTTGGTGCTGATGGAGATGTTATCGAAATTAATTTAACGACCGTAAAAGTTCGAAATTTTGACAATACCATAACCACGATTCCAACGTATGCTTTGAGTTCAGATTCTTTTCAGAACTGGCGTGGCATGCAGAAATCTGACGGAAGACGTATTAAAAGGCATATTTTAATAAAAAGCAGCAGTATTCGTTTTCTTCATAATGAAGATTTGAATGATATGAAAAAAGTGCAGCTTATAAGTTCTTACATTGAAACAAGGCAAGCTGAAATTGAAAAATACAATAACGTACACGGTGTTGATAAAAGTCTTGCCTTAAATGGCCGAAACATGACCAATTTAGGTTTGTTTAGAAAATATATCATGCAATATTTGGTAACGCATCCGGGTTTAAACAAAGACATGCACATTATGTGCCGTCAGTTACAATCGAGTGCGCATGGGGTTCCGTTAGAAATTTATGCTTTTTCAAGCGACAAACGCTGGGCAAATTACGAATATATTATGTCTGATATTTTCGATCATGTTATGGCTTCGGTAATTTATTTTGATCTTGAAATATTCGAATTACCATCGCAGATTGGACGTTAGTTTTTTTTTTAAAAGGTTCAAAGGTTTGAGGCGCAAAGGTTCAAAGGTTTTTTTTTAGGGATTTTTTCCTTCTTTGAACCTCTGAACCTCTGAACCTTTGAAACCTTTTAAACCTTTGAACCTCTGAACCTTCTTCAATCAATAAAAGTAACCGGTTCTAACTCTTTCTCTTCTTCTTCGGTAAAAATTCTATATTCGATTTGGAACGTCTTTTTTAAGGGAGTTTCAAGCGAAAAACCTCCCACTCCAAAAGCATCAATTACCGTTAGAGTAAAGTGTGCATGTTTCCAATATTCAAATAAATCTTTATCGACCCAAAACTCTGTATCTTCAACAGTTCCTATACAAACATCGCCCATTCTTTGGTAATATCCGCCTTTTTCAAAACATTGTGGCTGCGTTCCTTCACAACATCCTCCAGCCTGATAAAACATTAAATCGCCGTGTTTTTCTTTTAGGATTTTTATTAATTCAATTGATTTTTCTGTAGCATCTATTCTCTTTATCATGACAATTTCTTTTACATTAAATTTATAAAAAAAGGTAAGTCAGAAACTTACCTTTTCAACCAAATCAATAACAAATTAAAAGAATCCTAATTTCTTTTTATCATAAGAAATCAGCATGTTTTTTGTCTGACGATATTGTCCTAACATCATTTTATGATTTTCACGACCAATTCCGGATTGTTTGTAACCTCCAAAAGGTGCTCCGGCAGGATAAGAATGGTATTGATTAATCCACACACGGCCAGACTGAATGGCTCTTGGAACCTGATAAATTTCATGCGCGTCGCGTGTCCAGACTCCTGCTCCTAAACCGTACATCGTATCGTTGGCAATTTCAATTGCTTCTTCAGTAGTTTTAAAAGTAGTTACGGCTAAAACAGGCCCGAATATTTCTTCCTGAAAAATTCGCATTTTGTTATGTCCTTTAAATAAAGTTGGTTTAATGTAATAACCGCCTTCAAGATCTCCGCCTAAATGATTTACATCACCTCCGGTCAATAATTCTGCTCCTTCTTCTTTTCCTAATTTAATATAAGACAGGATTTTTTCCTTCTGAACCAATGATGTTTGTGCACCAATCATTGTTGATTTATCCAACGGATTTCCGGCGATAATAGCTTCTGTTCTTTCAATCACTTTAGCAATAAATTTATCGTAAATATCTTCATGAATTAACAATCTCGACGGACAAGTACAAATTTCTCCTTGATTTAAGGCAAATAAAACCGCACCTTCAATGGCTTTATCAAAAAAGTCATCATCGTGATCTGCTATAGAAGGAAAGAAAATATTAGGCGATTTTCCTCCAAGTTCTAACGTAACGGGAATAATATTTTCTGTTGCATATTGCATGACCAAACGGCCTGTTGTTGTAGAACCTGTAAAGGCAGCTTTAGCCACTTTTTTATTTGTTACTAATGGGCGACCCAATTCTGCACCAAAACCATTTACAATATTCAAAACTCCGGCCGGAAGAATATCTCCAATCAATTCCATTAAAACTAATATCGAAATTGGTGTACTTTCTGCTGGTTTTAAAACGATTGTGTTTCCTGCCGCTAACGCCGGAGCGATTTTCCAAACGGCCATTAAAATTGGAAAGTTCCACGGAATAATCTGTGCTACAACTCCTAATGGTTCGCTTAATGCAATAGAAACTGTTTGAGAATCAAGCTCTGAAATCGAACTTTCTTCGGCACGAATTACACTGGCAAAATATCTAAAATGGTCAATTGCTAACGGAATATCTGCTGCAAGAGTTTCGCGAATTGGTTTTCCGTTATCGATCGTTTCTACCGTTGCAATATATTCGAGATTATCTTCTATTTTTTGTGCAATCTTATTTAATAAGATGCTGCGTTCTGTCGATGATGTTTTTCCCCAGGTTTTAAAAGCTTCATACGCTGCATCAACAGCCAGTTCTAAATCTTCTTTTCCGGAATGTGCTGCTTTTGTAAATACTTTTCCATCAATAGGAGAAAGTACATCAAAATATTCTCCTTTTACAGGCGCTGTAAATTTTCCGTTAATGTAATTATCATATTTTGCCTTAAAATCAGGTCTTTGTGCTATAGTACTCATAATTATTTTTTTTTTGATTCATTTCAAATTTACCTTCATATTTTGACACAGAGTAGCATTTTTCATTCATCTAATAGCACAAAAATTACATATTCATTTTTATAACTAATTTTTAATATTAATTTAATAAAAAATTGGCGCCGAAAATACAAAATACTCATTATTAAGGCATTTTCTCAAAAATAAAAACAGTCAGAAAAAACCAAATAATTTCTTTCTTACTACCACGTGCAATCCTTATATTTGTATCCTTATTCAAGAACAATATCAATAAAATGAAAATATCTTACAACTGGTTAAAACAATTCATTAAAACAGACTGGACATCGGAACAAACTTCAGAATTACTAACAGATTTAGGTCTTGAAGTTGAAGTTGTAGAAAAATACGAATCCGTAAAAGGCGGTTTAGAAGGAGTTGTTGTAGGACACGTACTTACTTGCGAAAAACATCCTGATGCTGACAGATTAAAAGTTACAACTGTAAATATTGGTGGAGATACACCTATACAAATTGTTTGCGGCGCTGCAAATGTTGCTGCCGGACAAAAAGTACCGGTTGCGACTATCGGAACCGTTTTATATGATAAAGAAGGTGCTGAATTTACTATTAAAAAAGGAAAAATTCGCGGACAGGAAAGTCACGGAATGATTTGTGCAGAAGATGAATTGGGATTAGGCGAAAGCCATGACGGAATTATGGTTCTTGATGAAGAGCTTGTTCCGGGAACACCTGTTTCAGAAGTATTTCAAATAACGAGCGATGAAGTTTTTGAAATTGGCTTAACGCCAAACCGTGCAGATGCTATGAGCCATTTTGGTACGGCGCGCGATTTAAGGGCGGGAATGTTACAGCGTGGTGTAAATATCGAATTGATTACACCATCTGTAAGTAATTTTAGAGTTGAAATGCGTACGTTAAAAATTGATGTAAGTGTCGAAGATTCTCATTTAGCTCCAAGATATTGTGGTTTAACAATTTCAGGAATTTCAGTTGGGCCATCGCCAAGTTGGTTACAAGACCGTTTAAAAGCTATCGGTTTAACTCCTAAAAATAATATTGTTGACGTTACTAATTATGTTTTGCATGAATTAGGTCAGCCTTTGCACGCGTTTGATGCTGCAAAAATTACTGGAAAGATAATTGTAAAAACACTTCCGGAAGGAACAAAATTTACAACTCTTGATGATGTTGAAAGAACATTACATGCTGAAGACTTGATGATTTGCGACGAAAAAGGACCGCTTTGTATTGCAGGTGTTTTTGGCGGAAAAAAATCAGGCGTTAGTGACGGAACTACAACTATATTTTTAGAAAGTGCTTATTTTGATGCTGTTAGCGTTCGTAAAACAGCCAAAAGACATCAATTAAATACAGATGCTTCTTTTAGGTTTGAAAGAGGAATTGACCCAACTATTACAGAATATGCTTTGAAACGTGCGGCTCTTTTAATCCAGGAAGTTGCCGGAGGAAAAATCACGTCTGATGTTGTAGAAGTTTATCCTAAAAAAGTAGAAGATTTTTCTGTTTTATTGAATTTCGACCATGTTTCGAAAATTATTGGACAGGAAATTCCAAAAGATACAATTAAGAAAATCTTAGTTTCTTTAGATATCAAAGTAAACAGCGTTTCTGATTCTGGTTTAGGATTAACAATTCCGGCATACCGCGTTGATGTTCAGCGTGAAATTGATGTAATTGAAGAAATTTTGAGAGTTTACGGTTATAACAACATCGAATTCTCTAAAAAGTTTAACGCAACTGTTTCTAATTCGCCAAGAACTGAAGATTATAAAGTACAAAATGTAATTGCATCTCAATTGAACTCGCAAGGGTTTCATGAAATGATGGCGAACTCTTTAACTACAGCTGCTTACGCAAAATTATCTGCTGTTTTAAAAGAGGAACACAATGTTACCATGTTAAATCCTTTAAGCAGCGATTTATCGACAATGCGCCAGTCTTTATTATTCTCAGCTTTAGAAGCGATATCTTATAATATCAACAGAAGAAATTCAGATTTGAAATTATTTGAATTTGGAAAATCATATCATAAGTACCTAAATGGTTATGAAGAACATAAACATTTAACGTTGTCAGTTTCCGGAAACAGAAATAAAGAAAGCTGGACAAATCCACAAAAATCAACAGATTTCTTTTTATTGAAAGGATATGTTACTGCGATTTTAAATCGTTTAGGAATTGAAAAAGTTTCGAATGCGCCTGTGCAATCTGATATTTTTTCAGAAGGAACTTCGATCTGTTACAACAACGATACTTTAGTTGAAATGGGTGTGGTCAAAAAATCGATTTTGAAACATTTCGGAATTAAACAAGATGTTTATTTTGCTGATTTCAATTGGGATTTGGTCCTTAAAATTATTACAGGAAAAATCAAATATTCTGAAATCCCTAAATATCCCGAAGTTCGTAGAGATTTAGCTTTATTAATAGATGAGAAAACTTCTTACGAAAGTATTTACAACTTAGCGAAGCAAACCGAAAAAGTACTTTTAAAAGACGTTAATTTATTTGATGTTTATGAAGGAGAAAAACTTCCAAAAGGTAAAAAATCGTATGCGTTAAGCTTTACTATTCAGGACAATACAAAAACGCTTACGGATTCTCAAATTGATAAAATCATGTCGAAATTGCAACAAACTTTTGAGACAGAACTTGGAGCTACATTGAGATAATATTTTTGTTTTATTTGTTTCAGGTTTCAGGTTTCAGGTTTCTTACTTTGAACATAGTTTTAAACGCAAAATTCGCAAAGATTTTCGCAAAAATTTTGAAAGTTTTTAAATTACTTTAAGTTCGTAAAGCTTTGCGCTCTTCGCGTAAACCTTTGCGAATTTTGCTTTTAAATACTATATCCCAACCTGAATTCTGAAACAAAATAGAACCTGAAACTTTTTTTTATTTAGAATATTTCAAATACGCTTTCATTAATTTTTCATCGTATTTATTTGATTTATAATCTGGCCCATTATATTTTAAAGCAAAATCTGCCCATTTTTTATTTCTTAAAAAATTCATCAGATTATTTTTCTGCAAGAATAATCCAAATGCTTTTAAATGTTCGCCTTCATTCAAATACATTTTTTCAACGAATTCATCAATAGCATTATATCCAATTGCTAAAGCATTAAACCCCATAATTTGAAATAAACCCCACGAAGCAGCACATTTTGCAGCATCGCTAAACTTTTTATCAGAGTTCAGCTTAATTGCTTTTTCTAAACGTGTATATTCTCCAGTGCCGCCCAAATAATATTTTTTTGTATATTTTTGATATAGAATATCCTGATTACCAGAGATGGCATAATTTTCGGGATTTATATTTCGTTTTTCGAGTTCTCTCCAAAAAACATGTCCTTCAAACAAAATTTTCGGACGTCCGTCGACAAGAAAACCCTTCCCTCCGCTTTCTACTTCGTTAACTGCTTTTACAACAGCCAATTCGAGATTATGAGCATTTGAAAATTCAATAAGATCCTGCTCTGAAAGCAATTTATTATTTGAAAAAAAACCATCTGTATTTTTTTGCATAAGTATTGACCAGGTTTTTAAGCCTACAATTCCGTCTACAACCAAATTGTTTTTTAGTTGAAAATCTTTAACCGCTTTATCTGTTTCTACTCCAAAATAATCAGAAACAATAACGCTGTATTTTAGTTTTTTGAGAAGTTCATTTAAGTAATAAACTTCATTTGATTTTACACCCAATTTTATAGTTCTCATTACCTTTTATTTAAAATTATTTTTGAAGATGCTAAATTGATTATCATTTAACCTGACTATTTCAGACACTTTAATTGTTTTTGATATACTAAAATTACCATGTAAAATTGATTTTTTGTAAAACATTATCAAACAGTTATTTAACCCATTTTTTTAAATAAATTTACGGTAGAAAAAAAGGGTAATTTCACCCTTGCAGGAATGAAATGCTTAAAATAATTTTGGCAGAAATATTTAATAAAATATTGTTAACTAAACTTTTAACCAAAAAATTACAATCATGAAAAATCCACCCGCAAAACCAAGTCAGTTAATTACAAGAGAATTTGCTCAACAGCTTAATCTTAATTACAACAGCAAAAAGAAGACTACAGACCTAAAAGCGAAGTCTGCTGAAAAAGAAGATGCAAATGCCATTTGGTATTCTATAGAAGAATTAGAAAGATACATTCATTATGTAAAAACAAGAGGAATAGAAGACGGATATAATGTTGACGGTATTCGTTTTTATTTTGGGGTTTATCCTGATGATGAAAAACATGGAGAAAAAGCCGGATTAACCACTTTATTTTTGGTTCCGACAGGTAAAAAAGCAAAAACAAACACGGCAAAAATTCAAAGTTTTGCTTTGGTCGAAGAAGTTGAAGAAGAATCAAGCGATATACAAAGCCTTGAGCCTATGAATTATGGCAATATTGGCAGACCGCCAAGTTTATTATACTAGAAAATTATGTTTGAATTTTTAAGATCTTATATTATCTATTTAGCTTTATTATCAGGAATTATTGGTTTGATTTCGTTTCACAAACTTCCTGGTAAAAAAGCTAAATCTTTAGTTATTTTAATTTGGTTTTCGGTACTAACAGAATTTGTTGGCTATTATTTTACTTATTGGACAGGCTTATTAAACTATTATGTTTACAATTGCTATATGCTTATAAGTTTTTCAGCTTATATACTACTTCTGAGAAGTCTTTTACTCAAACAGAATAACAAAATATCAGCCCTTTTATTTTTAATTTTGTATGTGTTTTCTTTTTTTCTGAATATTATTTATTTCAAAGAAGACATCAACAAATCATTTATTTACAGCTTTGCCGTTGGCGTTCTTGTAGTTATGATATTATCTTGCTTATATTTGGTAGAGATTTTTAATTCTGACAAAATATTGAACTTTAAAAAATCAGTTTTTTTTTGGTACATATTAGGCATTCTATTATTTCACGTTCCTTTCCTGCCTTTCATGCTTGCCATTAAATGGTTTTTGATAAAACAAGATGATTCAATATTTAGTTTAGTATTGTTTCTTTTGAATTTTCTAACACATAGTTGCTTTATTATTGGATTTATATGGAGCGAAAAGAAGTACAATTATTAGTCATTTCGTTAGGTATTGTTTTCTTAACTTTACTGATAACGGTACTTGTTATATTCTTTTATTTTTTGAAAAAAAAGAACAATTATCTGGTTGAAAAAATGGAAGCCGAGCTTTATTTTCAATCAGAATTAATTAAAACCCGAATTGAGATTAAAGATCAGACCCTTTCTGAAATCAGTAAGGAACTGCATGACAATATTGGGCAAATTGTATCTGTTGGCATTATGCAGCTCAACATGTACATTAACAGCGGAAAAGCTATTCAGGGAAATGAATTACACGATTTAAAAGAAATTTTAGCTAAATCTCTTGACGAAATCAGGATTTTATCCCGAATTATAAATAAAGACAATTTACTGCAAAGCGATTTTATACAAGCCATAAAACAAGATCTTGAGCGCATAAAAAAGCTTAAAAAAATTCAATACAAGTACACGCTTTCCGGCGAAATACCGATAATTAATCAGGAACATGATTTGTTTATTTATCGGATTTTTCAGGAAGCTTTGCACAATAGCCTGAAACACTCTCATAGCGATATGTTTGAAGTAAATATTAAAACAACCAAAAATGTTTTTTGTCTAAAATTTAAAGATTTTGGAATTGGTTATGATCCGCAGAAGATAAATTCAGGACTCGGATTAATCAATATGAAATTAAGGGCCAAATTAATTGGAGCTACATTAATTATGCACTCAAATGCATCAGGAACCACTGTAACCTTAGAATATCCTTTAACTAAAGCTAATGAAACCTAAAAATAAAATTATAATTGTAGACGATCATTTGTTGTTTTCGCAATCGCTGGAACTTTTGATCAATAGTTTTAAAGATTTTGAAGTCATTAATCACTTCGAGAATGGCAAAGTGTTTATTTCGTACTTACAGGAAAATGTTGATACAGAAGCTGATTTAATTTTATTAGATGTTAATATGCCTGTTTTAGACGGTATTAGCACCATGAAATGGATTAAGGAAAACATGCCGGAACTTAGGGTTATTGCTTTATCTGTAAATGATGATGAAGAAGTTATTATAAAAATGATTACCAACGGTGCCAAAGGCTATTTACTTAAAGATACTTCGCCGGAAATTTTTAGGGACGCCATTGAATCTGTAATTCAAAAAGGTTTTTATTTTACCGAATTAGTATCGGGAATGCTGGTTAAAAAAGCGAATGATGACTCTAAAAAAGTGAATTTAAAAGAAAAAGAAATCGTTTTTATAAAACATGCCTGTACTGAAAAAACATACAAGGAAATCGCTTCAGAAATGTGTTTAAGCCCCAAGACAATTGATGGCTATCGCGAATGTTTATTTGATAAACTCGAAATTAAAACCCGAATTGGATTGGTTTTATACGCCATAAAACACAAAATTGTCTTAGTTTAAATATAAACTAAGACAATTTTTATTTTTAAAGATACTTTTATTTGAATTCGACTAACTTATCGTTTGCTAAATCATATTTATATAATTTATTAGTTAAAATATCTAAATACAGCGTTTGAAGAATAGAAGAATTATGTTCAAAATCAGTTGAAATTGCTAAAACATAATATGATTTATCTCCTCTGTCTTTTTCTTCAATAGAATAAGAGAAATTGGCTTCCGGATCTTTTATTGCTGTCTTTACAGCTTCATTTTTAGAATTTGCCAAATAATATTCAATTTCAGTAGATAAGTAATCCTGAAAATCAACTGTATACGTGTCTTGTTTTTCAGAATTCCATTTTATGGGTTTCTTATATTTTTTGCGAAACAAACTTACCGGACCGTCTTTTACTTTTTTTGCCGTAATAAGCCATTCGCCAAAATCTTGTTTTTCTCCATCTCCGGCTTCATAAATAGTATCCATTTTCCATTTTACGTCAAGTACATCACCTCTTTTGAATATACCAGAACCTTCAAGATTAGTATAAAATGAAACTAATTTTTTGTTTTTTTGAACTGTAAACAAAGCATAATCACCATTGCCGTCAAAATTTACAAATTCAACCTGATCAGAATATGTTTCTTCGGTTTTTAATTTTTCATTTGGCCTAAGATCGCTAACTAAGTTTTCGTTTGAAGCAATATTGGTTGATTGCTTTATATTTGTAGTATCTTTTTGAGCTGTTTTCTCTGTATTTTCAGCAGTTGTTTCTTTGTTATCTTTACAAGAAATTAATAATACAAAGAGCGCTAAACAATAAAATTGCTTCATTTGTGACTTGGGTTTAAAATTACAGTTTAATTAATAGGTTATTGCAGCAAATATAGGGTTGTTCTTTATTTTTTCCCTTCCATTAAGGAAAGAAAGTTCCATTAAAAAATTAAACTGTACTATTTCGCCGCCAAGTTCATTTACTAACTCTTCAAGCGCTTTTGCTGTTCCCCCAGTTGCTAGAACATCATCATGAATTAAAACTTTGTCTCCTTTTTGAATAGCATCTGTATGAATTTCTAATGAATCTGTACCATATTCTAATTCATAAGAAGCCGAAATAGTTGTAAAAGGAAGTTTTTTAGGTTTACGCACGGGAACAAAACCGGCATTTAACCGATCTGCTAATAACATTCCGAAAAAAAAGCCTCGGCTTTCAGCTCCAATTACCTTATCTATTTTTTGTCCTTTTAAAGAATCAAGCAAAATTTTCAGGCATTCTTCTCTCGCAATTGGGTCATTTAGTAGTGGCGTGATATCTTTAAACAAAATTCCTTCTTTAGGAAAGTCCTGAATATCACGTATATAATTTTCTAACTTCATTTTTTTTTAATTTTATGTTATTTTCTTCTTGTTTATCTCACATTTATGCCTATATTTGCACCCGCTAACAGCAATCAACAAAGGTATAAAAAATTACCTTATTGAAAACAAAAGGCCTCGTGGCGCAACTGAATAGCGCACTTGATTACGGCTCAAGAGGTTACTGGTTTGAATCCAGTCGAGGTCACTACTCGGGACAAAAGAAAAATATCATCTTTTGTCCCGTTTTTTTTTGCTCGTAATCTGTTGTTTACCAGATAAATACAATTAACCATTTCATTGACCCTAGCGGTTTGGATTTTGTTTTCAAGAAATGTAAAATTTTCGGGGAAAATTAAACCAATTACCTCCCTCGAATCTGCTAAACTCGCATTATCAAAGGCGTCCCCAAGTTTTAAAAGGTTTTCCAATCCTGAGTTCGTTAAATACTCTATATTCCCCCTGTCGTCCTCTATATTTCCAATATCTTTTTCGAGATTACATCTATGGTTTGTATAACACCGCTAACCGTAGCAAATACGGTATATTGGTTTTCTGCTTTTATAACCCCCGAGGCATACACACTTTCGGTTATCGAACCAAGAGTCGGGATGGTGGTTTGGGTAGCCTCTTTACAGGATAAAAACACAAATAAAAGCAGTACTAGTAATTTTTGCATTGGTTATCCTTTGTTGTATGGTTTACTATTTTCAGATGCAGTAGCAGGGTATGTCTTTAATATTATCCAAATTAAGCCTTTAACGACAAAATCAGCAGTAGTTTACTATTGCATCTTTTGCGCATATCGCTAAGGTTTGGGCTCCACAATAAGCCGGTTATCAATCGATCCTGTTCCCGGTGTTCTAGACACTATACGCTCGGCTTGTCTCTTTTGGTATAGTGAGGCCACAATGCCCAACAGCATTACAGCGGTTCCATCTACTTTTACAATAATATCTTTGGCTTTGATGGCCCAATTACGTCCCAATGCCTGCTCTATTCGCCTTTGCTCAACGGTATTATGCAGCTCTGATTTAACGATAATGTTATTCTCAACATCTTTTACACCCGTTAGATAACCTACAAAAGCCTGCGCGGTGAACTTTTGGTACAGCCATGGAACAGCTCCGGTAAGGGTAACATGACCATTTCGTACTGTTGCTTTTACCTGGTCTTTGGGTATGGACCAGTTGCTGTTTAAAACCGTACTGATTTCCTGCAAAAGATGCCTATCTGAAGCCTTCCCTTCTTTTTTTACTTCTGAGTCTGTTTTCATAATATACGTTATAGTGTTGCTTTTTTAGGGCAGTTGCAGTTAAGGCCTTGCTTTGAGCAAAGGCTTTTGATGATCGTCTTTATTATTTTGGTGGTCTCCTTACTGTCTTTCACACGTATTGTTTCTATACCGGTTTTTATCACGGGATAGTCATTGCCTTGCGGAAAAAGTGCATCGCCTATAAATTCCATAAGGCTAAAAGGTATCTTTAAGGTATCCCTTAATTTTGTCACAGCGTAGGCTTTGTCAATCCCTTTTTTGGTAACATCAATGGAGGTTGTACCGCCCAGCCTTATTGAAAATTCAGGAAGCAGCTGCTCGAGATTTTCTTTAATCTTTTTCCTTTTAGAGCGGTCCGCATCCCATTTTATCTTTTCATCCAGTGGTGCGCACTGCCCCAGGGCAGAGAACGTAATCTGGCTTGAGCGGTCTTCAATGAGCGGTCCCCATGTCTTTTCAGCAAGGACGCCCGCTTGTTTTACAGCGCTGTTTAAGGCGTTAATGATAGTGTCTTTTTCCGGGGCTGTAAGCTCATCGCAATACAATAATTTCCATCCCTTTGAGTACTGATAAAATTGTGTACCACAAACCGGCAGCAATGATAAGCCGTGCAATTTGCAATCCTTAGGCAGGTTGGCTAAAAGCTGCATTTCAAACTGCTTCCAGCTGCCCCCGGATACAACGGCGACTTTGCACAGCTGTAATAAATTGGCAATCAGTATTCCCATTTGGGTATCTATAGGCAACTTACTTTGGCAAAGCGTGCCATCAAGGTCAAAAATAATTAGTTTTTTCACTGTTGTATTCATGTAAGAAGCACACCATGAGAATGTCCTTCAATTTGTGGTAAACCTTACCTTTGTTCAAGGATTTCCTTTTTTTCATTATATTCGGTGAGGTCAATTTGACCTGCTGCATACCGTTTTTGCAATAGATCCAGCGGTGTGCTTTTTGCATTTCGCTGTCCGGGTATATTATAGGGGACTGCAAATATCCAGATGAGCATTATCACCCACGCGATCCACCATATAAAACTCATACCCCAGTAATAATTTGTATAATGCATACTTTGCTTTTTTTAAATTTTAACAATCATTTTTCCTTCATTTGTACCTTCAAACAAATTCAGAAATGCCTGTGGTATATTCTCAAAGCCTTCGATTACTGTTTCGCTATAGACAAGCTTGCCTTCTTTGAGCCAAGAAGTAATTTTTTTTTCCGTTTCAACGAAATGTTCGCTAAAATCGCTGACTATAAAACCGGTCATTGTAGCGCTTTTAGTCAATAGCAAAGGCTGTAAACGCGGTCCTGTTGCCTCGGCAGTATTATTGTAAAGTGAAATAGCACCGCAAACCGGCAGGCGGGCATATTTATTGATATTGGCCAGTACAGCATCGGATATCTCTCCCCCAACATTGTCAAAGTATACATCGAAACCCTGGGGGCAGTATTTTTTAACAGCCTCATTAAGATCGGCAACCGTTTTGTAATTAATGGCATGGTCAAATTTAAATTTTGATTCCAGCAGCCTTACTTTTTCGTCAGAACCAGTGATTCCCACAACCCTGCATCCAAGAAGTTTACCTATCTGTCCTACAACACTTCCAACTGCCCCTGCAGCGCCAGATATCACAAGTGTTTCACCTGCTTTTGGCCTGCCTGCCTGCATAAGCCCCAAATAGGCTGTAAGGCCTGTCATGCCTAAAATACCCAGATATACTGACAGACCCGTCCCCTGGTCGGTAATTTTAGTCAGGCTTTTTCCCGTAGAAAGCTGATATTGTTTCCAGTCCAGATTACCTGAAACAAAGGTCCCTGTTTTAAAATCAGCATTTTTACTTTCCATAACCTGTGCTATAACAGCCGATTGTATGGGCCTGTTTAATTCGAAAGACGGGACATAGGACTTACCATCATTCATCCTTCCGCGCAGGTAGGGATCTACAGAAATATATAATGATTTTAATAATACCTCGCCATCTGAGTGCAAATTCTGGTAAAAGTGAGCATCCCATTCCGGTAAAAGAGAGCAATTGATTCCGGTTTAAAGTGACCACCCTATTCTTGTAAAAAAGATCAGTTGATTCCGGTTCAAAGTGACCACCTCAAAAAGTAGTGTTTATAAAGAATATCTTACTTGTTTTTAAAACAAA
>LMAJ01000005.1 GCA_001507425.1 Flavobacteriaceae bacterium CRH
GCAAGTTTTATTTTTAATGCTTCTGCATCTGCTTTGGCTTTCGCATCAGCAGCGAGTTTAGCTTGTTGCGCTTCCTGATCTGCTTTTACTTTAGCAGCAGCGGCAACTTTTGCTTGTTGTGCTTCTGCATCGGCTTTAGCTTTTGCATCAGCTGCAAGTTTTATTTTTAATGCTTCTGCATCTGCTTTGGCTTTCGCATCTGCTTCAAGTTTTGCTTGTTGAGCTTCTGCATCGGCTTTCGCTTTTGCATCGGCTGCTAGTTTAGCTTGAAGTGCTTGCGCATCGGCTTTGGCTTTAGCATTAGCAGCTAATTTTGCTTGTTGCGCTTCTGCATCGGCTTTCGCTTTGGCATCGGCTTCTAATTTTGCTTTCGCAGCAGCTTCAGCATCAGTTTTCGCTTTAGCATCAGCAGCAATTCTTGCTTGTCTTGCTTCTGCGTCTGCTTTTGCTTTTGCATCGGCAGCTAATTTTTCTTTCAAAGCAGCACTTTCTGCAGCTTTTGCTTTGGCATCGGCCGCGGCTTTCGCTTTGTTTGCAGCATCAATACTTGTTTTTGTTTTTGCAGCAGCAGCAGCTTTCGCTTTTGCTTCGGCAGCAAGTCTTGCCTGAAGTGCATCAGAGTCTGCTTTTGCTTTTGCATCAGCAGCTAAAATCGATTGTAAATCGGCAGCTTCAGCTTTAGCTTTTGCATCTGCTTTACGTTTAGCTTCTGCAGCATCTGCTTTAGCTTTAGCATCTGCAGCTAATTTTGCTTGTTGTGCTTCTGCATCAGCTTTGGCTTTTTCAGCAGCTAATCTTACTTTCTCAGCATTTTCTGCATCTGCTTTCGCTTTCTCAGCATCTAATTCTGCTTGTGTTTTTTGTGGTTCTCCTGGTTTAGCAGTAGTTCCAGTTTTAGCTTTTGTAGCTTCGGCATCTGCCTTAGCTTTAGCATCTCCTGCTAATTTTGTTTTTAATGCTTCTGCATCTGCTCTTGACTTATCGGCAGCTAATTGTGCTGCTGTTTTTTGAGTTGCAGGTTTGTTTGCAGCGGCTATTTTTGCTTTTTCAGCAGCTTCTGCATCTGCTCTCGATTTGTCAGCAGCTAATTGCGCAGCTGTTTTTTGAGTTGCTGTTGCCGGTTTGTTTGCAGCAGCTATTCTTGCTTTTTCAGCAGCTTCTGCATCAGCTCTCGATTTATCGGCAGCCAATTGTGCAGCTGTTTTTTGAGTCGTTGTTGCAGGATTATTACTTGCAGCAAGTTTTGCTCTTGCAGCAGCTTCTGCATCTGCTCTAGATTTATCAGCAGCTAATTGTGCAGGTGTTTTTTGTCCAGCAATTGCCTGTTTGTTTGCAGCAGCTGCTTGTGCTCTTGCAGCAGCAGCGGCATCTACTCTGGCCTTATTATCTGCAACTAATTTTAATCTGCGTGCTTCAGCATCGGCTCTGGCTTTATCTGCAGCTAATTGCGATTGTGTTTTTTGGTCTGCGGCAACTGCTCTGTTTGTAGTTGCTGTTTGTGCTCTTGCAGCTGCGGCAGCATCTGCTTTAGCTTTAGCATCGGCAGCTAATTTTAATTTTTGTGCTTCTGCAGCATCAGCTTTTGCTTTATTGTCTGCTAATAATTTTGCTTTTTGCGCTTCTGCAGCGTCAGCTTTCGCTTTGTTGTCTGCTAATAATTTTGCTTGTTTGGCTTCTGCATCGGCTTTCGCTTTTTCTGCGGCAGCTAATCTTGCTTTTTGTGCTTCTGCATCTGCAGCAGCTTTAGCTTCTGCTGCCAGTCTGTTTTTTTCAGCGATTTCGGCTCTATCAACTTGTGTTGCTGCTGATTTAGGTTTAGCTGGTACTGGTTTTTGTCTTGATGGATCGATTAATGAACCATCTTCATCATCTCCATAATAGTAATTTCTGTTTTTGAATTTGTAGGCAATTGCAAATTCATGAGAACCACCCAAATTGGTAAAATTCCCCATTCCTCTTTCATAGTTATATTCTATGGCAATACTTGGTGTAATGTTAAGACCAAGTCCTGCTGAAATTCCGTATAATGTATTATATCCGGCTTGTGCCCATACTCCTTTTGGAATAGAGATCATGGCAAGTCCTGAAATAACTGTTTTTTCTGATTTAATTTCTGTTTTTACTATTCCTGAAAATTTACTTCTGTCAAAAAAACCATAGCTATCAATATATCCTGTATACATTGCGTGCAATTCGATAGCTCTTTCCGGATCGTCTTTTACGACTCCTGATCCAAAATTGTAAAGGATTAAATTGTTTACGGATGCTCCAAAATCAAGAAAAGCAGTTCCGTAATTAATACCCGGATTAATTGTCAACATGGTGTTTGACGGATATTCATTTGTCAAAAGTGTCTGATCATCAGATATAATTTTTCCTTTGTCTAAACCGCTTTGGTAAGCACCAACGTTTAAACCAAAGGTTAAATTACTGTCTTGTTCTAAAACGATGTTGTGTGCAAAATTGGCAACTCCACCAAAAACGGTCATTAAACCATAATTTTGCTGGAATAACCCAAATGCAAAAGCTTCATTTTCTCTAAAACGACCTGAATAATTAAACAAATAGGTGTTTGGGGCATTCTCAAATTGCACCCATTGTCTTTTATTATAAAAACTTAAATAAGCATTTTGCTCGCGAACAAAACTAAATGCCGGGTTTATTAAATATCTATTAAACTTTAATGAATTTCTGATAGGTAATGAAAACGAAACAACTCCATTCTCAGGAGTGTCCTGTGAATAGAGTAAATTAGAAAAACCGTAAAATAAAGTTATGAATAGTAAAATTTTCTTCATATTATCTTATCACAGTTATTGATCCTTTTTTCTCACCTGCATCGCCTTTAATGACATAGTAATATACTGGATTTACATTTTTAAAATCTACCGCGGTCTGGGGCCAATCACCTTGATAATCGACTACATCTAAGACCATATCGCCATTTGAGCTTATGATCATTACTTTGGTATTTGCATTTTTGTATTCATTTGGGATATTCCAATACGGACTTAAACCACTTAAATTAATTATATTTGGAATAACGGCTGATGGACCGGAATTTCCTAAAACCCTAAAAGAAAATTCTTTTGTTGCAATACATCCTGAAGCCTGAGAAATTTTTACTCTATAGTTACCTCGTACAGCTATCACGTAGTTTTCTGTTGTTGCACCAGCAATAAGATTGTTGTTTAAATACCATTCAAAAGTTGGGCTTGTAGCATCTGTTGTAATAGAAACGCTAATAGTTTCACCTTCTTCGATAGTTGTAGTATCAGCAACATCAATACTGGCGTTAAAGCCATTGCTGCTAAGGTTAATGCTTCCGGTTGCTTTACAACCACCAAAATCAATGTCAACCGTATAAAGCCCTGATTCATTTGTTGTGTAACTGCGTGTTGTAACTCCAGCTATAACAGTTCCATCTTTTTTCCAAAAATAACTATTTCCGGAAGTGGCTGTTAACACCGTTCCAGATCCGTTATCGCAAAAAGGATTTCCTAAGCTTGAAGTAATTGTGCCTGATGCTCCAGAATTAGAACTGGAAACAGTAACACGGTTTGAACTAAAGTTCTCATCGATACATCCACCGTAATCTATTTGTGCATAATAAACTCCCGCTGCATTTACGACTAACGTTGTAGTACTTTGTCCTGCAATTACAACATCATCCTTAAACCATTTATATTTTAAATTTGGATAATTTGCAGGTGAAGAAGGTACGTTAGAAGGCGTTGGGTTATCTATTGAAAGACTCATGCTTCCGCCTGAGCAAAAAGAGGCTGTCAAGCTTTTATCATTAATAGTAAAAGACTCAACATAGGTTCTGTAGTAAACAGGAAATTCTGTTACATTTAGAGAGTTTCTGAATTTAGCACTGTTAACACCAGTACTGCTCACTATACGGATACTATGAGTGTCAGATCCTTTTAAATTAGTGGGAACAGCAAATTTTATTGTTTGTTGTTGTAGCGCCGGGTTATCTACAAACGAAAGTTTTGTAGTACTCACAGGAGTAGTAAAACTTCCTAAATCATCTGAAAGTTGTACTTCAAAAGTAGTTCCGGCAGGAAAGTTTACATAACTAAACGTTGCATTATATTCGTTAAATGGCGCACCGTTAACGATTAAACCAGCACATATTCTGGGAAAAGAAAGTGCTTGTGGTACAATCGTTGGCGGTTGACCATATAAACTTGATTTAGCACAAAGTAATATGCTAAATAAAAGATAAAATTTAGTAAAAGTTAAAGTAATTTTTTGAATCATATAGTGCGTTTTCTGGCTAAATCTATATTTTCAAAAAATAAAATATCAATAAATGTTTCAGAAAAATCATATTTATAGTTCTCAATAATATCTTTTGCAAGAAGTGAATAAGAACCCGCCAATGCTGCTTTTTCTTCGCATTCTGAAGTCTCTTGACAGTTCAAATCAGCCGCCATAGCAAGGCTATCTTTGGGGATAGATAGCCCTACTATAAACTGATTAGAATTATCTAATTTGCTGATACGTTTATCAGCTATATCATTCTTTTGGTTAAGAATAGACGTAGTCTCGCAGTTAGAGTTAACAGAAACTGTAGGCTTTACTGTGCTCTGTGCGTATAGACATGACGTTATAGGCGAAACCAAAAATATCGTATAAATAAAATATTTTTTTATTGCTGGGGCCATTATGTTTTGATCTTTATTTAGTCCGTTTTAGACGATACATAAATTGTGTCTGGGGACTTTATTAATAAAATTTACGCTCTGAAATAAAAATCTAAATCTATTTATCTATCTGTTTCCGCTAGATGCTGTAATTTTTCCTAACTGTAATCTGAAATCTGGTTTTTTAGCATTGTAGATGTCAATGAATGTTTCTTTGTTATCACTTTGTGACATAACATTGAAAAACACAGGGTTTCCGTACCAGCTCTCTAAATCTTCATTGTTAGAATTGTATTCAGTAAAGATGTTTCCTTTACATAGGTTGAAATACATTTCTTCAATTTTGATTTTCTTAAGATTAGCATCGTTAATCTCTGTTTTACTGTCTAATAAAACAGCAGGGTTAAATCCAGAGATTACACTACGTTTCATTTCTAGTGAAGCAGTTTCAGCAACATAAATTGCCTCTTTTACCAAACCAGCTTGAATATCTGCATTGATGTTTTCACTATCATTAAGCATTGTCATGTTAGTTGCAACAACCAAAGTAGTTTTTTTCGTAAAGTCAGTTTCACTTTTCTTTTCGTATGTTTTTACTTCTAAACAACGAGAACCATCTTTGTTACTTGATAAGTAAGAAGATCTAACCGCTAAAGAGTTGTATAAACGACATTGAACACCTTGAGTAAATTTGTAATCGTCATTGATAGACTTGTAAGATACAAATTTAGTAACGTTTAAATCTCCACCAAAGAAAGCAAATGAATCTCCTCCAGAGTAGCTAACCATAACGTTTTCAAGTATTGTTTTGTTTCCAACACCAGCTATAGTTAATCCGTTGAAAGTGTCAGCACCTTTAACTTTTTTTCCAGCAAATTCAATTCTAACATATCTTAAAACTCCTGAGTTTCCTGCAACATTGTCACCACCATAAGTAGTAAGTGTAGGATCAAGGTCTAAGTTGTAAGAACCAACATTACCGAATTTGTTAATTGGAGCATCTCCAAGAATTACAATTCCTCCCCAGTCACCAGCTTTTTTCTGGCTACGGTTTGAAGTAAATACAATTGGGTCAGTTTCTAAACCGTCAGCAACAAGTTGTGCACCTTTTGTAACTACCAATGTTCCTTTAGTTTCGAAATCACCAATAATTAATGTTCCAGGCTCAATTGTTAGAACAGCATTGTTTGTAACATAAACGTTTCCTTGCAAAACATAAATGTTTCTTTTAAGCAATTTAGTATTAACAGAAATGTTTCCTGCTAAGATTTGGTTTGCTTCACCATAATCAACTTTGTTAGGCTTAAACTCGGTCCAGTTATTCAACCAATTGTTGTAGCCCATAATTCCTTTTTCTTGTTGAGCACTCATACTTGTAACTGTCAAAAGAACGCAGATAATTTGAGTAAATTTTTTCATCATCAAGGGTGTATTAGGTTAATAATAAATTTGGGTATGCGTATTAGGTATGCGTAAATGCTAAAAACTCATCTCGCTTTTTCTGAAAAATCAGAATACTACGAGAACGAGTTGTTTTTTAAATCTTTTTTAAGATGTTTATCAAAACGAATACATTTACGTAAACATCTTAAAAAAGGTTTTAAAAATATTTTTATTTATTACATTTCGTTCAATTCATTGAACTCATGTAATGATTTTAATGTGCTTTCGTAAAATAAAATAGCTGCAATTAAGTTTCCTTTATCAGAGTAAGGCATCATTTTTCTTTGAAATTCTACTGTAACATCTAAGAATGCTGATGTACCTACTGCCTGATTATCTAACACTTTTTTGTGTTCAGAATCGTCCGGAATACCTAAGTCTGCCATCGTAACACCTGGTTTTGTAACCAATGCAATGTAAGGAAGAGTTTTAACTAATACTTTAATTCGCTCAATATACAACTCTAAAAGTTCTCCTTTTTGCATACCACTCAATTCTTTCTGATCATGGTATTTACGAATAAGAGCTGTTGTACTAATGATACTTCTTGGAGCATTTTTAGCCTGAGCAGAAGCTGCTGCAGTCGTCAAAATAAAAAATAAACTTAAAAAAATAATTTTCCCTTTCATAAATTCTTATTAAAAATTGGTTGTTGATGAAAACAAAAATATATAAATTATGTTAAATCGCAACTTTAATGTTTTATTTTTTGAAAAATCGAATCAAAAATAACGGTAAAAAAGGGTCGCATGTCGAGAAAATATGCCTTTTACCGAAGTTTTTGTTAATTTTGTTAAAATTTAATCTTGTAAGAATTGGATTAAATATCAAGCTGCGTTACGCATTATTGTACTCAAAAAAAAGACTTATTTTAAAGATTTTTGCAAAAACTATTAACAAAAAAATCTTAATATCTATTCAAAACACCTCAGTATTGACAAAACTTGACGAGAAAAAAATCAACAATTTTGTTAAAAACCATTTCACAAATACAAAAATGAATGCAAGGAATTAAACTTTTTCTCTAAAATTTTTGACTACATCATTTTCTTATATCTTTGCTTCATGCAATTTTCAGAAATTTTAGGTCAGGATTACATCAAAAGTCACTTGATAAAAAGTGCAGCTTCCGGACGAATTCCGCATGCTCAATTATTTATTGGGCCTGAAGGAAGTGGCACATTATCAACAGCTATCGCCTACGCGCAATATATTTTGTGCAGTAATACCGGTAACGAAAATTCAAACGGAAACGATTCCTGTAATCTGAAATTTCAAAACATTTCTCATCCCGATTTGCATTTCATTTATCCTACTGTAACTACCGAAGATGTTAAAACAAAACCTAAAAGTTTAGATTTCATTCAGGACTGGCGAACTTTTATTCAGGAAATGCCTTACGGCGGATTATTTGACTGGTATAAAATTTTGGGAGTTCAGAACAAACAAGGTGAAATCAGGGTCGAAGACGCACAAGAAGTTTTAAAATCTCTTGCGTTAAAATCATACGAAGGCGGTTATAAAATCATGATCATCTGGATGGCCGATAAAATGAATATTGCCGCCTATAATAAATTATTAAAACTTCTGGAAGAACCATCGGATAAAACCATTTTTATTCTGATTTCAGAAAATGAAGAAGATATCATTCAAACCATACGCTCTCGTTGTCAGGTCATTCACTTTAATGGCTTACCTGAAAAAGTAATTGCCGAAGCATTGGTTTCTCAGGAAAACACAGATCCAAATTTAGCTAAAAAAATTGCACATCAGGCTCAGGGAAATTTCAGCAAAGCATTGTCATTGTTGAAAGAAGATGATTCAGAATATCCTTTTGAGCAATGGTTTGTCAATTGGGTTCGAGCCGCTTTCAGAGCAAAAGGAAACGCAGCTGCCATTCAGGATTTAATTTCCTGGAGTGAAGAAATTGCAGGACTTGGCCGCGAAAGCCAAAAAAAATTCATTCAGTTTTGTATCGAAATGTTTAGACAAGCACTTTTACTTAATTACGAAGCTCCAAGTTTGGTTTACATTGAACCAAAAGTGGATAAATTCAAATTAGAAAATTTTGCGCCTTTTGTAAACGGAAACAATATTCATGACATTTTCAAAGAACTTTCTGATGCAATGTATCATATTGAAAGAAATGGAAATGCAAAAATAATTCTTACAGATTTATCTATAAAACTGACTCGTTTAATTCATAAAAAATAGTTTCAAATGAATAATGTTGCCTCAATTTTGCTTTTGATTTTTTTGGCCCTGACTTTTTTACAATCCGGCTATGAGAAAATTTTTTACTGGAATGATAATGTTACCTGGCTAAAAGAACATTTTGCCAAAACAGCATTAAAAAACCAGGTTCCGCTTGCCCTTTTGCATCTTTTAATTTTAGAATTAATTTCCGGGATTTTATCTGTAGTTGGCGTTATTCAATTGCTAACAAACAGCGGCCGTGAATTTGGTTTTTACGGAGGTATATTTTCATGTATTTCATTGTTAATGATGCTTTTCGGTCAACGATTAGCCAAAGATTACGATGGCGCGAGAACCATTGTTATTTATTTTATTCCCGCAGTAATGGCAGTTTACTGGTTGAATTAAAAAATATGCCACAGATTTCACAGATTTTCATAGATTTTTTAATCATTTTAATCTGTGAAATCTGTGGCAAAAAAATAAATTGTTCGCTTTCGCGGATAGCAAATAAAATTTTACATTAAAAAAATGAATGCAAAACACCCTTCAGAATCTCTAACTATTTTAACCGATTTGGTTTTACCGAGCGAAACAAATCCTTTAAATAACCTTTTTGGTGGCGAATTATTAGCCCGAATGGACCGCGCCGCGAGTATTGCAGCCCGAAGACATTCACGCCGAATTGTGGTTACGGCTTCTGTAAATCACGTAGCTTTTAACAGGGCCATTTCTTTAGGAAGCGTTGTTACTGTCGAAGCAA
This sequence comes from Flavobacteriaceae bacterium CRH, assembly GCA_001507425.1. Lineage (GTDB taxonomy): Bacteria > Bacteroidota > Bacteroidia > Flavobacteriales > Flavobacteriaceae > Flavobacterium. The sequence continues at coordinate 9,058 of LMAJ01000005.1, forward strand.
AAGTATCGAGATCTTTCAAAAGTTCGATGGAAGTTTTTATCGATGTTTGGGTAGAAGACCGCGAATCAGGAAACCGCACCAAAGCAAACGAAGCCATTTATACTTTTGTTGCCGTTGACGATACCGGAAGACCTGTAGAAGTTCCTCCAATTGCACCGGAAACTGAACTTGAAATACAACGTTTTGATGCCGCTTTGCGCCGTAAACAATTAAGTTTATTATTGGCCGGGAAAATAAAACCGTCTGATGCCACAGAATTAAAGGCTTTGTTTTTGTAGTATCAATTTGTGACAATTTGGAACAATTTGAAAGAATGAAACTTCAAAAAAAAGAACTAATTTTACAAAATTACATGCCCGTACAAATCGAAATCAGGATGTTATTTACCTTTCTGATTTGCTTTTGAGAATGAAAAAACTATAAAAATTTAGATGAAAGAAAAAGAAAAAGACAAGGAAAAGATGAGTTCAGAGAAAGATGCCAAATTAAAAGCGCTACAACTTACGCTTGATAAACTAGATAAGACTTACGGTAAAGGAACTGTAATGAAAATGGGCGACAAAGCTATTGTAGAAGTTGAAACTATTTCTTCAGGTTCTCTTGGTGTGGATTTAGCTCTTGGTGTAAATGGTTATCCTAGAGGAAGAATTATAGAAATATACGGGCCAGAATCTTCTGGAAAAACTACATTAACATTACACGCAATTGCCGAAGCTCAAAAGGCTGGCGGAATTGCTGCATTTATAGATGCTGAGCACGCTTTTGATAGAAACTATGCTGAAAAATTAGGCGTAGATATCGAAAACCTGATCATCTCTCAACCGGACAACGGTGAACAAGCTTTAGAAATTGCCGAAAACTTAATTCGTTCAGGAGCAATTGATATTGTGGTAATTGACTCGGTTGCTGCATTGACCCCAAAAAGTGAAATCGAAGGTGAAATGGGAGATTCTAAAATGGGTCTTCACGCACGTTTGATGTCTCAGGCTTTGAGAAAATTAACGGGAACTATTAGCAAAACAAACTGTACTGTTTTCTTCATCAACCAGTTGAGAGAAAAAATTGGTGTTATGTTTGGAAATCCTGAAACGACAACGGGTGGTAACGCCTTAAAGTTTTATGCTTCTGTACGTTTAGATATTCGTCGTTCTTCTCAAATTAAAGATGGAGAAAATGTTATCGGAAACAGAACTAAAGTAAAAGTGGTTAAAAACAAAGTTGCTCCGCCTTTTAAAACTGCTGAATTCGACATTATGTACGGAGAAGGAGTTTCTAAAACAGGAGAAATTCTTGATTTAGCGGTTGAATTTGAGATCGTTAAAAAAGCCGGTTCCTGGTTTAGCTACGGAGATACAAAATTAGGTCAAGGCCGTGATGCCGTAAAAGCTTTAATTAAAGATAATCCTGAATTAGCTGACGAATTAGAAATTAAAATTAAAGCACATATTAAAGAGTTAGCTAACGCATAAAACTTTAAAAATACTTTTAAATCAATACTTTATATTTCAAACCCGACAAGTTTTAAAACTTGTCGGGTTTTTTATTTCAAAAAAAATAAAAAATGACGCAACCTTTTTTAAAAACTTACATCTATTAAAAAGACACGAGAATTTGATAAGGTATCGGCCATAAATACTGCTATCAAAGGCTTTTTTAGAATAAATTTTGGTTGTTTGTTCGGAGTAAAAACCCGTTAGTTGTATTTTGGTGCTAACGGGTTTTTTATAATTTTTTAAGAATTTTCTACTTACAACGCAACCTTTTTAAATATTGGCTCTCTTTTAATAGTGACGTTAACTTGAGTTTTTGTAAACTCTTTATTATCAACCGTTAATATTTGAATCATGAAAGAGAAAATAGAACTGTTGTTGAATAAAAACCGCAGAAAAACCAAACTAAAAATTAAAAAAGTATTACGATTCATTTCTGAAAAGATAATACACCGATAAATTTTGAATATAAAAGGGGTTTTAATTCAAAATAAAACCCGGCGATCTTTATTAGATTGTCGGGTTTTTTAATTTATTTTTTTAAATCTTCCTTTTTAAATTCGAGTAATCCTTTGTAGATCAATTGCCTCGTTTCATCTCTTAAGTCTTTTCTGTTTTCACTTGTTAAGCCTTTTGTTTCAATAAATGGCAATATTTTTCCGCGCATTTTTCCGGGGCTTCCGCTTAAAAAAGTATACGAAAAGCGTTCTTTATTATCGGCAAAAACAACTGGTACAATCGGAATTTGATGTTCTATTGCCAATCGAAAAGCACCATCTTTAAATTCATCAAGCAAGATCGATTCATCATCAGGAACTCCGCCTTCAGGAAAAATACATATACTAAGTCCTTGACTAAGCCTGTCTTGTGCTCTTTTAAAAACTTCATTTTTGCTTCTAGATGAATTTCTGTCAACCAAAATACAAGTTCTTTTATAGAAAAATCCAAATAAAGGAATTTTAGAAAGTTCTTTCTTTCCTACAAAAACAAACGGGTTTCTAATAACGGCAAGCATCAACATGATGTCGGTCATAGAAGTATGATTGGCAACAATCATGTAACTTTTACCTTTCTCCAGTTTTTCAAGACGTTCGATTTTGTAATAAAAACCCATTCCAAAAAGAATGAATTTAGCCCAAATGCGGGCCATTTTAAAAAAATAGGGATATCCGCTTTCCGTTATTATAGAAACTAGCAGAAATGGCAGCATAATCAATATTGGGATGGCCATCACGATATAAAACCAAACACGCCATAAAACCCAAAAAACAATTTTAATTCCTTTCATAGATTCAAATGTAATAAACAGAAATGAATTTTTAATGAAAGAATTTATGGTAGTATGCAAACTGGAACGTTTTTTCACGGCAAAGTGCGCAAAGTTTTTTCGCAAAGTAAAGAAGTTAAGTAACTAAACTGACAGTTGCAAACAATTAAGATCACAAAGCAATATGTTAAATACTTTAAATCTTAATAAAAAAACTGATAGGTTCTTGAATTGAATGGCTGGTAATTTATAAGAAAATAAATATTAATTTTGATGTTTTTAATGCTATGACAGAAAACGAAATATCAAATATTATAATTGGACTTGCAATTGAAATTCATAAAGTGCTTGGGCCAGGTTTATTGGAAAATGCCTATCAAGTCTTCATGTGGAAAAAGAGAAAATAATGCCTTTAATTTTTGAAGAAGTCCAATTAGATTGTGGCTATCGCATTGATTTACCAGTAGAAAATAAATTTATAATTGAAATAAAAAGTGTAGAATCGCTTACCGTAAATCATCTGGCACAAACCTTAACTTATTTAAAAATTGAAAAATTACAAACTAGGTCTTATGATAAATTTCAACGAAATTTTATTAAAAAACGGAATAAGAAGAATTGTAAATAATTTATAAAATCCAACTTTGTGAACTTCAAAAAAAACTTCGTTCAAAAACTTAGCAACCTTTGCGAGAAAGCTTTGTAGGCTTTGCGGTAAATGATCACCGTTTTCGTTAAAAAAAATAACGTTCACGAACTTTGCGAAAAAACTTTGTGCACTTTGCGGTAAAAAAACGAAATTTGCAGTTAAGAAAAAAACTAGAATGGCAAAAATACTTACTGGTGTTCAAAGTACGGGAACGCCACACTTGGGCAATTTGTTGGGAGCTATTATTCCGGCAATCGAATTATCTAATAATCCGGCAAACGAATCATACTTGTTCATTGCTGATTTACACTCGATTACACAGATAAAAGACGGTAAAACATTAAGAGAAAACACCTATAGCACCGCGGCCGCCTGGCTGGCATGTGGTTTAAATCCTGATAAAGTTACTTTTTACAGACAATCTGATGTAACGCAAACTGCTGAATTGACATGGTACTTAAGTTGCTTTTTTCCGTATCAGCGTTTGACTTTGGCGCATTCTTTCAAAGATAAATCGGACCGTTTAGGCAATGTTAATGCCGGACTTTTTACATATCCGATGCTAATGGCTGCAGATATTTTGCTTTATAATGCTGAGTTTGTTCCGGTTGGAAAAGACCAAAAACAACATATAGAAATTACACGTGATGTCGCTGCAAGTTTTAACCGTCAAATGGGAGAAACTTTTGTACTTCCGGAAGCCAGAATACAGGAAGACGGTAAATTGATTCCTGGTACAAATGGCGGAAAAATGAGTAAATCGGCCAATAATATTATCAATATTTTCCTGGATGATAAAACGCTTCGTAAGCAAGTTATGAGTATCGAAACTGATAGTACTCCGCTCGAAGCGCCGAAAAATCCGGATACTTGTAATGCTTTTGCAATTTATTCATTACTGGCAAATGAAAATCAAATTGCAGAAATGAGAGCCAATTATTTAGGCGGAAATTACGGTTACGGTCACGCAAAACAAGCTCTTTTTGAATTGATTACAGAAAAATTTAAAACTGAAAGAGAAAAATACAATTACTACATCAACAACCTCGAAGAAGTTGATGCTCTTTTGAAAAAAGGTGCGGCAAAAGCTTCTGTTGTTGCAGATGGCGTTTTAGCAAAAGTTCGCGAAGTTCTTGGATTTGAGAAATAAGCATTTCAATTCTAAACAGTTAAATCATCTTTTACTACCAAAAAAGTCTATTAATTTTAATGGATTTTTTTTTAGTTTAAATTCAGTATATAAGAAAAATATTATGAATTTTTTGTTTTTTAAATTAAAAACCAAACTGTATTTTTAAACATTGAAAATCAGTAAAATACTACATATCACATGAACATATAATTTAAATAAAATCCTAATAAATTTAAAATTTTTATAAATTTTTTCTGAAAAAATTAGTATATTTTAACGTTTTTATAAACTAAATACTATATTTATCACTCAAATCTATAAATTTTAACCTATGAAAAAAATTCAATTATTATTTGCTAGTATCTTTTTGATTGCGTTCACATCATGTACAAATGATACAGAAAATGAGCAAAGTGTAACTACTGCTACAAACAATAGTAAATTAACAGCAAAATCTGCTCTCGTAAATCCAACCGTATATGCTGCCGGATATGGTCAGTCGAGCTGGACAACACAAACAGCTTCTACAATTTGGACAGATGGAGTCGAGTACAATCTAACTGATGGTGTATACACAGGAACAGCCTGGTCAGTTTATAAAGAAGGTACGGACGTTTATGTTCTAACAAAAGAATACAATCAACTTGTTAGCGGATCTAATAATATTTGTAAAGTATGGAAAAACAATGTTTTACAATATACATTACCATCTACACCAAATACTCATCCTAATTCATTATTCGTTTCAGGAGGAACTGTTTATGTTGTTGGTAGGGATTATGTTTCGTCAAAATTTGTTGCAAAACTATGGGTTAACGGAGTTGTGACTACCTTGTCTACCGGAACAACTAACGCAGAAGCAGCTTCAGTGTATGTGAGTTCAGGAACTGTATATATTGCAGGTTATGAACAAGCATCAAATGGAAATTATGTTGCCAAATTATGGAAAAAAGTAGGCCAAGCAGCAATAACATCAACAGATATTTCTGCTAACACAAGTAATTCATATGCAACTTCAGTATTTGTAGTTGGTACAGATGTATATGTTGGTGGTAAAGCGGCAAGTACAATTAATAATTTTGGTTTCAGAGCAACTGTCTGGAAAAATTCAGTACCAACTTACTTAACAGATGGAGCTTATGATGCAAGCGTTAATTCTGTATTTGTTTTAGGAACAAATGTTCATTCGGCTGGTTATAAATACAACGGTACAAACAGTTTAGCGTTGGTGTGGAAAAACTCAGTAGTTACGCAACTATCTGTAGGAACTAATGCAGCATTTGCATATTCAGTATTTGCTTACGGAAATGATGTTTATGTTGGAGGAATTGAGCAAAATCCAAGTTTTAGCAATGTAGCTAACGTAGGTAAAATATGGAAAAATGGAGCCGTTTATTTCCAAACAAGTCAGGGTTATTATCATAATATAACCTCTATTTTTGTTCAGTAACAAAATATAAAAAAAGCTCTTTCAAAATAAAATTTGAAAGAGCTTTTTTACTAAATAGCCTCAAACAACTTCCCCGGCAAAGGCCTAATAAGTCCTTTAAGCTCCATATTTAACAACAATCCAGAGATTTTATAAATCGGGAAATCGCATTGAAGCGCAATAATATCCATTAATTCCTTTCCGTTTTTCAATAGAAAATCATAGACTTTTTGTTCGTCCAATTCCAGTTCTACGAACAGCATTTTTTGAACAGGTTTTGCTTTATTTTCTATATCCCAATTGAGCATATAAATCAAATCTGCAGCACTAGATAGTACACTTGCTTTTTGTGTCTTAATGAGATCATTACAACCCTGACTGTATTTGTCTGTAACTCTTCCGGGAACGGCAAAAACATCACGATTATAGTCATTTGCTAAATTGGCCGTAATAAGTGAGCCACCTTTATCTGCAGATTCTATAACAATTGTGGCCTCAGTCATGCCGGCCACAATACGGTTTCGGCGTACAAAATTTTCTTTATCAGGATTTGAAGAACTCCAAAATTCGGTAATAAAGCCACCGTTTTCTTCCATTTTAGCTACATATTTTTTATGTGTTTTAGGATAAAATTGATTTAAACCATGCGCCAAAACTCCAATCGTTTGCAGGTTATTTTCCATTGCTAATTGATGTGCTATAATATCAACTCCATATGCAAAACCACTAACAATTACAGGATCAAGCGGCGCCAAATCTTCGATTAGCTTTTTGAAAAACTCGGTTCCGTACGATGTAATTTGTCTTGTACCGACGATGCTTATAATTCTTTTGTTTTTTAAATTTATATTTCCGGCTGTAAAAATTAAAACAGGTGAATCAATACAATGTTTAAGGCGATCGGGATAACTTTCATCCTGAAAAAACGAAACATTTATGCTGTTAGATTTAATGAATTGAAGTTCCAGATTAGCCTTTTCAAAAATTGTGTGATCTTTTAAATTTTTCAATAAAATAGCACCTACACCATCTATAGCGGCAATTTGATTTGATTTTGCTTTTAAAATAGCCTCGGCAGAACCAAAATGTGTGAGCAGTTTTTTGGCCATAATATCGCCCACTCCATCAACTTTTAGTAAGGTTAATAAATAAAATAAATCTTGATCTGACATTGGTTTGAATCTTGTTTTTATGTGGCGAATATTTTCCTGAGATTAATTATTTCAGAAGAATTCAGGAATGGCAAATATATAAATTAGAAGTAAATTCTTTCAAAAAATAAAAGATTATTGAATTCTCATTTGTTTTAGGAAAACATTAATTATATTTAACTAATTGAAAACTAATCGACTAAAAAAATATGTGGATTGTTAATAAAAATTGTGAATAAAATTTTGATAACTATATTCGTTGCATAACTTTGTTACTATGAAAATCGAAACTTACATCGCGCAGTTATTGTATCGTTATCAGTGTATAACGGTTCCTGGATTTGGAGCATTTCTAACAGAAATTCACCCTACTCACGTTAACGAAAGTACAAATTCGTTTTTTCCACCTAAAAAAACAATTTCATTTAATGGCCTGTTGAAAAACAACGACGGACTATTAGCAAACCATATTGCTCTTGCAGAAAATACTTCTTACGGTTTTGCTGTAAGCGCTATTGCTTTTGAGGTTTTAACCTGGAAAAAAACATTAGAAGAATTTGGTACTTTAAACCTAAAAAACATTGGTGACATTCGTTTGAATGCCGATCAAAATATGGTTTTTACTCCAAACGATCAACATAACTATTTGTCAAGTTCTTTCGGATTAGGCCCGTTTGTTTCTCCTTTGGTAAAAAGAGAAATTTTCGAGAAAAATCTTGAAGCACTTGAAGAAAGAGAAACTATCACTTTGAACGAAAACGAAGACGAAGTAAGATCTTCTAAATCGTATTTAAGATATGCTGCAATTTTTGTTTTAGGACTTGGAATTACCGGAAGTATTGGATATCCGTTATACCAAAATCAAATTGCAAACCAGACACTTATAGTAGAAAGTGCTGTTCAGAAAAAAGTAGAAAACAAAATACAGGAAGCAACATTCTTAATTCAGAATCCTTTGCCGGCTGTAACACTTTCTGTTGATTCTGTAAAAACAGATGCTGTTGAAGCAAAAACGATGCCTTACCACATTATGGCCGGAGCATTTAGAAGCGAGCAAAATGCAAAGAAAGCTTACGATCAGCTTATAAAAGACGGTTATAAAGCACGTATGCTTGGAGAAACCAAACATGGCTTATTCCCAGTTATATACGGAAGTTATTCCACTATGGCTGAAGCTGAAAAAGCTCAAAAAGAAATTCAAAAAGGCGAAAATCCAGCTGCCTGGATTTTAATCGAATCGTTATAAAACTTCAAAACCTATTCTTATCGAGTAGGTTTTTTTTTGGCTTATTTTATCTAATAAAAAACTCAAACAGTTATTCTTTATAACTCCAAACGTATACATTTGTTATTCTCAAATAACAATAATATACTATGACTAAAACATTAAAATTACTATTTGGCCTGTTTCTTATCCTTAGTACTCAAAACTTTTATGCTCAGGAAATTACAACTACAAACAAGGCTCAAATCACATCAGAAAAGAAAGCGGCAAAAGAGGCTCAAAAAGCTGCTGATGAATATCACAAAAAGCTGGATGACGAGCAGGACAAGCTTAAAGATGAACAAGCCAAACTAAAAAAAGAGCAAAAGAAAGTTGAAAAACGTCAGAAAGAATTAAAAAATTCTGAAAGTGACATCAAAACAACTGAAAAGAAAATTGCCAAATTAGAATCTGAAAATCAAAAGATTGATGGAAAATTAAGTTCTCTTTCTGAAGAAGATTCTCAAAAACAAAAAGTGAAAATCAAAAAGAATGAACTTGAGATTCAAAAGCTTAAATCTAAGCAAATAGATCAAAGAAAAAAACTGGATAAACTTCAGGCTCAAGTATAAAGCAAAAATCCTATTCGTTACGTGAATAGGATTTTTTTGTTTAACGTGGAACAATTTTGGCATTTTGAAAGAGAATCTCTTTGCTATTTTGTGTGATAATTAATTTGGCCGGAGGTGAATCTCTTTCGCCTAAAACGATGATGTAGCATTCATAAACATAATTGCCTTTTTTGAATTCAAAATGTTGATTACCACCTGTTCCATCCTGAAACCATTTTCCGTTAGTAATAATTAAATCAGGCTTTTCACTCATCGATTGTTTAAGCGACCACGAAGCATATCTGTAATTATTGTTTCCTAAATCATCAATTCTGATTTTGAATTTTGAGGTTTCTAACACATATTGCGGTTCTTTAAACTTAGCAATTGAAGGATGCAATTTTGCTTTCTCTGTAGAAATCAACTTATTCTTAAGATTTTTTTCAAATTCAGATTGGTAATTAATAGCCATTAATCTCCCATCAAAATCTATCCAAATATCCCCGCTTCCGAGCATAATTCCGCGCCAACCCATTTCTGACCAATCTTTTGCAGGATTCGATTTGATGATTTCATTTTTCAGCGTAGCATCAAAAATCTGGTCGTATCTTTTTACAAATTCAGCTTTGTTTTTAATATCCGGAATGGGATAATCTCTTTTAAAAGGATATTTAATTATATTGGCAACAGCCTCTTTTTTGCCATTTTTTACATTGTCAATAAATGCCTTAATGAACTTTTGATATTCTGGTTTTAAGTCCTGAGCACCAATATTTTGAGCTGAAAACACAAACAGTGCGATGTATATAAACCTTCTCATATTTTTCTATTTTACATAATGTTTTATTATTAATTCCAAATTTTAGATTTCTAAATCCTATAACCAAATTACAAAATCTAAAATTTAACCAAGGCTTCCTGGCTAAAAAATCAAAAATCAGTTATCAATTTATACTGGCTTTAAACATTTTAAGTTCATCCCAGGTAAATTCATCTCCATGTTTTTCTTTTAAACCGTTTAGGGATTCTTCCTGATAAAACTCAAAAGCCTCTCTGAGCGCCAGGATTTTATCATAAGGTAAAACATCTGAAATTTCTACTTTCTTGGCCTGTATCAATTTAATCAAATGCATTTCAATGGTTTGTGCAGTAAGTTTTCGAATTCTCGCGATATCCTGAATCGAATTTTTTTCAAGCCATAAATCGTGGGTTTCTTCAACGGTTGTTTTCTTAACTGTTTTCGGTTCGTTTTTATCTAATTTTCTGGCCGTATATCGCACTGCAGGTTCTTCTGTTTTAAAAATATCGGTATTCGCCATATTGAATTCCTCACGAATCTTTGCAACCTTGTCTAATTTGTAGTTTTTAATCGCTGTAGACGACAATTTCTCTTTAGAGATACTTTCACCAGCTACGACAATTTCTATAAGCAATTTAGCCTTCATTAAGCGCAAAACTGCTTTGGTTTGCAAATCATCAAGAAAAGCCAGTTCTTCATAAAACTCTTTTACTTTTTTGAATTTCTGAATCTCGGCCATTTTATTCAATAGATCCGTAACCAGTTTGTCCATCGGTTTAAAAAAGTAATCGTAAGCCGCCATTACCCTTTCCTGCACAAAAAACAAGTCTACGGTTTCTTTATTGAAAATTTTATTGAGCTGATGAACGAATTTTTGAGATGGATCTACCAGTGCATCAATTGTTTCCAGACGTTTGTGCGCCCAAACAGCATGTTTAGCTTTTTCTGAGTTTGCCGCATTTTCGTTATAACTAAAACGATGATTGCGCCATTCCTGCGCCAAATCTGTCCAATTAAAACTGTTAATCAAATAGTTATGAATAAAATTCTTGGTTTCAAAATGAAGTGAATTTTTTAAAACATCTTCGGTCGCTTTGTTCAAAGCATAATCCATGACATCCTGATCATTGGAAATGCCATTCATTTGCAACGCAGAAAGCAAAATAAGCCCGTTTAAGGAAGTTAAACGCGATAAAGCAACATATGCTTGTCCGGGCAAAAAAACTTGCGATACATCGAGCGCAGCTTTCTCAAAAGTTAATCCCTGACTTTTATGAACCGTAATTGCCCAGGCTAATTTTAACGGATAATGTGCAAATGTGCCTAAAACTTCTTCTTCGACCTCTTTGGTAAGGTCATTTACTTTGTAGCGAATATTTTTCCACTCGTATTTTTCTACTTCAATGGTTTTGTTCTCTTCCGGAAAATGCACAAAGATTTCTTCAGGCGAAAGTGATTTTATAACGCCCATTTTTCCGTTGAAATATCTTTTTTCAAACGATAAATCGTTTTTAACAAACATAACCTGTGCGCCGACTTTAAGTTTTAGATTTTCTTCAACCGGAAAAATTTTTTCCGGAAAATCTCCCACTACAAAGGGCTGAAATGAAAATTCATTTCCCTCTAAGTCATTAATTGCCTGCTCGTTCATCGAATCGGCTTTGGCATTATGCGTTGTAAGCGTAATATATCCCGGATTATTTTTTAAATCAAAATCAGGTTTAACATATTCGTTTAAAACCTGAATATCCTGTGGTGTGATCTGATTGTTTCGAAGATTGTTTAAAACTGAAATAAAAGTATCGTCAGACTGACGGTAAATTTTAGATAATTCGATATATAGCGGCGGATTTTGTTGAATTACGTGCGAATGAAAGAAGAATTTTCCTTTGTAATAATTACGCAAGGTTCTCCATTCTTCATCACGAATTACGGGTGGTAATTGCAATAAATCGCCAATAAAAAGCACCTGAACGCCACCAAAAGCATGCGAATTTCTACGAACAGTCTGCATCATAAAGTCAATTGCATCCAGTAAATCAGCACGTAGCATACTGACTTCATCAATAATCAAAAGCTCCATGTTTTTGATCACATTACGCTTTACATTATTCATTTTGAAGTGTCTGCGCAAGGTTTCTTTGTTTTCAAATTTTACCGTTTCTGTAAATTGAGAACTTTCATCGTAGGTTGGAATAAAGGCTGAAAACGGCAATTGAAACATCGAATGAATCGTTACTCCACCGGCATTTAGTGCAGCAATTCCGGTTGGAGCAACTACTACGGTGTTTTTGTGTGTTGTAGCGATTATTTCGCGCAAAAGTGTTGTTTTTCCTGTACCTGCTTTACCAGTAAGAAAGATAGATTTTTGCGTTTGATTGATGAATTGTAAGGTATAAGCAGCTGCTTCTGAAAAGTTTTGCATTATGATTGTATTGAAAACTAAAAGTATGGTGTTTTTATAAAAGAAAAAAACCTAAATCTGAGTTAGATTTAGGTTTTTTTAAGTAGTTTAGTTAGTTTGGTAATTATTTTTTTGCCTCTTCACCTTCTTTAACTGCTTTTGTTTCTGTTTTTGGTTCTGCTTTGTATTTGTCATTCAAAGCTTTAATGATGTCTTTTGTGATATCATATTTTTCTTCTGCGTATAATACCGTTGCAGCATCACCAGTTCCGTAGATATAAGAATAACCGTTTTTCTTACCGTAATCTTTAATAAATTTCTTAACTCCGCTTACTAGAGAATCCATTTCAACTCCGCTTTCTTGTTGCAATTGTTGTGATAATTGTTGTTGAGCGTAGCCTAATTGTTGTTCTCTTTTTTGCAACTCTGAACCTCTTTGTTGTGCCCATTGTTGTCCGTTTGCCTGTGCCTGACTTTGAAAATTAGCAGCGTCTTGTTTAAAACGAGTAATTTCCGCTTGTAGCTGTCTTCCTTTTTCTTCTGCTTGAGCTTTATATTTAGCTTCAAGATCTTTTGCTTCAGTGTACTCTTTCATTAAAACTGAAGTATCAACGTAAGCTGTTTTTACTTCCTTAACTTCTGCTGTTTTACCACATGAAACAACTAAAATTGAAAGTGCGATAATTACTAATGCTTTTTTCATTTTCTAAATTTCTAATTTTTTTAAAGTAATAAAGACAAAAATATAAAAAAATAAATAGCATCAACATAAAGTTTAAAAAATGCTATAATTTTATGATATTGATTTTATTTATAGACTAAAATGTTACTATAAAATATCACTATTAAAAGTGGCTTTCATAGCTTTTGTTACAGTTGTTTTCTCAAAAAATACAATACAAACCCTCAATTTACTAAAGAAAACGCCTTAAATACGCTTATTTTATATTTTGATCCTTTTTTCGTCTATAATCTGCCTAAACGTTTTTGGATTTAAGCTTTTGGATTTGATGAAAAATATTCTTTTTAAAATTTTGCTTTTAGTCGAAAAATTGAAACTAATTTTTTTATTGAACTTTTTTTAAAATTTCATTTTTTGAGAAACAAAAAAGTGAAAGACAAAAAACAAAAATCTCGCATTTTTTTGTTCAGTGAAATCCAAAATTGAAAATTGAAAAAAACAAGAAAAAATTTTAAAAAAAGCAGCAATTTCAAGGTATTAGTTTTCTTTATGGATGCAAAAAAAACTATAAAATATCACTATTAAAAGTGACTTCCATAGCTTTTATTAGAGGTGATTTCTTAAAAAAGATGATATTTCTCCTCACCAGAGCTAAAAAAAACCTCGGAAACGCGCTTATTTTACGTTTTAGCTGTTTTTTAGGACATAAATGTGAGATGAATACTCTTTTGTTTTGCTTGCTTTTATATTTGATCGTAAACCAACAAAAAATGCACTGATATAGTTCATTTTTCCGGTTTTGTATTTTTCAGATAAAAGGCTCACGTAAAAAGAATCAAATTTCATCGGAAGGACTTTTTCTAACTTCATGTCAACTTTTTCAAAAAGCGACTGAATCGCTTTTTTTGAAAAATGCCAAAAATGAATTGGCACATCAAAAGCTGCCCAAAACTCATTGTAATGTTTTGCGTCGTAAGATTTAAAATTTGGAACCGCAACAATTAAAGTTCCAGTTGGTTTTAGCAAACGCTTTAATTCCTGGATTTGCAATTCTAAATTTGGAACGTGTTCTAAAACGTGCCACATTGTAATCACGTCAAAAGAATTATTTTCGAGATCGCTAATTTCGTCCACAAATGAAATTCCTTTTTGTGTTGCAATATTTTTTGCTCGTTCGCTTGGTTCTACTCCAACTGTTTCCCAACCGTCATTTTTTGCCGTTAATAAAAAATCTCCGGTTCCGGCACCAATATCTAAAATTCTTCCTTTTTGAGATTGTTCTCCGTTGATCAGATTCAATTTATTTTTCAGCGCAATATTTTTTACGAAATGATACGCTTTTTCAAATAAGGACCGTTTATTATCTGTGTGCGAAATATAATCTTCGCTTTCGTAATATCTTCCCAAATTTTCTAAATCGGGTTGCGGAGATGTAATCAACATGTCTAAATTTTCGTCATAATACAAATCGAAAATTTCTTTAGAAACAGAATGGTCTTTTACAGTAAGAAAATGTTTTTTATTTAAAACGTCCATTTTTAATTTTAAGTGTTTTTTGGTTTAATTCTATAGCAAACCCTAAAAGTGAAAATTTTCATTTTTAGGGTTTGTTTATTTCTATGTTTTATTTATCGTGTCCAATTTATTTTTACGCCCGACATTTTTTCATTTTCAATTCTTATTTCAGTCAAAATTGTAAAACCGTTTTTGATGTAAAATGGCATTGGCGATTTATAAAAAGTTTCATTTTGTTTTACTTCATTTTCATGATCAATAACCCAACCGTTCAAACTTGTATTATTCTTTTTTAATTCATTTATCAAAAGTGAACCATTTCCTTTTCCTTGTACTTGAGAATCTAAAATTATTGCAAACCAATCTTCATTTTCTCTTAAAAATGTAAAAGCCCATCCGTTGATTTTTTCAGAATCATCGATGAGTAAATAATGCTTTGTATTTGAAAGTCCATTTAAGTACAGTTCAAAATCGGCCATAGTTTTACAATTCAATCTTGATGGATATTCTTCATTCCAAAGTTCACGTAAAACTTCTTTTTCTTTATCTGATAAAATTTCTGTTTCAACAATTCTCATAAATGGAATTTTTGATTTAGATTGATGATTTTAGATGAACTAAAAGATCAAAAAAATTAAATCGTTTCACGTGGAACAATTTCAAATATAAACTATCGAACTCAGATGACTCGGATTCCCTAAAAGCGAAAAAGCGGATAAAAACCGATCTTTCAAATTGCAAATATAATACTAAACAAGAAACAGTTTTTATCTGCGTCTTTACGATGTAAATCCGTTTCCTATGTGTTTAATTTTTCAAGACAGTTTAATATAATGAAATGATAAGTTTCACGTGGAACATCAAACAATTATTTTTTTATTGTAGAGACGCACTGCTATTCGTCTTTGTTTCAATAGACCTTTTAGCAAATTATATACTTTGTTTTAGATGCACTGCTGTGCATCTCTACATGATAATGCATGTCTATAAATTGAATACATTTTCAGATTTAAACAATCTAACAATTCCACGTGGAACTAATCAATTTTTAGATTCATAAATGATCTAAAATAATCCAAAATAGTTTCACGTGGAACAATCGCAATTAAACATCACAACAAACAATCTAAAATCTAAACTCAGAAATCTAAAATTCTTATCGTCCCATATAAATCAAAAGCACGGAAATATCACTTGGTGACACTCCGCTTATTCTTGAAGCCTGAGAAATTGTCACAGGACGAATCTTGCTCAATTTTTGTTTTGCTTCAATTGACATTGATTTGATTTTATTGTAATCAAAATTCTCGGGAATTTTCACTTCTTCTAAACGAGTTAGCTTATCAGCGTTATTTCTTTCCTTTTCGATATAACCAGAATATTTGACCTGAATTTCGGCTTGCTCCAAAATTTCCTGATCAACATCATTCGATTCAATATACTCTTTTACTTTTTCAAATTTCATCATATCCTCCAAATCAATTTGCGGACGTGAAAAAACTTTAAACATTTTATCACCTTGTGTAATTGGAGCTGTTTCTTTCGATTCTAAAATAGGATTTGTTTCTGCAACCGAAACACTTGTTTCTTTAAAGAACGCAACCATCTTTTCAGACTCATTCAATTTCTTTTCCATTCTGCGTAAACGCGTTTCAGAAGCCAAACCAATTTCGTGAGACATTGGGGTCAATCTAAAATCGGCGTTATCCTGACGAAGCAAAGTTCTATACTCTGCTCTTGATGTAAACATTCGATATGGTTCTTCCGTTCCTTTCGTAATTAAGTCGTCAATCAAAACTCCGATATACGCTTCGTCACGTTTTAAAATTAACGGCGCTTTTTCATGCACTTTTAAATGCGCATTAATCCCCGCCATCAAACCTTGCGAAGCTGCTTCTTCATATCCTGTCGTTCCATTAATTTGACCGGCAAAATATAAACCCTCAACTAACTTCGTTTCTAAAGTATGTTTCAATTGCGTTGGCGGAAAGTAATCATATTCGATTGCGTAACCCGGACGAAAGAATTTCACTTTCTCAAATCCTACAACAGAGCTCAAAGCTTTAAATTGAATATCTTCCGGAAGCGAAGTTGAAAATCCGTTTACATAAACCTCACAAGTATTCCAACCTTCAGGCTCTACAAATAATTGGTGACGTTCTTTATCTGCAAAACGATTTATCTTATCTTCTATCGAAGGACAATATCTTGGCCCAAGACTTTTTATTCTTCCGTTAAACATTGGGGAACGATCAAATCCTTCTCTCAAAATATCGTGAACATCCAATGACGTATATGTCATGTGACAAGATCTTTGATGCGTTAGCGGAACGGTTAAATCCGAATAAGAAAACTTATCCGGTTTTGCATCTCCTTTTTCTTCGTTCATTTTAGAATAATCCAAAGAACGTCCATCAACTCGTGGCGGCGTTCCTGTTTTCATTCTTCCAGATTCAAAACCTGCAGCAACTAAATCTTCGGTGATTCCGGTTGCGGCACTTTCGCCTGCTCTACCTCCTCCGAATTGTTTTTCTCCGATATGAATCAAACCATTCAAAAAAGTTCCGTTTGTCAAGACAACAGATTTAGATCGAATCTCTACTCCTAACGAAGTTCTGATTCCTTTTATCTTTCCATTTTCGATAATCAAACCTTTTACCATCTCCTGGTAGAAATCCAAATTTGGAGTTCCCTCCAACATCATTCTCCATTCTTCGGCAAAACGCATTCGATCACTTTGAACTCTTGGCGACCACATTGCAGGTCCTTTTGATTTGTTCAGCATCTTGAATTGAATTGCAGTTCGGTCAGAAACAATTCCTGAGTATCCACCAAGCGCATCAATCTCACGCACAATTTGTCCTTTTGCAATTCCTCCCATCGCTGGGTTGCAAGACATCTGGGCAATGTTCTGCAAACTCATTGTTACCAATAAAGTTTTCGATCCCAAATTTGCAGCCGCTGCTGCAGCTTCAGATCCGGCATGACCTGCACCAACTACAATAACATCGTATTCTTCTAAAAACATTTTATTTTTTATTCTCTGGGAAACCGTTTAAGTCGGTTCTCAGAATTAACTTTATTTTCTTTTTGTTCCACGTGGAACGGTGTTTTTTGTTTCAGGTTTTTCTTTGTTTCAAGTTTCAGGTTTAAAGTTAGATCTAAAAGTTCCACGTGGAACACCTAATAATATCAACTTAAAAAATTAAATACTTCTTGTTCCACGTGAAACATTATTAATAACAAATATCTCAAGTTAGATTTAAAAGTTCCACGTGGAACACTTAAATTTAATTCAAAATAAAACAAATATGTTCCACGTGAACATATCATTTGTTTCAAGATTTAAAACTTAAAAAAACGTTCCACGTGAAACGTATGCAAAATTAAAACCTAAAACTTATATATGTTTCACGTGGAACATATAAGTTGTAATCTAAACTTAAAATCTGAAACAAAGAAAAACCTGAAACAAACCTTTACTGTTCCACGTGAAACATTGCAATTTTCTCGTCTTCTTTAGAACGCATTAATTCAGCGTCTGCTTCACTTTTATCTTTATATCCACAGTAATGTAATATACCGTGGGCAAGAACTCGTTTTAATTCTTCTTCAAAAGAAACATTAAAGTCGTTTGCATTGTCTTTTACTCTTTCAACAGAAACGAAAATATCTCCGTTCAATTCGTTTCCAACAGTATAATCAAAACTGATAATATCTGTTAATGTGTCGTGATTAAGATATTCTACATTTATCTTATGAAGATATTCATCATCACAAAATATATAATTTATCTCTCCTTCGTTTTTGTTTTCTGAAACGATTACAGCACTCAACCAATCAGAAAAGGCTTGTTCGTTGTCTAAAGTAAATTCCGTTTCGTAATTAAAGTCGATCATTTTGTATTAAAATATTCTTGAACCTTTTGATTAAAATTCGAGCGCAAAGGTAGTGATTGTCTATTTAAAATCTCCACACTGTTTAAATATTCCAATAACGAGCTTGGTAGAGCATTCGTGCGATTGGTAAATTCAGCCTTATTTGTTTCAGATTCTCGCTTCGTATCCTGACCTTGTTGTTGAACTGCATTGTTCAATTTTAATAATTCTTGCTGAATATTTAGTATACGTTGCAGGTTCTCATTCTTGAATCCTTTATTTAAAAGTTGCTTTTCTGATTGTTTCATTTGTTCTAAAACAGATCTTCCTTGCGCATCCAATCCTTTTTTAGCTAACTCTTTTTGCAATGCTTCTCGAAGTTTTACTTGCTCTTTATAAATCTCCATTATCTTTTCAGCATCTCCTTCTCCATCATTCCCGTCTTTTCCATCATTTCCTTTTTCACCAGACTGACCTCCTTTTCCATCTTTACCCTGACCACTTTTACCCTGACCTTGTCCTTCTTTTCCTTGACCTTGTTTCCCCTGTCCTTCTTTTCCATCTTTACCTTCACCGCTTTTACCACTTTGACCTTGACCCGGTTTATCTCCTTCTTTCATTCCCTCTTTAATTTTCTCTCCTAAACCTTTTTGCTTTTGAATAATATCCGGCAATTGCATTCCTTGTCCGTCTCCAGGTTTTGGTTTTCCTTGTCCCGGTTTCGATATCGACATCTGCATGTTGTTTAATAAATCACTTAAAAAATCGGCTAACTTATTTGCAGATGAAGTCGCATATTGCTGATGCGACACTCCTTTTGGAACCTGAACATCGGTCAACGTTTCAATCGCTTTGTCTATATTATATTGTACGTTTCCAATTTCCTTGGTTACGTCTTCAGCTACTTTTGGATTACGTAATGACAATGCAAACAAACTATCATCAACATGTTTGAACTGTTGTTTTAAATTCTGCTGGATTTTAATGTTCTTTGTATAAGCAGAAGAACCCAGTTTCATAGATTTAAATTGTTTCATCACATCTTCCTGAGATAATGAATATGCCAAAAGGTTATCCAGAATTTGACGCAACATGGCAACGTCTTCTTCAAGTTGTTCCTGATCGCCGCCTTCCATACTCGACTGCACTTGCTGCGCCATGCTTTTCATTTTCTTGGCAGCACTTTTTTGTTTTGGCTTAGCCGAAGATGTATTCTTTTTACTTAATTCTTCAGAAGCTTTTTTTAAATCTTCATCTAAATCTTTTTCTTTTGAAGCATCAGATGGAATATCTAAAGGAGATTTTAATGTTTTATTTTCTTCTTTCAGGTCTTTTAAATCTTCCTGAATCTTGTCAAACGACTTATTGATATCGTCTTGTTTTTCTTTTGTGTTTTCTTTTTCTTTATTCGAAAGCTGTTCTTGTAGTTCTGAAAGTTTGTTTAATTTTTCTCCAACCTGCTCTGCTTTCTTCTCTACATAAAAACGTTTGGTTAGTTCAACCAATTGTTCCAGATTACGAGATTGGTTTTTACTGATTTGTTTGAACTTTTCCATCTTATCGAACAACTCTTCACTTTGTAATTTATCGTTTAAGTTTTTCAATTCATCCATTAACTTCTGATTCTTTTCCAAATCTTTCTCGGCGTTATCCAATCTTTTCTGCAAATCATCAGCCGTTTTATCTTTCTTCTCCGATTTGAATTTATCCAAATTCTTATTCATTTTCTCAGCAAATTGCTTCATCAATTCGTCTTGTTGTTTCTGACGTTTGATAAAATCATTGATCTTTTGCTGATCTTTAAACTCTAAATTCTCTTTTTCTTTTCCTGTGTTTTTAATCTTATCCATTTCAGATAATTGCTTTTCCTGATTCTTCAGAGATTTAGACAGACTATTTATATTCTGATTTTGTTGTTGCAATTCTAAATCATGAACTTCATCTGTGGTCGAAACTCTGTCTGAAAAAACAGAAGACTTTGTACTCTTAAAACCATGAGGTGCGTCGTTATCAAAAACCTCAAAATAGTATTCATAAGAAACTCCTTCTTCAACTGGTAAATTACTTGGGAACGAAAAAACGAACTGATCGAATACGGCTTGCTTTACAGGAATGGTTCCACGCTTTGCAGTATTTGGTTTGTTTCTTTCATAGAATACAACTTGCAATTTTGACAAACCATAGTCATCTCCTAATCTTCCGAGAACATAATTTTTATCTAACTTCAGGCTATCTGGTGCAGGCGAAACTGTGATTGTTGGATGTTGATCTTTGATAACAGATAGCTGATAATCTAATTTTTCATAGTTTTTAACCTTATTATTAGAAGTAAGAATTTGATATTCTGTATTTTGACTGATATTTTTAGCCAATTTAAACTCGTTTTCGGCTTTATTAAACTTTAAAGTTGCGTTTTCATCTTTCCAAACAATCTCATGAGTCGATTGTGTATTCATTTTCCAGGTCACTAAAGTTCCTTCCGGCACGATTGCATTTCCTGTTCCCTGAATGGTTTCTGATTTCTTTTTCAGATATGATGGAAAATTTAATACCATTTCGAAGTTGGCAATTGATGGAACCGTGATTACTTTCAATTCATATTCTTCTGATGAAACTGAATTTCCTTCAAAAGAAAATGAAACATTATCTACTGGTTTTTCAATCTTGAATTCAAACTTTCCCGGTTGAGAAGATTCCATAAAATAACTTTCATTACCAATATGAATCATTACATTTTCCGGAACTACGTTTCCAATAGATTCCATTTTTATAACGAAATCTTTGTTTTGTTCTGTTTGCAAATTCTCATTTAAAACAACAAATTTGAAAGGAGCCGGAGGTAAAAATGTAGCATTAAAATGCACTACTCTATTTAAACTTTGAGAAATGATATTGCTGTTTCCTGAAATATAAAACACGGCAAAAAGCAAAATTGGAATTAAAGCCAATGGTAAATACTTTTTGTTTGAATTAAAATTAATAGCATTACCAAATGGAATTGGCTGCAAAGAATTTGCTTTTTGTTCTATTGATGCCAGCATCAACTCTGAACTTTCTGCTGAATTCTCAGAAGCCGAAAGCTGTAAAAAGTTCGTTAGTTTATCACTTACTTCTGTAAAATGATTTCCGATAATGGCAGAAGCCTGATTATAATCGATTCCTTTTTGAAGTTTGAACAACTTAAAAATCGGGAACAATATAAATCGAAACAAAAGAAAAACTTCTACTCCTATAAATATCCAAAATAAAAGGGTTCTTCCTAATGGTTTTAACCAAAGGAAATACTCAATAAAAAGCGTGAATAAAAAATAAATTAATCCAAAACCGATAAAAAGAAGTATTCCTTTTATCAATTCATTCGTGTAATATTTTTTAATAAAAGCCTCTAACTTTTGATATATGGCAGATGTTGTTTTCAATTTGAATCTGTTTTGATTATAACCCATAAAAGTAGTAATTATTGAGACTCAAATTCCAAAAAAAATAAAATCCAAATTCCAAGCTAAACTTCAGATTGGAATTTAGAATTTTAAAAAATTGGAATTTATCTAAAGTTGTATCTTTGCATCAAAATTTAAACAAATGTCAAAGCAAGTTCGCGTGCGTTTTGCACCAAGTCCGACTGGACCATTACATATTGGCGGAGTTCGTACTGCCCTATTTAATTATTTATTTGCCAAAAAAAACAATGGTATTTTTTATCTAAGAATTGAAGACACAGATCAGACTCGTTTTGTTGCTGGTGCCGAAGCTTATATTATGGAAGCATTAGAATGGTTAGGAATTGCTCCCGAAGAAACCGTTGGTAAAAACGAAAAATTTGGTCCGTACAGACAAAGTGATCGCAAAGATTTATACCAAACTTATGCTGATCAATTGATCAATTCTGGTTGGGCGTATTATGCTTTTGATACTCCGGAAACTCTTGATGCTTTGAGAAAAGAACAAGAAGCCGAAGGAAAAACGTTTATTTACAATCATACTATCCGTGAAAAATTAGATACATCTCTTGTAATTTCTGCTGAAGAAGTTGCTAAAAGAATTGCAAATGGAGAACATTATGTAATTCGTTTTAAAACTCCGGTTGATGAAACTTTACACCTTAAAGATATTATTCGTGGTGATGTAAAATTTGAAACGAGTTTACTTGATGATAAAGTTTTATTTAAAAGTGACGGAATGCCAACGTATCACTTAGCTAATATTGTTGATGATCATTTGATGGAAACTTCACACGTAATTCGTGGTGAAGAATGGTTGCCATCGATGCCGCTTCACGTTTTATTATACAGAGCTTTTGGTTGGGATGCTCCGGAATTTGCACATTTACCTTTGATTTTAAAACCTGTTGGAAACGGAAAATTATCTAAAAGAGATGGTGATAAATTAGGATTTCCTGTTTTTCCTTTAGAATGGAAAACGGAAGATGGCATTTCATCCGGTTACAGAGAGAAAGGATTTTTCCCTGAAGCAGTTGTAAACTTTCTTGCTTTGTTAGGTTGGAATGACGGAACTGATAAAGAATTATTTTCATTAGAAGAATTGGTAGAATCTTTTGACTTAAACAGAGTACATAAATCTGGTGCTAAATTTGATCCGGAGAAAAACAAATGGTTTAATCACCAATATTTAATCAAACAAAATGATGCTGATTTAGCGAAAGACTTCACTCCTATTTTGATAGAAAAAGGTGTTGATATTTCTAAATTTGATGTTACAAGAATCGTTTCTTTGATTAAAGAAAGAGCTCATTTCGTTTCTGAATTTTGGGATTTAACTGATTTCTTTTTCCAGGCTCCAACATCTTATGATGAAAAAGCAAGTAAAAACTGGAAGGAAGAAACACCGGCTTTGATACAGGAATTGATTTCGACTCTTGAATATATTGATGGTTTTGATTCAGCAAATATTGAAGCGATCGTAAAAGACTGGTTAACTAAAAATGAAATTGGAATGGGTAAAGTGATGCAGCCTTTCCGTTTGAGTTTGGTAGGAGCTCTTAAAGGCCCTCACCTATTTGACATTGTTGAAATCATTGGAAAAGAAGAAACTATTTCGAGAATTCAGAAAGCGATTGCTACTTTATAAAGAATTACAACTAAAAACAATAAACGCTAAGATCATTTTAATAATGTGCTTAGCGTTTTTTTATGTTTAAAAAATTGAAATTAGCAGAATATTCGTAATTTACCGGATCATAAAATCTAAATCAATATCATCATGGGTACAGCATTTATTATCTTTCTGGTCTTCGCTTTCTTTATTTTAATGTCTTCATTTTTTACAGTAAAACAACAATCATCTGTAGTAATCGAAAGATTTGGGAAATTTCACAGCGTAAGAAATTCAGGATTACAATTAAAAATTCCAATTGTTGACAGAGTTGCCGGACGTGTAAATCTAAAAATTCAACAGTTAGATGTTATCATCGAAACGAAAACGAAAGACAACGTTTTTATCAAAATGAAAGTTTCGGTTCAGTTTAAAGTTATTCAGGAAAAAGTATACGATGCTTTTTATAAACTGGAATATCCACACGATCAGATTACGGCTTATGTTTTTGATGTCGTTCGTGCCGAAGTACCTAAACTAAAATTAGACGACGTTTTTGAAAGAAAAGATGATATCGCAATTGCAGTAAAAAGAGAATTGAATGAAGCCATGACTACTTATGGTTATGATATTATCAATACTTTGGTAACAGATATTGATCCGGATATTCAGGTAAAAAATGCCATGAACAGAATCAACGCTGCCGACAGAGAAAAAACAGCTGCAGAATTTGAAGCTGAAAGTTCAAGAATTAGAATCGTTGCAAAAGCAAAAGCTGAGGCAGAAAGTAAACGTCTGCAAGGTCAAGGTATTGCAGATCAACGTCGTGAAATTGCACGAGGCTTGGTAGAAAGTGTTGAAGTTTTAAACAGTGTTGGTATAAATTCTCAGGAAGCTTCTGCTTTAATTGTTGTAACGCAACATTACGATACATTACAGGCAATTGGAGCTGATGCAAATTCTAATTTAATCTTGTTACCGAACTCTCCACAAGCCGGAAGTGATATGTTGAATAATATGGTTGCATCATTTTCAGCCTCAAACCAAGTTGGTGAAATGATGAAGAAAAACAATAAAAAAATCGAAAAACCTAAAAAGATAGAACCACTTCAATCTGGTTATGAAGATGATATTCAAACGGAACAACCACAATAATTATAAAAAGAAAAGAGGCTTAATTGCCTCTTTTTTTATTAATAAACCAATTGATTATAAATGGTAAAATTGCTTGTAAAATTTTTGGATATGAAATTGAAAAGTAATCTTTGTATGAAGAAAATAATCCTCCAACAATATTTTGAGGTGTAATACTTTCTTTTGTTTTCTGAAAACTCAAAACCAATTTATGATAATTAATCTCTTTTTCTAATTTCAAAATTTCTAAATCTCTTTCGATTTCAGCGTATGATGCGTATTTTTTTACTTCCATAAATTAGTCATTAAAAAATATTTCTGAAAATTTCTCTAATATCGGGCCTTCTACAAATTTATCTTTTATGAAAAAAAGTAAAATTGTAAAAACAAAATAGATCCCTCCTACTGCCAAAAATCCAAGTGCGGTACTTTCAAATAAAGCTCCAAAAGCATAAGCTGCAGCAAAAGATCCAAAAAGCAAAACCATACTAAAACACAATAAGATCAAAGTAAACTTAAAAATTAAAGTTGTTGATTTCATTGCAACCTTAAAACCCCAAAGCTTATAATACGCCAAATGACTTTCAAGATAAACTTTAGTCTGATCCTGAATATTTTCAACGTTCTCTTTTAACTCTTCAAAAGCCATATTTGTATTTAATTTTATAAAAAAAGCACAAAATCTCCTATGAAATAAGAGAGTTTTGTGCTTTTATAGATTAGTATTATTTCTGAAGTTTAGCGTTCTGTGCTTTTAAATCAGCTAATTTTGATTCTAAAAAAGTGATTACTTCATCAGCTTTCTGGCTAACATTTGAAAGTAAACCATCAAAAGTACCATCAAGATTTTGTGTAGCATTTGTGAATTTTTCACGAAGAACATCTGAACCGGCTCCAAAAGAATCTTTTAAATTATCCGTTGCATCATTAAAACCTTCTTTAAGTTTCGCTCTGGTTTTAGAACCTTTATCCGGAGCCAATAAAATTCCGACTGCTGCGCCAACGGCGACTGCGGCTAAAATAGCTGCAATTGTATTTGAATTATTTGACATGATATTAAATTTAAGTGATTAATAAAGATACTCTTTTTTGAAATTATAAAATATGAGTTAAATATAATTTGACTAATATTTAACAATACAATTAATACACATAGGCAATAGCTTCGTACTTGCCATCTTCTTTTTCGACAATACTAACAAACGGATAACCATTTGAAGCTGATTTGGTTTTGATTCGCATAGCAGTTTGGTTTTGATTTGCAATTGGCGGTTCACCTTTTGTCCTGGTCGAAACTCCGGAAAAATTAGCTGCTTGTTTTAAACCAATTGTCTTTTCCTGAGGTAAAACTTTTACCAATTTATAATCAGATTTTGAGTCGACTACAATTTTATCAGATATTTTTTGAGTCTGCTTTGTTTGTTTATTGGTTAAATGTGAAACTGCGTGCTTGCTAATTTTCTGTTCTTCAAAACTTCCGTTGAAAGAATAATGAATCAAATCATTTTCATGTTTGATAAAATTAACATCCAGCTCTTCCCCATTATGTTTTGTAATTTGATGCGTTTGAGAAATTGCAATGTTGGCAAATAAAATCGATAGCGTAAAATATAGAACTTTCATAAATTAAAATTTTAGGATTAAAAATTTGTCAGGCTGAATCTAAATTTGAAATAATACACAAAATCAATTTTATGGAATTTTGAAATCATGAAATCCTCCTGAAAAATATTTTTACGCTGAAATATTATCAGAACCAATTCACAATAAAATGAGAACATAAATTTGTTTTTAAGAAATGTGCTTAGAAATCTCATTTAAAAACAAAAAAAAATACTTTTTGAATTTTTAAAGAAATTTCAATTTTATTCCTGATGGGAAATTTCAATTGATTAAAATCATTACTGACTTTTGGTATTGAGATAAAAATACCAACTTTATAAACAATTGTATGTTAATAACCCGTTAAACTAAGAAAAATACCGTCTATATTTAAAATAAAGCTCAAAAATAAACAATAATTCAAAAGATGAGTTAAGAGATAAAAGAAGTAAAAAAATGCCTTAAAATTAATTTATGAAGGTCACTTTTAATCTATTAAATTTATAAAATAAATAATTTTAATAGATTTTATTAATAATAAATAAATACTTTAAAAATATAAATTTCAATCATTAGAATTGATATTATATAAAAAACTAAAATTTAGAAATTAAATCTAAATTGAGCTAAAATTTGAATCAGATTTCGAATACTTTTTGAAATTTCAAGGTTATAAACAATCTGTTGTTAATAAGCTCTAAAGTACCGCAAAATAAGAGCTAAAACTAAAATAAAGCTTTCAGTTTAATCATTTTTAAAAAGATGATTAATGACTCGGAAGAACTAAAAAAATGTCTTAAAATTAATTTATGGAGGTTACTTTTAATCTAATAAATCTATTAATTTTTAAATTTCAATAGAAATACTAAATAATAAAAAAAGCGCTTATAAAAAGCGCTTTTCAATAGATTATATTTATTTTATTTCTTTACCATTTCTGCAAGAATTTCAATTTCTCTTTCAGAAGCATTTTTTGGAGGATTTGAAAAAGCAACCAAAATTTCATTCTCAAATTGATTTCTCAAACTTGAATCTTCAATATCTCTTAAATTTAAAAGCGCTTTAGATCGAACATAAGTCGACTCACTTCTAAGAGACATGGTATATAATTTTTTAATATCGTCTTCTTCAAAATCAGAAGATTTCCAGTTAGAATATTTCAAAATAAATTGAGCAAACAACAATGAACCTTTATTATTGTTGATATTTTTCTTTAGTGAATTCTGTAATAAAGAAAAACTAGAAACATTTTTGATGCTCTCCCCTATTGCACTTTCAATCGCAATACGTTCCGGTTTCGTTTCAACTTTAAAATATTTATTAATATCTTTTAAAGAATTATTGATGCTGTTTTCTTCTTTTTTACCTTTTTCTTCCCAGGCATCTTTCAATCCAACAGTTTTGTTAAATACTAATTTTGAGCTAGTTGAGTCTTTATCAACCGTAAAATATCCTAAACGTTGAAATTGGAATTTTTCTTCATTTTGAGCTGTAGCTAAACTTGGTTCAACAAATCCTTTCACAATTTCTAATGAATTTGGATTCACAAAATCTAAGAAATTTTTATCTTTATAACTGTCAGGAGCTTCATCTGTAAACAAACGATCGTATAAACGAACTTCTGCTTCAACTGCATGTGAGATTGAAACCCAATGCAAGGTTCCGGATACTTTTCTTTGGCTTGCTTCTGTCCCGCTTCCGCTTAAAGAATCGGTATCATAAGTTACATGAATTTCAGTAATATTTCCATCAGCATCTTTTATAACACTTTCACCTTTAATGATATAAGCATTTTTAAGACGCACTTCTTTTCCTAAAGTCAAACGAAAATATTTGGCAGGGGCATCTTCCAAAAAGTCTTCTCTTTCAATGTATAATTCACGGGAAAAAGGTACTTTTCTGAAACCTGCATTCTCATCTTCCTGATTATTTTCAGCTTCTAACCACTCTTCTTTTCCTTCAGGATAATTTGTAATTACCAGTTTTACAGGATCTAAAACAGCCATTACACGAGGTGCAATTTTGTTTAAATCTTCACGAATACAAAATTCTAAAACTGATACATTTATTAAATTATCACGTTTTGCAATACCAATTGTATTGGCAAAATTACGTAACGAAGCAGCTGTATAACCACGTCTTCTTAATCCTGAAATAGTTGACATTCTTGGATCATCC
Source organism: Flavobacteriaceae bacterium CRH (assembly GCA_001507425.1). GTDB lineage: Bacteria > Bacteroidota > Bacteroidia > Flavobacteriales > Flavobacteriaceae > Flavobacterium. The sequence continues at coordinate 37,235 of LMAJ01000005.1, forward strand.
CAACCGTTAACATGCTTTTCTTTAACTAGTTGCTGTAATTTTCTTTTACTAACAACAGTATGCGATAAGTTACGTCTTGCAAATTCTCTTTGCTTTGGACGGATCTGATTTTCATCAATAATTTGATCTAAAAACCAATCGTATAATTCACGATGTGGTAAAAATTCAAGTGTACAAAATGAATGTGAAATCTCTTCTAAATAATCACTTTGTCCGTGTGCCCAATCGTACATTGGATAAATTTTCCAATCATCTCCGGTTCTATGGTGATGTCTGTGTAAAATCCTGTACATGATAGGATCACGCATCAACATATTAGTCGATTTCATGTCTATTTTTGCACGAAGAATATGAGTACCAGCCTCAAATTCACCGTTTTTCATTCTTTCGAACAAGTCTAGATTTTCTTCAACAGAACGATTTCTAAACGGACTATCGGTTCCGGTTGTAGACGGAGTTCCTTTTTGAATCGCCATATCTTTGGAAGACTGACTATCAACATAGGCTTTATCTTTTTTAATTAATAAAACAGCCCAATCATACAATTGTTGAAAATAATCTGATGCATAACGTTCTTCTGCCCAGGTATATCCCAACCATTCAACATCTTTTTTAATGGCGTCTACAAATTCCTGTTCTTCTTTTTCAGGGTTTGTATCATCAAAACGTAAATTTACAGGAGATTGATAATCAAGTCCTAAACCAAAATTTAATGCAATAGAACTTGCATGGCCAATATGTAAATATCCATTTGGTTCCGGTGGAAAACGAAAATGAAGTTTAGTTTGCGAAAGACCTGATTTTAAATCTTCCTCTATGATTTGTTCAATAAAATTGAGTGATTTCTCTTCTGATGCCATTATTTTATAGTAATTTTAGCAAAGATAAAAAAAAGGTTTCAGGTTTCAGGTTTAAAGTTACTTAAGTGGCGTTAAACCTGAAACTTTCAACATGAAACTAAATTCTTCGTATTTTTGAATAAATATTAAAGTTATGAGACAACTAACTGTTACAATTCCAGACGATTTTTACGAAACTTTTATTAGCTTTTTCAAACACGTTCCAGATGTTTCTATTGACGAAAATACAGCGAACGAAATCCCGCTTTGGCAGCAAGAAATGGTTTTAGATCGTATTAAAAATGCTAAACCTGAAGATTATATTAGCTGGGAAGAATCTAAAAAAAGACTCAACGCTAAATGGAATAAATAAATGTTTGAAATAATTATTCTCGTACGAGCTGATTTAGAAGTAGATGAAATTGCTGAATATTATGAATCTTTATCTAATGGTTTGTGAACAAAATTCTTTAATGAATATCAGAATCATGTGGAAACCTTGAAGACATTTCCTTTTTTCGAAGAAAAATACAATGTTGTTAGAACTTTACCATTAAAAAAATTCCCTTACACAATCCATTTTACAGTTGATGAAAACAAAAAAATAGTTTCTGTACAAGCTGTAACATCCAATTACCAAGATCCAAACATTACAAGATTAAAATTATAAAAATGGGAGTTATAAAACTAAAAAACATCCGAACTTTTTCATACCACGGTTGTTTAATTGAAGAAGGAAAAATTGGATCTGACTATACTGTCGATCTAAAAATTAAAACTAATTTACAAAAATCAGCACAAACAGATCATCTCGCAGATACGGTTGATTATGTACATTTAAACAAAATTGTTACCGAAGAAATGGCAATTCGTGCTCATTTATTAGAACATGTAGCTAAAAGAATCAATATTCGTGTGCTGGCAGAGATTGAAATGATACAAAAAACAACGGTTTCTGTTTCTAAAATAAATCCTCCTATTGGTGGTGATGTTGAATCAGTTACTATAAAAATGACAGAGATTAGAAGGTAATATTTAAAAATTAAATTTAGAATAAGAAGTAATTTTTTAAAATAGTTACTTTTAAAGTTTTGAATTTTAAAGATTTTAGTTACTTTTGCCATCCGTTCAACTACGGCGTCGTGGCCGAGCGGCTAGGCTGGGCTCTGCAAAAGCTCCTACTCCGGTTCGAATCCGGACGATGCCTCTAAAACCTTCAAGGAAACTTGGAGGTTTTTTTATGTATTAATTTTTATAAAAAATTAGATAAAGATTTACGTTCGAATCCAGACAATAACTCTAAACCCTTCAAAGCAATTTGAAGGGTTTTTTATGCTTAATTTTTCCACAATCTTGTCATTATGAATGGTCATAAACATAAAAAAAACCTCTAAAATTTAGAGGTTTTAATTTATATTTTGAGTTATTAACTACTTCTTTTCAATCTTCTCAAAAGCGTTTCTAACCAATTCTTTTTCTTTTGGAAACCAACCCTGAGTTATTAACACAACGCCAAAAACCATTAAAACAATACTAATTACCTTTTTGATTTTAAGAATATTAGTTGGTGTCATTTTAGATTTTAATTGTTTGGCTAATAATATTTTAAGACAATCAACAAGTAAATAAGTGATGATAACTGAAGTAAAAAAAGTAATCATTCGTGAGTTTTGCATTTCTAATTTTGGTCCCACAGAAATGATCACTGCTAACCAAAAACCAAGAACTCCAATGTTAATAACGTTGAGTAAAAACCCTTTTATAAACAGACTTCCATAGTTTCTTTTTATAATATCGCGGTCAATTTCTTCGTCATCAATTTTTTCTTCATTTCTTAATCTTACAAAAGAAATTACACCGTAAGCCAACATAATTATTCCACCAAAAATAAACAAGGCAGGTTTATCTTTTAAACTCTGAATAAGTCTGTAACTTCCTAAATAAGCAATTCCTATAAAAAAAATATCACCTAATACTACACCAAGATCAAAGACAAGTGCCGCTCTGAATCCTTTTGTAATACTGGTTTCTAATAGTATAAAAAATACTGGACCTACCATAAAACTTAAAAAAAGTCCCCATGGTAGTCCAGCTAAAATATCATTTATCATTATTCAAATACAATTTGATTATTTTACCTCTTCGATTTTACCTCCCAAAACCGTTTTTTGATTAATTTGTTTTGGTTTTCCATAAATGTAAATAGAGCCACCTGCGCTAACTTTAGCATCAACAAGAGTAGATGCATTCACATCTGCTTTTCCTCCCGCAGAAACGCTTACTTTAGTTTGAGCAGTAGTTAATTTACTTGCCAGAAGATATCCTCCTGCCCCTAAACTCGCATCCTGGTTTGAAGCTTTACCAGATAAAGTAATTTCTCCACCAGAAACTGAGCTTACATTTAATTTTTCAACATCTAAATCAACATTGATTTTACCGCCTTCCTGTGCACTAACTTTAAAAGCAGTTGCTTTGATCGCTTCTTTGCTTGAAACAATTGCTCCTTCGTTTACGTCAATAAGTTCGATATGTTTGTAATATACAGTAATATCCAGATCATCTCCGGATAATAATTTAGGAAAAGGCATTCTTAATTTTAATAACCCTTTTTTGTTAACAACTTCAACTTCTGCTTCACGGGGTCCTTTGATAACAATTTTATTTTCAGACGACTGAACTAGTTTTACACTTAATTTATCGAATACTTTTACAGAATCAAAATCTCCCAAATCTTTGGTCACCTGACCAAAAGACAACTGTGCAACTAATATTGCAGCTCCTATAATTAACTTTTTCATACTCTAATTTTTTAAATTTAATATTATTCTGCTCTTCTTAAAAAATGAAAATCAAGTTGTTTTTTAACTAAATCCGCATTTTTTACCTTAACGTAAATTTCATCTCCTAATTGCAAAATGCTGTTTGAAGTAGCTCCAACTAAAGCATATTGTTTTTCATCGAAAGTATAATAATCATCTTTTATTTCTCTGATTCTTACCATTCCTTCGCATTTGTTAGAAACGATTTCAACATAAATTCCCCATTCAGTAACACCGGAAATAACACCCAGAAATTCTTCGTCCTGATGATCCTGCATGTATTTAACCTGCATGTATTTAATACTATCTCGCTCAGCATTGGTTGCTAAACTTTCCATATTCGAACAGTGCAAACACTTAGTTTCGTAAACTTCTTCGTCTACAGATTTTCCTGCATCTAAATAATACTGTAGCAAACGGTGTACCATAACGTCAGGATAACGACGAATTGGCGAAGTAAAATGACTGTAATAATCAAAAGCTAAACCGTAATGACCAATGTTTTCTGTCGAATATTTGGCTTTACTCATACTTCTAATAGCAAGAGTATCAATTAAGTTTTGTTCTTTTTTACCGTTTACTTCTTCCATCAATGCATTCAAAGACTTAGAAATATCACCTTTGTTACGGAAATCTATTTTATAGCCAAACTTAGCAATTACGGTTTGCATCGCAATTAATTTATCTTCGTTTGGTTCATCGTGAATTCTGTAAATGAATGTTTTCTTTTGTTTTCCAATATATTCAGCCACTTTTCTATTGGCTAAAAGCATGAACTCTTCAATTAAATGATTGGCATCTTTTGAAACTTTAAAGTAAACTCCTTCTGGTTCTCCTTGTTCGTCTAAGTTGAATTTTACTTCTACTTTATCAAAAGAAATAGCGCCATTAGCCATTCTTTTCTTTCTCAAAATCTTTGCTAATTCATCTAATTTTAAAGTAGCCTGAGTAATTTCATCTGAAACAACATAAGATTCTCCGGTAATTGAAACATCAACTGGAATTGTATTATCTTTTGTTTCAATAATATACTGAGCTTCTTCATAAGCAAATCGCTGATCTGAATAAATTACTGTTCTGCCAAACCATTGGTTAATAACTTGTGCATTCTCTGAAACTTCAAAAATGGCAGAGAACGTATATTTCTCTTCATTCGGACGTAATGAACATGCAAAATTAGACAACACTTCCGGAAGCATTGGCACTACTCGATCTACTAAATAAACTGAAGTTGCTCTTTGATACGCTTCGTCATCCAGGATTGTTCCTTCTTCTAAATAATAAGAAACATCGGCAATATGAATTCCAATTTCGTAATTTCCGTTCTCTAACTTTTTGAAAGACAACGCATCATCAAAATCTTTTGCATCTTTTGGATCTATCGTAAACGTAAGTGTATCACGCATATCACGACGTTTTGCAATCTCAGATTCCTGAATTGAGGTATCTATTTTTTGTGCAAAAACCTCTACTTCTACCGGAAAATCTGATGGTAAACCGTATTCGGCAAGAATAGCATGAATTTCTGTATTGTGTTCTCCTGGTTTTCCTAAAACTTTAATCACAGATCCAAAAGGACTGTCAGCTCTTTTTGGCCAGTCTTCAATGGTAACCAAAACGACATCACCATTTTCTGCCTCGCCAAACTTGTCTTTCGGAATAAAAATATCCGTATACATTTTAGGGTTTGCCGTAGAAACAAAAGCAAAATTGGGCTGAATATCAATTACTCCAACAAACTCTGTTTTGTTTCTTTCTATAACTTCAATTACTTCACCTTCAGGTCTTTTTCCTTTTCTTCTGTTATAAACGTAAACTTTTACTTTGTCTTTGTCCAACGCACGATTCAAATTATTGGTCGGAATAAAAACATCTTCAGTAAAATCAGGACAAATAAAATAGGCCGTTTTTCTACTCGTCATATCAATTGTTCCTTCATAATAATCCTGACTCACCGCTTTTACTAAATATTTGCCAGGTTCAGTTTCAATAATCTTTTTTGAAGCAGCCAGAATTTTTAAATCTTTAATAATCTGGTTTCTGCTTTTTGTATCATCAAGTTCAAGCTTTGCTCCTATCTGTTTATAATTGAATGCTTTATTAGGACTTTGCGATAAAATTTTTACTATTTTGCTTGAGAAATCTTTCTCGTTTTTTATCGGCTTTCTAATTTTCTTACTCATAAATCTTTTTCTTAAAAAGTTAAAATTACAAATAAGATACCAGATTATAGATTTTAACAAATAAATTATTAAAAAAATAACTTCCTATCTTTACGAAAAGACCCTTTATGGAAAGCTTTAAAACCATTGCCGTATTCAATTATCAGCACGAAACCGTAGTTCTGAAACACTTACTGGAACAAGAAGAAATTCCGTATTATTTTGAAAACGAAATGACACTTTCTGTCGTTCCAATGTATACTTCGGCGCTCGGTGGAATCAAACTTAGAATTCATCCCAACGATTTTGAACAAGTTCAGGAAATTCTTGACAATCTTAATAATCCTCTCAAAATTGTTTAAACCAATCTTTTTTTCAATTTCAAAAAAATAAATTTGCTTTTAAACTTTCAAAGTTGTCAACATATATTAAATACAACAAAAAAGAAATTTTAAATTTAATTAATTTTTGATGGTTATTATAGTGTGTTAATATGTCGAATAAATTTATTTTTAAATGTATTGAAATGAAGTTTTGCTTACTTATATAGAGTTATCAACATACTTATATTTTGCTAAATGATTAATTTATAAGACTTTTTGTATTTTAATTAACAACGGTTAACAACCAAAAATCAATTCATTTTGTAGATAAGTTCATATGTTGATTTTTGTTGAAAATGGCATTTTTGATATTGATAACTTTTCTAAAAATTCATGAAAGTTTATTAGGTTTTTTCATTCCGGTTTTGGATTAGGTTTTTTTTCGACACAACCAAAAAAAACTTCTAATTTTCTATCTTAACTTATCAACAAATAATGTTAATTTAAAGTTAACTGAATATCAACGAATTAGGTTTTGGTATTAACATTCTAAAATTTTAACAATTACTTAAAACATTCTCAATTGATTTACAGATAATTACAACTTATTAAAATTGTTAATAACGTATAAGATTTTGATATGAAGAGAGTTATAAATTCAGGTTCTTTTGTCGCGAATTACACCAATATTTACAAATTGTATTCATTTGTTAAATTGTCTTTTATAAACTTAAAAAGAATAAATAAGTGCAATTCGTCTCTAACTTTTTTTTAAAACATACAAACGTAAGAGATTCTTTGGCTAAATTTGCAATACACAACTTAATAGTATATAAAATGAAAATTTCGATAGGAAACGACCACGCTGGACCAGATTATAAAAAAGCAATTGTTGCAATGCTAAAAGCAAAAGGATATGAAGTAACTAATTACGGAACAGACTCAGAAGACTCTGTAGATTATCCTGACTATGGTCATCCGGTTGCGAATGATATATCTGAAGGTAAGGCTGATTTTGGAATCGTTATCTGCGGAAGCGGAAACGGAATTGCAATGACGGTTAATAAACACCCAAAAGTAAGAGCTGGTTTATGTTGGACTAAAGAAATCGCCTATTTAACACGTTTGCATAACGATGCTAATATTGTGAGTATTCCGGCGCGTTTTACATCGATTCCGCAAGCGGTAGAAATTGTTGAAACCTTTTTAACTACTGCTTTTGAAGGCGGAAGACACCAAAACAGAGTGAACAAAATCGCTTGTCAATAAATAAAAAATGGGCCACAACCACAATCATAGCCATCATCACGGACATTCTCACGAAGTAACAGGAAAAAATTTATCAATTTCGATTGTTTTGAATATTGGTATTACTGTTGCGCAAATTATTGGCGGATTTATATCAGGAAGTTTATCCTTATTATCTGATGCGCTGCATAATTTTAGTGATGTTATTTCTTTGATTTTAAGTTATGTGGCGCACAAATTGGCCAAAAAAAAACCGAACTCTTCGAGTACGTTTGGTTATAAGCGGGCCGAAATTCTTGCCGCATTTATAAATGCGGCAACTTTAATTATAGTTGCTATTTTCCTGATTTATGAAGCCATTGTTCGATTTTCAGAACCGGTTGTTATTAGTTCTAATCTCGTTATCTGGTTATCGATTTTAGGAATTGCCTTTAACGGATTCTCGGCTTTGATTATAAAAAAAGATGCAGATCATAACTTAAATATGCGATCTGCTTATTTGCATCTTTTTACAGATATGATGGCGTCTGTCGCTGTTTTGGCTGGCGGATTTTTAATGAAATATTTCCAGTGGTTTTGGGTTGATAGTGTAGTTACTTTAGGTATCGCGATTTATTTAATTTTCATGAGTTTTGATTTATTAAAATCGTCTACAAAAATGTTGTTGCTTTTTACTCCGGAAGATTTAAACATTGAAGAAATTGCCGAAAAAATTCATAAAGTAACCGGAAATCATCGTTTATATCATATTCATCTTTGGCATTTAAATGATAATGAACTTCACTTTGAAGCTCATTTAGATTGTACAGAAAATATTTCGGTTCTGGATTTTAATAAAATTGTTACTGAAATTGAAGAAGTTTTGTTTCATGAATTTCATATTAACCATTGTACTATTCAACCGGATTTTGGAAAGACTTGTAATAAAGATTTCATTCTTCAGGACGAATAAAACCTCTTCTACTGACTGAATTAACGTTAATTGGATTAAATAACTGACTGAATTAATGTTAATTCAGTCAATGTACTGACTGAATTAATATTTTTTAATTATATTTGTATTCTAATTTTAAGTCAATTAGTATGAAAAATTATTTAAAAAGATCTGTAATTCAGGAATTTAAAAATAAGATTCAACCTAATAAAGTACTAATTTTATTAGGAGCCCGCCGTGTTGGTAAAACAGAGTTAATAAAAAACTATTTAGCAGATATTCCATCCGAAAGTTATTTACAACTTAACGGTGAAGATATCAATGATATAAACTTACTGAAAGAACGCTCTGTTAATAATTATAAAAGACTTTTAACTGGCATTGATTTATTAGTAATCGACGAAGCTCAAAACATTCCAGAAATTGGTTTAATTCTTAAATTAATTGTAGATACGATAGATAACATTAAAGTTATTGCAACGGGTTCATCTATGTTTGATTTAAGCAATAAATTGGGCGAGCCTTTAGTGGGTAGAAAAAATACTCTTTATTTATTTCCATTGGCACAAATGGAATTTTCATCAATTGAAAATTATAAACAAACGCTTGAAAATTTAGAAGAAAGGTTACTTTTTGGAGGATATCCAGAACTCATTCAATATGATGGTTGGCAAGAAAAAAAGGATTATCTTTTTGAAATTGTCAATTCCTATTTATTAAAAGATATTTTAGTTTTTGAAGGTATAAAACATGCAGATAAAATTTATGATTTGTTGCGATTAGTAGCCTATCAAATAGGTAAAGAGGTTTCTGTACAAGAACTTGCAAATCAATTACAGTTGTCAAAGAATACGGTTGTAAACTATCTGGATTTACTTTCAAAAGTATTTATCCTTTTTAAAGTTGAAGGGTTTAGTAGAAATTTGCGAAAAGAAATTGTAAAATCAAGCAGATGGTATTTTTATGATAACGGAATTAGAAATGCTATCATTAATAATTTTAATTCAATCAATTCAAGAAATGATGTTGGAGATTTATGGGAGAATTATTTAGCGTATGAACGAATTAAAAAACAAAATTATCAGAAGATAAAATCCAATAATTATTTCTGGAGGACTTATGATCAACAAGAAATGGATTGGTTAGAAGAAATAGCAGACAAGCTTGAAGGATTTGAATTTAAATGGAATGAAAATAAAAAAGCAAAAATTCCGACGGCATTCGCAAAAGCATATCCCGAAGCTAATTTCATGGTTATTAATAAAAGCAATTATTTAGATTTTATTGTTTAATCCGGCAATCACCAATACAATCTGAATTAAAAAAATCACAGAAAACTTCGTAATAAAAGATGTTTTACTCGTTTTATGTTTAAAAAGAAGCATTGCCAGTAATAAACCCAAAGACCCACCAATCGCGGCTAAAAGAAAAAGTGTATTTTCCGGAATTCGGCGTTTATGTTTGACGGCCAAATATTTATCGTAACCGGCTAATATAAAAGCAACACCATTTATAACGAAAAAAGATATTAATAAAACTTTCATTGGCTTAAAAATTCAAACAAAGATATTACTTTGGTTCTGTGGTAAAAATAAAAAAGAATAATGTAATTCATAATTAAAATGAGTCCGGTACAATTGTTTGAACAAAAAAAAGTAAGAAGTCATTATGATGCTGAAAATGAAATTTGGTATTTCTCAGTAATTGACGTGATTGATATTTTAACAGGAACAGATAGACCTAGAAAATATTGGGGAGATTTGAAAGCGAAACTTTTAAAAGAAGGAAGTGAAGTGTCCGATAAAATCGGACAGTTGAAAATGCAAGCATCAGATGGAAAACAGAGAATGACAGATGTGGCTGATACGGAACAACTTTTACGTTTAATTCAATCTATTCCTTCTCCAAAAGCAGAACCTTTTAAACAATGGCTCGCTAAAGTGGGTTATGAAAGAATACAGGAATTGGCAGATCCGGCTCAAAGTTTAGATCGCGCTCGTGAAAATTGGCAAAATTTAGGAAGAAGCGAGAAATGGATTCAGCAAAGAATGACCGGGCAGGAGACGCGCAATAAATTGACTGATTATTGGAAAGAATCCGGCGTAGAAAAAAAGGATGAGTTTGCGATGCTTACCAATATTATTCATCAGGAATGGACCGGATTATCTGTCAAGAAACACAAAGAGGTAAAAGGATTAGAATCTCAAAATTTGAGAGATCACATGTCGGAAGCAGAATTAATTTTTACAGCTTTGGCAGAACTTTCAACCAGACAAATTGCAGAAAGTGATGAAGCAAAAGGACTTTTAGAAAATGCTAAGGCAAGTAGAAAAGGAGGAGCTATTGCAAAAAATGCCCGATTAGCTTTGGAAGACAAAACAGGTAAAAGTGTAGTAACAGGAGAAAACTTCTTACCTCCTGCCCAAAAAAAAATGGAGTAAATTTAGAACTCAAATGTTATAAAGATTTATTTTAATTTTAACCCATCTAAAAAATAATATAAGTAAAAAAATTGCAAAAATTGTAAAACACTTTGCATCTTTGTGATCCAAATAAAAGAAGAATGACTAATATTCAATTCATTGCCAAGACTGTTCAGACAGCAGCGATTAACATTCAAAAAACGGTACAACTGTTAGAAGAAGATTGTACGATTCCGTTTATTTCCCGTTACCGAAAAGATACTACGGGAAATCTTGACGAAGTTCAAATTGAACAAATTGCCAAACTTCAAAAAGAATACGAAACGATTGTAAAACGTAAAGAAGCCGTTCTTAAATCAATTGAAGAACAAAAATCACTTACGCCGGAATTGAAACAAAAAATCGAGCAAAGTTTTGATTTACAAGAAATCGAAGATTTTTACCTTCCTTATAAAAAGAAGAAAAAAACAAAAGCAGATGTAGCGCGCGAATTTGGTTTAGAACCTTTAGCAAAAATTATCATGTCTGAAAATGATGTTGATGTCGATTTTATTTCGACTCAATATCTAAATGAAAATGTCATTAATGAAGAAGCTGCAATGCAAGGCGCCCGCGATATTGTTGCCGAGTGGATTAACGAAAATATTTATGTTCGTAAGCAATTAAGACGATTGTTTCAACGAAAAGCAACGATTGGAACTAAAGTCGTAAAAAAGAAAAGCGAAGAAGAAGGAGCTCAAAAATTCAGTCAGTATTTTGATTGGGAAGAACCTTTGACAAAAGCGCCTTCGCACCGTTTATTAGCCATGCTTCGTGCAGAAAACGAAGGATTTGTGAAAATGAAAGTTGATGTTGATATCGACGAAGCTTATGATGTAATTGATGAAATTATCATTAAAAAACAAAATAGTACAACCGCGCATTTGCAGTTAGCAATTGAAGACAGTTATAAACGATTATTGAATCCGGCGATTGGAAATGAAACGTTGCAAGAAGCAAAAGCAAAAGCGGATCAAAACTCTATTCAGGTTTTTGCCAACAATTTAGGGCAGCTATTATTGGCGCCGCCATTAGGCGAAAAACGTATCTTGGCAATCGATCCAGGATTTAGAAGCGGTTGTAAAGTAGTTTGTTTAGACGAAAAAGGCGATTTATTATACAACGAAACGATTTATCCGCACGCGCCTCAAAATGAGGAAGCAATGGCGATAAAAAAAATTCGTTCGATGGTAAACGCTTATCAAATTGATGCCATTTCTATCGGAAACGGAACCGCTTCAAGAGAAACAGAATTTTTCATAAAAAAAATCGCGTTCGACAAACCGCTGCAGGTTTTCATAGTTTCTGAGGCTGGAGCTTCGGTTTATTCGGCTTCAAAAATTGCGCGTGAAGAATTTCCAAATTACGATGTTACAGTTCGTGGTTCGGTTTCTATCGGAAGACGACTTTCAGATCCTTTGGCCGAATTGGTAAAAATCGATCCGAAAGCTATTGGCGTAGGCCAATATCAACATGACGTTGATCAAACGAAATTAAAAGAAGAATTAGATAATACGGTAATTCGTTGCGTGAACTCGGTTGGAATCAATATTAACACGGCGAGTAAACATTTACTAAGTTATGTGAGTGGAATAGGAGAAAAATTAGCTGAAAATATTGTTCAATACCGTTCAGAAAATGGTCCTTTTGAAGACCGAAAACAGCTAAAAAAAGTGCCTCGCCTAGGCGAGAAGGCTTATCAACAGGGTGCAGCTTTTATCCGAATTTCAAATGCGAAAAATCCGTTGGATAATTCTGCGGTTCATCCGGAAGCTTATCCGGTTGTAGAGAAAATGGCAAAAGATTTAAAACTTTCGGTAAATGACTTAATTGCAAATAAAGAAAAAACAGCCTTAATTAAAGCCGAAAACTATATTACGCCTGAAATTGGTTTACTAACACTGAAAGACATCATAAAAGAGCTTGAAAAGCCCGGATTAGACCCAAGAAAGTCGGCTAAGGTTTTTGAATTTGATGCAAACGTAAAATCGATTAAAGATTTAAGAACGGGAATGATTTTACCGGGAATCGTAAACAACATTACCAATTTTGGATGTTTCGTTGATATCGGAATCAAAGAAAGTGGATTAGTTCATATTTCGCAGCTAAAAGCCGGATTTGTGAGCGACGTAAACGAAGTCGTAAAATTACACCAGCACGTTGATGTTAAAGTTACAGAGGTTGATGAAGACAGAAAGAGAATTCAGTTGACGATGGTTTTATAAAAAATCCCAAGTTTTTGAAATTCCAAATTCCAAAACTGTACTTATATAATAAAAACTCCCAAATTACAATTGTAGTTTGGGAGTTTCTATTTTAGATTATTTCAAAATCACTTTTTTAGTAACACTTTTAAAATCATCATTGGATATTTTTATCAAATAAATTCCTGAAGTTTGATTGGCCAAATTTATTTCAGTTGTTTCTGAAGTTGTTTTTTGCTGGTGAACAATACTTCCGGAAGGAGAAATCACAGAAATAGTCGATTGTTGAGGTGCATTTACCGTAAATCGGTCAGAGCTTGGATTCGGGAAAAGTGTAACAGTAGATTTTTCGATATCAAAATTGCCGGTTGATAAAGTCGCAGTTGGAGGCAAATAAAAATTTCCAGTTAATAAAAACGAATACAATGTTTTCAGCGTGTGATTAAAGTAATTGTTTGGCTCATTTAGGTTTTTTAAATCGGTGTAAGAAGCATCTAAATGCGTTTGATTTTCTCCCGCCATTGCTGCACAGGCAAATGCGCCAACAAAAGTAGCATTGTGCCATTGTCCTATTAAAGTTCCGTTCTGATTGTAACCATCTTTAATATTTGCAGATCCGCCAAGAGTGACACGAACAAAATCTGATGATTTTTTGGCATACGTTTTTGCATCGGCATTTCCGTTCCATACATAATCAACAGCGATACGCCAAGGAGTTCTGGCGGCATCATAAGTATATGTTTTTCCTTCTCTATTATAATTATTTGCTGAAGCTGTAGGAGAATAAGCGCCAGATGCCATGCACCAGTCAGAAACTAAACCGCCAACAGCATTATTTACTGTTAAGTTACTATTAATAATGGTATATGATTTTGCAGCAACTGAATTCCAAAAAGTTGCATCATTTGTAAAAGTACCAAAAACTCTGTAATACGCCGGAGAGAAATAAGAAGGATTTGTGATCGTACTTCCGCCAAATTGATCGCCTGGTTTTAATACAAAAGTGTTCGCTTCAACCTCATATGCTTTTATAGCAGCAATCAATGTTTTAGCATCATTTTTATAATTAATTGTTCCTGCACTTGCCCACTGATAATCGGCAACAATAAGGGCGAAAGCGGCATCAAGTTCTGCATCTGTAGCGCCATTTGCTCCATCAATTCCAGAGCAGCCATTAATTTTCCAATTCATCACGCCATTCGAATTCACATTGTCTTTGTAATACAGCCAAAGTCCATCAAACAATGTTTTGTCACCGGAATAAACGGCAAGTAACATTCCGTAGCCAATTCCTTCGGAGACAGTTTTAGAGGAATCGTCAAATTTTATGCGATAACGGCCGTTAGAGCAGGCTTCAACAAAATTAATTTTCCAGGTGTCGTAATTAGCTTTAGCATCCTGGCTATTTTTATTGGCTGCCATGATTCCATTTGTATATACCTTATTGGCAGGAAATGGTTGGGTTTGTGCATAACTTTTAAGACACAAAAATGCAATACTAACGAAAAGTAGGTTTTTCATAATTATTATTTATTTGATTTAGGGACTATAAAAGTAAGAAATTTTAGATATAAAAAAAACCCAAACGACAATTCGCAAAAATTGTCGTTTGGGTTTTTTAATAAGTTGGAGGTTATTATTTTATTTCTTCCTCTTCTTTTTTAACAGCAGGCGCAGTATGATCGTCCTTAGCAGCGTTTTTAAATTCCTTAATTCCGCTTCCTAATCCTTTCATTAATTCCGGAATTTTTTTACCTCCAAAAAGTAATAACACAATACCTACTATTACGAGGATTTCTGTAAGACCTAATCTTCCCATGATTGTATATTTAAAGCCGAAGCAAATTAATTTCTAATTGTACCGCAAAGGTATATAGAATATACGAACAACTAGAGGATTTGGATTAAAATAAAGCGTTAAATATTTTATAAAATCATTAAATAAGTGTATTCCCTCATTTTTCTCAGGTATCAGCAAGACGATTTTATTATATTTGCGAGTATAAATAACCAAAATGGCAAGGAAAAAACGTAATTTAAGAAAAAAATTATTCATTAAAAACCGCTTGGTAATTTTGAACGTGGATACGTTTGAAGAGATTTTCTCGTTCAAACTTACCTTAATGAATGTATTTGTGGTTTTTTCTTTGGGTGGCATATTTTTAATAGCGGTAACTACTTTCATAATTGCCTTTACACCATTAAGAGAATTTATTCCTGGATATTCTTCTACACAATTAAAAAAGAACGCAACAGAATTAGCCATAAAATCAGATTCGTTGGCGATTGCATTAAAGAAAAATGAAGCCTATATAAAAGGAATCCAAAAAGTCTTAAATGGCCAGTTAGAATATGCAAAATTCAACAAAGATTCTATTTTATCAGAAACAGAAGAAACGCCGGACTTTAATATGAAAACTTCTGAAGCAGAAATTAAATTAAGAGAAGAAGTTGCGAAAATAGAGAAGGAGTCAGGTGAGAAAAAGGAAAAGAAGAAAACAAAAAATGCCAAAAAATAACCTATAAAAATGTCAGTTAAATCAGTAGCAGCAAAAATATTTGCCCGCAAAATATACAAGCAAACACAGGAATGGGCCAATAAGCCTGTTGAAACTCAATTGGCAGTTTTTAAAAGTTTAATCAATAGTGCAAAAGATACAGAATTTGGAGTTGCTCATCAATTTGATAAAATAAAAACTTTTGAAGATTTTCAAAAAAATGTTCCAATTCGGGATTACGAAGATTTAAAAACATATATCGAAAAAGTTAAGTTAGGCGAAGAAAATATTCTCTGGAAAGGTAAACCGCTTTATTTTGCTAAAACTTCAGGAACAACCTCAGGAGCAAAATATATTCCGTTAACAAAAGAATCAATGCCTACGCATATTAAAGCTTCGCGAAATGCCATTTTACATTATATTCATGAAACCGGAAATGCCGATTTTGTAGATGGTAAAATGATTTTCCTTCAGGGAAGTCCAATTTTGACAGAAAAACACGGAATTAAATTTGGAAGACTTTCAGGAATTGCAGCACATTTTGTTCCGAAATATTTACAAAAAAACCGAATGCCTTCGTGGGAAACCAATTGTATCGAAGACTGGGAAACTAAAGTAAATGCCATTGTAGACGAAACAATTAATCAGAATATGAGTGTGATTTCCGGGATTCCTTCCTGGGTTCAAATGTATTTTGAGAAATTACAGGAAAAAAGCGGCGGAAAAAAAATTAATGAAATATTTAAAAACTTTAATCTCTTCATTTACGGCGGCGTTAATTATGAGCCGTACCGAGCGAAGTTCGAAAACCTGATTGGTAAAAAAGTAGACAGCATCGAGTTGTTTCCTGCCTCTGAAGGATTTTTTGCTTATCAAGATACGCAAAAAGCAAAAGGAATGTTGTTGTTATTGAATTCCGGAATATTCTATGAGTTCATTAAAACAGATGAATTTTTTACAGAAAATCCAAAAAGATACGCGATTGGCGAAGTAGAATTAGGCGTGAATTATGCTTTAATAGTTTCTACAAACGCCGGACTTTGGGGTTATAATATTGGTGATACTGTTCAGTTTACGTCTCTGTTTCCGCATCGAGTTATAGTTTCAGGCCGAATTAAACATTTTATTTCTGCTTTTGGAGAACACGTCATTGCTACGGAAGTAGAAACCGCCATGAAAGAAGCAACACAGAATACCCAAATAGTAATAAACGAATTTACGGTTGCGCCACAAATAAATCCGTCAGGCGGATTACCGTATCACGAATGGTTTGTAGAATTTGAAAATGAGCCTGAAAACATGGAGACTTTTTCAGAAGCGATTGACAACGCAATGCGAAAGAAAAACATTTATTACGACGATTTGATTACCGGAAACGTTTTAAGAAAAGTAGTGGTAACGAAAGTTTCTAAAAACGGATTTCAGGATTATATGAAATCGCAAGGAAAATTAGGCGGACAAAATAAGATCCCAAGATTATCCAATAATAGAGATATTGCGGATAATTTGAAATAGCAAATGAAATTATCAAATAATGCTTTCAAGTATTTTACAAAATTAAAAAGGAATAAAAAATTTGTAATTGATTTAGATGATTTATTAAATTATTTTAAAAGATATAATATTCCGGAGTTTGAAAAAATAATTGAATTTCAATTAAATTTTTCCGGACTTGAATTGAAAATTAAAAATAATGAATCATCAAATTTTAATGCCTTTTTAATTTCTAAAAAGGATATTCTAAATCATAATGAAATTGAATATTTATTGATAGACAATAGATACTATTTTTATTGTGGAGATCATGAAACAGCTCAATTTTGGTTTGTAATATCTAATACTGGAGAAATTTGTACTTATAATGAAGTAAATGAAACAGTAAATATTATTTACACCTCATTTGAAAAATTTATCGAAAGTTATTCTTTTCAAGATTTAATAAAAAGGAATAATAAATATGAATATCCAGCCTATTTTAATTTATTAGATGATGTTCGTTTTAATGAATTAATTGTAAACTATACCATTTATAATGCATCAAATGATGAATTTAATTACTGGATGTCAAATGGAAATTTAATAATAAAAAAAGGTATTTGGTTACACGAACATATTTTTTATATTCACGTTTATGGTGAAAACAAAATTGAATGTGAGAAGTTTATCGAATTATTAAAAGAAGAAAAAATTATATTATAGAAGAAAAATGATTGATTTCTATGAAATATAAATATCATTTAAGACCTGGTGATCAATCTCAGGATTTGTTAATTGAAATATTTAGCGGAGTTGAAAATGAATATTTCCTGACCGATTTACTAGATTCAATTACAGCAATAAATGCTAAAATAGATAAAATTAGTGACCTTTGGATGAATGATGAAATTTTAATTGAAGTGAGCTCAGATGTGGGTTTCTTTTCCATTTCAAAAGACATTTGGGATTTTGCTTTTATAATGTCAGATCATAATAAGGAATGTATAAAGAAAATAAGTTTACTATTATCAGAAAACGAAAATTTTCAAAAAGTAGAAGTTAATTTTGAAAAATATAAATAATAAAACCATTTTCGTTTAATCGAAAATTCAAATCATCTTCTTTAAGAAGATTTTTAAAATAAAAGCATGAAAGAAACCAAACATATATCAAGATCAAGAGCGCAGGAATCATCTGCAGCGATAGAAAAAATGTACATTACAATGCGCCACTTATTCAACCGTGGGTTTTATAAACCAATGGGGGTTTCGGGCGATAGTTTACGCGAATCATTATTAGCTTTACGACCTGAAATTTACGGAAATATAGGCGAAGAAAAAGTAGAATTAAACGGGCTTTTGTACGTTATAGAACGTTTGCCAATAGGAATTGAGCAGTGCCGATTCATTAATCTAACTTCAGACGAAGGATATTCGAAATCGCATTTTCAGGCCATTGTTCCTCCAAAAAGAAGAAGAAATTGTTACCGAATTGATGAGGAACAAATGAATGTTGAAATCACGCGCGGTCGATCTGACATTTATGATATCCTGACACATTTGACTTTTATTTTTATCGAATCGCATAAAATTAAAAACAGGGTTTTATTAGACGATGGCGGCGAGGTTTCGCGCGATTGGTTAAAATTGGAACAAGCGGTAACGCAAACCAAAAAATTATCTTTAATAGAAAAAGAAAAAGCGATCTCGCATGTTGCCAATATTTTAGCAAGAACATTTGAGGAAGTTTTAGATATCTATGACGCTTTCGGCTCTGAAAATGCTCCGGACCGTTTTCTGCATGTTATTTACTGGTTAGGAAAACTGGCGATCGAAGAATTAATAGACAATAATAAACGTACGATAACTTTTAGTCCGGTTTTAAGAGAACGTTTAGGGCACCACATTCACGGCGAAATCTGGGCAACCAATATCAAGGAAGTTTTAAAAGCAAATAATCTTTTAAAACGACCAATTCACGTAATAAGTGCGAATATGCACAGCGTAATGAATTCTATTTTTGCAACGCCGTTGTTGAAAACAAAATTCAAGGACAAATCGGATTTCTTTATTTATGAAGAACTAAGCAAATCAGGAGCAAAAGAAGTTAGGGCACAGGTTGAAGAACTTGCCTTGAAAAACGGAATGATTTCATTGCCGGATACTTCAGGAACAAATATCGATGTTCAGATTTTTGACACGGCCAAGATTGACTGGGCAAAAACAACATTTTCGTATGCTAATATTAATGAAGAAAAACCAGTAATCATTGTTATGGATTATGCGTTTGGTGAACAGGCTTACGAAACAATCGATGAACTTTTAAAACCGTATAAAAAAGATACTTTGCTAAACGTCAAATCAGTTTCTATAATGGGAAAAGCCGGAATTCTGGAAGGCGGAAAAGGCGACATCATGATTCCGACGGCACATATAAATGAAGGAACTGCTGATAATTATTTCTTTGAAAATGAATTAACAGGCGCTATGTTTGAAGGAAATGACATTGCTGTTTTTGAAGGAGCAATGGTTACCGTTTTAGGAACATCTCTGCAAAACAGAGATTTATTAAAGTTCTTTCACGAATCGACCTGGGGCGTAATTGGTCTTGAAATGGAAGGCTCTTATTACCAGAAAGCAATTCAGTCAGCATCAAAAATTAGAAAAAGCGTACCGCACGATATTAAAGTTCGTTATGCTTATTATGCTTCAGATAATCCGTTAGAAACCGGAAGTACATTGGCTTCAGGAGGACTTGGAACGACTGGCGTAAAACCAACCTATTTGATTACTATTAAAATTTTGGAACAAATTTTTAACGTAAAATAAAAACATAAATGAGTACAAATGTACCGCAAAATAATAGAGATCAGGAAATTGATATTTTTCAACTTTCAAAAAGTATAGGTAATTTTTTTGATCGTGTTAATGGGTCTGTTTTTAGATCAATTCAGTTTTTTGTGCAAAGTTGGATTGTTATTTTAATTTTAGTTGTACTCGGATTTGGATTTGGATGGTATTTTGATATCAATAAAAAATCATTTCAAAATAAGGTTATTGTTACCCCTAATTTTGGAAGTGTTGATTATTTGTATTCAAAAGTTGATTTGATACAAGCTAAAATTGTTTCGGGTGATACTGCTTTCTTAAAAAATGTGGTTGGAATTTCACATCCGGAAATGATCAGAAAAATTGAAATTAAGCCCGTAGCAGACGTTTATAAATTTATCGAAGATAAAGAACAAAATCTTGAACTTATAAAATTAATGGCTGAGGTTGGCGAAGTCAAGAAAGTTTTAGAAGATAATATTACCAGCAAAAACTATACTTTTCATACTATTTCTTTTGTTTCAGATAACCTTACAAATGAAAAAGAAGTTCTTGAACCGTTGCTTAAATACCTGAATAGTTCAGAATATTTTAATAAGATTCAACAAATCGGATATAAAAATCTTGAACAGCAAATTGCTCAAAACGATACTATTATTGCTCAGATCGATGAAGTTTTAAACGGATTTGCTAATACTGTAAAAAACGGACCTAAAAATGATAAGCTAATTTATTATAATGAGAATACCCAATTAAATGACATTATAAAAACCAAGCAAAAATTGGTTATTGATCAGGGAGAAAATAAACTAAAACTAGTTAGATCTGATAAAATAATTAAAGAAATTAATTCAACGTTAAACATAAATGACAGCAAAATTACAAATGACAGATATAAATTCTTGTTTCCAATTTTCTTCATTTTTATTTTTGTTGTGATTAGTTTATTCTCTAAATTTTATAAAAAACAACAGAGAATTCAAAATGAAAAAACAATTGAAAATCAATAATATATTTGAGAGACTATCTCGAAATCCATTTTTAAAACAAACCTTTGCTACTTTGCTTTTAAGGATTTTTGGAGTTCTGTTGTTATTTGGTTTTACGGTTTTTTTGACTAAATCTTACAGTCCTAAATTAGTTGGACAATATGATTTTGCAAGATCTTTTTTATTAGCAGTTGGCAGCATTTGTTTGTTGGGTTTTGATCAGTCTATTTTATATTTTAAAGGAAAATTAGCCAGTCAAAATGCGCTTGCAGAATTGAAAAATATTTATACCAAAATGGTAAAGATGCTTTTTGCAATTTCTGTAATTACATTAATTATAATTTTAATAATCGATAACAAAATAATTAACGATTATTTTAGAGATACTGAAGTATATCTTATTTTTCTAAAAGGTGCTGCAACCTTATTTTTTTACGGACTCTATACATTAAATACAGAAGTTATCAGGGCTTTAGATAAACTCTATATAGCAGAATTATTCAGAAACATTCTCAAATATATACCGTTAATTTTAGGTTCTATTGTTTTAATTTATTGGCATAAAGAAGCTTATTTGGTAGATATTTTCTTTTTTGGATTTGTTTTTTTAGCAGTTATAAGTTCGGTATTTGTTTTAAGTTATTTTAGAAAAACAACAATTTTAAAAATAACATATAGCGTTTCAAAAAAAGAGATTTTTTCTAAATCATATCCAATTGCTATAAGTAGTATGGCTATGTTTTTATTAATGTGTTTTGATATTATGTTTTTAAAAAAATATCGTAACGATGAAACAGTTGCTTATTATTCAATAGGAGTTAAATTAATGACTATTATTTCAGTAGTAATTTTATCTATTAACATTACAATTTCGGCTAAAATTTCAGAATGTTTTTCCAGTCAGAATAAAGCAGAATTGACAAAAATATTAAGGAATAGTTCGAGGTTAATTTTCGGAATTACAGTTCCGGTAATTATTGCAATGTGCCTTTTTTCAGAACATATTCTGCTTTTTTTTGGTCATCAATATGTTGTAGCTAAAGAAGCATTTTTGATTTTAATAATCGGACAAGGAGTTTGTTCAGCATTTGGGGCATCTCCTGTTTATTTAAATATGACGGGAAGGCAACATGCTTTTCAGCTTATTTTAATAATTGCTGTAATAATTAATTTTACACTAAACCGATTTTTAATTCCTATTTACGGAATGAATGGTGCCGCAATAGCATTTGTCTCGAGTTCTTTTTTTTGGAATTTTACTGTGGCAGTAATCATTTATCAAAAAGATAAAATAAAAGTTTTTTTGAATTAATAATGAAGGAAATGAGTATTCAGGAGAAAGCTGTTTTTTTTAGCATTATTATTCCGGTTTATAATGTAGAGGATTATCTAAATCAATGTTTAGACAGTATTGTATGCCAGACCTATTCTAATTATGAAATTGTTTTAGTTAACGACGGTTCTACAGATTCTTCTTTTCAAATTTGTCAAAAATACCAGAAAGATTTCTTAAAGATAAAATTGATTAACAAAGAAAATGGAGGTTTATCAGATGCTAGAAATCAAGGTTTAAAAGAGTCAGAAGGAGACTATATTATTTTTACGGACAGCGATGACTATTGGGCAGGAGATTATGTTTTAAATGACTTAAGTAAACTAATAGAAGAATCTAACCCAGATTTGATTATTCACGAAGAAAGCCGTTTTTTTTCTAAGAAAGATGTGATTTGCAAATACAATCAGCGGTTTATAAAAAACAACACAGGAAAATTTGATGATCAGGTAATTGACTTGGTTTATTATGATTTATATGTCGCTTCTGCCTGGGATAAAGTAATTAGAAGATCAATTTTAATAGATAATCAGTTGTTTTTCCCGTTAGGAAGAAAATCTGAAGATATTGAATGGTGCGGCACATTAATGAACTATATAGACACTTTCAGTATTTATTCAAAATCGTTTTACATCTACCGTCAGGTTAGGAAAGGATCTATAACGACGAACGTATCCGAAAAACATATCGAAGATGTTTATTTTATGGTGAAAAATGGTTTAAATACACCAAAAGTAAAATCTGAAAATTTAAATCGGGCGATAGAAAATTATTGGGCTTTTAATTATGTTGTAATTTTAAAAGATTTCTACGTCCTATCTTCAAAAATAAGAAGAAATATTTGGGGAGATATAGTTTCCTGGAACTATTTGCTTCAGAGAAAAAGAAATATAAGAGTAGATAAGGTTGTAAATTTTTATCAATATTTGTCTTTCAAAGCATTGATACTTTTTTTGAACGGATATAGAATTAAAACAAATTTGTTCAAGAAATACAGAGCTTTAAAATAAAAATAAGTATGCAGAAAAGTATTAAAAAAAGCACCGCAGCATTTTTGCTTATTGCGATGGCTAATTTGGTTGTTGCGTTTGCAGCTTTTTTTGTTTTGCCTCCAAGGTTTTTTTATGATACCGCAATTATAATATATGACAAAGGACACGAAATGGGATATATTGGGAGTTATCCGGTTTCGATTTTACTCTATAAAATTTCAGGTTTTCGTTATTTGCCTTTTCCTGTAATTGCCTTAATTCAATTTCCTGTTTTAATGTATGTTTTGTACAAAATTGGAATTCCGGATAACTTCGAAAAACTCAATATCAAGAACATTTTGGTCTATATAGGAATTCTAATGATTGCCATTTTTATCTCAATGCCATCAAAAGAATTTATTACTTTTTTGTATGTCACCCCAATTGTTTTTATGTGTATAAATGATGAGGTTTCGCTAAAGAAAACAATTCTATATACCACTTTAATGTTGTTGTTTTTCGGGATAATTTTTCGCCCTTATTTTGCCATGATTCCTATTATTGGCGGCGGAATGTATTTGCTTAGTTTGATAAGTTTTAAAAACAAAACGGTAACAACCATTTTTTATGGTTTATTGATTGCCTTTTTTTTATCATTTAGCCATGGTGTTATAAAAGGAAAATATCTTTCTGAAATTAGCCGTGAATTGGTCAATAAGGACAGGATAGGTTCTTCTGATGCAAATTCTATGATTGTTTCTCCCGTAAAAACAGATACCTGGTACGGAGAAATGGTGAGTGTTTTTTACGGATTTTTTACGGTTAACGTTCCTGTAAACGGTTTAAAACATCTACTTTCTCCCCAAATTGTATCGTTTATAATTTGGCAGCTTTTATTGTTTTACATTTTATTAGTTCGTTTTTCTAAATGTTTAAAAGAGAGAAAAAAGTATGCAAAAGAACTTATGGTTTTATTAATTCTTTTTTCTTTTTTCATTGTGCAAGGCGTATTCGAACCTGATTTGGGTACTGCTGTCCGACATAAAATAGGTGTTTTTCCATTAATTTATTTTGCTTTGTACTATGAATATTTCCGAAAAGAACTTCAATAAAATAGTCCATATTTTTCTGTGTTTAATCGCAATTATGATGATTTTCAGAAAACCATGTACGTTGCTTATTATTTTGTTTGGAGTTTTTAATTTGATTTTTGTCCGAAAACTTCAATTTACTAAAACAGCACTCATTTTAATAGCTTGCATTGCATCACCAATTTTACTGGAATTATTGCTTTTTTGGAATAACGATTCTTTTTCAAAAGGACTCAAAGCAATAGAAAAAAGTACTTCTTTACTGCTCTTCCCAATTTTTATAGTTGGTAATTTTCAACGTATAAAATTTCTAAAATTAGTTCAGTTTTACAGCATTACAACAACGCTTTTAATGCTGTTTTTCTTCGTTAGGTTTATTGTTGTATATCCTGAATTATTTAATAAATATTTTAACGGAATCGATTTATGGGAAATGGGATATCAATTTGCAGACAGCATTGGTATTCATGCACCGGCGTTAAACATGCATTTGGCATTTGTTTCGGTTTGTACTTTGTATTTTGTATATCAGAGCTTTCAAAAAAATGAAAAAAAGAAGGTAAAAATACTCCAGCTTATTGTTTTTCTTTTATCATTTTTCTTTGTGCTTTTGGTAAATACTAGAATGGCATTGCTTAATGTTTTGTTGGGATTTGGTATTGTTTTGTTTTTGGAGATAAAATACAAATTCAACTTAAAAAACATTGCAATAAAATCAATAACAGTATTAATTTTATTAGCAGGAATTTTGTTTTTCTTCGTTCAAAAAAATCCATACATGGAAGAGAAATATTCTAAAGCAACATTTGCCTATATGGATAAAGTGGGAAAACTAGACGAAATTGATCATCCTGAAATTAAAGTTTTCAATTCATTCGTAACAAGGTTATCAATATGGAAATCTGCTTGGGAATTGTCTGTAAAAAACCTTCCTTTTGGAGTTGGAGCTTCTGACGGAAAACCGGAATTAGTAAAATATTACAAACAAACCAACCAGCATTTTTTGGCAAAATATGAATTCCCAACGCATAACCAGTTTCTTGATTTTTTATTAAAATTCGGAATCCTTGGTCCAATAATAGTATTACTTTATATATTTACGATTGGGTTTTTAGGTTACGATTTAAAAAGCGCCATTATACTTTCGTTTTTTATGATCTTCTTTACTTCAAATTTAACCGATGATTTTTTGCTTCGTTTTGACGGAATAGCCTTCAGCGGATTTTGGTCATCAATTTTTGCCGGTTACTGGTTGCAGCAAAAAGTTATTCCAAATAAATATCCAGAAGCTGTTTAAAATTTTGATTTGTATCGAATAATTCCTGACATCTTTGTAAGGCATTTTCGCCAAACAATGATCTGGTTTTCGGGTCTTTTAAGACCTCAAAATAAGAATCTAACTCATCAATTTGATCAAATAAAAATCCTGTTTTATTGTGTAGAACTACATCTTTGTTGCCAATAATATTAGTTGCAATTACAGGTTTTTGAAGCACCATAGCTTCGAGAACAGCAATTGGCAAACCTTCCCAAAGAGAAGTTTGAAGGTAAATATCAATAGTGTTTAATCTTTTAAAGACCTTTTTTTTATCTAAAATCCAACCTGTAATCGTAATGTTTGGCGCAGTAATCAAATGATTTAATTCTCCGTCACCAATCCACAAAAAATCAAAATCAGGAAATCGTAGTGCAATTTCATTAAATAACTCCGGATTTCTTGCAGCCGTAATTCGTCCCACAATTCCGATGGTTATTTTTGAATTTTGATGAGGTAAAAACTGCTGAAGAATATCCTGAATGTCGACTCCGTTTCTGACTAATTTCGAAAGTCCTATTTTCTTAGCAATTTCAAATTCAGTATCGCCACAAGCAATTATTGTTCCGCCAAATACACATTGAAAAGTTTTCTCAATAGTATGATATAATTTTTTAGAAGTTTTTGAAATATCGGTCCTTAAAAAAGCATAACCATGTGGTGTATAAAAAATTCTCTTTTTCGTGAATAAGAAAAAATATGCAATCCGGCCTAAAACTCCAGCTTTTGAGGAATGAAGATGGATAATATCTGGATTCATTTTTCGAAGTTCACTAGTTAATTTAAAAATAGACTTTAAATCCTTAACAGGAGAAATCTTGCGAACCATATCAATCGAAATCAAATTTACTGTATTTGAAAACTCAGCATTTACTTTTTGAGTACTAACTCCGTTTCTGTTTTCGCTGTAAATAATAGTAGTTTCTAAAGTTTTATTGATTTCTTCGTCTCCAAAGAAATTCGACAAATCTCTAAAATAAGTATAAACGCCTCCTTCTAATGCTTCAACAATATGTACAACTTTCAAAACAAGTAAAATTTAGTTTTGTAAAAATAGAACAAAGCGATTAATAATATGTCAAAAAACGAAATCTAACAAATTAGTAATATTTTTTTCTCAATTTAAAAGGTCAGATATTTTATTACATTTGTGCATATTTAAAGCTTTCAGCAAAACAGAAGGTTCAATAAAATCATTATGAAAAGAATACTTATTACCGGAGCAGCGGGTTTTTTAGGATCACATTTGTGCGATCGGTTTATTAAAGAAGGTTACTACGTTATCGGAATGGATAATTTGATTACAGGAGATCTTAAAAACATAGAACATTTATTCAAATTAGAACACTTTGAGTTTTATCATCATGATATTACTAAATTCGTTCATATTCCGGGTGATTTAGATTATATATTACATTTTGCTTCACCAGCAAGTCCAATTGATTATTTAAAAATTCCGATTCAAACCTTAAAAGTTGGATCTTTAGGAACCCATAATTTGTTAGGTTTGGCAAGAGTTAAAAAAGCCCGAATTTTGATTGCTTCGACTTCAGAAGTGTATGGAGATCCATTGGTTCATCCACAAACAGAAGAATATTACGGAAACGTAAATACAATAGGGCCAAGAGGTGTTTATGATGAAGCCAAACGTTTTCAGGAATCAATAACAATGGCTTATCATACATTTCATGGTGTAGAAACAAGAATTGTTCGTATTTTTAATACCTATGGACCAAGAATGCGATTGAATGACGGACGAGTTATTCCTGCCTTTATCGGTCAGGCATTAAGAGGTGAAGATTTGACGATTTTTGGCGACGGTATGCAAACCCGTTCTTTTTGTTACGTAGACGATCAGGTCGAAGGTATTTTTAGATTACTGCATTCTGATTATGTGTACCCGGTAAATATTGGAAATCCTGACGAAATCACCATTAAAGATTTTGCCGAAGAAATTATAAAACTAACAGGAACAAATCAAAAAGTAGTATATCATCCTTTACCAATAAACGATCCGTTGCAACGTCAGCCAGATACAACAAAAGCAAAAGAATTATTGGGTTGGGAAGCAAAAGTAAACCGTTCTGAAGGAATGAAGATTACGTACGATTATTTTAGATCACTTTCTAAAGAAGAACTTTCAAAAGAAGAGCATAAAGATTTTTCGAATTACATAAAATAGTATTAGAAAGAACAATATGACAGCGTTTCAAACAGGAAGATATTCAAAATATATCAGGCCAATCAGTATTTTAATCGATCTGATGGTAATTGGTATATTGAGTTTTTTTGTGTTTAAAGAATTGATTACAAATATTTTGTCATTCGTTTTATATCAATATTTAGCGTGGGCCTTAATTGCTTTTTCTATAAAATTTTATGATATTTATAGATTTACGCCACCAGTTGTAATTGCTTCAAAAATATTCAGACAAGGAATTCTGTTTCTTTTAATTGTAATTGCTTTTTTTCCATTTTCGAAACAGGCCGTTTTTAGTCAAAAAGCAATTGCAATATTTGTGTTTTCAGCAATAATATTGATTACAGTTTTTAAATTTTCATTATTTTTTTATTTAAAAAAATACAGAATAATAACAGGAAGTAATTATAGAAATGCTGTAATTATCGGATTTACATCAGAAGCAATTCAGTTAAAAAACCTTTTTGAAACAAGAAAAGATTATGGTTATCGCTTTTTGGGATACTTTTCAGATAAGAAAGAAAATCAGGAAATTACAGGAAAATTAGAGGATCTAAAGCCTTTTGTGATTGCAAATGAAGTTGATGAAATTTATTGCTCCTTGCATGAAGTGTCAAACAAATATTTGAAAGACCTGATTGATTTTGCATTTGAAAATAATAAAATAATAAAGTTTATTCCGGATACAAAAGAGATTTTTTCAAAAAACCTTAAGATTGATTATTACGATTTTTTCCCCGTACTTTCTCTAAAACAAACGATACTTAACGAACCCGCAATTAAAATTTTAAAACGTTTTTTTGACGTTTTGTTCTCCCTGATTGTTATTGTTTTTATATTATCGTGGTTGTGCCCATTATTAGCAATCTTAATAAAAATAGAATCTAAAGGGCCTGTTTTTTTCAGGCAGGGAAGACCAGGAATAGATGAAAACGAATTTGTGTGTTATAAATTTCGTTCTATGAAAATAAATAAAACAACAGAGAAAGAAGCCTCAAAAAATGATCCGCGTGTTACTTCGGTTGGTAAATTTATGAGAAAAACAAGTATTGACGAAATGCCACAATTTGTCAATGTTTTGTTAGGAGATATGTCAGTTGTAGGGCCAAGACCACATCTTTGGTCACAAAATAAAGAGTACGGAAAGAAGTTAAAAAAATATATAATTCGTCATTCCGTTAAACCGGGAATTACCGGATTAGCACAAGTAAGCGGTTTTAGAGGAGAAATTACGACAGAAAGAGATATGGTAAACAGAATAAAATTTGATGTTTTTTATATCGAAAACTGGTCGCTTATTCTTGATTTGAAAATAATTTTTCAAACGGTAATAAATATTTTCAAAGGCGATAAAAAAGCATATTAATGAGTGAATTAGTTTCGATTATAACGCCAACATTTAATGCTGGGAAATACGTTACGGCAACATTACAATCTGTAATTGAACAGAGTTATCAAAACTGGGAAATGATTCTGGTAGATGACGGATCAACAGATGACACAGTAAAAATTATTGAAGATTTTGCAGAAAAAGATAATCGGATAAAACTTTTTAAATTATCTAAAAATTCCGGAAATGGTTTCGCCAGAAATGTGGCTTTAGAAAAAGCAACAGGAAAATATATTGCTTATTTAGATGCCGATGATTTGTGGATTTCGACGAAATTAGAAAAGCAAATACAGTTTTTAAAAGCAAACAATTTACCGTTTACTTTTAGTTTTTATGATTGTATCGATGAAAATGGAAATGCTTTAAACAAAAGGGTTGAAGCTCCATTAAACCTAACTTACAAGCAATTGTTTTTTTGCAATTATGTTGGAAATTTAACGGCTATTTACGACTCTGAATATTTTGGAAAAATTGTAATTGAAGCCACAGAAAAAAGACAAGATTGGCGATTATGGCTTACTATTTTAAAACAAATTAAAATAACAAAACCAGTTCCAGAGCCGTTGGCTTTTTACAGAATTAGAAGAGATTCTATTTCCTCTTCAAAATTCAAATTGATAAAACACAATTTTGGTGTTTATCGAGATTTTCATGGTTATAATTTTGTGAGTTCTGTTTTCTTGATGACACGGTTTTTATTTACGCAATTGATTATAAAACCAAAATATATAAAAGAAGTTTAGTTTTCTTTAAGATCGCAATTTGCCGCCTCCAATTTTCAAAATCGTTTATTAAGTTCAAACAAATTCTTTAAGTTCACAATTTTTGACCTTGAAGAATTATACTCAATTTCAGTTAGTTGA
Organism: Flavobacteriaceae bacterium CRH; assembly: GCA_001507425.1. Taxonomy (GTDB): domain Bacteria; phylum Bacteroidota; class Bacteroidia; order Flavobacteriales; family Flavobacteriaceae; genus Flavobacterium. Next base: position 67,180 of record LMAJ01000005.1, read on the forward strand.
AACATAAAATTTGAAGGAAAACGAGAAAATTTTCTTTTTACCTGTTCATTTAATCTTTTAGTTTCAACTTCATAAAGTGAAGCCATATCACTATCAACCATTACTTTTTGATTACGGATAAATATATTTTGTTAGAAATTGTTTCTTCAGAAAGTAAAGATTGATCGTCCATAAGTTTTAAATAAAAAGCAACTGTAAGATTTTATGTATATTACAAATAAGATTTAAACTGTTTCAATTTTCCGCGATTAGTTCTTTCTAAAACTGTTTTTCGGGTAAAAGTGAAGTTTAAATTTTGTTCTAGATATAATTCTATTGCCTGTTTTATTTTCTGAATTTGAGCAGAATCTAATTCATTTTCAGAAACATATTCAATTTCAAAAGAATCTAATTTTGTTTGTTTGATGATAAATTCTTTTACATTTCCATCATCTTCAATTATACTTTTGGTGACGTAATAAAAGGTCAAACCTGGCGATTTTTTTCCGCTTGGCAAAATCGCAACATCATTCGTTCTCCCAATTAATTTTTTTAAGATGGGTTTTTGGAGTGTGCTTTTTTCGTCTAAAATTCCAATATCACCGATCTCATATCTGATAAACGGATTTGCTTTATTGAATAAAGAAGTAATTACAATTCGGCCTTCTTCACCGAAAGGGAGAACATTATTATTTTCATCTAAAATTTCAACAAAAAGTGTTTCGGCATTCACTTGCCATTCGCCTTTTGGATTTTCAAAAGCGATCAAATCAAGTTCTGAAGCACCATATTCATTGATAATCGGTATTCCGAATTGTTTTTCCAACAGTTTTTTATCCGATTCAAAAAGCATTTCAGAAGTAACAAAACAAGCTTTCAAGGTTGGGCAAATTTCATTTAGAACAATATTTTTCTTTTCTAAATATTTAGCAAATAAAACAATCGAGCTAGTGTAACCGTTGATATAATCAAATTTTTTAGTTTTGAATTTTTCCAGAAATTTCTCCAAAACTTCATCAGATAAATCGAAAACCGGAAATCGAAAACGGCGACTCAAAAAATCCTTAAAACGTTCTTTTTGGTAGCCAACAAAATCCATCGGAATGCCATAAAAGCGCGCTTGATACGAATGATTAAAATCAATACCAAACCAACCAAAACGCATAATATTTGAAGCCCAGGTTAAAGCATGCGAATATTTATCTTTAGCAAAAACAAAAGGAGTTCCGCTCGATCCGGAAGTTTTGTTGAGGTAAACATTTTTTAAAGTATACTCTTTTGAAAGCCTTTCTTCAAGAGGTTTTTGTAGATTGTGCTTATTAAGAATGGGCAAATCTTCCCATTTTAATTCAACTTTATTTCCAACTAATTCTTTATAAAAAGAGTTGTTTTTTAAATGAAAATCAACAATTTCATTTTTTTTGTTTTGAAGGAAAACAGCAAAATCTTCTTCAGATAAATTCACAATTCGATTCAATTCGGCTTTAGCTTTCTGGATTGGAAAACCATTTAATTTTAAGGAAAAATCAAAAAGTGGAATCATTAAACAGCTTCTTTTAAATCGTAACGTTTAATCGATTTCAATTCCTGACCTTTATTTGATTCTTCTTCTTCAATATCAAAATCGTCCTGAAGTCCCAACCAAAATTTAGCTGAATTTCCAAAATAGTGACTTAAACGCAAGGCAGTGTCAGCGGTAATTCTGCGGTTTCCTTTAACAATTTCAGAAATTCTTGTTTGGGGAATTTTCAAATCTTTAGATAAACGATATGGTGTAATGTTTAGAGGGATTAAAAATTCTTCTGATAAAATTTCTCCGGGATGTATATTTTTTAGTTTTTCCATTTGTAATTTTTTAATGATAGTCAACAATTTCCACATTTGTGGCATTTCCGTTTTCCCAACCAAAAATTATCCGCCATTGATTGTTAATTCTGATACTATAAAAATCTTTCAAATTACCATTTAACTTTTCTAAATGATTTGAAGGTGGAATTCTCAAATCAATTATGTTTTGAGAGTTGTTCAGCATTCTGAGTTTCCTTCTGCCAATTTGTTGTATTTCAATTGAAGGTTTTTTGACAACAATACCATTCCAAATTTTTTCAGTTTCTTTCGAGCCAAATGAAATTATCATACCTTTTGCATTACTAACGTCAAAAGTAAGTAAAAAAAATTATTATTTAAGGTTAAAACCCACTATTTTTGCACCACAACTAAATACAACTTACCATGACAATTTTACTATTGGGATCAGGCGGAAGAGAACATGCATTTGCATGGAAAATGATTCAAAGCCCACTTTGCGAAAAACTTTTTGTTGCACCAGGAAATGCGGGAACAGCTGCAATTGCTACAAACGTTGCAATGTCTCCAACTGATTTTGAAGCTATAAAAGCATTCGTTCTTCAGGAAAATGTAAAAATGGTGGTTGTAGGACCAGAAGATCCTTTGGTAAAAGGGATTTACGATTATTTTAAAAACGACGAAAGTTTACAACATATTCCTGTTATTGGTCCATCAAAATTGGGGGCACAATTAGAAGGAAGCAAAGAATTTGCTAAAGAATTCCTGATGAAACATAACATTCCAACTGCAGCATACGACAGTTTTACTGCCGAAACAGTTGAAAATGGATGTGCATTTCTTGAAACGTTACAGCCTCCATACGTTTTAAAAGCCGATGGTTTAGCTGCGGGAAAAGGAGTTTTGATTATTCAGGATCTTGAAGAAGCGAAAACGGAATTAAGAAATATGCTGGTTCACCAAAAATTTGGTGCAGCAAGTTCAAAAGTAGTGATCGAAGAATTTTTGGACGGAATAGAATTGAGCTGTTTTGTTTTGACAGACGGAAAAAGCTATAAAATTCTTCCAACGGCAAAAGATTACAAACGTATTGGCGAAGGCGACACAGGATTAAATACAGGCGGAATGGGAGCAGTTTCTCCGGTTCCTTATGTTGATGCTGTTTTGATGGAAAAAATCGAAACTCGTATCGTAAAACCAACAATAGAAGGTTTTCAAAAAGACGGAATCGAATATAAAGGTTTTGTATTTATTGGTTTGATTAATGTAAAAAACGAGCCAATTGTTATTGAGTACAACGTAAGAATGGGAGATCCTGAAACTGAAGTTGTAGTACCGAGATTAAAATCTGATTTGGTTGAATTGTTTCAATCTGTGGCAGATCAAAAATTAGATGCTTTCGAATTAGAGGTTGATCCAAGAAGTGCAACTACAATCATGGTAGTTTCTGGCGGATATCCTGAAGATTTTGAAAAAGGAAAAGTTATCACCGGACTAGAAAATATTACAGATTCTATAGTTTTTCACGCCGGGACAAAATTAGATGGCAATAATGTCGTTAGTAATGGAGGACGTGTTTTGACTGTAACATCATATGGAGACGATTTTCAACAGGCCATAAAAAAATCTTACCAAAATATAGATAAACTAAATTTTGATAAGATGTATTTTAGAAAAGATATTGGCTTCGACTTACTTTAAAAAAGAGTGAGCTGTAGTATCTTGGTTTTCTGTTCCGGCGTCATCAAAAATGCGTAATTGTTTAATCCAGTAAACAATTGCGCTTGCGCAGATGATCATAAAAATCCAGTTAATTGTGTTTGCACCAAACCAGGTAATTAGTTCTAAATGACGTAAAAAGTCAAGTGGAGCAAATAAAATGTTAACGAACAAGTATTGTATTCCTTCAAAAAAAGCTGTCATAATTTATAAAATTATATGTTATTATTGTTTTGTAACGCATTGAAGACAAAATTCAATTAAAAGAATCTTTTTTCAACTTGTTGGTTTTCCTTTTTAAACAAGTATTATATTTACAATCACAAAAGTATAAAATATCCTTATGATAACAAGTGTTTTTAAAAAATCTACACCATTAAATTATTCTCTGGTCGTAATTTTAATACTGGTTTTCTTTTTTCTATTTCAATTTCAGGAATCTTCCTGGGTCAGTTCTTCTTTTTTGGCATTTCAAAAAATTAGTTTACTGTGTTTTATATTTGCCTCATTTTTCCTTATTAATTTTATTGTAAAGAAGAACGGGCTTAGTAAAGACAACGGTTACGCGATATTCTTCTATTTACTTTTCATATTGTTTTTCCCCACGATATTTAATAATCCGAATGTAATATATGCCAACTTTTTTATTTTGCTGGCGCTAAGAAGACTAATTTCTATTCAGTCTTTAAAATCTTCTAAAGAAAAAATATTCGATGCCTCTTTTTGGATTTTAGTAGCTTCTTTATTTCAATTTTGGTGTGTGCTTTTTTTAATATTAGTTTTTATATCAATTATTTTTCACGTTTCCCGCGATTATAGAAACTGGGTTTTGCCTTTTATAGCGCTTATGGCTGTTGCCGTTATTTTTATATTGATATCATTAATCTTTCATATTGATGCTATTGCGTTTTTTGAAAAACGGGCAGTAATGAACTTTAATATTGATTATTTTAAAAATAATTACGAAAACGGAGCCCTTTCAATATACGTTGCCGTGGCCTTGTTTTTTGTTTTTTCAATGTTAACAACATTATCAAACAGACCTCAAATCGTTCACAGTTCATACAAAAAAATTGTGGCTTGCTTTTTTATAGCGGCTCTTGTTTTTATTGTTTCGCCAGACAAAAGCAATGATTTACTTTTGTTTAGTATTGCACCATTAACCATGATGGCATCAAGTCATGTAGAATATATTCAACAAAAACTAAACAACGAAATTGTATTTTATGTACTTATTGCTTGTAGTTTATTTACTTTTTTCTCTCAGTTATAATTTACTTCCGTAGGCAAGATCGCCGGCATCGCCAAGTCCGGGTACGATATAATTTTTCTCATTTAATTTCTCGTCTAAAGAAGCAACCCATAAATGGCAATTTTCAGGAAGATGCTTTTCAAGATGTGCAATTCCTTCCGGTGCGGCAATAACAACTACAATATGAATTTCGTTTGGAGTAGCATTCTGAACTAATTTTTCATGAACAGCAACTATCGACTGGCCCGTTGCCAACATTGGGTCAAGAAGCAAAACCGTTTTATTATTTATATTAGAAAGAGCTTGATACTCCACTAAAATTTCAAATTCGTCGTCATTGTTTGGATGATGTCTGCAGGCTGAAACAAAGCTGTTTTCTGCATGGTCAAAATAATTTAAAAAGCCATTATGAAGCGGTAACCCGGCTCTTAAAATCGAACATAAAACCAAATCGTCATTTATTTCGGTTGTTTTTTTGATGCCAAGCGGAGTCTGAATATCGACACTTTTATACGAAAGATCTTTACTTAATTCATAAGCCATAATTTCGCCAATTCGTTCTATGTTTTTTCGAAAACGCATGCTGTCGCCCTGAACATTTATATTTCTGATTTGACCTAAAAAATGATTCAACACGCTATTATTTTCAGAGATATAATGAATTTTCATAATGAAATTTTAGAATTAATACTATTTGCGAAATATTACAAATGAAAATTTAAGCAATTTTTTCGCACTATAAAAGTATAAAAAGTATCTTTGTGTCTATAAAAAATAAAGACATGTTTTCAAAATTAGCATATTCTGTTTTCGAACAAAGCATTAAAGACTATCATCAATTTGATAATGTTGATCAGCCAATAAGCAATCCTTATCCAAAAGATAAATTCGAACATTTACTATATTTAAAAAATTGGATTGACACCGTTCAATGGCATTTTGAAGATATCATTCGTGATCCGCAAATAGATCCTGTAGCCGCTTTAACTTTAAAAAGAAGAATCGATGCCTCAAATCAGGAACGTACAGATATGGTGGAATATATCGACAGCTATTTTTTACAAAAATACAGCGATGTACAAGCAAAAGACGGTGCAAAAATCAATTCTGAAAGTCCTGCATGGGCTTTTGACAGATTGTCTATTTTAGCTTTAAAAATTTACCACATGCATGAAGAAGCTAATCGTGCAGAGGCTTCGCAAGAGCACAGGGATAAATGTCAGGAAAAATTAAACATTCTTTTAGAACAAAGAAGCGATTTATCGACTGCAATTGATGATTTATTATCTGACATCGAAAGCGGAGAAAAATTCATGAAAGTGTACAAACAAATGAAAATGTACAATGACGATGATTTGAATCCTGTTTTATATCAAAATAAAAAATAATTGGCAAAATTGTCCAATACCATTAAGCATATAGCCGTCATGAGACTTTCCGCAATGGGAGACGTCGCCATGACGGTTCCTGTTTTACGCGCTTTTGTAAAACAGTATCCGGAGGTTAAATTAACCGTAATTTCACGTCCGTTTTTTAAGCCATTTTTTGACGGAATTCCGAATCTTGAATTTTTTGCTTTTGATGAAAAAGAACGTCACAAAGGTTTTAAAGGACTTTTGAGATTGTTTCAAGATGTGCAACAACTCAAAATTGATGCCTTTGCAGATCTTCATAATGTTTTAAGATCTAAAATTGTGAGTTTGCTTTTCGCTTTAAGCGGAAAAAAAAGAGCCACAGTTGATAAAGGGAGAGATGGCAAAAAAGAATTAACCCGTTCCGAAAATAAAATTTTCAAACAATTGCCAACGATGTTCCAAAGACATGCAAAAGTGTTCGAAGAACTTGGTTTTCCTTTAAACTTATCTAATCCGGATTTTCCTGAAAAGGCAAATTTGAATACAGACATTTTAGAAATTATCGGAAATGAAAATCAAAAATTGATTGGGATTGCTCCTTTTGCACAATACGATTCTAAAGTTTATCCGATAGATTTAATGACAGAAGTTATTGCAAAACTAGCAGAAAATAAAACGCATAAAATTTTACTTTTTGGAGGAGGAAAGAAAGAAATCGAAATTTTAGATACACTTTCAAAACCATTCGAAAATGTTATCAATATGGCTGGAAAAATTAAATTTCAACAAGAATTACAATTAATCAGTAATCTGGATGTAATGCTTTCAATGGATTCAGGAAATGCCCATATTGCAGCAATGCTGGGTGTAAAAGTAATTACGCTTTGGGGCGCGACACATCCTTATGCAGGATTTTTGCCTTTTAATCAAAGTATTGAAAACGCTTTAACTTCAGATCGAAATCAATATCCAAAACTACCAACTTCTGTTTATGGAAATAAAATTGTTGAAGGTTATGAAGATGCGATGAGAAGTATTTCTCCAAATGAAATAGTTCAAAAAATACAGTTAAGCATATAATCCATTTAAATCATGGAGAAAATACCCGATTGTTTTGTTTTTGTTTCTATTCGCAACAATTACAACAAAATGATTTTCTTTTTCTGTGGATAGTAAAATGTGTTCAAAATCTTCGGTTGAATTTCTATAGATTTTATGCACCAATTGAGGCTCTTTAATTTTGTGCGATAGTATTTTAGCAGCTTTTAGTTTACTTATATAAGGCCAGATATTAAAAATGTTTTTGTCAGAAACTGTTATTTCCGTCATTTTTCCAATCATTGTTGCGCTATATTTTTCTTCAGTAAGTAATTTTGGTCCTTTTTTATTTCGGTGTTTTCTAATTATAAAGTAGACACAAAAAAAAGCTGTTATTACAAAAAGTGCTATAAATGTTAAACGAAGGAAGTGATGCATTGCCATAATATTTAATGTTAAATGTGTTGACAAATTTGATTTAGCTCTACAATCTCACAAAATACCCGATTGCGATTACCATAATTACACCACTAAAATAATGAAAATTTGGTAATATTTTAATAAAAATTTGTTTTTATTGTAATTTCAATTACAACCAAATCTTCTCGTCTTTACATCTTCTGAAAATATAACTTTTGAGATTCGAAATTGTGGCTTCATAATTTGGCGCATCATAACCAAATCTTTCATGTTCCATTTGTTCTTTTTCTATTTCGTTACAGCCTTTTATTACTTCTCTAAGCATGTCAAGCATAGCGAGTTCTTTATTGTTCGTTTTCTGAAATTTAAATTCTACAATTTCATCTTGCAATTCTTCGCAATATTCTACAAGTTTCTCAACTTCAGGTTCATCCAGAAGATGCTGTTTACTTTTAAAAATTTCTCTTACGGATCTCATAAATAAAATTCCAATTTTTTAAATTCCAAATTCCAAAATTTACAGAAGTTTAATCTTTGTCAAAGATTAAAACTTTGACAAAGATTATGAATAATTATTAAACAAAAAAAATTCCAAATCCCAATAGTAATTTTGGAATTTGGAATTTCAATTTTTTTAAATTTTAAGAATTATACATCATCATAATCTACATAAATAGATTCTGAAGTTGGGTGCGCCTGGCAAGTTAAAATTAATCCGGATGCTATTTCTTTATCTGTCAAAATAGAATTTTTAGTCATTTCTGCAGTTCCGGAAGTTACACGAGCCAAACAGCTGCTGCAAATTCCGCCCTGGCAAGAATACGGAGCATCAATTCCTTGTTTTAATGCTGCATCAAGAATGGTTTGTTTTTGAGACATTTCAAAAGAAACTTCATCATCATCAACCAAAACCGTGATTTTTGTATGTCCTTCTAAAGATGTTTTGATTTCATGTTCTTGAGATGAAGAAGTAAAAAGCTCAAATTTAATAGCTGATTCTTTTACATTTTTCTCCTTTAAAATTCCGGAAACGGTATTGATCATTTCTTCGGGACCACACAAATAAAACTTATCAAACTGCAATTCTTTGTGTTTGTTATTCAACACAAAATTTACAGAAGATTTTTCGATTCTGCCAAACAAAGCATTCTCAGCTTTCGCCTGACTATAAACATAATGCACAAAAAAACGACCAACATATTGCAATTGCAAATCGTGCAATTCCTGATGAAAAATAGTTTCTTCAGGAGTTCTGTTTCCGTAAACCAATACAAATGAACTTTTTGGTTCACCTTTCAAAACCGATTTTATAATAGAAAGGACAGGAGTAATTCCGCTTCCGGCAACAAAAGCTGCATAATTTTTTTGTCTTTCTGCATCAGGTTCAAAAGTAAATTTTCCTTCCGGTTGTCCCACTTCAAGAACATCTCCGGCTTTTAATTTTGAATTGGCAAATTGAGAAAAAAGTCCGTTTTTTACCGCTTTAACTGCAATTCGTAATTCACCACTTTCCGGTGCTGAGCAAATAGAATATGCACGACGAATTTCTTGATTATCAAGAGTTAATTTTAAGTTGATGTATTGTCCAGCTATAAATTTATAATCTGATTTTAGTTCTTCGGGAACATTAAAAAGAACCGAAACAGCATCGGCAGTTTCGCGTTTTACCTCTTTAATTATAAGTTTTAAAAATGAAGGCATGATTGTATATTTTATGCAAAAGTAGCAAACGGAGATTAAATGACAGACACTAAAATATTATTTTTAACTTTTTTTGTAACGTTTCCTTACATTTGATCTCTTACTACAAAACTAAAAACCAAACAACCATGATTAAAAAATTTATTTATCTTGAGTGGAAAGCCTTTACCAGGTCTGCATCTTTTGGTACAAATCTCGCAATGAAAATCTTAATAGGTTTTGTAATGGTCTATTTTTCGATACTATTTATCGGAATGGGAGTTGGGGCATTTTACATATTGCGAAAAGCAAATCTCGAACCCTTGGTTACCATCAATAAATTTTTGATTTATTATTTTTTATTTGATTTAGTGATTCGATTATTGATGCAGGCTATTCCGGTACTAAACATTAAGCCTTTATTAGTACTTCCGTTTAAAAAACCAACAATTGTTCATTTCTCTTTAGGCAAAACAGCATTATCTTTTTTCAATTGGGTTCATGCACTTTTCTTTCTTCCGTTTTCGATTGTATTGGTAATAGAAGGATATGATATTTCGGGAATCATTTTTTGGCTTTTGGCAATTTTTTCGATAGTATACATCAATAATTTTTTAAATATTATTTTGAGTAATATTGATAAATTGTTTTTTGTATTTATGCTTTTGGCGGTTGTTTTAGGCGCAGCACAATATTATAATGTATTTGATATTACAATTTTTACAACTCCATTTTTTCAGGGATTATATGAGATAAAGGGATTGTTTTTAATTCCTCTTTTAGTGTTAGTGGGATTGTATCTATTTACATTTAAGTATTTTAAAAACAATCTGTTTTTAGATGCTGGACTTTCTAAAAAAGAAGATATTGCTACAACAGAAAATCTTTCGTGGCTAAATCAATTTGGAGTTTTAGGAACTTTTCTTAAAAATGACATTAAACTAATCAGAAGAAACAAAAGATCAAAAACCACAATTTTGATGAGTTTTCTTTTTTTATTTTATGGTCTTCTGTTTTTTGGTAATACACACCAACCAGAGGTGATGCAAATTTTTGCAGGAATATTTGTTTCAGGCGGATTTTTATTTGTCTTTGGTCAGTTTGTACCAAGTTGGGATAGTTCTTATTATCAATTAATGATGACACAGAACATTCCTTATAGAGGTTATATTACATCAAAATGGTGGCTGATTGTTATTGCTACTTTTATTTCGACAATTTTAGCATCATTTTATCTTTTTTACGGATGGGAAATTTACCTGACAATTGTTGTGGGCGCCATTTATAATATTGGAGTAAACTCACATGTAGTACTTTTAGGAGGAGCATTTACAAAAACACCAATTGATTTAAGTTCTGCCAGCGGCGCTTTTGGAGATAAAAAAGCTTTCAATTTAAGCGCCATGTTATTGACGCTTCCAAAAATATTATTGCCGTTGGCATTGTATGGACTTGGACTTTATTTAGGAAATAAAACGATCGGTTTGGCATTAGTTGCTGCAGCGGGAGTTTTAGGATTTATATTTAAAGATAAGGTTTTCTCTTTAATCGAAAAAAGATATAAAATCGAAAAATACAGTACGATAAGTGCTTACAAACAAAAAAACTAATTAGTCAATTTTGAAATATATCAATTTGCAAATTAACGCAATTGATAAATCTAAAATCTAAATTCAAAAATCTAAAATTACCATGATACAAGTAAATCAACTTTCAAAAAAATATAACGGTACAACAGTTTTAAATATTAATAATCTTGAAATTCCGAAAGGACAAAGTTTTGGATTAGTGGGAAATAACGGAGCAGGAAAAACAACTTTTTTTAGTTTGCTTTTAGATTTGATCCAGCCTTCAACCGGAAATATAACAAGCAACGCTATTCAGGTAAATACAAATGAGACCTGGAAATCTTTTACAGGTTCTTTTTTAGACGAAAGTTTTCTGATTGGTTATTTAACTCCCGAAGAATATTTTTATTTTATTGGAGATTTGCGCCATCAGAATAAAGCAGATATCGATGCTTTATTAGCGCAACACGAAGAGTTTTTTAATGGAGAAATTTTAAACAACAAGAAATATTTGCGCGATTTGTCTAAGGGAAATCAGAAGAAGGTGGGGATTATTGCCACACTTATTGGCAATCCTGAAGTAGTTATTTTAGACGAACCATTTGCTAATTTAGATCCGACCACCGTTAGCCGATTAAAAAAAATTATAAAAGAATTGGCTCAAAATCCAAATGTTACACTGTTGGTTTCCAGCCACGATTTGCAACATACGGTAGAGGTTTGCGATCGTATTGTAGCACTTAGTAAAGGTGAAATTGTAAAAGATATTGAAACATCAGAAGAAACCTTACAAGAATTAGAGTCGTTTTTTGCAGTTTAAGTTTTAATTATTACAAAAAAGAAGCGTATTTTTACACATATTATACTAAAAATCATTTTTAGAAGTTAAATGATTTAAACTCTTTTCTATTGAAAAAGATTACAATTAAATATGGTTTTGCTCTGGTGTTTTTATTTTTTTTGATAGCTTGTTCTACGAAAAAAAACACTTTTTTATCAAGAAATTCTCATGCATTAAGTACAAAATATAACATTTTGTATAACGGCGGCATTGGTTTAGACAAAGGTTTACAGTCAATTAAAGCCAATGATCAGGATAATTTCTGGAAGATACTTCCTATTGAAAAAATGCAGTTTGATGAAAGTTTTCCTGATGATAACAAAACCAAAAATCCGGATTTTGAAAAAGCTGAAACCAAAGCAACAAAAGCCATTCAGAAACACTCCATGAATATTGGAGGAAGAGAGAAAAACTACCAAATTGATGAAGCTTATTTAATGCTTGGAAAAGCCAGATATTACGATCAGCGCTTTGTTCCGGCACTAGAAGCATTCAATTATATTCTGTATAAATATCCAAACAGCAGTAATATTTACACCGCAAAAATCTGGCGCGAAAAAACCAATATGCGTTTAGGAAATGATGCTATTGTGATTAAAAACATCAATTTACTTTTAAAGAAAACAGACCTTGATAAACAAACATTTTCAGATGCTAATGCATTATTATCAGAGGCATTTTTGAATTTAGAAGAAAGGGACAGCGCCGTTACCAAACTTAAAATTGCTGAAGAGTTTTCGAGAATAAACGAAGACAAAGCCCGATACCGTTTTATACTCGGACAAATGTATCAGGAAGCCGGAAAAAAAGACAGCGCAGCCTATTTTTACGATGGCGTAATTCATATGAATCGTAAAGCCGACAGAAAATATATGATGCATGCGTATGCCAAAAAAGCACAAATGTATGATTATGAAAACGGCAATGACACCATATTTTTAAAGACCTATAATAAGTTAGTCAAAGACCGTGAAAACAGACCTTATTATGATGTTCTTTTATATGAAATGGGTGTTTTTTATGATAAAAAGAAACAGCAGGATAATGCCTTAAAGTTCTATAATAAATCATTAGCCAGAAAATCTAAAGACAATTATTTAGTAGCTTCTACCTATAGAAATATTGGAGACATGTATTTTAAAGATACAGATTATACAATGGCTGCAAAATATTATGATAGTACATTAGTAAAATTAGATCCAAAAAGCAGGGAGTTTGCTTTTATCGAAAAAAACCGAAAAAATCTCGATGACGTTATAAAATACGAAGCAATTGCAAAACGTAATGATAGTATTATCAAGGTAAAAGGCTTATCAGATCCTGACAGAAAAACGTATTTTGGAAATTACATTACAGAGCTGAAAAAGAAAGATGAAGCCAAACGTATTTTAGAAGAAAAACAAAAGGAAAAGTTAGCGAATATAGAACGCAATACAAATTCTGACAGCGGTCCAACAGCCGTAAACCCAAATTCATTGGGAAAACCCGGGGATCCGGTAGCAGGTGGAATTGTTCCGCCGAGCGGAAACAGTACGGCAAGTACTTTTTATTTTTACAACCCAACAACGGTTGCTTACGGAAAATTGCAGTTCAAAAAAATGTGGGGCAACAGAGCTTTAGGCGGAAACTGGAGATTGGCGGCGGTAAAATCTGCAAATAATGCAGCATTAAATGATACCTTAAATAATAATCAAGATGATGTAAATGTCTTAAAAGATTCTATTGTGATAGAAAAATACACAACAGAATTTTATGAGAAACAACTTCCAACAACACAAATCGCAATGGATAGTATTGGTAAGGAACGTAACTTTGCCTATTATCAATTAGGATTAATTTATAAAGAAAAATTTAAAGAATACAATTTAGCAAGCGATAAGCTGGAACAGTTATTAAAAAACAATCCGGAAGAAAAATTCGTTTTACCGGCAATGTATAATTTGTATAAAATTTATCAAATTACAAATCCGGCAAAAGCAGAAGCTGTAAAAGCAAATATTGTAGGAACATATCCAAACTCAAGATATGCTCAAATTCTCACTAATACAAATGAAGCTGATGTAACATCACCCGATAAAGAATATCAAAAATGGTTTAAATTGTATCAGGAAGAACAATTTGATGTTGTATTAAATAATATCGATAATTTGATCAATCAATATTCAGGAGAAGAAATTGTTTCTAAATATGAATTATTGAAAGCAAATACTTTAGGAAAAGTAGAAGGTTTAGCGGCCTACAAAAAAGCTTTAGAAACAGTTGCAGATAATTATCCGAATACGGAAGAAGGAAAAAATGCACGGGAAATTCTGGAGAAACAAATACCAAGTTTAGAAAAGCTGGACTTTACGGCAGTTGATGGTAAGAGCTGGAAAATTATTTATGCAATTCCTCATGACGATACCAAATTAGCAAAATCGATAGATGAATCGATCAAGAAGTTTTTAGCTGTAGAGAATTATCAAAGGCTTAAAACGTCATTAGATAAGTACAATAAAACGCAAAATTTTGTTGTTATACATGGAGTACAATCTGAAGCTTATGCTAATGATGTAGCAGGTGTTTTACGAGAAGACAAAAGATTTAAAATCTCGCACCCTGCAATTATTATTTCGAGCGACAATTATAAAGTTGTTCAAATCAAAAAAAATCTTGAAGTTTACACAGCCCCCAAAACTCCATAATACCATGTTTGATAAAGTAAAAAAAAACGGAACAGAACTTTTAGGAAAAACCAATAGAATTGTAGAAGGAACATCAATTATTGGCGATATAGTTTCTAAAGCAGATTTTAGATTAGATGGCGAATTAATAGGTAATTTTACTTCGCAGGGAAAATTAGTCATTGGAGCATCCGGTGTCATAAAAGGCGAAATTATTTGTAATAATGCCGATATTGAAGGAGTGTTTCAAGGAAAAATTAAAGTCCTTGAAGTTCTTAATATAAAAGCATCTGCACATATTCACGGAGAAGTTGCCGTTGGAAAACTATCTATTGAACCAGGTGCCGAATTTACAGCTACTTGTACTATGCTGGCAAATACTAATGAAGAAACAATAAAAGATGGAAAAGGAACCGAACCAAAATTCAAAGAGTAAGTGGTTAGTATTTATGAATATACCAATTCAAATGGGGATAATAATTTTTTTATTTTCCTATTTGGGTGTATGGTTAGATGAAAAATATTCTAATGGAGGCTCTTTATGGACAATCATTCTTTCATTATTATCTGTTTTTTTAGCACTTTATAATGTTATTCGACAAGTTAAAAATTTAAATAAATAATGAATAGAGTTGTAGATTTCTTAAAGTATTTTATCCCTTTTTCAGTTGTATTAGTTCTTGCGCAATATTTTGCAATGGATTCCTTATCAGTAAAATTAAATTTTCTTTATTCCGTTTGGAGTATTTACGCATTTAATATTATTGCTACTTTTTTGGTCTATCTTTTTTTAATTTTTGTGAATAACAATTTTCCGACCTATACAGGATTTGCTTTTCTTGGAGCAAGCCTATTTAGAATGATGGGCGCTATTGTTTTTTTAATTCCTTTAATAAAGTCCGACATTAAAAATCCAATCATAGATCTTAGTACGTTTTTTATCCCATATTTTTTATTTTTGCTTTTCGAAGTTTATTTTACAATTCGATTACTAAACGAGCGATAATTATCTCATTATTAGTTTAGTTGGTGTTAAAAAACAGAAACGCTAAAAATTATATCGATATATTTTCGATTTTCAATTTAATATGTACCTTTGCAAAAAATTTTTGGAACCTAAATTAGAAACAGTTTTAATAATGATAATTTCAAATAAACCAGTCCAGTACTTATTAGTTACCTTATTAGCACTTACTTCATCAGTAAATTTCGCTTCAACTCCTGTTGACAGTATTTCTGTTAAACATGAAAATGCTGAATTAGCAGAAGGAAGTCATGCAGAAGCAAGTGGTCATGGAGAAACTGTAGGTCACGAAATAGAAAAAGAATTCAATGCTAGTGAATTAATAAATTCGCACATTGGAGATTCTCACGATTTTCATATTGCTGACTGGGACGGTCATCCGGTTTCTTTTAGTTTACCAGTTATTTTATGGACAAACAACGGATTGGAAATTTTTTCTTCTGAAAAATTTCATCACGATAATTCAGGTGAACATTTAGTTGATGCCAATGGTCAAAAATTAGTTCGTTATAAAGAGATAATTTTTTATGCTGACAAATTTGAAGAAATGACACCAGAGGAAAGAGACAATGGAGCTTTTGCTTTTGATGCAAGACCTTTAGATTTCTCGATTACTAAAAATGTTTTTTCAATGTTAATGTCTGAAATCATTTTGTTTTTATTGTTTTTTGCAGTTGCAAGA
Organism: Flavobacteriaceae bacterium CRH; assembly: GCA_001507425.1. Lineage (GTDB taxonomy): Bacteria > Bacteroidota > Bacteroidia > Flavobacteriales > Flavobacteriaceae > Flavobacterium. The sequence goes on from LMAJ01000005.1 coordinate 83,207, forward strand.
TCATACAAGAAAAACCCAAATGCACCAAAAGGATTGGCTGGATTTTTAGAGCCGCTTGTTACATTTGTCAGAGACGAAATCGCAGTTCCAAATATAGGTACAAAAAAGGCTGGTAAATATATGCCATACCTTTTGACAATATTTTTCTTCATTTGGATTAATAACCTTATCGGATTAATTCCATTCTTCCCATTCAGTTCGAACCTGACAGGAAATATCTACTTTACTTTCGTAATGGCATTTATTACTTTCATCGTTACAACTTTAAGCGGAAACAAATCATATTGGGGACATATTTTTAACACACCGGGAGTTCCTGTGTGGTTAGCTCCAATTATGATTCCTGTAGAAATTATCGGAATGTTAACTAAACCATTTGCATTAATGATTCGTTTATTCGCAAACATTACTGCTGGTCACATTATCATTTTGAGTTTAGTTTCTTTGATTTTCATTTTCAAAAGCATTGCTGTTGGCCCGGTTGCCGGAGCATTCGTATTGTTCATGAGTGTATTAGAGATGTTGGTTGCTGCTTTGCAAGCGTATGTATTTACTTTGCTTTCAGCATTATTTATTGGTCAGGCTGTTGAAGAGCACGATCATCATTAATCAGAGTTTTATTAATTATTAACTATATAAATTTATTATTATGGTATTAGCTGGAATCGGAGCTGGATTAGCTGTAATTGGTGCAGGTCTTGGTATTGGAAAAATTGGTGGTTCTGCAATGGACGCTATTGCTCGTCAACCAGAAGCTGCTGGAAAAATCCAGACTGCTATGATTATTGCTGCTGCACTTATTGAAGGGGTTGCTCTTTTCGCAGTAGTTGTTGCGTTAATCGCAAAATAATTAAAATCTAAAACTTCCTGCAGCGGTTGGCTTCAGGAAGTTTTTTAAAAAAACGATAAACAATTTTTAAATATATAATGTTATGCAATTAACTTCACCAGAAAGTTTAATTTTTTGGACAACAATTATCTTTATTGTTTTCTTCATTCTTTTGGCAAAATTTGCCTGGAAACCTATTTTGGGTGCTGTAAAAAGCCGTGAGGAATCTATTAACAATGCTTTGGCTTCTGCAGAAGCAGCGCGTTTAGAAATGCAAAACTTAACTGCAGATAATGAGCGTATCCTTAAAGAAGCTCGTGCAGAACGTGATGCTATGTTGAAAGAAGCACGTGAAATGAAAGAGCAAATTATTGCTGATTCAAAACACGAAGCACAAGAGCAAGGTCAAAAATTAATTGAGCAAGCTAAAGCAGCAATCGAAAGTGAAAAAAATGCAGCTATGGCGGAATTGAAATTACAAGTTTCAACTTTATCATTGAGCATTGCTGAAAAATTATTGAAAGATGAATTATCTAACAAAGAATCTCAAACTAAATTAGTTGAGAAAATGTTAGGTGACGTAAAGCTAAACTAAGATTATGGCAAGTACAAGAGCAGCAATTCGTTATGCAAAAGCAATTCTGGACTTAGCAAACTCTAAAGGTGTTGCGGAGACTGTCAATAATGACATGAAATTGATTGCTTCAACAATTGATACTAATGCAGAATTGAGTACCTTTATTCAGAACCAAACTACAAAAGTTGAGGTTAAGGAAAGTGCTCTTTTAGAAATTTTTGCAAATGTAAATGGTGTAACTAAAGGTTTATTTCATTTATTATTTGAAAACAAAAGATTTGAAATCCTAAGTGCAATTGCAGTAGGATACAATAAATTATTTGATGAAAGTAATGGCCTTGAAGTAGCAAAAGTTACTACTGCTATTCCTTTGGATGCTGCATTAGAAGCTAAAGTTTTAGCTAAAATTGCAACATTGTCAGATAAAAAAATAACAATAGAAAATATAGTAGATCCATCAATTATTGGAGGATTTATTTTAAGAATAGGTGATCAACAATACAATGCTTCTGTTGCAAACAGATTGCAGGTATTAAAAAGAGAATTGGCTCAAAACTAAAATTTACCTATGAAGAATTTTATAATTTTATTTATTTTCTCTACAACATTGTTTTCATTTGGTCAAAAAATCAAAGAAGATAAAGATCAAATTTTATTTGATGGGGTTGCTGTTGCTAAGGTTGAAAAAGATAAAACAGGTAAGCAATTTACATATACCTCATTAGATGGTACAAATGGAATCATTGCTACTTTGAATACGTATAAAATTGATGCTCAAAATTCTAAAAGCTGGCTTGTTGTTACAAATTTAGATGCTTCTAAAAAAACAGAGGTTAATTTTGAGTTATTGTCTTTTACATTAAATTATAAAAAAGCAGTTGCTGAGCTTCTGGCTAAAAAGTACAATATTTTCACCGCAAACGGTCTTGAAAATCTTGATGCTTTTTTTGCAGAAGAACGCCCTAGTATTTCAGGTGATGTTAATAAGTTAAAAGATGAGGGCAAAGTAAATGCAAAAGAATTGGCAACGCTTAATTACCAGATACATTCAACCGATAAATTAATTTTTTCAGGAGAAGTTCCTGAAGACGCTTTTACATCAAAATACAGTGATGAAGAACGTAAAGAATTTATGTCAAAAGTTGTAGCAAAGTATGTTGTTTCATGGAAACAAGATTCTTCTCCTTATCCTGTTTTAAATGTTGACATTTTATCATTAACTGGAAGATCTTTAGTTAAAGCCGTTGACAGAGGAGGAAAAATGGTTGTTGCATTAACAGAGTCTAGAAAGACTTTTACGTATGAGCCATCATTTGAATACACAAGTAGAAGTACTACTGCTGATACTGAAAGATTAGTTAAAGAAGTAGTAGAGAAATCATATTTAAACGGTCAAAAATATATGACTTTGAGAGAAGGCGAAGTACTTTTAAGTGCTAGACAAGCTGATAATTTAGCTAAAACAGAAGAAGCTAAATTAAACTCTTCAAATATTTACGATAAAAACGGATATGCAATTGATCAAAAAGGAGCAAAATTAGAAGGAAAAGTTTCTATTGATTTCGAAAAAATTGTTGAAAAATCCACTAGTAACGGTATGGCTGATTTAGATGCTGCCGGTGATGGAAAAAAAGTAACAGTTATTGCTAAAAATGAAAAAGGCAATTTAAGATCGTATGATTATAAAGCAAAAGAAAATGTACAATTTGGAATTATTAATGATGATAATACTGAAACAAAATACAGAGCCCTTTTGGTAAAAATTGAAAATGTTGCCCCAAAAGACAATACAGCTCTTGATTTAGGAGCTTTAGCGGGAATGTCTTTAGCTTCTGCGTCCTGGAAATATTTTAAAGAAGTGCAGTATACAGACAAGATGAGTATTTATCAGGATATACCATCAAATAGTTATGTAATCAAAATTCCAACTCAGGAAAAAGGATTTCAAATTTTAGTAAAAAAAGGTAAAGAAGATAAGTTTTTAAGTAAGTTAAAAGAATATGTAGGAGATTCTATTGCTAGTAGTGATTTAGAAAAAATTGACTATAGCAATTTGGAGGGCTTGAAAAATTTAACTGATTTATATTCTAATTTTAAATAAAAAGATAGGTAAAAATAATAATTATGGCGGAAATCAAACCTGCTGAAATTTCAGCAATATTAAGAAAGCAAGTAGAAGGTTTTGAATCTGGTGCTACACTAGAAGAAGTAGGAACAGTACTTCAGGTTGGAGATGGTATTGCTCGTGTTTACGGGCTATCTAATGTACAATACGGTGAGTTAGTAGAATTTGATAACGGTATGGAAGGTATCGTATTGAACCTTGAAGAGGATAATGTTGGTGTGGTACTTTTAGGACCATCTACAGGAATTCAGGAAGGATCTACTGCAAAAAGAACACAACGTATTGCTTCTCTTAAAGTAGGTGAGCAAATGGTAGGGCGTGTAGTTAACACTCTTGGTTTTCCAATTGATGGAAAAGGACCAATTGGTGGAGAATTATATGAAATGCCTTTAGAAAGAAAAGCACCTGGTGTTATCTTCCGTCAACCAGTAACTGAACCATTACAAACAGGTATTAAAGCTGTTGATGCTATGATCCCGGTTGGTCGTGGACAACGTGAGCTTGTAATTGGTGACCGTCAAACTGGTAAATCAAGTGTTTGTATTGATACAATCTTAAATCAAAAAGAATTTTACGATGCAGGAAAACCTGTATTTTGTATATATGTTGCAATTGGGCAAAAAGCTTCAACTGTAGCAGGAATTGCTAAAATGTTAGAAGAAAAAGGCGCAATGGCTTATACCATTATTGTTGCAGCTAATGCTTCTGACCCGGCTCCAATGCAAGTTTATGCTCCTTTCGCAGGTGCTGCAATTGGAGAATATTTTAGAGATTCAGGTCGTCCTGCACTTATTGTGTATGATGATTTATCTAAACAAGCTGTTGCTTACCGTGAGGTTTCTCTTTTATTAAGAAGACCACCGGGACGTGAGGCATATCCTGGAGACGTTTTCTACTTACACTCTCGTTTATTAGAGCGTGCTTGTAAAGTAATTGCTGATAATGGAATTGCTAAAAACATGAATGATTTACCAGATTCTATCAAGTCTATCGTAAAAGGTGGTGGTTCATTAACTGCATTGCCAATTATCGAAACTCAGGCTGGTGACGTTTCTGCATATATTCCAACAAACGTAATCTCGATTACAGATGGTCAGATTTTCCTTGACGGAGATTTGTTTAACTCTGGAGTTCGTCCTGCAATTAACGTAGGTATTTCTGTATCTCGTGTTGGAGGTAATGCTCAGATTAAATCAATGAAAAAAGTTTCAGGAACTTTAAAATTAGACCAGGCTCAATTCCGTGAATTAGAAGCTTTCGCTAAATTTGGTTCTGACTTAGATTCGGTTACTTTAAACGTAATTGAAAAAGGAAAAAGAAACGTTGAAATCTTGAAACAAGGTCTAAACGATCCATATCCTGTTGAAAATCAAGTTGCGATTATTTACGCTGGTTCTAAAAACTTATTAAGAAACGTTCCTGTAAATAAAGTAAAAGAATTTGAAGCAGATTTCATCGCTTACTTAAACAGTAAACATAAAGATACGCTTAATGCGTTGAAAGCTGGTAAGTTAGATGATAACATTACTGATGTTATTGAAAAAGCAGCAAAAGAAATTTCAGCAAAATATATCTAATATATTAGTTTATGGTTCCTAGTTTATTGTTTGTGGTTCGCCCAACAATAAACTAGAAACTAAAAGCTATAAACATAAAATTAATGGCAAATTTAAAGGAAATCCGTAATAGAATTACTTCCGTTTCATCGACGATGCAAATTACATCGGCAATGAAAATGGTTTCTGCTGCAAAGCTTAAGAAAGCACAAGATGCAATCACTGCAATGCGCCCTTATGCCGAGAAATTAACGGAGTTGTTACAAAATCTTTCTGCTACACTTGAAGGTGAAGTTGGAGGAGATTATACAACACAACGTGAAGTAAAAAAAGTATTGCTTGTAGCTATAACTTCTAATAGAGGATTATGTGGTGCATTTAATTCAAATGTAATTAAAGAGATAAAAAACCGTACAGATTTTTATGCCGGAAAACAAGTTGATGTTTTTGCAATTGGTAAAAAAGGAAACGACGTTTTAAGTAAAACGCATAAAGTTCACGGTCATCATAATGCAATTTTTGATCATTTAACTTTTGATAATGTTGCAGGAATTGCTGATAATTTGATTGAAAAATTTCTTTCAGGAGAATATGACAGAATTGAATTGATTTACAATCAGTTTAAAAATGCTGCGACTCAAATTGTACAAACAGAACAATTTTTACCATTGGCGCCAATTAAATCTGATGTACCGGTTTCTGGTGGAGATTATATTTTTGAGCCTTCAAAAGAAGAAATTGTTTTGACATTGATTCCTAAATCTTTGAAAACACAATTATACAAAGGAATTCGCGATTCATTTGCTTCAGAACATGGAGCGCGTATGACAGCAATGCACAAAGCAACTGACAACGCAACTGAATTAAGAAACCAATTGAAATTGACTTACAATAAAGCACGTCAGGCAGCTATTACTAACGAGATCTTAGAGATTGTTGGTGGAGCAGAAGCTTTGAACGGATAATTTATTAGTTAAAGATAAAAAAAAGAGCCAGCAAATAATTTGCTGGCTCTTTTTGTATATAGTCTAGTTCAGTTTTCTTTTAAATGAAAAAATTATAAAACGGTGATTCTCATTAATAAAAAATGAGAATCAATACCATTTTATAAATTTATAGGCAGATTTACGTCTCCGCAATGCTTTGTCTTTTATGGGAACAAACTAGCTTTATCAGTCCCAATGCTCTGTTTTTTTTAGGGTTACAATACAGCAGAATCAATCCCTTTTGCTTTGTCTTTTATGGGAACAAACTAGCTTTATTAGTCCCGTGGCTCTGTTTTTTTAAGGGTTACAAATCAGCTGTTATCAAATCCCTACACAGCAAATCTACAACTACAATGGTTTTCAAATATTATATCATTTTCAAATTTTATTATACATTTTACATCTGCTAAGTCTGATGTTAAAATATTTGATATTGGTACAAAAAAAAGATCCAGCAATTATATTGCTGGATCTTTAAAGTATAATAGTATTTTAGTTTTCTTTAAAAGAAAGATTATAAAATGGTGATTCCCAATTTGATCATAAACCGAGAATCAGTTCCATTTTATAAATCTAAGGCAGACTTATGTCTCTGCAGTGCTTTGTCTTTCATGGGAACAAACTAGCTTTATTAGTCCCAATGCTCTGTTTTTTTAAGGGTTACATTTCAGCAGAATCAATCCCTTGTGCTTTGTCTTTCGTGGGAACAAACTAGCTTTATTAGTCCCAATGCTCTGTTTTTTTAGGGTTACATTTCAGCAGAATCAATCCCTTGTGCTTTGTTTTTTGTGGGTACAAACAAGCTTTATTAGTCCCAGTGCTTCCTTTTTTATAAGGGTTGTATTTAGCTTTCTCAATCCCTGTGAAGCAAATTTAAGAACAGACTGTTAAAAAAATGTTACATAATTTTCGTTGACAATTTATATATTTCACATGTTTTAATTATTTTTCATGTGTTTTGATAGTAAAACTTCTTAAAATCAGAAGATTAACTCTGGTGTTCACTAAATAATTTAGCACAATTACAATGGTTTAGTTTTCATTATTTAAATTAAACAAGATTAATGTTCTAGAGCCAGAAGAAGTTTTAATAATATCAGTTTAAGTTTTATTTGATTTAACAATACTTTCTGTTCTAAATAAGTTGTTATTTTTTGATTAATTTTGATAATTATCTCAAAGTGTCATGGAACTGAAAATACGAGAACTTACTACAATAAAAGAAATTCTGGAGCAAATTGAAACCATGAGATTTCTTTATCCAAATCTTTCTATTGAGAAATATGAAAATTATCTTTCTCAAATGGTGCCACACAATTATATTCAGATTGGTGTTTTTGAAAATGATATTTGTTTAGGAATTACCGGTTGTTGGTCGGCAACCAAATTATGGACAGGTAAATATCTTGAGATCGATAATTTTGTTGTAAATCCAGATGTACGTTCTAAAGGAATTGGTAAATTATTGACAGATTATATCGAGAAAAAAGCCATAGATATGGATTGTAGTAGCATTGTTTTAGATGCTTTTACAGGAAATTTTGCCGCACATCGTTTTTATTATAATCAGGGTTACGGACCAAAAGGCTTTCATTTTGTTAAGATTTTAGATGAGAAGAAACTAACTTTATAATATAATGATTATCTGCTAATTATAAAAGGTTATATTTATATTTTTTAAAATTAGTAACTTTTTAACCTTTTGTGCGTATAATATTTAACAACCAAAAAGGTATTAAAAAATAAGATCAACTAAAAGCAATGGCAAAAGAAAGTTTTAATTGGAAGAGTCTTTTTATAAACGAAGAGGCCAATAAACAAGAAAATACAGGTTCAGCTCAACAACCTTCGGCACCTGTTTTACCAACTCCTGACAACAAATTTCCTAAACAAGTTACAGAATCATTTCCAACTAATTCTTTGACAAATCCTTTTTTAAACGAAATTTTTGAAGTTTATGATAAAGGTTTCGAATCATTGAACGAAGCAGGTTTTGATTTCTTTGAACTGTATAAGTCTGTAGTAGCGGTTGGAGTTACAAATCCGCAGAGTTATCAGATGGCTTTTACGATGGGAAAATCAATAAAGTCTGATTTAACTAAAGAATTTCTTTTACAAAAAGGAAGTTTTTATATTGCTGAAATCGAAAAAGTTTATACCAAATATGATACAATTGGTAAAACAAAAAAGGCAGATTTAGATAATAATATTACGAAGGAGAAATATAATTTGTCTAAAAGTATTTCTGAATTAGAAGCAAAAATATTAGAACTTCAAAAAGAACTGGAATCTAAAAAAATCGAACTTCAAAAAATTGATCCGGTTAATATGGAGCAGCTTTCAGAAATTCAATTAAAAATGGACGCTAATAATTTAGCGAAAGAAAAAATCTTAACATCAATCAATACTGTAATAACAGGAATTAATCAATATTTGTAATAATGGATAAATACGAACAAGAAAGAAGTACACTTTTGACATTACCAATTTTAAAACATTTTGACGAGTCAAAAGGAGAAATTGCTTTAAAATCCAGCGCTCTTAAAAAAGGAGAAAAGTCATTATTTTTGGCTTTGGCACTTGGATTACTTGGAGTTGGAGGATATTTGGTTTGGACTTATATAATTCCGCCATTATTTACAATGTTAGGACAGGCAATTGCATTATCTGCAACCGGAGTTTTCCTGGTTTTTCTGGTAATGATGGCTCCAGTTATAATGAAAGCACTTCGTTTTGCAACAAAAAATTTGCACAAAGCTTTAATTCAGAGTAATCCTTTTAATGAACTGGAAGAGCAAAAACAAAAAATGATCAAAAACCGTGAAGTTTTTAAGAATACAAAAGCAAAGCTAAAAGGTCTTAAAAATGAAATGGAAATCGAAGCAAATAAATCTGAAAAAGAAGCCAAAGCTTTTCAGGAAGATGTTTTGAGCTTACAGCGTCAGTCCGAAAAATTAAAATCGGCAATGGACGAAATGATTAAGCAAAATGGAGTTGCTGCAAAAGATACTGACGAATATGTGGTGCTGCAAAGCGAATTAGCAAGAAAACTTAGTGACTCTCAAAGGGTTTCGACTCAATATGAGCAAAGTAAAAGTTTTATTCAGAAATATGGTGTTCGTGCCAATGTTTTAGGTAAAATGGATAGAAAACTGACTTTGGCAGGAACAGCGATCGATATAAAAATTGCTGATTTTGATGTTACGGTTAAGATGCTTCAAAAAGAATATGAATTTGCCAGAAACGCAAAAGAAGCAACAGAAAGTGCTAAAAGCGCAATGTTATTTACAAAAGACTGGGAATTAGAATATGCTTTAGAAGTGGTAACATCTACAATTGCGCAGGATATTGCTAAAACATCTGAAAACTTAATTGATATTGATGCCTTAACTTCTAAATATTCTGTAGACAACGACGAGCTTTATTCAAGATTAGATTCGTTGGCAGATGAAATTAAAACAGGTGATAATACAATTCCGGATTCAACAAAGTATACAAGTCCAAATTATAAAATGACCAAAGAAGATAAATTATCCGGTGGTGGTTTTGGAGATATTTTTTAATACAATCAATTAAATTTTAAAAATAAAATGGGAAAAATTTTAAGAACAGAAAAGTTAACAACATTTTCTGAGTTAATAATCGTTATTGCAGCAATTGGAATAATTTTAGCGGGGGTTTATTATATTTCTCCAGGAATTAAAACAGCAGTTTCAAAACAATTAGACGGAATAGATCTTAATCAAACGGATGTTAATAACGTTACCAATGCGGCAAAAATTCCACTTCCGTCAAAAGAAATCTCTACTGAAGTAGCAAACAAACCATTGGTGAGAATTGGTGCTTATGCATGGAATGCTCAGTCTGGAATTATTGTTTCTAATGGTGGTCCAAAAACAACAAAGGGATCATTGATGGAAAAAAATGGAGTTAATCTTGAAATTATTCGTCAGGACTGGCTTTCAGAATTGCGTAACATGCAAATGAAATTTATCGAAGAATTTGATAAAGGAGAAGCTTTTCCATCTTCTAGCAAAAGTGTTTTTGCAGTTATTATTATGGGTGATGGTGCGCCATTTTACATTAGTTCTGTTCAAAAATCACTTGACGAAAAATACGGAAAAGACAAATACCATGTACAGGTAATGGGTGCAGTAGGTATGAGTTATGGTGAAGATAAATTAATCGGGCCACCAAGCTGGAAATCTGATCCAAAATCGATGAAAGGTTCTGTTATCTCTGCCGTTCTTGGAGATGGTGACTGGGTTACTACAGTAAACTATTGTTTTGCAAACGGATTAAAAGTAAATCCTGACCCAACAACGTATGATGCTGATGCAGTAAATATTTATCCATCTGAAAATGATGACTATATTAAATCGGCAGAAGAATTGATTAAATCTCAAACAACAGGATGGACTGTTACTTTGAAAGAAGTGGTAGACGGAAAATTAACCGGAAAATCTGTTAACAGAAAAATCGATGGTTGTGCAACATGGACACCTGGAGATAAAACCGTTTTTGATAAATTGACTGGTTTTGTTGATATTGTTTCTACAAAAGAATTCAACAATCAAATGCCAACAACAATTATTGGTGTGAAAGAATGGGCAGTTAAAAATCCGGATATCGTTTCTAATATTTTGAAATCGGCATTGACAGCTTCAAACCAAATGAAAAATTACGAAGACTGGAAAGTAAGAGCTTCAGAAGCAGTTGCTGAAACGTATAAAATTGAAACTCCTGAATATTGGTATAAAATGTTTAAAGGACAACAAGGAACAAAAGCCGGATTAACTTATAACATGGGTGGTTCAAAAGTATTTAATTATGCTGATGCAATGCAATATTATGGTTTATCTGATGGAGTTAACAGATACAAATCTGTTTACAATCAGGTTTCTGGTTATTTGACAGAATTGAATCCTTTTGGATTTAATGAAAATGTTGGTGCCGTAGTTCCTTACGATCAGGCAGTAAATTTATTCTTCCTTAAAAACATTAACGATATCGAATCAACTTCTGCAGATAAAGCAGATTACAGCAATCAGGCAACTGAGGTTGTAGCTTCCGGAGAATGGAAAATTAACTTTAATACAGGAAGTGCCGAAATTTCAAATTCTTCAAGTAAAGAAGTTGAAAAAATTTACAACCTTTTGGTTCAGGCTGAAAACACAAAACTAACTGTTGTTGGACATACTGATAATGTTGGAAATCCGGATTCTAATTTAGCTTTATCAAAAAGCAGAGCTCAGGCAGTTGTAAATTACCTGCAACAAAAAGGAATTCCTTCAAACCGTTTTCAATTGGTTGACGGGAAAGGTCAAAACGATCCAATTGCAGATAATAATTCTGCTTCAGGAAAAGCACTGAACAGACGTGTGGTTATTACTTTCTTGAAATAATTCTTAAATAATTAAGGGCTATCCAAAAGATAGCCCTTTACTATAAATATGAAAAAATATTTTACGCCTTTTGAAAAAATATCAAAACTCCATAAAACTATTATATTAATAAGTTGGCTGGTTCTTTTGATCGTTATTTGGTTTGTAACCACCTCTGGAGAAAAACATCTTTTTCCGTCTCCGAGTCAGGTATTAACCGGTTTTACAGAGCTTTATAAAGAAGGTTTGGTCGTGCATATTTTCAATTCTTTGCAATTGTGTTTTGTCTCTATTATTTTAGCAACAATAATTTCATTGTTTTTTGCTTACACGTGGCCAATTCCGGTATTAAAATCTATTTCAGAATTTGTAACTAAATTTCGATTTTTGCCTTTTACGGGTTTGTCATTTTATATTACAATGGTCATTCACGAAGCCAGAACAATGCAGGTTTGGATTTTAGTTATTTTCCTAACGACATTTTTAACAACTTCATTAATTGCAGTTATTAAAGATATTCCGCAGGAAGAATTTGATCATGCCAAAATGCTAAAATGCAATAGATGGGAAGTGCTTTGGCAAGTTATAATTTTAGGAAGATTAGATTATGTAATTGATGTAATCAGACAAAATCTTGCTATAACCTGGATGATGCTGGTTACGGTAGAATCAATTGTAGTGGCTTCAGGAGGATTAGGATTTTTGATAAAAAACTCTGATAAATTCATGAATACAGGACGAATTATTGCACTTCAAATAATTATTCTATTAATAGGACTTGGCTTAGATGCAGGAATTAATTTTCTGAGAAAAGCAATATTTAGATATTCAAAAATATAATTATGGCACACGAATATAAAGAGACGCTTTTATACGTAGAAAATCTTAGTGTTGCATACGATGATACTATTATTATAAAAGATATAAATCTTGTAGAAAAAGATGTTGTTAGAGAAGGTGTAGATTGCACCGGCCAGATAGTGGCATTTGTGGGAAGATCAGGAAGAGGAAAATCTACTTTTTTTAAAGCATTGACAGGATTAGTTCCGACAAATTCAGGAAAGATATTAATTAGAGATTTTCAAAACGAAGAGCCAAACGCAGCCAAATCTGTAAACGAAGGCGACATTGGTTTTGTAGATCAAAAATATACCTTGTTCAGACATAAAACCGTAACACAGGCTTTGAAATTTTCTTTAAGAAAAACAAAACTTTCGAATACGGAAAAGGATGAAAAAATAAAAAAATACCTGAAAGAATGGGGACTAGATAATTGTGCAGACAAATATCCGAACGAACTTTCCGGAGGACAAAGACAAAGAACAGCCATTATCGAGCAATTGTTTTCATCGGATCAATTTATTGTTTTAGACGAACCTTTTTCAGGATTGGATGTGGGAAACATTGAAGAAGTAAAAAAATCTTTTGAGTTATTGGGTAATTCATCTGAGTTTAATACTGTTATTTTTTCTACGCATGATATTGAATTAGCGATTGAGTTAGCACAAACCATTTATGTGATTGGACACCCAACCGTGAACGGAAAAAAACAAAACTACGGAACAATTGTAGCGAAATATGATCTTAGAGAAATGGGATTATCGTGGAAAGAGTATTGTGACGATCATCAAAAATTATCAAAAGAGATTATTCATCAAATGATGATTTCTTAAATTAAACTATGTCAAAAAAGAACCATTCAATATCGCTTATAGAAGAATCTTTTTTGTCTCTGAAAAGATATTTAGAGACAAACATAAAAACTAATGAAGCCGTTTTTACGGCTTCATTTATTAAAGATCTGCAAAAAGAAACCACAAGTATTCTTGAAATTTGCACTGCCTTAAACCAAGATTCAGAATTTATTCAAAAATTAAATGAAGGTGTTGTTTCAACAACTTCAAGAGGATTGTTGTTTAAAGCCGAACATTTTTTTCTTTCAGATCTTATTGATCTTTATGAAAGAGAAGCAGCGAATAAAGACGAAAAAGCACAATTTGTTTTGGCGTATTATTATGATGCTTTGCGTAACGGACACTTTGCAAATGAAAATTCTGCAAGCGAATTAAATCAATTGGTTTTTACAGATGAATTTAAAAATCATCTTATAAAAATTCAAAAAGAAAACAAATTACAATCTTCAAATCAAAACGCAAATAAGCACTTGTTGCCACAATTGTTGTCTGAAAAGAAACATACAAAGCTTGAAGAAATTTTAAATAAGTATCAAAATTTCATTCAATTTGCATTTGACAAAAAGTTTGAAAACACAAAAGTACTTGCTGATTTTTTAGGTTTGAATTTAAATAAGGCAAACGATAAAAAAGAAGTAGACAATATTCCGGAAGAAGATACGCTCGAAAAAGTTTTGGAAGAATTAAATCTTTTAGTTGGTCTTGCCGATGTTAAAAAAGATGTTGCAGAACTTATTAATTTATTAGAGATTCAAAAAAAGAGATCAAAACAAGGACTTAAAAATGTTGAGATTACATTGCATACTGTTTTTCTTGGTGCGCCCGGAACCGGTAAAACATCTGTTGCCAGACTTTTAAGCAGAATTTTTAAACATTTAGGATTTTTATCGAAAGGCCAAATGTATGAAACAGACCGCGAAGGATTAGTTGCAGGTTACGTAGGCCAAACGGCACCAAAAGTAAATACCGCAGTAGAATCAAGTTTGGGCGGGGTTTTATTTATTGATGAAGCGTATGCGCTTACACAAAATTTTTCAGGAAATGATTATGGCGCTGAAGCCGTAAATACATTGCTGAAAAGAATGGAAGATCATCGCGATGATTTGGCTGTAGTGGTCGCCGGATATACAGAACCAATGAAAATGTTTATAGAATCGAATCCGGGATTGCGTTCTCGTTTTAATAGATTTTTTCATTTTAAACATTTTACGCCTGCCGAATTATTTCAAATTTTTGAATCATTTTGCGCTAAATCTGATTTTATAGTTTCAGAAGAAGCCAAAGAAAAACTCGTTGATACTTTTGAATTATTGTACGCTGAAAAAGACGAAAGTTTTGGTAATGCGAGAGTTGTAAGAAACTTGTTTGAAAAATGTGTTCAAAATCAGGCAAACAGAATCGTAAAACTTAAAAAAATCAGCAACAAAGTTTTAAAAACATTTTCAGAAGAAGATATTCCCGAACCAAAAGAAACACAAAAAAGTGTTAGTTTCACTGCGACAGATGAAACCACATAAAGGTTATAATATCCTTAATACCTAAACAAATTGCGTAATTATCTCAGAGAATTGGTTATTTTTGTTTCTACAAATTTTATTACATAATTATTTTGGGATTATATAAAAATCTATTCAAACAAACGGCTATTTACGGACTTGCAACGGTTTTACCGCGTATGTTAAGTTTTCTATTAGTACGCTTGTATACCGGTATTTTACCAACTGCAGAATACGGCGAGGTTTCGATCGTTTTATCATGGATGGTTTTCTTTAATGTTGTTCTTTCTTACGGAATGGAAACGGCTTTTTTTAGATTTTACAGTGCCGAGGAAGACAAGAAAAACGTAATCGCAACATCTACAATTTCTATATTTTGGTCATCAATCGGGTTTTTATTTGCCGCGTTAATTTTTAGAAATACACTCGCAAACTGGGCAGAAGTTGATGCACAATACATTACCTATTCCGTTTGGATTTTAGTTTTAGATGCTTTGGTTTTAGTCCCGTTTTCTAAACTTAGAGCCAACCAGAGACCAATGGTTTATGCAGCTATAAAAATTGGAAATGTGGTGGTAAATATGTTACTGAATTTCTTCTTTTTAATATACTTACCAAAATTGGCAGCCGCAAATCCTAATTCTGTTTGGGATAATTTATATGTCGAAAATTTCCAGATTGCTTATATTTTCATTGCAAATCTTATAGCAAGTTTATTAACTTTTGTTGTGCTTTCGCCGAACTACCTTTCGCTTGGCAGAAAATTTGATCCTGTACTTTGGAAAAAAATGATGAAATACGGTTTGCCAATTTTGGTTGCCGGACTTGCATTTGCCGTTAACGAACATTTTGATAAAATTCTTTTAGGCTATTTATTGCCTGAAAATTTAGCTAAATCAGAAGTTGGGGCTTATTCTGCCTGTTATAAACTTGGTTTATTTATGGTTTTGTTTGCAACCGCTTTTAGATTAGGAATCGAGCCTTTCTTTTTTAGTCATGCTAAAAATGAAAATGCACCACAAACCTATGCCGTTATCACTAAATATTTTGTGATTTTTGGTTCACTAATTTTATTGGGAGTAATTGTTTTTGCAGACTTTTTAAAATACCTTTTATTAGACAATAAATCATATTGGGCAGCGATGAAAGTGGTGCCGTTAATTATTCTGGCGAATTTCTTTTTAGGGATTTACAACAACTTATCCGTTTGGTATAAACTTACAGACAAAACAAAAATCGGTGCTTATATTTCGATTGTTGGTGCCATCGTAACATTGGTTTTAAATTATCTTTTAATTCCAAAATACAGTTATTACGGATCAGCAATTGCTACTATTTCTGCTTACGGAAGTATGATGTTAATCTCTTATATTTTAGGAAATAAATATTACCCAATTCCTTATGATATGAATAAAATTGGAGCCTATTTAGGAATTTCAATTTTGTTTTCTGCAATCTCATTTTACGGATTCAGAGAAAAATATTATGTTGGAATCCCATTACTTTTAATCTTCATTTACTTTGTTTATCATAACGAAAAAAGCACCATCAAAGTAATTATAAATAGAAAGTAATATTGGGTTTTTTTAACTCCAAATACACTTTTTAATCTTTAAAAATAATAATGAAAATACAAATAATCAATAAATCTCAACACGCATTACCTAATTACGAAACAATTGCTTCGGCAGGAATGGATTTACGTGCTAATTTAACGGAATCAATAACGCTTAAACCTTTAGAAAGAACTATTGTAAAAACAGGTCTTTTTATTGAATTGCCAATTGGTTACGAAGCACAAGTAAGACCAAGAAGTGGTTTGGCAGCAAAAAAAGGAGTAACGGTTTTAAATTCTCCGGGAACTGTTGATGCTGATTACAGAGGAGAAATTGGTGTTATTTTGGTAAATTTATCAAACGAAGAATTTGTTGTAGAAAACGGAGAGCGAATTGCACAATTGATTATTGCCAAACACGAAAGAGCCGAATGGCTTGAAGTTGAAGAATTGTCTGAAACATCAAGAGGCGAAGGCGGTTTTGGAAGCACTGGAGTGAAGTAATTTTAGTAATCAGTTTTCAAGATCAGTTATAACTTTGTGATCTTAAAAATGAAATGAATGAAACTTTACAATCTTTGCGCAAAACCTTTGCGAACTTTGCGGTAAAAAGATAAACTAAAACAATAACGCAGCGCTAACATAATTTGAACTAACCAAACTGAAGATTTTATCTTCCCATAAAAATAAAAAGATAATGAAAATAATCGTTCCAATGGCGGGTCGCGGATCCAGACTTAGACCACATACTTTAACTGTTCCAAAACCATTAATTCCGGTTGCAGGAAAATCGATTGTACATCGTTTAGTTGAAGACATTGCAAAAATATTAAAAGAACCTATTGAAGAGGTTGCCTTTATATTAGGAGATCCTGCTTTTTTTGGAGATGACCTAGTAACAAGTTTAGAAGAATTGGCAGGAAGTTTAGGAGCAAAAGCTTCTATTTATCGTCAGGATTTACCGTTAGGAACCGGACACGCTATTATGTGTGCAAAAGAATCTTTATCGGGCCCGGCAGTAATTGCTTACGCAGATACTTTAATCAGAGCCGATTTTGAATTAGATCCCGCTGCAGATGCTGTAATCTGGGTAAAACAAGTAGATCAGCCGGAAGCATTTGGTGTAGTAAAATTAAATGCTAATAACGAAATTATAGAATTGGTAGAAAAGCCAAAAGAATTTGTAAGCGATTTAGCCGTTATCGGAATATACTATTTTAAAGAAGTTGGCGATTTGAAAAAAGAACTTCAGGGCGTTTTGGATAATAATATTCAGAACGGAGGAGAATATCAAATTAATGACGGAATTAAAGCGATGATGGCGAACGGAAAAGTTTTTAAAACCGGAAGCGTTGACGAATGGATGGATTGCGGAAATAAAGATGTTACGGTTGAAACCAACACAAGAATGCTTGGTTTTTTACATAATGACGGAGAACATTTAGTAGATTATGATGTAAAATTAGAAAACGCAACAATTATTCCACCTTGTTATATAGGAGAAAATGTCGTGTTGAAAAACGCAACCGTTGGTCCAAATGTTTCTTTAGGAAAAGGATGTCATGTTATCGACAGTTCAATCAAAAATAGTTTAGTGCAAACTTATTCTCAAATAAAAAACGCTAACTTAGACAATGCAATGATTGGAAACCACGTTAGTTATGACGGCAAGTTTACAAGCATCAGTATTGGTGATTATTCTGTTTTAGAATAAAACAATAATTTAAACAGAAATTGTGTAAATGATGAAATCAAGAGTTTTAGTAATTTTATTTATCGCTTTGCTTGGCAATGCACTTTCGGTATCGGCTCAGACAGAACCGGAAGATATTGCTATGGCAACGGATGAATATCAGGACTCTTTTTATGAATCGTTGAAACAAAAAGGAATTGAGAATTATGACAAGGCCATTGTGTCTTTAGAAAAATGTATCAAGCTAAAACCTAATGATGCTGTTGCTTATTTTGAATTAGGAAAAAATTATCTGGCATTAAAAAAATATCCAGATGCTCAAAGTTCATTTGAAAAAGCAACACAATTAGACCCTAAGAATAAATGGTATTGGCTGGGAATTTATGATGTGAGTTTTGAAACCAAAAATTATCCTTTAGCAATAGAAATTATCCAGAAAATTATTCCTTTTGATGAAGAATATAAAGACGATTTGATTTCGTTATATATGATTACGAATCAATACGATAATGCGCTTTTGACGATTAACGAAATGAATGATAAATTTGGAAAATCAGCAGATCGAGATCGATATAAACAGCAGATTTTATCTCAGGGAAAATATCAAAATACAGAGATTACAAATCTTATTGATCAAATTAAAAAGAATCCGAAAGTAGAATCTAATTATGTAGATCTTATTTTTTTATATACAAAAAATGATGAAACCGATAAAGCCTTAGATGTTGCAAAACAATTGGCAAAAGAAGTTCCAACATCAGAGTGGGTTCAGGTAACTTTATTTAAAGGATATTTAGATGCTAATCAGGCAGACAAAGCCATTAGTTCGATGAATGTAATTTTATCAAGTTCAAAAATTGATTCAAAAATAAAACATCGTACACTAAATGAATTTTTGATTTATGTAAATAAAAATCCGCAATATGCCCCGGATTTAGAAAAGGCTATTGCTTACTTTGATAACGATACCAATGTTGATGTTGCAAAAGAAGTTGGAAAATTTTATCACAGTAAAAATCAATTTGAAAATGCGATTAAGTATTATGAAAAAGACTTAAAATCGAATTCAGATACAGATCGCGAAACCAATTTGCTTTTGCTTGAAGCATATACGCAGGCAAAACAATTTGAACCAATGACGAAAAGAGCGATGAATATGATAGAGGTTTATCCGAGTCAGCCTCAATTTTATTATTATGCCGGATTGGGAAACAACCAGTTAAAGCAATTTAAAAATGCAAAAACCGTTTTAGAAATGGGATTGGATTATGTGGTTGATGATGTAAAGCTGGAAGCAAATTTTAATATTCAGTTAGGAGAAGCGTATAATGGGTTGGGAGATGCCAGAAAAAAAGAGGAATACTTTTTGAAGGCAAATGAATTATTAAAGAAGAAAAAATAAAGAGAAAATTCAGATGAAAAAATATATAGCAATACTATTAGTATCCGTTTTTATGATTTCTTGTAAATCGAAAGCTGTTGCTGTACAGAACAATACTACTGCCGAAGTCGTCGCTAAAAAAGACACCAAAGCAATAGATAAACATTACGATAATAAACTAGATTTTAAAACATTATACATAAAATCGAGTGCGAGATATGTTGACGAAAAGCAAAGTCAGAATGTATCGGCAGAAATTAAAATTGAGAAAGACAAACAGATTTTAATAAGTGTTCGTTTTTTAGGAATTACAATGGCAAAAGCATTGATCACACCAACAGCCGTAAGCTATTACGAAAAAATAAACGGTACTTATTACGAAGGCGATTTTACCAGTTTGAGCGCGTGGTTAGGAACGGAACTTGATTACAGCAAAGTGCAGAATTTATTGGTTGGAGAAAGTTTAGATGATTTAAGAAAAGGAAAATATACACAAACAATTGTAGAAAACCTTATTCGTCTTGATGATCAAAAAGATACAAATTTGAAGAAATCTTTCTTTTTAGATGGTGAAAAATATTTGCTGCAAAAAGAACAAATTACGCAGACAACTGAAAACATAATGTTGCAAATCAGCTATTCTGAAAATAAAGTTTTCGATCAGGGAACAATTCCAACCAATATTGAAATTAATGCCATTCAGCCAAAAGGAAAGACGGATATTAGTTTAAATTATAATAATATTTCGTTTAATGAAGAACTTTCTTTTCCATATAGTGTTCCAAGTGGTTACAAGAAAGTTATAATTAAGTAAATTTGCAAAAAGAAAATAGAAACATGCCGAAATTTCTCCTTAGCCTAATTTTTATATGTGCCACCACTTTTGCCTGGGCACAAGATTCGCAGCAAGAAAAACTTGAACAGCGAAAAGCTCAGATTCAGCAGGAAATTAGAGACAATGAAAAAATGTTGCAATCTGTAAAGAAAAAAGAAAAATCAGCAGTAAATGTTTTTTTAATTCAGGCTAATAAAATTAAACTGAAAGAAAAGCTGATTAATACAACAGCAAAACAAGAGAAAATTTTAAATAATGATATGTATATTAACCAATTACAGGTTAATAAACTAAAAAGAGAATTAGCTGTTTTAAAAGAAGATTATTCTAAAATGATTCTGAAATCGTATAAAAGCCGTTCAGAACAAAGCAGAGCAATGTTTATTTTGTCTTCTGAAAGTTTTTTACAAGCTTACAAAAGAGCTCAATATTTAAAACAATATACTAATTTCAGAAAAAATCAAGGATTAGAAATTCAGGGCAAAACAGCTGAATTAGTAGATTTTAATACCAAATTAGACGGGCAAAGAAAAGTTAAGAAAAAAATTATTGCTGAAAACCAAAAAGAAAAGCAAAGCTTAGAAGTTGAAAAGAAAGAACAGCAAAAACTCGTTAATGAAATTAAAAGAGATAAAAATAAAATTATTGCTGACACGAGAAGCAAGCAACAGGAAGCAAAAAGAATTGACAGACAAATTGATCGTTTAATTCGTGAAGCTATTGCCGAAGCGAACAGAAAAGCAGCAGCTGAAAAAGCAAAAGATAATCCGGGATCTACAGCATCGACTGCACCGGTTTCATCATCTAAAATTGCTTTAACACCGGAAGGTAAAGTTTTAGCTGCCGACTTTAAAGCCAACAGAGGAAAACTGCCTTGGCCGGTAGAAAAAGGATTTATTTCATTAGGATACGGAGATCAGCCGCACCCGCTTTATCCGTCATTAACCGTTCATAATTCAGGAGTAGAGATTACGACAGAACAGGGAGCAACAGCACGTGCGGTATTCGAAGGAGAAGTTTCGAGCGTAATGGTTTTATCGCCAATCAACAGAGCCGTGATGATTCAGCATGGAGATTATTTTACTGTATACCAAAACTTAAGTCAGGTATTTGTGAGTAAGGGAGATAAAGTAAATATCAAACAAAGCATCGGAAAAGTAAGGACCAGCGGAGATACCGGAAAAACAATTATTAAGTTTTTGATTCTTCAAAATACATCAAACAACAATCCCGAAGGATGGTTGCAAAACAGATAAAACAAAAGGGAGTCAATTGACTCCCTTTTTAATGGAATTACAATTGTTTATTTGAAATTGTAATGATTGAAATTTAAAATAGTATTTTTGCACTATGGAAACAAATAGACAGAAAAAAATAGGCGGTGTCATCCAAAAAGATTTGGTTGATATTTTGCAAGGTGAAGTGAGAAAAAATGGAATTAATAATTTGGTAATTTCAGTATCCAAAGTTAGTGTCACATCAGATTTGTCTGTGGCAACAGTATATTTAAGTATTTTTCCTCAGGATAAAGCCAAAGAAACTTTAGAAGGTATAAAATCAAATTCTACCTTAATTAAGCACGATTTATCGCAACGTGTGCGTTTGCAATTACGTCGCGTACCAAACCTGGTATTCTTTATCGATGATTCATTAGATTATATCGAAAAAATTGACAATGCTTTATCTAACAGAGAGAACCCAATCGAAAATCGTGATCTTTTAGAAAAAAGAAGAAAGTCATAAATTGAATTTCCCACTTTACATAGCCAAACGTTATATTTTTAGCAGAAGTAAAAACAATGCTATCAATATCATTAATTACATTGCCAGCATGGGAATCATTGTTGGGACAATGGCTTTGTTTGTGGTTTTATCTGTTTTTAGCGGATTAAAAGTATTCAGTCTTTCGTTTACAAATGAAATAGATCCTGATCTTAAAATTACAAATACAGTAGGCAAATCGTTTTTGCTTACTCCTGATCAGGAAAATCAAATTAAACATATTGATGGCGTTGCTTCGTACACCAAAATTATAGAAGAACGTGTTTTATTTTTGTTCAAAGACAAACAGCAAGTTACCTACTTAAAAGGTGTCGACAAAAATTATCCCGTTGTAAACAATATCAAAAAAAAACTATTTAACGGGCAATGGCTTAAACCAGATACCTATCAGGTTGTTATTGGGTACGGAATTGCACAGGATTTTTCGATGGGAATTTTAGACTTCGAAAATCCCTTGCAAATATTTGCGCCAAAACCAGGAAAAGGTGCTTTTGAAAATCCGGAAGAAGCGTTCAACAAAACAGAAGTTTTGCCGGTTGGGATTTATTCCATCAGCGAAGATTTAGATTCTAAATATGTTTTTGCCGATTTAGGCTTAGCACAGGAATTACTGATGTATAAACCAAATCAGATTTCCGGAATCGAATTTCATTTAAAAGAGAATGCGAATGAGAATGCCGTGAAATCTAAACTTCAAAGTATTTTCAAAAATAAAATAGATTTAAAAAACAGGGCACAACTCAACGAGTCTTTGTATAAAATGCTAAATACAGAGAATATTGTGGTCTATCTAATTTTCACTTTAGTCATCATTGTCGCCCTTTTCAATTTGGTTGGAGCCTTGATTATGATGATTTTAGAAAAGAAAGGAAACTTAAAAACCCTTTTTAATCTTGGAACAGAAATCAATACGATCCGAAAAATATTTTTGCTGCAAGGAACTTTATTAAGTATTTTTGGAGGGATAATTGGTCTTATCCTGGGGATCATTTTAGTACTGTTGCAACAGCAATACGAACTCATAATGATAACGCCAACTTTGGCATATCCCGTTGTTTTTACTGCAGAAAATGTATTCATTGTTTTGGGAACCATTGTTTCATTAGGTTTTGTGGCATCTCTAATTGCCAGCAGCAGAGTAAGTAAAAAGTTGTTAGATTAATATTTTTCCGTCAAAAAATATTACTTATATTTACCTTCTTAAAAATCTACAGCCATATGTTTGTTTCTGCCTAATCCTATTTTATTTTTCGAATAATTAGGATACTTCAGTTTTTTTCTTGAGTTCAGATCTTTGAATCTGGGCTAATTTTATCATTTATCCTAATATATCATGACAGAAACTACAATAGAGAAAAGTCTATTTTCTAAAATTTTCACCACATTAAAACAAGCGATCAAAGGAGATGAATCTTTTGATTATACAGCCGGAAGCATCAAAAAAGCAGTAATTCTATTAGCCATTCCAATGGTTTTAGAAATGATGATGGAATCTGTTTTTGCCTTAGTCGATTTATATTTCGTAGGTCATTTAGAGCATAGCAGTTTTGCAATTCAAACCGTTGGTTTAACAGAATCTGTGCTTACCATTATATATTCTTTAGCTATCGGAATGAGCATGGCAGCCACGGCCGTTGTTGCGAGACGTATTGGAGAAAAAGATCCGGTTGCTGCAGCAAAAGCGGGAATGCAGGCTATTATAATTGCATTTGCAGTAAATAGTGTAATGAGTATTTTCGGCGTTATTTATGCCAAAGAGATTCTTTTACTTATGGGAGCATCTCCAGACGCCGCCGAACATGGTTATCATTTTACACAAATTATGATTGGCTCAAGTTTGTGTATCATGCTTTTATTTTTGATTAACGGAATATTTCGTGGAGCCGGAAATGCAGCAATAGCCATGAAAAGTCTTTGGCTGGCCAACATTTGTAATATTATTTTATGCCCAATCCTAATTAATGGTTTAGGTCCAATTCCGGCATTCGGACTGACAGGAGCAGCTTTAGCAACGACTTTAGGAAGAAGTTTTGGTGTATTGTACCAAGTTTATCATTTGTTTTCAGGAAACGGCGTTTTGAAAATTAAGATCGCTTATTTCGCTCCTGATTTTAAACAAATAAAAGCATTAGTAAAAATTGCTGCTCCGGGAATTTTACAATTTGTAATTGCATCTTGCAGCTGGATTTTTCTGGCACAATTAGTTGCCACAACAGGCGGCGATCATGGTTCTGCGGGTTATCAGACAGCGTTGAGAATTATGATGTTTTTTATACTTCCTGCGTGGGGATTAAGTAACGCGGCGGCCACTTTGGTCGGGCAAAATTTAGGCGCCAAACAAATCGAACGTGCCGAAAAATCAGTATTGACAACGGCCAAATATAATGTCATTTTCATGGCAACTATAATGGTTATCACATTGTGTTTTGGAAAATATATTATTTCATTTTTCACGAATGATGAAATGGTAAAAACGGTTGCTATAGAAGCTTTACAAATTATGAGTGTCGGATTTATCTTTTACGGAATTGGAATGGTTTTAATAAACACCTTCAACGGAGCAGGAGATACCTGGACACCAACCGGAATTAATTTCTTCGGGTTTTGGCTGTTCCAAATTCCGCTTGCTTATGTATTAGCAAAACATTTCAATATGGGACCAACGGGAGTTTTTATTGCAATTCCGGTTGCGGAAACCGCAATAACACTGGCGGGAATTTTCTTTTACAAAAGAGGAAAATGGAAACGTATTCATGTATAAAAAAAGACCTTCATTTTTTGAAGGTCTTTTTTTATACTTATTTTCTTTGTCATTTTTCGAGGAACGAGAAATCACACTAGAAATTCCGCAATTATAATCGTCAATCTTTGTAGAATTGCGCGTGTGATTTCTCGTTCCTCGAAATGACAAACCTTTTGGTTTCCCTTTTGTGATTTTTCTCTTGTTTAAACAAACTCATAACCAGCATAAACCTGTTCAATCTCTTTCATAACAGCGAATAAATTTTCAGGTTCGTCAGTTGTAACTAACTTTTGTTTGTATTCTTTAAAAGAGTGAATTCCTTTAAAATAATTGGTATAATGACGACGCATTTCAACAATTCCTAAACGTTCGCCTTTCCATTCCATTGACCACATTAAATGATTTCTAGCTGCTTCTACACGATCAGAAACCGTTGGGGCAGGCAAGTGTTCTCCCGTTTTAAAATAATGCTTTATTTCATTAAAAATCCACGGATAACCAATTGCGGCACGACCAATCATGATTCCATCGATACCATATTCGTTTTTATATTTTAATGCTTTTTCAGGACTGTCGATATCGCCATTTCCAAAAATAGGCATTGTAATTCTAGGGTTATTTTTTACACGGGCAATATGCGACCAATCGGCGTGGCCTTTATACATTTGCGCACGGGTTCTGGCGTGAATCGTTAAAGCCTGAACACCAATATCCTGAAGCCTTTCAGCCACTTCATCAATATTGATAGAACTTTCATCCCAACCTAAACGCGTTTTTACCGTTACAGGTAAATCAGTACTTCTGATAACCGCTTTTGTCAAACGAACCATCAAATCGACATCTTTTAAAACTCCTGCACCAGCACCTTTACAAACTACTTTTTTTACCGGACATCCAAAGTTAATGTCAACCAAATCAGGTTTTACTGTAGAAACAATTTTAGACGAAAGCGCCATTGCTTCTTCATCTCCGCCAAAAATCTGAATTCCAACCGGACGTTCGTAATCAAAAATATCCAGTTTCATTCGACTTTTGATAGCGTCACGAATTAATCCTTCCGAAGAAATAAATTCAGAATACATCATGTCAGCGCCATGCGTTTTGCATAATCTGCGAAACGGCGGATCGCTCACGTCTTCCATCGGAGCAAGTAATAAAGGAAATTCGGGTAATTCTATGTTGCCAATCTTGACCATCTTCAATATTTTGTGCAAAATTACAACATTTAGTTTAATTTGTACCAAATTGAGGTTCAAAGGTTCAGAGGGACAAAGGTTCAAAGGTTTTTTATCAGGCCATTAAACCTTTGTCCCTCTGAACCTTTGCAACTTTGTACCTACACTATTGAACTCGGTAATCGAAGAAACGAATTGGTTTTCGGCTCATCGGATTAAAAACAAGAGGATTTA
Source organism: Flavobacteriaceae bacterium CRH (assembly GCA_001507425.1). Lineage (GTDB taxonomy): Bacteria > Bacteroidota > Bacteroidia > Flavobacteriales > Flavobacteriaceae > Flavobacterium. The sequence continues at coordinate 109,252 of LMAJ01000005.1, forward strand.
AAATTTCTTTTGGAGCAAATTCAATTTTTGGAGTAACTCTTAATTTAGCTCTGAAGTGGTCTTTAATTTCCTGTAAAAATTCAGGAGATTGGTTCTTTGAAGCAATTTTTATCAGGATTTCATCCGTTCCTAAATCGTTGGTAGAAATCTCAATAATATGATTTTCGATATTGTCAAAATCAGTCAGAACGTCATTCATCGCAGGCGGATAAAGCGTTGTTCCTTTATATTTGATCATTTGTTTTTTGCGCCCAACAACAGGTCCAACACGCACCGTATTTCTTCCGCAAGTACAAGGTTCATTTTGCAATTGTACAATGTCACCCGTTTTAAAACGCAACAAAGGCATCGCTTCAATACCTAAAGTAGTAAAAGTCAATTCGCCCGTTTCGCCATTTTTAACCGGATTATTATTTTCATCTAAAACTTCAATAATAATTAATTCCGGATGATGATGACCACCAACACCGTGTTCACATTCTGTAAAAGCGGTGCTCATTTCAGTAGAAGCATAAGTCGAAAACAACTTAATATTCCATTTTTCTGTGATTTTTTTAGATAAAGTATTCATCGAAAAATCCTGATTTCTCAAAGATTCTCCAATGCAAATCGCCCCTTTTATGCTTGAATTATTATAATCGATTCCATGCATTTCGGCATATTCAATTAATTTCAATAAAAAAGAAGGAACCGTAATTACGTACGACGGCTGGTATTTTAAAATAGAATCCCATTGCAATTCCGGAATCCCGGCACCAACGCGAATAACACCAACTTTTAGTTTTCTTAATCCCAGAAAATAAGCCAAACCAGCCATAAATTTTCTGTCGATTGTTGTCATCAATTGTACAACATCGCCTTCTGCAATTCCGGCGCAGGCAAATGAAATAGCTTCATTATAAGCCAGCCGGTCTAAATCAGAATCCGTTAAACCAAAAGTAACCGGATCGCCCAAAGTTCCAGAAGTAGAGGCGTAGTCGATAATTTTATGTTGCGGAACACAAACAAAATCATCATTATATTGTTGCAAATCTTCCTTTGTAGTTACAGGCAAATGCTGTAAATCCTCCAGCGTTTTAATTTTAGAAATATCGATATTTTGTCCCGCAAAAAGTCTTTTATAGAAAGGAGAATTTTCGCTGATATAACTTAAAAGCTCAGCTAATTTTTGCTCTTGAAAAATTTTAATTTCTTCTAAAGAATTTTTTTCTATTAATGGAATCATTTTAATTTTCTTTTGATTTTTTTTAAATATTTTTCAATCTGTGTTTTTTCTGGAACCGTGGTAATTTCTTTGGTCAATGCTTTTTCAAAATTAACCTTGGCTAACTGCCAATTTTTTGTGCGATAAAAGTACAACCCTGCTTTGTAATACACAACCCAATAATTTGCGTTTAAAGATTGATATTGTGCAATAAATTCAGGACTAATATTTTCTTCATTTTTTAAATATGAATCTATTTTTCGATCTTCAATTCTAAATTTTTGATAGTTACGATAGGCTTCCGTTTCTAAAAAAGGATCTTTGGCAATATTCAAATTTTCCTGTTCAAACGAAACGGCAACGCCCGGTTTTTTTCCTTTAAAAACAGAATCTAAATTATAACAAACAAATTCGCCCAATTGATACGGATTTGCCGAAACCCAAACCAGTTTTTCTTTCGGTTTAAAAATCACACCGTGATGCGCCATTAATTGATTCAGTGCTTTTTCATTTCCGTAACCTATCGGGTTATCATGTAAACCTTCTTTATTTCGAAGAATTTCTGAAGCAACTTTCGGGTTTATTTTTGGGCTTTCCGTAAAAAGTTCCTGCATTCTTTCAAAGCGATATTCAGAATGGCTGTTGGCAATTTGAGACTGATTTCGATCGTCATTTTTTAAACCTTCACTCTGAAAATGATTTGAACATATTAACTGATTGGCATTTGGAACATCGTAAACGTCCATCTTTTTCGGTGAAACTTCAATTATAACCGCTTTGTTATCATTGGCACTTCCCACCATAATCGATTCAGAAACAAAAACCTCGTTTTTTCTTGCGATTGCAATAGCTTCTTCAATGTTTTTTGCATGTTGTAAAATATCCCTCGTTACAATCGAAATGGGGGCTTTTGCAATTAACGGAATTTTCGATTTTGATGCATTAATTGTTACCGTTAAACCTTGCTGATTCATTCCGGAAACGGCGCCAATCATTCCGGGCCAGGCAACCATCATAAACGGATAACCATCTTTCGGATTTATAAAAGTGACTACTTTATTTTCTGCGAAAGCATCACTTACATAAAAATCAAAATTTCGACCGAGAATTAAATTTCCGTCTTCCGATTTTTCTCCCCAGGCCGCAAAAGAGGAACAGCCAACCAATGCCAAATCCTGCAATGCGTGGCCAATATCGTGTGCACCATGCAAATATAAACTGCGCAAATATTGTGGCGCTATATTATTTAGATTATCTGAAGTGTATTTCGAAATGCCATAAATTTCCGCCTGATACTCATTTGGAACATGCAAATACAATTTTCTGTTGTACCATTTTAGAAATTGTCGAAGCAATTGTTGTTCAAATTTCGACGGAATAATATCTTCAATTCTGGAGAAAAATATGTGTTCCTGTTTTTTTAAAAGAGAATCTGATAATGCACCCGTATTTAAACCAATTTCAAACGGATCGCCTTCAACATATAATTCCCAAAGTCCTTGTTTGTTCTTTAAAAACGAATTTTTTCCCGAAGTAAAAACAGAATCAGATTGTTTGGTTACAACCGGTTTTGCAGTATTATAATTTGAAATATCCGGTAAATGATGCATTGATTTTGATGTCCCGCAAGAACTCAATACCAGTAAAAAAACGACATAAAAAAGGAGTATACTTTGATTTCTCATAGCGTTACTTATTCAGCGGCTGCAATAATTTTATTAACTAAATAATCTTTTCCAACAATTTCAGAACAGGTTACAACAGCTCCAATAGTTACTCCTAAAACACCATGCATATTAATACTTTGCCCCGTAAGATACAGATTGTCTAATTTGGTTTTTGACGGAATAAATGTTTTCATTGGGTTTGTTGCGTCTTTTACATAACCGTACATATTACCATTTGTACCGCCAATATAATCTCTGTATGAAAGTGGAGTCGAGGTATGTATTGATTTTATACATTCTTTGATGCCCGGAAATTTCAATTCGATTTCATGAAGAAACTTTTCAACTTTTCTCGCCTTAAATTCTTCGTAGCTTTCACCACGGTCATTTTCTTCGGCGGTTGTGTTAAAAGTATTTACCCACGGCGCAACATCATCATAATTCATGTAGGTTATAAAAGTCATTCCTTCAGCCCATTCTTCCTGTTTTTTCGAGGCGTTCATAGAAGCCATAAATGCTTTTGGCCACGAATCTTCATCATATTCGTAACAAGTCCAGATTTCGGTACTTTTCTTGAAATGATAAAAATTATGATTGATGTATTTAAACGTTTCCGGTTTAAAAACGATATATAAACTAAAGGCAGAAATAACACCTTCAAGACTTTGAATACGACTAAAAAATGATTTTCTAAAATGTTCTTCGCCTACCATTTTCAAAGTAGTTTTCGGTTCAATATTAGAAACAAAATAAGAACCGGAAACATGCGTTCCGTCTTTCATTTCTACCGAAGTTACTTTGTTGTCTTCGACATTAAATTTGGTAACTTCTTTATATTTATAAAATTCACCGCCGTGTTTTTTAAGCTGTTTTAAAAGCTGTTTTGTAATCTGGCTTCCGCCGTTGATACAGCGCCAGGAACTCTGAATATATGAATTCACAGAAAGCGCATGAACGTAAAAAGGAGATTTATCCGGAATACCGGCATATAAAAAATTAGAACCGGCAAGAACCGCTTTTAGCTTATCGTTTTTGGTAAAATTTTCGATTGTTTCTTTTGCATTAAGCGAAAGAATTTCATGATCATATTGTCCCTCTGCCTGCAAATTGTATAACGGAAATGAGTCGCAAATCTCTCTAACTTTATCACAGTACTTTGCAATATTTTCTTTTTCATCAGGAAAGAAATTGCCTAATTGTTCAACAAAATTATCATAGCCTTGTGCATGAGGATATTCATTTTGATCATCTTCAAAAGAGATAATATCAAAACCATCTTCGTCCATTTTTTTTAAATTCAACTGATCGATAATCCCTAAATATTTAAAATATTTATACAGATTTTCACCTTCACTCAAACCTCCGATATAATGAATTCCGGTATCAAAAATGGTTTTATCGCGCACAAAAGTTTGCAGGTTTCCACCATATTGATTGTTTTTTTCGAGTACGCAAACGCTATATCCTTCTTTAGCGAGAATAATCGATGAGACTAATCCGCCTAAACCGCTGCCTACAATCACTACATCATACTGCTCTTTCATTTAGTTTTTCTTTAATACAATTATGGAGTTTTCTTCCAAAATAGAATCAAAACCAAAGTTAATCAATGTGTCTTTTAAACCTGAATTATCAATTAAAATAATTGAAGAAGTTGTCGCAACAATTTTCTCCAAATCATTTTTATAGTTTTCATCTGAAATGATAACAGCATCGTATTGATTTTTTAATGCCGCTTCAAAATTTTCAAGATAAGTAATTTTTCTTTTTCTAACTATATAGTTGGTTTTTGCAACATCTAGTTGTTCTTTATCTTTATTATAAGCGTATACTTTTCGTTGTGGTTCCTGCAAGGTTAACAACACATCCAATTGTCCGTAATCATTCGATAAATGCAATATTTTGGCTTTCGCCGAAATATGCCTGTTAAGGCGATAATATGTTTCCAGATGTTTTTCTAAATTGCTTTTTACACTATTTACAATTTCAATTTCTTTATAATCATAACTATGAAGAAGCATTTTTTTGAAGTAAGTTGGCCCTTCAAATTCCTGACGAATTTTATCGAATTCTTCTTTAAAAAATGTACTTAACTGTTTTGTTCTTTCGGTATAATTTTTTCCGAAAGAAAGATTATCGGGTGTTATTCTTTCTAAAATAGAAATAGTAACATTACTGTGATGAATGACAAAATCTCCTTTTGGAATTGCCTCTGAAGCACCATGAATGACAACAGGAATTATATCTAAATTAAATTGTTCCGCAAGGTAAAAAGCACCTTTGTGAAAACGTTTAATTTGGTTACTTTCTGAACGGGTTCCTTCAGGAAAAACCATCAATGAATATCCTTCTTCTACTTTTTTACGCAAATGTTCAACACCGCCTTCAAGTCCTTCAGAAACGGGATAAAAACCTGCTTTTCTTACAGCTCCGCCAAAAATAGGAGAATTATAAACCCAGTCGCTTACTAAAAATATAATTTTAGGGCTCAGCATTCCCATTGACAAGATATCAATAAATGAGGTGTGATTAGCAATAATGATAGCTGGTTTTTCAAAAGTTTCCTTGTATTTATTGATAACTTTTTCATGAAGAAATGGTCCTGAATGCAATACTGATTTCATAAATTTTGAAATCACATATCGAAAAGCTTTCATTTTCTTTTTCTCGTTAATCGGAATAAGAGGTATAATTGTTACGCTGAAAATTGACATTAAAATGCCGCCAAGACCATAATAGAAAAATGAAATTACACCATGAATAAAGCTTCGTAAAGCAAATGGAGGATTTCCTTTTTTGGAACGATTTGATATAAATAATTTAAAGAGAATCGGATAGAAAATAAACGTAATAATCAACGCTGCAAAAACCCCAATTAATGAAACCGATGAAATAGATCGCAAAGCAGGATGTTGTGCAAAAATCATCGCACCAATTCCTAAAATAGTTGTAATTACTGCCAGAATAATCGAAGTCCTGTAAATTGCAATTTCGTTTACTCCCGTGGTATATTCTTTTTGAAGCGCACTGGTCATAAAAATACTAAAATCGACACCGTGACCAAAAATCAAAGTACAAACGATCATACTGAAAATATTCATCTGAATGCCAAAAATGCCCATAATTCCAGCCGTAACAATTCCCGTTAAAGCAATTGGGATACAGCTTACGATAACCAATTCGATTCTTCTGAAAAAGAAAAACAAAATTAGAATAACAGCGATAAAAGAATAATTTACAAGAGAATTAAAATCGGTTTTTAGCGTACTAAAAAACGTTTCATTCATTTGCTGACGGTCAATCGCAATAAGATTATTTTTGGCTGCAGCCAATTTTACGAAAGCATCACGTTGTTTAGGCGTTACCTTTACTAAAGTCGAAATCGTGAAAAAACCATTTTTTTGCGTTACAAATTCATGCAATTGCAAAGCCTGAATTTTTAAATAATCTTCTGCTGAAATAGGTTTGAAATCAAAATCTAAATGATCAAAAAACAGGGAATAAGTTGAAGGTTTAAAACCTAATTTAGAACCTTCGGCAATTAATCCTGATTTTAGAAGCTGCTTTTTATTAGCGTCCCAAAATGAATTCCATTTTGCAATTTTTTGTTGTTGTTCTTTTTGCGAAAGCATAATGCCGCCAACGGAACTAAAATTCACAATTTTATTCTGTTGTTTTTCCTTAGATAAAGAAGCAAAAAGCTGGCTGTTGTTTTGCAAAACTTCTTCCATCGTATTTCCATAAGAAGCAACATAAATGGTTTTTGAAGTTAAACTCGTGCTTTCTTCCAGATCTTTTTCGGCAGCTTTAATGTCTTTTGGTACAAAATTCAGTTGTGACAAATCGTTGTTAAAACCAACATTGTTATAGGTAAAACAACAAATAATGGTAATAAGAACGCAAAAACCAATCAGCCATTTATTATTATGGAATGAAAAATGAGCCAGTTTATCAATAACGTTTTTCTTGTGTTCAAAATTATTTTCTGCGGGTTTGTATAAATGAGGAACAATTAAAAGAGAGAAAAATGCAGACGCCATAACAATCACTGCAGCAAAAATCCCTAAGTCATTTAGGGCATCAGATTTTACAAAAAGCAAACATAAAAAAGCAACCGCAGTAGTCGAACTACTCATGATAACCGGCATTGTAATGTCTTTGTACAACGTTTTTACATCGCTGTTATGTTTGTAATGCGTCAGAATATGTATGGAATAATCGATTGTGATTCCTAATAAAATAGAACCAATTCCGAGAGAGATTGCAGATATTTGTTCTTTTACAAAATATAAAAAAGCAACGGCAAACAAAGCTCCAAAAACCGTTGGAAGAAATATAATAAACGGAATTAGTACTTTTCTATAGAACAAAATCAGAATCAACATTAACGTAATCATCGCTATTGTTGTCGTTAAAATAATATCGCTTTTAATTTGCTTTGCATTGGCAACAGCAATTAATGCCGACCCAAAATAACTTACCGTAGTTTTGGTTTTAAATTGTTTGTTTAAATTATCCTGAATTGATTTTAGTTTATCTGCAAAAACAGTATTTTTCTCTGTTTCGCTCGACGGAAGATTTGAGGTAATAAAAAGCAACAATTTCTTTTTGTCCTTCGTCATTACAAAACCATTGTCGAGCGTAAAATCGTCTCCAATATTAAGTTGCTGTAATTTTTTTAAAGCAATAAAAGAAATCCCAAGCGGATCTTGTAAAATAAAATCTTTTGTAATAAATCCGGACGGAGAAATAATCGATTTATAATTGCCCTGAACGGTCGCCGCAATACTATCTTTTTGTAGCTTATTCTGAATCGAAACATAATCTTTTTGCTCTAAAAACAGCGGCAGATTATTGTAGACGAAATCTATTGTTTCCTGAATATTTTCTTCGTCGACTTTTCCCTGAATTCCGGTAATATAGGGCTTGCATGATTTGGCAACACTATCTGAAAAAACCGTTGCCATTTGTTTTAAATCTTCGTCTGTTCCGTTTTTATCGAGTTTGAAAATAACGGTAATTTTATCAGCAAAATTAAGTTGTTTAAGCACTTTTGCAGTAACATCAGACTTGTCGTTTGTTGGAATAAGTTTGGTAATATCTTCTTCAAATTTAATTTTAGAAGCAAAAAATCCAAAAGTGAAAAGCATCAGGATTGCCAAAAATACCGATAATGATTTCCTTCGATTTACAAATAAATGAATAGCGTAGAAATAGTGATGCATAATTATTTATTATTGTTTTTTGCTACAGATTATTTTCGCCACGAATTTCACGAAATTACTCGAATTAATTGTTCAATTATTGTAAAATCTGGCTAGATTAATTTCTGTTTTTTTGCCACAGATTAAGGGATTAAAAATGATTTGTTTTTGTTTGTTTGCTACGAATTCCCAATATTAATTTGTGTTAATTCATGGCGAAAAAAAAATCTTTTAATCATTTTAATCTGTGGCAAAAACTTTACTTAATATTTGTTTTATTTTTAGCACTAAAAGCCGTTAAAAGCAGATAACTTATAAGACCAAAAACCAGCGCCAAAACGGTTGCTAAAGTAAGACTTCCGACGATATATTGCGTTGCATTTTTCTGAATATCGTCAAGTGTTATTGAATTATCTAAAATTAGCGGAACTTCATTCGTAACAAAAAAGCTTCCCATCTTTAAAGAACCATAAATAACAAACGGAATAAACGGTGGAAAACTGACATTTGACGCCATGTAAGCAATGACTTTATTGAGCTTAAAAATGGCAGCAAAAAACAAAAGCAGGACCGTTTGAAATCCCCAAAAAGGAGAAATCCCGATAAAAATACCTAATGCAATTGCCGCTGATTTTTTAAAATTTGAGTCGCCGCTTTCTAAAATATCTTCTAAAAAGAATTTTTTAAAGCCTTTTTTTTTTGCTCTCCGAAAAAAGTCCCTGGGTTTAATGTACAGTAATGCATTTACAACCAAAACCGTATTTAAGATACTGATTCTGGTAAAATCCTTAAACGGACGAAAATGCGAAACACGTTCTGCAGGATCGTATAAAATTTGAATCGGAATATTTTTTACAATGATTCCTTTCCACGCAGATCTTACGATTATTTCAATTTCGAATTCAAATTTATTGGTGTAAAATTGCTTCGGAATTAATTGTAATGGGTATGATCTGAAACCGGATTGTGTGTCTTCAAGACGAATTCCGGTTTCAAACCAAAACCAAAAATTTGAAAATTTATTCCCGAAACTACTTTTTTTCGGGATATTTTCGGTAGTCATATTTCTACTTCCAATCAATAAAGAATTTGGTTCTTTTTGAATTTCAGCAATAAAATTCGGAATATCAGAAGCAAAATGCTGTCCGTCAGAATCGATCGTAATAGCGTACTCGAAATTCATTTCGATTGCTTTTCTAAATCCATTTCTCAACGCTCTTCCTTTTCCTATATTTTTAGGATGGTGAATTTGTGTTAAATGCGAATATTGTTTTAAAATTTCGCTGGTTTGATCAGTCGATCCATCATTGACTATAATGATATCTGATGTAAACTCTAAAACAGAATCTAACACTTTTTTTAGCGTTTTGTGATTATTGTACGTGGGCACAATAACACAAAAATGCGTCGATTTTAATAGCTCTTGCTGAGATAAAGTAGGTGTCATTAAGGGTGCTTTCTTTTCTTTCCTACTTTACAAATTGTTTCTCCTTATCAGAGAAACTTTTAGATTGCAAAACAAAATCTTTAATATATTCTTTTAAAGCACCAGTTAGTTCTGCGTAGTGCGTTGTAATGAATTTTTTATCTTCTTTAATGTTTTTCTTGTAACCCGTAATTCCAGGAACATCTTCCTGAATACTCAAACGAATCATTCTGATTTCGATATTGTTAGGATCACTTTTTAAAGTTGCTTCAAGAAGTTTTGCACCTTCTTTAAAACGCGAAATTTTACTTCCTAAAATGCTTTCAAATTTAGAATCTAATAAAATGGAAGCCGCTTTGTAAGCCACTAAAATTTTCTCGTCGTTGCTTGATATGCCCGAAAGTTTTTCTGTAAACTCTTTAGCATTTGTTTCTGATTTTGCAACGTCAGAATACATTTTTCGAATGGTAGCCAAATCTGGAGTACCAGCGAAATTAACCCATAATAATAATGTCAATAATAGTTTCATAATTATAATTTTTTGTAAACATTGCTTAGTTTTAAAGCAACCGTTTCGTTAAAATAAGTTGTGTTCTTCACTTTAACCAAATCATCTTCTGTCGTTACAATATCTAATTCTAATCGTAATTCAGGAGTCGCGTCCGGATTAATAAGCGCCATAAATTTTACGTTTGTAAGGGTTTGAATCATTAAAGTTGCGCCTGTGATTTTTTCACTAAGTTCTTTAATAATCTGAATCATGCAAACGCCGGGCATTATTGGATTTCCCGGGAAATGGCCTTTGAAAACATCGTGTTTTTCATTAACCAAAATTGTAATAGTATATTTAGTGTCGTTTATTTTTTCTTCCGACAAAATTTTATAAAAATCTTTTAAAACCATGTTTTTTTATTTTCCAAAAGTATAAGTAGCCCCAATTTGGTATACTAAATTAGTATTAACATTTGCACTTCCAGTGTTATCATCAAAAGCATCTCTAGTTCCTTTTTTAATTCTTACTTCAAAAGAAATACCTTTAGGTAAACTGTAACCAGCACCGGCAATAATTCCAAAATCAATATCTTCTCCTTTTGACATTATTATTTGATAATTGTTTGATTTATCTATTTTGAATTCATCACCAACCATTATATCAAAAAATGGACCTGCAAGAAGATAAATATCTTCAGTAAGATTGAATTTATTCATTGTTACAAACGATAAATAATCAAGAGATATATCTAATTTTCTGGTTTCATAAATGCTTTGAGCCTGACCGTTTTCCTGATAAATGAAATAATATCCATCAACAGATCCTTTTGCACCTTGTCGTGAATAGGTTAATTCAGGCTGTAAGGTGTAAAATTTAGAAAGTTTTAATGCTCCAAAAGCCCCAATATAAAAATCAGTTTTTGCATTCAGATCACTATCTGTTATCTTAGAAATATTGACACCGGCATGAATTCCTGGCTTAAAGGTTACTTGGGCCTGTATACTTGTTATTACAAAAAAAGCAAGAACGACAAAAGCTAAATTTATTTTCATATTTTTTATTTACCAAAAGCGTATGAAACGCCCAATTGAAAGCCAATATTTGTATTATAATCATCAAACCAGTAATCGTTGCTATCGCCGTTGCTGCCGTAATAATCGCTATCAATAACATCGACCAAACCTTTTTTAACACGAGCTTCGATAGTTAATCCTGTCGAAGGCACTTTATAACCAATACCGGCAATAAAAGCAAAATCAATATCTGATTTTTCATAAAGCAAATTATCGCTTGTTCTAAAATCTACCGTTGGCCCAACCTGAACCTGAAAACCGCCCGGAAAAGTAAATTTGTTGATCATCGCAATCGAAACATAATCAATTTCTAAATCTCTATTTGCAACAATATAATCACCGTTGTTTTCATCATAACCGATAAAAGTTTTAACATTATTAGAACCTTGTTTGGTATAAGTAATTTCAGGCTGCAAGGTGTATATTTTAGTTAATTTAATTTCACCGAAACCACCAATGTAAAAATCAGTTTTATAATCTGAACGTGTATTTGAGAACGTAAAAAAAGCTGCTCCGGCTCTTAAACCTGGTTTAAAGGTTACCTGAGCATTCATTGAACTTATAAATAAAATAAAAGCAATTGCAATTAGTTTTTTCATGTATTTGGTTTTTGTTAGTATTGAAATTTCTATTCTGGTTTAAAATAATTCAACTCAATTTTTAATTTTATATTTTGATGAATAATCTCAATTTTTTCCGCAAAAATATTATTTTCTGAATGAAATGTCAGCGTAAATTTTTCTTTTGTTTTAGATGAATGAACGACTTTATCTAATTTACGATCTTTTTTTGATATAAAAAGGTAATTCGCAAATTTTCCGTCTGCAGATTTGTAAATATTATCTGATTCATTTTCAAATTGCTCCTGAATTGCGTAATCGTTCTTAAGGAGTAAACGAAAATCTTCTTTTAAAGTATTCACCAAGATCTTGCGGTCTAACTCCGATACAATGGAGTTTACTTTAAAATCTTTTTCAGAAATTTCAAAGTCTAACAATTTGTTGCCAAACTCAGTTGTAAAAACAACGCGATGTGTCGTGTCATTGATTTTTTTGGCAATAAAAATTCCGGTAAGTTCATTTCCGTAAACCGAGATATTGGTTTTATAAACATAATCGATTTTCGAATCCTTAAAATATGGAACTTCTACAGCTGTTTTATCTAATGTTTTGGGTGTATAATTTTTTGTGACTGAGCCACAAGAGACTAAAAAAATTGCAAGAAAACAATTAATTAGTAAATACTGAATCGTCGATTTTTGCATTGATCACTTTGTTTTTAAGTACAATTCGGGTATAATCTTCAGATGATTCCAACAATTTTACTTGTTCTACCGTTGCTTCATCTTTATCAAAAGTCAGTTCGATTTGTTTAATGTATTTTTTTAAAGTCGCGTCTTTCGGAATAAACTTCGCAATGTTCTGACCTTTCAATTTAAAATAAGAAATCGTAAATTCTTTATCGTCAAACATATTTCCGCTTACGCTTCCAACAATTAATTTATTGATTCGAGCAAAAATTTTGCTATTTCCAATATCAACAGCGCTCTTTTTGCCTTCATCATTAATCAGGATTTTTCCATTTTTAAAAACAATACTATAATTGTATGGTTTTTTATATTGCCATTGCAATAGGTTTGGTTCCTTGAAAATCATTTTTCCTGACGTTTCAATATCTTTAGATAAAAAATCTAAATGCTTGTATTGCACAAAATCAGTACTTAAGGTTTTGATTTTTTTGGAGACCACATTTACATCTTCTTTAAACGAAGCAATTTCTGCTGCCGTCATTTTTTGTTCCTGAGCAAACAAATTGCCTGAAATAAATAGAATTAGTAGCGCTATTTTAGTTTTCATATTTTGTTAAAATTTGTGCTTTGAAATATTTTTGCCAGATTAAAATGATTGCAACAGATTTTAAATCCGTTTTTTTCAGCTTCTTCGTTTTGGCGAATCTGTTTTATCAGCGTTCAATTTCATAAGCTTTAAGATTCAAAAGTTCTTCTGTCGAAATCACTTTATAATTGTTTTGCTGTAAAAATTGCAAAAACTGTTCCAATACCAAAACAGAGTGTGATCCCGTATCATGCAAAAGTACAATTCCGCCGGGACAAACACGCTTAATAAGTATATTGAAAATTAAATTTTGATTTTTTGTCCCTCCGTCCAATGAGCGAATATTCCATCCAATAACTTTATGTTTCGTTATTTTCAGGGCTCTGCGAATTGAAGGCGTTGTTACGCCATAAGGCGGTCTGAAGAAGTTAATTTTTTTAGAAGTATACTTTTCTAAAATCGCATCTGTTTTTTGAATTTCTTCGGATATTTTTTTAGCATTATAAAAATCAAAAAAAGGAGAATGACCGTAAGAATGATTTCCAACCAAATGTCCTTCGTTTACAATTTGCTGCATGATTTCCGGATGCGCTTCAATATTTTTTCCGATGCAAAAAAAAGTGGCTTTTATGTCGTATTTTTTTAGCAATGCCAAAACATCTAAAGTAAAAACACTTGGGCCATCGTCAAAAGTAAGGGCTATTTTTTTTTCTGTTTCTGATGGATTATTGCAGAAAGCTTTTACATGATAATTTAAAGATATCAGAGATGAACCAACAAGATTAAATAAAAACCAAACCGAAATAATAACAACAAACCACCAAAAATTAATTGCCATATTCAGCTTCAATAGAAGGAGTAAAAGCAATAAAAAGATAAAAAATAGTGAGATGTTTTTGTGCGTTATCATTTTGAGATTAACGTAAAACTATGATTTTTTCCGTTTAACTGATTGTACAACAATATCGTTTTGTAAGTTGGTTTTGTAACCGAATTTACTTTTACAATTTCTGGAATTTCTTGTGTTTGTAATACTTTGGAAGCCATCCATAATGCAAAAGCCGATGCAGTATCGTATTCTCCACTTAAATGTTTATAATATAAAACAGGCGTTTGAGCAAAAGCTTTTTCGGCAAGATTTTTATAATAAACTTCAAAATCAACATTACCGTCAAATCCTAAAATCAAAGCGTCAATATCTGAAACTTCTAATTGATTTGATTTTAAAAACGATATTACTTCGTCTTCAATTTCATTTTCTTTCAGTGTATTTACAATTGCAATATCCAGAACTTCTGCATACGTATTATCTGTACGTTTATTTTCTAACACAAAAAAACTGGCACCTTCTCCATAAACGGCACCGCTTGTCGAAGAATCCAGAAGGTTATAAGGTTGTTGATTATCCGGTTTTATACGACCTGACAATTTAAAAAGGGCAGTGGTATAAGCACCATTTTCATCAACTCCTCCAATTAAAACTGATTGTGCTTCACTTTCTTCAATTTGCATTTTAGCATCTAAAAGCGCAGACTCAAAAGAAACGGCTCCGTTTACATACGTAAAATTATAACCTTTACATTGTTGCAGCAAAGCAATTTGTGCACCAACGGTATTATGTGTAGATTGAATAAACGAAGTTGGCGTTAAAAACTGTTCGTTGTTGTCCAGAATATTGGTCAGGAATTTTTCAGAATCTTCAATACATCCCAATCCGGTTCCTGTAATAATGGCGTCAACAAGCTCGACTTGTGCATCTTTCATAGCAATTGCCGAAGCTACAATTCCGTTTTTTACACCTTTTGCCATTCTTCTGCTGGCAGCCGGTGAAATATAATCTTTGTAAACCGGAGCTACTATTTTAAGAACATTCTCGTCGTGATTGTGCACCGCTTCTTCTAAAAAAACAGTATCAAATGTTTTTTGAGTCGAAATACAACCTATTCCATTTATATATGTTTTCATTCGCTTTTAGAAAATATAAGAGTTGAACAATTTCCGCCAAACCCGAAAGAATTTGATAAAACGTGTTCGATATTTTTGTTTTTGATAGAAGTTTGTGGCGTCAAATCAAATTCTTCCATTGGAGTTTGGAAATTCAAATTTGGGTAAACCACGTTATTCTGAATTGCCAAAACACTGTAAACAGCTTCAATCGCAGCCGCAGCCGCCAGAGTATGACCTGTAAAAGGTTTTGTTGAACTGAAATCAGGAACAGCTTCGTTTTCGTAAATGCGTTTTATAGCTCTTCCTTCAGATAAATCATTGTTTGGAGTTGCTGTTCCGTGCACGTTGATATAATCGATTTGAGAAGGTTTTATTCCCGCAACTTCAAAAGCTTTTTTCATAGCCAGGTAAGCACCATCACCATTTTCCGATGAGGCAGTTTGATGAAAAGCATCGTTGGCATTTCCATAACCTAAAACTCTCGCTAGAACTTTTTTATTTTGTTTTTTTACAACTTCATCAGATTCTAAAACTAAATAAGCCGCAGCTTCACCTAAGTTTAGTCCTTTACGGTTATTGTCAAAAGGTTTGTTGTACTCATCAGATAAAATCATCAAAGTTTTAAATCCATTGATGGTGAATTTTGCCAAAGCATCAGTTCCGCCCACAATAACGCGATCTAATTTTCCTGTTTTTATCAGACGCGCGCCCAGCATAATTGAGTTTGCTGCAGAGGAACAAGCAGTACTGATAGTCGTAACGAATCCTTTTAAACCTAATTCTTCGGCAATTTTATCAGCAACATCGCCGCCATCATGGCAAGTAATGTATTTGACAAGTTCAGGATGTGTAAAATAATCGTAATAATGCTTTTCAGTCATGTCCATTCCACCCACACTTGTGGCCGAAATAAGTCCGGTTCTGAATTCGTTTATCGAAGTTATCCCGGCATTTTTCACAGCTTGTTTTGCTGCAAAAGTACCAATCATCGCTGTTCTCGAAAAATTATTATCAGCAGGAAGTTCCAATTCGCTGATCAAATCATCATTGGTTCTTTTAATTTCTCCTACCTTATTAATATCGGCGTGAATAGTCGTTAAATTTTCAACACGAGTTATGGCAACTTTATTTTCAATCAACGAAATATAATTTTCTTCGACTGAATTTCCAATCGCAGAGATAATTCCCATTCCGGTTATAGCAACACCTTTTGTCATTTTAGACTTCTTAGATTTTAGATTTTTAGACTTCTTAGATTTTTGCTTGTTAGAATTAAGATAGAACCTCTCTAGAAAAAGTCTAAGAAGTCTAAAAATCTAAGCAAGTCTAAGTAAGTCTTATTTCGTTCTGTTAGCGCTAATGTAAGCAGCCATACTTTCGATTGATTGAAAAATGGTTTTTCCTTCTTTTGGGTCAACCAATTTAATACCGTAATCTTTATCTAAAATCACGATTAATTCTAATGCATCAATCGAGTCTAAACCTAAACCATCTCCAAACAAAGGATCAGTATCAGCAATATCATCGATTGCAATATCTTCAAGGTTTAGAGTAGTAATGATTTTGTTTTTTAATTCTTCTTTTAATGCTTCCATGATTATTTATTATATAATGTATTGATAGTTTCGTTTTTATATTTTGTATTCTCTGCTGCACTAATTGTGCAAAGAAACGCTTTGTAATTGTCATTAAAAAATTCAACCCATCCGCAAAGCACAATATCTGCTTTATTTGAATCCAGAAGAATGTTTGAATAATTCGACATAAACTCAGGATTAAAGGCCTCAAATATAAAGAAAGAATTTTCACTTTTCAGCTGATGACGTATACTTATTTCGCCCAAACATATATTTGGAAGCGTATAAACGAATACCGCCGGACTCGGAAAGTAGTTTTCTTTGTCTGAAATCGATTCCTGATATTTAACATCGGTATCTAAACTCGACGATTTGTTCGCCAAAACCAAAGCAATATTGTTTTCTTTTTCAGCCGAAGTTATTGGACTCAAAAGCAATTCTGAACCTAAAAAAGCCAGTTTGCTCAAAGCATCCATTTTGAAAAACTTTGGATATTGCATTTCAAAATTACGATACGCTTGTTTGGAGAAATCAGCAAAATCGGTCGGTTCAATTTTGAATACAGAAGTTCCGTTCAAAACGATTTCGTTGTTTTGGATGGTGATGTAATCGTGTATGTAGGTTTTATTTTGAGTCATTGTCTAACGTTCTCGATAGTATTTTACAATTCTAAAGAATAATAATATAATTGATATTGGAATTAATAGCATTACCATTAAAAAACCGCCACCAGGATTACACATGTCTCCCGGAATCAATTTATTTACAAGTATTACACAGAAAAAATATATTATAAAAAATATAATTGTTGTTTTTATTTTATTGAAAGGATTTCCCATATAACTTATTTTGAACTTGCAAGCTTTCCTTGTAATTTGGAATTTTCATTTGAACTGTTGAGATTTCCGAACAGTTCAAAAATATATTTTAAATTGTTTAATTTGTGTTAACTTCTTTTTAAGAAACCCAAGTCTGAATAATTTTAGTAATTCTCCATTCCCCAGATTTATTTTCAATTTTAATAGTAAACCCTCTTCCGCATCTTCCTCCGCCACATGAAGCACTTGCGTCTAAAGTTCCTGATGTTTTAGTTTTATTGAAATGAATTTTATGAATTGTAATAGTGCCAACAGGCATTTTGCTCTTTTTATCATCTATATCCCAAAATCGTTCTTTAGGAAATTTAGAGGTATATTGAAAATTAAATTTTTTATTGTTTTTGAATGGTGCCAAATCAAACTTGTCATCATTGATTCTGTTGTTTACTACAAAATCATGAACACCAATTAAAATTCTATTTTTATCATGTTTAATGCTGTCTTGTTCAATCTGATATCTTTTTAATTTATCATGATATCCAATTGTGTCTTCCTTATTAGTTTTAAAATCAATTCTCGGCATCGGAGGTGGAAGAATAACTCTTCTATCCATATAAATAGAATCTACAATTTCGAGAAATACGCTATTTAAAACATCCTTTTCAAAATCAGATTCAGACACATCTTTTTTTTTGCATCCAAAAGAAGAAAGAAGAATAAGAATTATAAATAAGAATTTTGATAATTTCATTTTATATTAATTCGTGAAAATTAGTGCAATTCGTGTTTTACTTTCTCAAAAATCACAGCCGTATTACAACCTCCAAATCCAGAAGCTGTTTTCAAAAAGAACTCAATACTTGCCTCTTCATTTTTCTCAATAACATTAATCCTTTCACTTACGCCGATTTCGTCAAAACCTTTCGATTCAAAAAGCATATTTTGATTTGCCGATTCAATCGCGATTACGGTTTCTAATAATCCCGAAGCGCCTAATGTATGTCCGTAAAATCCTTTTAAACTATTTGTAGGAACATTCTGCAAACCTAAACGATTTAATGCAATGGCTTCCATTTCGTCGTTAAACGGAGTTGCGGTTCCGTGAGCCGAAATATAATCAAGTTTGTCAATGTCAATTTGAGCTTCTTTCAAAGCATTTTGTATACTTCTAAACAAACCTTCACCCGTTCTTGACGGACCTGAAATATGATTGGCATCGTTTATAGAACTGTCTCCAATAACTTTTATTTTAGCATTTTTTGCTTCCGCCGAAACTAAAACCGCTGCGGTTGCTTCGCCTAAACTTACACCGGTTCTGTTTTTAGAATACGGTTTACAAGGCAAATCGCTCATCGCCTGAAACGTATTAAAACCAGATAAAACAAATTCTGAAACTTCGTCGCCGGCAATAATAAAAACATTGTCGTACAATTCAGACTGAATCATTCTTTTGGCAATTGAAACGGCTAAAATTCCGGAAACACAAGCATTCGAAATTACGATTGGCTGCGTTTTAAATCCGAAGAAATCAGCAACGTTTTTTGCTAAAACATCTAAATGTGCGTTATTAAAACTTTCTTCAGAATCGTTTTGTAATGCCGTAACATTTCCTTTTGTAGTCGAAAGTATAAAGGCAGTTTTGGAGTTTAATTCAACTCCTGAACTTTTGATAATTGGCTCTAAAGCCAAAATCATCATTTTTTCTAATCTCGAATATTTATTTTCAGTGCTGATTTTTTCAAATGCACTTTCTATTTTTTCATTATTAATGACAGAACCATAAAACGGAATTGGCATTAAAGATGCATCCTGATGCAGCTGAATACCAGAATCACCACGAACAATAGCGTCGATGTTCGATTGAACATCAAAACCTAAAGGCGTGATACAATTCGTTTCTGTGATATATATTGCTCTTGTCATTTTGTAGTTTTTATTCCTGCAGGGGGGTTTTTAAAACCTTGTAGGTATTTATTTCAAGCTTTATCTAAAAAAATGTCACGCAGATTTTACAGATTTAAGCAGATTAACACGGATTTTATAAATCAATTCGTGAAAATTTGTGAATTCGTGTTTTACTTTAATAATCCCACTTTTCGTTTCCATTCTTCATAAAAAGGCGGATTTGTAAGCATCAAATTTCCATCTTTATCTAAAAATACCTGAACCGTTTCTCCGGTGCAGGCAACTTCGCCCTGGGCATCAATAATTCTAAAACGATAAATCATTTTTGCTGCCGGAGTATCAACTACCGTTGTTTCAATGGTAACCACATCGCCGTAACGCAAAGATAATTTATGTTCGCATTTTGATTTTACAATTGGCGTTGTATAACCCGTATTTCCAATATCCAAATAAGTAAGTCCGTGTTCGCGTCCAAAAGCTTCACGTCCATCCTCGAAATAGGTAATATAATTGCCATGCCAAACGATTCCCAACGGATCAGTTTCGTTAAAACGAATTCTGATTTCGTGAGAAACGGTTAGTGAAGTTGCTTCGTTATACTGTTCTTTTCTTTTTGTCATAAAATAAGGCAATGGATGTTGTGATAATAAAAAACAAAAACAATAAACTTATTTTTGGTATGATTTCTAAGAAAGAGATGTTGCGTAATAAAACATCATAAAAAGCTTCTAATGCCCAATTCATTGGAGATGATTTGGCAACGATCTGCATGATTTTTGGCATTGCAAAAACCGGGACCCAAACACCGCCAATTGCGGCCAGAATGATAACACTTGTGGCTCCAAAAGGAGCCGATTGTTCTTGCGTGCTTGCAACAGTTCCTAATAAAATTCCGAAACCAATAGCTGCAAATCCAGAAAATGAAGCCACAACACTCATTAAAAATAAATGCCCTTCGATATTTAAGGAAGGCAAACCAATATGTGGAAATAAGAATACTGCCACGGCAACCATCATATAAAACTGAATCATACAAATGGCTGAGTATGTAATTGTTTTTCCTACAATGACAATAAGATTAGAAGACGGATTGGTTCTTAAACGAACAAAGGTTCCTTGTGTTTTTTCTTTTACGATATTGATAGACAACGGAATTACAATAAAAAATATGGCAAAAAGTGTCCAGGCCGGAACGTTATGTTGTACGGAATTTGGCCGAACTTCTTTGTTATTTATCGTGGGAATTATTTCTTTGAAAGAGATGAAACTTTTTTGTTCGAAATCGGCATTTCCTTCTCCTAATTGATTTTGAAAAGTCTTGTAAATTGATTTTGATTCGATTTGAGAAATCATTTTATCAATCGAACTCATTACCGCGTTTTTAAAACTCAACTGAACGGCCGGATCAAAATAAAGTTTTACTTCTTTTTCTTTGATGATTCTTGGAGCGCCGGTTTTGGCAACGGTATCCGTTAAACCCATATTGCTCAAAATGTTGTCTACATTCTGATCAATTTTGGCTTGTAAATCGACGCTTAATTTGGAAGGAATTACAATCGCTAGTTTATATTTTCCTCTGTAAACAGCTTCTTTGGCAATTTCTTCTGTAATGGGCTGATTGTCGATTTTGGTTACGACTGTAAACAAACTGCTTTTTTCAAGATTTTCAAAAACAGTTTTAGAAACATCGCCTTTATCATTATCGATTAATAAAATCTCAATTTTAGAATCGCTTACGGTTTTAAAAGTACTGTCTTGTATCAGCGTTACGGTGATAACAAGTACCAACGGCATGACAAACAAAATGATCAAACCACCTAAATCCCGTCTTAACAACAGGAATTCTTTTACTACAGACATCCAAATTTTATAGCTCATCTCTAAAGTCTTTACCGGTTAATGAAATAAAAACTTCTTCAAGGTTTCGTGCTTTTTCAGTCGAAGAAATTAAGCTCGAAGGCGTGCCTTGCGCATAAATTTTACCTCGGTCTAAAATGGCAATATTGGTGCAAAAATCTTCGGCTTCAGCCAAATGATGCGATGTATAAATAATGGTTGTTCCGTTTTGGTTTAGTAATTTCAAATAATCTATAATAGCATTTTTAGACTGAACGTCAACACCAACGGTTGGTTCATCTAAAAATAAAACTTTTGGGTTGTGCAGAATTCCGGCAATCAGATTGACTCTTCGTT
Source organism: Flavobacteriaceae bacterium CRH (assembly GCA_001507425.1). Taxonomy (GTDB): domain Bacteria; phylum Bacteroidota; class Bacteroidia; order Flavobacteriales; family Flavobacteriaceae; genus Flavobacterium. The sequence goes on from LMAJ01000005.1 coordinate 130,594, forward strand.
TCATTCCGCCCGAAAAAGTTTCGATACGTTTGTCTGCGAATTTTAATAATCCTAAAAGATCTAAAGTTTCAATTACTTTCTCTTTTAGATCTGAACCTTTCAAGCCGTACATACTTCCAAAATAATGTAAATTTTCTCTGGCCGTCAAAGTAGGATACAAAGCATATTCCTGAGGAACAACGCCAATGATTTTTTTAATTTGCGAAGAATTGTCAGTGTAATTCAAACCATCAATTGTAAAATGTCCTGAAGTGGATTTTACCAATCCGCAAAGCATAGAAATCAAAGTGGTTTTTCCGGCACCGTTTGGGCCTAATAAACCAAAAATATTACCTTCATTTATATGCAGCGAGACTTCGTTCAAAGAATACATTTCTGCATTTTTGTACTTTTTAGAAAGGGATTCTATTTTAATTATAGGATTCAAAATATTTTTTTAGCTAATCGCTTTTTTTAGTTTTTTGAAAAAGATTTCTTCTCTATTGGCAATACTCAAAAGTTCATCGGCAATAGTATTGTAGGCATCTTCTTTGGCGCTTCTGTTTTTGTAAATTCGGGATGCTTCAACGGCAAAATCACGCCATGAATCGCCAATTTGAGTCATTTCTTTTGAAAGCACTTTTAGTTCTTCATTACCTAAAATAACCGAAGCTTCCTGTAAAAAAGCAGCATATATAAAACGGAAACCTCCGCCTCCGGTTCCTATTTCTTCCTGCATACGAACCATTTGAGCCAAATAATGATTGGCTTTTTTAGTACCGTGTTTTACAGGCCATTTTCTGATTTGTTTCGATACAAATTTAATTCCGCGTACACCAACAATTGGCATCGGAGCTAACATATCGCGACAGGTATTTTTGATTCCTTTAAGGATGGCACTTTTTAAATCTACCGTTTCAGGAATATTGATCGGATAATACATTTGTCCTCTTGGTGCAAAAGCGCCTTTGGCAAAACGTACTTTGTCTAATTCGTCGTGTGTTAAGGTTGTAACGGTTTCCATTACCGGATCGCTTACCAAATAATCGGTTTCGGTTTTTCCGTAAACGACTAAATTGTGCGCGTTAAAATGAAAGCGATATTCATCAGGAAAATAACTTAAATGATACACACCAACTTGTAATCCGGTTGGAATATTATTTTTTAAATTTTCATCTAAAGCTTTGTTTGCATTTACTGTAGAAGAGAATTTTTGTCTTTTTATTTTTAAGTTTAAACGACTTGCCAGTTTATTAAAAATTTGACCAGGCAAAGTTCTATAGCTAATTGCTGGAGCGTGGTTTACTTTTATGAAAGGTAAGTACACAAAGAAAAGTCCGGAACCAATACCAAAAACCATTGGCTCGCTAATGTTAAGACCGTTGTTTTTTAACAAATTCGAAGCTACTCCGTTTTCGCAGTGAGCAGATTGATGATGTGTAAAATTCGTTTGCATTAGTCTGATTTAATGTTTTTTAATTCTTGTACCGAAATCTCAAAAGCATCGGCATATTTTTGTAAAGTTTTATCGTTTAATTGGGCAAAAACGTCAGGTTTAAAATGTCTTTTTACACGCCATTTCCAAAGTCCAACATAACTGCCAAGAATGGTAAGGTCCATTTTATTCACTTCCATATAATAACAAATCGGACTTGCTTCGCCGTTTACAACTTGTTGTTTTGCGTCGGCAATTCGTTCGTTTATATCATCGATAGAATTAGAAAGTGCAATTGTTTTTGGTTCCCAACCAGAACTTAAAGTGGTAGTGTAATCACCGTTTTCATCAGTGGCATACAGCAATTCTTTCAGATTGTTTTTGGTTAAATTGCCTGTGTCTTGTGGTACTTTTTCTTTTTCCATGACCGTTTTTATTTTCGATTGAAATTATGAAATAACCGAAATTGTTTTTTGAATGAACAAATTAATTTCGCATTCTAAAAGTAATTTTTCTCCAAGTGAGCTTTCGCAACTCATGGTGCATAAAGTATAATCGTCGCCGGCAAACTTTGAAACCAAATTTGCTTTGGTTGTAATTGTATCTCCAACTTTTGGTAACGAATGTATTTTTACATTTTTTAAAGCGCTGATAAAACCAATAACGTTTACGTTGTCGTTTTCGGCTCCGTTTTCGTCAACAAAATATTTTTTGCCCACGATAGAAGAACAGGTTTGTGCTGTGTTTTCGATTAAACCGGCTTCTATAAAAGTGCCCTTGTCTACAAAAATATTGTCTTCTTTTATTAAAAATGTGGTTGCTACAAAATTGGCATCCAAATCTAATATTAAATCCACCATAAGCAAAGGAGCTCGGTGTGGAAGATAATTTTGTATGTCAACGTTAGTTTCCATACCTTATTTTATTTGGCTAAAACAGTTTTCATTTGTCCAGTAGCAATTTCTTCATCATTTAAAGTCGTTACTATATTCACTAAAGTGATTCCGGCAAATTCCTGTAAAATAGTTACCGTTGATTGAATCGTATCGTTAATTTCAGGTAATCTTTTAATTTCAATTTCTTTGATAGAGCCAATATATCCGGTTGGAGCTGTTTCTTTTCTTAAAAAAAACTCATAACCGGTATGCAACGCAACAGATTGCGCCATATGTTCGATTAATCCGGCTTCTAAAAAAGTATTATTATCAAAAAAAATATTGTCGCTCTGAATTTGTAAACCGGAAACCAATGAAGTTTCTGTAAACGAATACATTTTATCGACCATTACAAAAGGAAACTTTTGTGGCAATAAATTTTCGACGGCATTTTTTTCTAAAAGTAAAGTTCTCTCCATTAACAAACAGTTAAATAAGCATATGCAAAAGAAAATCTTCCGCTTTCCGGCACTGATAATAGAATACGGTCTCCTTTTTTAAGGTTACCGGAATTCATTAATTCTTCTAAAGCTAAATAAATAGAGGCAGAACCAACATTTCCTACTCTTGAAAGATTCATGAACCATTTTTCATCAGCCATTCCAACTCCTTTTTCGCTTAATCCTTTTTTTAATCCTTCAACAAAAAAGTTAGAAGAAACGTGAGGAATGAAGTAATCAACTTGGTCTGGTGAAATATTATTTTTATCCATGGCGTCTTTCATACTGTCAGCTCCTTTAGAAAGTATAAATTCATCTAATAATTTCACATCTTGTTTGATAGAAAAAACAGATTGATTTAGCAATTCTTCAGGCTCGTAATCGCTCCATGATTTAATTTCGCCATTCTCTAATTTATCTCCACCAGCATACATACAAGTCTCTAATTCAAATGCATATGAAAAAGCTTCCATCCATTCGATTTTTAAAGAAATGCCTTCGCCCGGTTCGTTTTGTAATAATAAAGCACCAGCACCATCGGACAACATCCAACGTAAAAAATCTTTTTTGAAAGCAATAATTGGTTGCTCTTCAAGGCTTTTTAGGTTGCTTACTTCCTGACTGTATTTTTTTGCGATTAACCATGTCGAAACTTTTTCAGATCCTGTGCAAACAGCATTTTTAGAGTTTCCTGATCTTACAGAAAGAAAACCAAATTTCAAGGAATTCATTCCGGCACAACAAACTCCGGTCGAAGAATTTAATTCTACCGATTTATTTTTAAGCAAACCATGAACCATTGCAGCATGTGATGGCAGGAAAACATCTGGTGTTGATGTTCCGCATGAAAGGACTTCTAAATCCTGAGCAGTAAATTTTTCATCAAACAATTGCTCTATCGCATTGCGTGTTAACTCAGCATTGCTGTGTGTACTTTTTCCTGTTTTGTCTACTGCGTAATGGCGACTTAAAATTTTATTATTGCGCAAAATAATACGTCTTGCTTTAGAAGCGGTATCATTAATAAGACCTAAATAACTTTCCATTTCATCATTTGAAACAGCTTCGTTTGGCAAAAATTTTGCGGCTCTGGTAATATATACTTCAAACATAATTCTACTTTCGTCTTCTTAAACTCCTTTATAATATTGAGTTTCTTTTTTTATGGTATTTAATTTAATGGGGTAGGTAATAAGGTGCAATATATACACTATTGGTGAGATTAACCATATCGCAAGGAATAAATAAACATTAAATAGTTTAAGCAGCAGTTTTCTGTTATTTTTATTTTTATAGATAAGGTTTGACCATTTATTGAAAATTTTATTCGCTGTTTTGTCAACAGTTACTAAATACGGACTAATTTTTACCGCATCAATTGCCAGTAATTTCGGCTGTAAATTGCTTAAATTGTTCTGTTGAAATTCAGAAAGCATCACCTTTCCAAATTTTTCTGACTCCTGAATGTCTTTGTCTGAAACTCCCGGTAAAGGGAAAATTCCGAGATACTTTTTCTTAACACCCGAAAACATCCATTCAACAATTGTTATAACACTTATTAAATTTCCTACACGATCTACCAAAGCTACATTTCCTACCAATTGCGCATTGGCTTCTTTTAATAAAACTTTAATTTTTTCCTGAGCCATAATCCACATATTACGAGAACCACTGATGGTAATAACGGGCGTATTATTTAATATTTTTTTGGCGTCGTCGCTTTTTAAAAATGAATTTATAGGAATCGATGGAGATAAATACCAAACCTGATAATGAAAAAGGACTAAGTCAAATTTTGTATTTAGAATTTCATCTGAAACAGGTTTTAATGCTGTTGGAATTTGTAAAAACGATTCCGGAAAAGCATCAAAAAAAGAGTTTTTATCCCAGGGAAAAGGAAAAGGTTTCTCTAATTGTATTTCATGAAAAGTTACATTTATTTCATCTGAATTCAGGAAGGGTTTTGCAACATTTTGTGCAATTTCTCCTAGTTGTCCAGACTGAGAATAGTAGATGACAAGAACATTTTTCATTTTTGGTTTGTTGATTTGGTGTGGAAGCGCAAAAATAAGTATTTTTTTTTAAACGAATTTCCTTATTTTATCTGTTCGTTTTGTATGTACCCAATCCGGCCATGTAGACTGATCTTCAGCATCATAAATTCGAATTTTTTGATTTTCATCTTCTATTAATAAATCGTCAGAGGTGCAGCCTAAAATTGCTGCTGCAGCTGCAAGTCCTGAATGTGTTGCACCAGTAACTCCGTGAGATAATGTACAAGCTCCGCAAAGAAACAGGTTCTCGATTTCCGTTTTATTTTTATAAGAAAAAGGACCAACCTGATTTAATGTTTTCTCGGTTCCGTAAACATTTCCTTTTGTCGAATTAATATAAAATTCATTTGTTTTGGGAGTTCCTAATTCTGCCTGAATAATGTGTTGTTTTGCATTTGGAATTATTTTCTCCACATTATTCATCAGTTTATCGACTACTTTTTCTTTAAACTTTTTATAATCTTCGTTGTGATAATCATCCAAACCATTAAAATCGCTCATTTGATCGTAGTTTACGTAAGTCACAATTTCAAAATTATGATATCTTCCGTTAAAACTTGCCGGATCTTTAAGAGTTGTACAGCTAATAAAAACTGCAGGAAACGAATCTCCGGTTGCAATCGTATCGCTCATTAAATGTTCAAAATTGGCATCATCATTTTCATCTTTCATCATCCAGATATTTCCGGAATCGATTTGAAATTGCGTAACATCTAAATCTAATGTCAAAAATAAAATTAATGAGGTAACAGAATATTTTGTTTTCTCTAATTTCTTGATGAGTGATTTACTGATATGTTCTTTGCCAATTAAATTTAAATAAGTAATAGAAGGGTCAGCGTTTGAAACAATATTTTTGGCCATTATTCGCTCGCCATTTTCAAGCTGAACACCAACGGCCTTTTTATTTTCAACAATAATATTCTTAACATTTTGCTTTACGCGAACTTCTCCACCATGTCTTTTTATTCCGTTTGTCATGGCTTTTACGATTCCGCCACCGCCGCCCATTGGGTAAAAACCGCCATCAAAATAATGGCTCATTACAGAACAATGTACAGGAAAACAGGCTCTGTTTGGCGAAAGGCCATGATCGCCGCATTGTATATTAAGGACTGCTTTTAATATCGGGTCTTTTACGTGCCATCCAACAACTCTCTTTAAAGGAAATAAAGAAAATTTTCCGAAATGTTTGGTACGAAACGGAACGGTTATATTTTGCCAGAAACCTTTTAGTTTTGGAATTAATTGCAGTTCATAACTTACTCTTTGAACTAGTGTAAGATACTCGTTTATATTTTTTTCTTCGTGCGGAAAATGTGAAGAAAGTCTTTTTTTAAGATTGTCAACCCCGGCAGGTAAATCGAAACTTTGGTCTCCAATTAAACAATGTTCGTAGGCATCTTTGTTCATTCTAAAAAAAACCATATCGTTGGCAATTCCCAGGCCTCGATATAATTTATCTGTAGATTGTCCTTCGTCAAGAAGCCCCACGTAATGAACACCCGGACTAAAACGTTGCCCTTTTAAAGTAAAACTATGACTCCAGCCACCAGGAACGTAATGTTGTTCTAGTACTAACACTTTTTGTCCGGCTCTTGCCAGACATATTGCAGTTGATAATCCTCCAACTCCAGAACCGATGATAATTGTGTCAAATTCCTGCATATTATATTTTAAGATTTGGGTATTTTATGAAAGAATGACCTTAAATTCTATGTTTTACTTTTTTAACTGGTTCCAGAAATCAAAATAATTGAACCACTGTAAAGGATATTTTTCAAGCATCGATTCTACACTTTCGATGTAGGATCTTAAAAGTGCTTTTTCGTCTCGATGTTTTACTACAGCTTCACGGGCATATAAATGATAGTGCAGGTTTTGTTCTTTCATTACATAAACAAAAACAACAGGAACTTTTAATCGCGATGCAATTAAAAATGGGCCTGCAGGAAAATGAGCTTCCTCGCCCAGAATTTTTTCAGACAACGATTTTGTACCTTCAAAATAACGATCGCCGGTAAAACAAACCAATTCATTATTAGACAAAGCAGCGTTGATCTCAAAAATATGAGACAAATCATCTCTGATAATTATAAATTTTACGGTTGGTTTTTTTACAACAGTTTCAAGATAATTTTTGATGGCAGAATGTTCTAAATCTGTCGTGACTAAATTAATTTGAAAATCAAGATCAATTTCGCCAAAGAAATGTTCGGCAATTTCAAAATTTCCAATATGGGCACTAATTAAAACACCTCCTTTTTTCTCAGCTAAAAGTTTTTTTAAAATTTCTATTCCGTCAAATTCATAACTGAATTTATTTCGCATTCCTGCCGAAATAGAAATTTTATCAATAATGGTTTGTCCAAAAGTATAATAACTTTTGAACACCATTTTTTTAGATTTGAAATGTGGGTACTTAAGCCGTTCTTTAAAATAATAAAAGATGGCCTTATTACTTTTCTTTAAAAACAAAAAATAATAAGAAGCAACAAAATAAAGTAAAACGTAAGCGGATTTTACACCCGCTTTCTGTATCAAAAAAACGAATATTTTATAACCTAAAACTGTTCCTTTTGATTTGCCATCCCATTGACTCATTAAACAACTTTAGCTTTTAATTTAGTTTCGATAAGATCATAAAAACTTTGAAAAGAAGCAATTCCCACGAAATCGGCTTCAACTAATTTTACACCAAAAGTTGCTTCAATTGAAACTACTAAGTCAACATAGTCTAAACTATCTAACCCAAGTGTGTCTTTTAAATTTGCATCCGGTTCAATGTCGTCGTTATCAACTTCAAATTCATCAACCAAAAAACTATTAATTTTTTTTACTATTTCTTCTTTATTCATCGCTTTCATTTAATCTTTTTAACTACAAGTGCAGAATTTGTTCCTCCAAACCCGAAGGAATTCGACAAAAATATATCAATTTTTTTATTTAACGTAGTTTTAACTAAATTTAATTTTGCGGAATCTTCATCTGTATTTTCTAAATTGATGTTTGGAGCGATAAAATCGTTCTGCATCATTAGTACAGAATAAATTACTTCGCTTGCCCCGGCCATCCAACATTCGTGCCCAGTCATTGATTTTGTGGAGCTTACGTAAGGATTGCTTTCTCCAAAAACTTCAAAAATAGCTTTGGCTTCATTGCCGTCTCCAACTGGTGTCGAAGTTGCATGAGCATTTATGTAATCGATATCACTAGCTTTTAATTGTGCGTCATCAAGTGCCTTTTGCATAGCGGTTGATGGTCCTTCGACATTTGGAGTCGAAATATGGCCTCCGTTTGAAGAAAATCCATAACCGGCAACTTCAGCAATAATAGTGGCACCACGTGCTATTGCAGATTCGTAGCTTTCTAATATTAACGTTGCACCGCCACCACTTGGAATTAGTCCGTCCCTTTCAGCATCAAAAGGTCTTGACGCTTTTGCAGGATCGTTTTCTCTTGCTGAAAAAACACCCAAACCATCAAAACTGCTCATAGCATATTTGTTGATTTCTTGTGCCCCACCGCAAATAATAATGTCCTGAAAACCGCTTTTTATTAAAAAATAAGCCAATCCTATAGAGTGAGAACCACTTGCGCAGGCAGCACTTATAGTAAGATTGATACCACGAAGTTTAAAAATCGTAGATAAATTCATTGTTACCGTAGAATTCATCGATTTAAAGATAGCGCCCGAACCAATTAAGGCAGTATCCTTTTTTTCGCGTATAATATCTGTAGCTTCGATAATTGCTTTTGAAACACTGTCGTTTCCGTACATGATTCCAACTTCGCGATCGTCAAAAAAAGCATCGTCGATATTAGCATTTTTAAGGGCTTCAATGGTAGCCATATAAGCATATTCGGTTTCTTCACCAATGCTCATACGTTGTCTTCTGGTTAATAAAGATTTTAAATCCGGTTTTGGAACCATTCCTGTTAAGGCTGATTGAAATCCAAATTCTTTTCTTTCAGGATCAAACTGAATACCAGATTTTCCGTTGTACAGAGATTCCTTTACTTCATCTAAAGAAGTACCAATACAGGAATAAATTCCCATTCCGGTAATTACAACTCTTTTATTCATCGTTTTTCAAGTAATTTTTTAAACCTTAGGCGTAATTTTTTTAACAGATAGTAAAACTTGATTTTACATTCTTTTGGCACATAAAATTTATGTTTCTATGTGTTAAATATAATTTTTTACGAATATATTCCTCCGTTTATATTAATAATTTCTCCTGTAATGTAACTTGCTTTTTTAGAAACTAAAAAACTTACTAAATCTGCAACTTCTTCGGCTTCGCCAAAACGATTTACCGGAATTAGTTTTAATAATTCTTTTTCATCCAATTGGCTTGTCATATCCGTTCTGATAAAACCCGGTGCAACTGCGTTTACCGTAATATTACGTTTGGCAACTTCCTGAGCCAGCGCTTTTGTAGCGGCAACAATAGCGCCTTTTGCTGCTGAATAATTAGTTTGGCCTGCAGTTCCTTTTACTCCGGAAACAGAAACAATATTTACAATTCGGCCATATTTATTGCGCAGCATTTTTTGCATAAAAAATTGTGTCACATTAAAAAAACCGTTTACACTTGTATTTACAACGCCGCTCCAGTCTTCAGGTGTCATCCACATAAAAAGACCGTCTTTTGTAATTCCGGCATTGTTTACAATAGCTTCAACAATAGCTTCAGGATTTGTTTCCTGCCATTGTGTTAAAACTTTTTGCACTTCTTCAAAATTAGAAACATCAAAACCCAGAATTTCCCCGGTTGCTCCTAATTTTTGTATTTCCTGTAGCGTCTCTTCTGCTGCAGTTTTGTTAGAATGATAATTAATCAGAATATGATAGTTGGCTTCAACAGCTAATTTTTTACAAATAGCGCTTCCAATTCCTCTTGAACCACCTGTTACTAATACACACTTCATATTATAAAAATAGTTTTTTATTATTTTTGAAAAGGTTCGGCATTTTCAAACCATTGGTTACCTAATACAGTACCATCTGGTTTAAGAAATCCCCATTTCTTTTCATTTTTTACTCTTGCAACACCATTTATAAATCCTTTTTCCTGATCTGAAAACAACGAAAGAAGACCATTAGATGTAATGCCATATTGTGTTGGAATTACTATTTTTCCTTTTTCGTTGATAAAACCCCAGTTGCTTTCTTTAACTGGTGCCAAACCGTTTGAGCTGAAAGTTTCAGCATCGCTATAGGTTGGCGGAATTATAAAGTCTCCTTTCAAATTAATATAACCCCATTTTGATCCAACAAGAACAGGCGCTAAGTTTTTTGAAAAGGCTTTTGCTTTATCAAATATTGGAAGAACAGCCCAGGTTCCTTTTAAATCAATGAAACCAATTTTACCGTTTTTTCTCGCATAGGTTAAATCCTGTGTCCCGAAATCCCAGATTTTATCAGCTCCGTCAACAGGAATAAATTTTCCTGCTGCTACTAATCCAAAACTTTCGCCTTTTTTTGCCCAGGTTGTAGCTTTATAATAATTACCAATTTCCTGATAAGCAATCTCAACCACAACTTTTCCGGCTGTATTAATGATTCCCCAATTGTCGTTGTTTTTTACTCTGGCAAAACCATTTTCAAAAGATTTGATCACGTCATATTTTGGCTCTAAAACAACGGCCATTTTTGGGTTTATTAATCCAATTTTATTTCCTTGTTTTATAAAGGCCACACCATTTTCAAAATCAAATACTTTTTCAGAAGCCGGCGCAGTAAGTACATCTCCTTTAGTGTTTATGTATACCCATTTTTTATCTTTGGATACCACACAAATTCCGCTGCTGAAATATTTTACGTTATCAAAAGTAGCCGGAATTGCCCAGGCACCTTTCATGTCTATAAAACCCCATTTTCCATTATCTTCTACAGCTGCAAGACCTTCGGAGAAATTTTTGGCATTTTTGTATTTTGGTTCTATACGAAACGTTCCTTCTTTAGTAAGGTATCCGTATTTACCGTCCTTTTTAACTAATGCCAGCTCTTGAACTGGAGCTTGACTATTAACAAATTGAATAAAAAATAACAACAAAAAAAGAAATGATTTTTTCATAGCTTAGAATTCAGATTAATAATATGTATGGATTTTAATTGTTTATAAGGTGATCTTTTACTTGTTGAACAAAAGGATACATTACCTGATCTTCTTTAAATACCGGGATTATTTTTCTAATATCATCATACCAAGCTCTGGTAACTGACGAAATTTTATCTTTTTGTCCTAAATAATCAATTGCCTGAACAATTGTGATCATTTCTATACTTAATACTTCAAATGCATTTTCGATTACTTTAGATGTAATCACTGCAGCATTTGTTCCCATACTTACAATGTCTTGGTTGTCATTGTTGTTCGGGATACTATGTACATACATTGGGTTAGATAACATTTGGCTTTCGGCAGTTGTAGAAGTAGCAGTAAACTGAACTCCCTGCATTCCGAAATTAAATCCTAATGTTCCTAAGTTTACGAATGGAGGAAGAAGTTCATTGATTTTTGAATTCAATAAATAATTCAATTGACGTTCTGCCAACATGGTTAATTTAGTAATAACAATTTTCAATTTATCCATTTCAAGTGAAATGTAATCTCCGTGAAAATTACCTCCGTGATATACGTGTTGGTTTTTTACGTCGATAATTGGGTTGTCATTTGCGGAGTTAAATTCGTCTTCAAGAATAGACGCAACATTATTTATAGTTTCTAAAACCGGACCTAAAATTTGAGGTACGCAACGTAAAGAATAATACTCCTGAACTTTTTCTTTGAAAATTTCTTCGGTATTTTCACCTGAATATAAGTGGTCTTCTCTTTTACGGATCAAAGTACTGTCTGAAAGATTGGCTCTCATTTTTGCAGCAACTTCCTGTTGACCTTTATGACGTTTTGTTTGATTTAATTCTTCTGAGAAATGGTCATCATATGCCTGAACCAATTCATTGATGGCGCAAGAACATTTTAAAGACCAGTCTAATAATTTATTAGCGTGGTGTACATTTACAACTCCAATTCCGGTCATTACAGATGTTCCGTTAATTAAAGCCAGACCTTCTCTGATTTCTACCTGAATAGGTTTTAAGCCTTCGATTTCAAAAACTTCCTGAGTTGGTCTTCTGTCTCCTTTGTAAAAAACTTCACCTTCACCAATTAAATTTAAAGCTAAATGCGATAATTGTACTAAGTCACCACTCGCTCCAACACCACCGTGTTCAAAAATTAAAGGAGTAATGTCTCTATTGATAAATTCTGACATTAGGTGAATTACTGACGGATGTACTCCTGAATTTCCTAAAGACAATGTATTTAATCGGGCTAAGATTGCTGCTTTTGCGCAAACCGCACTCAAAGGTTTTCCTGTTCCTGAAGAGTGGCTTCTGATTAAATTGTACTGTAATTGAATCTGATCAGATTCTTTAATTCGATATTGAGCCATTGGCCCAAACCCGGTATTTACACCATAGATTACTTTATTTCCTGAAAATTCTTTTAAGAAATTAAAGCTTTCATTTACTCGATTTAATACAAGATCGCTCACAACAATCTTGTTGTTTCCAAAAATTATGGATTCGAATTCTTTTAAGCTCAGGTATTCATTAATTGTGTTCATTAAATTGTTTTTGGTTCGTGCTAATTTAATTTTATTTATCAAAATAAATGTAGTTATTTTGAAATGGCAAATGTAAGTTAATAATTGATAACATTTTTATTATGACAAAAGAGATTGTTGATGTTTTAGTGATAGGTGCAGGACCTTCAGGATGTGTGTCTGCTTCTTATCTTCATAAGAACAATATTAAGATAAAAGTTGTAGAGAAAACGAAGTTCCCGAGGCTTGTAGTAGGCGAAAGTCTTATTCCTCGTGTAATGGACCATTTCTCTGAAGCAGAACTTTTTGAAAGTCTTGACGCGATGAATTTTGAAAAAAAATTAGGAGCACGTTTTATTCGCGGTGAAGAAATTTGTGTTTTTGACTTTAGTCAGAAATTTGGAGAAGGCTGGGACTGGACCTGGCAAGTGCCAAGAGCCGACTTTGACAACACTATGGCTCAGGAGGTTATTCGTAAAGGAATTGATTTAGAATTTGAAACAGAAGTACTGGAAGTTTCTTTTGAAGGTAAAAACTCTAAAACGATTGTAAAAGACAAAGACGGAAATTTAAAAGAAATTCACGCAAAATTTATTATCGATTCGAGCGGATACGGTCGTGTTTTACCAAGACTTTTAGATCTTGATACACCATCAAAACTAGATCCTCACTCTTCGATTTTTGCACACGTAAAAGATATCAACAGACCAGAAGGCGTAGAAGGAACTATGATTTCGTTTGATATTTTAGAAACAGAAGTTTGGTTATGGGTAATTCCTTTCTCAAACGGAAACACAAGTTTAGGAGTTGTTGGCCCAACAGATTTCATTAATTCGCTTTCTGAAAATAAAGATAATGCTGAGGCTTTGAGAAATGCAATCCAGCTTTCAGATTATTATATTAAAAGATTTAAAGGAACCGAATTTTTATTTGAGCCTGTAAAACTGGAAAATTATTCAAGAGCCGTTAAAAAAATGTACGGAGATGGTTTTGCACTTACAGGAAACAGTTCTGAATTTTTAGATCCTGTTTTTTCATCAGGAGTTGCTTTTGCTACAGAATCTGGAATGTTGGCTGCAAAATTATATATTAAGGAGTCGCAAGGAATTGAAGTAAACTGGGAAACTGAATTTGCAGACTACATGAAAAGAGGAATTGCTGTTTTTACCACTTACGTGAAAGAATGGTACACCGGAAATTTACAAACCTTATTTTTTCACCAACCAGAGAACCCGGAAGTGAAAGAAAAAATATGTTCAGTTTTAGCAGGTTATGTTTGGAATGAGGAAAATCCGTTCGTTAAAAAGCATGATAATGTAATTAAGAATATGGCATATCTTATCAATAGCGAAAAAGAGAATGCGGCAAAATGATAAATAACTTATTATTTTATGACATAAAAAAAGAGGATGCCAATTGGTATCCTCTTTTTGCTTTTTGAATTAGTGCCTTATTATTTTAAAGTCACTTTGATCATTACATCTTCTTTTTTCTTTTTATAGGCCTCAAGAACAAAAGTCGTATTGCTTGTTTTTATCAGACGATCAACCGAAAATTGATATAATTCGAAATCTTCTATTTCGCGTGCATTTAAAATGGAACCTTTTGTAATTTCTCCACTTTGTTCATTAATTTTTACAGCAGTTAAATAACCTCCGTGTCTGTCACTGTGCATTGCAGGAGATTTATCTAACGGAAGATCAATATTTTTGACATTATCCAAAAACACAAAGAAATTATCTGTCTCATTACTAAAAAACTTATAAGACATGCCTCCTTTGCCGAGCCCGCCTCTTTGATATTTAGGAATTTTTTTCATCCATCCCAGTTTTCCGTCGGGATTGATTTTTGTAACAACTATGTCATTGTAGAAATAGCTGGTAGAGGTGTGCGTACTGGATGAGCCGTTAGAGAAAGAAGTTGAGGTAGTTGTAATTGTATATTCTTGTTCTCCGGCAATAATAATGCTGCCGTCTTTATGCATTACAAGATCTTTTAGTTTTAGATTGGTAATTTTGGCACCTTCTCCTTTTTCTTCTTTTTTGGCGTTTTTCTTTTGTTCTTTTTCGGTTTTGTACTCATTTATCAAATCTAAAGGAATTTCATAAGTAAACTGATCAGCCAGACTACCATCTTCTTTTATTTTAAAAAGGATTATTCCGTCGCAATTTTCTTCAAAATTTCTACCTTTTCCATTATTATAATAGCCACCAATAAATGATCCTCCCGCCGGAAGATCAAACATCCATAATCGGGTAATAAATTTTTCTTTATTTTCTATCTTCGTAATATTCATTTTATCAGAATCTGTACGAAGTGTAAATAATTCGATATGATAGTTGGCAATAGTATCATTTCTGCTTTTTTTGTCATCATTACTATCGTCATGATAAACCTTAGTCAGCATATATAAATTAGCCTTGTTGTCAATTTGATAATCCAGATTATCCATGCGTCTTTCTGTATAAGGCATGGTAATTTCTGTATTTGAGATTTTTTTTAAATTCCCATCAAAAGAATATAGACCTATAATATCAAAACTTTTTTTATCGTTTTTGAATTCTGGCTTTTTACGATATTTTACTAAAAAAGATTTCTTGTCTAAAGTTGGAAGAATACTGAATTTGTAACCCGGTTCAGAATAAGATGTCAACGTTATTTTTTCCTGAACTTCCAGCAATAAGCTGGCACTTCCGGTAAATTCGCCTTTAGCAAAATCTACTTCCTGAGCATATAATTGTTCTTTTTCGCTGTCTTTATCATATAAAGAATAAAAAACATAGAACCTTTTGTTGATTTCTTCAACAGCTTCAAATATGTGCTTTTTTGGAAAAACCTTTTTATTTTCAAATTCTTTTTCGGAAATAAACTCAGGCTTATCTGCATTAAACTTTTGGATATAAATTTTTTTATCAAATTTAATAGCCATTACTTCATTGCCTTGAGAAAAGTATCTTTTCGATTCGGCATCTCGAACTTTGTACGGACTGCTGACTTCATATTTGTAGTCAGTTGATAATTCTTTTTGAGAATATCCCTGTAATATCGGTAATGAAAACAGTAATAAAAAAAGTAGTTTTTTAATCATATTGATTTTGGTTTATTGTTATAAAAGCGTAAAATTGAAGCACGAATGTAATCAAAAACCAATCGTCAATTTTAAGTTTTATTACTAATAATCATATTAATTTGTTACTGGTTCATTTTCAAAAAGTTAACAGATTGGAAAGCAAAAAGGGGAATCGCAATTTTACGATTCCCCTTTATTTGACAGCATTATTTAAAATGCTAATATCAGGTTAGTTTAGTTCAAATTTACTTTGATCATAACATCTTCTTTTTTCTTTTTGTACACTTCAAACATAAATGAGTTTTCGCTGGTTTTAAAAACTCTCTTTGTTGCATATTGAAAAATTTCAAAATCTTCGATCTCTCGTGCATTTAAAATACTTTCTTTTTTTAATGCTCCATCAGAATCAGCAATTTTCACTAAAGTTAAGTATCCGCCTTTTCCATCAGAATGTTGTGCAGGTTCTTTGTCAAGAGACAAATCAATGTTTTTAATATTATCAAGATATACAAAATAATGACTGTTATTAGTATTGAAATAATTGAAAGACATTCCGCCTAACCCAAAATTTCCTTTTTGGTTTTTAGGAATTCTTTTCATCCATTCAATTTTTCCATCAGGATTAAGTTTAGAAGCCAGTATATCACAATAATGATAGGTAGAATATGTTCTGGCTGATCCTCCCATAGAGCCGTAGCCACCTCGTTGAACTGTAAAAATCTGCTCTCCAATAATTACGATACTTCCGTCTTTGTTTATCACTAAGTTGGTCATTTGTAAATCAGAAAATTGAGCGCCTTCTCCGTTTCGTTCTTTTTTCTCATTTCTTTTCTTTGTTTTATCTGTTTCGTATTGATTCAGAACTTCAGTAGGAATTTCGTTAAAGGTTTGATCGTAGATAGTACCGTCAGGCTTTATTTTTAAAGTCACAATTCCGTCACTATCATCAAAATCATTTTTTTTATCAGTATATGCGCCATTTTTATAAGAATCAACATGGCCATTACTATAAAATCCGACACAAACCAGAAAATCTTTTTCAGTATCAAAAAGCCACAATTTATTTATGAATTTATCTTTATTTTCAAATTTTGAAATTTCAATTTTCGTTGAGCCTGATTTAATTAAAAACAATTCGATATGATAATTAGCTTCCTCATCTTTCTTTTTGCTTTTTTCGTCATAACTGTCATCATTAAAAACTTTTACCAAAACATATAAATTACCCTGGTTATCTACCTGGTAATCCAGGTTATCCATTCTTCTTTCTGTATAAGGCATCGTAAATTCGTGACTTGAAACTTTATTCAAATTACTGTCATAAGTATGTAAACCTATAATGTCATAACTTTTTACATCTCTTTTTACTTCTGGTTTTTTTCTATATTCAATTAGAATATTTTTTTTATCATGAGATTCGTAAAATTTAAATTTATAGCCGGGATCAATTTCATAACTAAATCCACCAGTCATAACAGCAACCTGATTTCCTGCAATTTTGCCATCAACCTGAAACATTAATTTTGGAGTACCAATAAATTCCCCTTTTTCAAAATCTATTTCAATAGAAAAACACTGTTCTTTTTTATTGTCACCATCCCATGAAGAAAATAAAAAGTAGTATTTGTTGTTTAACTCTGTTATTTTTTCTACAGCATAATTTTTTGGAAAGAATTTTTCATATTTTTTTTCTTTCACGAAAGAGGGTTTTTCGGTGTCGAATTTTTGAATTATAACATTATCACCATCAAATTTTATCGCCATTGCCTCTTTTCCTTTTGTAAAATAGAGTTTAGTTTTTGCATCAAAAACTTTGTAAGGTTCACTTACATTAAAAGATTTTCCGGAAGGTTTCATTTGAGAATAACCATGAAAAGAGATGGATACAGCAATTAAAAAGTAAAGTATTTTTTTCATAAAAATGTTTTGGGTTAAGTGCCAAATGTAGCTATTTTTATGAAAACTTGTCTTATTAATTTAACACATTATTTATAAGTAAATTAATTTTTTAACATAAATATTTTATCCATAATAATCCATTTTTGACCTGCTTTTGCCCAGGGTAAAGCTTGCTGAAATTTCCACATTAATGTTTCCCATTCCTGGACTTTTGGGTTTTGAGCGTCTGATGCTGCTTTTTTTTCAAATGAAAATTCAGCATCCGCTTCTATAATCATAAACAATCTGTTTCCGGTGCAATAAATATCAAGAACCGTAATTCCGGTACTTTTGATGCTTTCTGTTATTTCAGGCCAAATGTTTTGATGAAGTGTTTTATATTCTTCAATTAAAATTGGATCCTCTTTTAGGTCTAAGGCTAAGCAAAATTTTTGTGTGGTCATGTTGGTAAGAAGAAGTTAGGTTTTCAAAAAGTATTTTTAATGGATTAATTTACAAAAAAAAGACTGTCGTTTATAGACAGTCTTTTATTCTTCAAAAAATAATATAGTAAAAAATTATACTACCAGAATTTAACATACAGAGCTACAATAATCAATAATGTGATTACGATTAAAACTGTAGTTTGTGGTTTTACTTTAAACATTTCAGAGTCTATTTCAAATGCTTTAGGATTTACTTTCGGTCCTGCAAAACTGATTGCTATCATAGCCAACATTGTAAAGAAGAATGACAATCCCATACAAATGTGGAAAGGAATTTCGAAAGCGCCTTTACCATTAGGATAAGCTGTATATAATAATGTCTCGTTTCCGAATAACATTGGAGCATATTCGTTGAATAATACAGATAAAACAAATCCTAAAATTACACCCACAATGGCTGCCGTTCCTGTAGTTCTTTTCCAGAACATACCAAGGAAGAACATGGCAAAAACTCCAGGGCTAATAAATCCGGTATATTTTTGGATATAGGTAAATCCACCAACTCCGCCAATTCCTAAAATATCATTCCATGTAAACAACACCGCTAAAAGCATTGCAGCAAAAACGGCAATTCTACCAATGTTTACTTGTTGTTTTTCACCCGCTTCTTTCTGGATGTATTTTTTATGAATATCTAACGTATAAATTGTAGAAATACTGTTTACTTTTCCGGCTAAAGACGCTACAATCGCAGCAGTCAAAGCCGCAACAGAAAGTCCTTTTAAACCTGTTGGCAAGAACGTTAATACAGCAGAATACGCTCCGTCTTTACCTCCAACCAATTGTGGTAAATGTCCGTTTTGGTATAAAACGTAAGCAGCGATTCCTGGTAACATTACGATTAACGGCATTAATAATTTTAGCATACCGGCAAACAAAATTCCTGTACGTGCCGTTTGTAAATCAGCACCAAGAGCTCTTTGCGTAATGTATTGGTTACAACCCCAATAGTTTAAGTTGATGATCCAGATACCTGCAAGGTATGACATTAAACCAGGAAAAGTTAAGTATTTATCAATATCAAGCTGAGATGATGTTGCAGTTGGTTTTGGAATAATCATTTTGAAATGCTCAGGAGCTTCTCTCATTAAAACTTTGAAACCGGCAATAGCATTTTCGCCAACTCCAAAATACTGACCAACAGTTGTCAGTGCAATATAAGATGTTACCAAACCTCCAATAATTAAAACAGCAACCTGAATAACATCAGTGTAAGCTACAACTTTCATACCTCCAAGAGAGATAAACAAAGCAAAGACAGCCAATCCGACCATAATAACATGAAGATATTCTCCTCCTGCAAGTCCGTTAATAGCAACAGCTCCTAAATATAAAATCGAAGTTAAGTTTACAAAAACATATAAAAACAACCAGAAAACGGCCATAATCAAAGCAGTCGATTCGTTGTAACGTGTTTTTAAAAACTGAGGCATCGTGTAAATCTTGTTTTTAAGATATACAGGAATAAACCACACAGCAACAATAATTAAGGCAACAGCAGCCAACCATTCATAAGCAGCAACGGCAATTCCTAAAAAGAAGCCTTCACCACTCATTCCAATAAATTGTTCAGCTGAGATATTAGAAGCAATTAAAGATGCCCCAATAGCCCACCAGGTTAAGTTTCCTTCCGCCAGGAAGTACGCTTTAGCATCTTGTTCGTCTTTTTTACGTTTGTTATAAATGGTAAATCCGTAGGTGGCGACTACGATAAAATAGATGATAAAAACCGCATAATCTGCGAAAGCAAGGTTCTGGTTCATTGTTGGTAGTATTTTAAAAATTAGTAAAGGGTGATTGTTTGTTATTTAAGTTTCAAAACTTATTTTATTTTTAGATTATGAATGTTCAACTTTATTTTTTTCTTTGCTTTTATAATGTACGTCTGATAATTCTCTTAAAATTTCGGCACTTTTTTCAGGAGTAATATCACGTTGCGATTCCGCTAACATTTCGTAGCCAACCATGAATTTTTTTACGCTTGCAGAACGCAGCAATGGCGGATAAAAATGCATATGAAAATGCCATTCCGGATGTTCAAACCCATCAGTTGGAGCCTGATGAATTCCTGATGAATACGGAAAAGAAGTGTTGAATAAATTATCGTATTTTGATGTTAATTGTTTTAATATTGTAGCATAAGCAATTGTTTCATCAGCAGTAAGATCTGTGATTTTGTTAAAAGCTCTTTTACTGATAATCATTGTTTCGTATGGCCAGATTGCCCAAAAAGGAACCAAAGCCACAAAATGATCATTTTCGATAACAATACGTTCTCCGGATCTAAGCTCTGCTTTTAGATAATCTTCAAGAAGCGTTTTTCTGTTTTTATCAAAATAGGATTTAAAGCTTTTATGGGTTTTTTCAACCTGAGTTGGCAATGATGATTGCGCCCAGATTTGTCCATGCGGATGCGGGTTGCTGCAACCCATAACACTTCCTTTATTTTCAAAAATCTGAACGTGGTTAATATATTTAATGTTCCCTAAATCAGTATATTCTGTTTGCCATGTTTTGATAATGTTTTCAATTTCGGCAATACTCATTTCAGGCAGTGTAAGATCATGTCTTGGTGAAAAACAAACGACTCTCGAAATTCCGCGCTCGGGTTGTGCTTTAAAAAAGGTATGTTTTATATCTTCTTCAAAAATAATTTCATCTTGTTTCATGGCGGCAAAATCATTTTCAAAGACAAAACTGTCCTTATAATCCGGATTATTGACTCCGTTTGCACGAACATTTCCGGGGCATAAATAACAAGTTGAATCGTATTTTGGTAATGCCTCTGTTAAAACAGTTTCGTTTTGTCCTTGCCACGGACGGTTTGAGCGATGAGGTGAAACTAAAACCCATTCATTAATTAATGGATTAAAGCGTCTGTGCGGATCTTCGTTAATGTCAAAATTTTTCATTGTACTGGTGTGGTATTAAAGTAGTGTTGTTCCGTTTGCGATTTTTACATCATAAAATTTTAGTTCGATACCAAATATATCTAAATAAAGATTTGAAAACTTACTTTTTACCTCATTTTCATGACCTTTTTTAATTAAATTTATGGTGCAACCGCCAAATCCTCCACCCATTAACCTCGAACCAATTACGGCATCGTCACTTTTTGCAGTATCTACAAGCATATCCAGCTCAGCGCAACTCACTGCATATTCCTTAGATAAGCCATCATGTGTTTCAAAAAGTAATTGTCCTAAAAGTTCTATATTTCCATTATCCAAAGCATCACATGCCTTTGTTACACGCTTAATTTCTTTTACCACAAAATGAACTCTTTTAAAAACAGTTTCGTTCATTTTATCCTGAAGGCTCAAAATTTGTTCTTCTGTACAATCTCTAAAACTTTTTATTTCAGGAAAGTTGTTTTTTATAATTGATAAACCTTCTTCGCATTCAATTCGTCTTGTATTATATTCAGAGGTAAAAAGCGAATGTTTAACATTACTATCAAATAACACCAAAGAATAATCTTTGAAATTGGCATCGTGATATTCAAATTCAAGCGTATTACAATCTAATTTTATAACCTTGTTTTCAAGACCGTGAACGCTCGAAAACTGGTCCATAATTCCACAATTAATTCCAACCCAATGTTCTGCTTTTTGACCCATTAAAGCAATATCAACCTTATTAATTGTAAGGTTAAAAAGTTCTTTTATACCGAAAAGCATTCCGCACTCTAAAGCTGCAGAAGACGATAATCCTGAACCAACCGGAATATTGCTGCTAAAAACACAATTAAAACCTTCAAACGAAAACCCGTTATCCTGCAATTGTTTAATTACGCCAAGAATATAATTTGTCCAGACAGCATCGTTTAATTTAATTTCTTTTGTTAAATCAACCTCAAATTCTTCATTTAAATCTATAGCAATTACTTTAGATTTTGAAGTGTTGTTTTTTTCGAAAGCAAAAACAATAACCTTGTCAATTGCAGCCGGTAAAACATAACCGTCATTATAATCGATATGTTCTCCAATAATATTAATTCTTCCCGGAGAAAGCACGATTTTTTGAGGCGTTGATCCAAATGATTTTTCAAAAAAAGCAGTTGTGTTTTGTATTAAAATGTCATTCATTGTGTAATAAATAGGTATTGTTTTTAGCTTATTTTTTGAAATTGATAAACCGTTTTTTGTTGATATTCATCTCCTTTTTTCAAAACCGAATTCGGAAAATTAGAATGATTTGGAGCATCAGGGAAATTTTGGGTTTCAAAACAAATTCCGCTTGACGGATGATAATTTGCATTTTCTTTTCCTTTCAA
This sequence comes from Flavobacteriaceae bacterium CRH, assembly GCA_001507425.1. Lineage (GTDB taxonomy): Bacteria > Bacteroidota > Bacteroidia > Flavobacteriales > Flavobacteriaceae > Flavobacterium. The sequence goes on from LMAJ01000005.1 coordinate 152,784, forward strand.
AGTATCAAAACAATTTCCTCCTACATATACATGTACACTTGGCTGATCTGTGTAAACGTTCATTTTTAAATTGTTTTTTTTGCTGAATAATTGAGCTACAATTTCATTTTTAGCTTCAATTACAAAGGAATTATCAATTACTGAGGGACAATTTTTTGCTGTTCTGAAATCAAAATCATGATTAGAAAGACTGGTAAAATTTCCGGATGGAATATTGTCTGAATTCGTCTCTAAAATTTGATCAGAATCGATGAACATTTCCTGATCCAGAACCGTAGAATCATGACCGTTGAGGTTAAAATAACTATGATGCGTCAGGTTTAAAACAGTATCTTCGGTCGTTGTCGCTTTATATTCTAATTGCAATTCGTTTGCTTCTGTTAAAGTATAAGTTAAATCGACACTTAATTCGCCAGGAAAATTTTCATCTAAATGATCACTTATTAAGCGAAATGTTATCGAAGGATTTTCTCCATTTGTAATCTTCGTAACCGACCAGACCTTTCTTCCAAAACCAATATTTCCTCCATGTAAAGTATTACCGCTGTTATTGCCAACGAGCTGAAATGTTTTGTCATTTAAAGTAAAAGTCCCTTTATTGATTCTTCCCGCATAACGGCCAATGGTGGTCCCAAAATAAGGAGCACTTGGCAAACTGTAAGATTGTAAATAAGAATCTAAAGTATCAAAGCCTAAAACAACATCTGCCCAATTTCCATTTTTAAGTGGCACTTGAAGAGAAGTAACAGTTGCACCGTAATTGATAATTTGTGCTTTCATTCCGTTTTTATTTGATAATTCAAAAGAGAAAATTTTCTCTCCGTCAGGCATCAAACCAAACAATTTAGCTTCAGATGTATCTATTAAATGCGATATGTGTTTTAATTCCATAAAAAATTTACTAAAAATGAAATCCAAAAATAGAAACATTTTAAAAGTTTACATACCAGTACCTACCAGTTTTTTGTATATTGCGGCAAATTCCCATTTTTATGAATATAATTTCTATTCAAAACAATCTTGGTTTACCAAAATATAAACAGATAATTCTTTCAATTGAAAAGGCAATTGAAGACGAACAATTGGTAAAAGGCGACAGGCTTCCGTCTGTAAATAAAGTATGTTTGGCTTTTTCATTATCGCGCGATACCGTTTTGCAAGGCTATGATGAACTTAAAAAAAGAGGGATTATTTATGCCATTCCCGGCAAAGGATATTACGTCAAAAGCGTTGAAACCACTATAAAACAGAAGATTTTTTTACTTTTTGATGAATTGAATATTTTCAAGGAAGACATTTATAATTCGTTTTTAAAGAACATCGGAAAAAATGTTCAGGTCGATATTTTCTTTCACCATTTTAACGTTCCCGTTTTTCAAAAACTAATTAACGACAGTAACGGAAATTACACGAAATATATCCTAATGCCTACGAACTTAATCGATATAGTAAATTCTATAAAAACCCTACCAGTAGGTGATGTAATTATACTCGATCAGACCAATCCTGATTTAAAATTATATCCTGCCATTTATCAAAATCACCAAAAAGATATTTTTGAAGGCTTGCAAAAAGGGAAATCAAAATTGAATAAATACAAAAAACTGATTTTGATTTTTCCGGGATTCAGAGAGCCGCTCGGAATGAAAATTGGTTTTGAGAATTTTTGTAATGAATATCATTTTGAACACGAAATTATAACCGAATTTACGGATAGAGAAATCACTATTGGCGACCTTTATATTATTCCAAACGACAGAGATTTGGTTCGTGTAATTGAAAATGCCAGAGATCAAAACCTGAAATTAGGGAATGATTTTGGAATCATTTCTTATAATGAAACACCATTGAAAAAAATTGTAGCAAACGGAATAACCACAATTTCGACCCATTTTGAAGCTATGGGAAAAATTTTAGCAGAGATGGTTTTGAAAGGCAAAAAAGAACAAATTGAAAATAAGTCATCACTAATTATGCGAAATTCACTGTAATTGCAAATAATTTCTTTTTGCCGTTATCTTGATAATATCACAAATTTTTTCTGTTTTGTTTGTTAAATCACTAATATTTTCATTAAAAAAATAAAGGAAGTATTTCTTGTTTTCATGAAATTATTTTACTTACATTTGCAAATGTATATTTCACACTTATTTTTTTAGCATTGGATAATGTGAACTATAATACAAATAATTTGTTTAGTTTTTTAATAGTAGTTTTATTGAAGGAAAAACCCTGAAAGTTTGTAGCTTTCAGGGTTTGTTTATTATTGAAGATTTTCCATTGGTATGAGAAATGAAAAAACCGGACTTATCTGAGTGAAACTTTTTTAAAGATTCAATACAAAATCATGAAGTAATTTTTCTTCGTATTTTTCTTTATTGAAAGTATACAAATAAGATCCTTTTCGGGATGATTGCATGTCTTTTTCTTCGAGTTTATTTAAAATTTCCAGAGAATTTATCTTGCTGATAAAATTTCTTTTATCCAATTCCTTGCTTAAAATGGCTTCATATAATTCAAGTAATTGACGCATAGTAAATTTTTCCGGCAACAATTCAAACCCAATTGGTTTAATAGAAGTCCTGTAACGCAATCTTTTAATGGCATTTTTTACCATTTCATTATGGTCAAAAATTAAGTTTGGAGCTTCGGCAATAGGAAACCATTCAGCATGGTAGTTTTTAATAAGCTCCGTATTGTGATTTTCAATATTGATCAAAGCATAATACGAAACCGAAATCGTCCTTTCGACAGGATCACGATCAATTTCGCTGTAAGCATATAACTGCTCCATATAAATGTCGTGTAAACCCGTGTAAGTATTCAGGATTCTAATCGCCGCATTGTCTAATATTTCATCGCGTTTTAAAAATCCTCCAATCAAAGACCATTTACCCTTTTCAGGCTCAAAATCCCTTTGAATTAGTAGAATTTTCAGCCCCTGGCTGTCAAATCCAAAAATGATACAATCTACTGCTAATAAAACCTTATCGGCAGAGCTATAACTGTTTAGCATATTCAAAAATTTATTGGTAAATATATAAACTTCTTAACAGGTTTCATAATTTATTAATGTAGATTTTACACTTAAAACTATTTCTTTTTTATTAAAATATAAAAATTAGTGGCTTTGTAAAACATTGCAAAAGTAATTGGTTTTTTTTAAAGCTTATAAGTTGCTTTGTTAAAGGTCATTTTTAAACAAAAGAATTTCAGATCCTGATAAACTATTCTAAAATACAGATAATTAATCTTATTTAATGAGGAAAAACATTCGCTTTTTAGCTGATATTTCAGGATAAGTTTGCGAAATGTATTTTTATTTCATCTTTTTTTTAATGGTAATTTGTTTTTAAGGTTTTATTTTAACTAATTTTACAAATGTGTAAAAAACACTTATATCTGTTTTCTTATTTATGAGAGCGAATAGATTAAGCCTTAATGATTTTTAAAACATTGCAAAACAACATAATATGAAAAAACTGCTTTTAATTGGATTTCTTACAGCGATATGTAATCAGGCTAATTTTGCTCAAAACCAAACTACAGTAATTATGATTGCCAATAAAACAGATGCTCCAATTATCAATAAAAATATTTATGGCCATTTTGCGGAACATTTAGGGCGGTCTATTTATGGAGGTTTTTTTGTTGGAGACACTTCAAAAATTCCCAATACAAACGGAGTTAGAAACGATATTATTAAAGCATTGAAAGACTTGAAAATTCCAAACTTAAGATGGCCAGGCGGTTGTTTTGCAGATACCTACCATTGGAAGGATGGCATTGGGCCAAAAGAACAGCGACCGACAATTGTCAACAAATGGTGGGGCGGTGTTACAGAAGATAATAGTTTTGGGACACACGATTTTCTAAATATGTGCGAATTATTGGGCGCTGAACCCTACTTATCAGGAAATGTTGGCAGCGGAACCGTTCAGGAACTAGCAGACTGGGTTCAGTATACTAATTTTAGCGGCAGAAGTCCGATGAGTGATTTACGTAAAAAAAATGGCAGGACAGAGCCGTGGAAAGTAAAATTCTGGGGAATTGGAAATGAAGCCTGGGGATGTGGAGGAAATATGACTGCAGAATATTATGCTGGAGAATACCGCAAGTTTGCCACATTTATGTCAGATTGGGAAAATACAGGAGGTTTTACCCGCATTGCATCAGGATCTAATAGCGATAATTATAATTGGACAGAAGTTTTAATGAAAAACATTCCACTAAATATGTTAGGCGGAGTTGGCGTGCATCATTATGCTGTAATCGATTGGAGCAAAAAAGGAGATGCGGTTGATTATACAGAAGATCAATATTTTAAAACCATGAAAGAAGCTTTGAAAATGGAAGAACTTGTTACAAAGCATAGTGCCATAATGGATAAATACGATCTGGAGAAAAAAGTTCCTATTATGGTTGATGAATGGGGTGCCTGGTATGATGTCGAAAAAGGGACAAACGGAGGTTTTTTATACCAGCAAAATACAATGAGAGATGCTGTTTTAGCCGGGTCAACATTAAATATATTTAACAATCATGCAGATAGAGTTCGTATGGCAAATTTGGCGCAATGCGTCAATGTTTTGCAAGCGGTTATCCTGACCGATAAAGCAAAAATGATTACTACGCCAACCTATCAAGTAATGAAAATGTACAACGTACATCAGGATGCTAAATTATTGCCAATAACCTTCAATTCGCCAAACTATACTTATAAAGGAGAAACACTTCCTGCGGTATCAGCATCGGCTTCAAAAGATAAAAGCGGTTTGATTCATATTTCATTGGTCAATATCGATTCCAAAAATAAAAATAAAGTTGAGATTGATGTAAAAGAGCTGGGCGTTAAAAACTTTACAGCAACTATTTTAAAAGCAGAAAAACTGCAGGATTACAATTCATTCGAAAATCCAAATAAAATTATACCAACAGTTTTTAAGGATTTCGAAAATAATAAAGGAAAATTAGAGATTACGATTCCGCCTTTTTCGGTATTAGTTTTAGAAGGAAAATAGAAGGCAACATCAAGGTTTTAAGAATTAGATGAAATAATCGCAAAAGAATAAATTTAAAACTGACGTTTATTTTTTGATTTGTTCTTAAACTCTTGTTTCGATGCATTATCTATAAAAACAACCTGTGTCATTTTTGTTAAGTGTTTTTTGTACACTTATAGATTAATTATAATTATATTTGTCGTCATTAAAAATTATTTGGAATGAAAAATTACGTTATTGGGTTAGACTACGGAACAGATTCTGTTCGAGCGGTGCTGATAGATACTGAAAATGGGCAGGAATTAGCATCAAATGTTTCTCATTACAAAAGATGGAAAAACAAGCAATATTGTGACGCCTCCATCAATCGATTTCGTCAGCATCCTTTAGATCATATCGAAGGTTTAGAAATTACGATTCAAACCGTTATAAAAGAAAGCAAAGTAGATCCTTCATTAGTAAAAGGAATTTGCATTGATACAACAGGATCTTCTCCCGTTCCTGTAACGAAAGAAGGAATTCCGCTGGCTTTGACAAAAGGTTTTGAGGAAAACCCAAATGCAGTGATGGTGTTGTGGAAAGATCATACTGCAATAAACGAAGCGAACGAAATCAACGAACTGGCAGTAAGTTGGGGCGGGGAAAACGTAACCAAATATGTAGGCGGAATTTATTCATCAGAATGGTTTTGGGCAAAAATCCTGCACATTGCCAGAGAAGATGAAGCGGTGCGAAATGCCGCGCACACGTGGATGGAGCATTGCGATTTAATGACCTATTTATTAATCGAAGATAAAGATTTAAAAACCTTCAAAAGAAGCCGTTGCGCCGCAGGACATAAAGCCATGTGGCACGAAGACTGGAATGGACTTCCGCCAACTGAGTTTTTAGAAAAACTACATCCGTATTTAGCAACACTTCGCGGTAATTTATACGATGAAACCTATACCTCTGATTTAGTTGCCGGAAATTTAAGCAAAGAATGGGCAGATCGTTTAGGACTTTCTACAGAAACAGTTGTAGCTGTCGGAACTTTCGATGCACATTCTGGAGCTGTTGGAGCTAAAATTGGAGAAAATACTTTGGTTCGCGTAATGGGAACTTCAACCTGCGATATTTTGGTAGGTTCTTATGATGAAGTAGGAACAAAAACCGTTCGCGGAATTTGCGGACAAGTTGACGGATCTGTAATTCCCGGGTTTATTGGTTTAGAAGCGGGACAATCTGCTTTTGGAGATTTACTGGCTTGGTACAAAGAATTATTGCTTTGGCCGACGGATCATTTATTGACTTCTTCAACTGTTTTAAATGATACTCAGAAAGAACAATTAAGAGAAGAATTCAGCGATAAATTAATTGTGGAATTGACAAAAGAAGCCGAGAAAATTCCGGTTTCAGAAAGTCTTCCAATTGCTTTGGACTGGATCAACGGAAGAAGAACTCCAGATGCAAATCAGGAATTAAAGAGTGCAATTTCAAATCTTTCTTTAGGAACAAAAGCACCACATATTTTCAAGGCTTTGGTAAACGCTATTTGTTTTGGAGCAAAAAAAATCGTGGATCGTTTTGAAGAAGAAGGAGTAAAAATTGACAGCGTTATCGGGATTGGCGGCGTTGCCAGAAAATCGCCTTTTATCATGCAGACTTTGGCAAATGTTTTAAACAAGCCAATCAAAATTGCAGCTTCAGATCAGACTCCGGCTTTGGGCGCGGCAATTTACGCAGCCGTTGCAGCCGGAATTTATCCAAACGTAATTGAAGCAAGCCAAAAAATTGGGAGCGGTTTTGATGGAGAATATTTCCCTCAATTAGATAAAGTTGCAGCCTATAACAAACTGCTTGTCGCTTACGATCAATTAAGCGCTTACGAAGATCCAACTATTAAATTATCTCAACATGAGTTCTCTATATAAAGATTTAAAACAAGAATGTTACGAAGCCAACATTCAGTTAAACGCATTGAATTTGGTCGTATACACTTTTGGGAATGTGAGTGCTGTTGACAGAGAAAATGGCGTTTTTGCTATTAAACCAAGCGGCGTTCCGTACGAAGATTTAAAACCCGAAGATATTGTAATTGTCGATTTTGATAATAACATTATTGAAGGTTCTATGCGCCCGTCATCTGACACAAAAACACACGCATACTTATATAAAAACTGGCCAAATATCGGTGGCGTTGCACATACACATGCAACCTATTCTGTGGCTTGGGCGCAATCACAAAGAGACATTCCGATTTTTGGGACAACGCATGCAGATCATTTAACCGCAGATATTCCGTGTGCTCCGCCAATGGCAGATTCTTTGATCGAAGGAAACTACGAACGCAATACCGGAATTCAGATTTTGGATTGTTTCAAAGAAAAAAATCTTTCTTACGAAGAAGTAGAAATGATTCTGATTGGAAATCACGGTCCATTCGCCTGGGGAAAAAACGCAGCAAAAGCGGTTTACAACAGTAAAGTTTTAGAAGTTGTGGCAGAAATGGCCTACCTGACTTTACAAATAAACCCGAGCGCACCAAGATTAAAAGATTCATTAATTAAGAAACATTACAACCGCAAACACGGAAAAGATTCGTATTACGGACAGTAGAAGGTTTGTTTCAGGTTTCAGGTTTTTTTTGTTTCAAGTTGTTGGAACGTGAAACCTGAAACAAAGAAAACTTGAAACAAAACTAAGAATAACAAAACAATAGATAACAAAAGGTTTTCGGCAGTTCAAAAACTTGAAACTTGAAACAAAGAAAACTTGAAACAAAATAAACAAAATGATAAATATCTCTCAAAAAGAAGTATGGTTTGTAGTAGGAAGCCAGGAATTATACGGTGAAGAAACACTAAGAAAAGTAGCCGAGCATTCTCAGATAATTGCAAAAGGGTTAGACGCATCATCTAGTATTCCGGTAAAAGTGGTTTATAAAGATGTGGTAAAATCACCTTCTCAAATCTTAGATGTTTGTTTAGCGGCAAATTCAGCTAAAAACTGTATCGGAATTATTGCCTGGATGCACACTTTCTCTCCGGCAAAAATGTGGATTGGCGGACTAAGTATCCTGAAGAAACCATTATGTCATTTGCATACACAATACAATGCTGAAATTCCGTGGGGAAGTATCGATATGGATTTTATGAACCTGAACCAATCGGCGCACGGAGATCGTGAATTTGGTTTTATTATGTCAAGAATGCGCAAAAAGCGCAAAGTCGTTGTAGGACATTGGGAAGACGAAAGAGTTCAGAAAAAATTAGGTATCTGGACAAGAGTTGCTTTAGGTTGGGATGAACTTCAAAACTTAAAAGTGGCTAGAATTGGAGACAATATGCGTGAAGTTGCCGTTACAGAAGGCGATAAAGTCGAAGCTCAAATTCGTTTTGGAGTTTCGGTAAACGGTTACGATTCTTCAGATGTTACGAAGTATATTGAAAAAGTTACCGATAAGGAACTAAACGATTTATTAGCCGTTTACGAACAATCATATACTTTAACCGATTCTTTAAAAGAAGGTGGAGCGCAAAGAAGTTCTTTAGCGGAAGCGGCAAAAATTGAATTAGGTTTAAGAGCATTCCTTGAAGAAGGAGGATTTGGAGCTTTTACAGATACATTTGAAAATCTTGGTGTTTGGAAACAATTACCGGGAATCGCTACACAAAGATTAATGGCCGATGGTTACGGTTTTGGTGGCGAAGGAGATTGGAAAACGGCTGCAATGGTTCGTGCATTAAAAGTGATGAATATTGGTTTGGAAGGCGGAACATCTTTCATGGAAGATTATACATACCACTTTACACCTCAAAAATCATACGTTTTAGGATCGCACATGTTAGAAATTTGTCCATCTATCGCTGATGGAAAACCTTCTTGCGAAGTACATCCGTTAGGAATTGGCGGAAAAGAAGATCCGGCTCGTTTGGTATTTAATTCTCCTGCTGGAGATGCAATCAATGTTTCTTTGGTGGATATGGGAACACGTTTTCGTCTAATTGTAAACGAAGTAGAAGCGATCAAACCAATGGCTGAATTGCCAAAATTACCGGTTGCAAGAGTTTTATGGGATTGTAAGCCCAATCTAGAGATTGCTGCAACAGCATGGATTTTGGCAGGAGGAGCTCATCATACCGTTTACAGCCAGTCATTAACAACAGAATACATGGAAGATTTTGCTGATATTGCCGGAATCGAATTATTGGTAATTGATGAAAGAACTACAGTAAGAGACTTTAAAGATAAGCTCAATGCAAATGAAGCTTATTATCATTTGTTTCAACACGGAATTTAATCTAAGATACTAAGGTTCTAAGTTGCTGAGATTCTAAGATTTTTAGCTACTTTTAACTTTGTTGTGCTTAATTATATGGAAAGAATTCAACGCAGATAAAACGGATTTGCTATCGCAAAAGCGCAGATAAAACAGATTTATAGAATCTAAAAAAATCTGTGTAAATCCGCGTCTTCGTGATAACGAATCTGTTTTATCCGCGTCAAATATTATATTGTAAATTATGCCCAACGGATTATTTAACATTTTGCAAAAAATAAAATATCAATTATGAAAGGATTAAAACGTTACATTTTCGGAATTACGATTTTAGGTTTGGCGACGCTTTCGGTTCAATGCAAAAGCGATAAAAAGGCAGATACAGAAACGGTTGCTTCTGATAAAAAAGATGCCGTTACAATCGAAAAATCATCTTACGGAAAAACTGCAAAAGGAGAACAGGTCGAAAGCTATAAATTGAAAAACCAAAATGGGATGGAGGTCGACATTATCACTTTTGGTGGAAGAATTACAGATTTGAAAGTACCTAATAAAGAAGGTATTTCTGAAAATGTAGTTATCGGATTTAATTCTTTGGCACAATACGAAAAAGAAAATCCATTTTTTGGAGCTTTGATCGGAAGATACGGAAACCGAATTGCAAAAGGGAAATTCACTTTAAATGAAAAAGAATATCAATTAGCAATCAATAATGCGCCAAATGCTTTGCACGGTGGACCGCAGGGATATTTTAATGTGGTTTGGAAAGCCGATGCCGTTAAATCTGGAGAAACAGCTTCTTTAAAATTATCTTATGTAAGTAAAGATATGGAAGAAGGCTATCCTGGAAATTTAAAAGTTTTTGTAACCTATACATTAACAAATGATAATCAGTTAGAAGTTTTATACGAGGCAACAACGGATAAAACGACAGTAGTAAACTTAACACAGCATTCGTATTTCAATTTATCCGGAGATTTTTCTAAAACTATTCTTGATCACGAATTGACTTTGAATGCTGATAAATTGGTTCCGGTTGATGCGACTTTAATTCCGACAGGAAAATTAGAAGATGTTGCCAATACGCCTTTCGATTTCAGAAAACCAAAATTAATTGGAAAAGACATCGAAGCTAAAAACGAACAATTAGAAAGAGGAAAAGGTTACGATCATTGTTGGGTTTTAAACAATCCAGAAAAAGGGAAAACAATTATCGCAAAAGTATATCACGCAGCCAGCGGTAGAGTTTTGGAAATGACAACAGACGAACCTGGAATTCAGTTTTACTCAGGAAATTTCCTTGATGGAACTTTACCAACGCGCGACGGAAAAACATACGCACACAGAACCGGACTTTGTTTAGAAACAGAACATTATCCAGATTCTCCAAACCAGAAAAATTTCCCAACAACGGTTTTAAACCCGGGAGAAAATTATAAAACCAAAACGACTTTCAAATTTTCTGTGCAGAAATAGTTTTAGGATTTATTTAATTAGTTAGTAATTCTCTAAGAAACCTCGTAAGTTATGCTTGCGAGGTTTTTATTTATGAGTTGAGATTAATTCATAGCAAACTTATAAAAATCTTAATTTAGCACTATAAAATAAAGTAAAATGAAACATTTATTTAAAGCAGAACTAAATTGGACTTCAGACAAAAAACAAGAAGAATCAACTTCTAAATTCTACAATAAAAGCCATAAAATTCAAATTGAAAAAAAACCGGTTTTAAATGTTTCAGCTGCAAAAGCTTTTAAAGGCGATCCGTCATTATACAATCCAGAAGATTTATTGTTAAGCAGTTTGGTTTCCTGCCACATGATGTCTTACTTATATGTGTGCTCTCAAAACGGAATAGAAGTTCTCGAATATTCAGATAACGCCCAGGCAACTCTCGAAGTTTCTCCAGATGGAAGCGGGCGATTTGTTGAGGTAAGATTATATCCGAAAGTAAAAATTTCAAATCCGGATCAAATAGAATTGGCTTTAGAGTTGCATTTTAAAGCAAATCAATTGTGCTTTATTGCTAATTCCTGCAATTTTCAGGTTTTGCACGAAGCGAGCTGTGAAGTTTAGGATAAATATAGCCAGTGGTTTCAACCACTGGAACGCAATATATTCTATTAATATTGGAATAGCATAAAACCAAAAAAACCTCTTCCGTTAAGAAGAGGTTTTTGTACCCGGAGCCGGAGTCGAACCGGCACGGTTTCCCACAGGTGTTTGAGACCAGCGCGTCTACCAATTCCGCCATCCGGGCTTAGCAGACGAAAAAACAACTAATAAATCAGTTATTTTAACGCAATAGAATAAGTGATTATGTTGCCATAACTGTGCTTATTCCTTTAACACGGTGCAAATGTAAAAAATAAAATTAAATCTGCTACTAAAAAACTTAAATATTTCCTTTCAGTGTCCAATAAATTTTCTAAATTTGCACCTCGTTAAAACGAAGCGCACACAACTAACTACAAAACAACAAATTATAATGTCGCACCTAGAACCAGAAGCTAAAATTTTTGCTTGTTCACAAAGTGTTTACCTTGCAGAGAAAATTGCGGAACAATACGGGATCCCGCTAGGCAAAGTAACGATGTCAACGTATAGTGATGGAGAATTTCAACCATCTTACGAAGAGTCAATCAGAGGATTACGTGTTTTTATCGTGTGCTCGACTTTTCCAACTGCGGATAATTTGATGGAATTGTTACTAATGATTGATGCAGCAAAACGCGCATCTGCAAGACATATTACAGCTGTAATGCCTTATTTTGGTTGGGCAAGACAAGACAGAAAAGACAAACCAAGAGTTCCGATTGGAGCAAAATTAGTAGCTAATTTATTAGATGCTGCCGGAGCAACAAGAGTAATGACAATGGATTTGCACGCAGATCAAATTCAGGGGTTTTTCGAAAAACCGGTAGATCATTTATTTGCATCTACTATCTTTTTACCATACGTAGAAAGTTTAGGATTAGAAAATTTAACCATTGCATCTCCGGATATGGGAGGTTCAAAAAGAGCATATGCTTACTCTAAGTTTCTGGAATCAGATGTAGTAATCTGTTACAAACAAAGAAAAGCAGCCAACGTTATCGACACTATGGAATTGATTGGTGAGGTAAAAGGTCGTAACGTAATATTAGTAGACGACATGATCGATACAGGTGGCACATTAGCGAAAGCGGCCGATTTAATGATCGAAAAAGGAGCATTAAGTGTTAGAGCAATTTGTACGCACGCTATATTATCTGGCGACGCGTATGAGAAAATTGAAAATTCTAAATTAACAGAATTAATCGTAACCGATTCTATTCCGTTAAAGAAAGAATCAAAGAAAATTAGAGTAGTGAGTTGTGCACCTCTTTTTGCTGAAGTTATGCACATGGTGCACCACAACAATTCCATTAGCGGAAAATTTATAATGTAAGCAGCAATACGCTTTAGGCTTTAGGCTGTAAGCTTTGTTTCTCATTTTAAAAAAGCCTAAAGCCTATTGCTTAAAGCTTAAAACAAACAAGAATATTTATTAATAACTATATTTTTTTTACAATGAAATCGATTACAATTAAAGGATCAGAAAGAGAAAGCGTGGGCAAAGTGTCAACTAAAGCCTTACGTAATGCTGGAGCGGTTCCTTGCGTGTTATACGGAGGAAATCAGGCAGTACACTTCTCAGCAGACGCTGCAGCGTTCAAAAACTTGGTTTACACTCCAAATGCACACACAGTTGTGATTGAGCTTGGAAAAGGAAAATCATTCAATGCAATTTTGCAAGACATTCAGGTTCACCCGGTATCTGATAAAATTTTACACATTGACTTCTTTCAATTATTTGATGACAAAGAAATCACTATGGAAGTTCCTGTAAAAGTTGTTGGTACATCTAAAGGTGTTCTTGCTGGAGGTGTTTTACGTTTAAACACTCGTAAATTAAAAGTTAAAGCTTTACCTAAAGATCTTCCTGATTTTGTTGAAGCTGACATTACTCCACTTGAAATGGGTAACAAATTATATGTTACTAAAGTTGGTTCACCAGAATACAAAGTTATGCACCCAGAGAACACAGTTGTTGCTCAGGTAAGAATTTCTCGTGCTGCTATGAAAGCTGCTCAAGAAGCTGCAAAAGCTGCAAAAGCTCCTGCAAAAGGAAAGAAAAAATAATTTTTTTCAAATCAATACAAAAAGCATCAATCGAAAGATTGGTGCTTTTTTTTTGTTTTTAAAGGTTCTGAGGTTTTAAGATACTAAGGTTCAAAGTAAAATGAATCAGTGTAAATCCGTTCAATCCGCGTTATCCGCGTGCCATTCTTAGCGCACCTTGCGGTTAAGGACAATACAAATGAAATTATCTAATTAACACATTTTCTAATTATCTAATTAACCAATTGGCACATTCCCTAATTAAGTTTATTTTTGCACTATGATAAAATGGATAACAAAACTGTTTTCATCAACAAAAAAAGAAGAGAACACAGATAACATGAAACCGGAGGTTCACGAACACCCAAAAAACAATATAAAAAGCGTGAGTAAAAAATATTTAATTGTAGGACTTGGTAATATTGGTGCCGAATACGTAAATACGAGACATAATATAGGTTTTAAAGTCCTGGATTTCTTGGCCAAAAAAGAGAGCCTTTCTTTTGAAACCGTTAAATTGGGCGCTTTGGCAGAATATAAATTTAAAGGAAGAACTTTTTTTCTGCTTAAACCTAATACTTATATGAATCTAAGCGGTAAAGCAGTAAAATATTGGATGGATAAGGAAAATATTCCGTTAGAAAATATTTTGGTCATTACAGACGATTTAAACCTCTCGTTTGGAACTATTCGCATTAAACCTCAAGGAAGCGACGGAGGTCATAACGGACTTAAAAACATTAACCTGATTTTGAATACACAACAATATACCCGTTTTAGATTTGGTATAAGTGATCAGTTTAAAAAAGGGCAGCAAGTTGATTATGTTTTAGGAGATTGGGATGAAGAAGAAAAAGCAAAATTACCGGAACGTTTAGAAGTTGCTTCAGAAATTATTAAAACATTTGGAACTGCCGGATTAGAAAATACAATGACTACTTTTAATGGAAAATAAAGATTTACAAGTAATTAAGTCTTTAAAAATTAAATTATCAATTAATTAAATTCAATAATAACGAAATAGTATTTTCTATTCCAAAGTTAAATGTTTAAATTTGGGATAAATTATTATAAACCATAAAATCATAATATCATGGCTTTTGAATTACCACAATTACCTTATGCATATGATGCATTAGAACCACATATTGATGCTCGTACAATGGAAATTCACCATTCAAAACATCATAATGCCTACACAACAAATCTTAATGCAGCAATTGCAGGAACAGATTTAGAGGGAAAAACAATCGAAAACATCTTAATCAACTTAGATAAATCTAATGGTGCAGTTCGTAACAATGGTGGAGGTTTCTACAACCACAATTTATTCTGGACTGTAATGAGCCCAGACGGTGGCGGATTACCAACTGGTGATTTGTTAGCTGCAATTGAGTCTTCTTTTGGAACTTTCGAAGAGTTTAAAGCAAAATTTGCTAAAGCTGGTGCAACTCAATTTGGTTCAGGATGGGCTTGGTTAACAGTGCAAAAAGGAGGAAAGTTAGAAGTTGTAGGTACTCCAAATCAAGACAACCCATTAATGCCGGAAGTTGCTGGTAATGGTGGAACTCCAATCTTAGGAATGGATGTTTGGGAGCATGCTTACTATTTAAACTACCAAAACAGAAGACCAGATTATATTGAAGCTTTCTTTAATGTAATTAACTGGACAGAAGTTGCGAGAAGATTTGCTTTAGATAAGTAAAAAAGAAAATAGAGCAAAGAAAATAGAATAAAGAAAAAGACGGATGACTTAAAAGTTATCCGTCTTTTTTTATGTTTGGTTTTTTCAATTCTCAGTACCTTAAACCGAAATCTTTTATCTATATTTTTTGACTCTTTTTAAAAAATAAAAAAGGTGAAATTTCTTTCACCCTTTTTGCCCCAAATCTACCATGTACTTAACCTACTAATGTAATGGTTTAGTAAAGCTATGATAGAAGTATTGTATTTCCAAATATTTTAGATTAAGTGCAAATAAACTCGATGAAATGCGTAATTTCTTACTTTGGGTTGTTTGTAACTTTATTCCAATAAAAAAGGTGGAATCTCTTCCACCCTTTTTGCCCCAAATCTACCATATACTTAACCTACTAATGTTATGGTATAGTAAAGCTATGATAGCTATATTGTATTTCCAAATATTATAGACAAAGTGCACATATATTCGATGAAATGCGTAATTTCTTACTTTGAATAAATCCTTGACTTTATTCCAATAAAAAAGGTGGAATTTCTTCCACCCTTTTTGCCCCAAATCTACCATAAACTTAACCTACTAATGTTATGGTTTCCCAAAAGTATCGTAGCTAGTCGATTTTGCCAAACATATAAGATGAACGGCAAAAAAAACCGATTAACTACACTATTTAACCTTTTGTTAGTATTTTTTTAATATGCCCTTGCGTCTTTTCCTTCATAAAAATTCATGAAAGCTCTATTTACCACGCGATTTCCACCCGGTGTCGGATAATCTCCTGTAAAATACCAATCTCCAAGATTTTTAGGACAAGCAATATGAAGATCTTCTACTTTTTGAAAGATAATCTTGACTTCAGCATTAATTTCAGGAGAACTCAACATTTCGGCAATTTTAGCTGAAATTTCTTCTGGAGTAAATTGGTCGTAAATTGCAGTAACATAATTTACTACATCTGTGTCAACATAATTTTCCTGAGCTTTACATTTAGTGTAAACTTCATCAACAATATGATATAGGTTTCTTTCTTTCAACAAAGCAAGAGCTGCTCTAAAGGCAACAAGCCCTTCCAGTTTCGCCATGTCAATTCCGTAACAATCCGGGTAACGAATTTGCGGTGCCGAAGAAACAATTACAATACGTTTTGGTTTTAAACGATCCATCATTTTTATGATGCTCATTTTTAAGGTAGTTCCACGAACAATACTATCATCAATAATAACCAGATTATCAGTTGGTTTAATAACTCCGTAAGTCACATCATAAACGTGAGCAACAAGATCATCGCGGCTGCTGTCTTCAGTAATAAAGGTTCTAAGTTTAGCATCTTTAATAGCAACTTTCTCCGTACGGATTTTTACAGCCAATAATTCTTGTAGGGTATCAGCAGTAAGTGTGTTTCTGTTTTCTAAGATGTAATTATTTTTTCTTTGATTTAAGAAATCCTGCGCCGCTTCAACTAAACCATAAAATGATGTTTCTGCGGTATTTGGTATATAAGAGAAAACGGTGTTGTCTGTATCGCTGTCAATAGATTCTAAAACGGCAGGTAAAATTAATTTTCCTAAGTTTTTACGTTCCTGGTAAATTTCAGCATCACTTCCTCTTGAGAAATAAATCCTTTCAAATGAACAGGCTTTTTTTACAGTTGGTTCCAGAATTTGCTCCATAGAAACTTTTCCACTTTTTTTAATGATCAAAGCATTTCCCGGATCAATTTCCTGAACTTTTTCAAAAGGTACATTAAATACAGTTTGAATAACAGGGCGTTCAGATGCTACAACAACAACTTCATCATCCTGATAAAAGTAAGCTGGACGAATTCCTGCCGGATCTCTAAAAACAAAAGCATCACCATGACCTAATAATCCGGCCATTGCATAACCTCCATCTAAATTTTTTGCTGAACGGGCTAGTATTTTTGCAATATCCAATCGGTCTGCAATTACTGGAGAAGCTTCTCTTTTTGAATAACCTTCGGCTTTGCAATCCTGATAAAGCTGCATTACTTCTTTGTCTAAAAAGTGTCCAATTTTTTCCATAACCGTAACAGTATCGGCCATTTCCTTTGGATGTTGTCCCAATTCAACTAAATTTTCGAAAAGTTCTTTAACATTGGTCATATTAAAGTTACCTGCCAAAATTAAGTTACGGTGCATCCAGTTACTCTGACGTAAAAAAGGATGAACGCTTTCAATACTGTTTTTTCCGAAAGTTCCGTAACGAACGTGACCTAAAAACAATTCTCCTATATAAGGAATATTTGCTTTTTGTTTGGCCACATCATCTGCGTATTCCGGATGCGCGCCCAATTCTTCATTGATACGATCATTGATTTGTGCAAAAACATCCTGAATAGGTTGTGCGTGGTTCGAACGAACTCTGCTAATGTAGCGTTGTCCAGGCTCAACATCAAGTTTGATGCTTGCAAAACCGGCACCATCCTGACCACGGTTGTGTTGCTTTTCCATCATTAAATACATTTTTTGTATTCCGTAAAAAGCAGTTCCGTATTTTTCTTTGTAATATTCAAGCGGTTTAAGAAGTCTAACCAGGGCTATACCACATTCGTGTTTTAAAGCGTCGCTCATTGTGTTTTGTATTTTGTGTTGTTGTAAGTTGTGTGTATTAACGTAATAAAAAAGCCCCGTTTTATCGAGGCTTTCGGGCATTATATTTCTATGTCGAACTGAGTTAACGATTTAAATTGTTGTAATCGTATCGCTACTTCAGCCTTGCTTAATGTTTCCATCCTTTCGGTTCCAAATTTCTCCACACAAAATGAAGCTAAATTCGAGCCGTAAATAATCGCATTTTTCATGTTTCCAAACGAAATGTTTTCACTTTGTGCAATGAATCCTGAAAAACCACCTGCGAAAGTGTCTCCGGCTCCTGTTGGGTCAAAAACATCTTCTAATGGTAAAGCCGGTGCAAAAAACACTTCTCTGTTATGGAATAAAAGTGCGCCGTGTTCTCCTTTTTTGATCACCACATATTTTGGTCCCATGTCCTGGATTTTAGCAGCAGCTTTTACTAATGAATATTCGCCAGAAAGTTGTCTTGCTTCTTCATCATTCACAGTTATAACGTCTACACGCTTAATAACGTCAAGTAATTCCGGAAGAGCGCAATCCATCCAAAAGTTCATTGTATCTAAAACAATTAATTTTGGTTTTTTCTCTAATTGATCTAAAACGCTGCTTTGTACTAAAGGATGTAAGTTTCCTAGCATCACGATATCAGCATCTTTAAAATTTTGAGGAACTTTTGGTTGAAAATCAGCCAAAACGTTTAATTCTGTAACTAAAGTATCTCTTGAGTTTAAATCATTGTGGTATAAACCGCTCCAAAAAAACGTTTTACCGCCTTTTACAATTTCGATACCAGAAATATCAATATTTTTTGAAGTTAAAAGATCTAAATGTTCTTGAGGAAAATCGTCGCCAACTACAGAAACAATGGCCGATTGCAAGTTGAAAAATGATGCTGATAAACCAATGTACGTTGCAGCACCACCTAATATTTTATCTGTTTTTCCGAAAGGAGTTTCAATCGCGTCGAAAGCAACCGTTCCAACAATCAATAATTTATTCATTTTATGAATTTCGAATTAGGGTGCAAAGATACTTCATAAGTTACAATATTGCAACGGTTTAGGTTCGCAAAATTTTCATAAAAAAACAATATCGTTTGCGGGGCTAAAACTATTGTAAATGAGTGAATTATATTTGATTGTTTTGAAGTTTTAAAATATGTTTTTAGGAATTAAAAAACAAGAATTATTTTTGGAAAAAGTATTAAAGAATTTATCTAAGTTTCTAAAAGAGGAAGCCTTTCATTTGAAAACACCAAGGTTTAAAATAATTTTAGATAAATTGTCCTTTTTTAGTAGTTTTTAGCGGTAATGTATTTGATTTTTTACTTATGAATTTTTAAATTAGGTATATTTTTTATCCAATTGATTGCGTATTTCATAGGCTCTTCAGAATCTGAAAATGCTGTATTATGGCCCAAGTCTGGAAATAATTTATATTCATAATGTTTCCCTTTAGATTTTAATATATCAAGATATTCGATTGATAGCTTCACGGGAACTTGAATGTCTTTACCTCCAAAAATCCAGATTCCTGGAATTGATAATTTAGCGAGGACATCTTAGGGATCGGTATCAATAAACTCATATCTGTCCGGGGCATTGAATACATGTTTTCTTGCATCTTCTTCTGAGTGCGTATCCCAAAAATTTTGATTTCCATCTGTATAAAATTGGAATCTCAATTGTTCTTTAGCCGTTATAAGAGCTCCGCTAAATATTGTCATAAATTTGACTTTTTTATTTTTCTCTGCAGCCAATGGAATTATCCATCCAGCTTGACTACCTCCTATTAAACCGATTGGTATTTTATTATTGGACAGAGATTTTGATAAAGTATTTACAGCAGCACTCACATCTAAAGACAAAAGATTTAGATTTGAAAAATCAACATTGTTAGTTCCTACTTCAGGTCCGACATATATACCGGATGATTCTCCGACTCCACGTTTGTCATACGTTAAAACTGCAATTCCATTATTGGCTAGGATTGTAGCAAAGTTTATCATTCTTTTTTCTTGTCCGGATCCATGAACAATCACAACGGCTGCCTTTGTGTTGTTAGGTGTAAAAACAGTTCCGGCGAGTGAAACCCCTTCACAGATAAATTTTATTTCCTTAATAGTAAAGTTTGGCGGAATTGCTGCTGCATAACTAGTGACAAAAAATAACAACATTAAAAAAGAATATGTGCATATTTTCTTTGCTTTTAGAATGCTTTTAAAAATCGCCAGTTTGTTTTTCATTTTTTTTAAATTAATCAAGTCTTCTTTCTATGATATTACCGCTAACGATGTGTTTTTTAAACTATCTACAACTCATATTTCTTATCAAAATAATTCTTCAAAATGCCAATTTGAACTAAAATCATAAAAGGGACTATTAAAATTGCATACAATATAGTTTTTGAGAAGTGAACTCCTGAAAACAAATTATTGGTTTTATCAGAGTATAATTTTAAGATTTCAATATTAGAAATGTCGTTATTCATATAAACAGAATAAACGGTTAAAGCAATTAGCGAAATAGCAATGAAAATCCACGTTGCTTTTGAAATCAACGGTTTGTACACTGTACTTTTGCTTTTCTCAGCCTCTAAAACCTGAGCCATTATTTTTGAAGTAAAGTCAAAAGATGGTGATTCCAAAGTATTTTCAGCCATCATTTTATCAATAAGTTTTTCTATATTTTTATCGTTCTCTTTCATAATAATCTATCATTTCTGGTTCTAGTTGCTTTTTCAAAATTACGGCTAATTTTTGTCGGCTTCTAAACAATTTTACTTTTGCATTATTAGCCGTAATGCTCATAATTTTTCCGATTTCCTCTAAACTCTGATCTTCAAAATAAAATAAAGTTAACAGGAAATTCTCTTCACTTGGCAATAAATTTAAACAATTCTGAATCGTTTGCTTTCGTTCCTTATCTTCTAAAGCGCTTAAAGCATTGTCCATTGTCTTTATTAAATGTGCCGAAAATTCATCAATCGAAATATTAAGATCTTCTTTTTTGTTTTTCTTCAAACGATCTAAACAGGTATTATAAGCAATCTTATAAATCCAGGTCGAAAATTTAGAATCGCCTTTAAATTTCGTGAGAGAATTATAAACTTTAATAAAAGTGTCCTGAGCAACTTCTTCAGCTTCTTCTCTGTTTTTAACCATTTTGAGTGCCAATGTAAAAATCATATTCTTATAGCGATCGACCAGCACGGCAAAAGCATTGGTCTCGCCTTGCAGAATTTTATCGATATAATGTTGATCACTTATTGTACTCATATTATATAGGACGACCGTTTGTTATTTTAGGTTACAAGAAATTAAAAAATAAATTCCAATATTTTAAAATCCCAAATTCCAATTTATATATAAGTAGAAATCTTTGTCAAAGTTTAAATCTTTGACAAAAATTTTGGTGACGAAATATACAAATCAAAGTTAATTTAAAATCAGTACTTTTTGATAGTTTGGAATTTTCAAAAGCATTGAAATTTGGAATTAAAATATTAGGCTTTTTAAAGTTTTTGAATTTATTTTAAAAAACGTGTAACCTAAATTTAAAAAGCCTCGTCATATGGTGTATCAATCAATTATAAAACATAAAAATTATGGGACCACAAATTTTAATACCAATTAGTCTTTTCTTAATGATCTTTGGGATTTTTTACATTATTTATTCAACAAGAAACAGAGAGCGTTTGGCACTTATAGAAAAAGGCGTTGATGCAAGTATATTTTTAAAAGGAACCGGAACCGGAAAAGGTGCCCCGGCTTGGAAAATATTTGTTGTAAATCTGGCTTTCTTATTAATAGGAAGCGGAGTAGGAATCTTTCTTGCGTTGTTAATAACAACTTATACAGCATTAAATGATGGTGCAGTTTACCCTTCAATCATTTTTATAATGGCAGGAATAGGTTTGCTTGCCGGATTTAAAAATGCCAAAGATTTAGATAAAGAGTAAGTAAAGATTTTAAGTTAGTGTTTTTTTTAAATAACGTATCAGAAACCTGTTTCTCGATACGTTATTTTGTTTTTTATTCTTTAGATCCTACCGTTTCATAATAAACATCAACAGAAAGTTTCGGTTGTGCTGATGCCATAACAGCGAGTTGATCACAGCGTTCGTTTTGAGGATGATTATTGTGGCCTTTAATCCATTTAAAATCGACTTTGTGTTTGCGGTAAATAATTAAAAAACGCTGCCATAAATCAGCATTTTTCCGACCTGCAAATTTCTTTTTCTCCCAGCCTAAAACCCATTTTTTTTCAACAGAATCAACGACATATTTAGAGTCTGAAACAACCAAAACCTTCATATTCGGATTTTTTAGTTTCTCCAAACCAACAATAACAGCCAAAAGTTCCATTCTGTTATTAGTAGTAAGGCGAAAACCTTCGTAAAATTCTTTTTTATGTGGCGTTCCAACCAATTCCATCACGACACCATAGCCGCCATTTCCGGGATTTCCTTTTGCAGCACCATCTGTATATATATGTACTTCGTGATTCATTTTTTAGACTTCTTATATATTAGATTTTTAGACTTCTTAGATTGTTGGATTTTTAGACTTTTATAATAATCGAAATAAATCTTGAGAGATTTAGAGGAGAGTCTAAGAAGTCTAACGATTTAAACAATTTATTGTTCTAAGATAGTCTGAATAATTTCCGGAAAATGCTTTTGTTCTAATTCGTGAATCTTTTCGGCTACACTTTCAGGAGTATCATCATCTGTTAAGGCTATGTTTTGCTGGAATATGATACCGCCTTCGTCATAATTTTCATTTACATAATGAATTGAGATTCCGGTTTCTTTTTCCTTATTGTTTATTATAGCTCTGTGTATGTGCATTCCATACATTCCTTTTCCGCCATAATTAGGTAAAAGTGCCGGATGAATGTTGATTATTTTATTTGGATATTGCTCGATTATATTTTCGGGGAATTTCAATAAAAAACCAGCCAAAACTATTAGATCCGGGTCGATTTCTTGTATTTTTTGTAAGACATTTCGATCCAAAAGTTCAGTTTTTGAGAAGATTTCGACCGGAATTTGATGATTTTTGGCTCTTTCGATAACTTTTGCTGCAGCATTATTGGTAAAAACCGAAACTACATTTGCAATTTTTGAAGCTGCAAAATATTTAATAATGTTTTCTGCATTAGTTCCTGATCCTGAGGCAAAAACAATAATTTTTTTCATAATAGAGTTTATTTTGAGAATGCAAAAAACGGAATAAAAATCGAAAATAAATAGTATTAAAAGGGCTTTCTTGAAATTAATTTTATAAATTAGTATCACATTTATAAACTAAATAGTTGTTTTAAAATAAAGTTTTTTATTTTTGCCAACAAATTAAATTCTAAAATTAAAGATTATGTCAGACATTGCATCAAGAGTAAAAGCGATTATCGTAGACAAATTAGGCGTTGACGAAAACGAAGTTGTAACAGAAGCAAGCTTCACTAATGATTTAGGAGCTGACTCATTAGACACTGTTGAGCTTATTATGGAATTCGAAAAAGAATTTGATATCCAAATTCCAGACGATCAAGCAGAAAACATTGCTACTGTTGGTCAAGCTATTTCTTATATCGAAGAAGCTAAAAAATAATAATATCACACCCGAATTTTAAAAATTCCAAATTTGAATGTCCAAATCCCAAATTGGAATTTGTTTTTTAAGAATTGGAATTTTTAAAAGTCGGGTGTTATTATTTTTTTAAAATTTTAAAATTCGATTGGTTTTCAATCAAAAAGATATATTTATATTGTAATACCCATAGCTCTTAAGTACACAAAACAGTTAAGAAAGCGTGGGTTTTATTTGTTTAAAGTACAAAATACATATTTATGACGTTAAAGCGAGTTGTTGTAACAGGATTAGGTGCTCTTACTCCTATCGGGAATAATATCCAGGATTATTGGGAGGCACTTGTGAATGGGGTAAGCGGAGCCGCTCCTATCACGTATTATGATACAGAGAAGCATAAAACGAAATTTGCCTGTGAAGTAAAAAACTTCAATATTGAAGAATACATGGATCGCAAGGAATCTCGAAGATTAGATAAATTCGCTCAATATGCTGTTGCTGCAAGTGACGAGGCTATTAAAGATGCCGGACTTACTAATGATAATATCGACAAAACAAGAGTTGGTGTTATTTGGGGAGCAGGAATTGGTGGTTTAGAAACTTTTCAGGAAGAGGTAATTTATTACGCGAAAGGTGACGGAACACCAAAATTCAATCCGTTTTTTATTCCTAAAATGATTGCCGATATTGCACCAGCACACATTTCGATGCGTAATGGATATATGGGACCAAATTATACTACTGTTTCTGCATGTGCATCTTCTGCAAATGCGTTAATTGATGCTTTCAATTACATTCGTTTAGGAATGTGTGATGTTATTGTATCAGGCGGATCTGAAGCTGCAATTACGATTGCAGGTATGGGAGGTTTTAACTCGATGCACGCTTTATCTACAAGAAATGAAAGTCCGGAAACGGCTTCAAGACCTTTTGACGGAACCAGAGACGGTTTTGTATTAGGAGAAGGAGCAGGAGCTTTAGTTCTTGAAGAATATGAACATGCTAAAGCCAGAGGCGCAAAAATTTATTGCGAAGTTGGCGGAGGCGGAATGTCATCTGATGCTTATCACTTAACTGCACCACATCCGGAAGGAATTGGAGTTATTGCAGTAATGAAAAATACATTAAGAGATGCAGGAATGAATCCGGAAGATGTTGATCATATCAATACACACGGAACTTCCACTCCGTTAGGAGATGTTGCCGAATTGAAAGCAATTAGTGCAGTTTTTGGCGAACATGCAAAAAATATCAACATCAACTCAACAAAATCAATGACAGGACATTTACTTGGTGCTGCCGGAGCTATTGAAGCTATTGCTTCTATTTTAGCAATGCAACACGGTATTGTTCCTC
The DNA here is from genome assembly GCA_001507425.1 of Flavobacteriaceae bacterium CRH. GTDB lineage: Bacteria > Bacteroidota > Bacteroidia > Flavobacteriales > Flavobacteriaceae > Flavobacterium. Next base: position 177,433 of record LMAJ01000005.1, read on the forward strand.
CAACGATTAACCATACAGTAGTTGACGAAAATATCGATCCGGCATTAAACCTTACCTTAAACAAACCTCAAAAAAGAGAGGTAAATGTTGCTATGAGTAACACTTTTGGGTTTGGTGGCCACAATGCTTGTGTATTGTTTAAAAAATTAGTTGACTAGTTTTGTCTATGAATATTATCAAAAAAATATTTTCAAAATCCCGTTCTCAAGAAGACGGGATTTTTTTTGACACTATTCAGAAAATACTTGGTTTTCAGCCACTTTCGATTGATTTTTATAAGAAAGCGTTTACGCATCGCTCTTCTAATAAATTAGACGAGTCCGGAAATCCAATTAATTATGAACGATTAGAGTTTTTAGGTGATGCTATGTTAAGTGCTGTAATTGCGGCACATTTATTTAACAAAGCCCCAAACGGCGATGAAGGTTATTTAACCAAAATGCGCTCTAAAATTGTAAGCCGTGAACACTTGAATGAGTTAGGTAAAGACTTAAACTTGGTTCGTTTTGTAGAAAGCAAAGTACCTGTTCAGCATTTTGGAGAAAACATTCATGGTAATATTTTCGAATCACTTGTTGGTGCTATTTATTTAGATCGCGGTTATTCTTTCTGTGAAAAATTTATTCAAAAAAGAGTCATTACTCCTTATGTAGATATTGCACGACTTGAAGGAAAAGTAATCAGTTATAAAAGTTTGGTTATCGAATGGTGTCAGAAAGAAAAGAGAATCTTTCATTATGACATTTTTGAAGACAACGGAATTGACGGTCAACGCTTATTTGGCGTGAAGTTAAGTATAGACGACAAAGTAATTGCAAGGGCAAGAGCAACTTCAAAAAAGAAAGCAGAAGAAAAAGCATCGCAACGTGCCTATTTTGCTTTTCAGGAGAAAATAGATAAGAAATAACTACAATATTATTGTAATTTCCTTAAGACTATAACGTTTTCGTTTATAAATTAACAAAAACATCCACATCATAGCTATAGATGCTCCAATAGAAATAGTATATTTACACCTAGATTTTTCATGATATGGCAATTCATAGATTGGATTTAGACGAATTTGACGAAATTGATTATTATTTAATGGCAATTCATACTTCATTAGAAGATTACAGATTGGCCTATTTTATCAATAAAAAACTTCCGATAAACTTAAGTAAGAGCAAAAACGAGATCCATGCTCAAACTAAGGAAGGAGAGGCAAATTTTTCTAGATTTTATTATTATGACTCTGAGAAAGCCGTTACATGGAATCTGATTCAGAATAAAAATGAAATCATTTCAGTGAGTAAAAATGATTTCCAGAATTTGTTTTCCAATGAAACAAGTGAGGTTTCAACAACAATTCATTTACTTCCTGAATTCAAAAAAGTAGATTTTTTCCTGAAAATAGAGAATAGTGAAGAGGCTATTGATTTTTCAGAAATTCAGCAACAATTAAATGCCATCGAGAGTATCGTAGCTATTTATGTTGTTGATACCAATAAAATAAAATCAAAAAACAATTTAATTTTTTAAAAAAAATGCTAACAAACAAAAAAACTAAAATTGTAGCTACACTTGGGCCTGCATGTAGTACGAGAGAGATTATCAAAGATATGATCGATGCAGGGGTTAATGTGTTTAGAGTCAATTTTTCGCATGCAGATTACGAAGGTGTAAAAGATAAAATTAATATTATTAGAGGCCTTAACGAAGAGTTTGGTTACACAACTGCAATCCTTGGAGATTTGCAGGGACCAAAACTTAGAGTTGGTGTAATGGAAGAAGGAACTGTAGTAAATGATGGTGATTTAATCACTTTTACAACTGCAGAAGATATTATTGGAACTGCTTCTAAAGTATTCATGAAATATCAGAATTTTCCAAATGATGTTAATCCTGGAGAGCGTATTTTGCTTGATGACGGAAAACTTATTTTTGAAATTATTTCTACGAATAAAAAAACAGAAGTTGTTGCTAAAGTAATTCAGGGTGGAGAATTAAAATCTAAAAAAGGGGTTAATCTTCCAAACACTAAAATTTCTTTACCGGCTTTAACTGAAAAAGATATTGCAGATGCTATTTTTGCTATTGAGCAAAAAGTAGACTGGATTGCACTTTCGTTTGTAAAAACACCTCGCGATTTACAAGATTTACAAGAATTAATCGCTAAACATTCTGAATATAAAATTCCAATCGTTGCTAAAATTGAAATGCCGGAAGCTCTAGAGAACATGGATAAAATTATAGCATATTGTGATGCCTTAATGGTTGCTCGTGGAGATTTAGGAGTTGAACTTCCTGCACACGAAGTACCTTTAGTACAAAAAGATTTGATTCGCAGAGCTAAAATAGCAAGAATTCCTGTTATCGTTGCGACTCAAATGATGGAAACAATGATTACAAGTTTAACGCCAACAAGAGCTGAGGTTAACGACGTTGCAAACTCTGTAATGGATGGAGCTGATGCGGTAATGTTGTCTGGAGAAACTGCTACAGGAAATTATCCGGTACAAGTAATTCAAAAAATGACTCAAATTTGTGAGGCTGTTGAAGATTCACCGCTTATTCAGGTTCCGCAAAACACACCACAAATCAAAACTAAACGTTTTGTTACTAAAACAGTTTGTCACCAGGCAGCTTTATTAGCAAATGAAATTAAAGCAAAAGCAATTTGTACTTTAACAAATAGCGGATATACAGCTTTTCAAATTTCGGCTTGGAGACCTTCAGCACATATTTTGGTATTTACTTCAAACAGAAGAATCTTAACACAATTGAATTTATTATGGGGAGTAAAATCATACTTCTATGATAAAGACGAAAGTACAGATGATACTGTTACAGATGTTAACGAAATTGCAGTTCAAAAAGGTTACGCTGTAAAAGGTGATTATTTAATTAACCTTGCAGCAATGCCAATTAAAGATAAAGGAATGGTAAATACCATGAGAGTTTCTGAAATAGAATAGTTTTCTTTTATAAAGATTACAATATTAAAAAGCCATCAAAATTATTTTTGATGGCTTTTTTGCGTATAATAAATTTCCTTAATGTAAAGACATATTAATCTTTCATCTTTAAATCTTCTTTCATTTAAACCCTTATTAGGTTTGTAATTTCTTTCGAACAAATGTAAAAAACTAACTTTAAAAAGGATGATTTTTAGTAATCTGATTTGAAAAAGACTAAATCCTATAAGCAGTAGCCTTTTTAACGTTCCATTTTATAAAATGAAACAATGTACATGAAAGTTATTACAATTCTTACATTTTTTAATTACTAATTTTGAAGTACTTAAAAAAAATATTATGATTTTTTTGGGAGTTTTCTAAATGATGGTTTAAAAGCCGGCCAAACTTAATATATGAATTATCTTACATATATATGTTTGTGTCAATTTTAAGAATTAAGTTTTTTACAAACAAACAAAAGAATTACTAACAAATTTTATTACCATGAAAGAAAGTAAACTTAAATGTGGATTTAAAAATGCAATAATGCTGTTAACATTAATGTGCCTGACGGTGCAGGTGCAGGGTCAAAATACGAAAAAACCTAATGTTCTCATCATTTGGGGAGATGATATTGGTATAAGTAATATTAGCGCCTACAGCAGTGGTTTAATGGGATATACAACTCCTAATATTGACCGAATTGGAACTGAAGGAGAACGTTTTTTACAATATTATGGAGAACAAAGCTGTACGGCTGGTCGTGCTGCCCTGGTAACGGGACAACACGGAATAAGAACTGGTTTGACAAAAGTAGGATATCCTGGCGCTCCAATGGGCATGAGTCAGTTAGATCCTTCTATTGGGGGCATTATGAAAAACTTAGGCTATGCTACAGGGCAATTTGGTAAAAATCATCTTGGAGACCGTAATGAGAATTTGCCTACTGTAAACGGTTTTGATGAATTTTTTGGAAATCTATATCACTTAAATGCCGAAGAGGAACCAGAATTACCAGATTATCCAAAAGATCCGGCATATTTAGCGAAATACAGCCCAAGAGGAGTGTTAAAGTGTACAGCTTCAGGTACAGATGATGGTACTGTTGATCCGCGTTTTGGTAAAGTTGGTAAACAAAGAATTGAAGATACAGGACCGCTTACTAAAAAAAGAATGGAAACAGTTGATGATGAAACATCAGCAGCAGCTATCGATTTTATCAAAAGACAAAATGCAGCCGGAAAACCTTTCTTCGTTTGGTGGAATGGTACTCGTATGCACTTGCGTACACATGTTAGGGCTGAAAATCGTGGAAAATATACGCACGGTGACAGTGAGTATAATGATGGTATGATCGAGCATGATATTACTGTTGGAACTTTGCTAAAAGTATTGGATGATTTAGGAATTGCCGATAATACTATCGTAGTGTATTCTACAGACAATGGTCCGCACATGAACTCGTGGCCAGACGCTGCGATGACTCCATTTCGTTCTGAGAAAAACACGAACTGGGAAGGTGCATTTAGAGTTCCTTGTATGGTTCGCTGGCCTGGTGTAATTAAACCCGGACAAGTAACCAATGAATTAATGAGTCACAATGACTGGCTTCCAACTTTAGCTGCAATTGCAGGAGAGCCAGATTTGACAAAAAAACTATTAAGTGGATATAAGGCTAACGGAAATACTTATAAAGTGCATTTAGACGGATTTGATCAATCTAACTTATTAAGAGGAACCGCAAAGAGTGCCAGAAATAAATTCTTTTATTCTGATGATGATGGTCTTTTAGTTGGCTTACGTGAAGGAGACTATAAATACGTATTTGCTGAACAACGTAAAGAAGGTACTATGGGGGTTTGGGCAGAACCATTTACAAAATTGCGACTGCAAAAAATATTCAATTTATATCAGGACCCTTATGAAAGAGCTGATATTACATCAAATACCTATTGGGATTGGGTTCTTAATCATGTAGGTTCAGCTTACGGAATGATTCAGGACGTAGTAGATTTTGCAGGAACATTCAGAGAATATCCACCTCGTTCGATTCCACCTAGTTTTTCTCCATATACTATTATGGATGAAACACTTGAACAAATTAAAATGCAAAAAGCGATGAATCAGGCAGCATCAAAGAAAAAATAGTAAAATATAAAGTAGAGCTTGAATCTCCCATACTTCAAGCTCTATTAATTTAAAAATCAATATCATGTATAGAAAAATATATCTATTGCCTCTGTTATTTTTACTGTTTTCATGTAAAAAAAATGAAATAACCGCTACTGTAAATCCTAAAGACAGTACGGCTTCTATTGCGTATAGCGATAATCCATTGCCAAGCTGGAATGATGGTCAATTAAAAAACGACATTATTGCCTACGTAAAAAAAGTCACTTCAGAAGGAACACCAGATTTTGTTCCGATTGTAAACAGAATTGCCACTTTTGATAACGACGGAACACTTTGGGCTGAAAAACCTTATGTTCAGGAATTATTTGCTTTTTACCGAGTTAAGAAAATGGTAGAAGCAAATCCTGCTTTGGCTCAAAAACAACCTTTTAAAGCAGTTATTGAAAAAGACAAATCATTTTTTGAAAAAGGCGGAGATAAAGCACTTATAGAACTGGTTGCTGCGACGCACACCGGAATGACCGAAGATGAATTTGATGCATCTACAAAAGAATTTTTTGCAGGAGCTAAATATCCCGGAAAAAATGTTTCTCTTAAGCAAATAAGATACCAGCCACAATTAGAACTGTTGAACTATTTGCGAGCCAACGGATTTAAAACATTTATTGTTACAGGCGGAACCGTAGAAGTGGTCCGCGCAATATCTGCTGATTTCTACGGAATTCCTAAAGATCAGGTAGTAGGCACTTCCTTCAAATATAAATTTGATGATGCAAAGAATGCTATTCAAAGACAACCTGCTTTAGATCATTTTAATGATAAAGAAGGAAAACCTGTTGGCATACAATTGCATATTGGCCAACGTCCAGTTTTTGCCTGCGGAAACGAAGGCGGAGCCGGTGACATTGCCATGTTAAAATATTCGCAGGGAAATAAATATCCTTCTTTTCAATTACTTATAAATCATAATGATTCGATTAGGGAATATAATTATCAGGAAAAAGATAATTTGTCATTAAATGCAGCATCGAATAACAAATGGCACATAGTGAGCATTAAAGACGATTGGAAAAAAGTTTTTGCAGATTGAAATTTTGAGTTAGTTAGAATGAAATGAAACAGTTTTTAGAAATTAAAAATTGTTTCATTTTGATTTTAAAAATGATTAATAATTTTTAGATGGAATAATTATGAAAAATTCAAGATCAAATATTTTTGTCAATTGGTTATCCATTACGGTTCTTTTATTTTTAAATTTTCAAGTTTTTGCTCAGGAAAAATCTGGGGCAAGCGCACAGGAATTAGCAGATAAACTTGCCAATCCGGTAGCTAGCTTAATAAGTGTGCCGCTGCAAAACAATCTGAATTATGGTATTGGTCCGTTTAACGGATCAAAATACACGATTAACATTCAGCCTGTTATTCCTTTTAAATTAACGGATAATTTAAATCTAATTACACGTTACATTCTTCCGGTTGTCGATCAAAGAGATATTACAGGCGAAAACACGCACCAGTTTGGTTTGAGCGATGCTACTGTAACGGCTTTTTTTGCGCCTAAAACCAAAGCAGTTATTCTAGGCTTTGGACCTGCATTTTTAATACCAACAGCTACAAATGACTTTTTAGGAACGGAGAAATTTGGCGTTGGTCCGAGTGCATTAGTTATGCATCAGGGAAAAGGACTTTCATTAGGTTTTATAGCCAATCAAATATGGTCAGTCGCTGGAAATGAAGACCGTGCAGATGTAAATCAGTTTTATACACAAATATTTATGTCACACAGTTTTAAAAGTGGTGCAAGTCTAGGCTTAAGCTCTGAAATCACTCAAAATTGGGAAGGCAATACTACTTTAATTACGCTGAGCCCAAATATTAGTGCCGTTACAAAGCTAGGAGATCAGGTGGTTCAGTTTGCTATTATGCCTTTAATACCAATTGTTGGGCCAGACGAAATTAAACCAGATTGGGGATTGAGAGCAGTATTAGCATTTGTTTTTCCTGGATCTTAATTATTTAAGTTTCTTATAATACAGCAAATAGTCAAAATTTTACTTAGACGATTTAAGTAAAAACAATATTTAGAAATCAAGAATATAAACCAATGCTTTATGCATGAAAAATTCGAAAATAACACCAAAAATTTATTTGATCCGGCAACATCAAAAGCCGAGCGTTTTGAGGAAGGTACTTTTCTATGGTATATGCAGATCAAAATGACGATGATTACAATAAAATGTTCGAAGCAATAAAACAAGCTAAATTACAAATAGCAAGCAATTTTATATAAAAATTATAACAAATATTTAGCTACAATTTTCCATAATTACATATAAAAAATACTATAAATAGTGTTATTTTTTGTAAGTTTATACTTTAAAAAATTTATTTAATTTATAATTGATTCATTAATTAAAGAAAATTATTTATCTTTGAATAGATGTAATTATTTGTTTTGCAACAAGTTATGTTATTTTAAGCCTAGTAAGATGATTTTCGCCAGTTCATGCCAATTTTGAAAAATTTATTTTTTAATAAGTTGAAATTTTCACTCTGTTAATAATTAATTTAAATATCGCAAAATGAACAAGAAAAGCAAGATTATTCGTTTAATCCCAATAGTGTTTTTTGGGTTAATTCTCAGCTGCTCTCCTACTGTAAAAGTTACTACTGATTATGATCATTCAGCTAATTTTAATCAATTTAAAACTTTTGCTGTTTATGATTTAAAAGCTCAGGAAGGGCAGGTCAATCAATTAAATGTAGATCGTGTTACAAATGCAATTCGATCAGAAATGATTGCCAAAGGTTTTACAGAATCATCAAGTAATCCCGATTTAAAAGTAAATGCTGTTTCAATTTTAAAAAATAAACAATCAGTAACAGCAAATTCTGATTTTTATGGTTATGGCGGCATGTACCGTCCGTACGGATATTGGGGTGGAGGTGCCATGATGGGTGGTGCTACAACAACATTTAATACGTATGATTATGTAGACGGCTCTCTCGTAATTGATATTGTATCAACAAAAAGTCAAAAATTAGTTTGGCAAGGAATCGGTAATGCACAAATCGACAGTAAACCAGACAATCCTGAAGAATTTATTGCCAGTTCAATCAAAAAAATACTTGAAGGTTTTCCTCCTGGCTTAGCAAAAAAATAGCCTGCAAAATAGTTATAAAGGTAATTTATACTTATTCAATTACGAATAAGTATAGCCTTTGTACTACCTCCTGATCTTCATCTTTAGAATTTATATAAAGTTAAAGATGAATAGATTAAAATATTTAAACTTATTACCATGATCGATATATTACTTTCTCTTTTCTTTTTTATTGCAACATTTATTGGTTTTGCAACATCTTTTATGGTTCTTTTTTCAAAAAAAAAATTTTCAAAATCTTTTTTTTTAGGATTATTCCTGCTTAGTCTAACCATTGTTAGTATCTATAATTTTTATTTATCGGCAAATGTTTTAAAAAATTTCCCCGATATGTTCATTGTTACAAAGTCTTTCATTTTTTTAGTAGCTCCCAGCGCTTTTTTATATGTTAGGAATGTTTTATTTGATGATAAATTTTTTAAAAAATACGATTACTTTCATTTTTTACCATTTGTAATATACTTTGGTCTTACTACTATAGTATGGATTGGAAATTTCACTTCTTTTCATATTTTCGACCATTTTGCAGCAAGAATCAAAAGTCCTTTTTCTATGTTGAGCTTAACTGTTTGGCTTCTTTATGCTTTTTGTCAGACGATGATGGTTTTAAATTATGATTTAAAAAAATTCAAAGGAAATCAACTTCATAAAATGAAAGTTGTAGGCTGGATTAGAATTTATAATTTGATGATATTGTTTTTGTTTTCAACACTATTTGTACATTTTTTTCTTACGGAAGGCTTAGATACTCTTGACTTTACGTGTTATATTCTGATCTCGCTGGTTTTGGTTTTTACAGTTGCCTGGTTATATTTTAAGCCACAGCTTTTTTATGATACAATAGAAACTACTCCAAATGTTCCGGATCTCCAACAAAAAGAATTATTAGAGGTAAAAACAACAGAAATTAAAAACATCTTACCCGTAATTAAAGATTTAACTCCGGATAAAAAACAAGAATATTTGGCAAAATTAGAAGTTGTATTTACAACCAAAAAACTTTTTTTAAAGAAGGATTTTGTAATCCGTGATTTATCTGAAGAAACCGGAATATCAGTACATCATCTTTCTAATTTAATCAATTCAGAATTTAATCTTCATTTTCAGGATTATGTCAATTTAAAAAGGATAGAATATTTTAAAGACAGAATAAATGACCCAAAATGGAAAGATTTATCGCTTGAAGGAATGGCGTGGGGGTCCGGATTTAAATCGCGAACCACTTGTTTTAGGGCTTTTATAAAACATACAGGAAAATCACCTTCGGAATACTTTAAAGTAATTAGGGTAAACTCAGATAATCAAACCCTGAATGTTTAAAAGAAGTCACAATAAAGAATAAAATTTCAACAGTATTGCCAGATTACAATTTTTAAAATACAATTATGAAAACCGAATATAATACAACAAAACAAACCATAAAATCAATAACAACAGTATTGTTTTTATTTCTGTCTTTTTTTAGTAATGCACAGCTTAAAGGAGGACACATATTAGGCGCAATGGGATTACAATCAGGAACACAGGCGCCGGAAAATACCTTGAGCGTTTATGTACCGGGTTATCTTTATGATGCCTGCTCTTTGCGAAATGCAAGCGGTGATGAAGCAAATGCAAATCCTGAAATTACAATGTTTTTAACGGGTGCAGGAGCGTCATATGTAAGTGAGTTTAAAATTCTGGGAGCTAATTACGGAGCCACTGTTTTATTAGCCTTTGCATCAAATACTATTCAGGGAAATTCTCTTGACGCAACCAACTCACTCGCTTTTACAGATATGTTTATACAACCTGTACAATTAGGCTGGCACAGCAAACGAGCCGATTTCGTTTTTAGTTATTCGCTATATCTTCCCACCGGAAAATTTACTGCCGGAGCATCTGATAATGCAGGTTTAGGAATGTTTATGAATGAATTTTCAGCAGGAACAACACTGTTTTTCAATGATAAAAAAACATTCCATTTCTCAGCACTGGCATCGTATGAAATAAATGGTAAAAAGAAAGATACTGATATAAAAACCGGAGATATTTTTAGTCTTGAAGGAGGTTTGGGAAAAACTTTTTATTTGATGAACGGAGAAAAAACTGCACCAAAAGGAATATTGAATGCCGGAGTAATTTATTATTTGCAAGCTAAACTATCTACCGATAAAATACCGGTTGGTAACACTGTACTTGAGCCCGCAAAAGACAGAATTGCGGGAATAGGTGCCGAAGTAAATTATTTTCATATAGGTTCTAGAACTTCTGCAGGATTAAGATGGGTGTCTGAATTTCAAGGTTTAAACCGTTTTCAGGGAAATACCTTCTTTCTTACGCTGGCACACGTATTTAGCCTGGCAAGAGTAATAGAAGAATAACTTTTGAAGTTCAATGCAAGGCTGATGTCTTTGCGGAATAAGATAAATCGTAAATAAGTTTAAATGAGAAATACACCTCCGGATTCTATCGTAAAAAACAGAAAATGTATTCAAAGAATGGTTTTTGTTTTTGTATTGTACTTTTTTTCATTTCAAACTGCAGTAGCACAAAAGCCTCATATAACGACAAAAGATTCTCTGGATGGTGCTTTCGATTTAAGTAATTATATTATTTATGCACATGGTTTTATCGTAATTCCTACCGTTATTACAGAACCTGCTTTGGGCGGAATTGGTGGTGCACTTGTACCGGTTTTCCTCAAAAAGCGTGCTCCGGTTGTTGACGAAAATGGTAAAAAACGATTTATAAATCCTGATATTACAGGCGGAATTGGTATGTATACCGGAAATAAAAGCTGGATGGTTGGGGCATTTCGTTCGGGAACTTTGGTAAAACCAAAAATATTGTACCGTATTATGGCTGGTTATGGCGACATGAACGTTTCATTTTATGCCAATAATTTGCCAAGCGGAAATGATCAGGAATTTAAACTCAATTTTAGATCTACTGTTTTTTATACACAATGGCTCAAGCAGTTTCGAAATGCAAAATGGAGCGCGGGACCACAATATCTTTTTATAAATTCAAAAATAAATTTACCCAGCTTAGATATTCCTCCCCCATTTGTGCAGCCCAAAGATATTAAAAGCACTATTAGTCAGTTGGGAGGGGCGATTCAGTTTGACGGACGCGACAACATATTTACACCTGATAAGGGAATACGGCTTCAGTCAGACTTTTTCTGGTCAGATGATGCAATAGGAAGCGATTACGATGCCTGGCGGGTGAATTTATCTGCGATAGGCTATTATCCTATTACTAAAAAATTAATTGGCGGACTTAGGTTAGAAGGAGAGCAGGCGTTTGGGAGTCCGCCTTTTTATCTTTTGCCGGGAATCAATCTAAGAGGAATTCCCGCGGCAAGATATCAGGGAAAAACCAGTATTGTTACCGAAGCCGAATTACGATGGGATTTGTACCGAAGATGGAGCCTTATGGGCTACGGAGGCGTTGCAAGTGCTTTTAACGACTGGGATAAAGCTTTTGCCAAGCCCGTCGTGTACAGTTACGGAACAGGCTTTCGGTATTTATTAGCCCGAAAATTTAAACTTAGAATGGGTGTTGATGTTGCAAAAGGCCCTGAAGATTGGGCCTATTATATCGTATTTGGCAGTAACTGGCTCAGATAAAATTTCAATTAAAAAATAGGAATTAAAAATTAAAAATTCCCGATACTAATTATCGGGAATTTGAACTGATTTGTGTTAATTCGTGAAATTGGTGGCTAAAACTTTTTTATCGTTTTTCCAGTATGGTTTAATGATTTTATGCTCTCTATGGCTTAAAACCAAAAGAACAATCGTTCCAATAGCGCAAAAAACAATTGCCTGTATCGATCCTTCGGGACCAAATTCTCCGCCGGTAATAAATTCCGGACCTTGTATTTTAGCCTCTATTAAACTTTTTGTTTTTTCGTTTCCGGATGTTATAGCGCCAAAAATTCCAGATTGTGTAAAATTCCATGCAAAGTGTAAAGCGATTGGCACCCATAAATTACGGCTGTAAATAAAAGCAGCTCCCATTAAAAAACCAGCAGTAGTAATACATATTGCCGAAATCAAAGTGACATTAGGATTAGCTAAATGTAGGACCCCAAATAATACTGAAGAAAAAGTCAGCGAAATATAGCTTCCCAGTTTTTCCTCCATAATCCTGAATATAATGCCTCGTACCAAAACTTCTTCGATAATGGCTACTGTAAACATAAGGGCAAACGGAATCAGGATAAAAGAAATTGGGTTAATGTTCACAACGCTGTAATTTCCGTTGAGGTATATTACTAAAATGGTTAAAGTCTGCAAAATAAAACCAATTGCAAAGCCGATGAAAAGATTTTTTGCAAGCCCTTTTACGGCAAATTCCGTTACCTCTCTTTTATCATATTTTTTAAAGAAAATAATGTAGCTTATTACGCAGGAAGCAGAAACAAAAAGCCCTTTTAAAAGGTTTCTGTAGTCTTTGTCAAGCGAGGTTAAGTCCAGTAATTTTACTGCAATTTGCTGTCCAATAATTACGACTGCCATAAAAGTAAGTAAAGCAAGAATAATTTTGACTACCGGAAAATTAAATATTTTTTGTTTTCTAGAAAGAGTTTGAGTTTCCATTTTGATTTGGTTTATTATTTATGATGAGACAAAAGTATGCGACATCAAAACCAAAAAATAGAATGAAATTTGCCTGTCTTATAATTTTTGAAATTGTTTAGGTAAAAATCCCGTTTGGTTTTTAAAAGTTCTGATGAAATGACTCTGATCAGCAAAACCACATTGAAAACCAATTTCAGTCAGATTACTTTTGTTAGATTCTATCAGCGAGAGCGAACGGTTTATTTTGATCCTGCGCATGTATTCGCCTAACGTACAGCCAAAATATTTGGGAAAATGCTTTGAAATTGTAATCGGATTTAACTGTAAAACCTGCGCCAGATCCTTCAAATTCGGGTTTTCGTTCCAGCAATCGTTTAGTAATTCGCTCAGGCTTTTTACCCAAAACGGACTTTTTTCAAAGCGTTCTAAATGTGTATTGGTATTCGATAATTGCGCAAACAACATATTAATTGTATCGCCCGAAAAAGCATCGGCAACCAGACTTTCCTTAAAAATCTTCAGGATTAAAAATTTAGTAAGCGTTGTATTCTGAATCGATTTTTCGATAATAGCTTCAGTAATCTGAAGTTCTTTCAGCAAGTTTTCTTCGATCTCAATATTGATGTTTTTAGAAGGAAAAAGCGTGTCGTGATTCATGTGCAATTCGTCACTATGATAAAATAATAACGAACCCGGACCCACAACTTCGCTAAAGTTCTTTCGTTTTTCAGAAGTTCCGCCTCTCAAAAACAGCGTAATATGGGCGTTATTGTGCGAATGCCAGCCTTCGTAAACCTTATTTTGATACTCCGTTTCTACAACAGCAATGCCCTGCGTATTGTTGAAAATATTTTTAGTATTTCCTAAGTATTTCTCTTTCTGAAGTTCGTACATTTTAGGGTTGGTATGGGTGGCATTGTTACATCGGCCAAATTAAGACTAATTTAGCAAACAAAGAAATACGTTTACCTATTGATTTTAAAGTGTATACTGTTTTTATATATTATTCGTTTAATAATGCAAAAAAATTAAACACATAGAAACATAGATTTTTTTATCTGTAAAAAGAATGCAAAAAAGAAACTGGTTTCTCACACATACTATGTGTGTTAATGCAAATGAAACGCCTATTTTAAGTTCAATAATTCTATGTTTCTATGTGTTAAAACAATTAAAAACAACAGTTTATGTTTTGTAAGTTAATATCGCTTAAAAAAAACATTATGAAAAAATTAACGGCGACAGAACAAACAAATTATGTAATATTTAATTGATTTGTAACAAAAATAAATGAAAGGCTACTAATTAGTCAACTATTTAAATCATTGATTATGTATAAAATTACGATGAAATCAGTTTTCGTTGCATCTGCTTTTTTGGTGGGCGTTAGCGGCTGTTTTGCACAAGACGTTTTGGTGAATTCACTAAAGTTAAATGCGAGTGATAAAAGTAAAGAGAACTTTAAATTTACCGAAGTTGTAAACTTAGGAACAACATCTGTAAAAACACAGGGATCTTCAGGAACATGCTGGAGTTATGCTACAAACTCATTTTTAGAGTCAGAAATGATTCGTTTAGGAAAACAGCCTGTAGAATTGTCTCAAATTTATTCTGCCAGAAACGTGTATGTCGAAAAAGGAATTAATTATGTGCGTATGCATGGCGCAGTTACTTTAGGTGACGGTGGCGCGCTGCATGACGTAACGAATATGTACAAAAAATACGGAGCTGTTCCGAGAGAAGTTTATACAGGTTTAAACTACGGAACCGATAAAAATAAATTTGGAGAAATGGCCGCGCTTATCGAAGGTCTTTTGACAGCTGTGGTGAAAAACCCAAACGGTGAATTAACACCAAACTGGCAAAAAGCATACGCTGCTGTTATCGATTCGTATTTAGGAAAAGTGCCGGAAAACTTTACCTACAAAGGAAAAAATTACACGCCACAATCTTTTGCTAAAGAAGTAGTGGGAATTAATCCTGACGATTATATCGAAATGTCATCGTTTACAACATCTCCATATTACCAAAAAACAACCATGATGGTTCCGGACAACTGGTCGTTTGATCAGGTTTACAACGTAAAAGTAAACGACATGACCGATGTTATCGACAATGCGTTGAAAAAAGGATATACGGTAGCGTGGGCAACAGATGTAAGCGAAAAAAGCTTTAGCTGGAAAAATGGCGTGGCTTATGTTCCGCAAAAGAAATTCGACGACATGACGGCTGAAGAAAAAGCAGACATGTTTAACGGACCAAAGCCAGAACCGGAAATTACACCAGAAATGCGTCAGGCTGCGTTTGATAATTACACAACTACAGACGACCACGGAATGCACATAATTGGCTTAGCCAAAGACCAAACCGGAAGAGAATATTACATCGTAAAAAATTCCTGGGGAGAAACAAACGACTACAAAGGTTTCTTGTTTGTAACGAAGAATTTTGTGAAATATAAAACTACTGCTTTAATGGTGAACAAAGGGGGGATTCCTACTGAGATTGCTAAGAAGTTGGGGGTTTAAGATTATTCTTTTTATAATATTGAAAAAGCGCTGCAAGTAATTGTGGCGCTTTTTTTATTGAAAACATTCATTTGTAGTGATTTTAATACTTAGCAAATACTTTAATTTTATCTATTTCTTTTTTATCCAACTCTTGTTTAATTATTAAATTTTTAGACTTGAGTTTTTCAAATAATTCTGTATGAAAAGGCGTGTTGCTGAATTTTGGTTTGCACTGTTTTCTAAATATCTCTTTATAAGTAGAACCTAACATTTCTATTAAAATTTGAATTTCAGTATTTGATATTTTATCAATATGTTTATTTAATAATTTTATTCTATTTTCTATAGAATTTGAATGTCTGAATAAGCTTTCTAATACATTGTATTCTAAAGGAATGTAGCTTGATACAGCTAAAAAATTACAAATGATTTTCCCGATTTCCTTATCTTCTATAATTATTTCATCATCAATTTTTTTAATTAATTCAATCTTGTTTTTTGAGATTATTTCAGCAGAATTTAATAGTATTAAAATATCTTCATTATCCAAAGTATAATCTTCAAATTTTGTAAGAAATAAATCTTGATTTCTCTCAATCAATACTATGTGTAAGGTTGGAAATTTTTCTTTTAGTTGATTAAAGTTTGCAACTGTAAGCACTAATTTTTTACTATTCAACAGAAATTCAGCTTTATCATAACTTAGATTTTCAATAGTAACATTATTACAGTTGTATGTTGTGCATGATACAAGTGCTATATAACTGTCATAATTTAATTCATTACATGTTATTAATTTTATTGTAAAGTCCTTGATGAAATTTTCTAATCTTTGATTATTTTTTTCAATTTTTTCTTTAGAAAGTGCCTTATAATTTGGCTCATTATTTAAAAAGTTAATTAGTATAGAAGTAAATTCACTATTTTCAAATTGGTCATAATATATAAAGATATTTTCCCAATTAGGAAACACTTTATTATTTTCCACTAGATTTTCTCGAATAACATTATCCTTAATTTTAGAAAGATCACTAAATCTAATTGTTTGTTTTTTAATCAAATTAAATTTTGTTTCATTTTTTAAAATTTGATTATTTAGAAGTTTTATAGTAAATTCTTCAGATTCAGAATTGTTTTCCGGTATTTTTAAAAGAACATTCTTTACATATTCATTTATATTAGCCTCAATATATTCTACAAGATTAGTACAGCCGTTTATTAAAATGGTTGTATAATTTGCTTTTAATAAATCATCTTCAATTTCATCTAGTGTAGCATTGTTTGCCATTAGAATAATGTTTTCCACATTTATTTCATAGTGGTTATTTTCATATACATAATTAAATAAATCTCTTGTGTTTTCTGTTGGTTGATCTAAGTATTTGAATTTAATATCTAATGATTCAAGTAATTTTTTGATTTTTTCATCGTAATGATTGTCATTTAAAACTGAAAGAAAGTTAGGCAGTCGTTCAATATAGCCCTCAACATTTGAATTTTTAAAAACAATAATATCTTCGATATCAGCATGTTTAATTATTATTTCTAAGTAATAGTTTGTTTTTTCTGTTGTAAAATCACTTTCTATCATAACATGGTGCCAAAATCCCTTCCATGAATGGCACAATGATTTGATAAATAATTCTAAATTATCTTTTCTATTTTCGATATAGTTTTCAATGAATTGGATTGACTTCTTTTTCTCATTTCCTAAGATTTCTATAATAGAGTTATATTTTTCATTGTATTTGTCATGAATTTCTGCCAAGAAATCGACGATATCAAAATTTAATATAGTATCACGATTAAAATATTTTTCGGGCATTCTTTTTATCAGATTTTCAATTTTTGTAAGATTATATTCAAAAGGAGAATACAATCCACTTTTGATTTTTCTTTCAAATGAATAATCATCTTTGGTTAAATTAATTTCATGAAATAGTGAAATATAATCGTTGTAATTTTCGTTTATATAACCATTAAGTAAAAGATTTCTAATTAATTCATTTTCCGAAAAACCATTTAAGTATTTGTCAATATTAATCTCTTCAAATATTTTTTTTAAATTCCAAGATTGAATTTCAATTTTATCAATTTTAAGTTTTTCAATTTCTTTTTTTAAGTTTTCACTTGTGTTATTTTTTTTATCTTCAATAAACTTTTCTCGTTCTGAAAAGGAATATTTTGAATTAATTGAGTTCTCAATATCAGAAAATGCAATACCACTTTCTTTATTAATATTTAAATCATGCAGACCTCTGTAATGATAAGATGGAGTATAATAATTATAACAAATATTTTCACAAATCTTAATTTTGTCAAAAATGTCTTTGTCAAAGATTTCTGAAAATAGAACAATCTCATCAAAGTATAAAGATGTAGCACCGGGTATTTGTTGATGAATATTGTTCACGTATATGGCTTTCAATTCATCAATTTTGTAATTTGCTTCATTAGCAATTTTGTTAATCTCTATGTTTTTGTTTTGAATTTTTTTATCAATACTTTCAGTTAAACTTTCTATATAGTCTGTTTTTTTTGATAAGAAATCATATAAATTTCCTTTCCTTTTTTGTAATTCTCCAAAGTCAGAAGGAAATAAATTTTTATATGTAATAATTGCAAATAAGCAATCTTGATCAATATCATTAATTAAATTCTTTCTATATAATTGATATTCATGAAATATGTTAATTAATAATCGCATATCAATATCATCAATGAAAGTAACGACATCTTCGGTAAAGTCTTTTGATAGAATCCCTTTCAAATTTGCTTCATTTATCATTTTGGTAAGTTGATCACCAGCATTTGAAGGATTAATAAATGGAATTACAGGAATAATATATTCAAAAAATTTAACCCGTTCTTTATTGTCGTTAAACATTTCATCTTTTATAGCATATAGAAAATTAATTTCTCTTGTTATTAATTTTGTATTATTTAATAAGATATTTATTTCTCTTAATTTAGTAAATATATCGGTACTTTCAAACCTGTCTAAATCCTCAATTATTACAACATCATATTTAGTTCTCTCAAAAAAATAAATTATCTCTTCAATATGTTCATTAAATACGGATTTATCTAAGTTATCTCCCAACTCTAATTCTCCCTTAATGTTAAACTTGTTTATTTTTGAGTTGCTAAATAATCTAATTACGCTTTTTGCAAATAATCCAATTCCTGTTACGAAAAGCACAACAACAATTATTGCTATCCAATCGATAAAAAATTTTTGATTCCAAGTTGTAGGATTTATTTTATTGATATAATCAAACTTGAATAGAATTATAGTGCTTAAAACCCAGAAAATTAAACCAATTGCAATTGATAATATCCTATCATCGGTAACATTAATTATTCTTTTAAATCTTGAATCAGGGATTTCTGAAGGTTTGACATGATAAAATATCTGTTGAAGAATGCTTACTTCAAGTAACCTTTCTAATTCCTCTTTTTTAGCCTTACGATTCCCTTCTTCATCTGCAATATCATTAAATGAAGCTAGAGAGATATTAAGATACTGATGTTGGTGATTTATGTTTTGAAAAGTTTTGATAATAGTACTTTTCCCAGAACCATATCCTCCTGTAAGAGCAATGTTTGTAATTCCTTTTTGGTTTATGGTTTTATTTAAAGAATCAAGATATGGTTGTATCTTTTCAATATCATTTTTGTCAATCAAAACTTTAGGTGCCAGCGAGCTAATAGATAAAACTTCTGTGTCTATTTTTTCTTTGATAAAAAAGCCATAAGGAAAAGTTGTATTCATAAAGATAATTTAAGTCAATAAATATATAAATAAAATATTACTAAATAGGAAAGGTAATTATTGATATAAATTTACTTTATTAGTATTTGAATAGTTTATGGTTTTCCATAAAAACTAAACAAACAAGGTAAAGTTTGATAACATTAACAAAAAAAGACTATCATGAAAATGATAGTCTTTTAAACATATAAGTTCGAAAAAAGAAAATTATTTCCCTTTCAACAACTTCTCCAAATATTCCACTTTCTCTTTTTCAGCCAAAACCAAACGCTCATAAAGTTCCACAACTTTATCAAGTGGGTTAAAATTACAGCTATAATTAAATGAAGAAGCATTATCGTGATTATTAATTGTATTCCCAATAATATTTAAAACCGCTTCTTCAGAGAAATTTTTAATTCCTTCAACAGACACGCCTAAAACTTCAGCAATTGCTTTAAGTTTTTCTTCATCTATAGTTTCACTGTTTTCAATAGCAGAAATAGCCTGTTGGTTAGTTCCTAAAGCTTGCGCTAATGCTTCTTGTTTCATGTCACGAAGTTCACGAATACGGCTAATTTTTCGCCCTATATGATTTGGTTTTGTTAGTGTGCTCATAATTCAAAGATATTTAAAATTCCTGAGAAAATTATTTGTCGCGTAAAATACGGGGTTGTATTTGTGCGATATGTTTTTATGTGTTTTGTGTTATTGCTTGATTAAACAAAAATACAATTTTTCGCACAGGTTATGGTTTACTTTTTCCATTTGTTGTCTTTGTCGAGTTTTTTGCGAAGATTTCTCGTTCCTCGAATGACCCAGATTATCGATTAAGAGTTCCGGCGGAACGGATTATATTGTAGGGATGGATTTTAATCCATCAGTCGCAAGCAAAATCGCCAATCTTTGTAGAGTTACGCATGTGATTTCTCGTTCCTCGAAATGACACAGACTGTGGGTTAACTTTTTTTGTCATTTCGAGGAACGAGAAATCACACTAGAAGCTCCGTAATCATAATCGCCAATCTTTGTAGAGTTAATTATGTGATTTGCTTTGCCTGTTCGCTATAGCTCGGGTCTGGTTCCTCAAATGACACTTTTGCGTCAAACCCGACAGGTTTTTAAAACCTGTCGGGTTTAAAATGCGTATTGTTGTAGAATATAGCGTACGATTGCTTATTCTTCGGAATTGACAGAGATTATCGATTAAGAGTTCCGGAGGAAAGTATTATATTGTAGGGATGGATTTTAATCAGTCGCAAGCAAAATCGCCAATCTTTGTAGAGTTTCTTGTGGAGATTCCTCGTTCCTCGGAATGACACAGACTGTGGGTTAACTTTTACAGAAATGACAAACCAGTATAAACAAAAAAAGACGATCATTTGATCGTCTTTTTTTAAGCTCCCTCTCTTGGGCTCGAACCAAGGACCCTCTGATTAACAGTCAGATGCTCTAACCAACTGAGCTAAGAAGGAATCACCTTAAAGGTAAATATGTTTGCTAAAAAAAGTTGCTCCCCCTCTTGGGCTCGAACCAAGGACCCTCTGATTAACAGTCAGATGCTCTAACCAACTGAGCTAAGGAGGAAGTTGTTGCTCTTTTTAGCGAGTGCAAATATAAAGGATTTTTTAGTTTCCCAAAAATATTTTCGCACTTTTTATCAAATATTTTTACTTGCCTACAATTGCCTTGTAAATATCGTTTCCGTTAGCAAACAAAAGCAGTGTTATAAGTAATACGAAACCAACCATTTGTGCGTTTTCTAAGAATTTATCGCTCGGTTTACGCCCACTAATTATTTCATATAATAAAAACATCACATGACCACCATCAAGCGCCGGAATTGGCAATAAATTCATAACACCAAGCATAATCGACAATAAAGCGGTGATCGACCAGAAGGTTTCCCAGCTCCAGGTGTTAGGAAAAATGTTAAAAATCGCTGCAAAACCACCTACTTGTTTGTACGCTTTTGTTTCAGGATTAAAAATCATTTTCAATTGTTTTCCGTAACCAACCAATTGGTCTTTCCCTTTTTCTAATCCAACCGGAATAGATTCGAAGAAACTATATTCTCTAGTGCTTATTTTATAGTATCCTAGTTTGTCTAAAGATTTAATGTCTAAACCTCCAACAGCAACACCTAATTTTGCTTCTTTAGAAACGTTTACAGTAATAGGGGTTTCTTTTAGGTCACGTAATACAACCGCAGGAATAGTTTTTCCTTTATTAGCTTCTAAAATAACTTTAGCTTCATCAAAGTATTTTATTTTTTGACCGTTCAGGCTTACAATTAAATCTTTTGGTTTCAAAGCTGTATTTGTAGATCCGTCAGCGACTTTACCAATAACAAAAGGCATTCTGATACCAACAAGCAATCCTTTTTCATGTTTTGATAACTGGTCAACAAAATCATTCGGAATATTGATTGTTTGTTGTTGTCCGTTTCTTTCAATTATAACGTGTTTTGACATGATCACATTCATGTTCATATCATTGTCAAAATTCTCTACTTTTTTACCATCAATAGAAATAATTTTATCACCCGTTCTAAAACCGGCCTTAATCATCGCAGGATTTTCGATATAAACACCATCTTTCAAATCAGAATTGGCTACATATGTATCGCCGTAAGCAAACGCCATTCCGATATAAATAATAAATGCCAGAACAAAGTTTACCGTAACACCGCCCAACATAATAATTAAACGTTGCCAGGCCGGTTTCGAACGAAATTCCCAAGGCTGAGGTGGCAAAGCCATTTGTTCCTTGTCCATACTTTCGTCGATCATTCCGGAGATTTTCACATAACCACCCAAAGGCAGCCATCCAATTCCATACTCCGTTTCACCGATTTTCTTTTTTAATAGAGAATATTTAACATCAAAAAACAAATAAAATTTTTCGACTCTTGTTTTAAATAATTTAGCAGGAATAAAATGTCCTAATTCGTGAAGAATAATAAGTAAAGATAAACTCAATAGAAATTGAGAGAGTTTGATAACTATATCCATTTTGTATTTTTAGTTCGTAATTTAACGCACAAAAGTAACGTTTCTATTTTAATTTGATAGTGCAAGATAATACATAAGGTTTTAAATGTTTGTTAATTAATAAACATTTAGATTTCTACTTTTAGTAAGAAGCTTTAACTTTACTTTTTTAATGGCTATCTATCCAAATTGGTAGCCCAAAATCATTAAAAGTTACAACTATGGCTGCATTATTGTTTTCTCCCCTTACTATAAAAAAAATCACTTTAAAAAACAGGATCGTTATTTCGCCAATGTGTCAGTATTCTGCAGTTGACGGATTTGCAAACGACTGGCATCTGGTTCATTTAGGAAGTCGTGCCAGCGGAGGCGCAGGCTTAATTATTCAGGAAGCCACAGCCGTTTCTCCCGAAGCGAGAATTTCTCCTTCAGATCTTGGAATCTGGAAAGACGGACACATTCAAAAATTAAAACAAATCAACGAATTTATCGTTTCGCAAAACGCCATTCCCGGAATTCAGTTGGCGCACGCCGGCCGAAAAGCAAGTGTCTCGGCACCGTGGCTGGGCAACAAAAAGTTAGATCTCGCTCATGGCGGATGGCAAACCTTTGCGCCAAGTGCGATCGCGTATCATGAAGATGAACCATTTCTTCCGCAGGCTTTAGACAAAAACGGAATCCAAAAAGTGGTTTCTGATTTTAAAGAAGCAACAAAAAGAGCGGTCGAAGCAGGATATCAGGTTATGGAAATTCACGGCGCCCACGGTTATTTACTGCACCAGTTTTTATCGCCTTTAACCAATACAAGAACGGATGAATATGGCGGAATTTTTGAAAACAGAATTCGTTTTACCTTAGAAATTGTAGAAGCAGTTCAGTCAGAATGGCCTTCAGATTTGCCTTTGTTCCTTCGAATTTCAGCAACCGATTGGGCAGAAGGCGGATGGAGTCCCGAAGAATCAGTTCGACTTTCAGCTATCTTAAAAGAAAAAGGAGTTGATTTAATAGATGTATCGTCAGGCGGATTAGTTTCGCATCAGCATATTGAATTAAAACCCGGTTATCAGGTTCAGTTTGCAGAAAAAATCAAAAAAGAAGCTTCTGTTTTAACCGGGGCCGTTGGTTTAATTACAGAACCCAGCCAAGCCGAAGAGATTTTAAGTGAAGGTCAGGCCGATTTGGTTTTATTCGCCAGAGAATCGTTAAGAAATCCAAACCTGCCTTTGACTTTCGCCAAAGATTTAGATGAAGATATTCTTTGGCCAAAACAATACGCGAGAGCTAAAGTTTAAGAAATTATTTAGCCACAGATTTCACAGATTAAAAAAAATTTTTTTTGCCACGAATTTCACGAATTTTCGCCAATTTAATTCCGCTTGAACTCAATTTAATTTGTGGAAATTCGTGAAATTCGTGGAAACTTTTATTTTAAAAAATCAATTTAATCTGTGAAATCTGTGGCAGAAAAAAATTAAATACTCATACAAATGCAAAAAATAAAAACAGCACTATTATCATACGGAATGTCGGGGAAAGTTTTTCACGCTCCATTTTTAAACATTCACGAAGGATTTGAATTATTAGGTTCCTGGGAAAGAAGCAAAAAACTAATTCAGGAAGATTATCCAGCCGTAAAAAGTTATGCTACAATCGACGAATTATTAGCAGATGATGTCGATTTGGTAATCGTAAATACGCCCGTAGGAACGCATTACGAATACGCTAAAAAAGTATTATTGGCAGGAAAACATGCTGTTGTAGAAAAAGCCTTTACCACAACCGTTGCCGAAGCCGAAGAATTAGCTAAAATCGCTCAGGAAAAAGGATTAAAATTAGCCGTTTTCCAGAACAGAAGATGGGACAGCGATTTTAAAACCATTCAGAAAATAATCAAAGAAGGAACTTTGGGAGATTTGGTCGAAGCCGAATTTCATTTTGACAGATACAATCCATTATTGAGTCCGAAATCGCATAAAGAAACCCTAAATGACGGTGCCGGAATACTAAAAGATTTAGGTCCGCATTTAATCGATCAGGCCGTTTGTTTGTTTGGTTCACCAAAGTCAGTTTTTGCAGATATACGTTTCACCAGAGAAAATTCTTTAGTAGATGACTGGATCGATTTATTATTGATTTACGAAGATTTCAGAGTACGGTTAAAAGCCAGTTTCTTCGTGAGAGAAGCCAATCCTGCGTATACGATTCACGGTAAAAAAGGATCTTTCTTAAAACCTCGCGGAGACATTCAGGAAGACGAATTAAAACTCGGCAAAAAACCAAATTTAGAATCCTGGGGAACAGAACCAGAAATCTTTCAGGGACTTTTGCATACAGAAATTAACGGAGAATTAGTTCGTGACAGAGTACCAACACTTCAGGGAAATTACTTTTCGTTTTTTGATGGCGTTTACGATTCGATTGCAAACAATAAACCAGAACCGGTTACCGCCCAGGACGGCGTAAAAGTAATGCAGATTATTGAAGCTGCAATTGCGAGTAATGCACAGCGCACCGTAATTAATTTGTAGCAGTTTTTGTCACAGATTGCCTCATTTTGTCATCCTGACGGAGGAAGGATCACACTAGAAAC
>LMAJ01000006.1 GCA_001507425.1 Flavobacteriaceae bacterium CRH
GTCTTCATCCAGGCCTTTAAGTGTTGTAAATTTATTGTGGTTGATGTTGATTTCGCTGATTTCCAAGTACTTCTTTTGCAATGTGGGAATTACTTGAGCAACAGTTAAATCATTAAAATTACTAACGCTATAAGGCTGCGTTTTCTCCTGTGCAGCATCTATGGCAAGTACAATTCCTGTAACAGATGCCATAACGAGAAACAAAGAAGAAAATACAGCCAAAGTTAAATGCGCGTATCTCCATACGGATAATGTCATGCGCCTTATATCTTGTTGATTTTTACATATCTAATGTAACCTTTCCCTTCCGCTTTTTCTGCGATTCCTTCTGTAGTTAACAGTATTTCAGCATCCGTTACATGGTATTTCTGGTCTTCTACAGCCGTTTCAAAACGAAGTTTGTAGCCTTTGTTAATTTTCGAAGCATCAATTTCAAATGTCGTTACGCTGCGGTCGCCTCCGGTTACAGAAGCTCCTGTTTTTGCGCTGATATCCGGCTTTTTAGTATAGAATTTGTACCATTCTTTAATGCTTTTATACCATTTTTTGTCATCGCCCATTACAGACAATGTTTCTACATATTCTCCTTTAGCATCAATAAGCGATACTACTATATAAGCGCCTTCGCCAACGTAATTAGACATTTGCAAAAGGCATTTGTATTTTTCAGTTTGTGCAGATGCCTGAAAGGACAAAAGGCACGCAAATGCTGCCATAAGACAGATTTTAGATAATGATTTCATGTATAATTATTTATTTTAAAAACTCGACTGATGTATTATTCTTTTTCAAAACTTCATTTTCTTTAGCCAGATCGTAAGCCGTTTCATCAAACTCTGTTTTGATGTCTTTTTTGGCACCTAATGCTATTAAATATTTTAAAACAGCATCATCTTTGGCAACCATTGCCGCTTTGTGCAATGCTGTTAATCCTTCTTTATTTTTAGCATTGATATCAACATTAAGCCCTTCCAGTTTTTTAAGAAGATTGATATTGTTCTTAATTACAGCGGCATGCAAAACGGTATTGCCATCTTTTTGAGGTTCAGCAAAATTGATTCCTTTACTTTTTAAAAGAGTCAGCTTCTCTGTAAAATCATCTTTTTGTGGCGTTTCTCCTGAGGCTCTAAAAGAATCTACCAGATAAAAAGCAAGATTATTTCCGTTTTTATCTTTAGTATTTACATCAGCTCCTTTACTTAAAAGTAAGGATACAACTTCTGTTGAACTTCCTTTTACAGCCTGTGTTAATGCAGATTCTCCTTTAGTATTTACAGCATTGATATTTTTAACCTTAGTTAATAAAGTTTGCAATACATCAATATCTTTTCCTTCTGCTGCTAAAATAAAAGCAGTATTTCCGTCCTTATCAGCTTTATTAACATCAACACCTTTCTCTATAAAATATTTTACGATTTCAGATTGTTTTTCCTTGCGAGCCAAAACATGAAGAATTGTTTGACCAGAAGCAGAAGTTACAGTTGGTTTTAGTTTCAAATCATCAATCAAATATTTATACACTTCAATTGGTGCTGAACTGCGTCGCATTCCCTGAGCGGCAATTAAAATGGCATTGTCTGTATATTTTACTCCTTTTGCTGCAAGTGATTTTAATAAATCAATATTCGCAGATCTTGCAGCATAATTAAAAGCCGTATTGCCATTGGTATCAACGCTATTTAGCGATAAACCTTTTGATACAAGATAATTGGTAACCTTCAGGTCTTTATCATTAGGAATTGACAATAAAAGCAGATTAGCTCCGTCTGCATATTTTTTTTTCGGATCGATTCCCGCTTTAAAAAAAGCATCAAATGTTGCTGGATTCATTGTTCCTGACCCGGCAGCAAATGCAATTGGCGTGGCACCGTGACTGTCTTCAAAATTAATATCGGAACCTTTTGCAATCAGGTATTCTACCAATTCGGCATTTCCTTTATAAGCTGCCCAATGCAAATAAATACGGGCGTCGTGGGTTGTTTTTTTAACTCCGTTGCCCGGAAGATCAATTAAATATTTAATAACGTCATTAGATGCACTATTATTGATTGCTAAAACAGTAGGATCAAATGCAAAAGCGTTCGATTCTGCAGGATTATTACCTTTATCAATTTCAGCTTTTACTGTAGTTAAATCTGGAGACGTTTTCCAGAAATTGGCATCTAAAAGCTTGTTTTGTTGTGCATTAACAAACAATGTAAATGAAAGTAATGCGGTAAAGAATATTTTTTTCATAACTTGAGATATACGAATATGGTATTGATTTAACGAAACATTCCGCTACGGAATTTCGAAGCGGAAAGTTATTGCTTATTTAGAATATTTCCAAATAATAATATCGGTTATGATTAATTTTTACTCTTTTAAGTTTTAATAAGGTAGCAAGGTGTTGGTTTTCAGATTTTACAAATTGCCGTACAACAATTGTATTGTATGAAAATCTAAGCCTCCATCAAAATACTTATTGATTGTTTCCTGAAAAACAGGCTCTGTATTTTGAATACTTGCAAATAAAGTCATGCTCGACTTTAATTTTTCAGCATCATCTAAACCAAGAATTTCCAAGGCGCTTCTTTCAGTTGTATTATTAAGCTCTTTTGTAATTTCTACAAGATGTTTCCCCAGAATAGGATGTTCTAAGTAGGCTATAGCTTCATCAGCACTTTGAATTTCATAAAACTTTGAAGTATCGCTCGATTCCAATCCTTTTATTTGTGGAAAAATGAACCACATCCAAGGCGATTCTTTTTTCCCTTTTTTTATTTCAGAAAGAGCAACTAAGTATAATTTATTTTGGGCATCTAAAAATCTAACCAAATCATTTGTATTGTAAGCCATTCTATTTTGGGTATTTATCGGGGTAATTCGGTCGTAAATCTAATCAAAATATATTTTGATTTACATTACTAAACGCTTATAAATAGATTTTTTTTTGCTTATTTTTCAGGTGTAAAAAAAATCCTATTTCTTTGTAGATAGTTGTTAATGCTGAGATTCTTACAAAATGACTTTGAGTTTTGCATTATAAACAGGTTTAGTATTAATTTGAGATTGACTATATTTATACACTATAAATGTTTTTGATTTCTGCAAGAAAATCTGCGTAGAAATTAGCACTTTATTAAGCTTATGGAAATGAAAAATATAAAATCAACAGAAGATTTAAGTAATATAGCGTTTCTGGAAGAAGAACGTGCAATTTTGTTAGAATTAGGAAAAGATCTTACTAAAGTCAGAGAAAAGAAAGATTTGATTTTTCTGTTGTCTAAAAGATTAAAAAGTATTTATTATTTTACACATACTGTCGTTACCTTAATTGATCAAAAAGACGAAACTTATAAAGGTTTTTTGCTCGATACGGCTACAGATCAAATTTTAGATCCAACAGCGTATGCTAAATTACAGAAAACACATTTTACCATGCACGAACCTTTTATAAAAGCAGTTCTGGCATCTGATAGTGCAATATCTTTTATAGTCGAAGATGTTAAGGATAAACCCAAAAGCCCATCATTTCTACAAGTTAGTTATGAAGGCGGTATCAGAGAAATATTGATGACCACTTTATGGATCGAAGATAAACCATTGGGTTTTTTACACACATATTCTGATAGAACAGACAGTTTTACAAAAGATTTCAGAAGTGTTTTAAAAGGTATTGCGCCACAGCTTTCTATTGCAGTTTCTAACATTATTAAAAATGAAGAACTGGAAAAGAAGGAAAAAGAAAAATCATTTTTGCTTGATTTAAGCAGTGATATTTCTGAAGTTAGAAATAAAGAAGATTTAGCAATTGCGGTTCGTACGGCATTAAAAAAAATAAATCCGCTTCGAGGCTATATAATTCGAAAACTAAACGACGACGGCATTTCGCTTAGTCCTTATATTTATGACGAAGATATTACTACAGCCGATTATCCTGTTTTAAACGAAATATTGGAATCAAAATTCCCTATAAATGACGGGCTTCAAAATAGAGTTCTCGATAGTTATATTCCTTTGCTTTTTAATACAGATATTGAAATTGCAAGAGGAATAAAGTCTCAGTATCTCTTTTTTTGGAAAGAAATGGGATTTACGAGAATGGTTGGTATTGCACTTCGGAATGGAGATATTGTTTTAGGAATCTTATGGCTGGCAATCGAGGAAATTAATATTTCGCTGTTGCAGGGTATTTGTTCGCAGATTTCTACGGCAATGTCTAATATTATTGCCAATGAATCTTTAGAAAGCAAAAACAACGAACAAGCTGTTTTACTGCAATTTAGCAATGAAATAGCCGGAGTTCGAACCAAAGAAGATTTGCAAAACGCTATAATCAATGTGCTTCGTGATATACTCAGCACAAAACTGGCCATGCTCAATCTTTTTGATGATGACGGAATTGGTTTGAGTCCGTATATGTTTGACAGAAGTTTATTTGAAAAAGCAGAAATAGATTTTGATAAAATGGCGGACATAAAACTCGATATTCACGAGCCCTATACCGCCAAGGTCATTAAAAGTGGCAACGCTGTTGTTTTTAATGTAGAAGAAGAATTGCGGCTTACGAATTCAGGTTTTGCTCAACTTTGGAAAAAAGTTGGTTTTGAAAACGCTTACGGAGCTTTATTAAAAGTGGGAAATTCGAATATTGCGACAATGTGGCTATTGGCAGACAAACTAGATCCTTCGATATTAAAAGGAATTTGTTCCCAGATTTCGGTAGCGATTGCGAATATTCAGGCGAATGAAAAACTGCTTTTATACAAACAGCAACTTGAACATGAAAATGTTTATTTGAAAGAACAAATCAAAAATATTTACAATTTTACCGAGATTATAGGAAGCGGAAAACAAATGCAGAAAGTGTATCACTTAATGTCGCTGGTTGCCGAATCTAATTCGACGGTTTTAATTCTTGGAGAAACCGGAACGGGTAAAGAATTGATTGCGCGTGCAATTCATAACGCTTCACATCGAAAAGATAAATTAATGATTAAAGTAAACTGTGCAGCAATGCCGGCGAATTTAATTGAAAGTGAATTATTCGGACATGAAAAAGGCGCTTTTACGGGTGCAACAGAAAGACGAATAGGTAAGTTTGAATTAGCCAATAACAGCACTTTATTTCTGGATGAAATTGGCGAAATGCCACTTGAAGCGCAGGTAAAATTATTGCGCGTTATTCAGGAACGAGAACTCGAACGTGTAGGAGGAAAGGATACTATAAAAGTGGATGTAAGGATAATTGCGGCAACGAATCGTAATCTTGAAGAAGAAGTTGCAGCAGGCCGTTTTCGATCTGATCTTTTTTATAGGTTGAATGTTTTTCCAATTTATTTGCCTTCACTTCGCGAAAGAATGGAAGACGTAGAAGCGCTCGCTAATTTCTTTGTCGCTAAATACAATAAAAACAATGGCAAAAATATAAGCCGTATTGCACCAAAAGCAATGCAGCAATTGCACAGTTATTTATGGCCCGGAAATGTTCGTGAACTGGAACATCTTATTGAACGAAGCGTTCTTATGACTACAGATAATGTGCTGCGCGAAGTTTATCTTCCGAAGAAAACAGAAAAAAACGACGCAGAAGAAAATATCTTCAGTAAATCATTAGAAGAAATGGAACGTCTTTTTATTATCAGCGCATTAAAAAGATGCAACGGTAAAATATCCGGTGCGGGCGGTGCTGCTGAAGTTCTTGATATTCCGGGAAATACGCTTCATTCTAAAATGAAAAAACTAGCTATAACGAAATCAGAATATTTTTAATTTAATTCGTTAGGGCTATTAATTTTAACACATAGAAACATAGACTCAGGCATTTCGAAAAAGGCGTTTCACTTAGTTAAAATTCACAGAGTTCGCCTATGTGATAGAAATGTGTTTCTTTTTTGTCTCCTTTTTGCACATAATAATCTATGTTTCTATGTGTTTAAATAAAAATTTTTACTCTTTAATGTATAAATGCCCATTACTTGTAAAAAAGTAGTGGGCATTTTTATTTTCCATTTTTTCAAATAATAAAAAAACATCAAATCTGTAGTTTTCACTATATAAAGTGAAAGTCAAAATGATTTCCCTTTATAAAAGGAAATTTCAAACGCACTTTAGTATGTAACTATTTGGTTTATAGTTTTTTAAATGAGTGGCACGCAAATTGGCTATTACTAAATGAAAATGACAACGAAATCATTTATAACATTTAAAAACAGACATCATGAAAATTTTAGTAATTGGCGGAACAGGATTAATTGGAACAAAAGTAGTAAACAAATTACGTGATCAGGGACACAACGTAATATCAGCAGCACCTTCAACAGGTATTAATACTATTACAGGTGAAGGACTTGCAGAAGCGGTAACCAATACCGATATCGTAATTGATTTAGCAAACTCGCCATCATTTGCAGACAAAGAAGTATTGGAATTTTTTGAAAATTCGGGCAGAAACTTATTAGCTGCAGAAATTAATGCAGGCGTAAAACATCATATAGCACTTTCGGTAGTTGGTACAGATCGTTTGCAGGAAAGTGGTTATTTCAGAGCCAAACAAGCTCAGGAAAATTTAATTAGAAAAGCAGGAGTTCCTTTCACAATTATTCACTCTACTCAATTTATGGAATTTTTAGGCGGAATTTTAGCTTCTGCACACGAAGGCGAAAGCGTTACTATTTCTCCGGCAAAAATTCAGCCTATTGCATCAGAAGATGTTGCTTCTATGGTAGTTGATCTTGCTCTTGGAAATCCTTCAAACGGAATTGTTGAAATTGGAGGACCGGAACGTTTTAAACTTTCAGAACTTTTACAAACGTATTTAACTAAAACAAGCAATTCGCTTCAGGTTATTTCAGATGAAAGTGCTTTATACTTTGGAGCACCTCTAAAAGAACTTACGCTGGTTCCTGCAGATACTGCAAAACTGGGAACAATCACTTTTGAAGAATGGTTTCCTAACCGTCCTCAAAGAGCATAATCAAAATATAAATGGCTTCGATGCCCGTTGAAACGAAGATGACGGGTAGGCAGTTTGTCGAGGCGGTTGTAATGGGCGTGCACTTTCCACCCGTTCGTGCATAGTAAAAATCCCTACGTCAGCGCAATTGCGAAAATCTGATCAACAACACGGCAAATCAATGGGCAACGGTGCAATTTTAACCTTTAAATAAAATAGTATGAACAAGTTAGTATTATCAACAGTAATCACGCCCGACGTACAGGGAGATGAACAATTTTTTGCCAGAAAAGCAAGGGCAAAAGATTTTGACGGACTTATGGATCCTATTATCGGGTTCGATCATTTTGAATTAAAACATGATATTTTCGGACCACATCCTCATGCGGGAATGTCGGCTATCAGTTATGTTTTTGAAAATTCTGCTCCTTATCATAGTATTGATTCTCGTGGAAATAATATTGTAATCACTCCCGGAAGTTTGCTTTGGACATACGCCGGAAAAGGTGTAGTGCATTCAGAATTTCCTGTTCCGGACGGCGTAACTGTTGAAGGTTTACAACTGTTCGTAAATATTCCGGCTGATAAAAAACAGCAAGATCCAAAAAGTGTTTTTATCGACAAATCTCAAATTCCTGAAATAAATCAAGAAGGTCTTCGTGTAAGAGTTGTTTGTGGAGAAACGAATTCTGTAGTAAATAAAGTAGAAACTCCGCAGGAACTTACCATGCTGCATATTTTTATAGAAGCAGGAAAAGAATTTTCGCATCAGCTTCCTGCACAATGGTCAGGAACCGTTTTTGTTATCGAAGGTTATTTTGATTTTATAACCAACCAAACCACCATTGAACTCGAAGAAGGAATGGTAATTTCTATGGCTGAATCTGATTTTGATGAACCTTTAAAATTCATAGCCATTACAAATTGTCAGCTATTATTGATTTCGGGAAAGCCCTTGCATGAACAATTATTTTCTAAAGGCGCAATGGTTATGGATTCTGAAGAAGCTTTACTAAATGCTGCCGAAAATTATAAAAACGGGAAAATGGGTTTTATTGAAATGGAAGGCGAAACAAGAAAAATAGTTAAACCCGTTTTCTAATTATTACATAAAAAGGCATTTTTCCCCGCAGATTTTGCAGATTCAGCAGATTTAATTTTATAAAAAAATCAGTAATATCTGCTGAATCTGCAAAATCTGCGAGAGATAAAAATACCGCATAAAACAAAATTTATGGAATATTAATAAAAAAAAAGAAACCATGAAAATTATCAATTTTTTTAGATTAATGGGCTTGTCGAAAACAACAAGTTACATTATTGAACCGGGAAGCAAAGACGAAGTACATCACCACGATTCAACCGATGGAAGTGAATTACTTGACGAAACGCTGCACATGAAAGATCAGCCTTTTGAGGAGAATGAAGATGAAGATTATTCTTCGATATTTTAAACAATAAACAATTTTATAAATTATTAAATACAATTATTATGCAAGAATTTTTAGTAGTGATCCACAGAGATCTAACAAGCGAAAACCCAGTTCCAACACCAGAACAAATGAAAGAAGCGATTAAACCTTATCAAGACTGGATTGCAGGAATTGCAGCGCA
Source organism: Flavobacteriaceae bacterium CRH (assembly GCA_001507425.1). GTDB lineage: Bacteria > Bacteroidota > Bacteroidia > Flavobacteriales > Flavobacteriaceae > Flavobacterium. The sequence continues at coordinate 8,552 of LMAJ01000006.1, forward strand.
GGATAAATTAGTTGCACCTCCAAAGCGTTGGGACTTAGACGGAAGAGTGATCAAACATACCAAAATGGGAAATCATGTAACTTCTGGTCCTTATGGCCACGGAAAAGAATCTATAGGAGGTTTATTTCTTATTAGATCTAACGATTATGATGAAGCAGTGAAAATTGCAGAAGGTTGTCCAATTATCCAGTACGGAGCAATTGTAGAAGTTCGTTTGTCGATTCCGGTTGCATAAGTTTATAAAATAAGCATGTCGCAAATTTAGAGGCATGTTTATTTTTTTTTATTCAATTTTAAATAGAACAAAATGTATACAGGTAAATCATATAAGTTAATAGAGTTTATTATTTGGACCAGAAAAAGCATCTACTTATTAGTCATAATGAGTATAATACCAACTGTTTTATATCAATATTTTGAATTTAAATGGCTCGGAATTTCCTGGACAGTCGTCGCTCTTTTAGGAACTGCAACAGCTTTTATAGTCGGTTTTAAAAATACCCAAACTTATAATCGAACATTGGAAGCGCAACAAATATGGACACAAATTTTAAGCACAAGTAGGTCCTGGGGAATAATGAGCCGTGATTTTTTAGCCAATCCTGAAATAACAAAATTGCTCATTTATCGCCATATCGCGTGGCTTACCGCATTACGCTACGAAATGCGGTCGTATCGTGTTTGGGAAACCACAAGAATAAAACACAATGCTGAATATCAGCACTATTATATTATTCCTGAAAATGAAATTACACTGAAAGAGGAATTGTCTAAATATCTTTCTGCAGAAGAATTAGAATGTATTCTAAAAGCTAATAACAAAGCCACACAAATTATGGCATTGCAAAGTAAAACGCTGAAAGAACTTTATGATAATCAGGAAATTGTTGTGCTTCAGTTCGTTGATTATCAAAGAACAATTAAAGACTTTTTTACACAACAAAGCAGAAGCGAACAACTGAAAGATTCTCCATACCCGAGACAATATGCCATAATAAATACCTTATTGGTTCAGTTGTTTTGTATTCTTTTGCCCTTCGGATTGTTAAAGGAATTTGATAAATTAAATGAAAGTATCAGCGGCATTATGTACGGCAATATGGTTTGGTTTGTAATCCCGTTTAGTGTAATTATTTCCTGGATGTATACTTCGTTAGGACAAGTTGGGGAAAGCACCGAAAATCCTTTTGAAGGAAACGCCAATGATGTACCAATTTCTAAAATAAGTAAAATTATAGAAATTGATCTTAAAGAAATTTTAGGCGAAAACAATCTGCCTGAATTTTCTCAGCCACAACATAATATTATTTTATAATCAAATAAAATTAGAAGATTTTCTAAAAGCAGATGGAGTAGTGCCACGATGTTTTTTGAAGATTTTATTGAGATGGCTTTCATCATTAAAACCCAATTCATTTGCGATTTCACCAACCCGTAAATCGCTGTATAATAACCTGTTTTCGACAAGTTTTATTCGATATTTTGAAATATAATCCTGTAACGTTTCATTGGCCTGTTTTTTAAAATAGCGCCCAAGATAGGTTTCAGAAATTCCAAACTTTTCACTCATAATCGTAACGCTCAGTTTTTCAGGTTCATAAATATGTGTCTGAATATATTCAAGAATTGTATGCGCCTTTCCGTCAGATTGTTTGTTAATGTTCTCTGGAAGATATTCTGAAATATTTCGGGCAATAATTACAATCAGAGTATTGATAAGTAGCTGAATTAACTCCGTATTATAAAGTGTTGGATGTTGATATTCATGGCGGATAGCTTCTATAACAGGATGAACCAAGTTCTTGTCGGTAGCTCTTTTCAGGATGCAACCCGGCTGATGATGCGCGTGCTGTAATATATATTCTAATTTGTAAAGACTATCAGAAGTCAAAGGGCCATTTTTAATATAAATGTCGGTAAAACGTAACTCAAAAATAGTTGTAGGAGTTTTTATTTCCAAGGAATGAGAATCTTCCGGAGTTATTAAAAAAAGATGTCCAGGCTGATAAACTAATCGGTTTTCATTGATGGTTTGAACACCTGTTCCGGAAACGATATATATTAATTCAAAGAAATTATTTTCAACTTTAGTATCTAAAGATTCTTCAATCTCTTTAAAGTTAATTTCATAAGGAAGGTATAAATTATTTTTTGGCATAACAGAATATTACTAAATTAACGAATCATTTTACAATTTAAAAATAATTAAATCAGTATAATTTTGCTCCAAAGTTAAATCAATTATTTTAATTATGGACAAAAATGTAAACAAAACAACACAACAAGAATCTCATTTACAAAATATTACGTTACCCATTGCACCGGCATCTTTTTTTGCAATGACTTTGGGATTAGCAGAAACAGGAAATGCCTGGAGAAATGCAACTATTTTATGGAATGTGCCTTGGTATATTGGTGAAATTTTCGAAGCCGCGGCTGTGATTTCATTTTTTTGGTGGATAACACTTTACATCAACAAATGGATTAATTACAGAAAATTGGCCGTAAATGAATTCAATGATCCGGTGCAATCTTCTTTTCTTGCTTTAATTCCTGAATCTATAATTTTAATGGCTTTGGCATTGCACATTTACAGCGAATCAATTGCGATTTTTTTGTTTTGGATTGGTTCCATTTTAAATCTTATATATGGCGCTTACCGACTTTCGACATTGTGGACAAAAGAACGTAAGGCAGAACAAACTACGCCATCTTTATTTTTAACCTTTACAGCAAGTATTTTAGTGAATGCTCTTGTAGCCGGAATATTTGGATACGGTCATTACGGGTATGTATTGCTGGGGGTTGGAACTATTTCCTGGTTGATTATGGATTCTGTAATTACACAACAATTAACCGTTGGCGGACTTGGTGCTAAAACAAGAAATTTCATGGGAATTTATATGGCGCCAACGGTAATTTTATTTGTAGCCTATCAGGTTTTGGCAGAAGATACTTTAAACATTCCTATTACTTACGGTTTAATGGGGTACGCTTTATTCATTTTTGTGGCTATGATTTTTGCGATAAAATGGCTCAGAGAACAGGCATTTGCTCCGGGATATTGGGCATATACTTTCGGGATTGCAACATTATCTCAGGGTTTGTCAATATTTGCCTTAAAAACATCAGATACAGCCGTTACCACAGTTGCTTTAATTGTATTTTTTTTAACCAATCTTTTGGTTTTGAGCGTTATAATTGATTCTGTAAAATTAATTTTAAAAGGGAATTATTTTCCAAAGTAAATCTGGTTTGCTAATAAATAGCATCTGTTAGGTGACTAAAATCTTTGTCAAAGTTTTAAACTTTGACAAAGATATGCCTAAGAATCATAACACATTTAATTGAAGTTTGACCGTTGGTTTTAAATAATTAGTAATGTATGCTATTAGCAGTTTTTTAAATAAAAGTTAAAACATTTGCTAAATAAGACCGATCGGTTTATATTTGCATCGTAAAATTTGGATATTATGAGTAAGGCAGAAAGAACCAGACAATTTATTATTGAAGCATCGGCACCAATAATTAATAAAAAGGGAATGGCAGGAACTTCATTAACCGATATTATGCACGCCACAAAGTTGGCTAAAGGAGGTATTTACGGTAATTTTGAAAGTAAAGAGGAAATTTGCCTGGAGTCATTTCTCTATTTAAGAGCTCAATTAGTAGCTAAACTTGATGCAGCAGTATCTCAGGGTAAAACAGCCAAAGAAAAGCTATTTAACGTATTAGATGTTTACAGAAACGATAAAAATATGGTAGACGGTTGTCCTATTCTGAATTTTGGGGCAGAAGCAGATGACACAAACCCGGTTATGAAACAACAGGTTAAAAACGCCATTGCATCTGCACAAAAAAGATACTCTTCTATAATTGAATACGGCATTGTGAATAAAGAAATAACAACAGAAATAAATCCGCAACACTTTAGTATTAAGATTTTTGCCATGATTGAAGGTGCTATTTTATGTAGAAAAGTGTTAGATAATAACCAACAGGTTGAGATTATTTTAGACAGCATTAAAAATGAATTTGAAAGATATGTTTTGTAACATATTTTTTTTGAACAATTAAAGACCGATCGGTCTAAATATTTATTAATATCAATTTAAAAGAATTAGAAATTTACAAGAAAATCATAAAGGTTTTAGCACTTTATTAGCGTTTTCGTTAATCCCGTTATCCGGATTTGCAACAGATATTTATTTGCCTTCGCTTCCGGCAATGGCAAAGGATTTACACGTTTCTGCAGGAGCAATTCAGCTTTCGCTTGTGTTTTTTATGTTTAGTTTAGGCGTGAGCCAGATTTTTATAGGCAGTATATTAGATAGTTTCGGTCGTTTTAAAATCAATATTGCCTCGCTTGCCGTGTTTTCAGTTACAAGTTTTGTTATTGCTTTAGTGCCTGATATTTATGTTATATATACAATGCGAATTATTCAGGGAATTGCCATTGCCTTTATTGTAATTGCAAAACGAGCCTATTTTGTCGATCTTTATTCTGGAGAAAAATTGAAAAGTTACATCAGTTTATTTTCTATTATTTGGTCGTGTGCACCAATCATGGCGCCATTTCTGGGAGGATATTTAGAGCATAGTTTTGGCTGGAGGTCCAATTTTTATTTTCTTGGAGGTTTATCGTTGCTATTTCTGATTTTAGAACTTTTATATAGTGGTGAATCTTTAAAATACTTTCATCCTTTCAAATTAAAAACCATCGCACAAACGTATTCAGGAATGCTAAAATCAAACGATTTTACGTTGGGAGTAATAATTCTTGGTATTTGTTTTGGTCTTGTTGTGGTGTATAGTTTGTCCAGTCCGTTTATTGTAGAGCGCGTTATGGGGTATTCAGCCATTACAACAGGCTATAGTTCTTTGTTATCTGGTTTAGCTGTTATGGTGGGCGGTATAATTTCTAAATCTCTTATCCATAAACCTTTGGAAAAAAAAGTAACGATAGCAGTTTCTCTACAAGTTGCCATGGTATTGCTTATGATTTCTACGGCTACCAGAACAAGTAACATTTATACTTTAATAGGTTTTACGATGGGAATTAATGTTTGTGGCGGTTTTATTTTTAATACTATTTACGGATATTGTCTAAGCCGTTTTTCTAAAAATGCCGGAGTTGCCAGCGGACTTACAGGCGGGGGTACGTATATAGTGAGCTCTATATTGAGCTACGGATTTGTAAACTTATATGCCGTAAAAAGCCAGTTATTATTAGGATTTGCAAACATTTCCTTGATCTTTATTGTTGTAATTATCTTTATGATTTTTAACAGATACAGAATAATTAATTTGAAACCTGAGCCGATTAAATCATAAAGGTTTAAATTCTAAATAGAAAATTCCAAATTCCAAAACTTATTGGAATTTGGATTTTTTTATTTGAATTAGGCACGTACCGTTCCTCGGGATGACAAAAATCTAACAATTTACAAAAACTTAGCCTTCAATTCAGGCGTCGGAATCATACAGCTTTCTTTTTTGCCATACCATTTGTAACGATTTTTAGCAATATAATCGTAAATATAATTTCGAAGTTTTTCAGGAAAAATTTTAAAGACAGAAATTAAACTATAAAATCCACCTAATTCTTTGGCAATTTCAATAACTGCCGATGATTTATAATAATAAGCAACACCAGGATTGTATAAAATAATGCTGTCAATTTTAGTTTGATCAACTCCAATATAATTGCAAATTTCAATTCCTATTTCCGATTGCAAAGCCACAAATCTGAAAGTGTCTTTTTTATCATGTTTTATAATAAACTGTACGGCACCGTTGCAGAGGTTGCAAACACCGTCGAAGAGGATTATTTTTTTGTTTTTTGGAAGGTCTTGCATTGGGGGAAAAGTTTCAAGTTTAAGGTTTCAGGTTATTTTTAAGTTGATTGCGTGGATCATTTCGATTATTTTTGTTCTTTTCAACGGATTAAAATCCGTTGCTACAAAATAAATCATTCCTCTGGAATTTTATATAGCGTTCCGTAGGAATAAATCATTATAGGGATAGATTTTAATCCATTTTTCATCGTTAAAACATACATTTGTGTCATTTCCACGGAGGAGAAATCACATCCAGAGAACAACGAATTAGTGAATATTAAGGAGCAACTACGATTAAAACCTATTTCTTCCCGGCTTCAACAAACTCCAATTCATCTAAACTTACTTTCGAAGTAAAAATTCCGTAATTTACAGTTGCTTTATTTTTCTCAATAGAATCAATACTTCCCACAGATCTTCCGTCTTGCATTCTTACCCGGTCGCCAACTTTTAAAACTGGTTTTGGTTTTTCGATAACAGGTTTAAGTTTCTTCTCTTTTTTCTCTTGTCGAATTTCTTCAACCTGAACAGAAACTTCGGCAATAACTTCTTTTTTCTTTTCGATTATCGCTTTGGCTTCTTTTGGAGTAGCTTTTTTACGTTTTGAATTTTCAATTTCAATAATTTTCAAAAACTCGCCAATAAGATCTTTTTTATTTTTATTGTTGAAATATTTCTCAGCAATATCTTCAATTTTTTGCCCAATGTAAATCGTCTTTTGGTTGCTGTCGTATAATTCCTGATAGCTTTCGAGTTTCTGTTTGATTTTTACATTGATGTTTTCCATCTTTTTGCCTTCCTCGCGTGCTCTTGTTTCTTCTTCTTTTAAATTTAAAGAAGTTTTTTCAAGCTTAGAGCGCTCTTTTTGAAGCGTTGCAATCGTTTTATCAAAACGGACTTTACCAACTTCAATTTTCTTTTTGGCACGATTTATCAATCCAAACGGAATACCATTTTTTAATGCAACTTCAAATGTAAACGAACTTCCGGCTTGGCCTAAAGCCAGTTTATACATCGGTTCTAATGATTTTTCATCGAACATCATATTTGCGTTTGTAGCAAAAGGCAATTCGTTCGCCAGAATTTTCAAATTGGAATAATGTGTTGTAATAATTCCGAAAGCTTCACGATGGTAAAATTCTTCTAAGAAAATTTCGGCCAAAGCACCACCTAATTCAGGATCAGAACCAGTTCCGAATTCATCAATTAAAAACATGGTTTTCTTGTTGCACTTCTTCAGGAAATAATTCATGTTTTTTAATCGGTAACTATAAGTACTTAGATGATTTTCAATTGATTGATTATCTCCAATATCCGTTAAAATTCTATCAAATAAGAAAGTTTCACTTCTTTCATGAACCGGAATCAACATACCCGATTGCAACATCAATTGTAATAAACCAACGGTTTTAAGCGAAATTGTTTTTCCACCGGCATTTGGTCCGGAAATTACAATAATGCGGTTATCTTGTTTTAATTCAATAGTTTGAGGATGCGTAATCTCATTCTTTTGCTTGTTATTCAAATACAAAATAGGATGATAAGCTTCTCTAAAAAACAATCTTCTTTCTTCTGTAATCGTTGGTAAAATCCCGTTGATTCTATTGGCATATTTTGCTTTTCCGGCAACAACATCAATATCACTTAAAAACTCCTGATACTCAATTAAAATTGGTAAAAACGGACGAATAGCATTTGATAATTGTTTTAGAATTCGGGTGATTTCTTCTTTTTCCTCATATTCTAAATTAGCCAATTCTCTTGAATACTGTAAAGTTGCTTCGGGCTCAATATAAGCGATGCTTCCGGTTTTAGAACTTCCTAAAATAGAACCTTTTACTTTACGTCGATACATGGCCAAAACGGCTAAAACACGACGGTTTTGAACAAAACTTTCTTTGATATCATCTAAGTAACCAAGGCTGTTATTGTGGGTAAGAGCAACTCCAAAACTTTGGTTTACTTTACCACGAACAATGTTCATATTCTGGCGAATGCTCAAAAGGGCAGGCGAGGCGTTGTCTTTTATTTCTCCGTATTTATCTACAATAGCGTCGATTAGAGTAACAATGTCTTTAGTATATTCTACTCTTGAGGCTCTTGCATTTAGATTTGGATAATAATCGTCGAATTTTTTAAGGAAATTCAATAAGAAATTTGCCGTTGATGAAAGTGTTGCAATTTTTCTAAAGCTTCCCACTTCAAGAAAACTATCTTCGATTGCAAGAAATTTTATTTCATGCGTTATCGCGTCAAATCCGTGATTGGGAATGGCGTTGTTATTTTCAAAAGATGAAACATATTCTGATGTCTGCATTAAAGCCTGCATCAAAGTTTCTTTATCTCTAAATGGCGTTATTTGTAAAGCTTTTTCTTTTCCAATATCTGTATTACAGCCTGCTGAAATAGTTTCTAGAACGGTTGGAAATTGTAAATCTTGTAATGTTTTTTCGGTAATACTGATCATTTAATCTCTTTAAGAAAGTATACAAAAGTACAAAAATAGTATCATTGAATACGGTAAAGTTTATGTCTAATTTTATTGGTTGTAAATATGATTTCAATTAAAAAATTCTGAAATTCGCATAAAAAAAATTATGGACGTAAAAATGCATTCTTCGTGGAAACCAGTTTTGAATGATGAATTTGAAAAATCCTATTTCAAGGAATTAATTGAATTTGTAAAATCTGAATATACTACTAAAACCTGTTATCCTAAAGGAAGTCAGATTTTTTCTGCTTTTGATCATTGTCATTTTGATCAGGTAAAGGTTGTCATTATTGGTCAGGATCCTTATCACGGACCTAATCAGGCAAATGGTTTGTGTTTTTCTGTAAATGACGGAATTCCTTTTCCTCCGTCGCTTCAAAATATTTTCAAAGAAATCGAAACTGATTTAAGCAAACCGTTGCCAAAAACAGGAAATCTGGAACGTTGGGCAGATCAGGGTGTTTTTCTTTTAAACGCAACTTTAACCGTTCGACAATCTGAAGCCGGAAGCCATCAGGGAAAAGGCTGGGAAAAATTTACCGATGCTGTTATTAAACAAATTTCTGCTGAAAGTGAAAATGTTGTGTTTTTACTTTGGGGCGGTTTTGCTCAAAAGAAAGCAGCTTTAATTGATGCTTCAAAACATCATATTTTAAAATCGGGACATCCTTCTCCTTTAAGTGCAAACAGAGGATTTTGGTTTGGGAACAAACATTTTAGCCAAACAAATGCTTTTTTGAAATCTAAAGGAATGAAGGAAATTGAATGGTAATTTTAAACACTGATTTCACAGATTTGCACCAATCAAATCTTGATTTCTATTCTTTTCATTCATATTATAAAATGAATTGTTTTAATGGATTGATCCTGAAACTTTGGGAAGTTATTAAAAAATAAACCATTCCTATGGGATTTTATAAAGAGTTCCTTCCATAGGAACAAATTATATTGTAGGGATGGATTTCAATCCATTCTTCTCAATCATAATCGCCAATTTTTGCTGAGTTTCGTGTAACATTTCGAGGAACGAGAAATTACATCCAGAGAGCACTAACGTAAATTCGTTTTGTGATTTCTCATTCCTCGAAATGACAAAACTGTGACTATTTATCGACAGGTTTTTTTACAATTTCGTCTAAAATAGCTTTGTCTTCGTAGTTTACTACTTTTAAAATAATTTCCTGATCTTTTGAAGTTTTTCCTTCAATGATATATAATTTTCCTTTTTTAAACGGAACATTACTTTGGTCAAAATCTACATCTCCGTAAGTCAATGTTTTTCTGATGTCTGAAGTGTCAACCCATTTTTCGTTTAAAGTCTGAATTGCTTTATCTGAATATTGAAAAGGTTTGGTGCGTAAATTATTTAAAACGCGGGCATTAGGAAAGTAGTTGCAACGTGTATCTTTTCCACTGAAAACAAGGGCTACAAAAAAGCATCCCATAATCAAACCAATCAAATAATAAGCAAAACGGTGTACGAACTTCATGAAGTAATTTTTTTGCAAAGGTACATTAAAGTTCCTTTAAAATACAAGTAAATTAATATCGTTATCCGGCAAATCGAACCATTCGCCAATTGCTTTATTTGTTAGGATTCCGTGGTATAAATAAATTCCGTTTTTAAGTCCTTTATTGCATCTTATAGAACTTTCTAAGCCACCATCGTCGGCGATCTGAAGCAGGTAAGGAGTTAGTATGTTACTAATTGATAATGAAGCTGTTTTAGAATATCTTGATGGGATATTTGGAACACAATAATGCAAAACGTTGCTTTTTATAAAAGTTGGCTTTTCATGCGTTGTAACTTCTGAGGTTTCAAAACAACCGCCTGTATCAATGCTAACATCTACAATTACGGCGCCTTTTTTCATGTGTTCTACCATAGTTTCTGTTACTATAATTGGGCAGCGTTCTTTACCACGCATCGCGCCAATAGCAACATCGCAGCGACGTAAAGCTTTTAGTAAAGCTTTTTGCTGCACTGTAGAAGTAAAAATTCTTTGGTTTAAATTATTTTGCAAGCGACGTAATTTTGTAATTGAGTTATCAAACACTTTTACGTTTGCACCTAAACCAATTGCGGTTTTCGCAGCAAATTCGCCTACAGTTCCTGCGCCTAAAATAACAACTTCAGTTGGGGGAACTCCGGTAATGTTTCCGAATAAAAGTCCTTTTCCGAATTCATCCGTAATCATTAATTCTGAAGCGATAAGAATCGATGCAGTTCCGGCTATTTCGCTAAGCGATTTTACCGCTGGGTAAGAGCCATCTTCATCTTTTATGTATTCAAAGGCAAGTGCAGTGATCTTTTTTTGTGCCAAAGCTTCAAAATAAGCTTTCTTTTTCGTTTTTAACTGAATGGCAGAAATGATAATGGTTTCAGGATTAATCATTTCAATTTCAGCCAATGTTGGCGGTTCCACTTTTAAAAGCATCGGACAACCAAAAACTTTTTTGGTGTCTTTTGTTACTTCTGCTCCCGCATCACTATATTCTTTATCAGAATAACTTGAACTTTCTCCCGCTCCGGATTCTATCATAACGCGATGACCTTCGTAAGTCAAAGAATTTACAGCGTCCGGCGTCAGGCAAATACGACGTTCCTGATAACTTGTTTCTTTAGGAATTCCTATGAAAAGCTCTCTTTTGAATCGGCCAACTTCAAGTTTTTCTTCTTGTGGCAACAATTGTTGTTTCGTAAACGGAGTTAAGGTTATTGACATGGATTACAGGAAAAATTAAGGGTACAAATTACGTAAAAAGTTTTGAAATTAGTGCAAAAATTCTGCTAATAGTGTTTTAATAATCAGGTCATTATTTTTTCCATTTTAATATCGGCCCTTTCGTAACTTACATTTCCTAACGGAACTTCGACAAAGCCAAATTTTTCGTATAAATGAATTGCTGGAAGTAAAATTCTGTTAGAATATAAAAGTAATTTTTTGATGTTGTTTTCTTTAGCAACAGCAATACAATGATTCAATAATTTATTACCAATTCCTAAACCTTGTGCTTTATCTGAAACTGCCATCTTACTCAATTCGAAAGTTGTACCGTCAATTTTCATTAAAGAAGCAGTTCCTAGAATTTCATTATTATATTTAGCATAGAAAATCATGCCGCCCTTATCTATAATTTCTTCTTGTGGATTTGAAAGTACCAATTCATCCTGATCTTCAACTCTAAAATACTTTTTGAGCCATTCTATATTTAAAGTTTTGATTGGCTCTTTTAAATCTGGAGAAAAAGGGATTATTTCTACTGTATTTGGGGTTTTCATTGTTGAAAATTTATAATAATAAAGTTATTTCACAGATATTCGCCAAGATTTCACGAAGGTCCACAGCGTTTTTTAAATTCTTTCTTGTGTTTCTCTGTACTATTTTTGCGACTCTTTGCGGAATTCTAAGCTAGTTTCAATTCTCTTTTTCCATCCGCCAATAATTCAATGGTAACTGTAGAATGTTCTTCAGGAATTAAACTTTCAATTTTTTCAGACCATTCTATAAAACACCAGTTTCCTGAGTATAAATAATCATCAACTCCCATGTCAAGTGCTTCTGTTTCTTTGTTTAATCTGTAAAAATCAAAATGATAAACGATTTCATTTTTGTTAGTATAATATTCATTTACCAAAGAAAATGTTGGACTGCTTGTAGCGTCTTCAACACCTAAACTTTTGCAGAGCTGTTTGATTAAAGTAGTTTTTCCAACACCCATTTCTCCATTAAAAAGGATGATTTTTTTTGGGTTTGAAGCTATAATTTTTTCTGCTGCTTCCTGAATTTGATCTAATGAAAAAACGATATTCATTGTTATAATTTTTAGTGCTTATCTTCCGCGAAAGCGAAATCTTTTGCCACAGATTAAAAGATTTTCATTGATTTTTAAACTAATCAAAATTTTCTAATCTGTTATCTGTGAAATCTGTGGCATTTATTTTTAATTCTTTATTTCGGATTAAATACCAAAAACGGAATAATCATTTCTTCTAATGAAATACCGCCGTGTTGATAGGTATTTTTATAGTAACTTACATAATGATTGTAGTTGTTTACGTAAGCCAAAAACAAATCATTTTTGGCAAAAATAAACGAACTACTCATGTTTATGGCTGGTAAACCAATTACTTTAGGCTCTTTTACCACGTAAACATCTTTTTGTTCATACGTTAAACTACGTCCCGTTTTGTAACGCAAATTTAAGCTTGTATTTTTATCTCCAACAACTTTTGATGGGTTTTTTACATTAATTGTTCCGTGATCTGTGGTCAGGATTAATTTAAAACCTAAAAGCTGTGCTTGCTGAATAATTTCCAGCAACGGAGAATTTTTAAACCAGCTTAATGTCAGTGAACGATAAGCTTTATCATCTGATGCAAGCTCTTTTACAACATCCATTTCTGTTTTGGCATGCGATAACATGTCTACAAAATTATAAACTACTGTAACTAAGTCATTTCCTTTTAAAGCTTTAAAGTTTTCTGCTAATTTTTTACCGCCGGCATAATTGGTGATTTTAAAATAGTCTTCTTTAAGATTTAGGCCTAAACGTTTTAATTGTGCCGATAGAAATTCAGCTTCATAAAGGTTTTTTCCACCTTCTTCAACATCATTTTTCCAATATTGCGGAAATTGTTTTTCCATTTCTGTCGGCAATAAACCAGAGAAAATAGCATTTCTGGCGTATTGTGTAGCGGTTGGAAGAATCGAAAAGTACGGAACTTCTTTTTCTAATTTATAATAATTGGCTACAACAGTCTCAAAAGATTTCCATTGATCGTATCGCAGATTATCAATCACAACAAATAAAACAGGTCTGTCTTTCTTTTTGATTTCCGGAACAACCAATTCCTTGAATAAAGTGTGTGACTGAATGGGTTTCTCTGCTTTTGGTACAAACCAGTCTTCGTAATTTCTTTCAATATATTTCCCGAATTGAGAATTGGCTTCAACTTTTTGGGATTCCAAAATTTCAATCATTCCCTGATCATTGATGTTTTCAAGTTCTAATTCCCAGAAAATTAATTTTTTATATAATTCTACCCAATCTTCATAAGAATTCACCATGGCTAATTCCATCGAAATTTTTCTGAATTCTTTCTGATAATCTAAAGTAGTTTTTTCAGAAATTAACCTCGAATGATCCAGATTTTTCTTCAAACTCAATAAAATCTGATTCGGATTTACCGGTTTTATCAAATAATCAGCGATTTTAGAACCAATGGCTTCTTCCATTATATATTCTTCTTCACTTTTGGTAATCATGATCATCGGAATGGCTGATTTTTTTTCTTTCATGTCCGAAAGTGTTTCCAAACCGCTCATTCCGGGCATATTTTCATCGAGAAAAACAATATCAAAATTGTCTTCTTCAAATAATGATATTGCGTCCAGACCATTATTACAAGTAGTTACAGCGTAGTTTTTCTTTTCAAGAAATAATATATGTGGCTTTAAAAGGTCGATTTCATCATCAACCCAAAGTATTTTTATCTTATCCATAAACAAATTTAATTTTAATGCAATTTAGAAGTATAGAACTTAAAAAGTATTAAAAATAGTATAAAATTCAGAATAAGAAATGTAGTTTTTATTTATAAATTGATTTTGAATCTGTTATCTTTTAACGTTTACTTCATGTAAAATGCTAATATTAAAGTAAAAACTAAAATCTCTTTATAGTTAATTCCTTATATTTGTTGACCTAAAAAAAGAATTTTATAGTGACCCATATAAATAAATTAAAAATATTTAACGATCCCATTTACGGGTTCATTTCTATCCCAAACGAGCTTATTTACGACTTAATTCAGCATCCGTATTTTCAGCGTTTGCGCCGTATTTCTCAAATGGGGTTATCGTATCTGGTATATCCGGGTGCAAATCATACGCGTTTTCATCATGCTTTGGGCTGTATGCATTTAATGCAGAAAGCTATTGAAACACTTCGTTTTAAAGGAGTTGCTATTTCAGCTAAAGAAGAAAATGCACTATTGATAGCAATCTTACTACATGATATTGGTCACGGACCATTTTCGCATGCTATGGAAAAAAGTATTGTAGAAGATGTGAATCATGAAGCTATTTCATTGTTGTTTATGAATCAGTTAAATGATGAGTTCGACGGAAAACTGAGTTTGGCAATTCAGGTTTTTAAGGGCGATTATCATCGAAAGTTTATGTTGCAATTGATTTCCAGTCAGTTGGATATGGATAGAATGGATTATTTAAAACGAGATAGTTTTTACACCGGAGTTGCAGAAGGAAACGTCAATTCTGAGCGTTTGATCCAGATGATGAATGTAGTCGACGGCGTTTTGGTAATTGAAGAAAAAGGTATTTATTCGGTTGAAAAATTTCTGCTTTCGAGAAGGTTAATGTACTGGCAGGCTTATTTGCATAAAACAAGTTTGGTTGCCGAGTTAATTTTAATGAAAGCGTTAAAAAGAGCCAGAGAACTGACTTTAAAAGGAGTGTCTTTGCCTTGCAGTGAACCTCTTTTGTTTTTTATGCAAAATAAAATTACGCTGGAAGATTTTGATGCTGAAAAACTGGATTTGTTTTCGCAATTGGATGATTTTGATATTATAAGCGCCTTGAAAGCGTGGCAAAAACAAGATGATTTTATACTTTCTACTTTAAGTAAAATGATCATTAACAGAGATTTGCTAAAGATTAAATTGAGTGCGGAAAAAATTCCGATGGAAGAATCCCAATTATTGAAAGAAGAATTTGCCAGCGAACACCATATTACGCTTTTAGAAGCAGGATATTTTATATTTAGAGGAAAAATTAAAAACCAGGCATATAGTAAAGAGGCAGAACCGATACGAATTTTGAAAAAAGATAAGACAATTGAGGATGTAGTTGAAGCATCTGATCAGCTGAATTTGAAATCGTTATCTAAATTGGTGACAAAATATTATATCTGTTTTCCAAAACAACTTATATAAAATTAACATTTAAAATCTATTTTTTATATTTTTGTCGCAATGAAATTTACAGCAGAACAAATAGCGGGAATTTTAGAAGGAGAAGTTGTTGGGAATCCCAATGCAGAAGTTTCTCGCTTATCTAAGATCGAAGAAGGCGAAGAAGGATCGCTTACTTTTTTGGCTAATCCCAAATATATCAATTACATATATAGTACAAAAGCTACAGTTACAATTGTTAATGATAGTTTTGTACCAGAAGCCGAAATCACTACAACTTTGATAAAAGTAGAAGATGCGTATGCATCTTTTTCTAAACTTTTACAGTTTTACAATCAGGTAAAATTAAATAAAAACGGAATAGAAGCACACTCTTTTATATCTGAAGGAACCAAATATGGCGAAAATTTATATTTAGGAAGCTTTAGTTATGTGGGGCAAAATGTGGTTTTAGGAGATAACGTAAAAATATACCCTAATAGTTTTATTGGTGATAATGTTGTTATTGGCGATAATGTATATATTTTTGCAGGCGCTAAAATATATTCTGAAACCATAATAGGAAACAATTGTACGATTCATTCAGGAACTATTATAGGTGCAGATGGTTTTGGTTTTGTGCCAAATGAAGAAGGAGTTTACAGTAAAGTACCGCAAATTGGAAATGTTATCATAGAAGATAATGTAGATATTGGTGCTAATACAACAATAGACAGGGCAACTCTAGGTTCTACCATTATAAGAAAAGGAGTCAAATTAGACAATCAGATTCAGATTGCACATAATGTAGAAATTGGTAAAAATACTGTAATTGCTGCTCAATCAGGCGTTGCAGGTTCTACAAAAATTGGCGAAAACTGTATGATTGGCGGGCAGGTTGGTATCGCAGGCCATTTAGTAATAGGTAATAATGTTAGGCTTCAGGCTCAATCAGGAGTGGCAAGAAACATTAAAGATGATGAAATATTGCAAGGATCACCATCATTAGGATATAGTGATTTTAATAAATCGTATGTTCATTTTAAAAACCTACCTAAAATTGTAGCCGAAGTGGAAGAATTAAAAAAACAAATAATAAACCCAAAAAATGGAAATAATGGTTAAACAGAAGACCATCAAAAATGAAATTTCACTAACAGGAGTTGGATTACATACTGGAAAAGAAGTTACAATGACTTTTAAACCTGCTCCAATAGATAATGGTTTCACTTTTGTGAGAATTGATTTGCAAGGCCAGCCGGTGATTGAAGCTGATGCTAATTATGTTGTTAATACGCAAAGAGGAACTAATTTAGAAAAATTAGGTGTAAAAATACAAACTCCGGAACACGTTTTAGCTGCAGTAGTGGGTTGCGATTTGGATAACATTATTATTGAATTGAATGCCTCTGAACTTCCAATTATGGACGGTTCATCAAAATATTTTGTTGAAGCAATTGAAAAAGCTGGTATTGAAGAACAAGATGCAAGCCGTAATGTTTATGTTGTAAAAGAAGTTATTTCGTTTACAGATGAAGCAACCGGAAGCGAAATTCTTGTTATGCCAAGCGATGATTATCAGGTAACTACAATGGTAGATTTTGGTACTAAAGTTTTAGGTACACAAAATGCCACGCTTAAAAGCATTTCAGATTTTAAAGCTGAAATTGCAAATTCAAGAACTTTTAGTTTTTTACATGAACTAGAATCATTACTTGAGCATGGATTAATTAAAGGTGGAGATTTAAATAACGCTATTGTTTATGTAGACAAGGAAATTTCTGAATCTACGATGGCTAATTTAAAGAAAGCTTTTGGTAAAGAAGAAATTTCTGTAAAACCAAATGGAGTTTTAGATAACCTGACTTTACATTATCCAAACGAAGCAGCAAGACACAAATTGCTTGATGTTATTGGAGATTTATCTCTAATTGGAGTTCGTATTCAGGGAAAAATTATCGCAAATAAACCAGGTCATTATGTAAATACTCAATTTGCTAAAAAATTGGCTAAAATCATTAAAATAGAACAGAGAAATCACGTTCCGGTTTATGATTTGAACCAGGAGCCATTAATGGATATTCATAAAATCATGGCAATGTTGCCGCACAGACCTCCATTTTTGTTGATTGACAGAATTATCGAAATGTCTGACCGTCATGTTGTTGGTTTAAAAAATGTAACGATGAATGAAAATTTCTTCGTAGGGCATTTTCCAGAAGCACCGGTAATGCCAGGTGTTTTAATTGTTGAAGCAATGGCACAAACAGGAGGAATTTTGGTTTTAAGCACGGTTCCGGATCCAGAGAATTATTTGACATATTTTATGAAAATTGATAATGTTAAATTCAAGCATAAAGTATTGCCTGGTGATACATTAATTTTCAAATGCGAATTGATTTCTCCTATCAGAAGAGGGATTTGTCACATGCAGGCAAATGCATACGCAAATGGCAAATTAGTGACTGAGGCAGAATTAATGGCTCAAATTGTTAGAAAACAATAATTTTAATCAAAATTATTGTTTACGTTTGTTGCCCAAATTAGACTATTTTAATTTAAAATATAAAACATACAGATGAATCAACCATTAGCATATGTTCATCCTGGCGCCAAAATCGCTAAAAACGTTGTAATTGAGCCTTTTACAACAATTCACAATAATGTTGTTATTGGTGATGGTACCTGGATTGGTTCAAATGTAACCATCATGGAAGGCGCTCGAATTGGTAAAAATTGCAATATTTTTCCGGGAGCTGTTATTTCTGCTGTTCCGCAAGATTTAAAATTTGGCGGAGAAGATTCTCTTGCTATAATTGGAGACAATTGTACCATCAGAGAATGTGTAACTATAAATAGAGGTACAGTAGCTTCAGGACAAACTATTTTAGGAGATAACTGTTTGGTTATGGCGTATGCACACATTGCACACGATTGCGAAATTGGAAACAATGCCATTATCGTAAACGGAGTTGCATTGGCAGGTCACGTAGTGGTTGGTAATCACGCCGTAATTGGAGGTTTAGCTGCTATTCACCAATTTATTCATATTGGAGATCATGCCATGATTTCTGGAGGATCTTTGGTTAGAAAAGATGTTCCGCCATACACAAAAGCAGCAAAAGAGCCTTTATCATATGTAGGGATCAATTCTGTAGGTTTAAGAAGAAGAGGATTTAGTACTGAAAAAATTAGAGAAATTCAGGAAATTTATAGAATTCTATACCAGAAAAATTATAATACAACACAAGCTTTAAGCATTATTGAAGCTGAAATGGAAGCGACTCCTGAGAGAGATGAAATTCTTGATTTTATCAGAAATTCATCAAGAGGAATTATGAAAGGTTATTCAGGAAACTATTAATTTTATAGTTTAGATTTCTAAACTACATATTAAAATTGAAAATAGAATTATTAAAAATAAAAGAATGGAAGATTTATTCTGTCAGGAATCTAAAATCTACATTCTAAAATCTAAAATAAAACAAAATGGCATCTACCTCAGATATTAGAAACGGATTGTGTATTAAATTTAATCACGACATCTATAAAATAGTCGAATTTCTTCACGTAAAACCTGGAAAAGGTCCGGCTTTCGTAAGAACAAAATTAAGAAGTTTAACTACAGGAAGAGTATTAGACAATACATTTTCTGCAGGACATAAAATTGACGATGTGCGCGTAGAGACGCATAATTACCAGTTTTTATATGCTGAAGGAGATGAATTTCATTTTATGAATACAGAATCTTTTGAGCAAATTTCTTTGAATAAAAATATCCTGGATGCTCCTGGATTATTGAAAGAAGGAACAAGTGTAATGGTTCAGGTAAATACTGAAACTGATTTGCCTTTATCAGTAGACATGCCATCATCTGTAATTCTTGAAATTACTTATGCTGAGCCTGGAGTAAAAGGAAATACGGCTACAAACGCAACTAAATCTGCTACGGTAGAAACAGGTGCAACAGTAAACGTTCCTTTGTTCATCAACGAAGGTGATAAAATTAAAATCGATACTGCTTCAGGTTCTTACATGGAGCGTGTAAAAGAGTAGTTTTTATAAGTTTTCAGTTTTCAGTCGCAGTTAGCAGTTTGTTGATAGATTGAAAACTGAGACTGAAAACTGAGACTGAAAACTAAATATATTATGAAATTTCCAAAAGTTCAATCTTTAGAAGAAATTGCAAATTTGCTTAATTGCGAATTTATTGGTGATAAAAACTTTGAGGTTTTAGGCATGAATGAAATACATGTTGTTGAACCTGGAGATATTGTTTTTGTAGATCATCCAAAATACTACGACAAAGCTTTACAATCTGCGGCTACGATTGTTTTAATTAACAAAAAAGTAGATTGCCCCGAAGGTAAAGCACTTTTAATTTCTGATGACCCTTTCAGGGATTTCAATACTTTAACCAAACATTTTAGGCCTTTTCAATTTGCAAATGTGGCAATTGCTTCATCTGCAGAAATTGGAGAAGGAACTTTAATTCAGCCAAATAGCTTTATTGGAAATCATGTAAAAATTGGTAAAAACTGTTTGATACATTCTAATGTTTCTATTTACGATCATACGATAATTGGTGATAATGTAATTATTCACGCAGGAACTATTTTAGGTGCAGATGCTTTTTATTACAAAAAACGTCCGGATGGTTTTGATCAGCTGGTTTCTGGTGGAAGAGTAGTAATTCAGGACAATGTTGGTATTGGAGCGCTTTGTACTATTGACAAAGGAGTTACTGGTGATACTACTATTGGCGAAGGAACAAAACTCGATAATCAGGTACACGTTGGGCACGATACGGTAATAGGAAAAAAATGTTTAATTGCCTCACAAACAGGTATTGCCGGTTGTGTTGTTATTGAAGATGAAGTAACAATCTGGGGACAAGTTGGTACAACAAGTGGTATCACAATAGGAGCAAAAGCTGTTATTATGGGGCAAACAGGCGTTACTAAATCAGTTGAAGGCGGAAAATCTTATTTTGGAACTCCAATAGAAGAATCAAGAGAAAAGTTAAAACAATTAGCCAATATCAAAAAGATTCCTGAAATTCTAAATAAATTGAAGTAATATGTCTATAAAAGAATTTGTCCAAAAATTTTATAAGTCGGATGCCTTAATTGATAGCGAAATCATGAAAACGTATTTGCATCCTGATGTAAAGTTAGAGTGGCATAGTACCAAAGGATTGATCGAAATGGATTACAATGCGATGTTAGGCATGGCAAATGAACTAAGTCGTGCTTATGTACGTTCGAAAGTTAGAATAAGCCATATTATTGCTGAAGATGATTTAGTTTCAATACGTTATTCTCATTTTGTGAAAACGATTGAAAACCCCAGAGAAGAAATGTTATTAGCTCATTTTGCTACAATTTGGCAAATTAAAGATGATAAATTATATCGAGGTTATCAGATGAGTCAATTTTCTTAATTTTTTTTGAAGACAAAAAGGTTAAAATAGATTACAAAACCTTATTTTTGCAACACAATTTTAAAAACTACATAAAATATATATCATGAGTGTTTTAGTTAATAAAGATTCCAAAATAATTGTTCAAGGATTTACAGGAAGCGAAGGAACTTTCCATGCTTCTCAAATGATTGAGTACGGTACTAATGTTGTTGGTGGTGTTACTCCGGGAAAAGGAGGAACTAGCCATTTAGATCGTCCGGTTTTTAATACAGTAAAAGATGCTGTAGATCAAGCTGGAGCTGATACATCTATCATTTTTGTTCCGCCAGCTTTTGCTGCTGATGCAATTATGGAAGCTGCTGATGCTGGAATCAAAGTAATTATTGCTATTACAGAAGGAATTCCTGTAGCAGATATGATTAAAGCAAATAATTATGTTAAAGAAAGAAATTCTAGATTAATCGGGCCAAACTGTCCTGGAGTTATTACTCCTGGTGAAGCAAAAGTTGGTATCATGCCAGGTTTCGTTTTCAAAAAAGGAACTGTTGGTATCGTTTCTAAATCAGGAACTTTAACTTACGAAGCTGCTGACCAGGTTGTAAAACAAGGTTTAGGAATTACTACAGCGATTGGTATTGGTGGAGATCCAATTATTGGAACTACAACTAAAGAAGCTGTTGAATTATTAATGAACGATCCAGAAACTGAAATTATCATCATGATTGGTGAAATTGGAGGTCAATTAGAAGCAGATGCTGCTAAATGGGTAAGAGCTGATGGTAACCGTAAACCAGTTGTTGGTTTTATCGCTGGAGAAACTGCTCCTGCTGGTAGAACAATGGGTCACGCAGGTGCTATTGTTGGTGGTTCTGATGATACAGCTGCTGCTAAAAAACAAATTATGAGAGACAACGGAATTCACGTTGTTGATTCACCAGCTGAAATTGGTAAAAAAGTAAAAGAAATACTTGGATAATCTCCTGTATTAAAATAAAAAATTCCAAAAAAGTCTCAATATTTTGTTGAGACTTTTTTACATTTTTAAAATGGTGGAAATATAATTTAAAACTTAGCGACTCAGATTCTCAAAACCTTAGTAGCTTAAAAAATAAAAATATGAGTAAAGAATTAAAAAAGTTTAAAGTAAGCAATAGCTTTACTTTTACTATTGAGGACAGTTTAGAACAAGTTTGCAATGCTCCGGAAGGAGGTGCAGGTGTTTTTGTTGTTTATGCAGTTGAAGGTGATGCAAAAGAATTAATCATGGTTGGTTCTACAGGAACTGTTCAGAATGACGGAACTTTGAAAAGCAAAAATGGTGGTTTATATGATAAAATCGTAAACGGACACCAATTTGCAAAAACAGGAAGAAAATATTCATGGCCTGCACAAATGAAGTTAGAAAATATTGAAGCTCTTGAAGTGGTTTGGTATGAAACTTTTAATGCTGATGTAAAAGCAATTCCAACGGCTGTTGAAGGACAAATTTTGCAGAATTTCTTAGATGAAAATGCAAAATTACCAAGATGGAATGTAGCTTTCTAAAAAGCTCTTAAGAATAAAAATTTACGACAAAGCCTTGCTAATTATTAGTAAGGCTTTTTTTATTAAGTCATTAGGTTTTAAGTTTTTGACTATATATCTTTATTGACCAAAACAAATCAAAAATTATGATAAAAAACTACTTATTGTTACTGGCATTATGCCTAAGTTATTCTGCTACTGCACAAATAGTTAATATTCCGGATGTTGGTTTTAAAGCAAAATTGCTTCAGTCTGATGTTACAAAATCTATTGCAAAAGATGCTAATTTTAAAAATATAAAAATTGATAGTAACGGAAATGGTGAAATTGAAGAATCTGAAGCCTTACTTGTTTATTCATTAAATATTTCAAATTCAGGAATTTTATCTTTAGAAGGAATACAAAATTTCGACAATATTACAGGTCTTTCATGTAATGATAATAAAATCAGTTCGTTAGAGCCTTTGTTGACTATTTCAACTTTATCTAGCATTGATTGTTCACAGAACCTTTTGAAAGAGTTGAATCTTACAAAATTAACAAAACTTTCATCATTATATTGCTCTTGGAATCAATTGTTGTCACTAGATATATCAGGATTATCAAGTCTTTATTATCTTGAATCTGGCAGTAATCAGCTTACAAGTATAAATGCTTCGGGATGTAAGAGCCTTTCTACTTTTTATTTTGCAAACAATCCTGATTTAGCTACCGTTAACTTGAGTGGTTGTAGAGCTTTAGAAAATCTTAATTTTGAAAATTTAAAATTAACTGACTTAAATATTACAGGCTGCACAGCTTTAAAAACATTAAAATGCTCAAATAATAAACTAAGCAAAATTAATGTGACAGATTTAAATAGTTTAACAACTTTAGATATTTCTAAAAATCAATTGAGCGAAGCTACTTTTAAGAATTTACCAGTTCTTACAAGTCTTAATGTATCAGAAAACGTATTAACTTCAATAGATTTAGATGGATTAACACTTTTAGCTTCTTTAAATTGTTCTAAAAATCAAATAGCTAATCTTGACTTAACGACCACTCCTAAACTTACAAGTTTAAGTTGTTCAAACAATAATTTATCTCAGTTAGATGTTAATAACTTACTGAAGCTTTCATCTTTTAATTGTAGCTTTAATAATTTAGCAGAACTTGATATTGTAAATTTGATTTATCTTAACTATTTAGATTGCAGTAATAATAAAATAAAAAATCTTCCATTATATTCATTATCATCTTTATCAAGCTTATATTGTGGTAATAATGAAATTACTTCAATAGATTTAAGGGGTGTCAGATTATCTTATTTAACATGTAGTAATAATAAACTTACATCATTATTTATAAAAAATACCACAAATGAAAGCTTAGATTTTAGTAATAATCCAACGCTAACATATATTTGTAGTGATGATTCACAATTAACAAATGTTAATAGCCTGATTGCTCAATATGGATATACAAATTGTACAGTAGATTCTGCTTGCTCTTTAAAAAATGATATTCTTTTTATACAAGATCCTAACTTTAAAGCTAAACTTTTAAGTGCTGATGTAACTAATAATGTTGCCAAAAATTCAGATAAAACTGCTATAAAAATCGATGTTAATAATGATGGTGAAATTCAATCTTCTGAAATTGAAAATATAGCTTATTTAGATGTTTCAAGTGTAAATATTCTAGATCTGAGAGGTATATTGTTTTTTGAAAAACTTGTACAGTTAAATTGCTCAGATAATAAATTAAGTATTCTTGATTTAATAGGTTTAAAATTTATCACCGATTTAAATTGCAGTAAAAATCAATTGACTCAACTAAGAATTGAAGGCTTAGCGACTTTAGGAACATTAAATTGCAGTAATAATAAATTAACAGGTTTTGATAATACTTCAGTTTATTATTTTCCAAATTTGAAAACTCTTGATTGCAGTATTAATAATCTTAGTGCTTTAGATTTTAATCCCGTAAATAAAATAGAGACAGTTTTGTGTAATGATAATAAATTGGTAAGAGCAAATTTTATTGATTTAAAAAGTTTAATTACATTAAATTGTTCAAAAAATGAACTTGCGATAGTTGATTTTAAAGGGTTAGCGAACTTAATGACTCTTGACTGCAGTAAAAATCAATTAAAAACATTGAGTATTACAGATCAAACAAAATTGGATACTTTTAATTGTGACGATAATTTACTGATAAGCTTATACCTTAAAAACGGAACAAAAAATACAACATTGAGTTTTAACGGAAATCCTGCTTTAACTTATGTTTGTGTAGAGCCATCTAAAAACACAGCAATAAAAAGCTTAATTACAAATTATGGTTATGCTAATTGTTTCACTTATACTGATTGTTCTTATACTGATATTGTAACTATTCCGGATGCAAAATTTAAAGCTAAATTGGTAAAAGCGAATGCAAACTCTGGCAATCAAACCGTTAAAGATGCAAATGAAAAATATATTGTTGTAGATGTAAATAAAAATGGAGAAATTGAAATAAGTGAAGCTTTAATGGTATATAAATTAAATGTCATAAGCTCTGATATTGCAACTTTACAAGGAATTTTAAAATTTACAAATATTACAGAATTGTATTGTGATTTTAATGAATTGACAACTTTAGATATAAGTACTTTAACAGAATTAAATGATTTTAGTTGTAGCGATAATAGTATTACAACCTTGAATATAACCGGGTTAAAAAAAATGACAAAGTTTTCATGTTCTTCGAATAAAATTGAATCATTAAATCTTTCTGCATTAAAAGAAATTAAATATTTAAACACATATGGTGATCAGCTTTCGACTTTAAATATTAATGGTTTAACTAAACTTGAATCTGTAGAAATTCGTGGTAATGGTTTTGCGAGGAAAAAAACTTTGGATTTAAGTGAATTTGTAAATTTGATAGATCTAGTCTGTTCTTCTATGGAACTTAATGGACTTAAACTTCCAAATGCACCAAAATTAGAGAGGCTGGATTGTAGTATAAATTATTTGACAAGCTTGGATGTAAGCAGGTTAAAGTTGAAAACCTTACTTTGTTTTAGAAATGAACTAACAACACTTGATGTTAATAATTCGAGCAATTTATCAACGTTAGATTGTAATTCGAATTTACTTCAATCATTATTTATTAAGGTTGGAAAAGCAATTACAAATTTGAATTTTTTATCGAATTATAATTTAAATTTTATTTGTACCGATGAAAGTCAGGTAGACATAGTACGCTTTATGCCTATAAAACCAGGTTTTTATTGTCCAAATGTAAATTCTTATTGTTCTTTTACTCCAGGTGGAACGTATTACAGCATAAACGGAAATACTAAATTTGATTTAAACGCAAATGGTTGTGATGACAACGATATACTGGTTTCGAATGTGAAATTTAATATCCTGAACGGGATTAATAAAAGCGAATTTGTAGCTGATAATACAGGCAGCTATTTTTTACCTACGGGAGCAGGAAGTTATTCTATGACGCCTAAACTTGAAAATCCAAATTATTTTAAAATATCTCCGGAATCTATTACTGTTTATTTTCCAACAGAAACAAGTCCGCTTACTAAAAACTTTTGTGTTACGGCAAATGGATCTCATCAGGATTTAGAAATTGTTATTTTGCCAACTGTACCTGCTGTACCAGGTTTTGATGCTAAATATAAGTTGATTTATAAAAATAAAGGAAATCTAACCCAATCCGGGAGTGCAACTCTTACTTTTGATGACTCAGTATTAGATTTATTAAAATCAAGTACTTCAGTTTCCAGTCAAACTACAAATAAACTGGTTTGGGATTTCTCTAATTTGAAACCTTTTGAAACCAGAGAAATTGAAATTGTATTAAATGTAAATTCTCCGACAGAAATTCCGGCAGTAAATAATAGTGATATTTTAAAATACACAGCGACAATTAATTCTTCAGGAACAGATGAAACTCCGTTAGATAATAATTTTGAGTTTAATCAAACAGTTGTAGGTTCTTATGATCCAAATGATAAAACTTGTGTAGAAGGAAATGTAATCAAATCACAGTTAATTGGACAATATGTTCATTATCTAATTCGATTTGAAAATAAGGGGTCATATTCAGCTAAAAGTATTGTTGTAAAAGATGTGATTGATTTATCTAAATTTGATATTTCAACTTTAATACCAACTAGCGCAAGTCATTCATATATTACAAAAATTTCGAATAATAATAAGGTTGAATTTGTTTTTGAGAATATAAATCTTCCTTTTGATAATGCGAATAATGACGGATATATTGCTTTTAAAATCAAGACATTATCAACATTGCAAGTGGGTGACTCGTTTACAAATGATGCCAATATATATTTTGATTATAATTTACCGATTTTGACAAATAAAGCGACCTCAACTTTTCAGACTTTGGGTGTTCAAAATTTTGAATTTTCAAAATATTTTAGTCTTTATCCAAATCCTGCCAAAGATGTTTTGAATATTTCTTTAAAGAATGATATCGAAATTGAATCAATGTCGATTTATGATATTTTGGGACGACTTGTAATTGCTGTTCCAAATGCTAAAAATATTTCTAGTATTGATGTTTCGAAGTTAAGAACAGGTAATTATTTATTGAAAATTAAAACAGATAACGGATCTTCAGTTGCCAAATTTATTAAGGAATAAACTGATATAAGTATCTGTAAAATCTCACAATTGTAAGGTTCTTCAAATAAAAATATTTTTTAACATTTATTTAAGATCCCTGATGCAGTCAAAGGTAAGGAGCGGTTTTCTATTAAGAAACCGCTCCTTTTTTGTAAATAAATTGCTTTTATATTTTTGCTTTTATATATTTATCGAACAATATGAAAAGATAATGTTAAAATACTATTCTCTTTGTGTTAAGAAAAGCCAATTTCGATAATACGCTCCGATAAATATGAAACGCCAAATTTTAAACAGTAAGTTTTTAGATGATAGTACACTTTGGAGTAATCTAAAAGCTGGTGATGAAAAATCTTTTTCGTTACTTTTTGAAAGATATTACAATGACTTAATTAGTTACGGAAATTCACTTTCTCCATTTCAGGAAAAAGTGCAGGATTGTGTTCAGGATGTTTTTGCTGATGTATGGGTTTATCGAAACTCGCTGCAGGAAAATGTAATCGTAAAAGCTTACTTATTATCGAGCGTTAGAAAAAGAATTGCCCGCTTATTTCAGAGAGATCACATTTTTCGTAAAACAACTTCTACGGAAGCACTTGAATTTCTATTTGATTTTTCGATAGAAAATGAATTAGTTGAAGACGAAGTAACTGCAGAACGTGTTTTATATTTAAATAAATTATTAAACGATTTGCCTCCTCGTCAAAAAGAAGCTTTATATCTTAGATATCATCAGGGCCTGGCGGTAGAACAAATTGCAGAATTGCTGGATGTTAATTATCAATCGGCAAATAACTTGTTATATCGTGGATTATTAAGTCTTCGTAAAGAATGGAAGGGTAATTTGTCTTATATTTTACTACTATCTTCAGGGGTTTTACAATTTTCTTAAAAAAAACTTAAAAATAATCACAAATAGGTGAGTATGTAATAAGAAAGTTGTCCTCTATGTTTTTGTAACCTTATTTTTAGATGCAAAAACGTAATAATTATACCGAAATCGAAGATTTTTTAGCTGATGAATCATTTCAATTGTGGATTCTTTCAAAAATTGATGAACAAGGCTGGGAGGAATGGACTTTAGAAAATCGTCAACGAGCAAAATTAGTTGAGGATGCCAGACTTTTATTATTAGCAATGAAAGTTACTGATGCTAATTTATCTCAGAATGATATTCTTGAAGCATTAGAATCTACCTGGAGTAAAATCGAAGAAAAAGAAAATTTTTACAACCATACTTCAAAATCAACAACAAGGTTTTTACAAAAGCATTGGTTGAGTTGTGCAGCTGCTGCTATTTTATTGATTTTTATATCTCTTTATGTTTTTAAAAATAATAGTATAATCAATAATAATGTTGTTACATACAACGAATTGATCGAAGATAATAATGAAGGTTTGGTGGAGCAAACTAATAATTCAGAAATATCTCAAATCATTACGTTATCTGATGGAAGTTCTGTTTTATTACAACCCAATAGTAAATTAAGTTATCCTAAAATCTTTACCGGGAATGAAAGAAAGGTCTATTTATCCGGCGAAGGTTTCTTTGAAATTAGTAAAAATCCAAAAAAGCCTTTTTTTGTTTACGCAAACGAAATTGTAACAAGAGTAGTTGGTACTAGTTTTAGAATTAAAGCATATCAGGACCAACAAAATGTTGAAGTTCTTGTTCGCACCGGTAAAGTAAGGATACAATCAAACAGTTTAATTTCTAAATCAAGCGATCGCGAAATCGTACTACTTCCTAATCAGGCGCTTCGTTTTATTCGTAAAGATTTGGTTTTTAATAAAATAACCAATATCACTAAAGATGAAGTTTTAGTTCATAGTGTTGGAAATATTGAACAGCTAAGCTTTGAATTTAACGATATTCCGATTGCTCAAATTTTTGAAACAATCGAGCAGGCTTATTTAGTTGATATCGATTATCCTAAAGATAAACTTAAAGATTGCCACTTAACAACCTCATTAAGCGATCAGCCATTATCAGAGAAACTTAAAATCATTTGCAAAAGTATTGGCGGTGATAGTACATTCGAGATGAATGGAAATCAAATTACCATACATTCAGAAGGTTGTAATTAAGCATATTTATTTCAAATAAATTTTATCTAAAAAACTAAACTTAAACCAAATATCATTAAACGCCTATGTGAGAATAAAATGAATTAAAAAAGTGCCGAAATGCTGTAACATTATCGACACTTAATAAAATTGAATTTCTCTCTGTAAAGAGTCATTCATTACGTTTCTTAAAAATACACTCGAACAGTATTAATCAAAACACACCAAAATTATGAAAAAACCAGTTGTTAAACAACGATTACTCTACCGAATCATGAAAATAACGCTATTTCAGTTTGTCTTAGCACTTGTGTTTTCAAGTGTTACAATGGCAAACAGTATAAACGGGCAGAAAAAACTAGATACCAAAGTTACAATTACAGTTGAAAATTTAACCTTGGACAATGCATTGTCTAAAATTGAAAAGTCTGCTCATGTAAAATTTTCTTACAATTCAAGACTTCCTCAATTAAATTATAAAGTTAGTATTGATGCTAATAATGAAATGCTGTCTAGTATTCTTAGCCGAATTCTGGCGCCTTTTAATATCAGTTACTCAGAAATTAGCAATCAGATTATTTTACAAAAAAGTGCAATTGCAGATCCTTTTGCAAAAGCAGATAATCGTGATTCGCTTTTTGAAATATTAACCGCAGGACCAATTATTAAAGGAAAAGTTACCGACCCAAGCGGAGTACCTTTGCCTGGAGCAACAGTATTGGCTAAAGGAACTAAAATAGCTGTATTGACAGATTTTGATGGTAATTTTTCTATCGAAATGCCAGCGAATAGCACCGGTCTTGTTATTTCTTATGTTGGTATGGAAACAAAAGAAATAGGAATAGAAAATACTACTCCAACCATTATTTTAAGTGAATCAGGACAAAACTTAAAAGAAGTTGTAGTTACTACAGGTTACGAAAAAACATCTAAAAGAACTTTTACAGGAGCAATCAGTAAAATTTCTGGTGCAGAATTAAAAGTTGACGGTGTTGTAGACGTAAGTAGAATGATTGAAGGTAAAGCTGCCGGTGTTACCGTTCAAAACGTAACTGGTACTTTTGGTACAGCTCCTAAAATTACTGTTCGTGGATCTTCTTCTATTTTTGGGGATACAAAGCCATTATGGGTAATTGATGGTGTTGTTCAGGAAGATATTATTAATATTTCGTTTGCTGATTTAGCTTCTGGAAATTCATCTACTTTGTTAAGTTCTGCAGTTGCGGGTTTAAATGCAAATGATATTCAGAGTATTGAGGTACTTAAAGATGCATCTGCAACCTCAATTTATGGTTCAAGATCATTAAATGGTGTTGTAGTTGTTACAACAAAACAAGGCCGTAGAGATTCACCGCTAAAAGTGAGCTATTCTGTTGAAAATACAGTAAGAACAGTGCCAAGTTATACACAATACGATATCTTAAACTCCCAGGAATCAATGAGTGTTTTTCAGGAAATGAGAGGCAAAGGATATTTAGATTTAAGTTCTTCCTACACAGGAAGATTTGGAGGAGCGTATAATATTCTGGCAAAAGAAATAAATAGTTATGAAACATCAGGTGGTCAATTTGGTGTTAAAAATGAGCAACCTTATATCAATAATTTTTTAAAGAAATACGAATTAGCGAATACAGATTGGTTTAATGTTTTATTCAGACCATCTATCACTCAAAATCACTCTTTAAGTTTTTCTGGTGGCGGAAAAAACAACACTTTTTACGCTTCATTGGGTTATTATGCAGATCCGGGATGGACCATTGCTGATAAAGTAAAACAATTATCATCAAACATAAAAGGAACTTTTTTCGTAAACGACAGATTGAGTATAACTTTATCTACACTAGCTTCTATTCGTGATCAGGAAGCGCCTGGTTCTTATGAAAGCAAACAAGATGTTGTTTTTGGAAAAACAACCAGAGATTTTGACATCAATCCGTTTAATTATGTTTTGAGTACAAGCAGAACTTTAAGACCCTATGATGATAATGGTAATTTAGAATATTATCAAAACAATTGGGCGCCAATGAATATTATTAACGAATTAGAAAATAACAAGTTAGAAATAAAAGTTAAAGACATTCGTTTTCAAATGGACTTAGATTATAAACTAAATAAAAATTTAACTTATAATCTTACTGGTTCTGCACGTTATGCTAATACTTCAAGAGAGCATAAAATTTATGAAGGTTCAAATGTAGTTGGAGCCTATAATGCAGGTGTTGGTGATACTGAAAATGCTCAGATACAAGAAGCGAATGTATTTCTTTATCAGGATCCAAATGATTTAACAGCACCAAAAATATCGGTATTGCCAAGTGGTGGATTTTTAAGAAAATTCAGCAATGATATGACTTCATATAATATCAGAAATAGTATTACTTACAGAAATACAATACAGGATAAACATGAAGTAGAAGGTTTCTTTGGTACAGAGCTTAGATCGTTAGATAGAAATAATGATAATTTTACGGCTGTTGGACTTCAGTATGATAAAGGTTTCACCTCTTTTATTGATCCAAAAATTATTGAAAAAATAGTAAATGGAGGAGATTCTTATTATGAATTTGGAGCAGAGAGAGAAAGAACAGTTGGTTTTTTTGGAAAAGTAGGATATACCTATGATCGCCGCTATACAGCATCTGTAACAGGTCGTTATGATGGATCAAACAGACAAGGAAACAGTAATTCGTCAAGATGGCTTCCGACTTATACTTTCAGTGGAAAATGGAATATTAAGGAAGAAAATTTCATGAAAAATGTTGAATCTGTAAATAATTTAGCTTTAAGAGCTTCTTACGGACTTACAGCAACAGCTGGTCCTGCAACAAATTCATTAGCAATTTACAAAAGTTTTATAACAGATCGTTTTAACCTTTCAGATAGAGAAAATGCAATTAGAATTGAAGATTTGCAGAATCAGGATTTGACTTGGGAAAAACAATTCGAGACAAATATTGGTCTGGATTTAGCTATGTTCAATAACAGAATTCAATTTACTACAGATGTTTACAGCCGTAAAGCATTTGATTTGATCGATTACGTAATTACTTCAGGTATCGGTGGAGAATCTGTTAAGCAGGGAAATAACGCAGACATGGAAACCAAAGGTATTGAGGTTGGTTTTACTACTCAAAACATTGTAACAGATAATTTTAAATGGTCAACAACATTAAACTTCTCTGTTTATGATCAAAAAATTACAAAATTGCAAAATAGGCCGTCAGCATTTGATTTAGTTGATTCAAATGGAGGAAATGCAGTTGGACATCCTAGAAATTCAATTTATTCTTACGAATTTACCGGATTAAATAACCAGGGATTACCAACCTTTAACTTACAGGACGGAGCTACAAGCAATATAACTGGGGCTGATTTTCAAGATACGAAAGACGTAACGAATTATTTAAAGTATGAAGGGTCGATAGAACCAAATAAATCAATTGGTTTAGCCAATACGTTTACTTATAAAAACTGGTCTTTGTATGTTTTTGTAGTAGGATCAGGAGGAAACAAAGTTCGTTTAAATCCTGTTTACAGCAACGAATATAATGATTTAACAGTTTTTACTAAAGAATATACAAACAGATGGATAAATCCCGGAGACGAAAAATATACTAATGTTCCTGTAATTGCTGATAGGTTATTAAATAGAAATTATGGAGAAGATAATTTAGAAATCGCTTATAACACTTATAATTTTTCAAATGTTAGGGTAGCAGACGGTGATTTTGTGAGGTTGAAAAACGTTTCACTTAGCTGGGAATTTCCTAAAGATTACAAGAGAAAATTAGGGTTGAGTACTTTCACCTTAAAAGGATCAGCAGTAAATCCGTGGTTAATATATGCAGACAAAGATTTGCACGGACAGGATCCTGAATTTCGTAATACAGGAGGTGTGGCATTTCCAATTACGTCACAATATACTTTTGCAATAAATATTTCATTTTAATATAATTGATTATGAAAAATATAAAAATTACCTTATCATTATTAGTATTGATAAGTCTTACCAGCTGTGATGATTTTTTATCAGAGATACCAGATAACAGAACTCAAATTGACACACCTGAGAAAATCTCAGAACTTTTGGTTACCGCTTATCCAAACAGAACATATATGAGTATTGCAGAAACAATGTCAGATAATGTATTTGACAGCGAAATGCAAGAGGCAAACACGGACAACACCCAGAGCTACAATTGGGAAATGCAAACTCAAATAGGAATTGATACAGAATCAGCTTTTTGGAATGCATCATACGAAGCAATAGCCGCTGCCAATCAGGCTTTGGTCTCAATTGAAGAGTTAGGTAATCCTGCCAGCTTAAACCCGCAAAAGGGCGAAGCATTAGTAGCAAGAGCTTATTCTCATTTTATGCTGGTTCAATTTTGGTCAAACAGATATAATCCTGCAACTGCAGCCACAGATTTAGGAATTCCGTATGTAACAAAACCGGAAGGAGCTTTATTAGAAAAATACAAACGAAACACTGTTAAGGAAGTATTTGATTTTATTGAGCAGGATCTTACAGAAGGATTAAAATATATAACTAGCGATTATAAAGAAGTTAAATACCATTTTAATGTTGAAGCAGCCAAAGCTTTTGCCAGTCGTTTTTATTTAATAAAAGGTGATTGGGATAAAGTACTTGAAATTTCGAAAGGGTTAGGTTCTGAACCTGCTAATCTTAGAGATTATGCAGCCTTTAATGCAACAGCTTTTGCAGACAGACCAGTTGAATTTTCAAGGGTAGAACAGCCTACAAACTTATTAGTAGATTACCCTAACTCAATTTGGGGCAGAAGTTATTCCCTTAGATTTACTTTGGCAGGAAACAGATCTGATGAAATTTTAGGACCAGAAACAAACATCTGGGGTAAACGCTGGCTGATAATTCCTTCTGGTCAATACAGAGGCGGAGTAACAGTTTTAGTGCCTAAATTCTATGAATACTTTAAATATACAAATGTAACTGCAGGTATTGGAGAACCTTATACAGGTACGGTACTTTTAAGTAATGATGAATTCTTCTTAAACAGAATTGAAGCGCACGTAATGAAAAATCAAATTGATGAAGCAAATGCTGAATTAGAATATTTTCTGGCAACGAGAACATCGGGCTATAATCCAGCTACAGATGTGTTAACAGAAGAAGATATCGTTGATTTTTATCCGGCAGTTGCCAATGAATTTACACCATATTATGCATTAACTCCGGTACAAACTTCTTATATAAAAGCTATCGCCGAGGCAAGAAGAAGAGAATTTATACATGAAGGATTAAGATGGTTTGATATAAAACGCTTTAATCTTGTTGTAGAGCACAACACATATCAGTTTGGCCAGATAATAAGAAACAATGTTTTAGTGAAGGATGACAAGCGAAGAGCTTTACAAATACCACAAAGAGCATCAGATTTAGGAATTGAAAAAAATCCTCGATAAAAATTTAATTTTAAGTATTATGAAAATATTAAAAATATATAAAGTTATTATAGCAATTACAGGAGTATTGTTTTTTGTATCCTGTGCTCAGGAAGACCAGCTAACCGAAAGTCAATTAGACTATTCAGAGCCTGTTAAAACAGATTTGGACAGATGGATAGATTCGAGTTTTTTAGACCCATATAATATTAAGGTTTATTATGAATGGAATCAAAACCTGGTAGACAACAGCCGCTATTTGTTTCCGCCAACGGTAGATAAAGTTCAGCCTGCACTAGAGGTTGTTAAAAAAATCTGGATCGATAGTTATTCAACAATTGGAGGTGCAGATTTTGTTAAAAAAATTGCACCAAGAGAATTTGTTTTGGTTGGAGGTATAAATCGTAATTCAACAGGAACAATAACCTTAGGTCTTGCCGAAGGAGGTCAAAGAGTTTCACTTTTTCAGGTAGATAATTTAGACAGAACAAGTAGAGATGAAGTTACAGAATTTATTCATACAATTCAGCATGAATATGTACACATCTTAAATCAGACAAAACCTTTTGATGTACAGGCGTGGGCAAAATTAACTCCTTCCGGATACACTTCAAGCTGGTATGTAGAAGCTACATCAGACTCTAGAGAACTGGGGTTTGTAACAAGTTACGCCAGATTAAACGTTATAGAAGATTTTGCAGAAACGGCATCTATTATCTTAACAAGTTCAAAAGCAGAATATGCTGCAATTTTGGCTAGTGTAACAGATCCGGTTGGTTTAGCTAATATCAAAAAGAAAGAAGCAATTGTAGTTCAGTATTATAAAGACGCTTTTGGTATTGATTTTTATGCTTTAAGAGATGAAGCGCAAAAAAATACTGATGCCGTTATCAACGACTAAGACCTCAATAATAATGAGCAATAATTAATATAAAAATCAATATTATGAAAGTAAAATATATATATAAGTACTTGATAATTGCTTTTGCAGCAATAGTATTGGGTGCATGTACAAATACAGAAGTTGATCAAAAATTTGATCAGACTCCTACAGAGCGATTAAATGCCCGTAAAACGGAATTAAATGATTTACTGCTTTCATCGCAAGAAGGATGGAAGGCAGTTTACTATACAGATAGTACACAATTAGGTGGTTTTACTCATATTTTTAAATTTTTGCCAGACGGCAAAGTAGATATGGCATCAGATTTTAGTGATTCTAAACACGAAGGTGATGCAATTGTAAAGAGAAGTCAGTATGAAATTCAGACAGGAAGCACGGTAAGTCTGGTTTTCACGACAGCCAATAAAATTCATCTTTTATCAGATTCTAATAACTATCCGACAGCCGCACTTGTTGGTAAAGGATATTTGGGTGATTTTCAATTTTTTTACTACGGGCAGGAAAACGGAGAGATTATTTTTAGAACGAATAGAAATGGTCATGAATTAAGATTTGTAAAAGCAACGGCACAAGACTGGACAGATTTGGCAGAAAGTATTGTTATAAATCAAAATATAACAGGAACTCCTACAAGCCCTTTGTTTAGATTAGTTGAAATAAATGACGGGTCTTCAATAGAACAGTTTGAATTTAATTATAATACAAATGCACGTTTTGGTGTGGCTACATCTTTAGTACCAAATTCTAACAAAAGTATCAACTTGGCATTATCATTTACACCTACAGGCGCAGTAGTAAAACCTGCGGTAGTAGTAAAAGGGCAAAAATTATCAAATTTTGTTTACGATGAAACTACTACAAATTTTGTAGCAACGGGAACTGGCGGAGTAACTGCAACCATTAAATTTACAAATACACCACCTACACTAACAGATGATTATAAATTGTTGCTGCCTGGCAGATCTACCCTTGCATTTGGTTATTATCCTGGTGATTATATAGAAGATGCACCAACTAATTCGCAATTATTCTATGAAGAACTTGATAAAATAAATGCATTATTACCGGCGGGTCAATTTGTTACTTCAATTCAGATCTATACAAATCATTCATTAGGAAATTTCATTTACTACACTTTTTCTGGGCGATCAGCTATTTTTCATTATGTAGATATAATAGAAGATGCGGCTGGTAAAAAGATTATTTTAAAACACAAATCATGGAGCGGAAATACAACAGCACCGGCACCGGCATTCCTGGCAAGTTTTGATAGTCATTTGGTAGATCCAAACGGAATCTATGTGAAAAAAGAAAGCTTTAAAATGGGGTATACAAATACAGTTTACACATTTACAAGTTCTTCAAGCTCATTTAGAATGTCAGTTTGGTTATTGTAAAAAAAAGTTTTAGTTTAATGTATAGTAAAGAAAGCAGATCCCTTTTTGAGCTGCTTTCTTTCAAAATATTTTAGAAATATTAAAATATTTTAAATTTTGAATAACATGATAAAAAACTATTATACACCATTCAGGATTATTCTTATTTTAGGTTTCCTGTTTCATATCGCTGTATCGCAAATATGGGGAAGAGAATATGCGAGATATTATATGTATCTCTTAATATTAATAATGATTCCATTCCTGATTTTTGAACTTGTGAAACAAAGAAGGGAAGACAAAGCGACAGGTACACAGAATTTTAAATTATCAATGTACAGTATATTGATTACGGTGGTAATTGTGGGAATTTTATTTTTTCTCATTAATTCAAACTATCCATCAGCATTTTAATCGTTTAGTTTTAATTTTTATTTGGAGAAAGCAGTTCATTTTTTTGGACTGTTTTTTTTCTTCTTTTTTAATTATAAGTCTGAATCTCAACAGACTTAAAAGGATTGAGTCAACAATATTTAATAACCTAATTATTATGATAAAAGCACTTATAAATTTTAGAGGAATAGAAGTTCTTGGAAAAGAAGAACAAAAAAGCATCATTGGAAAAGGAAAAAATACGCCGCCGCAAGTAGGCGCTTGCGCTGATGGAGATTGGGCCCCAATTGGAGCTAATCCGGCAAATTATCCTAATTATCCATGTGCACATATAATTGGCGAAGTACCTTGTTTGCCAACATTTTTACCTGATGGAACTATATTAGAATGCTAACATACAGTAAAATCATTATAAAAACCGTTTCATAATTTGAAGCGGTTTTTTTGTGAATAATTCTCTTAACTATTTTTAAAACGTACTCTCTTTCTATAAATATACATTTGCTATTTTTTTAAAAAGGGAATTATCATATATTTGACATGTCATTCAAAGCCCCTGAATGATCCATATTTTCTGTGATTGTTTTTAATTGCAGGATACAGGAATAACAAAATAAAAATAAAATTAATTTTGAATATGAAATTACTAGAAGGAAAAGTTGCCATTATTACGGGCGCTAGTCGTGGAATTGGGAAAGGAATTGCTGAAGTTTTCGCTAAACACGGTGCAAATGTTGCATTTACCTACAGTTCATCTGCAGCTTCTGCAGAAGCTTTAGAAGCTGAACTGAACAGTTTAGGAGTTAAAGCAAAAGGATACCAATCGAATGCGGCCGATTTTAATGAAGCACAAACTTTTGTAGAAGCTGTTTTAGCTGATTTTGGGACAGTTGACATCTTGATCAACAACGCAGGAATTACAAAAGATAATTTATTAATGCGTATGTCTGAAGCTGATTTTGACCAGGTTATAGATGTTAACCTGAAATCGGTTTTTAATATGACAAAAGCAATTCAAAAAACTTTTCTTAAGCAACGTGCAGGTTCTATCATCAATATTAGTTCTGTAGTAGGAGTTTCAGGAAATGCAGGTCAAACTAATTATGCAGCATCAAAAGCAGGTGCAATTGGTTTTACAAAATCAGTAGCATTAGAGTTAGGTTCACGTAATATTCGTTGCAACGCAATCGCTCCTGGATTTATTGAAACAGAAATGACTGCAAAATTATCTGAAGATGTAGTAAAGGGCTGGAGAGAAGGAATTCCGTTAAAACGCGGAGGAACTACAGAAGATGTTGCCAATGCATGTCTTTTCTTAGCTTCAGACATGAGTGCTTACATTACAGGACAAGTACTTAATGTTTGCGGAGGAATGCTAACTTAATATTGTTAATTGTTGATGGTTTGTTGTTTATTGTTCTGCAACCAAAAACTATAAACTCAAAACTATAAACTAAAAATATATATGACTACAAACACGATTTTATTATTATTACTTTCTTTAGTAATAGCAGGTGGTTTGTCGTTTTTTCAATATTTTTTCAAAGCCAAAAACAAATCAAATGTGATTTGGTTTTTGGCTTTTTTGCGTTTTCTGGCCATTTTCGGATTATTGCTTTTATTAATTAATCCAATCATCACCAAAAATGCACTTGAAATTACCAAAACGCCTTTGGCAATTGCGGTAGATAATTCAAGTTCGATTACAGCCTTAAAATCAGATAAAAAAGTTGTTGAATTATATCAAAAACTAGTTTCGAATCCAGCACTAAAAGAAAAATTTGAAATTCAGTCTTATCAATTTGATGCCGATTTTAAAACCTCGGAGCAATTTGATTTTAAAGGAAAACAAACCAATTTAGATGAAGTTGCAAAAAACTTAAAAAGCATCAACAAAAACCTGATTTTCCCAACGGTTATCATTACCGACGGAAATCAAACTACAGGAAACGATTATGTATATCGTTTTGATCCTGTCAATAAAGTTTATCCTTTGGTTGTGGGAGATACAACCACGTTTTTTGATTTAAAAATCAATCAATTAAACGTCAATAAATACGCTTTTCATAAAAATAAATTCCCCGTTGAAGTTTTTCTGCAATATGCGGGCGATAAAAATACAACAGCAAATTTTACTATTTCGCAAGGAAATACAGTTGTAGCAAAAGAAAGTGTTTCATTTTCTCCATCAAAAAAAACAGCAACTTTAAATCTGCTTTTACCTGCAGATAAAGTAGGTTTACAAATTTTTAAAGCCAGTATTTCATCCAACTTAAAAGAGAAAAACAGTTACAATAATATCAAGAACTTTGCTGTCGAAATTATAGATCAAAAATCGACAATTGCAATAGTTTCAGCTATAAACCATCCTGATGTTGCGGCGCTAAAAAGTTCCATAGAAGTTAATGCGCAACGCAAAGTAATTTTAGTTAAACCAAATGAACTGAATTTATTGCAAGAAGCTTCAGTTTTAGTTTTATATCAGCCAAATACAGCCTTCAAAGCTATTTTTGATAATAATAAATTGGCAGGAACAAACACTTTTATAATTACAGGAAACAGTACCGATTTTAATTTTCTGAACCAACAACAGAATAATCTGGTATTTAAAATGAGCAATCAAATAGAAGATTATTTAACTGAATTTCAACCTCAGTTTAATTTGTTTGCGATTGATAATATAGGTTTTGAAAATTTCCCGCCATTGCAAAATTTATTCGGAACCATTACAACAAACGGAAATGTTTCTGTTTTACTTTCTTCAAAAATTAGAAACGTTTCTACCAATGCGCCGCTATTGGCTTTCGCCGAAAATCAAGGCAAACGAACAGCTTTTCTTTTAGGAGAAAATAGCTGGAAATGGCGTTTGCAAAGCCATATCGATAATCAGTCATTTGATAAATATGACGTTTTTGTTGATAAAATAATTCAGTATTTGGCAACATCAACATCAAAAAAATCATTGGTTGTAACGCACGAAAGCTTTTATAATTCAGGAGAAGCAATTGTCATCAACGCACAATACTTCAATAAAAATTATGAGTTTGATGAAAAAGCAAGATTAACAATCACCGTTACAAACGCTGCAAACAAACAAACTAAAAACTACGATTTATTAAAAGGAAATAATTCATTTGCAGCAAATCTGGATGGTTTGGCAGCGGGAAAATATAATTTCTCCGTAAAAGAATTAAATTCGAACACTTCCTATTCAAGTCATTTTGAAATTTTAGATTTCGATATCGAAAAACAATTTGTAAACCCTGATGTTGTAAAACTAAAACAACTAGCATTGCAAACCAACGGAAAAGCTTTTTTTGAAAATCAGGCCGATGATTTGATTCAGCAACTTTTAGAAAACAAAGAATACAAATCAATAGAAAAAAATATTTCTACAAAAACTCCTTTAATTGATTGGGTTTGTTTGTTGATTTTAATTGCAGCTTTATTAACGATAGAATGGTTTGTTAGAAAATATAATGGGTTGTTGTAAATTTCGATTTATCAACAAAATATAGTTATAGCTTTTCGTTGTCGAAATTAATTTTTAAATAAATTTTTGTTACTATTGATTTCAATCAAATTAAAAAATGATATTTTTATAAGTATTGTCATTAATGGGATATGTGGGTTGGTTAGATAATAACTATTAAAATATGTAGTTCCTACGGAACAAAATTGCGACTTAAATCACATACTACCAATATATAATCTCTACGAGATATACTTATACTTTTGTATCAATATTAAATTGATATAATCTACAACAATACTCCGTTAGGAGTAACATATTGGTAGAATTTAAAAACAACCAAGTAAATTTGTCCCGTAGGGACTACATATCACAAGATTCACTTTCATAGATATAAATCCGTGTAAATTAGTGAAATTTGTGTTTCATTTTCAAATCAATAAATTATGGATTTCAGGCTAAAAGTTTTCTACACCGTTGCGCTCCGCCTTAACTTTACTAAAGCGGCAACAGAATTGTATATTACGCAGCCAGCCGTTTCTAAACATATTCAGGAACTTGAAGAAACCTATAAAACGAAACTTTTTGAAAGAAACGGTTCTAAAATTGCCTTAACTCCAGCTGGAGAAATCCTTTTAAAACATACCAAAAATATCTTCGAAATTTACCGCGAAATCGATTTTGATATGAGTTCATTCATCAGCGAACGTCAGGGTTTATTAAGGTTAGGAACAAGTACGACAATTTCACAATATATTATTTCTCCGGTTCTAGCTCGTTTTCATCAAAAGCAAAAAGAAATAAAAGTCAATTTGCTAAATGGAAATACAGAACAAATTGAAAACGCTTTAATCAACAAGGAAATCGAAATTGGAATTGTAGAAGGACAATCCAAAAATCAATCTATTAAATATGTACAATTTTTAAAAGATGAATTGGTTTTGGTTTGCAGCAGTAAAAATCCTTTAGCAAAACAGAATGAAATTTCGCTTGACGATTTAAAATCACTTCAATTTATAACAAGAGAACGAGGTTCTGGAACACTTGAAGTTATAGAATATGCTTTGAAACAAGTTGGCGTAAAGTTTTCAGATTTGCAAATCGAAATGCAGTTAGGAAGTACAGAAAGCATAAAATCGTATTTATTAAATTCAGATTGTTTTGCATTCATGTCAATACACGCAGTTGATAAAGAGCTTAAAAATAATGAATTGATTGTTTTAGATGTAGATAATTTATCCATCGAAAGATACTTTTACATCATTACATTACTCGGGAAATCAGATCCTTTATCAGAGTTATTTATCCAAAATATTTCATCTTACTATAACCTGAAGTTATAGTCGATTGTAAATAACGATTGGCGATTTCAATATAAAGGGCAGACCTTTGTAAGGTAATATCAAGTACCTTATTTTGAAAACGCAACAACATTCAGCAGCACATTTAGTAGAAGTTAACCTTTATTTTCAGCAATCTCTTTTTGCTGCGGTTATCGTTTTGTGTTTATTCTCAATTATTTCTCCGCCAATTGCTTTATTGTTAGGCGTTTTGATTGTCAATATTTTCGGAAATCCGTTTGTAACATTCAACAGCAAAGCGATTACTTTTTTACTTCAGTTTTCGGTTGTAGGTTTAGGTTTCGGAATGAATGCTACATCAGCAATTTCAGCAGGAAAAGAAGGTCTTTTGTTAACCATATTTTCTATTTTCAGCACTTTAATTTTCGGGACACTTTTAGGAAAATGGCTTAAAACCGATAAAAAAACATCGCATTTAATTTCTTGTGGAACCGCAATTTGTGGCGGAAGTGCTATTGCGGCCATTTCTCCGGTAATAAAATCAAATGAAAACCAGACTTCTATAGCTCTGGGAGTTATTTTTGTATTGAATTCTATCGCATTATTTGCTTTCCCATTTATTGGTCATCAACTTGATTTGTCTCAAAGAGAATTCGGTTTGTGGTGTGCTATTGCCATTCACGATACAAGTTCTGTCGTTGGTGCGGCCAATAAATACGGAACTGAAGCTTTGCAAATTGCAACAACGGTAAAGCTTGCCAGAGCATTATGGATTATTCCGATTTCACTTCTAACGGCTGCAATTTTCAAAAAGCAACAGGGAAGCACCGGAACAAAAATAAAAATCCCATATTTTATTGGTTTGTTTATTTTGGCAATGCTTTTCAATACCTATGTACCCGCAACAGCTATTATTGCTCCGTCAATTGTTAGCATTGCTAAAATTGGTTTGACCATAACTTTGTTTTTAATAGGAGCAACTTTAAATATAAACTCTTTAAAAACAGTAGGAGTGAAGCCTTTATTACAAGGCGTTTTTCTTTGGATATTTATTGCAGGTTTGAGTTTAATTTCGATTATTTATCTGAATTAATTTTTTTACCATATAAGTTATATAAGTTCATTTAATATAATATTCGAAAGATTGCTTTT
The DNA here is from genome assembly GCA_001507425.1 of Flavobacteriaceae bacterium CRH. Lineage (GTDB taxonomy): Bacteria > Bacteroidota > Bacteroidia > Flavobacteriales > Flavobacteriaceae > Flavobacterium. The sequence continues at coordinate 51,477 of LMAJ01000006.1, forward strand.
TTATTTCCTTTTTTTGAAATTCACAGTAATTTTTTATTTCAAAAATCGCATAAACTTTAATATGAATTTATATAACTTATATCGTGAAAAATTATTTTAAGTTTGAAAATTTCACAACAGGCTTGCCTACAATAGTATAACGCTTTCCTTTAAATAAAAAATGTCTTTCAATTACAAAATTAAATTGCTTTTTAGTTTTGGCCATTCCGGCAATTTCACTTGGTAAATCTACTTCATAATCATCTTCAGTACCTTTTGCTTTTTTATAGGAACCAGTTGTTGTTATGACAAAATCCCTGAAAAACTTTTTATTATTATCGTTTACAACCGTGTAAGAACTTGACCACTCTGAGCTGCTGCTGTTAAAAAGAGTATAATAATTCACTTCCATTAAAGGCTGGTATTTCCCATCAAAACCAACAAGAAGATAAAGATTACCGGAATATGGGGCGCCTCCTCCGCCATTGGCATGTACAAGTGTTAATGCGTATTGGTCTTCACCAATTTGTACCAATTTTGGCACGGGAGATTGAGCAAAAGAACCAAAAGCCTGAATGGCAGGCTGAAAAGATTTCATTTCCCAGGTATTATCATTTTTTGCAAATTTGGCAACGCCTAGAAGACCTCCTGTAAATCTGCTCGTCTGCAATCCGTCAGCATCATAAACAGAATGATTAAAAACAAGAAACTTAAATTGGTTTCCTTTAGAATCTGAGTAGTCAATTGTGGTAAGTAATCTTGTAGCAACACCATTGGTATAAGGAAATAATTGATCTCCTTCTTCACCATTTGCATCAGTATAAGCAACAGGTTTACAGCTTTTACATTTCCAGCTCATAAAAGTGTTATGATCTGACATATTGTATAGTTTACCCGGAAATAACTTTTGCATTGTTTTAAGAGGATCTAATTGTCCTGAAACGAATAATGTTCTTTTGGTATTTAAAATAGTGTCGCTAACGTTTTTAAGCTGCACAATGTCATCATTTTGTGCTGAACAAATCGAAATAAAAAGAAAGGAAACAATACTGGATAGAATACGGCGCATAGGTTAAGATTTGGAAATGAAAACAAAACAAATCTACAAAGAACTTTTAGAAATAGAAGAAGATTTCAATACTTCTCTTTTATAAATAAATAAAAATTAATTTTATATAATCTTAGGCCGTATTGCTTTGAATTATGCTTAAATAAAATAAATTTGCACCCTCAAACAAATTACAAATGAAAAATTCTAAAATGAAACCAAAACTAATCGCCTTATTCGTATTAGCCATTGGTTTTTTGACATTATCCTGGGGAATCGTTGGCCACGAACGTATTAATAAAGCTGCAGTAATGGCTTTACCACATCCAATCCAGATTTTCTTTTACAATCATATTGATTTTATTACACAAGAAGCTTCAGTACCGGATATTCGTAAATATGCCTTGAATTATAAAGATGAAAATCCGAGACATTATTTAGATATGGAAAATTTTGGTTCTGCAGACAGTTTACCAAAAACCTTAGAAGAAGCTAAGAAAAAATACGATGCTAAATTCTTGAATGACAACGGGATTTTACCGTGGTACATAGAAGATATGATGGCTAAATTAACCAAAGCTTTTAAAGATAAAAACAGAGCAGAAATCTTATTTCTTGCCGCAGATTTAGGCCATTATATAGGAGATGCGCATATGCCGCTGCATACTTCTGCAAATCATGACGGACAATTGAGCGATCAAAAAGGAATTCATTCTCTTTGGGAAAGCAGATTACCTGAATTATATGCTAAAAATTACAAGTTAAATGTTCCTCAGGCACAGTATTACGCAGATGTTCATAAAGCAATCTGGGATATGATTAATGATACACACAGTTTAGCGAAGCCTTTATTAGACATTGACAAAAAATTAAGAACTTCAACACCAGAAAATCAGGTTTTTAAAATGGATGCCGATGGAAAAGTATTAAAAAGCAAATATAATACGGCTGTTTTCTCAGATGAATATGCGAAGAAACTGCATCAGGAATTAAACGGAATGGTTGAAAATCAAATGAAAAAAGCTATTTCTGCAACTGCGAGTTTTTGGTATACTGCATGGGTAAATGCCGGAAAACCAGATTTAAGTGATTTAGATGCAGCATCAGTTACACAAAGAAATAATCAGGCTTTAAAAGATGATTTAAAATTGTTTCAAAGTGGTGACTTATTTGGAATGAGAAATCAGAATGACTAGGAAGTTTTTTTAGTTTCATGTTTCAAGTTTCATGTTTCATGTTGGAACAAAAAAGGCTCAAATTTCAATTGAAATTTGAGCCTTTTTTATCTTTTTTTGTTTCATCTTAACAAATAGAGATCACATCCGAAAGCAACAAGCTGTGAATCCGTCTCAATAGAAATGAAAAGTAGCAATTCCTTAAAGAAAACCTCTGTCCCTCTGAACCTCTTCACCTTTGTCCCTCAAAAAAAAACTAATTCACATGCAGTAATTGATATTGTTTAGGCGTAATTCCTTCGTGTTTTTTGAATAATCTTATAAAGTAATTAGCATCTTCAAAACCAGATAAATAACACACTTCATTAATTTGAATTCCGGGATTTTGGAGTAATTTTTTAGCGTGTTTAACTTTTTCATTCAAAACATACTCAATCGGGCTCATTCCTAATTCTCGTTTAAAAAAGCGATAGAAAGAAGTGGTGCTCATACAGGCTTTATCGCTCAGGCTTTTCATGTTGAAATTTTCTTTTAAGTTGAGTTTAATAAATTCTGTTACTTCAAAAATGGGATTATTGGCATGAACCGTAACGCCTTCATCAATTGATTTTATGGTTTGAGTCTGAATGATCCGAATTAATAATTCCTGTAAAGTCAAGTCTGCCAAAGCATCTTTGGTTATAGAAGTGCTCATGCATTCTTTTATAAGTTTGTTTATTGTTGCTGCGAGATCTACATTATTATAAAAAAAATAATTCTGATAATTTAATTGCCAAAAAACGTCCTTCCCTTCTTTAGGATAACGTTCGTTCAGAAAATTTAAAGTATCGGTTATTTTAGCTTTATCAATGGCTAAAGCCAGACATTGTGTTGGGTTATTTTTACTGGCTTCCGGAAAATCAATTTTCATTTCAATATTCGACGGAATAACAACAGTTTCTCCGGGCAAATAATCAAATCCGGGTTCATCAAAAAGATGCATTATTTTTTTGCCGCGCAACATGCTTGTTACTACAAAATCATTAAATTTTAAAGGAACTAATTTAGAAGATTCATACGTTTCAAAAAGATTTAATTCGCAATGATTTAGTGTATAGACACTTCTGTTTTCAACGAGCGTTTTTAATGATTTTTCATTGGATAAATGAGGCGGATGAATTAAAACACGTTGATTTTGCATTGCCATTAAATTTTTGAGTAGACTCTAAATTTAATGAAAATAAATACAACTAAATCAGATTTAACGTTTTATTAAATCAGTTCTTCGATATGTTTTTTGATATTTTCCGATATTTTTTTCGTTGGCAAATCATTTTCATCATCACCAAACGGATCTTCAATTTCTTCTGCAATAAGTTCTAAACTCGCCAATACATAAAATATAAAAACAACTACAGGAGCTACCAGATATCCCAAACTTACGGAATATCCAAATGGTAATGTCATCGTATAGAAAAAGATGAATTTCTTGATGAAAGCGCTGTAAGAGTAGGGAATAGGTGTGTTTTTTATTCTTTCGCAAGCGCCGCAAATATCCGTAAACGATTGTAATTCGTCGTTTAAAATTCGGAGTTGATCGCCAGAGAGTTTTTTTGTTTCGTATAAGTCATTAATCTTATGAAACATCATTCTTTTAACCTGATTAGGCTTGTGTTTATGATGGTCTATTTCTAAATCGACATCTTCAAAAAGCTGTTTGCTAATTTCATCATCTTTTAGGTGTTTATGCAGAATGTCAGCGTATAATGGAATAAATTTCCTGAAAAATTTCCTGTCGTTTTCATCTTTCAGCATTGCCGAAAGTTTAATGGTAAGGTTTCGGCTGCTGTTTACAAGGCCGCCCCATAATTTACGTCCTTCCCACCAACGATCGTAGGCAGTATTGGTTCTAAAAACAAGCAATAATGAAATTACAAAACCCAACATTCCGTGCATAATTGGAATATTGTGGATATAATCATTTTTTCCAATTTTAAAATATTCAACTTCAAGATAACCTACTGCAGCAGCATAAATTCCGATAGCAAGCATAATCGGAAATAATTTTCTAACAGTATCTGATTTATGAAAATGGAAAATAAAGGTAAACCAATCTTTGGTATTATATGAGATCATTTAAGTTTGTTTTGGAAACAAATTTAAATTAAAAATTAATATTTCCAGCTAATTCTTTCAAGGCAATTTCAGATAATTTTGCCTCATATTGAGCGTTGCTGTAACGTACTTTTGCATTTACATAATTAAGCTGAGCTGTTCTGAAATCGATAGTTGTGATCGTTCCAATTCTAAATTTGTCTAAAGTAATTTGAAGATTTTGTTTGGCAATTGCTTCATTATCTTCCTCCAGATCAATTAATTCTAAGTTGGTTAAATAAGTTTGAAAAGCAGTACTCAATTGCGTATTCAAAATCATGTTTTGCTGTTCGATTGCAATTTGAGTGTTTTCAATTTGAAGCTTGGCTACTTTTTCATTTCGGTGCTGATTAAAACCATCAAATACATTTACTGATGCTGTAAAACCATAATTTAAACCTCTTGCAGAAGACTGACTTGTAAATCCTAAACTAGATTGGCTGTCAGAAAAATTATATCCTGAATTTAAAGTGACGATTGGATAACGATTCGCCCGAACTTGCTTAAGCTGCAACTCTGCAATACGTTTATTGATAACCTGAGATTCTAATGCCGGATTTTGTTTTTGTGCTAAATCCATCAAATTAGCCAAAACCAAAGTATTATCTACAACAACTAAATCAGTTACTTTAAAATCAATTTTTGCGTCACGAGCCAAATATTGATTCAGTAAAATTTTAGCATTCGCATAAGATTTTTTTTGTCTTAGCAACGCCACCTGATCTGAATTTAAATCTACCTGAGCATTTAAAACCTCCAATTTTGAAGCTTTTCCGATTGTGAAACGGTTTTGGGCTAATTCTAATCTTTGTTTTGAAATTACAATTGTAGTATCTAAAGCAGCTAATTGCTGTTGCTGCTGCACTAAATCATAATAAGCAGAATTTACCTGACCAATCTTTTCTAAAACCGTTCTCTTCAATTCAGAATCGCCTAATTTTTGAAGTTCTTTTAACTGATCTAATCTGGCAAACATTTTCATTCCGTCAAAAACCGTCCAGCCAAGATTTATACCATAATTTAAGCTATTATTTTTAGCATTGTCCAATGATGTCGAAGTGCCGTCCTGACGGGTTTGAGATGAATTCTGAATGCTATTGTTGTCTGTTACCGAGGCTGTTGCAATTGGCAGCATTCCAGCGTTTCCAATAGTTACATTGGTTTCGCTGATTTTGGTGTTGTTTTTTGCAATTCTAATTTCAAAATTATTCTCTAAAGCTATTTTCATAGCCTCTTCAATAGTCAGGACTTCCTGTGCATTTATTTTTGTAATGCAAAGAAAGAATAGTAGTAAACTGCGGAACAAAATTGTAGTATTCATATTGGGTTTCTTTTGCCGGAAATTCACGAATTCTTTTAAATTAATTCGTGAATTCAGGGCTAATAAATTATTTGCTTTCTCTCTCGTATTCTTCGATATGATCAAATTCCGGATAATGTTTTCTGGCTTTAGACCACATTAAATATATCGCCGGAATTACAAAAAGTGTCAATGCTAATGAAAAAATGGTTCCTCCAACAATTACAACTCCCATTCCAATTCTACTCGTAGAAGCAGCTCCAAGTGACATTGCAATTGGTAAAGCTCCCAAAGCAATCGCTAAACTGGTCATTAAAATTGGACGTAAACGCGCTTCTGAAGCTTCTAAAATGGCCTCTAATTTTGGTTTTCCCTGTTCTCGTAACTGATTTGCAAATTCGACTATCAAAATACCATTTTTGGTTACCAAACCAATAAGCATTACAGTTCCAATCTGGCTAAAGATATTCCACGTTTGATTGAATAACCATAACGAGAATAAAGCGCCCGCAACCGCCATTGGTACGGTTAAAATGATAATAAGCGGATCGATAAAACTCTCAAATTGAGCAGCTAAAATTAAAAAGATCAGTAATAAAGCTAATCCAAAAGCGAACGAAGTATTAGAACTACTCTCTACAAAATCGCGCGATTCTCCACTTAAATCTGTGGTAAAACTTTGATCTAAAACTTTTGCTTTAATTCTGTCCATTTCCTCAATACCGTCGCTGATACTTTTTCCCGGTGCTAAACCTGCAGAAACGGTTGCCGACATATATCTGTTGTTATGATACAATTGAGGCGGATTACTTTGTTCTTCAACTTTTACAACATTATCCATCTGAATAAGTTGCCCGCTTTTGCTTTTTACAAAGATAGAAGTCAAATCCAAAGGCTTCGAACGGTCTTTTTGATCAAATTGACCGATAACCTGATATTGTTTTCCGTTTTTAATAAAATAGCCAAAACGTTGTCCGCTTAAGGAAAGTTGAAGCGTTTGAGCAATATCCATAATCGAAATTCCTAAACTTTCTGCTTTTGCACGGTCAATACTTACGTTGATTTCTGGTTTATTAAATTTCAGGTTTACATCTGTAGTCGAAAAAACATCACTTTTACCAACTTCATCCATAAAAACCGGAATTTTTTCTCTCAGTTTTTCAAAAGTAGGAGCCTGAATAATATATTGAATCGGAAGTCCGCCACGTCTGTTTACCGCAATTGTAGGTTGTTGCGTTACAGAAGTTTTGGCACTCGGATATTTTTTAGTCCATTTAGTTAATTTATCGGCGATCTCTTTTTGAGATTTTTCTCTTTCGTCAACATCTTTTAAAGTAAGCCTAACGGTTCCTGAATTTACAGCGTTTGAACTAAATCCCGGCGAAGTAATTACCAAACTCACTTTTTTCTCCGGAATAGAGTCATCAATTAGTTTCGAGATTTCCTGCATAAAACGATCCGTATATTCATACGAAGATCCTTCAGGAGTCGTCATTCTCATTGTTACAGAACTACGGTCATCATAGGGAGCAGTTTCTTTTGGAAGTATGGTAAAAAATAAATATATCAATCCAAAACAAACAATTAGAATAGGAAAGCTTAACCATTTTTTTGCGATAAAACGTTGTAATGAATCTGCATAACCGCTGTTTAATTTTTCGAAAAAGGGTTCTGTTTTTACGTAGAATTTAGATTTTTTCTGTTCTCCGCCTTTCATTAAATAGGCATTCAGCATTGGCGTTAAAGTCAGTGAAACAAAGGCAGAAATTAATACTGCGGCTCCAATTACCACTCCAAATTCCCGAAAGAGTCGGCCTACGAAACCTTCTAAGAAGATTACAGGCAAAAATACCGCTGCAAGCGTTACCGAAATAGAAATTACAGCATAGAAAATTTCATTAGAACCTTTAATTGCTGCTTCAATTGGCGACATTCCTTCTTCTACTTTTTTAAAGATATTCTCTGTTACCACAATTCCGTCATCCACAACCAAACCGGTTGCCAAAACGATTGCTAACAATGTTAAAACGTTGATCGAGAATCCAAAAAGCCACATAATGAAGAAAGTAGCAATTAACGAAACCGGAATATCAATTAAAGGCCTGAACGCAATTGCCCAGTCTCTAAAAAATAAATAGATAATAATGATTACCAAAATGATAGAAATCCCTAATGTTTCAGCAACTTCAAGAACCGATTTTTTAACGAAAATCGTGTTATCAAGAGCAATATTTAGTTTAATATCTTTTGGAAGGTCTTTCTTTAAAGCTTCAAATTTTTTATAAAATTCTTTCGAAATGTCTAAATAATTGGCACCAGGCATTGGCACAATGGCCAAACCAACAAGCGGAAGCCCGGACTGGCTTAATTTTGTTTCTAAATTTTCAGGTCCTAATTCGGCACCTCCAACATCACTTAAACGAACAATTTTATCTCCGTCGGTACGAATAATAATATTATTGAATTCTTCCGGTTTAGATAAATTTCCGATTGTTTTTACGGTAAGCTCTGTATTATTTCCGGTTAGTTTTCCCGAAGGTAATTCGACATTTTGAGCATTCAATGCATCACGAACTTCTGCTACCGTACAGCCGTAAGCCGTTAATTTTACAGGATCAATCCACAAACGCATGGCGTAGCGTTTTTGTCCCCAAATTTGAACGGTGCTTACGCCGGGAATTGTTTCTAAACGTTGTGAAATTACATTTTCGGCATAATCACTTAATTCTAAAGAACTTCTGGTATCACTTTGAACGGTCATCGAAATAATAGCTTCACTATCAGCATCGGCTTTAGAAACTACAGGCGGTGCGTCAATATCCTGTGGTAAACTTCGAACGGCTTGCGAAACTTTATCACGAACATCGTTTGCAGCTTCTTCAAGATTTTTATCCAGATTAAATTCTATGGTTATATTACTGCTTCCCTGATTACTTGATGACGTAATATTTCGGATTCCGTCAATCGCATTTACGGCTTTCTCCAGAGGTTCAGTAATTTGCGATTCAATAATATCAGAATTGGCTCCGGTATAACTGGTCCTGATAGACACCTGCGCCGGATCAATAGAAGGGAATTCCCGAACACCCAAAAAGGTATAACCAATGAAACCGAATAAAATAATTAAAAGATTCAGTACAATGGTTAAAACAGGTCTTCTTATACTTGTAGTTGATAAACTCATGGGTGATTTTATGATTTTAGATTTTGGATTGTAGATTTAAGATTTATTCAACCTAAAACATTTTTATCTAAAAATCTATAATTATATTATTTGAATGGATTTAGATTCCTGATGATTTAATCTGAAATCTACAATTATTTTACTTTAACTTTTATCGGAGCTTCATTTTTAAGTGACATAACGCCACTAGTAATCAATGTATCTCCGGCTTTTAATCCTGATAAAATCAAAATAGAAGAATCTGTTCTTGTTGTAGCATCAACCATAACTTCTTTGGCTTTGCCCATATTGGCAATATATACTTTTTTACCATCTTGTACAGGAACAATTGCTTCTGTAGGAATAACAATGGCATCTTTTATAATGTTTAAAGGTAATTTTACATCGGCAAATGTACCGGGGAAAAGTTTTCCGTCGATATTATCTGCAATAGCGCGAATTTTTAAGGTACGGGTTGCAACTTCAATTTCGGGCTCGATCGCGTAGATTTTTGCCGTATACGTTTTATCAGATCCTGAAACAGAAAAATCGATTGTTGAACCTGATTTTACTTGTGCCGCATATTTTTCCGGAATAGAAAATGTAATTTTTAATTTTCCTGTATTTACCAATTTGGCAACCAATACGGTTGGCGTAATATAAGTTCCAGGTGAAATAGAACGCAAACCAATTTTTCCTGAAAACGGAGCTTTTACAGCTGTTTTTGCAATTTGAGCCCTAATTAACTGGCTTTGAGCTTTCATCGAAGCATAGTCAGCGTTGGCAACATCAAATTCTTCCTGGCTAATGGCTTCTTTTTGTAAAAGTAATTTGGCTCTTCGTTCGTTTTCGCCCGCTAAACCTTCTTTGGTAATGGCTTGTCTTAATTGTGCTTTTAATTCAATATCATTTACTTTAAAAAGTACCTGACCTTTATTTATATAAGTTCCCTCTGTGAAGTAAATACCTTCTACAATTCCTGAAACCTCGCTATGAATTTCTATTTGCTCGTTGGCTTCAATAGATCCTGATAATGATAGATTATTATCGAAAGTAGAAGTTTTAACTACAACCCCGCTAACAGTTGTAGGTTTGTCTTTGTCGCCCGATTTTTTAGATTCGTCGTTTTTACTTTTGTTAGATACAATTCGGTAAGTGATAAACCCTGCAAGAACTATAATTATAAGGGCGTAAATAAGGTTTTTTACTTTCATAAAATTGAGGTAAAGGTATTTTTTGGATATGTTTAGTAGCTGGCAAATTTAACTTTTTGTATCGAAATCGAAAGGTGTTGGATGTAATTTAACACTTGGATTACAATAAATTTAAACAACTGTTTAATAGTGGTTTCTGCAAAAACTTTTGCAGTTAGACATGCTTTTTAAAGAAAGGTTTAAAATGATTTTGATTTTTTTTAAGAATTTTTAATCCTTTCAAATCATTCTTCGGTATAAAGATTAAAAATCAGGATATTATAACTATAAATTCAAAGTAAAAACACAAAATATTTTTCATACTGAAGCCAGTAAATACGTAGCATTCGTAAATATTAAATATTTTTTTAAGCAATTTGTCTGATTTTTTTTGCACTTTATCGATTTTATTTGTAACATTGATAAGCTTAAACAAAATGGTAGTTTTTTTGTGAGAATTTAATGTTTTCGGCGTATAAGTGTTAAAGTATGTAGGTTTTTTATTTTATTTTAAGTTAAAAATTTGCTTTAGTATAACTAAATAATTAACAAGTGTTTAATTTTAGTTTGATTTTATATCAAAAACTACCTAATTTATGAGAAAAAAAATACTCGTTGTTTTATGGATCACATTGTTGTTTTCTGCCATTTCTTTTTTGTTTTGGCAAAATGAATTAAAATACACTTTGCCAACGCCAATTCCGGCTAATTATCATAGCGTTGCCATGGGGTCGAGAATTGATTTAGGAAAATGCTGGTCAACGAATAATAAACCCATTTTTATACATTTTTTTAATCCGGATTGTCCGTGTTCACGCTTCAATATTCCTCACGTAAGCGGATTGATTAAAAAATACGGAGAAAAAATCAATTTTAAAATTGTTGTGCTCAACAAAAATAAGGATTTTACAATAGAAGAAATCCAGAAAAAGTTTGGTGCAGCTATTCCTGTTTATTTCGATGATGCAATGGCCAAAAAATGTGGTGTGTTTTCTACGCCGCAAGCAGTCCTTATAGATGCTTCTCAAAAATTATATTACCGCGGCAACTACAATAAGACCAGATATTGTACCAATGCCGACAGCAATTATGCGCAAATGGCAATAGACGCTTTGCTTAAACAAACCCAGCCCCCCTTATTTAATGCTTTAGCTCTTAGAGCGTACGGATGCTCATTACCAAAATGTACTAAATAAATCTAACCCTTAACCAAAATTACAACCATTATGAAAACAAAAGCCAGTTTAAATGAGCAGGACTATCTGCACAGTTTTATGTCGACAATGACACAAAAATCGGATACTATTATTAACTATGTTCTTGCCGCTTATTTCCTTCTCGGAATCGGTCTTTCTTTTAAGTACGATACCTTCGAGATAGGAGTGGGAGTTGGTACTTTAAATTTATTAATGTATTATTCGGCTAAAATTTTACTCAAAAAATCAAATTTCTATCAATATGTTTTGTCAGTGGTATTGGCTGTTTTTATGGCGCAGTATATTTATCAGATGCACGGTTTATTCGAGATGCATTTTACGGTATTTATTGCAAGTACAATCCTGATTATTTACCAAAACTGGAAATTACAGATTCCGTTAACGCTTTTGGTTGTTTTGCATCACGCAGGTTTGGCTTACATGCAAAACTTTGTTTATCAGGACCCAAAAGGATTACAAGTTTATTTTTCTCAGGTAAATTTTGATATCGAAACCTTACTTATTCACGTAATATTGGCTGCGGTCGTATTTTTTATGAACGGGTATTGGGCCTATTATTTTAAAGAACACAGCCAGAATCATATTTCTAAAATATCTGATGAATATGAATTGGAAAATATCAAATTAGCTTCTGCAAAATACAGCTCACAATCGGCAACAAAAGAATATAATGACTTTGTACACAGAACAACTTTAGATTTAAAATATCCTGTAAGTTCTGTTTTAAAATTAATAGATGTTACTAAAGGACATACCGATAATGATAAATTATTGAGTTATCTTGAAATGATGAGAGAAAGTGCTAAAAAAATTGATGATTTGGTGAATGATATTCACGTAAAATCAACTAACAGCAGAAGTTAAACCAGAATAATTTCAATCCACTTTACTTCCCCAAAATCAATTATAAACCTAATCTCATTTTATGTCTAAACACGATTTTGAATCAGCCATTACCAAGCTGATTTCTCTAAAAAATTCTTTTGATGTTTTTCTGAAAAATAATGCATCGCAGGATTCATTTGAAAAAATTGAATCTGACACCGAATTTGGAAAAGCGGTTGCTGAAATTTTTAATGAAAACAAAGATAATCCCAATGCTAAAAATTTAGATTTTCAATACAAAAAACTCATTCAGATTGCCAACGATATTCAGCATTTAAAAACGGTAAATGATAATACCTTGCCTGATTGGCTGGAAGATGAATTAGAAGCTGTTTTTAAGAAAATAAAAGATCTGTTAGCAATTCTGGAAAAAGAACTTAATTAGAAACTCTTCAATAAAACACCATTTTATAAGCAGAAATGCAAGTATATTAATTTAAAATACAAGATTTATGGATACCAGAATTACTCGCCCAAACCCATCTGACAGAGAAGTTGATTGGATTAAAACTAAGGTATTACTCAGTAAAACAGATACAAAAGGAACGATTTTATATGCCAACGAAGCTTTTATTGATGTTTCTGGTTATGATGAATTTGAGTTGATCGGACAGCCGCACAACGTTATTCGTCATCCGGATATGCCAAAAGTAATTTTTAAGTTTTTATGGGACAGTATTAAATCGAACGAAAATATTCATGCAATTATCAAAAACATGTCTAAAACCGGCCGATATTATTGGGTAATCACCGATTTTAAAATCATAGCCGATACAGATGGAGAAATTGTTGGGTACTTTGGAACCAGAAAATCTGTTCCTGAAAATATTATTACAAAATTTATTGAACCTCTTTATAAAAAACTACTTCACATTGAGGAAGTTAGTGGAATAGGGGCGTCAGAAGATTATCTAGTTGGCTTTTTAGAAGAACGCAAAAAAACGTATATGGAATATGTAGATCATCTTGTAGCAACAGGAAAAGATGATAAAAATAAAGTAAGTAAAGGTTTTTTTAATGGCTTTTTTGAAAAGAAAAACAATGCTAAAAAGTAAAATAGTAAATAGTAAATAGTAAATAGTAAAGAGTAAAGCTATAACTATATGCTTCATTAGCTATAAAATATTCAAATTAAAATTTGCACCCCAACGAATCTAAATCAACTTTACCTTAAAACGGTAATTGAATATTTAAACTTTGAAGTATATAGTTTTTTTTTTAATTAAAAATCTGGAATTAAAAATTAAAAATCAATTCCAAAACTTAGAGCCTTATCAACTCAGAACCTCACTAACTTTAAAAAAACCTTTGTCCCTCTGAACCTCTGCAACTTTGAACCTAACTAATATAATTCCAAATGCTTTTTTTCTTCGTCAATTCTATGAAAACAGCTTTTAAAACAGCATGTTCAGGTTTTTGTAGCGGAGCATCTTCTTTCAGGATTTTCATCGCGTAGTTTCTGGCCAAAGACAAAATATCACGATCTCGCACAATATCAGCAATTTGAAGGTTAAGCACACCACTTTGTTGCGTTCCCATTAAATCTCCGGGGCCACGAAGTTTCAGATCAACTTCGGCAATTTCAAAACCATCATTCGTTTGCACCATAGTTTCCATACGGGTTTTACTGTCAGCGCTTAATTTATGGCTTGTCATCAAAATACAATAACTTTGTTCGGCACCACGCCCCACACGGCCACGCAATTGATGTAATTGCGATAAACCAAAACGTTCAGCACTCTCAATAATCATTACACTTGCGTTAGGAACATTTACACCAACCTCAATAACCGTTGTAGCCACCATAATGTTCGTTTTCCCTTCAGAAAAACGTTTCATTTCTGCATCTTTATCTGCAGGTTTCATTTTTCCGTGCAAAATCGAAATTGAATATTGTGGCAACGGAAAATCACGGGAAATACTTTCGTAACCGTCCATTAAATCCTTATAATCCATTTTTTCAGATTCCTGAATCAACGGATAAACAATATAAATTTGTCTTCCGAGTGCAATTTCATCTTTTAGGAATTTCCAGACTTTCAAACGATTACTATCAAAACGATGTACGGTTTGAATTGGTTTTCTTCCGGGCGGCAATTCATCAATCACAGAAATATCCAAATCGCCATACAAACTCATTGCCAGAGTTCTCGGAATTGGCGTTGCAGTCATAACCAAAACGTGCGGCGGAATTTCGTTTTTCTTCCACAATTTCGAGCGCTGTTCTACTCCAAAACGATGCTGCTCATCAATTACTGCTAAACCGAGATTTTTAAATTTTACTTTATCTTCTAATAAAGCATGCGTTCCTATTAAAATTTGTAAAGTTCCGTTTTCCAGTTCCTCATGAAGTATTCTTCGGGCAGCAATTTTAGTAGAACCTGTTAATATTTTGATATTGATATTTAAGGTATTAGCCAATTCTGATAATCCAATAAAATGCTGATTTGCCAGAATTTCGGTTGGAGCCATCAAACAAGCCTGAAAACCATTATCAATAGCCAAAAGCATACTCAAAAAGGCGACAATTGTTTTTCCTGAACCAACATCACCCTGCAATAATCGGTTCATTTGGGCATTGCTTCCCATGTCTGAACGAATTTCTTTTACAACTCTTTTTTGAGCATTCGTCAATTCAAAAGGCAAATGATTTTGATAAAATTCATTAAAAAGTTCACCAACTTTGGTAAACGGATGCCCTTTTATTTTATGTTTCCGAATCAGGTTTTTGGTAATTAATTGCAACTGAATAAAAAACAATTCTTCAAATTTTAAACGGAATTGTGCTTTCGCTAAAGCCTCGGTGCTTTTAGGAAAATGGATGTTGAATAAAGCTGCTTTTTTCGAAATTAACTTTAATTCTTCGACTAAATAAGAAGGAAAAGTTTCAGAAAATAAATTCTGGGTTTCAATAAACAATTGTTGCATCAACTTGTTTATCGTACGGTTTGAAATTCCACGATTCGTCAAGGTTTCCGTTGAAGGGTAAACCGGCTGCATGGCTGAACGAAGGCTTTTTTCATGTTCTGTCAGCAATTCAATTTCCGGATGCGCCATACTAAACTGGCTTCCGTAAAGTGAACATTTCCCGAATATTACACAAACTTCATTCAGTTTTAAACTTTCCCGAATCCATTTATGTCCCTGAAACCAATTTAAGTCTATTTGTCCTGTATCATCCACAAAAGTGGCCACCAAACGCTTTTTATTTTTAGCAAACTCGACCGTTTTTATATTGATGATTTTTCCAATAATCTGAACTTCTGATCCCGTATTTTGCAGTTCGTTTATTTTGTAATAACGCGTTCTGTCAATATATCGGTTCGGAAAAAAATTAATCAAATCTCCGTATTTATGAATGCCCAATTCCTTACGAAGCAACTGACCGCGACTGGGACCAACGCCTTTTAGGTATTCGATTGGGGTTTCGAGGAGATTATTAGACATTTTTTTAGATTGTTAGATCTTAGATTTTAGAATAAAGAAAATAGAACAAAGATTTATTCTATATTCTTTACTCTTTATTCTATTTTCTTTGAGATAGCGAAGATAGATTTTAATTAGGAAATTTGAAAATGTGAGAATTTAAAGATTGAAAATAATATCTTTGATGTAAAAATTTCTTAAAATGAAAACTCACTTAGCACTTTTACGAGGAATCAACGTTTCCGGTCACAACATGATGAAAATGGACGCTTTGAAAACAATGTTGGAAAATATTGGTTTTCAGAATGTTCGAACTTATCTGCAATCAGGAAATGTTTTTGTTGATAGTGAAGAAGAAGCTACGAAAGTAGGTTTTATGATAAAACAGGAAATTTTTAAAGTTTTTGGACATGAAGTTCCCACGATTGTTATTGAGAAAAAAGATTTAGAATTGTGTTTTGCAAACAATCCGTATCTGAAGGAAAAAGACATAGATACAAAAAAACTTTATGTCGCTTTTGTGTCAACGCTGTTGAAAAAAGAAAATATAAATGATTTAAAAATCAGTCAGTTTAAGCCCGATGAAGCAAGTATAGACGGTAACAGAATTTTTATTAAATACGCTGTCGGAGCCGGAAAAACCAGATTAGAAGGTAAATACATCGAGAAAAAACTGAATGTTATAGTAACAATGCGAAACTGGAATACGGTTACAAATTTGCTGGCGATGTATTCTGAGTAAGATTTTTTGCCACAGATTACACCAGATTCAAATGATTTTTTTGACACGAATTACACAAATTTTCACTAATTTAATTCGTGTTGATTCGTAAAATTCGTGGCGAACTTTTTTTAGATCAAATCACAATACCAAAATCCATAGTCAAAAGCATCGCTGGCAGTTGTATTGCAAGCTTCATTTGAGGAATCTTCTGTTTCAGGTTTTTCATATTTGCGATAAACGATTTCCCCAATTTCGAATTGAATAGGTTCAGAAAAAATCGGTCCGTCAAAGGTGAAGGTGTGAAATTCACCATTTTCGCCACAAACATCTACATTTTCAGGTAAATCATTTATAAAATCCTGATCTATAATTCGTCCCACAAAACTTTTGTCCAGATAACGTTCGTTTACACAAACCACAATAGTTTTAAATCCTAACAAAAGAAACTCCTGTATTAAATCTTGTGTTGGAATTTTCCAGATTGGAAAAACAGCTTTAAAATCTAATTTTGTCAATTGATCTTCTCGGTATTTTCGTAAATCTTCTAAAAAAATATCACCAAAAACAGAATGGTTAATGCCTTGTTTTTTCAGTTCAATTAAAGTTTTTGTCACAACTTCCTCATATATTTCCATAGTTGGCATTTCAAGAATCTGCATGATTTGTAATGGTAAACCAATACTTTTTGCCTGAGCTTCTAATAATTCAACACGAACGCCGTGCATCGAAATACGTTGAAATTGTTGGTTAACGCTGGTCAATAAACATTCAATTTTAAAATCCGGATTTTGCAGGATTTTATATAACGCAAGAGCAGAATCTTTTCCGCTGCTCCAGTTAAATAAGGCTTTTTTGGGTGTTGACACAATCATGAAATTTTCTATTGTAAACATACAAATTTCATTCGATTTGTAAATGAAACCTTTGTAACTTTGGGATTTCGCATTCAAATCTGTTTCAATGAAATACATCCTACTATTATTTACCACATTCATTTTTGCACAACAAACCCAATTTGTCGATTTTAAATCGGTTTCAGGTCAATTAACCGTAAATGCTAAAGAAAAATCAATTTCCGGTTTTGTAGATTATCAGTTTGAGGTTTTAAAACCAATTGACACTATAAAATTAGATGCCAAAAACATGGAGTTTTCTCATGTTCAAATCGACAATCAAGAAGCTGTTATTGTAAATACCGGTAAACAACTGCAAATTATTTCTAATTTTCAAAAAGGACAAAATCGTTTAACTTTTCAATATTCGGCAAAGCCAAAACAAGCCTTATATTTTGTTGATGTAGAAAATTCAGAAACACAAATCTGGACACAAGGCCAGGGAAGATACACCAGCAATTGGTTTCCGAGTTTTGATGATGTAAATGAAAAAGTGATTTTCGGTTTAGGAATTTCTTATGATAAAGATTATCAGGTAGTTTCGAATGGGATTTTGAAAGGCAAAACGATTAACGGGAATTTATTTCATTGGCAATATCAAATGGAAAATCCTATGAGCTCTTATTTATTAATGCTTGCCATTGGAAAATTTGACAAAAAAGAATTCAAATCAAAATCTAAAATTCCGTTAGAATATTATCTCGAAAATAATGATACTGCTCGTTTTGAACCCACTTATCGCTATTCTAAACGCATTTTTGACTTTTTGGAGAAAGAAATAGGAGTAAAGTATCCCTGGGGAATTTACAGGGAAATCCCGGTTCGTGATTTTTTATACGGCGGAATGGAAAATACCACTACAACACTTTTTACAACACGTTATGTTGTTGATAATATAGGTTTTGAAGACAGAAATTACTCTAATGTTGATGCCCACGAATTGGCGCATCACTGGTTTGGTGATTTAATTACAGCAGAAAGCAGCACCCATCATTGGCTTCAGGAAGGCTTTGCGACTTATTATGCCTTGCTTGCTGAAAGAGATATTTATGGAGAAGATTATTTTTATTCGAAATTATATGATACTGCCCAACAAATAAAATTTGCATCAAGAACAGATACAATTCCGGTTTTAAATGCTAAAGCAAGTTCATTGACTTTTTATGAAAAAGGTGCGTGGGCATTGTTTGTTTTGCATGAATCTATTGGAGATAAAGCTTTTAAGAAAGCAATCAAAAGCTATTTAAATAAATATGCTTATCAGAATGTAAATACTCAAAATTTCTTTGATGAAATTAAAAAAGTATCGAATTTTGATTTGGTTCAATTTCAGAAAACCTGGTTAGAATCGACTGCATTTGATACACCAACTGCGAATGCATTATTGAGTAAAAACAAAGCGATTCAGGTTCGTTTAGAATTAGATAAATTGAAGAAAACCCCTTTATCTGAAAAAGAAGCTTTTCTTAAAAAAACTTTAGAATCAGATGTTTATTTTGCTGTAAAAGAAGCTGTTGTCGATCAGTTAGAAAATGAAAAATACGAAGATAAAAAAGCACTTTTATTACTTGCATTGCAAACCAATAATGTGCAAATTCGTCAGGCTGTTGCGAGTTCGTTAACTAAAATCCCGGAAGATTTTAGAATAAGCTATGAAACGTTACTCGATGATAAGTCTTATCAAACTCAGGAAATTGCTTTGTATTGGTTGTGGAAAAACTTTCCGGATCATCGGGCAACTTATTTGGACAAATCTAAAAGCTGGATTGGTTTTAATGATTATAATATTCGTACCATGTGGCTTTCATTAGCTTTGTCTACAACAAATTATACGGATAATAGAGAAGCTCTAATTTCAGAATTAATTTCTTTTTCATCGAAAAAATATGAAGCTACAACACGACAAAATGCACTCGAAAAATTAATTGCCTTTAAAATTATTAACGATCAGGTTTTGAGTAACTTAGTGAGTTCTACAACGCATCATATGTGGCAATTTTCAAAATTTGGAAGAGACACAATTCGATTTCTTTTAAAAAATCCTGAAATGCGTGCTTCGTTTGAAAGAATTTTGAGTAATTTGACCCCCGATGAACAGTTTCAATTGAATCGTTTGTTGAAAGAGTAGAATTTAGAATAAAGAGAATAGAACAAAGAGAATAGATTGCTGTTGCGTATAGTTTTTAAGTCTTTTTTCTTTAATCTTTACTCTATTTTCTCTCAAAAAGCCCAAAAACAAAACCTACATTAATATTATATGAGAGCATTGGTTATTTCCGGTGGTGGCAGTAAAGGCGCTTTTGCCGGAGGTGTTGCACAGTATTTAATAGAAGAAAAAAATCACGAATACGATTTGTTTTTAGGAACTTCTACAGGAAGTTTGCTGATTCCGCATCTCGCACTTGGTCACATAAAAAAAATTCACTCTGTTTATACCAATGTTACAATGAGCAGTATTTTCAATATTTGCCCTTTTGTCGTTAAAAACAAAGGTGGAGTAGATATTGTAACCATTAATCACTTCAATGTACTGCGCCAGTTCTTTAAAGGGAAAAGAACTTTTGGAGAAAGTAAAGGACTCAAAAAATATATTAGGAATAATTTTTCTCTGTCAGATTTCAATAAACTAAAAAACCTGAATAATGACGTTGTTATTACGGTAACGAATTTTACCAAAAATGAATCAGAATATAAATCTGTAAAAGATTGTACTTACGAAGAATTTTGTGATTGGTCATGGATTTCGAGTAACTATGTTCCGTTTATGAGTTTAGTTGAAAAAGATAATTGTGAATATGGCGATGGCGGATTTTCAAGTTTAGTTCCCATTCGTGAAGCCATTAATCGCGGAGCTACTGAAATTGACGTTATTATATTAGAAACAGAAGTAAATATGAACAAAACGGTTATTGGAAAAAACCCATTTTCATTAATGATCGATTTGTTTAGAATTGCCTTAGATCAGGTTGAAAAACATGATATTGCTATAGGAAAACTTATGGCAAACAATAAGAATGTTAAACTTAACTTATATTACACGCCGATTAAACTTACTGATAACGCCCTTATTTTTAACAAAGAAGTGATGAAACAATGGTGGGAACAAGGCTATGAATATGCTCAGAATAAATCTGAAGTTATGAGTGATAATAAAGTTTAATTTTAAGGAATTCAGATTTATAAATGAAAAAATATTACGGAATTATATTTGCTGTTGTTTATGCAATGTTTTTTAGAATTTTAGTTCAATGCAATATTATTGAATTTAATTCGGTGGGTTATCTTCTTATTGTTCCATTAATAATGGGATATTTACCTTTCTTGTTAGATCCTCAAGTTTTTGCAAATAGCTGTTTAAAAGCAGCTCTTTTTCCGTTAATAAGCTCTTTTTTGTTTTTATATTTTGCTTTTACAGCCAAATATGAAGATCTGGGATGCTTAGTTATTTTGCTTCCACCTTATGCAATAGTTTCTGTTTTAGTAAGTTTAATTTTTAGACATTTTATTCAGGTTAAGATTGAAAATAAAAAGAAAAATACGAATAGAAACAATTTATTTATAATTGTAATTCCAATTATTTTTGGCAATGTTGAAAAGTATATCGAAAAACAAGAATCTAATTTTCAAGTTTCGCAAACAATAGAAATTGATGCTCCGCGAGAGTTTATATGGAATAATCTGGCATCTGTTCCTGTCCTGACAAATTATATTGATAATTCTCTTTATAATTATTTAGTATTTCCTAATCCTGTAAAATCAGAATACAATTCAAAAACAAATACCAGATTAGGATATTTTGATAATGGAATAATATTGAACGAAAAAATTATTGAATCAGATGAATTCAAAAAAATGTCTTTTTCTATTAATGTCGATAAATCGGAGCTTGATAATAGCCAAACGTTTAAACATGTTCTTAAGAACAAAAATTTAGTTTTTAGTTCGATAACATATCAATTAGAACCAATAAATAAATCGCAAACAAAATTAACTCTTGTTTGCGATTACAAAATCAGAACAAATGTTCCGTTTTATGGTGAATTTTGTTCTAAAAATATCATTTCTGATTTTGAGAATAAGCTGTTGAATGCTCTAAAGAAACGAATAGAAAAATAAAAAAGTCTACCACAATTCAGCAACCTCATTTTTAATATATCCCAAAGCAGCATTACTTGGCGATTGTTTCTCTAATAAATCATTTAGAATAACTTCACGCAATTTATCAGCACTGTCAACACGGTCGCTCATGGCAGCTTTACGAAGGATTTGTATGGTTGAGTTTTTAGCAGTTGTAATAATTGTCCAACATTCGTCAGACATATAAATTTGTTGCGTTAAATTATGTTCAAATTCCTGCTCGATTTGGTCAATTACATAATTTTCGTAATCGTGTTTATCGTTAGAAATTGGAGTAATTCTGATTAATAATTTCGTAAGATTAATACGTTCAAGAAATAAGGTCATACGCTCGTAAGCCTGCAAACGTATTGGCAAAGATTCTTTGTGAGCTTCTCTGTTTAATAAAAAATTACGCTTTTTATCATTGTTTTTAATGTGCAATTCAAAAAAACTATACGCTACAAATCCGGTAACAATGGCAGGTAAAGTATAACTCGCTAATTCTATAATTCTTGTAAAATCCATTTTGTTCAATTTTTCAACAAAAATATACTTTTTGATGAGAAATCCACTTTAAAATTTATTGTAATAAATAAAATGTAAACTTACTTTTGTGCACAACGATCAAAACCCACTGAAATACATCATAAATGGAATCATATATCATAATTTTACTTTGTTTAGCGGCTTTTGCTGCAGGATTTATTGATGCTATTGTTGGCGGCGGCGGATTGATTCAGACTCCAATGGGATTAATTTTATTACCAAATTTGCCTGTTTCTACTGTTGTTGGAACTTTAAAATTACCTGCTTTTACCGGAACTGCTTTTGCAGCTTTTCAGTATCTTAAAAAAGTAGTGATTCAATGGCGACTGCTTTTGATAATGATGTGTCTGGCAGTTCCTTCTGCATTTTTGGGCTCGACTTTGCTAACGATGGTTAGTAATGATTTTATGAAACCGCTTTTGCTTGTCGTTTTATCTTTGCTGTTTATATATACGTATGCAAAGAAAAATTTTGGGCAACACGTTGCTAAAGATCATTCTGCGACAACTCAAGTAATTTATGCTGTGGTCATTAGCATCATCGTTGGTTTTTACGACGGATTTATTGGTCCCGGAACAGGAAGTTTTTTTGTAGTTGCATTTATTGCGCTTTTAGGCTTTGATTTTTTACACGCTTCTGCGAATGCTAAAATGGTAAATCTGGCAACTAATTTTGGTTCGATTTGTTTGTTTATGATAAAAGGAAAAATCATTTGGTCAATTGCACTTCCGATGGCGGTAAGCAATGGACTTGGTGGTTGGATTGGCGCTAAATTAGCCATTAATAAAGGAAATGGTTTTATTAGGATTTTCTTTTTAGTTGTGGTAATTGGGACTTTGATTCGATTTGCTTACGACGTTTTTTTTAAATAATCTGCTGAGTTGCTAAGGTTCTAATTTGCTAAGATTTTTTATGAAAAGATTACTGGGTGTTAAAAATTAAACTATCTTTGTATTAAATTTTACAATATAAAGTATCATAAAATGATAGAAATAGTTGAAAATTATGAGAATTACATTAATGAATTACCTGAATTAATAGGTAAATCATATTATAAAGCTGAGTTTTTTATGCAAAAACTAGGTTTAAAGCATGCAACTTATTATAGAAAATTAAAACTTAAAAATTTTACCCATCAGGAAGTAAAATTGATCACAGCTTTATTATTTCCTGAAGAGATACTAATGCAGGAATTTCAAAAAAGTGAAGATGATATAAAGGCAGGAAGAACTATTGATTTTTCAGATTTTAAAGAAAAACTACGAATTAAGCATAATATCTAACCTCATTGGATCCATTTTATTGTCCCAAAATAAAATGATGTAAATTGTTTCTTCCTCAATTTTGTAAAAGAGATAAACTTGATTTGATATTAAAAACTTTCTGTAGATAGTTTTTTTATATCTTGAACCAATATGATTATTCTGTTGAATTATTGATAAAATTGAAATTGTACTATTAGAAAACATAGTCGCTTTAGTTTCAGAATAATTATTTATGATTTCAAAATACGTTTTTTCAGCATTTTCGGTAAGTACAATTTCCATATTTATTTCAAAATGCTACAAAGATATAATTATTTTAAATTATAGGTTTTTTCCTTCAAAATAATTTAAAAAAGCCAATTGTTTGAACCTAGCCCCCGATAGAGGCGGTATCCTCGCAGTGAAACGGAGAGATATAGCCGAAAGCGGGAAACCATGCCAAATAAAATGCCTATTTTTTGGCTTCAAAAAAAACTTAGCATCTCAGAACCTTAGCATCTTAGGAACTTTCTTTTTAAATTCTTATTTTTGCATAAAAGGAGAAAAATTTCATGCAAAAATATATTGACCAGCTGAATGAAGCACAACGAGAACCCGTTTTACAAAAAGACGGGCCAATGATTATTATTGCTGGTGCAGGATCTGGAAAAACCCGTGTTTTAACCATTAGAATTGCTTATTTGATGGCTCAGGGCATTGATGCTTTTAGCATTTTGTCGCTTACTTTTACGAATAAAGCGGCTCGCGAAATGAAGCACAGGATCTCAGATATTGTAGGAGCAACGGAGGCAAAAAATCTTTGGATGGGAACTTTTCACTCGATATTTGCACGAATTCTTCGTTCAGAATCAGAGCATTTAGGATATCCGTCTAATTTTACGATTTATGATTCGCAAGATTCACAACGACTTATTTCTTCGATTATTAAAGAGATGCAGTTGGATCGTGATATCTATAAACCAAAACAGGTTTTAGGCCGAATTTCGAGCTATAAAAATAGTTTGATTACGGTAAAAGCGTATTTTAATAATCCCGAATTGGTTGAAGCCGATGCCATGGCAAAAAAACCAAGATTGGGAGAAATTTATCAGCAATATGTAGAACGCTGCTTTAAAGCCGGAGCGATGGATTTTGATGATTTATTATTGAAAACCAACGAATTGCTTACACGTTTTCCGGAAGTATTAGCAAAGTATCAGAACCGTTTCCGTTATATTTTGGTTGATGAGTACCAGGATACAAACCACTCTCAATATTTGATTGTTAGGGCATTATCAGATAAATTTCAGAATATTTGTGTGGTTGGAGATGATGCGCAGAGTATTTATGCTTTCCGTGGAGCGAACATCAATAATATTTTGAATTTCCAGAAGGATTATGAAGGTGTTAAAACCTTTAGATTAGAACAAAATTACCGTTCAACACGTAATATTGTTGAAGCTGCAAATACGATTATTGATCATAATAAAACTAAACTTGATAAGATTGTTTGGACAGCGAATGATTTTGGACCGAAAATAAAAATTCACCGAAGTTTGACTGATGCTGAAGAAGGACGTTTTGTAGCAAGCACGATTTTTGAGCAAAAAATGCAAAACCAATTGCATAATGGTTCTTTTGCCATATTATATCGTACCAATGCACAATCCCGTGCGATGGAAGATGCGTTAAGAAAACGTGATATTCCGTACAGAATTTATGGTGGATTATCATTTTATCAACGTAAGGAAATCAAGGATGTTTTGTGTTATTTGCGTTTGGTAATTAATCCAAAAGATGAAGAAGCTTTAATTCGCGTTATCAATTATCCGGCCCGTGGAATTGGTGATACAACGGTTGAAAAATTGACGATTGCTGCGAATCATTACAAACGCTCTATTTGGGAAGTAATGGTTAATATTGATAAAATCGATTTGAAACTGAATTCCGGAACGAAACAAAAACTAAACGATTTTGTGACAATGATCCAGAGTTTTCAGGTCATTGATCAAAATCAGGATGCTTTTTATATTACTGATTACGTGGCCAAAAAAACAGGTTTAGTTCAGGAATTAAAGAAAGATGCTACGCCGGAAGGAATGGCAAAAATTCAGAATATAGAAGAGCTTTTAAACGGTATAAAAGATTTTACAGAAGGTCAAAAAGAAATTGACGGAGCAAGAGGAGCTTTATCTGAATTTATGGAAGATGTGGCACTTGCAACTGATTTAGATAAAGATACATCTGATGAAGATCGTGTAGCTTTGATGACGATTCACTTAGCAAAAGGACTTGAGTTTCCGCATGTTTTTGTGGTGGGTATGGAAGAAGATTTGTTTCCAAGTGCCATGAGTATGAGTACCAGAAGTGAATTAGAAGAAGAGCGCCGATTATTCTACGTAGCTTTGACTCGTGCTGAGCATCAGGCGTATTTGACTTATGCGCAGTCCCGTTATCGTTGGGGAAAATTGACAGACAGCGATCCGTCTCGTTTTATTGAAGAAATTGATGCACAATATTTAGAATATTTGACACCTGCAGAAAGTAATTATCGCTATAAACCAACAATTGATAGCGATATTTTTGGAGATATTGATAAGTCTAAATTACGATTGGCAAAACCAGTTGGAGGCACTCCGCCAAAAGACGTTACGAGTAACGAATCAAAACCGGATCTAAATATCCGCAAACTAAAACCTGTTGCAGGAAATGCTCCAGGTTCATCGGGTGCAAATTTATTCGACAGTAAATTAACTATTGGAAATGTTGTAATGCACGAACGTTTTGGAAAAGGAGAAGTGGTTAACCTTGAAGGTGTTGGAGCTGATAAAAAAGCTGAAATAAAATTTGAAGTTGGAGGAATTAAAAAACTGTTGCTTCGATTTGCAAAGCTGGATATTATAGGTTAAAAGATTATAGAGTTATGAAAAAGATTTTCTTTTTACTAATGTTCTTTGCTTTATCTAAAATTTTCAGTCAGTCTGACACTTTGGTGAGAAAAAAAGATAAAAAATTGATTGGTTATTGGAAAGGCGCAGAGTTTGACAAAAGAACACTTATTCCAAAACTATATTGGACTTCAAGCAGACTGGAAGATGGAACTTATTTAATTACATTCACATCTGTTAAAGATTGTGATGTAAAATATTGGAATGAAAAAGGTAGCTGGTGGACCAATAATGATAAAATTTATAAATTAAATTCAAGAACTCATGTCTTGACTGTTCATAATTATAAATCAACAGGAGTAGGTGAAATGTTTTTTTCAGTAAAAACATCTGATGTAAAAGTTGAAAAAGATGATGAATTTTATTTTGAAAATTTAATAATAGATTAAAAAATAGAATACAATTAAAGTGTGAAGTTGCAAAAAGAACTTGTAACTTGAAACAAATTAAACTTGAAACTAAAAAAAAAATGGCCGAATTTATAAAAATATATCCTGATAAACCCAATGAAGCAGCTATTGCTAAAGTAGTTAAGTTGCTTAAAAATGGAGGTTTGGTGATTTATCCAACAGATACCGTTTACGGATTGGGTTGTGATATTACCAATTCTCGTGCTTTAGAAAAAATTGCAAAAATTAAAGGAGTGAAGCTAGAGAAAGCTAATTTTTCTTTCATTTGTCACGACTTGAGTAACTTATCTGATTATGTTCGTCAGATTGACACTTCGACTTTTAAAATTCTAAAAAGAGCTTTGCCAGGACCTTATACTTTTATTTTACCGGGGAATAATAATTTGCCAAAAGAATTTAAAAAGAAAACCACTGTTGGTATTCGTATTCCTGATAATAATATTGCTTTAGAAATTGTTCGCCAATTAGGAAATCCTATTGTTTCGACTTCTATTCGTGATGAAGATGATGTTATTGAATACACAACTGATCCGGAATTGATTTTTGAGAAGTGGCAAAACCTTGTTGATATGGTTATTGATGGCGGATATGGTGATAATGTGGGTTCTACAATTATAGATTTATCAGAGCATGAGCCAGTAATTGTAAGGGAAGGAAAGGGAGATATTGGGATTTTGTAAAAAAATACTGAATTAGTGTAATTATTTAAATTATTTAATTAACTTTAGGATAGTTAAAATTTAGTTAGTTAATTTAAAAATAATGCTATTCTTGATTTACATTTAATTGGTTATTAAAAAAGTTAAGAATAAAAAAAAGCAGGTCAACCGACCTGCTTTTTTCTTATAATTTAGTTTTTTTTAAACTTTAATTATTTTTGTTGTTTTTTCATTTCTTTTTCAATCATATCATAGAATTGATCGATTTTTGGCATAACAACAATACGAGTTCTTCTGTTACGAGCTTTGTTCTCAGGAGTATCATTCGCCACTAAAGGAATGTATGAACTTCTACCAGCAGCAATTAATTTAGCTGGGTTAACACCAAGATCGTTTGTTAATACACGAACGATTGAAGTAGAACGTTTCACACTTAAATCCCAGTTGTCTAACAAAACTCCGTTGCTTTTGTAAGGAACGTTATCTGTGTGACCTTCAACCATACATTCGAAATCTGGTTTGTCGTTTACTACTTTTGCAACTTTAGCTAAAACGCCTTTTGCTGCATCAGTTACATCATAACTACCGCTTTTAAATAATAATTTGTCAGCAATAGAAATAAATACAACTCCTTTTTCAACATTGATTTCGATATCCGGATCGTTGATTCCAACAGCTCCTTTTAAGCTTGTTACTAAAGCTAGTGTTACACTGTCTTTTTTAGTTAAAGCATCTTGAAGTCTAGATATTTTTAAATCCTTTTCTTTTAAGCTTTCTAATGATTTTTCAAGATTTTCAGCACCTTTAGTAGTTAAAACTGTTAAA
Source organism: Flavobacteriaceae bacterium CRH (assembly GCA_001507425.1). GTDB lineage: Bacteria > Bacteroidota > Bacteroidia > Flavobacteriales > Flavobacteriaceae > Flavobacterium. The sequence goes on from LMAJ01000006.1 coordinate 79,364, forward strand.
TCTTTAGAGCTGTTTATTAAGTCTTGATTATGTTCTTTATAGCTAAGAGCCGTAGCTGCTAATCCTGCTTTTTCTTCCAGACAAGAATTTAATTTAACTGTGCAAGAGTTTAATAAATCTTGGATTTCTTTGTTCTTAGCTTCTAATGCTGCATATTCTTTTTTCGAAACGCAAGAAGTTAAGGCCATTAATACTGATAGTGCTAAAACTATTTTTCTCATAGGTATTATATTTAATTAAACGTTGATTACAAATTTAGTTTTTAATATTTTGAATAGTGTTAAAGATTTCCTTAAAAACCCGTAATTTCTTTACGTAATACAAGTAAACGATACTTTTTACGGTATAGTATTGCTGTATCTGAAAATCTTTACGTTTTTTTAGATAATTTAAAGATAGAAAATAAAAGGAGAAATGTGCTTTTAAAATGGCAAAAGTGTGACCTATTTTTCCTTGTGTAAGAAAACGGATACCTGCAATTCCATCCAAAACCATTCTGATGAAAATTATTGAAAACAAACCTCTTTTAGGCAAGTTTTTAACAAGCATTAGCAATGAATTTCTAAAATTTAAATATGTCTTTTGAGGGTTAGACTGGTTTAAAGTTGCACCTCCAACATGGTACACCACTGACTTAGAATTGTATTTAATAATGTATCCCTCATTTAAAGCTCTCCAGCATAAATCAATCTCTTCCTGATGCGCAAAAAAAGTTTCATCAAAACCTCCTAATTCGTCATAAACTTCTTTTCTGATAAAAAAACAAGCGCCTGATGCCCAGGACAATTCACAAGAATCATCGTATTGTCCATTGTCTTTTTCAACCGTATCAAAAATACGTCCCCGACAATACGGGTAACCATATTTATCAATAAATCCGCCGGCTGCGCCAGCATATTCGAAATATTCTTTATTTTTAAAATCAAGAATTTTGGGCTGAATAATGGCAGTTTGTTTTTCGGTATCAAATGTTTCAATAATGGGTTTTAGCCAATTTTCTGTAACTTCAATATCAGAGTTAACTAAAGCGTAGATTTCTGCATTAACATCTTTTAGAGCGACATTATAACCTTTTGCAAAACCATAATTGCCATCATTTTTGATAATTTTGATTGTAGGGAAATTTTGTTTGACAAAATTTATCGAATCATCTGTCGAAGCATTATCTGCTACATATATAGTGGCTTGCTCAGAAAATTGAATTACTGATGGTAAAAATTGTTCTAATAATTTTATTCCGTTCCAATTTAAAATGACAACTGCTATTCTATCCAAAAGTATTCTTTTTTATAATTTATTAAATTTCTTTATAATCAGGTAAGGCTTTTAAAAACTCATATTTTTCGTTTTCAAAATCCATCTGACAATAATAATGACTCAGACCATTCGTAACTTTCAAAAACCGTGCCTGCATTGTCATATTATAACGGGCAATTTGATCAAAAGTTGCCTGAGATATTTTTACTTCCGGCGCTTTGCATTCTACCAATATATGTATAGAACCATCTGAATTGAAAACCACAACATCATAGCGTTTTCTTAATCCGTTGACTGTTAAAACTTTCTCTACGTTTATAAGCGATTTAGGATATTTTTTCTCTTTCATTAAATAATGAACAACATGCTGGCGAACCCATTCTTCCGGAGTAAGAATGATAAATTTTTTCCTGATTTCATCAAAAATAGACACTTTATTTTCGCTATTTTTGAATCGGAAAGTATATGAAGGAAAATTTAGCTTTAACATAAGGTAAAAATATAAAAATGGTTTCAGGTTTCAAGTTTAAAGTTTCAGGTTATTGAAACGATAAACCTGAAATCTGAAACCTGAAACAAAAATATTGAATGGACGAAGTTGTAAAAATTGTTAATGATATAAAGGCGGGAAATATAATGCCAATTTATTTTTTAATGGGCGAAGAGCCTTATTATATTGATAAATTATCTGAATATATCGAACAAAATATACTCTCAGAAGAAGAGAAAGGTTTTAACCAGACTGTTTTATACGGTAGAGATGTTTCTGTTGAAGATATTGTTTCAACAGCAAAAAGATATCCAATGATGGCTGATCGCCAAGTTGTTATTGTTAAAGAAGCACAAGATTTATCCAGAACTATTGACAAAATAGAATCGTATGTTAACAATCCTATGGAAACTACAGTTTTAGTTTTTTGCTACAAATATAAAACACTTGATAAGCGTAAAAAAGTTACTAAATTATTAGCTCAAAAAGGAGTTGTTTATGAAAGTAAAAAATTATACGAAAATCAGGTTGGTGATTGGATAAAACGCGTTCTGGCTGGAAAAAAATACACAATAGATCCAAAAGCAAATGCTATGTTGGTGGAGTTTTTAGGTACAGATTTAAGCAAAATTAATAACGAGCTTGAAAAACTTCAGATTATTTTACCTCAGGGAACCATGATTACACCACAGCATATTGAGGAAAATATTGGTTTCAGTAAAGATTATAATGTTTTTGAACTTAGAAAAGCAATTGGAGAACGCAATCAGCTTAAAGCCTATAAAATTGCAGAAAATTTTGCTCATAACCCGAAAGAATATCCGTTGGTCATGACAACGGGATTGGTTTTTGGATTTTTTGTTCAGCTTTTAAAATACCACGGATTAAAGGATAAGAACCCAAAAAATGTTGCCGCAGTCATAGGCGTAAATCCTTATTTTTTAAAAGAATATGATTTGGCAATAAAAAATTATCCTATGCGAAAGGTGAGTCAGATTGTTGGGGCTTTACGCGATGTAGATGTTAAAAGTAAAGGAGTGGGGGCAAATGCTTTACCACAATCAGATTTGTTAAAAGAAATGCTTTACAAAATATTTAATTAAGCCATGAAAATTCACGATATTTGCCTTTCGAAAATTTTTACTACTTTAAAATAATAATTACACAATTATGGGAATGAATAAAAATACCGTTTTAGGATGGGCTACTTTTATAATGATACTTATGGGATTGTTGCTTATAGGTCTTGGCGCTTTTAGATACAGAGATGTATCAGGCTGGGGATTTGTAGCGGTAGGTGTTGGTTTTTTTGCTAATGCCTGGGTTTTTAATGCATTAAAAGGTAGGGTTTAGCAAAAATCAATAGCAATTGCAAAAAATCAATTGCAATAATAAAACGAATAGAAATAAATAATCAAAATAAAATAAAAACAAATGTCAGACGATAAGAAAGTAATTTTCTCAATGCAGAAATTGAGTAAAACCTATCAGGGAGCAGACAAACCGGTACTTAAAAATATCTACCTGAGTTTCTTCTATGGAGCTAAAATTGGTATTTTAGGACTTAATGGTTCTGGAAAATCTTCTCTTTTAAAAATTATTGCAGGAGTTGATAAAAACTATCAGGGAGATGTTGTCTTTCAACCGGGTTATACGGTAGGTTATTTAGAGCAAGAACCAATTTTGGATGATTCTAAAACCGTTATCGAAATTGTTCGTGAAGGTGCTGCCGAAACAATGGCAGTTTTAGAAGAATATAACCAAATCAATGATTTATTCGGTCTTGAAGAAAACTATTCCGATCCAGACAAAATGGATAAATTGATGGATCGTCAGGCTGCTTTGCAAGATAAAATTGATGCTCTTGGCGCCTGGGAAATCGATACCAAATTAGAGATCGCAATGGATGCGTTACGTACGCCGGAAGGTGATACGCCAATTAAAAACCTTTCAGGAGGTGAGCGCCGTCGTGTAGCTTTATGTCGTTTGTTGTTGCAACAACCAGATGTATTGTTGCTTGATGAGCCTACCAACCACCTTGATGCTGAATCTGTACTTTGGTTAGAGCAGCACTTAGCACAATATGCAGGAACTGTAATTGCAGTAACACACGATAGATATTTCCTTGATAATGTGGCTGGTTGGATTCTTGAGTTGGATAGAGGAGAAGGTATTCCATGGAAAGGAAATTATTCTTCCTGGTTAGATCAAAAATCTAGTCGTATGGCACAAGAAGAAAAAGTAGCTTCAAAACGCAGAAAAACATTAGAGCGCGAGCTTGACTGGGTTCGCCAGGGAGCAAAAGGACGTCAGACGAAACAAAAAGCACGTTTGCAGAATTACGATAAATTATTAAATGAGGACCAAAAACAATTGGATGAAAATTTGGAAATCTATATTCCAAATGGTCCGCGTTTAGGTACCAATGTTATCGAAGCAAAAAATGTTGCAAAAGCTTTTGGAGAAAAATTATTGTATGATAATTTGAATTTTACATTGCCACAAGCCGGAATTGTTGGAATTATCGGACCGAATGGTGCTGGTAAATCGACTATTTTCAAAATGATTATGGGCGAACAAGCGACTGATAGCGGAGAATTTTCAGTTGGTGAAACGGTGAAAATCGCTTATGTAGATCAATCGCACTCTAATATTGATCCTAATAAATCGATTTGGGAGAATTTTGCTGATGGTCAGGAATTAATTATGATGGGCGGAAAACAAGTGAATTCAAGAGCTTACTTATCACGTTTCAATTTTGGTGGCGGCGAGCAGAATAAAAAAGTATCAATGTTATCTGGTGGAGAACGTAACCGTTTGCACTTGGCCATGACATTGAAGGAAGAAGGAAATGTACTTTTACTGGATGAGCCTACGAATGACTTAGACGTAAATACACTTCGTGCACTTGAAGAAGGTTTAGAAAACTTTGCAGGTTGTGCCGTAATTATTTCGCACGACAGATGGTTCTTGGACAGAATTTGTACACACATTCTCGCTTTTGAAGGAGATTCTGAAGTGTACTATTTCGAAGGTGGTTTCTCTGAATACGAAGAAAATAAAAAGAAACGTTTAGGTGGTGATTTAATTCCAAAACGATTGAAATACAGAAAATTGATTAGATAATAATTCGTTTCTAAAATTTATAAAGCCTCAAATTTCAATTTTGGAATTTGAGGCTTTTGTTTTTTATAAATTTCGTATGAATTTTGTATCTTAGTGAAATTAGTATCAAAAATAACATCAGAGATGCCTTGGAATCCCGAAATCTATAATAAATTTAAAAATATTCGCTATCAGCCTTTTTATGATTTGATCGATTTTATTAAACCGATACCAAATATGAAAGCAATTGATTTAGGTTGTGGCACCGGGGAACAAACTGCAATTTTGGCAGATAAATTTAAAGAATCGAATTTTTTGGGCGTTGATTCTTCTGATGAAATGCTTGAAAAATCAAAGGATTTAGAAACAGATAATTTACATTTCCGCAAAGCAACGACCGAAGAAACTTTGGCTTCTGGAGAAAAGTGGGATTTGATTTTTAGTAATGCCGCTTTGCAATGGTCAAACGATCATGCAAGATTATTTCCAAATTTGATTGATTTAGTCAATCCACAAGGACAATTTGCAGTACAAATGCCTGTTCAGCCAGAAAACAAACTCAATAAAATTCTTTCTGAATTGGTTGATGAAGAACCTTTTAAATCTTTTCTTAAAGATTATAAAAGGGATTCTCCCGTTTTGAGTATTGATAATTATGCAGAAATACTTTTTGATGGAGGTCTAGAAGATATTCAGGTTTCTCAAAAAGTATATCCAATAATTGCAAACGATCACGAAACACTTTATAATTTTATTTTAGGATCTGCTTTAATTCCATATTTAGAGCGCCTTGACGAAAATCAGAAAACGCTTTTTATAAAAACTTATAAAGAGAGAATTGCAGAACATTTTCCTAAACTTCCGGCTATATATTCGTTTAAAAGAATTTTGCTTTACGGAAGAAAAAAATAAAAGTAACTTCTATTTATTAAGCCAGGTTTTAAATTCAGCCGCTTTATTTTTGCTAATAATTACATCAATTTCAGACTTTGGACTCACTTCAATTTTTAGCTGATTATTACCATATTTCAGGATTTTATCAATTGATTTTATCGATAAAATAAACTGTCTGTTGGCCCTGAAAAAAGAAGTGTTATCCAATTCATTACTAATTTCATCTAAACTACTCGTACTTGTAGAAATTTTTCCGTTTACATCTTTAACATACGTTATAGTGTTTTCCATAAAGATATAAGCGATTTGATGTATTTCTAAAGCAACAAGTTCACTTTTTAAATGTGTTAAAATTCTCTTTTTAGCAGGCGGAGGAATTAAAATATTTTGAGTTTTTACTTTTTCAGCAACATCAAGTTTTGATTTATAATTTGTGAGATCATAATTAAGTTTAGATAAACTCAAAACTTCATTAAAAAGAGATTCATTCTTTTGTTCCAGTTTTTGTTCATAGCGGCTTCCGAAAAGGCGAATCATAAAAAAAGACAGCAAAACAATCAAAGTTCCTGTAGCTATGTAAACCAGAATAAAATAGAATTTTAAATTCTGAACCTGATCATTAATACTTTTTAGATTGGCGTGAGAAGCAATAATCCATTCTGTATTTTTAACGGGATACAGATATATAATTTCAGAATCAATTTTTGAATTACTAAAATTACGAACACCGCCGCCTTCTGTTCTGTTTTTAAGATACGTGTAGAAGTCTTCAGAATTTACTTCATTATGGGTTTTAGAAATATAAGATTCATCAGGAAGTGTCATTGCGCCAATCCTTTGGGGATTGGGATGGCATACCTCTTTTCCTGTCTGGTCAAACATGCAAATAAATCCGGTTTGCATGTCTGTTTTTTCAATACTTTTTTGTACATTATTAATGATTACTTTGGGGTCATTAATTTGTTGCGCCTGATAAGAAATCAGGTTTGCCATTTCTTTCGCTTCTCTTTTACTGGATTCAATCTGAATCTTTAAAAACTGCTCTGTACTTAAACCAACTAAATAATTCATACTAAAATATCCGCAGATATAAACTACAATGAACAGCGATAAAAAAGTAAAAAGATAAAGCCTGTCTTTTTTCATAATAAGGTTTGTATTGAAGTATCAAATTTACTCAATATTTGCAATTTCCGGACTTCATTATTATAACTATCAGCTATTTTTTATACCAAAGAAGAATATAGGCTTCCTGTAGTATTTATTCGAATATATCTTTTTTGGAAAACCTTGATTTCATTCGATCCTATTTATTCCCTTTTAAGTTCATTTTTTCCCTTTCGTGCTTTTTTCTTTGTTCTGAGCCAGGAAAGAGCTGTTCATTTGCAGTATAAAATTTGAAATAAAGCATTGTTGCTTATCTGATTTTAATTTATAAAACAACAAAAGAGAATTACATTTTTAGAAATAAGTAGAAAATTAATTAAAACATCAATATGAATAAGCTAAACATTTTCAAAAGAAAGCGAATCATGATTCCGTTAATAATCTTGTTTCTGATTTTTATTGGATTACAATTTTTAAGTCCAAAAATTACAAATCCACCAGTTACAGGAGATTTAAAAGTACCCCACGAAGTACAGACTATTCTAAAAAACTCTTGTTATGATTGCCATTCCAATCAAACAAATTTAAGATGGTACGACAAAATAGCTCCGGTTTCATGGTTAGTTGCTCAACATATTAAAGATGGCAGGAGTGGGCTTAATTTTTCTAATTGGGATGCATTATCTCCGGCAGATCAAAAAGCAAAACTTTGGGAATCAGTAAATCAGGTTTCTTTGGGAGCAATGCCTTTGAGCAGTTATACTTTGGCGCACCCGCAGGCGAAATTGTCAAAAAATGATCTTAAGATATTAAAAGATTATATCTGGAGCCTAAGAGTAAAAAATGTACCTGAAGATGTAACAAACATAAAGACATTAGAGAAACAATCGGCAGCAATTATAAAACATGAAAACGCAGCCAAACTTCCAATAACATCTAACGGAATTGAATATATAGCCGATTATAAAAACTGGGCTCTAGTAAGTACAACGCAACGCCTTGATAACGGAACCATGAGAGTTATTTATGGAAATAGCGTTGCAATAAAAGCAATCCGTGAAAAAAAGATCAACCCCTGGCCGGATGGCGCTATTTTGGCCAAAGCAGCTTACGATGAAATTGAAGATTCAGATGGAAATATTTCTCAAGGTGCTTTTAAACAAGTTGAATTCATGATTAAAGATCAGAAGAAATATAATAAAACAAACGGTTGGGGTTTTGCCCGATTCAAAACATTACAACTGGTACCGTATGGCAAAAATGCCAATTTTGTAATTGACTGTATGAGTTGCCATCAGCCTATGAAAAATAATGATTATGTATTCACGCTTCCAATACGCCACTAAATATGAAAACGATAATTTATTTTACAGCAATTTTTTCTCTGTTTTTTCTTTTTTCCTGTTCAGATAATTCAAAAGAAAGCCTAAATAATGAAGCATCGCTTCCGGATAATTTACTCGATAAAGTATCGGGTTTGCAAGTGCTTAATTCTTCGATCAATACTAAAAAACAAACGACGGCATTGTTTTACGGAAATCAAAATACAATCCAACGTATAAAAGCTAATGGTAATCGTATAGAAAAAGGCGAGAAAATGGTTTGGATTACCTGGAAACAAAAATCAGATCCCAATTGGTTTGAAGCTCTTATTCCGGGAAAATTAATAGCGCTCGAAGTTCTTGAATTTGACGCTGAAAAAGATAATCCGGAATATCAAAAGTTTGAAGGAAATCCAATTCACATTAAAAATGATACGCTTGGAAATCAGCATCGGATTAAAATTTTACTCGAACAGAAAATGGCAATAGTGCCACAATTATAAATTTTAAAATCAACACTAAATAATTAAAAAATGAAAACAATCAAAATTTTAGCTTTCGCATTATTAGTATCATTAAGTACTTTCAAAATGCATTCACAAGAAACAAATTCAAGTAAACCAACTATTATTTTTGTTCACGGTATTTGGGCAGACGGATCTTCATTCGCCAATCAAATTGTGGCTTTGCAAGCAAAAGGATATCCGGTAATTTCAGTACAAAATCCTGTTACTTCACTTGCAGATGATGTAGCTGCAACCAAAAGAGCTATTGCACAGGCAAAAGGAAATGTTATTTTAGTCGGACATTCATGGGGAGGATTTGTTATTACTCAAGCCGGAAATGATCCTAAAGTAAAAGGGTTGGTTTATGTTGCCGCTTTGGTTCCTGATTTAGGAGAAACTTTACCAAGTTTATCTGCACAAGGTCCGGCAGTTACACTAGGTAATTATCTTGAACCTGTAGACGGATTTCTTTATTTGTCTAAAGAAGGAGTGAAAACCGTTTTTGCCCAGGATTTAAAAGAAAAAGAACAAAACCTTATTTACGCTACACAAACTCCTGCAGCACAAGGCGTATTTGCAGATAAAAGTGGAGAACCTGCATGGAAAACAAAACCAAGCTGGTATATTTTAGCGAAGAGCGATAAAGCCATAAACCCGGAATTAGAAAGATTTATGGCAAAAAGAGCCAATGCAAAAACTACAGAAATAGAAGCAAGCCATGTCGTAATGCTTTCACATCCAGCTGAAGTTCTACGTATAATTGAAGAAGCTGCTGCTGCAAAAAAATAATTCTAATACAACACAATAAAAGAGCTCCAAAATAATTTGATTTTTGGAGCTTTTTTATGTTTAAAATTATTTCGTAATAGAACTGTTAATTTTTTAAAGTAATCTCAGTTTGTTGTGAATCAATAAATTGAGATTTTTTTATGAAATAAAAGCTTCCAAAATAAAATTTTTGAAACGAAATTGAAGCAGAAATTCAGATCAGTTTTTCGTTTTTTTAAAGATGATTTTTGGGTAAAATTGGCAAAATTTCCGAAACTGATGTTGATAAGTGTTTCAGGAATGAGACAATTCGAATGTCTTTTTTATGTTGATAACTTTATTTAGATTCTTTTTAAATAGCTGGTTATTGGGTAATTAGAACAGCGTTTCATCCTGTTCATAAAATGTGTTTTTTGGTTGCATTTTAAGTGGTTTATAAGTGTTGATAATTGAGTCGTTTTTTAACATCAAAACCAGGTAAAAAATTGAACTGTGGTTTAATTTTGTAACTATAGAAATGCCGTTTATACTACTTCAAAACGAACATTTCTCAACTCAGTAAGTTTACCATTTAATACACTATATATGTCTATTTTCGAAAAAAGAATCAATTATAAACCATTTGAATACCCAGAGGTATTGCAATTTACAGAAGCCATAAATAAAGCGTATTGGGTTCATACAGAAGTAGATTTTACTGCTGATACTCAGGATTTTCACTCTCATTTGAATTTGGCTGAAAAAACGGCAATCAAAAATAGCCTGCTCGCAATTGCACAAATTGAAGTAGCTGTAAAGAGCTTTTGGGGCAACATTTACGAGCATTTTCCAAAACCGGAATTCAACGGATTGGGAAGCACTTTTGCCGAATGTGAATTCAGGCATTCAGAAGCGTATTCGCGTCTTTTGGAAGTTTTGGGATATAATGATGAATTCGAAAAATTACTTGATATTCCGGTAATCCGCAAACGTGTCGATTATCTTTCAGATGTTCTTAAAGATACACGTTCGCAGGACAACAGAAAATATATGGTATCGCTGATATTATTCAGTATTCTTATTGAGAATGTATCGCTGTTTAGTCAGTTTGCCATATTGTTATCTTTTACAAGATTTAAAGGGTACATGAAAAATGTGAGCAACATTATCGCCTGGACTTCTATTGATGAACAAATTCATGCTAATGGTGGCATTTATATCATCAATAAAATTCGTGAAGAATTCCCTGATTATTTTGATGCCGATACTTTAGCGCTTGTTAGAGAAACGGTTAAGAATTCCATAGAAGTAGAATCGGATATTTTAGACTGGATATTTGAAGAAGGTGAAATCGAAACCATCAAAAAAGCAGATTTGGTTAATTTCATGAAATTCAGAATCGACGAAAGCCTGAAACAAATTGGTATTCCGACCATATTCGATGTTCCGGCCGAAGATTATAAAGATATGGCCTGGTTTGAAGAAGAAGTTTTTGCCAACAGCCTTGATGATTTCTTTGCCAAACGTCCGGTAGAATATACCAAACACGATAAAAGTATTACAGCAAACGACCTCTTTTAAATAGAAAACATATAGTATGAGCGTATTTGATATAAATGAAGCAAGCATCCCGTTGAGCGAAGCGGGAAATAAAATGTGGTGGAAAAATTCTGAAAGTGAACAAATTTTAAATCGTGGTTATCTTTTAAAAGGCGAAACTGTAGAAGGAGCAATTGACAGAATTTGTATGGCGGCAGCAAAAAGACTTTACAAACCGGAACTAAAAGAGTCTTTTGTAGAAATGATAGAACGTGGCTGGATGAGTATAAGTTCACCGGTTTGGGCCAATATGGGTACAGAACGCGGATTGCCAATTTCGTGTTTTAACGTTCACGTTCCGGATGAAATTGAAGGGATTACACATAAATTAGGCGAAGTGATTATGCAAACCAAAATTGGCGGAGGAACTTCGGGCTATTTTGGAGAATTGCGTGAAAGAGGAAGCGCCGTAACTGATAACGGAAAGAGTAGTGGAGCGGTAAGTTTTATGAAACTTTTTGATACTACGATGGATACAATTTCGCAAGGCGGAGTTCGTCGTGGAGCTTTTGCAGCATATCTTGATATTGATCATTCGGATATTGAAGAATTTTTGAAGATCAAAAGTATCGGAAATCCTATTCAGAACTTATTTACAGGAATTTGTGTACCAGATTACTGGATGCAGGAAATGATTGATGGCGATAGTGACAAGCGTCAGATTTGGGCAAAAGTATTAGAAAGCCGTCAGCAAAAAGGATTGCCATATATCTTTTTTAGTGATAATGTAAACAAAAATAAACCACAAGTTTATAAAGATAAAAACCTACGTATTAATGCGAGTAATCTTTGCAGTGAAATCATGCTTCCGTCAGATGTTGATGAATCCTTTATTTGTTGTCTTTCGTCAATGAACCTTGAACTTTATGAAGAATGGAAAGATACCGAAGCTGTAAAACTGGCTATATTTTTTCTTGATGCCGTATTGCAGGAATTCATAGAAAAAACAGAAGGTAATTATTACCTTTCTGCGGCAAACCGTTTTGCAAAAAGACATCGCGCGCTTGGACTTGGTGTTCTGGGATGGCATTCGTACCTACAAAAAAATATGATTCCGTTTGAAGGTTTAGAAGCCAAAATGAAAACCACAGAAATATTCAAACATATAAGTGAAAAAGCGGATAAAGCAACTCAGGATCTGGCACGTATTTATGGCGAACCGGAACTCTTAAAAGGATACGGAAGACGCAATACAACAACAATGGCAATTGCACCAACGACATCATCGTCGGCTATATTAGGACAAACTTCTCCCGGAATTGAGCCTTTTAGCAGTAATTATTATAAAGCTGGTTTAAGCAAAGGTAATTTTATGAGAAAAAATAAATACCTTAAAAAATTACTTGAAGAAAAAGGTTTGGATAATGAAGAAGTCTGGAGAGAAATTATGTTAAACGGCGGAAGTGTTCAGCATATAAGCCAACTAACGCAAACGGAAAGAGATGTATTCAAAACTTTTAAAGAAATTAGCCAGTTAGAAATAATTCAACAAGCATCTATCAGGCAAAAGTTTGTAGATCAGGGGCAAAGCATCAACCTTAATATTCCGTCAGAATTAGCAATTAAGGAAGTAAACCGTTTGATAATTGAAGCGTGGCAACTCGGAATAAAAAGCCTTTATTACCAACGCAGCCAAAGTGTATCAAAAGAGCTTGTTACAAGCCTTGTTACCTGCAGCAGTTGTGAATCATAATAAAAAAGTAAAGCCGAATCTTAATACGATTCGGCTTTTTTTTATTCTGATATTTCAAACCATGCGATTTCAAATTTACCTTTCATAAAATAAATGGTTACGGCATCATTTTTTTCAAGGCTGTTATATAAGTCTTTCGAAACAGTAACTTCGTCAGGTTCTTTTTGTGATCCCCAGGGCGTTAATTCAAAATGATACGTTTCTGATTTACCGGAATGAATATTTTTATTTAAAATTTTAGCATTAAATAGCTTTGGTTGTGAGTTGTCAAAAGCACAATTAAGAGTAACTACTGCACCATATGCATAAGCAGACATAAAAAGTAAAATGCTTAAATAGGAAACATAAGGTAATGTAGTATCCTTAAATTCCTGATTTCGATACAATATTACTGCCATACAGCTTAATGAAAGTAAGATAGTGGGTGGCCAAACTTTAGAATAATCAAAAATATTAAAGTCTATTATACTCCTTAAAAAAATAGCGATACTAGGTGCAAAAATGGCCCAAAACAAACTTGGATATGCAGTTCTATCATATTCATCAAATTTTATAAGACCATTAAAATATTTTAAAACTGCAATAGAGAGAATTGGAAATAAAACAGCTCCAATTATCGCAAATTCATAAGGTTTTGGAAAAAATGATACCCATAAACCGATTAACCCGCCCGTCCAGTTAAAAATGGTAGAGACCTTAAAAGCCTGTTTTAGTTTTTCTTCCCTTTCTTTTTTAGTCAATCCAAACGTTGTATTATTAATAATCGCTTTCTTTTCGGCTATTGTCTTCGTCAAATCAAGATCAGAATAATTATCGATTAACCATTCTTTTATTTCGTCTGTCTTCGCAAAATAGGAACTTACTTTAATTACTTTTTTATCTTTTTTTATTGGTTCAATGAAGATAAATTTATCAGCAATTCTATAACCTTTAATTTCATGAAAAAATAACGCTCTGGTTGAAAAAACACCTGTAGTATAAATTTTATTTTTATCAATTATAAATTTTCCTTTTATTGTGTCTAAAATTCCAATGACCATTAATGCAATCATGGCAATTGAAATTAGTGCCAAAAACCAATAATAGCTATCATCTAAATCATTTTTCATTCCCGGAATTATCGGCATTAGTAATATCCATACAAAAAGCGCAATTAGTAATGGAGCGGTTATATAAATAAAAATGGCCCAGCCTTTAGCTATTTTATATTCTTTCATAAGATGATTTGTATACTGCAGCAAATATATACTTTGTTCTTAAAATAATAAAAGCCGAATCAATTAAGATTCGGCTTTATGTGAAGTAGAAGTTTAAAACTTCAGTAAGGAAATATAATATATGTTATAGCAAAATCTAAGCTACTGCTGCAACCGGAATTTGTTTTCTTGAATTAGCAATTGATATTGTAAGCGGATCTAAAGTACCGGAGAAAAAAGTATCTAATAACTCCTGAAATATAGGATTTGCATTTTCAACCTGGCTAAAAAGACTCATAGACGAACGCAGTTTACGAGCATCTAAATCTCCTAAAATAGCCTCTGGTGACTTTCTTTTTTTAGTTAGCAACAGTTGGCAAATTTCTACAAGATGTTTGGCTAAAATAGGGTGCTGAAGAAATTCTGTAGCTTCATTAAGATCTGCAATTCCGTAATAATCAGCAATACTACTTGTTCCTAATCCTTTTATTTGAGGGAAGATAAACCACATCCAGTGACTTTCTTTTTTTCCTTTTTTAATTTCTGAAACTGCAGTAAGATAAAGTTTGTTTTGGGCATCCAAAAAGCGGGTTAAATCATTATTTGCGTAAGCCATCTGTAAATTATTTATAAAAAGGTTAAAGTGGTTTTTGGTACTCTAATGTTCTTGGTTTAAATCAATGTAAAAAGAACTTCTTTTTGAGATTATTCTTATCCATTTATTTCTATCCAAAACTACCTTAGTAACCCAAATTAAAGTTTATATAATTTTATTCGTTTGTTATATAATTTAAATGCGGTCAAAATTGTAGATCTAAAATTACATTGCATTTTATGATTTTAATTTCAATTTGTATTCTTACTAAAAGTCAATTTTCATTGAGAAATAATTCAATTTTTGGCTTCATTTGTGGTTTTTGTTGCATTATTATTTCATTTTGTAAGGTATTATTTGTTACAGCACTTAATTTATTTAACTCAAAAAATAGATATTAAAATTTATATTAATTATTGATTTTCAGTTAGTTGAATGTGTTATTTGAATATCAAAAAAGAATCTGAAATTATTTTTTTTAATATTTTTTCAAATAAAAAGTTTAAACTCTACTAAATACATATAATTTATATATATATTTGCAGAGTAGAAAATTTCTACATGACTTATCCAGAAAGACTGAGGGAAGAGGCCCTATGAAGTCTTAGCAACCTGTTTCTCAATAAGGTGCTAAATCCTTCCGCTACGGCGGACAGATAAGAAAGATTTCATTAGAAAATCTGAATAAGCTCATCATTATTAAATTTTTTTATAATTAAAAATGAAAACTGAGCCAGTATTACACGCCAATTTAAAACAAACAAATCAGCTATTCGAAGAAAACAAATCCCTGGTTTTCCGAATGCATAGCCGATAACATTTCTCCCAGTCCAATTCCCCTTTTATTAGCATTTAGCTAGGCCATTTTAAAATTGGCCAAGGGATTATTATGTCCAATTTTTAAACTAAATTACTATGAAAAAAATCTTACTAAGCCTTATATTTTTGCTCAGTATAATTCCGTATACACTTAGCGCACAGGAGCGAACGATAAGCGGAACCGTTCGGGATTCTGAAAACGGATCACCTTTGCCAGGAGTTACTATTACTGCAGCAAGCGGTAAATCGGCCATAAGCGATGGCAATGGACAATTCTCTATTGCTGTTGCAGAAGATGATAAATTGCTTACGTTGAGCTACATTGGTTATGAAACATTACAAAAAAATGCTAGCTCATCATTTTCAGATATCAGACTTATTAGTTCGAATACTGCCTTAAAAGAAGTTTTGGTTGTAGGTTATGGAACACAAAGTAAAAAAGAATTTACAGGTTCAGCCGCACGGGTAACAGCTAAATCAATTAAAGATATTCCGGTACAGAGTTTTGAATCTGCACTTATAGGAAAAGCTTCGGGAGTTAATATTTCAACGCCAAGTGGTGTTTTAAATGATGCTCCGGTAATCAGGATTCGTGGAGTAAATTCAATTTCCTTAAGCACTTATCCTTTAGTTGTTGTTGACGGAATCCCGGTTAATACAGGAGATATTTCTACAACAAATTCAGTCGCAAACAATCCGCTTGCCGATATTAACCCGGCTGATATTGAATCTATTGATATTCTAAAAGATGCTGCATCGACTTCTATATATGGTTCTCGTGCTGCCGGCGGAGTATTATTGATTACTACAAAAAAAGGAAAACAGGGCAAAGCAAGAGTAACTTATGATACTTGGGTAGGATTTACAAAAGCAACCAGATTGCCAAAACTTCTTAACGGTTCTCAATATGAGGAAATAAAAAATGAAGCAGTATTAAACAGTAAAATACTTAGCGGAAACGAAAATAATGCTTCTGTAGCATCAGCGCTATTTTTTCCATCTTATAATGCCGATGGTTCATTGGTAGATACAAAATGGCAGGATGAAGTTTATCGAACAGCAGTATCACAAAATCATAATATTGGTATTTCAGGCGGAAATGAAGCTACAAAATATTATTTCTCAACCAATTATTCTAAACAGGAAGGAATTACAAAAGACAATAATTTCGAAAGAAAAGGAGTGAGGTTCAATATTGATCATGATGTAACGAAATGGTTGAAAATTGGCGGAAATGTTTCTTATAACACTACTGAAAACCAGGCTCAAAATACAGGCTCGTTAAGCAGCAGTGGTTTGTTATTAATTGGTGCAGCACGTTTGGCTTTGGTATTGCCGCCAAACGTAGCGGTTTATAATGCAGACGGTTCGTACAATCTTAGTGCAACTGGTACTACCAGTGCGGGAAATAACTTGTTTACCAATACACTATGGCATCCAGGAGCTTTATTTGAAAATAGCAGATATACCAGTAATAACGATCATTTTGTTGGAAATGTACACGCAACAATTAGACTTTTTGAAGGTTTAAAATTTGACAGTAATTATGGTTTAGACCGATTACGATCAGAAAATATTACTTATTTAAGTCCAATTCTCGGATCTTCAGCTTATGCAACAGGAGGTTCATCAACGAATATTGCAGCATTGCGAAATAATTATAATTTTACGAATACACTTTCTTTTGACAGACGTTTTGCAGACGTTCACCACGTTTCTGCTTTAGCAGGATATGATGTTCAACGATTTGAAAATTCTGCCTGGGGTGCTAATCAAACGGGTGTATCAGATCCTTTCTTTGAAAATTATCAGGGAACCTGGGGAACGATCAGGTCTTCAGGAAACAGTTTGTCAGAAAGGCTTTTTCTATCTTCATTTTTCAGATTATCATATGATTACGCCGGAAAATATTTCATTACAGGAAATTTCAGAAAAGACGGAAACTCTGCTTTGGGCGTAAATAATAAATACGGAAACTTTGGCGGAATCTCTGCAGGATGGACTGTTAGTGAGGAATCTTTCTTTAAAAACAGCGGCATTACAGATGTTTTAAATACTTTAAAATTAAAAGGAAGCTGGGGAAGAGTTGGTAATGGAAATCTTTCATCAGCATATGCTTCTCAAAATTTATACGGGTCATCTATTTACGGAACTGCATCAACATGGGCACTTTCTCAGGCTGGAAATGAAAATTTAGGATGGGAAACAAGCGACCAGACCAACATTGGAATTGAAGCAGGTTTATTGAAAGACAGATTGCAATTTACAGCAGATTATTTCAATAATAATGTAAACGGGTTAATCCTGAGCAGCCCGCAATCGCCATCTAAAGGAATTCCGGGAGATGCAATTCTTTCAAATGTTGGGTCAATGTATAACAGAGGTATCGAACTTGGACTTAACGCCACAATCTTAAATTCTGAAAATTTTCAATGGAAAGCTTCTTTCAATTATACACACGTAAAAAACGAAGTAACAGCACTTGCTGAAGGAAACAGTGATATTATTGGTTACACGCAAACGACTACAGAGGCTAATAATATTACACGTGTAGGCTATTCTGCCGGAAGTCTTTACGGAGCTGTAAGTGCCGGTGTAAATCCGGATAACGGAAGAAGGATTTTCATTAACAAAAATGGAGAAAAAGTACAATACAGTGCTGCTGTTCCTACAGGACAAAGTAACTGGACGTATTTAGACGGAACTACAGCTGCAGCCATTACAGTAGCAGATTATCAGGTTTTAGGGAATGCATTGCCAGTTTGGTACGGCGGATTAACAAATAACCTGCAATACAAATCGTTTGATTTAACTGTTGGTTTTACGTATTCAGGAGGAAACAAAGTGATGAACGGTACAAAAGGAACACTTTTAGACCAACGTTTTTACAACAATTCTACAGATGTTTTAGACCGATGGACAACACCCGGACAAGTAACAAGCGTACCGAGATTAGTGTATAATGACGTTATTTCAAACGGATCAAGTGGTTTTGCTATTTCTGAAAATGCAGAAAAAGCAGATTTCCTGAGACTTCAACAATTAGCGGTAGGTTTTTCATTTCCAAAAGATATTCTGTCGAAAGTTCAGTTGGCGTCGTTAAGAATTTATGCTCAGGCAACGAATCTTTTCCTGATTACATCTTACAGCGGATCAGATCCTGAAACATCTTCAAACGGAGCTTCGACAACTTCTATGGGAATCGAGAAAAACTCAGTAGGACAAGGAAGAACGATCTCGTTTGGCGTGAATGTCGGCTTTTAATAACTAACAAAAAATCAAGATGAAAACATATTTCAAATCACAAATAAAACCAACTATTGCAGTATTACTTTTGTCTGCTTTAACATTAGGTTCTTGCGAAAATAATGAAGACCTGAATCTTACTTCTGAAACAACAGTTTCTGATAAAGATATTTTTAAAACGCCTGCAAGAATAGAAGGCCTTGTAAATGGTATTTATAAAGCACTAAAAGGCGCCAGTTTATACGGAGGACGTTTCCTATTATATCATGACGTGCGTGGAGAAGATTTCATCAACGTTACCGCCAATACCTATACTGGTTATGAGAGTTGGAATAACTCATACAGCTCAGGATCAAACGATATTAATAATTTATGGTCGCAAGCGTACACAACCATCAATAATGCCAATATCCTTATTGAAGGGCTTGCCACAAATACTGGTGTAATTACAGATCAAAAAGCAGCTGAATATATTGGTGAAGCCAAATTTTTAAGGGCTGTAGCCTATTATAGTTTGATTATTAGTTACGGACAACCTTATAATAAAGATGCCGGTGCCTCTAAAGGAGTTCCGCTTCGTTTAAAAGCAGAAACCGGAACAGCAAATAATGATCTAGCCAGAAGTAGTGTTGCAGAAATCTACACTCAAATCCTGAAAGATTTAGATGATGCAGAAGCGGCACTTCCTCAAAATTACACAAGTAGCGAACTGAATACTACAAGGGCACATACAAGTAGTGCAATTGCTTTTAAAACAAGAGTTTACCTTTCGATGAACAATTGGGCGAAAGTAATCGAAGAAGCAGCAAAACTTGCCCCGCAAACACAAGCGCCTTTTTCTACAACAGCAACTGCCGTAAAACACGCACTTCAACCCGATATTACCGTATTATTTGCTTCAAATTATACAACGGTAGAATCTATTTTTAGTATTCCGATGAGCTCTTTAGATTCTTATACAGGACAATCTTCAATCGCTTATATCTACAATACAAACTTAGAATATTACCTAAATCCGACAGGAATTTTGGGAGATGCACAATGGGCAACAGCAGATGCAAGAAGAGCGTTGACGAGAACTGTTTCTGGAAAACAGTACTTTAAAAAATATGCAAAACCATCTCCGTTCCTGGATTATATTCCCGTATTACGATATTCAGAAGTATTGTTGAATTATGCAGAAGCAGCAGCAAAAACAGGAAATCTTACACTTGCAACAAACCTTTTAAAAGCCGTACACGCACGTTCTGATGCAGCTTATGTATTTTCTTCAACAACTACATCAGATCAGACTTTGCTAATTGAGGCAATTTGGAAAGAACGCAGAATTGAATTATTAGGAGAAGGTTTTCGCGGACCGGATTTGTTGAGAAATTTACAAGCATTGCCTGCTAAAGGAGATAGTAATCTGCAAGCTCCGGAAGTTACATCAGCAGCAGTTAATTATATATTTCCCGCGGCTAATACAGAATTGGCAACCAATAAATTATACTAATCATTAAAATCAAATAAAATGAAAAAAATAGCATTAATTCTTGCTTTATGTTTAGGCATAACCGGAGCTCAGGCACAAGATACACCTGTGCAGCTAAAAGGAACAGTTGTAGATACAGTAGCAAAATTTGTCTACTTGCAAAAATTTCACAACAAAATGTTTACAACTATAGACTCGGTTAAAGTTGTAAACGGAAACTTTAGTTTTAAAACAAAAGTTAAGCTTCCTGAACTTTATGGTTTAAGCGTAAATACAGCGAATAATCCGTTGTATATTTTCCTTGAAAAAGGACCAATTACCGTAAAATTAAGCCCTGCTAAGTATTATAACAACTCAGTTGTGGAAGGTTCTAAATCTCAGGATTTATTCAATGAATATAAGAAAATACAGAATGTTGATATAAGTAAATTTATAACAGAGCATCCTGGTTCTCTTGTTTCTGCATATGTATTATACAGAAACTGGTCGTACAGATTAACTCCGGAGCAAATTACTCAGAATATTGCATTATTAGATAAAAGCCTTGAAACGACAACTTACGTTAAAGAATTAAAAGAACTTGTAACGGTTTTAAACGGATTAGCAGTTGGGAAAAAAGCACCTGATTTTGTATCTACAGATCAAAATGGAAAACAAGTTCGCTTTTCTGAAAACCTTAAAGGGCAATATACACTTGTTGATTTTTGGGCTTCATGGTGCGCACCTTGCCGAAAAGAAAATCCGAATATCGTTAATGCTTACAAACAATATCATGAAAAAGGGTTTAACATTATCGGAATTTCTTTAGATAAAAAGAAAGAAAACTGGATTAAGGGAATCAATGACGATCACTTAGACTGGTTACAAGTTTCGGAACTTATTTACTGGAACAGCGAAATTGCCAAATTATATGGCGTAAGAGCAATTCCTGCTAATTATCTTGTTGATTCAAAAGGTATTATTGTAGCCAGAAATCTTCGTGGAGAAGAACTTCAAACTACGTTAAAAACACTTTTAGATAAATAAACGAAACGTTGACTATAATTTTTAAACACATAAAAACACAGATATAAATTTAAGAAGACTTTAAAAAACTAGTTTTCACACATAGCTATGTTCGTTTAAACAAATGAAATGCCTTTAAAGACAAAAAAAGCTATGTATCTATGTGTTAAAAAAAATCAGGCACAACGAATTTTTCATCGTATTTGTTCCAGAATAAATACAAAATAATAATAAAAATGAAAACGAAATTATTCTTTTCAGCAGCTGCATTATTTGCAATTACTGCAAATGCCCAGGTCAAAGGCGGCTTCAAAGGACAAGACCCGATTACAGCAGTTTCGACAGTAACACGCCCCGTTGAAAAACAATGGAAAGGTGTTTTTGATAAAACAGGAAATGAAGTATCATTTGGTAATAATTTTGTTGGCGCCCGCTTAAATGGAGTTGTTCAAATTAATGATTCGCTGTTTAGTGTTTTAATTACTCCCGAAAATACACCTGTAAACGGAAGTCCGTGGTATGCTTTTAAAGTCTGGTCGAAAACCAATAAGAACATTCAAATCAGGTTTGAATATCCGCCAAAAGTAAAACACAGATATAATGCCAAACTAAGTAACGACGGCAAAAAATGGACAGCAGCAGAACATGGAGAATTTGTAAAAATTGCTGCCGATTCTAATTATGTTCTTAAAGTAAAAGTTTCTAAAGATACCACTTGGATTGCCGCTCAGGAACTGGTAACTTCTGTAGATGTAAACAATTGGATTTCAAAATTATCAAATAAAAATAATACTGCCGAAGCATCAATAGGATTAACTGCCGAGGGAAGAAAAATTCCTGTTTTTAGTATTGGAAATCCATCTGCTAAAAACAAAATCCTGATTTCCGGACGCAACCATCCACCGGAAGTTACCGGACATTATGCGCTTGAAGCTTTTGTTGAAACACTTACTGCAGATACGCCTTTGGCAAAAAAGTTTAGAAAGAAATTTGAAGTTTACGTAATTCCATTATTAAATCCGGATGGCGTTGATGGCGGATTCTGGAGGCATAATTCCGGAGGAATCGACTTGAACAGAGATTATAATGAATTCAATCAGCCGGAAACCCGAGCCGTTCGTGATTTTCTAAAAAAGGAAATTATAGATTCAAATAAATTATTGTTTTCAATAGATTTTCATTCTACACACGATGATATTTACTATACCGTAGATCCGGAACTTAAAGGAAATATTCCGGGATTTGTGCCCAATTGGTTAAACAAGGTAAAAGACGGAATTCCAGGTTATACGCCACACGTGAAGCCATTGTATTTTAAACCGCCAACTTTTACCTTATTCAGTTATTTGTTTGAAACTTTTAAAACAGAAGCGTTAGTATTTGAAATTGGAGATAATACACCAAAAGATTTTATTAAAAAGAAGGGAGAAGTTTCTGGTGAAGAATTTATGAAACTAATATTGGAAAGCACTAAATAATATTGGTTTGGTGTATTTAACACATAGAAACATAGCTTTTGAAAGTCTTAAAAAAGACGTTTCACTTATTTAAAATACACATAGCTATGTGTAAATGATGTATCATTTATTTTAATCTTCTTCAAAAGAGAAAAATTCCATGTTTCTATGTGTTAGTAAAATTTTCACGAATTGTATCCAACGAATTAAATAAAAGATAATTGCAGATTGAGATGAAAAAAATAAAAAATAAAGTGTTGATTATGTTACTGTTGTCTGCAACAGTAATAGGTCACAGTCAGGAGAAAAAAGAACCCATAAAAGTTACAGATATCCTGAAAATAAAAACAGTTGGAGATGTAGAATTGACTAAAGATGGTAAAATTGCCGTTTTTACAGTAAAAAGTATCATCAAAAATGCCGAAAACCCATTAGATTTTGATTACGATACACAACTTTGGTTAGCCAAAACTGCAGAGAATACGGCGCCAAGACAATTAACTTTTGGTAAAGAAGGATCAAGTTCGCCTGTTTTTAGTCCCGATGGAAAACAAATTGCTTTTACGAGAAGTGTAAAAGGCAAATCGCAATTGTTCCTTTTACAAGTTGATGAAGGCGGAGAACCCGTTCAGCTTACTGAAAACAAATACGGCGCAGCTAATCCTAAATGGAGCCCGGACGGAAAACAATTATTATTTACGGCCGGACTTCTAATAAATGAAATCGTAAAAGATTCAGTTATAAATCCGGGAAAAAAATTACCGGTTTGGAATTTCGAAAAACCAGGTTTTGCGGATAATCAAAATCTTAAAATCAATAAAACCAAAGCAGATCCTGACGGAAATCTTGAAGCAATAAGAGCTTATCTTGAAAATAATGAAAAAGATAAAAAAGCGAAAGTAATTGATAAATTGCAGTTTCAGACAGAAACAACCTTAAGCAGCGAACTACGTTTTACCCATATTTATACCATTGATGCAAAACCGGGTTCAAAAGAAAATGCGATCACAAAAGGTTTTTATTCTTATACAAATCCTTACTTTATAAGTAACACAAAAATTGCTTTTAATGGAAATATAAATGAACAAAGACATCCGGACCGTGTTCTCGAAAGTAGAATTTACACTATCAATACCGACGGAACAAATGTAACAGAATTGCTTGGCGCAGAAAATATTGTATTTCAGCTTTTGGCCGTTTCTCCGTCAGGAAAACAATTGGCTTATCAGGAAAGTATCATCAATAATTTATCGGTTCCGGTTTTAAAAATATTCAATCTCGATCGTCCTTTAGAAAAAAGCAAAGTAATTGATTATGATCGAAATAACAATAATGTCAGATTTTCTAAAGATGAAAAACAACTTTATTTTACATCATCAAGCAATGGAGGATATGTTCTTGTTAGTGCTTCTTTAAATACGCTTAAAGTAGAAACACTAACTTCTGTAGATCAGGGAATAACAGATTATGATATTAATAACGGCATTGTAGCTTTTGCTAAAACCGATGTGAAAAACCCATCAGAATTATATGTTTCAGATCTTAAATTAAAAAATCCAAAATTAATTTCTGATTTCAATGCAAACTGGTTAAAAAATAAAGAAATCAGTTTTCCCGAAAAAGGAACTTTTACCAATGAAAAAGGCCTTGAAGTGGAGTATTGGATTGTGAAACCAATTCATTTTGAACAAGGAAAAAAGTATCCGTTATTGACAGAAATTCACGGCGGACCGGCATCAATGTTTGGGCCAGGCGATGTAAGTATGTGGCTGGAATATCAGTTTTTTGCAGCTCAGGGATATGGAATCGTTTACAGCAATCCGAGAGGATCTTCCGGTTACGGCGAAAAATTCTTAAGATCAAATATTAACGATTGGGGAACCGGGCCGGCAAGCGATGTAATAACAGCATTAGATAAAACCATAGCGCAAGGCTGGGCAGATACCGGCCGATTGTTTATTACCGGAGGATCTTACGCAGGATATTTAACCACGTGGATTATCAGTCACGATCAACGCTTTAAGGCGGCATCAAGCCAAAGAGGCGTTTATGATTTTAGTACCTTTTTTGGAGAAGCAAATGTGTGGAGAATGATTCCGAGATATTTTGGAGGTTATCCTTGGGAAGAACAAACGAGAGCAATTTTAGAGCGTGAATCACCAATAAATTATGTTCAAAACATTAATATCCCGTTTCTTATTATTCATGGCGATAACGATCACAGAACCGGAGTCACTCAAGGCGAGATGCTTTACAAAAGCCTGAAAGTATTAGGAAAACCTGTTGAATATGTAAGACAGCCCGGCGCAAGCCACGAAATTACCAGAAGCGGCGATAACAGACAAAGAATAGACCAGTTGCTTCGAACTTTTGAATTTTTTGAAAGGTTCAATCAAAAATAAAATATGTTAATTTAAAATGATATGGAAATGAATGCTATTGAGGAAAAAACAAAACCAAGCCAATTAGAAAAGTATTTTTCTAAGTTTAGAGAAAACACAATTGGTGTAAATCATACTTTTGAATCTGCTTACGGAAAACAAAACCTGCTTTACGCTGACTGGGTTGCGAGTGGAAGATTATACATCCCGATTGAGGATATTATGCTCAATAAAATAGGACCAATGATTGCCAATACGCATTCATTTTCAAGTCAGACCGGAAAAGTTTCGACTTCCGCTTATTTGCATGCCAGAGATTTAATTAAGAAGCATGTAAACGCCAACGAATTTGATGTTTTGGTAACGACAGGAACCGGAATGACGGCAGGTTTATCAAAATTACAACGCTTTTTAGGTTTGCGCAATGGGGATAATAAATCGGCAATTCAGCCAGATGCTATCGATAAACCAGTTGTTTTTATCACGCACATGGAACATCATTCGAATCAGGTTCCGTGGTACGAAACCAATGCCGATGTAGTGATTTTACCTGCCGATGAAAACAATTTAGTAAACCCGAAAATCCTTGCCGAAACCATAAAAAAATATGCCGACAGAACCTTGAAAATTGGTTCGTTTACCGCATGCTCGAATGTTACGGGAATTATTTCGCCTTATCACGAACTCGCTAAAATCATGCATCAAAACGGTGGATTTTGCTTTGTTGATTTTGCTGCTTCTGCGCCTTACGTTCAAATCGATATGCACCCAGAAGATACTGAACAACAATTAGATGCCATTTTCTTTTCTCCACATAAATTCCTGGGCGGCCCTGGAACCTGCGGTGTTTTGGTTTTCAATCAAAAATTATACAAAAGCGATATTCCCGACAATCCGGGCGGTGGAAATGTAAAATGGACAAATCCATCCGGAGGATATCAATACAGCGATGTTATAGAAGTAAAAGAAGATGGCGGAACTCCGGGTTTTTTGCAGGTTATGAGAACAGCTTTATCCATTCAGTTGAAAGAACAAATGGGAATTGAAAATGTCAAAAACCGTGAAAAAGAATTGCTTGAGCGATGTTACAGCGAGCTTCAAAAAATACAGGGCTTAACCATTTTAGGAGATATAAAAAGTGACCGAATTGGCTGCGTTTCCTTTGTAATCGAAGACATTCATTACAATTTGATTGTGAGGCTTTTAAATGACCGTTTCGGAATTCAGGTTCGCGGTGGCTGGTCTTGTGCGAGTACGTATGCGCATTATTTATTTGACATTGATGAAGAAAAATCTAAGGAATTTACAGATGAACTTCTTCAAAAAAATCAAACCAACAAACCGGGCTGGGTTCGTTTATCCTTGCATCCAATCATGACAAATGAAGAGCTTTTATTTATTTGTGATGCCGTAAAAGAGGTCGCTTTACATTATGAAAAATGGCAAAAAGAGTATCAATACAATCGCGCTTCTAATGAATTCGAGCATCTTAAAAACGATGAATCTATTGAAGAAGAAGTAACAGAATGGTTTAAATTAAAATAAAAGATATATTGAATTGCAGATCAAAAATGCATAAAAAAAGTCCCAATTCGTTAGCATTGGGACTTTTTTATTATTTAAATTTTCTATCGGCTTCAGTAATTTCCAGATCATTAATGCTGGCGTAACGTTTTTCCATTAATCCGTTTTCATCAAATTCCCAGTTTTCATTTCCATAGGCTCTAAACCATTTTCCTTCAGGGTTTTGATACTCATATTCAAAACGAACCGCAATTCTGTTGTCAGTATGGGCCCAATATTCTTTCTTTAATTTGTAATTTTTTTCATTTTGCCATTTTTTAGTCAAAAAAGCGACAATTTCTGCTCTTCCGTTTACAAATTCAGATCTGTTTCTCCATTCGCTGTCGGGCGTGTAAGCAAGCGATACACGTTCCGGATCCTGACTGTTCCAGCCATCTTCTGCCAGTTGTATTTTTTGTTTTGCCGTTTCTAAAGTATAAGGAGGTAAGGGATGTCTTTGTTCCATATTTTTTAATTTTAGATTGTTGGATTTTAGATTTTTTGATGCTTATTTATTGATCGAATCAATTATTTTTTCGCGATGTGTTAGTCCCCAATTTACAAGTGTTTCGGTTACAGGAAGAACCGATTTTCCGTATTCAGTAATGGCATAAACAACCGTAACAGGTTTTGTTTCCTGAGTGTTTCTGCTGACTAGCAAATTAGTTTCTAATTCTTTCAGTTCTTTGCTTAGCATTTTGGCCGAAATACCGTCGATTTCGCGCTGCATTTTCTTAAAATGAATTACCTGATGCGTTCTATTGGTCAGGAAACGTAAAATCATTAATTTCCATTTTCCTCCCAAAACATCAAGACTATCCCGCATTGCCATAAGTTCTTCAGAACAATTGGCTTCACGAAGAACTCCGTTATCATTAATTTTTGCCATACTAGTTTCTCTTTGGTAACCGGTTACCTTTTGTTAACCCATAGCAAAAATAAGGCTTTGCTATTATATTTTTGTATAATAAATACATAAATATGAAAGCAATTGTATTACAAAACAGCAACGAATTTGGATTAGAAGATGTAGCAATTCCGCAACCAAAAGAGAACCAGATTCAGGTAAAAATTGTAGCTTCAGGTTTTAACCCGATTGATTACCAAATGACTGATAAAGGTGCTCCTGAAAAAAAAATGCTGCATTCTCTTATTCTTGGCCGAGAATTTTCAGGAATTGTAACTGCTTTGGGCGAAAAGGCAACGCAGTTTAAAATTGGCGATCATATTTTTTGCGGATCGGGAAGTATGGGATCGAACGGAACGTATGCCGAATATATTTGTATTCCTGAAGAAATCGCAATGCACAAACCAGCTACTATTTCTTTTGAAGAAGCGGCAGGATTGCCATCGGCCGGACTTACGGCATTACAAGCTATAAATAGAATGCAGGCAAAAGTAACAGATTCAATTTTTATTACCGGCGCTGCAGGAGGAGTGGGGAATGTCCTTATGAAATTATTACTTTCAAAAGGATATCAAAATCTGATCGTTACAGCAGGAAACGAGAAAAGTATTGCCTCATTAATTGCCCTCGGAATAAAACCGGAACAAATCATTAACTATAAAAAACAAGATGTTTACGAAGCTGCCTTAGTTTTAAATGACACTAAAAATTTTGATTTTATTGTTGATTTGGTTGGCAATGAAATCGCTTTTGTTGCAGCTAAACTTTTGAAAACTAACGGTATTTATGTTGATGTCACTAATTTTTCTACTCCGGATTCCCGTCAGGCTTTATTCAGTAAAGGCGCAACAATTCTTAATATCTCAAATTACTGCTACGGATTAGATAAAAACCACGCCTATTACAAACAAGGTTTAAAAGAGTTGGCAACTTTACTACAACAAAAATTGATTACGCCTCCGGCAATAGAAATTATGGGCAAACTTGAAACTGCAACCGTTCTAAAAGCACATAAACTACTTCGGGAAAATAAAACAGAGGGAAAGAAATTAATAATGCAAATAACTGAAATATGAAGACAATTCCGAGAAGGATCGTAACAGGTTTACGTGGCGGAAAATCAATAATTGAAGAAGATAAAATAGTATCCAATGTATCAGAACATTTTCCGGGTTTAATTATTTCTGATATTTGGTCAACAGATAGCATGCCTGTTAAATTAGAGGAGGAAAAAATCATCGAAAATACTGCTTTTCCAAATACACCATTAAACGGAAGTTACTTTCGGTATGTTCAAATTCCGCCAGATCATCAATTAGGCATTAAAGAAGTGGCAGGTCAGCCTCATCCATTAATGCATCAAACCAATACATTAGATTATATTATCATTCTTTCCGGAGAAATTTATTTGATTGTCGATGAAGGCGAAACTTTACTGCAGGCCGGAGATATTGTCATTCAGAAAGGAACAAATCATGCCTGGAGTAACCGTTCTGATGTGCCGTGTATTCAATTGGCGGTTTTATTAGATGCGTCAAAAAATTCTGCTATTGAATAGTTTTAATTTGACCTGTTGCGTTGAACTTTTAACACATAGAAACATAGTTTAGTTTGTATTAAAAAGGCGTTTCATTTGCATTAATTCACATAGTCATGTGTAGAAACTAATTTCTTTATTATTCTTTTTCTAAAAATAAAATCTATGTTTCTATGTGTTGAAAAATCACACTAATCGAGTTATAATTTAATATAATTTTAAATGTAAAACGGGAGGGATTTTTTAAATTTACAACTGATAATTAAAAAACACTTAATATGAGTTTAATAGAAGACTTGACATGGCGTTATGCCACAAAAAAAATGAACGGTAATACAGTACCACAAGAAAAATTAGACTATATATTAGAAGCAACAAGGCTTTCGCCATCATCTTCAGGATTGCAGCCTTACGAAATATTTGTAATTACGAATCCTGAGTTATTAGAAAAAATAAAAGCTTTTGGATGGAATCAGAGCCAAATTACAGATTGCTCGCATTTATTGGTTTTTGCTGCCTGGGATGGTTATTCTCTTGAAAGAATCGAAAAAGTTTTTAACAGAACTGTTGCTGAAAGAGGTTTGCCTGCTGATACAATGGATGATTATAAAAAAACACTTTGGGGAAAATATGAGCCACTTTCAAAAGAATGGCAAGCAAATCATGCAGCACGTCAGGCTTATATTGCATTAGGAATTGCAATGGCTGCCGCAGCAGAACAAAAAGTTGATGCAACACCAATGGAAGGTTTTGTTCCTGAGGAAGTTGATAAACTTTTAGATTTGGAGAAAAAAGGATTAAAAAGTGCCGTGCTTTTGCCGCTTGGTTACAGAGACGAGACAAATGACTGGTTGGTGAATATGAAAAAAGTAAGAACACCAAAAGATACTTTTATTACTGAAATTAAGTAATTTAAAAAAAGCATTTGAAAACTAAGGCTCAGTCTAAAAAGATTAGGCCTTAGTTTTTTTTATTACCAAAATTTCTCTGAACCTAAACTTGTATGCCAGAAACTATCCGGAAATTTTAACCCGGCTCCAATTGCTCTGTCCATACAGGCGTGGGCCAATAATATAACGCCAACAAGCATTAGCGTTCGGTTTTCTTTGGCAAGGCCAATAAGCCCAATGATTACAGCAGTTCCTTTAAAATGAACAATGTTATACGAAACTGCCCCAACGGCTGGATTTATAAGATAACCAATCATACCAAAATCGGGCAGTAAAAGCAGGATTGGAAACCACCACCATTTTAGGTTAAAACGTGAGAATAAATAGATACAGCCCAGAAACATAATTAGTTCCTCAATTTGAATTAGAATTTCCATACAATTTGTTTTTACTTAATCTGTGGCGGCGATTATTTTAAACACATAGAAACATAGAACTATTGCATTTAAAATATACAATCTATGTTTCTATGTGTTTAAAATAATTATACCCCAACAGGTTTAATTAATTATTTGAAACAAATGTAATATGGAGTTATGGACAAAAATTGTATCAAAACGAAATCACGTTACAGGATTGCAAATGTCCTGCTGAAATTTGAGGTATTTGGTTGGCGTAAGGTTTATGTAGTGCTTAAAATCATGTATAAGCTGGCTTTGGTCGTAATAACCACATTCGGTAACAATATCAAGCCAATCTATTTTTGATTTTGTTGAGGCCAGTTTTTGGATCAGATCGATGGTTTTTAAAAATCTTTCGTACCGGCTGACTTCTTTGGCAGAATAACCAAAATGTTTTTTATGATTGAGCTGCATGCTGCGTTCTGTCTGGCTGTTTTGGCTCGCAACAGATTTTATCGGATTTAAAGTTTCTTCCTTAAAATTGGCCAATTGTCCCGCAATTTTATTGCGATGCTGCAAATAAGGCTCGCAAAATTTCAGAATATGATTAACCCTCAAAAGATTATCTTTCATTTGGTTGAGTTCATGCCACAAAATATTGAAACAATCTTCGTGTAATAATTCATCAGGATTCATAGGGACATGATCGGCCATACAAACATCACCAAAAAAACGGTAAAAAGCATCGTCTTTAAAATTAACCGATAATACTTCGGCATTTGGTGGCAGAGAATAATCAAATCCTTGTTTGATCGGGCCCAACATTAAATATTTATCGACTTCTATATATGTTTCCTGTTTAGAACGAAACGAGGGTTTTGCACCAAAACTAAAAAGTAAAACAGTTTGGTAAGATGGCAATAAGGTTTTGGTAATAATTGTATCAGACTTATTTTCTGCAAAGTAAAAATGCGAAAACACTTCCTCAAAAGCTTCAGGAACTGGTATTCTAAATTGATTATATCCAGGATTATTTTCTGCCATTTTTATAAATTCATTTGCAATAGCTAAGATAGAATATATCTTATAATGGAGAATTGCAACACTCATAATTTTTTATTTTGCCTGTTTTTTAAGGCAAGATTATTTAAAATCAGAATGGCTAAAAGCAAGATGTAGTTTAAATACTACTTTTTATTTCTGAAATCAAAACAGTATTGATAAAATTAAAATTTTAGTTATCAATGAGAGATGGAACTAACTTCATTTATTTTTTAAATAGCGTATTAATCGCAGTAATAAATCGTAAGTAATTACTTTAATTCTTAGTAACTGTTTTATTAAGTGTATATTTGAATAAATGCCAAAAATAATGAGCAATATTGAGGACCTAAGGATTTTACTAACAGACGATGACGAAGATGACAGGGATTTTTTTGCCGAAGCAATTTCAGATCTCCATTTAAAATATCCTGTTGAATTTTGTACTAATGGAATAGAACTTATAAAACGTCTTAACGACGAAAATTATGAAATTCCGGATATTATTTTTTTAGATCTTAATATGCCTATACTTTCAGGTTTCGAAACTTTAGAGCAAATTCGCAGCGATTCAAAATTTAAGGATATTCCCGTAATTGCTATTTATTCTACCTCGGCAACAAATGATGGTATAAAAAGTACTTTCCTGTTGGGTGCTAGCGCCTATATTGTAAAACCTTTGTCTTTTAAAGATTTAAAACTATTATTAAAAAAAGTTATTGAAACAGATTGGGATGAAAAATTAAAAAAGTTAGAACTTCACTCCTTTATAATTTCCATTTAATTTCAAAAATTGCACAATTGCATAGATGTAATTCTTAATAATATACAACCAATTAAAAATTAAAATCATGCATAAGCAAAAATATAGTAAGCCAAAGGCTACACGCCAGGATTTTCCTATTGTAGGAATTGGGGCTTCTGCAGGCGGACTTGAAGCTTTTAAGCAATTTATACACGCAATTCCACATGATTCAGAAATGGCATTTGTCATTGTTCAGCATTTGCATCCTATGCATGACAGCATGCTTACAGAAATACTTTCAGGAGTTGCAAAAATTCCAATAAATGAAATCACAGACGATATTCATTTGGCTCCCAATAATATATATGTCATTCCCGAAAATAAAATGCTTACTTCTTTTGATGGCGTTTTAAAATTAAATCCCCGTTTAAAAGACACAAAAAATCAGGCAATAGATGTTTTTTTTAATTCCCTGGCCGAAGTTCATCTTGACTTGGCTTACGGCGTGTTGCTTTCCGGAAACGGATCTGACGGAACTATTGGCCTTAAATCCATTAAAAAACACGGAGGCATTACTTTTGCACAGAATATTGAGGCTTTAAACAACGAAATGCCGCAAAATGCCATTAATGCCGGAGTAGTTGATTATGTTTTATCGCCAGGCGAAATTGTTGCAAAACTGATTGAAATTGCCAAAACCAGAGAAATTATTAGTGAAGAAAATGATTTAAATGAAGAAGTTGTATTTCATGAAATTATAAAAATCCTGCGCCAGCACAGCGGAGTAGATTTTACATACTACAAACAAACAACCATACGCCGGCGGATAGCCAGAAGAATGGCACTAAATAAAATTGCCACCCTTAAAGATTATCTAAAAGTACTTCATAGCGATAAAGGGGCATCTGGAGATTTGTTTAACGATTTGCTTATACCTGTAACGGAATTTTTTAGGGATACTAAAATATTTCAGATCATGCGCGAAAAAGTTTTTCCGATATTGGCCAACCGGGTTACAGAAGAAAATACGTTACGGGTCTGGATTGCAGGTTGTTCTACAGGCGAAGAAGCCTACACGCTGGCTATTGCCATTCATGAATTTTTAGGAGAAAATCTCGAAGGAAAAGAAATTCAGATTTTTGCTTCGGATATTTCTGAAGCCGCCATTGTTAAAGCCAGATTAGGATTTTACAGAAAATCGCAAATGCGAAACGTTTCTGAAACCATTCTGACCAAATATTTTACAGCAAGTACAAACGGTTATAAAATTAAAAGACAAATTAGGGATTTATGCATTTTTGCAGTTCATAATTTTCTAACAGATCCTCCTTTTGCAAAAATGGATTTGATTACCTGCAGAAACGTTTTTATTTATATGGATTCGTTGTTGCAGAAAAAAGCGCTGGCTACATTTCATTATGCTTTAAAAGAAAACGGATTTTTACTTTTAGGAAAATCAGAAACCGCCGTTCCTGCCGCTGAACTTTTTCAGACATTCGAAAAAGAAGGAAAAATTTACACACGCAAACAAGTTTCGGGCAGGTTTATACATTCCGCTTTAGGAACCAATGATATACTGAAAAGAACAAAAACAGATGTTCAGCGAAAAGAAGTCATAAAAGAAGATTTTAGAAAAAGTGCCGATGCATTGTTGCTTTCAAACTATACGCCAGCCAGCGTTATAGTCAACGAACAAATGGATATCGTGCACATTAACAGATCTATTGCTGAATTTATTGAGCTTTCGACCGGAAAACCAACTTTTAATCTTCTGAAAATGACCCGCGAAGGCCTTGCTTTTGAATTGCGAAATGCATGGCATAAATCTAAAGAAACAAATTCGCTTACCATAAAAGAAGGAATTCAGGTTAAAAATAAAGGAAGTATAAGTGAAATTACGATCGAAATTCGACCCTTAGAAGATACTTCAGAACCTTATTTCCTGATTTTATTTTACAAAAGTATCGTTAAAAAAGAAGATGTAATTTCAAGCGAATTTACTCCCGAAGAAATGCGCAACAATGTTTATTTAAGAAGGATTGCACAGCTAGAAAAAGAATTGGTTAAAATACACGACGATGTAAACGCCATTAGCGAAGAACAGGAAGCATCGAATGAAGAATTGCAAAGCGCAAACGAAGAGCTGTTAAGCGGGAGTGAGGAACTGCAAAGCCTTAATGAAGAATTAGAAACATCTAAAGAAGAACTGCAATCCAGTAATGAAGAACTTTTGCAAATTAATCAGGAGCTTTTAAACAAACAGCAGCAAATTAATATTTCAAAAAATTATACCGAGGCCATTGTAGAAACACTTCGCGAACCTATAGTCGTGTTAGATACCAATTTGAGAATTAAAAACATCAACAGGGCATTTACTAAAAAATACAGGATTACAAAAGAAGAAGCGGCAGGCAAGTTGATTTATGAAATCCAGAATCATCTTTTTGATAACCATCCGATGCGTGCCATGCTTGAAAAAATATTGCCGGAAAAAACACAAATTGATAATTACAAGATAACTGTAAACCTTTTGCCTTCCGGAGAAAGTTTAATGCTTCTTAATGCCAGGCAGGTTACCAACGAAAGCAGTAATGAACAACTGATTTTACTGGCAATAGAAGATATTACAGAACGCAATAATATAGAAAAAAGATTGCAAATATTGTCTGATGGTTTTGAAGTTAAAGTTCAGGAACGAACCATTGATTTACAGACCGCAAATTCCGACTTAGAAATTACGGTTAAAAACCTGAACAATGCCAATATTCAGCTGCAGGAATATGCGTATGTGGCGAGTCATGATTTGCAGGAACCATTGCGTAAGATTTTAATGTTTATCAGCAGGCTTTTAGGAATGAATGAAAACATATCTGAAGAGGCACTTGTTTTACTTGAAAAAATCAGCGAATCCTCTATCAGGATGAATACATTAATTAAAGATTTACTGGCGTATTCATATCTTAATAAAACAGAAAGACAATTTATTGATACCGATCTTAATGTTATAATCAAAAACGTCCTTGTAGATTTTGAACTATTGATCCAGGAGCGAAATGTAGAAATAAAATTAAAACCGTTATGCCTCGTTAAAGCAATTCCGCTGCAAATGAATCAGCTTTTTTACAACCTTATAAGCAATGCCCTTAAGTTTTATAAAAATGATGGTTCACATTCAATAATAGAAATTTATATGGCAAAGCCCACACTGGCAAAAATTAAAAAACATCCCACTCTTGATACTTCTGTAAAATATTGTGAAATAGTGATAAAAGACAACGGTATTGGTTTTGACAATCATTACGCAAATAAAATTTTCACGATTTTTCAACGCCTGCATAACAATAAAATTTATTCAGGAACAGGTATTGGTTTGTCTATTGGAAAAAAAATTGTAGAAAATCATAATGGAGTTATTTTTTCTAATGCAGAAGAAAATGTGGGAGCAGCATTTCATATTATAATACCCATTTAACTGAATTTATTAAAAGCTGATTTATATTATAATCAATTATTGGTTTTAAAATTGGTTTTTGACAAATATTATGATTCAAAAAATAATAATTCTTTATTTATAAAGATAATTATATCTTTACCTCAGATTTTGGTCTGTTTTTTCTTAAGAAAAAACAGTTAAAAGGGAATCAGGTGTAAATCCTGAACAGACCCGCTACTGTAAGTTCTATACAAGTCTTTAAACATTACTAATGCCATTGTCACGCTGAGCGGGATGAGAAGGTTGTTTTAAAGATGGAACAAGTCAGGAGACCTGCCACAATCACATAGTTTAAGACTTTCGTGGAATAGAGTCAAAAAACAAGAAATGCACCTGTTATGATATAGCGGGGCCATGTCTTATTGTTTCTTGATTTACATCCTGAGAGTTTATTTAATTAAATCAGTGATGTATAATACAAACAGGATATCTTTTTTCATTTTACTATTTTTTGCTCCATTTTTACTTCATTCACAAGTATCTAATGATAGTTTGCGCGTATTAAAAGAAGTAATTCTTAAAGCAAAACCGTATCAGGAAGTAATTCCTGTGCAAAGCCTTTCCGGAAAACTGCTCGAAAATTTAGCAAGCCATAATGTTGCCGATGCACTTCGGTATTTTGCCGGAGTTCAAATAAAAGATTATGGCGGTCTCGGCGGACTTAAAACCGTCGATGTGCGTAATATGGGCACGCATCACGTAGGCGTTTTTTATGATGGAATTCAGTTAGGAAATGCACAAAACGGAGTTACAGATCTGGGAAAATATTCCTTAGATGATATGGAATCGCTGACGTTGTATAACGGACAGAAAAGTGAAATTTTTCAATCTGCTAAAGATTTTGCAGCAGCTTCTACCATTTATTTAAAAACAAAAAGACCTGTTTTTGAAGGGAATAAGAAAACAAATTTACTGGTTCGCTTTAAAACCATGTCGATCAATTATTACGATCCTTCATTTCGATGGGAACAAAAACTGAGCGATAAAGTAAGCCTTAGCGTAAGCTCCGAATATATCAAATCGAACGGCGAATATAAATTTAGATACAAAAGAAACAATCAGGATGGTTCAGTCGCTTATGATACGACTGCCACAAGATTAAACAGCGGAATTGAAGCATTAAGGGTAGAATCAGGACTTTACGGAAAAATAAATAACGGTTCCTGGGATGCCAAAATCTATTATTATGATTCTGAAAGAGGAGCACCGGGAGCCATTGTAGAAAACAAGTTTTCAGACGGTTTCAGGCAATACGACAAGAACTTTTTCGGACAGGGTTTTCTGGTGAAAGATATTACAGAAAAATATAAGTTTCAGGCAAAAGCAAAATATGCGTACGATTACACCCATTATGTCGCCAGAGATACAACCACAGTTTTAGATGAAACCGTTACCGAAGGCGCACAATCAGACGATAGTTATTACCAACAGGAATATTACTTTTCTGCAGTAAACATGTACAGCATTTTACCCACTTGGGATGTTTCGCTTTCTACAGATTTTCAATACAACCGACTAAACGCAACAAGAAGGGGAATCCAAACCCAATTTTCGTATCCCGAACGGTACACGACATTAGTATCTTTGGCCAGTACGTACAGGCTTGGCGGATTTAAAGTTTTAGGAAGCGTTTTAGGAACCCACGTTCAGGAAGAAGTGCGCTACAATGCAAAAGCTCCGGATAAAACAGAATTTACTCCGGCGTTATTTTTAGGTTATACACCTTTTAAAAAGTATGATTTTACTGTAAGGGCATTTGCAAAACGCATTTTTAGAATGCCCACTTTTAATGATTTGTATTATACAATGGTCGGCTCGAGTACTTTAAGACCCGAATATATGAATCAGTACGATGTTGGTTTTACCTATAATTTTCCTGTTGGAAAAGGTTTTTTCGACAAATTTTCTATTCAGGCAGACGGCTATTATACCAATACCAAAGATAAAATCGTCGCAGCTCCAACAGGAAATTTATTCCGCTGGATGATGACGAACATGGGGCAGGTAAAGGGTCATGGAATTGAATCTGTAATTAATCTCGGCACACATATCAGCAAAGTAAATTTAGCGGCAAATATTACGTATACCTATTCTGAAAGCAGGGATTTTACCAAATTCAGAGGATTGGAATTGTCATCGTATGTAGACCAAATTCCGTATACGCCCTGGCACAGCGGCTCAGGAATTCTAAATGCGAATTACGAATCGTGGAATTTCAATTACAGTTTTATATATGTTGGAAAGCGCTATAACGGCAATGTAAACAACATCAAAATCAATGAAGTACAACCTTGGTATACGCATGATTTATCTGTACAAAAAGCGTTTGCACTTCGCTATTGCAAACTAAAAGCAACAATAGAAATGAACAATGCATTCAACCAGCAATACGAGGTAATTTACAATTATCCGATGCCTGGCCGTACGTTTAAATTTATAATAGGAATTGAGATATGAAAAAGAGCACGACAAAATTAATCTTCAGTTTATTTATAATCCTTGCTTTTTCTTCCTGCAGAGAAGAGGAAACCATATTCCTTTCTTCAGAAAAAAGTGTTGCCGCTCCCAGAAGTGACGGCAATATAGAAGGCTTTTATCTTCTGAATGAAGGTAATATGGGAATGAACAGGGCCAGTATCGATATTTTCAATTACAGAACCGGAAATTATACCACCGATATTTACTCAGAACGCAACCCGACAGTTGTAAAAGAACTTGGAGACGTTGGCAACGACATAAAAATTTACGGTAATAAAGTCTATGCTGTAATAAATGTTTCAAACAAAGTTGAAGTAATCGATAAATGGACTGCCAAACGCATCAAAAAAATAGATATTCCTAATTGCAGGTATGTTGCGTTTTATAAAGACAAAGCCTATGTAAGCTCTTATTCAGGACCTGTAGCCATAGATCCTAATGCAGAAATTGGCTTTGTGGCCGAGATTGACACTACAACATTAGAAATTAAAAGAAAAGTAAACGTTGGTTATCAACCGGAACAAATGGTGGTGCATAACGGTAAACTTTATGTCGCCAATTCAGGCGGTTACAGAGTACCTAATTACGACAGAACGGTATCTGTAATTGATCTTGAAACCTTTACAGAAACAAAAAAAATAGATGTTGGCATCAACCTCTATGCGATGGAAATAGACAGCAGGGGCGATATTTATGTTAGTTCAAGAGGAGATTATTACAATACACCTTCCAATCTTTTTGTAATTGATACCCAGACAGATGAAAAGAAATTACAGCTCGATATTCCCGTTTTGGGAATGTGCCTTGTTGATGATTTACTTTATTACTACAGCGTTTCCTGGAGTTACCTGACCAACAGCAATAAAATAACCTACGGAATAATGGACACGAAAACCAAGAAAATAATCAGTGATAAAATTATTACAGATGGTACAGACCAGCAAATAATGATTCCGTACGGACTTCAGGTAAACCCGGAAACCAAAGAGATCTACATTACTGATGCCCAGAATTATGTAGTAACCGGTTACATCTATTGCTTTACGCCGGAAGGCAAGTTAAAATGGAAAACCACAGCAGGAAATATTCCCGCACATATTGCTTTTATAACCAAAAACTAGAATATTAAAATAAATAAAATATGGACCAGAATTTTTTAAAATACTTTCGAATTATAGTCTTTGCTTTTTTGTCAATAACGCTGGCAAATTGTTCAGGCAGCGATAACGATAATTCCGAGCCGGGTGGAGGAGAAACAGTTAATGAGTTTAAGGCACAACGCTTTACGATTGTTACTTTAAGTACAAAAACAAATGTAAGTGCAGATGCAACTTACAATTGGACTAGTGCAACTGTTTCATCACAAAATTATTCTTTGACCAATACAACATCAAAAGAAGCTTTGTTTGCAGCAGCTGCAGAAGGAACCTACCAATTTAAAGTGGTAATTACAGACAAAGGAACCACTCAGGAACAACAAGTTACTGTAATTGTAAGCGCAGAAACCAAGGAATTAAAAAACTATATCGCTAAAGTATTTGAATTCAAACCGGCTCCGGGACAATTTATCAATGATCTTCCGGCAGCAAACGATGGCGATACGGCAGAGCGAATACTCACAAGAGCCAATTCCTATCTCGCTAAAAAAAGTGGAGATCTTATTTCGCTTGGTGCATTTGGCGGTTATGTGGTTTTTGGTTTTGATCACAGTATTGTAAACGTTAAGGGCATACGCGACTTTAGGGTTTTAGGGAATGCTTTTTGGGCAGGCGCAAATCCAAATCCTGATGCGGAATTGAGAGGCGGAAGCAGTGAAGCAGGGGTAATCATGGTGGCTTACGACAAAAATAAAAATGGACTTCCGGATGATGAATGGTACGAAATCGAAGGCGGGGGCCATAAAATGGAAAAAACGATTCGGAATTACGAAATTACATATCACCGACCAGATCCCAATAAAATCCCCGTTCCCGGAGGAGGAACAGGAACTGTACTTTTTACAGATATGGAATACATTTATTGGACAGATAATCAAGGAAAATCCGGCTATATGGCACAAAACAATGCTTATAATCATTCTTTAGATTATTGGCCAAAATGGCTTAAAGATCAGGAAACTATAACTTTTAAAGGAACAAGATTACCCGATAATGCCGTTGACGAAAGCGGCACCGGAAGTTATTTTGTTCAATATGCCTTTTTATACGGTTATGCAGATAATGCGCCCAACAACGACGACGATTCAGGAATTGATATCGATTGGGCCATAGACAGTAACGGAAACAAAGTACAACTCCCGGCTATTGATTTTGTAAAAGTTTATAATGGACTGAATCAGCAGGCAGGCTGGCTTGGAGAAACTTCAACTGAAATTATGGGCGCCACGGATTTGCATCTTTCGGGAGAAAATATTCCAACCAGATAATTTTTAAACTAGTATTAAATCAAATTATTATATCCAAATTATGAAAAATGTTACCCCAATTTTATTGCTGGCCTTTGCGTTCGCCTTTATCGGATGCAGTAGTGATAATGACAAAGCTGATGAAAATGCAAATTCGATTAGCATTACGCTTCAGGAAAAGTATGAAACACCAACATTTACGGTTTTAGATATTACAGCTTCTGATGCTGGCACGAATGCGAAGTATGAATGGATTATGATTAAAAATCCGGTAAACGAAGTGACAGATTCTATTGTTGGAAACACTAAAGATTTGCAATTTACCCCAATTTATGCCGGTTCTTATGAATTTACTTTAAACGTTACCGCAGATAATAAAAAAGGATCCAGGAATACCATTGTTAATGTAATTAATGAAACAGCTAATTACAATCCTTACATAACCAGTATTTTCGATTTTGATCCGGCACCGGGAATGTTTGCCAATGATATTTACAAAGACGGCAATTCTAAAGATGATGTAATGAAAACAGCATTAGGAAGAATCAATGAAACCAGTGTTGGATATCCTTTAGACTTAGGAGCTTTTGGAGGCTCTATTGTTGTTGGTTTTGATCATACGGTTGTCAATGTTTCGGGAACAAGCGATTTTAGGGTTTATGGAGGAGATGTAACGAACCCTACGGCTTCAAAAGCAAATCCGCCCGCACCTGGATTAATTTATGTGGCTTACGATAAAAAAAAAAACGGAAAACCGGATGCAGACGAATGGTATGAAATTAAAGGAAGCCAGCACGATAAAGCCAATACCATTAAGAATTTTAAAGTTACATATCATAAAAAAGCTGCAGGAGAGCCTCTGGTTTCAGGAAGTGCACTTTTTTTAGATTATGAACACGTTTTTTGCGAAAACAATCTGGAAGAAACCTATTATCTGGCAAGACCTAAGTCTAAAAAGGAATTTTATCCATTATGGGCAACTCAGGCTACAGTTAGTTATGAAGGCCTGAAACTCGATGTAGATTTTGTAGCCGCACGAGCAAACCAAACAACGCTATGGTATTCTACTCCTCCGGAATGGGGATATGTAAACGCCATAAATCCTGATATAGATATTGACTGGGCAGTAGATAAAGACGGAAAAAAAGCCAATCTTCCGGGAATAAATTTTATAAAAGTAGTCAACTGTGTGAGTGAGCCAATGGGCTTTTGCCAGCAACAATCGTCAATGGCAACTGTGTTTGCAGGAGCGGCGGACCTTCATATATTAAAAAAATACAATCTAAAAAAAGCAAATAAGTAAAACCATGAAAAAGTATTTTAAATCTAGTGTATTGCTAATCGCTTTTGTTTGTTTTTACGCCTGCAGCAATGACGATTCAAAACCCGAAACAGTTACAGAAGAGCCGGTAAAAGACCCAACAATTGCTATAAAATTAGCCTCAGAATTTGCTGTAAAAAATTATGATGTGACAGAACTAACACCGGAAGTAACAATCGAAAATGCTAATGGAAAAACTGCAGCATATCAATGGTCAGTAAAAATTTCAGGCAAAGATGGAGTTGCAAAAGATTCTATCATCGGCGACAGCCAAACGTTGCTGTTTATTACACCAAAATCCGCAGCTTATGTGGTAGACCTTACCGTAACAGTAGATAAAATCGTAAAACAGGCTTCGACTAAAGTTACCGTTTCAGAAACCGGGAAAACCTATACAGCAAAAGCATTGACGCTTGTCGATTTTTTACCTGCACCTGCTTATAGTATAGCTAGTTACACTACAAAAGAAGAAGCTTTACAGAAAACCCAGGAAAGTTTAAATGAAGGTAGTGATGTTTATTTGGGAACTTTTGGCGGGTATATTGTTACTGCGTTTGACCATACCGTTGTTAATGCCTATGGAAAGCGTGATTTTACGGTTCAGATGGCAACAGGAGCTGCTACTACAAAATATTCTCCTGTAAGTATAGCCGTTGCGTATGATGCGAATAAAAACGGAATTGCAGATGAAAATGAATGGTATGAAATCGCAGGAAGCGAATATCATAAAGCTACAACGGTTAAAAACTATGAAATTACATATCATAAGCCTGATGCAACTGCAAGTCCGGTAACGGGAACAGCAACCTGGCAATATGACACAGCCTATCTTCCGTGGACAGATAACAAAAACGCATCTGGTTCCATTACAAAAACGTATACCCGCAGAAGAAGTAACTATTATCCGGCATGGGTTGCAGATACTTATACTTTGAAAGGGACAAAAATAGCCATACCGGTAAAAGATGTAAGTGATGGTGCCGGAACAACTTATAATGTTGGCACTTTTGATTGGGGTTACGGCGGGATTAAAGATCCTTCAATAGACATTAGCTGGGCGGTGGATAAAGAGGGGAAAAAAGTTCATTTGCCGGGAATCAATTTTGTAAAAGTTTATGTTTCAACATTTGCAGCATTGGGAGCTAACGATTTATTAACGGGTGTTTTTCAGGAAGTTTCAGACTTAAATTTTCCGAAGCAATAATTCAATTTGCTTAACTATAAATATTAACCTTAAATTTTATAAATCATGAAAAAAGTAGTTTATTTTTTGACCTTAGGTTTGATGCTGGGCTTTTCGTCCTGTAACAGCGATGATGATGTTTTGAATAACGAAACATCAGTTTCAACACTAAATGGCTCAGGTACAACAGCAAAAATCGCTGTAACTGATCCTTCTGTAGGAACCACTACAACCCTTAATTTAACTAGTGCTCTGTTAACCAGTGGCACTACAACAACCGGAGGAAAATATTGGGAAAACACCTATGTATCAAATACGAACCTAACGGTTGATATATTTAAATTTTCGCATACTGCAACATCTTCAGGATACAACTACTGGGACGGATTTATCGTTTCAAATGTTAATGATATTACGAATTATGCCTCTGGTTCAGGTCCTGTCGGATCAGACGGTTGGGTAGCTCACCAATGGGGGACTATGGCAGGAAGTGGTTTTGGAACTTCTACGACAACCACTCCGGGAACTCCGGGAACAACTGGAGATCCTTACATCGTAGCTTACTGGTCAAGCTATTTAGATCCACAAAATCCGCAGGGAAGTACTTTTAGCGAAAGCAGTTTTTCTAACTGGATAAAAATTGGAAACACAGGAATATATGAAGTAAAAGGCTTAAAAATCAACATGCATCCGTGGCCTTATTATGGCTGTTTGTATGGAGATGGTTTTGCAAGAGCTTTTGCTTCAGGCGATTCATTCAAATTATTAATTTACGGAGTAGCAGAAGATGGAACAATCAGCGAACCAATTGAACATAAATTAGCAGATTATACCGGATCGTCGCTGGTTATGCCAACAGGATGGATAAATGTAAGTACGGCCAATCTTGCCAGTTTAGGAGATGTACAATATCTTGTTTTTCAGATGACTTCAACAGATTCAGATCCGATTTACGGAATAAATACAGCAGCTTATTTTTGCTTAGACAAACTTTCGGTAAAACGAGTAGAGTAGTATTGATTAGAAACAATAAGAGCCATTTAAAAAAAATGGCTCTTATTTATATTTTATATGAAAACAATTATTGTAATCTATATTCTTTTTGATCCAATAAATGAGAAAGTGCACCTGTAGACCATAAAGCTACAAAAATTAAAACCGGTTGAAAAAGCAATCTGGCCAATCTTAACTGATCTGTATTAATATTCAAAGCACTGGTAGCATTTAAATATTGTGTTACGTTTCCGGGAAATACCAAAACATAAAATACAGCCATAACAATTCCCATTTTTACTTTGTATTTTACTAAAAATATAAGGCCAAGGCCTAATATAAGCTCTACAATTCCAGAAAGAATAATGACAAGATCTTTATCCATCGGAACCCAATCCGGTACTTGTGCTTGAAATTCAATTCTTTGAAAAGTAAAATGACCAATCGCCGTACTTATCATAAAAAGTCCAAGAAGTATCCTAAAAAATTTATGGACACTAGTAGTTTCAATATTTTCCATAGTATTTTGTGGTTTGATTTGTTAAACCAAATATACAAAAATCAAAATAAGTTTTTACTTCATAATTTATTTAATTTGTTACATTATTCCCACATTTGATTTCAAAAACTGTTTAGTTAAACTTTTGCCTGAACTCTAAAGGCGAATAGGTTGTTTTGGTTTTAAAGAAACGACTGAATGACTGCGGATGTTCAAAACCAAGTTCATACGCTATTTCTGAAACCGATAAATTGGTAATCGATAATTTTTCTTTTGCTTTTTCTATCAGTTTGTTGTGTATGTGCTGTTGCGCATTTTGCCCTGTAAGGGAACGCAGCATATCACTCAAATAACTCGGAGAAATATTAAGATGATCTGAAAGATATTGAACAGTCGGAATCCCTTCTTTTAATGTGTTTTCATTGTTCAGATAAGTATCCAAAAGTTCTTCTAATTGCTGCAGTAACTCATTATTTGCAGCCTTTCGGGTTATAAACTGTCGTTTATAGAAACGATTCGCATAACTCAATAATAATTCAATTTGG
Source organism: Flavobacteriaceae bacterium CRH (assembly GCA_001507425.1). Taxonomy (GTDB): domain Bacteria; phylum Bacteroidota; class Bacteroidia; order Flavobacteriales; family Flavobacteriaceae; genus Flavobacterium. The sequence continues at coordinate 124,257 of LMAJ01000006.1, forward strand.
GCAATAACCACATCCTGGCTAAATTCGTCAATCCTGCTGTTTAGTTCATGTTCGATGATTTTAAAAACAGATAAGATTATTTCTTTTTCCTCATCAGACAAATGCAAGGTTTCATTAAGCGAATACGAAAAGAAACCGTATTGTTTAATTTTTTTTGCCAACGGATACGATAACAAAAAATCAGGATGAATCAGCAATGTAAAAAGTGAACATTCTCTTTCACCAATATTTTGTTCGTTGGTGCCAATGATTTGATTTGGAGAAGCAAACAATAAACCACCTCCATCAAAATCATAATATCCCTGACCGTATTTTATTTTTCCGCTCAGCCTTGTTTTATACGATATTTTATAAAATTTCAACACATGAGAACCCGCCGGCCTGCTTACCATTGCGTCGCTGGCGTCGCTATTGATAAGGCTTATTAGCGGATGCTGAGGCTTCGGTAAACCGAATAGTTCATGCGTTTTTGTTAAGGAATCAAATTCCTGAAGGTTGTTTTCTTCCATTTTCATCTTATAAAATTAATACTATAACCGATAGCATTTTTGTTATCGGTTATAAATATTTATCAAAATTGAATGTTTTTAATCAATTGATTATCCTTGAGCTGCGTTTGATACAGATTCCCATTCTTCCCAGATTTTTAATCTCTCCGCATAAGCTTCTTTTACAGAGGGAAGACTATTTTTACCCAGAAACAATCGCAAAGGAGGATTTTCTGCATCGACAACTTTAAATAAAGCTTGTGGTGTGGCTTCAGGATTTCCTCTTTCAAAATTCCTTAAGCCTTCAAAAAAGGTTGTTTTAAAGTCGTTGTAAACATCAAGCCCCGCAGCAAACTTCAAAGATTCCTGACTTCCAAATTCAGTAGCAAACGCACCCGGCTCAATAATAGTTACTTTAATTCCAAACGATTTTACTTCCAGCGCCAGACTTTCGTGAATAGCTTCAAAAGCCCATTTTGAGGAACAGTAATAACCAATTACAGGAAAAGTTACATGACCAAGATTACTTGATGTACCAAGAATATGACCGCCGCCTTGTTTCCTTAATAATGGTAAAGCGGCCTGAATAACGGCAAGAGCTCCAAAAATATTGGTTTCATAAAGCGCGCGAACCTCATCGGCATTGGCTTCTTCGATAGTACCAACAAGAGAATATCCGGCATTGTTAAGGACAATATCCAATCTTCCAAAATGGTTGTGCGCTTGCTCTACGGCAGTCTTTACCTGATCGGGTTTGGTTACATCGAGTTCCAGAGTCAGAACATTTGCGCCGTATTTTTCTTTAAGATGCGCAATACTTGCCAGGTTTCTTGCAGTTGCTGCAACCTTGTCTCCGCGTTTAAGTGCGGCGTCGGTCCAGACACTTCCAAATCCGCGGGAAGCGCCTGTTATAAACCAAACTTTATTTGATGTTGAAGTTTTCTGACTTCCGTCATTGTTTGTAATTTCATTTTGCTGTGACATGATGATGTATGTTTAAATTGATACAGCAAAGGTCAGCAGCTGCCTTCTGGAAGACGTAACTTAACTGAGGAATTTTGTAGCGAAAACGAGAATCTCAAAAATGAAAAAGTCTTTATTTGACAATATTTTCTATTGTTAAATAAAGACTTCATTAAAATATAGCAGCAAAAAATAAATTTTGAAATACTGTTATTTATTCTTCCTTGTAAAGTATGATAGTGGCTTTATAGCCTTTACCCACATTCCATTGACTGTTTTCAATAACTTTTCCTTCGTCATCAAAAATCTGAAATTCGGCAGTATTTGGAGAAGCTGAGCCTTCGTTTAAAGCTTCAAAATCAATTTTATTGATTCCTTTAACTAAAGTTATTTTAAATCCTTTAAAATCGCCCACCAAGCTAACTTCCGGTTCAATCACTTTATCATTCAGATAAACCCTGATTTTATCGCCATCTACAAAAGCAGCATCACGATAACGAACTTTAGAAATAGTCGAACGTGTTACAAAGCCTCCCAAATATTCATTTCTTCTGTAAAAAATGCCTTCAACATTAGCTTCTTTTTTATACAAATTACTGTTGTTAAAAAGTTCATCGGGATTGATTTTTAAAACCGTTGGCTCTTTTACAGGCGGTGTATTTGGAGGCGTTTCTTTTGGAGGTAGAACTTCTTTATTTTCAGGATTTTTAGACTCAATCGGATTATATTTATTAAGTTCTTCTTGTGCAAATCCTTGTAAAGAAGCACCGGCCATAATAATTGCGAGCAATATTTTTTTCATATCTCTTTTATAGTAATAAATATATTTATACATAACATTCTTCTTATATAACATGCAAATTGTAGTAATTATTGCCCTTTCGGAGAATTGATATGGAAAAACCAAAAAGAAGATTACCATTTTAGCAATCAGAACCAACAATAAACACGTTGTTTAACAAGTATCAATTTTAGGCATTATTTCATGGATAATATTACATGCATTTCGGTAACTTTTATATAATTTTACAACCTATGTATGAAATTTTCCAAAAATATATCGAAGATAAAACAACGCTAACACCTGCTGAATCTGAGCGTATACAATCGTTTGCCATTATTAAAAAACTTCGTAAAAGACAATATTTGCTTCAGGAAGGCGATATCTGGAAATATGATGCTTTTATAACACAAGGATGCTTGCGTACCTATACTGTTGATGAAAAAGGGAGCGAACATGTAAATAATTTCAGCATTGAAAACTGGTGGACAGGCGACCGTGAAAGTTTAATGTTTCAACAGCCTTCCCGTTTTAATATTGATGCTATTGAAGATAGTGAACTGGTATTGTTTACTCATGAAAATTTTGAATTGCTTTGCAACGAGATACCTGCTTTTAATGCTATGGTGAATGCGATTTTGCAAAGAAGTTTTATAGCGGCACAAAACCGAATTCAGGCATCGCTTAGTTTAACCGCAGAAGAAAAATACCTCAACTTTGTACATAAATATCCGGGATTTGCTTCGCGTATACCGCAAACCATGATTGCGTCTTATCTCGGCATGACGCCCGAAACATTAAGCCGTATACGGAAACAAACGGCAAAAAAATAATCATTATTCATCAGGAGCTTTTAGGCTCCTTTTTTTATTCCCGGTTTTAAAAACAGATACTCTTGATCTATATCAAGTTTTTACTTATTTCTAATCAATGCCCAGGTTTGGCATTCGGTGCAACTTTGTAATGTTCAAAAGAAACAAACATTATAAACATTTAAAAATAGAAATCATGTCAAAAACAATTTTCATTACAGGTACAAGTACAGGCTTTGGTAAACTAACAGCAATAACATTAGCAAATGCCGGCCATTCCGTAATAGCAGGAATGCGCAATACCAAAGATAAAAATGCAGCAGCAGCAACAGAATTAGAAGCGCTTGCAAACATTGAAGTAGTAGATATCGATATTACAGACGATGCCTCTGTTAGTAAAGCCTTTGAAAAAGTAATCACAAAATACGGTAAAATCGATGTATTGATTAATAATGCTGCCGTAAGCGGTTTCGGTTTATTAGAAGGTTATTCAATCGATCAGGTTCGCAAAATGTTTGATGTAAACGTTTACAGCGTATTACGTATGTATCAGGCGGTTCTTCCTTCTATGAGAAAAGAAAAAAACGGTCTTATCATCAACATTACTACAGGTGCAAGTGGTCATACGCTGCCTTTTATGATTCCTTACATCGCTTCAAAACTTGTGGTAGAAAGCTTTACCGAAGGTTTACAGGATGAACTTGCTGATTACGGAATTGAAAACGTAAGCATACAGCCAGGCGTATATCCAACAGAAATGAATAACGGATCTAAAGCAGGTATTCATGCAGACAAACAAGAAATTATAGACCAGTATGGCGAAGCTGCTACCGAAAAATTCAACGCATTAGGCACTTCAATGTTTGGTAAAATGGCGCAGTTCGATATGAATCCGCAAACTATTGCTGAAGGAATTTTAGAATTGGTAACCATGAAAAAAGGAGAGCGACCACTTCGTTTTCCATTAGATGCTATTGCCCAGGGAACCGATAAAGAATTTATAAAAGCGCGTGCCGATATTAAAGCAAAATGGGTAGCAGCTTATACAAATTAATTCTGAGTCTCTTTTAAATCAATTATATATACTATCAAATTTTAATAAAATCATGAAAACAAATCATAAATCAAATCAAAAAATACAAACTTCTGCCGTAGCCTTACTCAATTTAATAGTGCTCTTTTCAGCTTCAGAAAAGGTAACGGCACAAAACACGTCAGGAATAGTTGGAGTTGATCACGTAGGTATTAATGTTCCGGATCTCAATACGGGTATTGCTTTTTTTAGCGATGTGCTTGGTTTTACTCCGGTAACACAAATTGGCCCGATTCCGCTAGATGCCGCCTGGAAAGAACTAAACCATATTAATCCTGCAACGGGAGCCGTGACGATAAAAATGATAAATGCAGGAACCGGTGCCAGTATTGAGCTATTTCAATATGCTGACAATAAAGGAAGTCGCATAAATCCTAATGCTGATGATATTGGAGCTTCGCACATTGCTTTTTACACCACAGACATTCAGGCGGGCGTAAAATACTTAAAAAGTAAAGGTGTAAAAATCCTCGGAGAACCTTTTTTAACGCCTTCGGGAGATACAGCGGGAGAATCCTGGGTTTATTTTGAAACTCCGTGGGGTTCTAAAATGGAACTTGTTTCGTATCCTAACGGAAAAGAATATGAAAAATCTAATCCGAAAACAGTATTATGGTCACCAAAAACAATCGCTAAAAAATCTTCTGCTATAGATTTTGATGCAACAAAGAACAAAGTATTGATTGAAAAACATCTTGAAGTTTGGAATGAAAAAGACCAGACAAAACGTACTGCATTAATGAATAAAATTTATGCCTCTGATATAGAAATGGTTGATTGTCACTTTATAGCTGTCGGAAATGATGCAATCAGTACATTTATTGTTGATTTGCATCAAAAAAATCCTGACTTCAGGTTTAGGGCCAAATCGGTAGAAACAAATCATAATGTGGTACGTCTTTACTGGCAATTTGGCTCAAAAGCAAAACCCGCCACAGTAACAGGTATGGATTTATTTGTGATTGAAAATGGTAAAGTACAAAAGTTATATGTTTTTGTTGATGAAGCTAAATAATCCTGACAAGAAAAAAACTTATAGCATAAACAAAAGCCCTGTTGAATATCAGCAGGGCTTTTCCTTTTCTCTTTTTTTAGTGTGAGATTTAAGCCTTTATTTAAAGTGAGTGAAGATGAAAGGTTCAGATTTGTTATTGATATGAAATCATTAGATCAGGATTAGATTGTAACTTGTTAATTTATAGTTTTTTAACTAACGTATTTTGTAACAACTAAAAATAATTATGTAAGAATTTATCGCGATCAAGACCTAAATTTGAATAATTAGTTATTAATAAAAAACCCGTATTATTATGAAAACACGTATCAAATCCAAAATTGCACTACTTGTTGTTATAGCAGGACTTTCTTTTTCATGCAAGAAAACAGACACTATTCCGGCAGACTCAACTTACGATTCAACAGCCACAACAGTTGACAGTATTAACGCAGCAGCAGTAGATACAACAATGGCTCCTGCAGACACAACCGCTGTAAAAGACACAACTGCTACGCTGAAATAGTAAAAGCAAATTAAAAAAACAGTAAAGTAAATAGATTATATAATCTATGTATTGATTCTAGTTACTTTTTATAATGTTAATTATTGATTCAAAAAAACCTGCAGTATTCATTTACTGCAGGTTTTGTTTAAATAATACAAAGGTTGCTGGTAATTTCTTTATCAATGTAAATTTCTAAGATCAGGTTTTCTTTTTTATACTAATTAATTTCCCATAAACATGAATGAAACTCACTCTATACAATTAAAAGTAAATGGTAAAGATTATCATTTAGAACTTTTGCCGTGGACATCTTTGCTTGATACCTTACGCGAAGAAATTCAGCTCACAGGCACAAAAAAAGGATGCGATCACGGACAATGCGGAGCCTGTACCGTTATTGTAGACGGCAAACGAATACTAAGCTGTTTAACATTATCAGTCATGAAAGACGGTTCAGAAATTACTACAATTGAAGGAGTTGCTGACGGCGAAAACCTGCATCCAATTCAAAAAGCTTTTATAGAATGCGATGCTTTTCAATGCGGTTATTGCACGCCCGGACAGATTTGCAGCGCCATCGGAATGCTAAAAGAAGGCAAAGCAAAAACGAGAGAAGACGTTCAGGAATTAATGAGCGGAAACCTTTGCAGATGTGGCGCTAACAAAGGAATAATTGATGCAATTATGGAAGTAAAGAAAGGAGCTTATCATGAATAATTTCTCGTATACAAAAGCCTCAAATGTAGATCATGCCATTGCTCAGCTCAACGGAGATATCAGGAATAAAATTGTAGCCGGAGGAACAAACATCAATGATCTGCTGAAATATTTTATCACCAAAGCAGACAAACTTGTTGATATCAATTCGATTACTGAAAACAATGCCATCATTCGGCTTGAAAATGGAGGGATTCGGCTTGGTGCATTACATACTAATGCAGACACCGCTTATGATCCCATAATAGAAGATCGATATCCTTTATTGTCAAAAGCAATATTGGCGGGAGCTTCAGCACAAATTCGGAATATGGCAACCAATGGCGGTAATCTTTTGCAGCGAACAAGGTGTTATTATTTTTATGATATTAATACGCCCTGCAACAAGCGCGATCCCGGATCAGGCTGTTCTGCAATTACGGGTTACAACCGAATTCACGCCATTTTAGGACAAAGTGAAAATTGTATTGCAGTTTTTCCTTCAGATATGTGCGTGGCTTTGGCAGCTTTAAACGCGACTGTAAATATAAGCGGCCCCGATGGAGAAAGAGTTTTGGCTTTCGCCGAATTTCACCGTCTTCCCGGAGATACTCCCAATATCGATACGAACCTCAAACATGGAGAAGTCATAACCAGTATTGATCTTCCCATTAATGGATTTGAAAAAAACTATTCTTATTTAAAACTAAGAGACAGAAGTTCTTATGCATTTGCATTGGTTTCTGTAGCAACTGCTTTTGATATAAAAGAGGGAGTAATAAAAGAAGCCAGAATAGCTTTGGGCGGAGTTGCACACAAACCCTGGCGCGTTACAGAAGCTGAAGATTTTTTGAAAGAAAAAGAACCAACCCGTGAAAATTTTACAGCTGCAGCCGATATAATCCTAAATGGAGCAAAAGGCTACGAACACAATGCATTCAAAATAGAACTGGCAAAAAGAGCCATTATACGAAATTGTTTTATGGCGCTGGATCCTCAATCGCAACGTCCGGGTGCAAAACCCTCTTTATAAATAAGATTATAAAAAAATAAACTTAACTCTTTATTGCAGCTATGTTTGTTTAAACAAGTGACACGCCTTTAAACACAAAGAAAACTATGTTTCTATGTGTTTAAAAATTATTAGATAAGTTAATTAAAAACGGAAATCATGACAAAATTACCCTCAATAGGAAAACCAATAAGCCGTTTAGAAGGCCGTTTGAAAGTTACCGGAAGTGCTAAATATGCGGGAGAATATCATGCTCCGGATTTGTTGTATGGCTATGTGGTAAACAGTACGATTACAAAAGGCAAAATAGCGGTAATTGATACTTCGGATGCAAAAGCCCTGGAAGGAGTGATTGAAGTTTTTACGCATGAAAACAGACCTTCAACCGCATGGTTCGATTTTCAATATGCTGATATGGATGCACCGCCGGGAACCGTTTTTAAGCCCTTAAAAAATAATGAAATCAAATATAATGCACAGCCTATTGCATTGGTTGTGGCAGAAACCTTTGAAATGGCCAGATATGCCGCCATTACAATTAAAGTAGCTTATACAGAAGAAGTATTTGATACAGATCTGGAAGCTAATATTAATAAAGCCAGAGATGCTAAAAAAGGCCTTGCATCGATGCTTAAACCGCCTCCGCCAAAACCATTAGGGAATTTTGAAGAAGCATATCATAATTCATCTTTTCAAAGTTCAGGCGAATTTAAACACGGAACAGAGCATCATAACCCGATGGAAATGTTTGCGACGACTGTTCTGTATGAAGGAAAAAACAAATTAAAAATTTACGATAAAACACAAGGAACCATTAATTCGCAAATGTATGTGGCGAATGTTTTTGGTTTAAAAATGAAAAACGTTCAGGTCATAGCACCTTTTGTTGGAGGAGCTTTTGGGTCCGGTCTTCGGCCACAATACCAGCTTTTTATGGCGGTTATGGCATCGCTTCATTTAAAACGAAATGTTCGTGTAACTTTAGACCGCGCTCAAATGTATACGTTCGGGCACAGACCGCCTACGGTACAGTATACTAAATTTGGCGCCGATGAAAACGGGAAAGTAAATGCCTTATACCATAAAGCAATTGGTGAAACATCACAATTTGAGGATTATGTTGAAACAGTGGTCAATTGGTCGAGTATGATTTATCCAGCTGAAAACACGTTGTTTGAACATAAACTCGTTCCGTTAGATGTATACTCTCCTCTAGATATGCGCGCTCCCGGCGGAAGTACGGGAATGCATGCAATTGAAATCACGATGGATGATCTTGCGTATAAATTAAACATTGATCCGGTTGAATTGCGTTTGATAAATTATTCGGATACTGATACAAGTTCAGACAAAGAATACTCTAGTAAAGAGCTCAGAAATTGTTATTTACAAGGTGCTGAAAAATTTGGATGGAAGAATAGAAACCCTGAACCCCGAAGCATGAAACGCGGCAATAAATGGGTAGGTTACGGAATGGCAACCGGAATTTGGGATGCCAACCGACTTTTAGCCCGAGCTCAGGCCATTATGACAAGCGACGGAAAAGTTGAAATAAAAAGTGCCGTAACTGATATTGGAACCGGAACTTTAACCATCATGACGCAAATTGCTTCAGATGAATTGGGCCTTCCTTTAGAAGATATTACATTTTCATACGCTGACAGCAAAATGCCATTTGCACCCATACAAGGAGGCTCTTTTACAGTGGCCACAGTGGGTCCGGCTGTTAAGGCAGCTTGCAAAGCATTAAATAAAAAACTATTCAGAAAAGCAATAAGGCTTGATGATTCAGTTTTAAGAAATGCTGAATTTGAAGATGTTAGTTTTAATGAAGGTGCTGTCTTTTTGAAAAACAATCAGGAATCTAAAATTACCTTAGCACAAATTTTTGCTGCTAATGAAGGAAAAGAAATCAAAACTACAAATACTTCGATGCCCAATCCGTTAGTATATGGAAAAAAAGCAAGAGCAGTTCATAGTGCCGTTTTTGTTGAAGTAGAAGTAGACCAGGAATTAGGCATTATTGAAGTTACAAGAGCTGTAACTGCTGTTGCAGCAGGAAAAATTATCAATCCGAAAACGGCTGAAAGTCAGATTTTAGGCGGAATGATTTGGGGAATTAGTAAAACACTGCACGAAGAAACCATTCTTGATAACCGTTTTGGAAAATACATGAATCCCAATTTAGCCGAATACCATATTCCGGTTCATGCTGATATTCACAATCTGGATGTTATTTTTGTCGAAGAACACGATGATTTTGTAAATGATCTTGGAGTGAAAGGCGTTGGAGAAATAGGTATTGTGGGCATGCCGCCAGCCATTGCAAATGCTATTTTTCATGCAACAGGAAAACGCATTAACGATTTGCCGATTCATTTTGATAAACTTCTTTAAAATAATTTCAGTTTTAAAAGTCATAAAAAAATCCTATTTCACTCAGAAATAGGATTTTTACTTTTGAGGTCAGTTTAAGAATAAGTTTTAATCAATTTGTATACTTTCAATTGCTTTTTTCATTGCAATGTCTTTCAATTCGGGTACTTTTAATCCTTCTGCGCGGAAAGCCGTTAAATCACTCATTCCTAAAAAACCAAGAAAGGCTTGTAAATAAGGAACGACAAAATCATTCGCTTTGCCCGGGCCTTCAGAATAAACGCCGCCTGAAGCCATGGCTACGTATATTTTTTTTCCGGTTACTTTTCCAACAGGACCATTTTCGCCGTATCCAAAAGTAATTCCGGGTCTGGTAATATGGTCAATCCACGCTTTTAGTGATGATGGAATCGTAAAGTTATAAAGCGGCGCACCAATAACGATAATATCAGCAGCGAACAATTGTTTCACAACTTCATCAGAAAATTGACTGGCTTTTTTTTCTTCTTCTGTTAGTTGATCTTCAGGAGTAAATAAAGCTCGAAGCAATTGAGGAGTAAGGTGCGGAATTTCGATATCGACCAGATTTAATTCTTCAACGTTGCTTGCCGGATATTTATCCTGAATTTTTTCGATGATGGCATGACCTAGTTGAATGCTGTAGGATTCTTTGCCTTGTATGCTTGAAATTAAATGAAGAATATGTTTCATAAAAAATGTATTACTGTTATTAATTTTAGATTTATAAGATGCAAAGCTACCGTTATGAAGTATGCAAAAGATAGTACTTACCCAAAGGAAAGCGGTTACTTTTAGGAAAGTTTGTATCTTTATCCTCATGAAAACAATTGAATATGAAACACTTCCAACTAAGGAAGAATGCGCAGGATCGCTTAAGAATATACTTGATGCGCTTTATGTTTTGAATGGAAAATGGAAGATTGCTTTAATTTTAAGTTTGGTACAGTCGCCCAAACGTTTTAATGAAATTCAGAAAGAAATTACCGGAATCTCTCCCAAAGTTTTGACTAAAGAACTCAAGGATTTAGAATTGAATGATTTTATCAGGCGAAACGTGTTTCCAACAACTCCGGTCAGTATTATTTATGAAGCTACTGACTATAGCCGGACTTTAAAAAGTGTTATTCGCGAACTGAGCGTTTGGGGCGAACAACACCGAGAGAAAATTAAAGAAAGTATGCGAAAATAATATCAAATTGTTTTAAATTTTACAGCTAATAACAAGTAGGAGAGAGGTGTAAGATAAAACAATAATTATATAAGAACTTTTTTAAGAGATAGTTTTAAATTTGAAATAGTACAACTAAAAATTTACTATTATGAAAAAGCTACACCTATCAAAAATAACAATTGTTCTGGCTTTAACAGCGCTTTTGGTTTCTTGCAAAAACAATAAGCAGGACGGTTACAGTGATGAGATTGAAACAGTACAAGTTCATGAAGATACTACAAATAGCGCAAAACCAGCATCAGACAGTACAGCAATTAGCGGTTTTAGCACGACCAATAAAAGCACCAAAGGTTCATCAGGAACTGACGAAGGTGGTACAGGAACAGGCAGTGGCCCGGGTGAAAGCCCTAAAGATGGCGCTACAGATTCAGGTCCGTCAGAAAAACCAATAAAAGAAAGTAAAAGCTCAAAAGGAACTACTGATAAAAAATAAAGACATTTTAACTGTAAAAATTCTATTCGTAAACTGTTGACCAATTTTGTTTTGGTTGAGACAGTTTCCTTTTTTGTGCTCAGCAGCGAGAGATTTACAATAGTTATGGGGTTATATCATGCATAAATGGGGTTATTTGCCTCAAATTTGACGTCAGCAACCCCAAATTTGAGGTTCGGAACGTCAAATTTGACGTCAGCAACCCCAAATTTGACGTCCTGAACGTCAAATTTGACGTAACATAGCCTCAAATTTGACGTTCAGGACGTCATAGCAGCATGATAGAACCCCATGTTTGAGGTTTGAAGCCTCAATAGAATCGATTAGCGTCTTTAATATTTCTGACTGCTCAAATAAAAAAGTAAGGCTGCCCAATTAGGCAGCCTTACTTTTTATGTATTATATTAGTCAATCTTATATCCGTCATCAGCAAAAGTTTCCGGTTCACGATCATTTTCATCGTAATCTTCTACCAAATCATCGTCGAGATCATCTTCTTCTAAATCTTCTTCTTCTTCAAGATCTTCCTGATCATCTCTTTCTATTGCATTAGAAAATTCAGTATCCAGGTTCTCATCTTCAGTTAAGAGTCGTTCCTCTTCAAATTCATTTTCTTCGCCAATATGCTCTTTTTGATATTGATCTACATAGCTCTGACTATCGTCTGTGAAATTGCTTTCTTCCTGATCGTAATTTCTGTTGTTATCTGTTATCATATTATTTTTTTTAAATTGATTTATCAGCTTTTATTCAAAATTAGATCTTACGGTAGTAATTCTCTTATAGTATTTTGCTTATTATTTATTTAATTATCATTGGGTTAGTTGTTAAATGGCAGCTCGAATTGTTTCCTTACAACCATTCTTCTACTGCTCTGTAATCATCTGGTAAATAAGTTAAATACTGAACCATTCTTGCATTTTCGCCATTATTAGGAGTTGCACAATGTGGCAGTCTATTATCCCAAATTATAAAATCGCCCGCATCGCCAATTATAGCTTTTGGCTGCAATGTTTTAAGCGCTTTTTCTCTCGGATTTTCATTGGGTTCAAGAGCATTTAGCCAATCATTTATGGTATTATGAAATCCCGGCACGCTATGAAAAGCACCATCATTAATACCGCAATCTGTCAGGTAGAGAAGTCCCTGAAGTCCAAACGGAATGGGTTGTTTTAAACTTGTATCCCAATGCAGCCCACTTCCTAAAAAGGTAAAATCTTCAGTTTGCGGCGGATTAAAACTTACTTTATCAATGGTTTTGTAAATTTTGGTTGTATTATAAAGCTGTTCATACGCCTTTTTTATTCTTGGAGAAAACCGGTTTTTATTTAACGTTTCGTGATCTGAAAAATTAACCATTAATCCCTTTTGATTTTCGTGTCTTATATACCAGGTTTCCTTTTTGTCAGAATCCATTTTTAAGAAATCCCAAATTGCCTTTTGAGTCTCTTCACAATCTTTTTTTGAAACAGCATTTTTTACAACAACATAACCATTTTTATTCCAAAACTGAAGATCTTCTTTTGAAAGTACTTCAGCTGTAAGGTTTTCAGAATCAATATTTTCTTTTTTCTGCCTGGTAGTAATCCAAATTTTAAAAGTTTCAAAATCAGGTTTTTCAAAGTATAAATATTGTAGAGTATCTTCCATGCCAATACCCAATTGGAATAAAGTTTTAAGTTCTTCGTCCCAGGTTTGTGTATCATTTGTTATAGAAACAGTGTCAGGATTTGCAGTACGTTTCCAGAGTTTTTCAAGATTACTGTTCGTTTCGTGGTTTTTAAATCTATCAATTGATTCATTAAAAGTTGTTTCCATTTATAAATATTCGTTTTTAATATAAAAGCAAAATAAAAATACAGCTCTTTTGTTAATACGAAATGGGTATTTATACCTGAAATTCCTTATTGATTAACCTTACTATTTTTTAAGGTATAAGTAAGAAGATTTTTAATATTGTCATGAGTGTTATTGTGTTCTTTAACTTCGATTTTAAAATTCATTTTTTCCAGAATTGTTATGGAACGGATATTATCAGAGGTTAGACATGCAGTAATTTTTTTTGCTTTTATTTCTTCAAATGTGTATGCTATCACTTTTTTCAGTGCTTCGCCCATGAATCCTTTTCCTTGAAATTCAGGCAACATTTCATATCCAATTTCTACGCTTTCATTTTCGATATCTAAATTAAATAAACAAACAGAACCCATTAAATTATTGTTTTCTTTTAGTCTTATTATCCAATAAAGCCCTTCGTTTTTTTGTACCAAATGTTGTATTTTGAGAATAAATTCCTGTGCTTTTTCTAAAGTCGATGAATTTTCCCTGCCAATAAATGCATTTGCAGTTTCATCAGAACGTAGTTTGTGAATTAGTTCGGTATCACTATTTTCTATATTTCGCAATATTAACCTTTCTGTGATTAGTTGTGGGAAGTATTCAAAATTTAATACCATTTTCTAATTTTTAAAATTATTTTCAGCTTACTAAAATATATCTGTAGTACTAATTTTTTTAGGGTCACTAAGTTAAAAAATAAATAGCATACATTTGTTAGGCTTCATAATTCATAAAATAAAAAACGCAAAATGTACGATATCATTTTCAAACATCTTGAAGAAAAAGTTCAACTGAGTCAGGAAGAAAAGGAACTCATAAAAACTTTTTTTAAACCTAAAAAAGTAAAGAAAAAGCAATTTATAGTGGTTGAAGGGCATGTTTGTACTTATTTGACATTTGTTTCTAAGGGACTTTTAAAATCATATCATGCTGATGATAAAGGCAATGAACACATTAACCAGTTTTCGCCCGAAGGATGGTGGACATCAGACATGAGCAGCTTTTTTAGTGGAGGAATTTCTTTTTACAGTATTGATGCATTAGAAAATTCAGAAGTTTTGCTGATTACCAAAGAAGATTTTGAAAATTTAACCCTTCAGGTTCCGGTAATGGACCGTTATTTTCGTTTGCTTTTTCAAAATAGCTTAATTACAAAAGAAAGAAGACTGATAAGTTCGTATACACATACTGCGGAGGAAAAATACAGGCATATTTTAGAAAACAACCCTGATTTAATAAAACGTGTACCGCAAAATTTATTGGCTTCATACGTAGGTCTTTCGCCTGAAACGTTAAGCCGTCTTAAAAAAAACATATAGTTTTCGTCAAAATAATTGATCTAAGTCAATCGAATTTCTTGTTTCAGGTCATCGTTTTGAAGATGGTTTTGGTGGTAATTTTGTAAAAAACAAATTACTTATGAATTCTCAAAACTTACCAATACAAGAAACAGCCGGAAATATTGCCCTAGTAGTAGGAGCAACCGGAATTGCCGGAAGCAATCTTGCCATAAAACTTCTGGAAAATGGATGGACTGTTTTTGGACTTTCAAGAAATCCGAAAAATGATATTGAAGGTTTGCACCCAATTGCGGCTGATTTGCTTAATACTGAATCATTAACGGCTGCTTTAATTGATGTTAATCCCACGCATGTTTTTTTTACAACATGGATGCGCAATGATACTGAAGAAGAAAATATCAGGGTTAACAGCGCGATGGTTCGAAATTTACTAAACGTTTTATCGCCTAAAAATTCAGTAAAACATGTTTCGTTGGTTACGGGTTTAAAACATTATTTAGGGCCTTTTGACGCTTATGCTAAATCAGGAAGTTTGCCTGAAACGCCATTGAGGGAGGAACAGCCACGATTAAACCTGCCAAACTTTTATTATGCGCAGGAAGATGAAGTTTATGAAGCGGCCGCCAAAGATGGTTTTTCATGGAATATTCACCGACCGCATACGTTAATTGGAAAGACTATTGGAAACGCTATGAACATGGGAACAACTTTGGCTGTTTACGCCAGTATTTGCAAGCATGAAGGAACTCCGTTTATTTGGCCGGGCTCTGATGCGCAATGGAATGGCGTTTCGGATGTTACGGATGCCAAAGTTCTTGCAGATCAGATTATTTGGGCAGCTCTTAATACTGAAGCTCACAATAAGGCTTTTAATATTACAAATGGAGATGTTTTCAGATGGAAATGGCTGTGGCCGAAAATCGCCGAATGGTTTCAAATTGAATTTGAAGATTATAATGGAACTATTAAACCTCTTGAAATTGTACTAAATAAAAAAGAGGCTATTTGGGCATCAATAACAAAAGAAAATCAATTGGTAGAAGAAAATTTAAGTCAGCTGGCATCTGCATGGCATACAGATCTTGATTTAGGACGACCTTTAGAGGTTATGACAGATATGTCAGAAAGCAGAAAACTTGGTTTTGCAACGTATAAAGATACCAAAGATTCGTTTTTTGAATTGTTTGCTCAGTTAAGAAATGATAAAATTATACCTTGATATTTTTAATTCATGGTAGTTTAAATAACAATGACGGTTTTATAAAAACCGTCATTGTTTATATTATAAGAATTGAGTTTTTCTCTAAATAATATTTATCCTAATGAGCATCTCCGGAACGATCGTTTCTAATTTTTTGGCGGTGTTGAATTCCCCATCTGGTCATTGCTCCCACAAGTTCTTCAAGAGTGTGACTGTAAGGCATTAATTCGTACTCAATTAATACAGGATACCCAACAGAGACTTTTTTTATAATAAAACCATTGAGTTCAAGTTCCTTGAGTTCACTTGACAACACGCGTGCAGAAATTCAGGTAACTTGTTTTTGTAGTTCACTAAATCTATTATTTCCTCTTGCCATAGCAATGATAATCATAAGTTTCCATTTCCCGCCAATAGCATACAAAGTATCACTTACCGCTGCCATCATTGTGGTGCATTCATCACTAAATTCTTTGGTTATTTCCGGCTTTTTTGTTTCTTTTTTCATGTTATGGTTTTAAAAAATTATCTGCTAACCTTTTAGTAACTAGTAATAAAATGTAAGCAAATATAAATTAATTTTGAATCTGTAAATCATTTACAATAAAGAATTTTCAAATATTAAATACAAAATTATGACACTAGAAATTTTAAAAACAAAAGAAGAATTAAGACAATTAATTGATGCTTATGCGAGTTTAGGAGACGAAAAAAAGATTGCTGAACAAATGAGTGTTTTTACACCAGACGTTATTTATCAAGTTTATATGAACGACTTTTTAGCAGCAAACGTTTCAGGAAGAGATAATCTGGAGAAAGAGTTTAATGGACATGCTTCTCAGGTTAAAACGTATTTTACTTTAAACGGACAGCATACTGTTACTATAAATGGAGATGCTGCGAACGGTGTATCTTTTTCTCAAATAAAAATGATAAGAGAATCCGAAGGCAAAGATATTCTTACTGATTATAGCGTTAAGTATGAGGATCAATATGTATATCAGAACGAGAAATGGTTGATAAAAGAGCGCACAGGTTATTTTATAATAGTTGAGTCGAGGGTAGTTACTAACTAGATATCAGAATGATAATTTTTTAGAATTATATTGCTGTTAAATGCTAAACGTAATTAATAAAAAAAACGGGACAAAAAAGCTTTTCTTTGTCCCGTTTTTTTTATTGAAATATAAATTTTTAATTATCACAGAAAGCCCCAATTTGCTGTAAATGTCTTTCTGTTTGGTATTTATTAAAGTTGTCCCATTTTGGAGGGAAACTTGTTTTTTGTCCGTACATAGCATCCAGGCAAACATTGTTGTCTTTGTATTTATCATGTAAAACAGCGACGATTTTAAAGAAAAATTCATCTAGCATTACAATTGCTTCAAATTCAGATTTTAATGTGTTATAATTAGCAGCTGACGGATTTAATAATTGTAATAAATTTAAAACTTCATTCTTTTCTTCTTCATTCATTTCAGTTGCATAACCCATCTTTAAAGACTTAAAAACCAGATTATTCCATGCTTTACTGTCATGTCCCCATTGAACATCAGGAAGATTTAAAGAATGTTCGCAAATTAGAATTATAGCGAAAAGTACATCATTTAAATACTCAGCCGGAAACTCATCAAAACTTCTGAATTCAAAACCGCTTTGGTACATTTTTTCCTGATTAAAATCAAGGCCAACTTCCGAAAGCATTTCATATTCCATATCAGCTTCAATCTGATCGCGCCACCAAATATTTTCTTCTTTTTCAAATTTTAGCAATTTTCTAAAATCATCAACTTTATAGGTTAAAATTTTACCTTTTGGCATTGCTTTATTATACGTTCCTACGCCAATATAACGAGACATGGCATTTCGCATAGAACCCAAAGTAAATTTTTTGTCAAGGCTGTATTTGTCACTTATCACGCCCATAATATCCGGGCTTCCAAGCGTTGCTATAAAGAAAGGCTCAAACCATTGCAGTAAATAAATAGCATTGGCATGCGTTTTTTCAAACTGATTATAATCTACAATTCGGCTGTCTTCGGTTAATGATGGTAAAGTAATATGAAAATGGTAGGTTCCGTTATTAAACAAAACAAGGTTTTCCTGATTGGTCATGAACATATTAAGTCCGTTATTATAATCCGGAAAGTTTAATTTTCCGTTTAAAACAGATGATTCATTGATTTTATCAAGGAATAATTTTTTGGTTGCTTTAAGTTCTTTGCAGGAATCAGCGATTGTTCTGTTTTCAAAATATTTAGTTACAAACTCGATAGAATCTCCATCAAAATGTACAGAACCCATAGTTTTATTTCTTTGGGTAATCATACTTTGAATATTATACGGCTGATCTTCAAGGAAAAGCTCCATGATAGATTTTCCTAAATATTCAGGATTTTCAAGAGGTTGTGCGCTTACTTCGCCGGTTTCGGTATCAACGAGCGGTTTTATTGGCGCAATAGTTTTGTGCTGGTAATTGATATCCAGTTTTTCAAGCGAATGACTGTTCATCATTCTGCTTACTTTATAGTTTTCATTCAAACCAAAAGCTTTCTTTAAAATAGGGGCAAGGCTTTCCGGTTTATAGCATTTTCTATAGTCAATACTGTATTTCTCAAAACCAATTTTTTCTTGTATAAACTCACCAGAAACTATTAGGGATTCTTCAAATTGCATATAGGTTTCGTTTTCTAATCCAATTCCCCAATAATATTTTTTTGTCTGATTGTCTTTCATTTATACTTACTTTCTTTTTTATGATTAATTATACTTTTAAAGTCATTGTTTTATTCGGAAATACAAACCTAATTTATTTAAAATCAGAGTCGGGAAATCTTTTAACGGATAAAGCATAGTTGTTATATCCATTAAAAAAGCTTTACTTACTTTTAAAAATGTAGAAATGTATATGTTAGAAATTTTGCACTTGTATCGACCGAAGATTGATAAAAAAGTAAAATTTTATAATTGGGGTTATAAAATTTGTATTGTAATTAAATACTTTTATATCAATAATTTAAGCAGAAGAATAGCTAAAAATGTAACTTTTGCTATCCATGTTTTTTCTAAGTTGCAAAAGTAGTTTTTTATTATGGTATTTGCAAGTAGTTAACATGCTGAAAATCAATAATTTTTTTTAGCAGTTTTAACAATTGCACCAATTATTTTTTATTCATGGTAATAAAACACAAAAGAGGAATATAATTCGTCATTCCACCAGTCTTTTCTCACTTCTGAAAAGTAATTATAATTTAATTTTCCGGCCTGCGATTGCAGCGGATAAACGACAACGCCATTTTCCCGATATGCCTTATGCAAATCAGTTTCCGGGACAACAGGAACAATATGTCCTGAAAGTCCTTTTTCTCTTCTTTTGGCGCAGATTATTCCAATTCCGCCATCGGTATTTACCTTATTCTGAATTTCTTCGGCAGTAAACATTCTTTTCCAGCCAAAACTGGCTCCCCATTCTAAAAACCAATCGTGTATAGCGCTTGAATAAATGCGATCTACGGTTTCTTCAAAAACGGCTTCTACCTCTTGTCCTTTTAATATTTTTTCGAGAGATTCGTCTGTCCACCAAACCGTTGGAACATAGACTTTAGCAAAATAACAATAATCATAAGAATACACATTACAATAGGTATCTTCTATGGTTCTTTGATATCTGATATTTTTTTCAACATCAAGTTTATCAATAAGTTGGTGAATGCTTTCTTTTTTGCTCGCAACATCTGTCAAATCTCTAAACGGAATAGAGGAATCCTTAATGGGTTTTTCCTTCATTTCCATAGAATCCAAGCGGGATTCCGGATCTGGTAATAAATCGGCTTTTTTTATTTGACTATTCGGTATCGGATTATCAACCAGAGGCAATGAAGCTTGTGATACTGTGTAATTTTCCATTTTGACTACTTAAAATTAATTGGCGTAACGCTGCATGAATTTATGATTTGTGCAGCGTATGTTGTCAACCAAAAAGTAAATATAAGAATTTAACTTTCCTAAGAGTTGTAGATAAAGACAAATTATAGAAAATATGTTAGGATTTATTTAGCGGGTTTAGGGCAATTTTTTATTTTTCTGTCTTGTTGCAAGCGAAGGCTGCTCAAAATAGGAGGTAAGTTCTAATGAATAAATGACACTTGTAATCTTCCATTTTCCATCTCTTTTGATTAATGTTAAGTACTTGCCGCCCCAATTTGTCATTTTGTTATTGGCCCAAAAACTGTAATCCATGGTTACGGCTGCAACAGTTCCGTCTTCGACAATATCAATATTATCAAATTTATCTTCGGTAGAGTGATATTTGAATAAACCTCTTAAAAAGCCTTTATAACTTCCTGAAAAATAATTGCTTCTGGCTTTTTCTTTTCCTTTTGTTTCTATTTCTTTATTTTGAGATTTTTCCATAAGTGCGGCACACCAGGTAACAGTTCCTTCATTAAATAAATTGTAAAAAGCTATAGAATCCCTTTTAATAACACTTTGGCTATATTGCTCAATAATAGCTTTTATTTCTTTTTTATTGTTTGTATTTTGTTGTGCATAAGATTGTTGAATCGTAATCAAAAACACAAAAAGCAGTAGTTTTATCTCTTTCATTTTTCTTTGATTATTTAAGTTTTAAACGATTATTGATCCACTTATATTCAATAGTTAATCCATCGTATCCATAAGCATCTGCTTTTGTTTCTTCGATTGCCGTATAACTTACCGGATGAATTGTACCAAGACGATCTGCCAATGCCTGATGTACAGCATCGATATATTTGGCCTTATCTTCTTTTAAATTTGTAGAATCTGAAATTTTAATCGTCAGATGAAAACTTTTTGCTTTTAATTCACTCAGGGATTCTGAATTAATAAACCAAAAATCGTCCGGAATAAACGATACGGTAACAACCGTAACTTCTGGTTTTTTGTTTAAGACCTTTTTGGTAAGGCCACTAATAATTACGGCTAATTCTTTTGCTAAAACAGTATCTTCTTTACCGCTTACTTTTAAACTGATTACAGGCATACTTCAAATATTTTAAAATTAATGAAGTACAAAGCTCAGTATAACAGTATTGTTATTTATTGATGTATGTTAAGAGTTTTATTCTGCTTAGCGATTCAGGTTTAATGCCTAAATAAGAAGCTATATGATATTGAGGCACTTTTTGCTCAATATTGGGATAAAGTTTTCGAATCATTTCTAATCTTTCTGCAGCAGAATTTTTCAGGAACGAGGTTTCTCTTTTGCATTTTCGAATAAAATAATTATCAGAGATGTATTTTGCCAGTTTTAAAAAGTTATTGTCTTTTTCAAGCAAGGCGTTAAACTGCTTATGTGTAATGTAATAAATCTCAACATCTGTCAAAGCTTCAATATTGCAATTGGTTGGCATTTGGGTCAAAAAACTGGTATAGGCGCTCATGAAACTGTTTTCAAGATAAAAGTCATTGTTAAACTCTCCATCCTTATTTTGAACGTAAGACCTTAATGTGCCGGAAATTACGATTGCAATAAAATCACAAACAGAACCTTCCTGAATTAAAAAATCTTTTTTCTTTACATTTTTGATGCGCAGTTCTTTATGAAATTCTTCGAAATGAATATCCTTTAATCCTAAGGTTTCTGTAAATAAAGCTCTTAATGTTTCCATTGTATTTTTTATAAAACATTGAATGTAAAGGTAATTGATTTATGATTGATTTTTTTGTAATCCAATAACAAACTATTTGGCAATTACATATAAAAAAAGGTAAACGTTCTGTTTACCTTTTTTGTCAAAGTCATCATAAATTCGATGCTTATTTATTATGCTTATTTTCTGTATCATCAGTATTCGAATCTTCTTTATCGATGTTTTTTTCCTGATTCAGATTATTTGATTCGATGTATTTATTGTTTTCCGGATTTTTAAGGTTTTCAATAAATTCTTCTTTATACGGATCTTCTTCTCTCGCATAATTATCATTATCAACAGGTGTATTTTGATCTAAATAATCAGGATCGCTTTCGCCAAATTCTGATGCATTTTCCAAATCGGGTTTTTTCTGATATTGATTTTCGGTTTCTATAAAATTACCATCTACAAGAGTATTTTGGTCAATAAAATCTGGGTCTGTTTGTCCATATTCATGGTTATTTTGCTTTTCCATAATGTTGTTTTTTTAAAATTATTATTTCTTTCAAAAGCATAATAAAATTATTTATCAGCTTCTTTTTCGAAGTTTCCTGCTTTTTATATTAAAATGCAGAAGATAAATTTACGCTAAATACGCATTCCACTTCTTATAGAAAAATAAAGGATAGTTGCGTAATTTAGACCTTTAAGGACTAACTACTATAGGGTTAAGCTCAAAAATAACTCAACAATTTTAGTATTTTACTAATTGCTTAGTATAAAAACTAATTAATTAGTTTGTCTACTAATTAATTAGTAGTATCTTGCACGAAAATATTTACGATGATAAAACTAGCTAAACGGGAAGAACAAATTATGCAGGTGTTTTGGGATTTAAACAAAGCATTTATAAGAGATATTATTCCATTATTACCAGATCCGAAACCACATTATAATAGTGTGGCTACAATAGTGAAAATTTTAGCAGAAAAAGGTTTTCTGAATTTTGAAACTGCGGGAAACATGCATTGCTTTTTTCCGGTTATCAGTAGAGAAGAGTATCAGCAATTTGCATTGAAGGATATTGTTAGCCAGTATTTTGACAATTCGTATCCTAGAATGCTTGCCTTTTTTGCCAAAGAACAAAAGCTTTCAGAAAAGGAATTGGACGAAATAGTAAACATTATTAAAAAAGATAAAATATGATACCTTATATTTTGTACGCAGCGCTAATTCTTTCGGCCTGCCTTTTGTTTTATAAATTGCTTTTGCAAAAAGAAACCTTTTTTCATTTAAACAGATATGTATTGCTGGCTTGCATGATATTGGCTTTTATTTTGCCTCTTGTTCCGGTTCCGCAGCAATTTTCATTTAGAAAAATGGCTGCTGAAAAGCCTTTTACAACAGTTAAAACACCAATTGAAAATATTGAAACGGCTCCGGTAAAAGAGCTGCAAACCAAACCAACGCTTGTTGAAGAGACGAAACAAATCATCAATGTTGATGTCATTTTGCAAGGCCTGGTTTATTTGTATTGGTTTGGAGTTTTGCTTTTTGGATTTAACTTTTTAATGCAGGCTATTATATTGCGGTACAAATCCTATTCAGGATCGTCAATCCTGGATGGTAAGTTTCGTATTATCGAAATAACGGGCGATAAAGCTCCCTGTTCTTTTGCCAATACTATTTTTATCAATCCTGAAAAATACGAATGGGAAACGTATAACCAAATTTTGCTGCATGAAAAAATTCATATCGAGCAAAAACATACCATTGATCTTCTGCTTGCCGAGATGGTTCTCATCTTTCAGTGGTTCAATCCTTTTGCATGGCAGTGGCGAAAAGCATTAGAAACTAATCTTGAATTTTTAACCGATGATCAAATGCTTCAGCAAGACGCGGTAGAAAAAGAAAGTTATCAGTTTAGTTTGCTAAAAGTGGCGGCGCCACAATTTCCGTTGAGTCTTACGACTAATTATAATCAATCATTATTAAAAAAACGAATCATCATGATGAACTCAAAAAAATCAAATGTGCACACTACATGGAAATATTTTTTCCTTGTGCCACTTATGGTACTTTTTGCCTGCCTTTTTAATCAACCGGCAGCACAAAGTCAAACCCTTAATTCTAAAACGGAATCGAAACAAGACGTAAACATTCAAAACGGAATGAAAACAGACGGGAACTGGTTTGCCACAATTAAAGGCAATACTGTAGAAATTCACTTCAAAAGCGATGAAAATGATAATTCTTCGAATAATTTTCAGTTGAGTGAGCTTAGTAACCTTCCGAGAGATAAACAGGGAGAATTTACTTTAACCCGCGAAGCCGGAACTATGTTTTTTACAGGAAAATTTGAAGGCGATAAAGGAATGGGAACTTATAAATTTACTGCAAATAAAGCCTACAGCGCAACAATGCAAAAAGAAGGAATTGATGTTGCTAAAGATGAAGATTTTATGGTTTTCTTTATGGTTAACATCAAAGTATCTTATGTGCAAATGCTAAAGAAACAGGGTTATACCAAATTAGACAAAGATCAGGTTATTCCTCTAGCAGCTTTAGATGTAAACGAAGCTTATATTACTTCAATTAAACAAGCAATTCCGGATATTGACTTAGAGAATCTTGTTCCTTTTAAATCATTGGGCGTTGATAAAGCTTATATTGAAGAAATACGTAATGCAGGTTACAAAGATATTAGTCCAAGCAATATTATAGCAATGAAATCTCAGGGTATTGATGGAAAATATATTGCTGATGTTCGAAATTCTAACAACAAAAGCAATGACAATAACAATAGAAATGACAATGACAAAAGCAATGACAATGGTAAGGCGAATGATAACAACGATAACGATGATGATATCATTGCATTTAAAGCATTAAATATTGATAAGGCATTTATTGATTCCTTCAAAAAAGTAGGCTATAATACTATTTCTAACAGTGATTTGATTGCTCTGAAATCCTTAAATGTAAATTCTGAATATATAAATGGTTTTCAAAAACTAGGCTATAAAAATATTAAATTGGATGATTTGATTGCTATGAAGTCCTTAAATATTACTACGGAATATGTAAAAGATTTTGAAAAAGCAGGATATAAAAACATAAAAACAGACGATTTAGTTGCTTTGAAATCACAAAATATCACGTCAGATTTTATACTTCAATATAAAGAACTTGGTTTTGATAAGTTGAACATTGATGATGTTGTTGGGGCAAAAGCAGTAGGGGCAACGCCATCTTTTATTAAATCGATGAAAGGAAAAGGACACGATTTTAAAGATCTGGGCAAGTATATTGCATTGAAATCTGTTATAAGTAATTAAAATAAAACTAATTCTTATGGCATTAAAGCTTTTTGAATTAGTTTGAACACACAATAAATCGAGTTGTAACGACTGTAAAAAGCCCATTTTTTATGAAATGGGCTTTTTTATGATTATTAAAAACATGGAATCGTCTGATACTAATGTTATTATTCGTTTTTTTTTAAGACGATATTTTATATTAAATTTTAAAAGAAATTTTCTGTTCTTTGCACCTTAAGATTTACTTAAGAAAACAAGTAAAATAGTCTAAACTGTCTGCTTAATACCACAATATTATTTTAGACATTGAGTTAAGACTAATTATCATTTTGAGTTATGGACAACAAAAAGTTTATATTAAGTTTAAAAAAAGGTAATGAGGCTTCTTTCAAACAAGCTTACTTAAATTACTATGACAAACTGATAAACATTGCCAGACGCTTTGATTTTACTGTTCTCACGCCACAAGATTTTGTTCAGGAAACTTTTTTAAGGCTTTATAATAAAAGAGAATTGCTAAACGAAGATGTTTTGTTTGATAAACAATTGTTTACGATTTGCAAAAACATCATTATCAATCATGTAAACAGAGAAAACAAAATAATTCAGCTTGATACTTTACCCCCAGAAATAGAGCAGGAGGATACAGAAACAATAATTTTTGAAGAAAGAAGAGAAAAATTATATAGTTTCATAAACTTGCTTCCTGAACAACAGCAAAAAATATTTACTTTACATAAACTGGAAAACCTTAGCTATAAGGAGATTGCAGCAATTACAGCACTTTCTGAAAAGACAATTGCCAATCATATTTATCTTGCCAGTAAATTTATTAGAAAAAAAATCGAAGACCATTAGGAACTTTTATATTCTCGTTTGTTATAGATATAAACAGGAACATAAATGCATATTGAGTCTTATAAAACGGATGTTACAACCAAGGAAGATGCAAACTTTATTGTAGTGCTTCTGCAGTTTATCATTTCTGATTGTATCATGAATTTTGATTTAGATGATTGTAATCACATTCTAAGAATCGAAACCAACAGGGATATTAAAGAAATGGTTTATGGTGTTTTTAATAAACAAGGATTTAATTGTCAAAAACTTTAACGCTCAAAGCTATGGACGAAAAGAAATTAGAAGATCAATTAAAAAAGATTTGGGATGAAAATCCCGCGTCACATTCTAATGATGAAAAAGAAGCTTCGTGGGAGCAATTCCAATCAAAAGCATTTTATTCAAAAAAACAAAAATTTAAAGCTTGGCGTTATTATGCAGCCGCTGCCGTTTTGATTTTTGCACTTGCTGGAACCGCAATTTATTTTAATAATGATGCTTTTGGCAACGGTTTTTATCTTACTGATACTACGATCGAAAATACTACTGCAGCATTAAAAACCGTGATTTTACCAGATAGCTCGCGAGTAGAACTGAGCCCGAATTCTAAAATCGTATACGCCGGTAATTTCTCTGACAATAGAAAAGTAGAAGTTAACGGTGAAGCTTATTTTAAAGTCAAAAAAGATAAAAAACATCCTTTTGAAGTACTTTGTAATGAAACGACAACGAAAGTTTTAGGCACTTCATTTACTGTAACAGGATATACTCAAAAAGAAGTAGCTGTTGAGCTTTATGAAGGCAGCGTTGAAATGAGTATTAAAAACCAGAGTAAAAAATGGATACTAAAACCCGGCGAAAAATTTACTTATGGAAACCAAACTGCTTTAGTAACAGATTTTAACCGATTTGTAGATTTTGATAATGAAAAACTGAGCGTTATCAGCACTTATATTGAATCTAATTATGGTTATAAAGTAAGTATTCCTGAGGAATATTCTAATCAAAAAATCACAATCCGAATAAATAAAAAGGAAGATTTAAAAACAATTACACAATTAATATCAGAAATGTATAACCTAAACTATGAAGTAAATGAAAAATTAAAACAGATTACTTTTCAATAGAAAAGAAAAGGATGCACTAGCCGCGAAACTAAACATCCTTCCCATAGTTACAGGACAGTAAAGTACTGTCCCATTTAATAATATTCAAAAATACAAAATTTCATGAAGCATATAATTTCAGCATGCTTTTTTTTATTCAGTTTGTGTATGTTCTCCCAAAATGTATCTGTAACTGTAGATCAAACGGTAACATTAAAAGAATTATTTAAACAAATTGAAAATCAAACCGACTTTAAATTTGCTTTTACAGATCAAATTGATACCAATCAAAAATATTTTACCCAAAAGAATACTTATAGCAATATTCAGATTAAAGAGCTTATTAGCGAACTGAACAAGAACAAATTGATTCAGTTTTCGATTGTAGGAAATAATGTTTTTGTAAAGCAAAAATCTTCATCAAAAGGCACTAAAAAAAAAAGTAAGTTAACGGGGCAGGTTCTTGACGACAACAGAGAAGCCGTTATTGGTGCGAATGTTTATGTTAAAGAAATCGCAACTGGCGCTACAACAGACAGAAACGGAATGTTTGCCATAGAGTTGAATAAAGGAACTTATACTGTTTTGGTGAGTTATGTGGGTTTTAAAAACATCGAAAAAGAAATTACAGTTTCAGATGATACCAAAATTGATTTTAATATGCTGGCTGACAGTCAGCAACTAGATCAGGTAATAATCACAAACTCTAAAGCTGTTGATGTCAGGAATACTCAAATGAGCGTTAATAAACTCTCTATGGAAGAAATTAAAAGAATTCCGGCTGCTATGGGGGAGCCGGATCCTTTAAAATCGATATTAACATTGCCGGGAGTTACCAATGCAGGAGAACTTTCTTCGGGTTTTAATGTCCGTGGAGGTGCAGCAGATCAAAATTTGATTCTTTTAGACGGCGCACCCGTTTATGGTGACTCGCACATGTTTGGTTTTTTCTCTGTTTTTAATGCAGATGCAATCAGCGGACTTGATTTATATAAAGGCGGAATTCCGTCTAAATTTGGCGGAAGGGTTTCTTCTGTTCTTGATGTTACCCAGCAAATTGGAGATTTTGAAGATTATAAGATAAACGGTGGTATTGGTTTGATATCAAGTCGTTTATTGGTTCAGGGGCCAATTCAGAAAGATAAAGGTTCTTTTCTTATAGCTGGCCGTACATCGTATGCGCATTTATTTTTAAAGCTTAATGATAACAGTAATTCGGCAAAGTTTTATGATATTAATGCTAAACTTAATTATCGTTTGGGCACCAATAACTCTATTGCTTTTTCAGGATATTTTGGAAGCGATGTTTTTGCTATTGATAACCGCTTTGATTCTACTTTTGGAAATACAATGGGAATCTTAAGCTGGAAACATAAATTTTCGGATCAGCTGAATACAAATTTAGCTGTTTTTTACAGCGATTATAAATTTACCCTTGCGTTGCCTACAGAATTTTTTGACTGGAACAATAAGATTTCGAGCTATGGTCTTAAGTATGCCTGGAATCATTCGGTATCAGAAAAAATTAAACTTAACTACGGAATAGACGGTCAGTATTATAATTTTAATCCGGGTACCGTAAAGCCTACAAGTGCAGAGTCACCGTTTAATTACAAACAGCTGGATAAAAAATATGCTTTCGAATCGTCTGTTTATCTTGATTTCGAACATCAGCTTACAGAGAAACTGAATCTTCGATACGGACTTCGTTATAGTATGTTTTATCGTTTAGGCGGAGAAGAAATCAGTACGTATGAAAATGGACAGGCAGTGGTGTATAATCCACTATATAATATTTATGAAGAAGGAACTCCAATAGGAACTGTATCTTATAAAAGTGGAGAAACGATAAGTAAATTTAATAATCTGGAACCGCGCGCGGCATTGTCGTATGCTTTTAACAACAATACTTCAGTAAAGGCAAGTTATAACAGAATGGCGCAATACATTCATATGTTATCCAATACCCAGTTTCCATTGCCAATGACGATCTGGACACCAAGCGGACCTTTTACAAAACCGCAGCTTTTGGATCAGTATGCGATCGGGTATTTTAAGAATTTTAAAGATGGCGATTATTCTTTTGAAGGGGAACTTTTTTATAAAAATATTAAAAATCGTATTGATTATATTGATGGTGCAGATATATTAGCAAACAATAATATCGAACAGGTTATTTTGAATGGTAAAGCCAGATCGTATGGTATGGAATTATTATTTAGAAAAAATACCGGAAATTTTACCGGATGGGTTTCATATACTTTATCGAGAGCTGAACAAAAAACTCCCGGAAGAACACCCGAAGAACCTGGTATTGCAAATGGTAAATGGTATTTGTCAGGATATGATAAACTGCATAATTTAAATATTGTTGGAAGTTACCTCTATAGTCCGAAATGGTCTTTTAATGCGAATTTTGCATTGCAGTCAGGCCAGCCGGTAACGTATGCAAATGGATATTATGAATTTGGAGGCATTAATATTCCTAATTTTTCGTTGCGAAACGAAAACAGGCTTCCACTTTTTCATCACTTAGATCTGGCAGCGACTTATACGCCAAAACCGGATAAAAAGAAAGGATGGCAGAGCTATTGGGTATTTAGTATCTATAATATTTACAACAGAAAAAACGCCGCTTCGATGACATTTCAAACAAATGATGATACAGGAGCGAATGAAACCACGAGACTTTCTATTTTTGGGATAGTTCCTGGTATTTCGTATAATTTTAAATTTTAATGAATATGCAAAGGATTGAGAAATATACTTTTAAAAATAAAGCATTAGCCTTATTAAGTCTTCTATTTGTATTGTTTTTATCTTCTTGTGAAGATGTTGTGCAACTTGATTTAGAAACTGGTGAAACAAAAATGGTTATCGATGCAGAAATTATATGGCAAAAAGGAACAACCGGTAATGAGCAGGTTATAAAAATAAGTAAAACCGCGCCATACTATAATAACACCACACCAAAAGTTTCAGGAGCTCAGGTAAAAGTGGTAAACAGTAATGGAGATGTGTTTACTTTTAACGAGACAGAACCGGGTTCTTATGTTTGTACTAATTTTGTTCCCGTTTTAGATATGGATTATACACTTTCTGTAGTGGCAGAAGGACAAAGTTTTACAGCAGTAGAAAAACTCACTTCAGTAGCGCCAATTGACAGGGTAGAACAAGAGATACATAAAGATGGAGTAGGAGAGGAAACAATTGAGGTGTTATTTTATTATAAAGACCCGATTGATCAGGCCAATTATTATCTGACAGATTATAAAAGTTCATTTCTTCTTTTTCCGGAATACGAACTAACAGATGATGAACTATATAATGGAAATGAAATAAAAGAAAGATTTGACGACGAGGATAAAATAAAACCGGGAACCGTTATTGACATTACACATCGCGGCATTTCTAAAAGCTTTTATAATTATATGAAATTAATTTTAGAAATATACGGAGGAAGCCCTTTTTCTATTCCTCCCGGAAATATTAGAGGTAACATCATAAATACAAGTGATTCTAATAATTTTGCTTTTGGTTATTTCAGGCTTTGTGAATCAAATAAAGTTTCGTACACGGTTAAATAAGATTTTAATTGATTGTTGATTTATAAAAACATCTGACATAAATATTGATGTCAGGTGTTTTTTTACGTTTCTAAGAAAACGGTAGAATTGCAACTAGTATTAAGGCTGGTTGTTTTTAAATTTTATTTTACTTAAATTAATAGTATCAGGTTTTTGAATGTTCATTTCGTATGATACTTCTATTTCATCTTTAGATATAAATTCTATTGTTTTATTACATCCCGAAGAACACGATTCTACAATAATTGGAAAATATAGTTTTTTATTTTTATCATATCCGATAACATTATGACGAAAATAGGTAACAATTTTAAAGTCATTATTTTCAGTCACCTGATCTTTATCATAAAGTCCGGAAAATTGAAACAGATTTTCTTTGTAATAAGTACTTTTTATAAAATCAGAATTTTTATTTGCATTATTATCCAAATGCCATTTTTGTTCGTAATTCTTATAATAATTAATGTCTTTTTCTTCTCCGGTTGGATTGTAAACCCATTTATTTTGATTAGCAAATAGATATAATTCTTTCTTTATAGCTAAGTTTGATTCTAACGCTTCATTTTTTAAGAATCCTCCATCTATACATTCTTCGCATCTTAATGTTACTTCGCCAACATATTTTAAGGTGTAAAATTTTAAAGTAACAGTATTTACCATAATAAAACTCAAAATATATTCAGGATCTCCGTTGCCTTGAGGAGATTCCATTACTGCAAATAGAAAATAATCTACACCATCAATTTTTTTTCTTAAGAAACTGTTTTTATCAATATTTATATAATAAAATTCATCTGAAAGCAAGATTTCCTTTTGAATAAGTTTCTGGCTTTCTTTATTTTTTTTGAACTTTGAAACACTAATAGAATTGCTGTCGCCCACAAGTAAAAATTTATCATTGTCGCTAACTTCACTGCCTGAAAGTTCAGTTATTTCGGTATTGTCCTGATTATTAAAAGAGAATAAAGTTGTGGTTTTTTTTATTTCCTTGCTATTTTCTTTCGTCTTTGGTTGTACGTCTTTCTTGTTTATTTCGTGGTCAGATTTTTTTTTGTCATTATTGCAAGAATAAAGAGTGATGATAGATAAAAAAAATACAGCTAGTTGGTTTTTAATGGCTTTCAATTGATTTTTGGTTTTTGGTCTCAGCAAGATAAAATTTATTTTATAATTTAAATAGAGTATTTAAATCTTCTTATAAATGAATTTTCAGATTTCATAATTACTTCTTTGTTATATCTTGAAATCGATAAATAAAATTTGCTAGTTTTACTTTAAAAATAATACGCGAATTATTGCAGAATATAACAAAAGAATAAATTTTTAAAGAATAAAATATATGTGCGAAACAGGAAAAGAGATTAAACTTTGTACGTGTGTTCCAAACGGGATGAATAGGATTGTGCACAACAAAAAATCCCGAAGATTTAAAAATTTGCCTAAAGAATTTACATGGACATTAAGAAAATATGTAGGTTATAGTGATTGTATGATGGACGGAATGATAATTTTTCCACTCGATGTGATATCAGAAGATCTAACAACGGAAAGAATGCTTGTCGATCTTAATGATAGAAATTGTTTTGATTTTGATTATGTGCCTAATGAAGGTGATAATCTTCAAATTTTTACTCCGCAAAAGTACTCAACACAGTTTTTATCCTTCATTTATCGAAATGGAGAATGGATAGCTGACTATTATAATGGTTTCAGAGATGCGACTGAAAAAATAAATTATGGAAAAGTATATTTTGACGAAAAAACCGAAACTAAAAATGATTAAAAAAACACTATTTCTACTAATAACTACATTAATATTAGCAAGTTGTAAACATCAAAACGATGAGAATAAATCTATAAATGCAAAAAGCAATAATAGTGCAAAGAAGATCGAAAAACCTAAAAAACTCCTTTTCAAATGCAAAGAAAATGATAACGGTATTTCCAGATATGATGATCCTCTCAACAGAACATGTGTTTGTAATGAAACCACATTCAACCCTGCATATGAAATATTTTATAATGAGTCACCTGATTACATACAAAAAGACTTATTGAAAAAATTGCCACAGAAAGATTTCGTATGGAAATCTCCTGATGCAGAGGTTACTTATAGTTGGATTATGCAGGATACATTAAAGATAAACATGTTTTATCAAGGAGGTGAAAATAATTACGTTTTTTATAAAAACAATAATAATAAAATTGAATTTAAGGAATATTTATCGCTGCCGTAATTTTAGATTTAATCATAGCTAAAAACATAAAAATCTAAGCCACCAAGAAGTATGGTTTTAAATGTATTGTCTTTTTGCCGGATAAGGATTCTTCTTTCAGGAAATTTTAGGTTTTTTTGAATATGCCGTTTTATCTTTTGGTTTGTTTCATAATTTCTTGTAATGTCAGCCATTGATCATTTTTACTATCCACATTACCACTTTCTTGGGTATGATGTCCTGTGAAAAAGAATATAGGTATTTGCTTTTGAAATTCATGATGATCTTCATCATTTCCATCTCTGATTATTTTATGGTTTAATGAACAAAATAATTCAATGTCTTTTCCTCCTTTTTTTCTTACTTTTATATCATGTATATCCCAGGCATAACCCCAGTATCTTTGCTTATTTTCAATTATAACCGGATTTATATAAAGCAGTGTTGTATCTTTTCCTGTCAATAAATTTTGGTCATTAAAACTAAAACTCGAAAATTCTGAGTCTCCAACTGCTTCAAATATTTCAGGTTCAGGATCGTTATCTAAATTAACAAACCAACGATAGTAAAAACCATCTGTATAATATTTTTCTTTTTTAATAGTTTTGAAATCTGACGAAATCCAATATTCGTTTCCAATACCTAATGTGTCTACTGCAGTTTTGCAGATATAATCTGGAATTTCGTCTCCTGTAAAATCAATTGTCTCTGCACTCTCAATCTTTTCTTTAATACATTCTCTAAGTTTATCTGTAACAGGAGTTTCTTTTGATTTTACAAGATAAAGGGCTGTAAACGCTTTTGATGTATCAGCAATTTCAGATTCTATATTTGTTGTTTTTGGCTCAATTGTATCTAGGTTTACAGATTTGGTTTTTGACTTTAAAGTGTCTTTACAGGAAATTAAAAGTCCGGTTAAAATAACAAATACTATAAATTTAAGGGTCATTAATTTTCTAGTTTTAATGTGATCTTGCGTTACTTTATCCGTTTAGTTTTGTAAGTCGTGATTCATTATCGAATTCTGCGGTTAAAGTATCTTCATTTTTAGTAGCAGTTAGTTTCGTTCCGTTTTCGGTAATATTGTAACCTTTGTCAGTCAAATAGTTTTTCAGTGCGCTATTATGGTTCAGATCAAATTGAGAAATTAATTGCGGAAAAACAGTCAAAATCCTAAAGTGATTATCCTTTTGAAGTTTATCTATTTTATCACTTTTTATAGTTACAACCATTGCACCTTGCCCGTAATCACAAATATAATAAGCACTTGAATTATGAAGTCCTGAAGCAATAGTTCCGATTAAATGCAAATCTTCATCTGAGAAATCGAAAGTATCGTTTGTTAAAAGATCAATTTCATTGTCTTCACCATATTTTTTTAATTGTAATGCCTGTTTGGTGACATTTTCCGGAAGTCCTGATTTTGTATTTGCCCAAGCCCAAAGCCATGTTTGCGAAGAATACGAAATCGTACCCAATACCTGAATTGGAAAAACAAGGTCAGATCCAAAACTAATTTCTCCTTTTTCAATATTAATATTCCAATTATTATCACCAATTATATCACCAAAATCCAATTGTTTATCAAAAACAATCCCACCAAATCTTTCAAGAATTTCCTGTTCAGATTTTAAAGATGTCGATTTCTGCTGTACTTCTCCAGCATTTTCCTGTTCTGTTTTATTACTTTGTCCAAATATTTTATCGAAAAATCCCATACGCTGGTTTTGATGTTTTATGATTGTTTTAGTGCTTTTTAAGGCTAATATAACAAATATTATTTATTTGCCCATTTCGTTTTTATGAATTATTTAGTGTTTGGAAAGCCCGGTTTTTGATTTAAAAACAGCATTTTTGCTAAACCTGAAAAATATGGTTTTTAGCAGATTATATGTCTTTTTTCTTTAAACACCGTCCTCTGGGTTCATCACCTTCATGAAGCACAATTTCTGAATGCAGGAACTGTGCGGCATCTGCAGAATCTTTTACTTTTACAGCACTGCGTTCTAACATTTCTGTTTCAAAGTCAGTTAATACACTTTCTCTTATTCCGGCTTTTCTCCAGTGAGATAAAGGCCTGCATCCTTTTAAGATTCCGCGAGCCAGTGTGAGTGCATCCAGTAATGCCTGATTTGCTCCTTGGCCTTTGAAGGGACTCATGGGGTGAGCCGCATCTCCAATCAGAGTGACTTTTCCGGCTTTCCTCAATAATTCAGAGTCAAGTAATTCCCTGTCATAAACAGGATAGCCCGAAATCTGAGTTTCCAGGGTTGCCGCTAAAATCTGGGGAATAGGAGAGTGCCATTGCGTTCTTCGGCACGCTTCTTCTTTAAGTGCTTTTGGTCCTTGGGCGCTCAATGCTTTAGCTTCGTTTTCTGACATTGGAAAACTAAGTTGCCACATCACCGAGTCTGATGTGTACGGCATCATATAGATACGTTCGTTGCCATTGGCAGTTTGAAATACGGTTGCCGAATCTAATAAAGAACTATCCAGACCATCAAGAGCCTTCAAAGGACAAATGCCTAATATTACAATACAATCCAGATATCGTAAAGGAGTAATAGCATCACCAATCAATAACTTTCGCACCGAACTACGAATACCATCGGCTCCAACCACAAGATCTGCATTGAAGTTTTTAATTTCTCCATTTACCTGAAAACTCAGCGCAACACCTTCATCTTCAGATTCCTTAAAATCTACTAACTGATGTCCCCATTGTACAACATCATGTCCGCCCAGTTGTTGCAATAATGCTAAACGCAAAGATTGTCTTGCTATATGTATGTTTGTTCGTTTTGGAGACGTTTTAACATCTGAGTCCATCCATTTTCTATTTCCCCATTCTCCAATTACTTTTCCTTCAGTAGTATGAACCAAATGTCTTGTAGAAATTACACCTTCGGCTAAAGAGAAAATACCAAATCCTTCGATCGCTTTACTCGCTTGCTGCAAAGTGAGTCCGTAGCCCTGAGATCTGGCTTCGAAGTTATTATCGCGTTCATAAAGAGAAAAAGGAATTCCACGGTGCAAACAAGCTACGGCCAGTGCAACGCCACCTATACCGGCGCCAATAATAGCAACGTGCGGATAGTTTTCTTTATCTACAATAGTATGATTTTCAGAAGGAATTAATCCTGATCCGGAACAATTCTCACAGGAATATAAAGGAGACTTAGGACGAACCGGAGGAGTTCCTTCGCCGTTTGTTTTTTCAAATAAATCGAATGCCATTTGGTATTGAAGCCGTACTTTTTTGCTAAGTCTTCTGCTTTTTTTTCCACGACCCTGACATTCTTCACAAATAGCCCAGTTTGCCATTTCATTATCCGCTTTTTTCACTTCCACTTTTGTTTAACTTGAGCTATTGGGCAAATTTAAGACAAAAGATGACCAGTACAAAACACTTTGAAAATTTAGCAGCGGACCTTAATCTTTATACATGTATATCAAAATGATAAAAAGCATATCATTTTGAGAGGAATAGCAATTGGCAAAAAATATCATATTGTTGCTACAAGTGAAGTATAGAAAGGCTATAAGGCTTTTAGACAGCATAGGTTACTATTGGTATGTAATTTGAAAAACAGGATTTTATATTATAACGCATTACACCTTAAATGAAGCAAATCAGAAATAAGACAAAATCGAATATGAAAACCCAAGAAATTCCTATACCTCTTTTAAATAAAAATTTTCCATCGCCAGCCAAAGTAACAGAAGAAACAACCCTATTATTCAACAGTCAAGCTGATGAGCTGTTGGATTTTACAATTGAAGTTGCCAATTCGGATCATGTTTTTTGGATAAAAGAAATTTGCGAAGTTACATTATCATCTGCCATAGCACGCGGAACAGGTATTTCAGGACGATCGCCTGAATCGCTGAAGGAAAAAATAGTAAAAGGCGAAGCTGTTATTGCTTTTGCATCAAATGGTAAATGGGCAGGTTTTTCTTTTATTTCTTCGTGGGATAATGGTCGTTACGTTTCTAATTCGGGATTGATCGTAGCTCCTGAATTCAGGCATACCGGTCTTGCAAAAAGCATTAAAAGAAAAATTTTTGAGTTGAGCCGTCAAAAATATCCAGAGGCAAATATATTCAGCCTGACCACTGGTTCGGCGGTAATGAAAATTAACCATGAACTCGGTTTTGCGCCTGTTACTTATTCAGAGTTAACTACTGATGAATTTTTTTGGGAAAGCTGCAAGTCTTGTATTAATTGCTCTATATTAATGAGTAAAGAAAGAAAAAACTGTTTGTGTACGGCGATGTTGTACGATCCGAAACAAAACAAACTCAAAATCTGACAAGAGTGACCGTATATAAGGAGATTAAAAGCCGGTATGATTATAAATACCAAATTTGATTGATTCAATTTTAAAAATAAGCGACAGAACTAAAGCGTTATTCTTTGAAATTATAATTTTTGAAAAAAGTTAAGAAGTAAAAAACAACTATGAGTTGATTTTTATAGATTTGTAAAATCTGTATTCTAAAAAAATCCAATTGGGAAAAAATTATAAAATCTAAAGACAATGAAATCTGCCACTTCAATATTTTTACTTTTAATCTTTGTCTCTTTGAATTCTTATGCACAATTAAGTTCAGACAAAATATTCGAAAGCTTTAAACAAGGAGAACGTACAAATTGTTCATCGATTGCATTTATTAAAGCATCTTTGAATGTTTATGGACTAGACAATCTTTTTGTAACAGAAGTAATAAATGACAGTTTATATAAAATAACATTAAAAAATAATGCATCATTTAATTTGAAAAATGATGAACTAAACAAAGCTAAATTATCTGCTGATTTTATATTTATAAAAGATAATTGCGACAGCGAAAAAATAACTGATTATGCAATATTGACATACGCAGTGATGGCAAAGTATAAGCAAATTATAGATAAGAAGGCAACTTTTGATAAAGCATTAGAGGATTTAGAAGATGGTTCTGTATACACACCAACTATTTATAAGTATTTAGGTTTTAAAGAGGGCAAGCAAATACAAAAGTTAAAACGAGAGTCAGGAAGTGAATTTTGTGGAGTTGTTGCCTGGTCAACAGCACATGCCGTTTTTGTTTGCGAGGATTTTATGGATTATTATGGTAACAAAAAAAGCATTTGGATAAAATATCCGGGGCGTTTTAGAATAATAAAGTCATAATAACCGACGGGACAAAATCTAAATAAATATCTAATTGCTACAAAAAATACCGATAAGGATTGGTTTTAAAACTTACATTGTAGTATTTAACTTATATAGTATAGCAAAATTAACATAATCTTATAAAAATTAAAAAAAACAAAACAATAAAGTTGCAATTTAAGTTAATTTATATATTTTTGTTTTAACCAATAACCAATAAAATCTAAGAAAATGAAGAGCAAAATTATCTTATTAAGTATCCTTTTCTTCTTGACAACTGGCGCTATTTCAGCACAGGCAAAAAATGCTCCAAGAAGTATTATCAGTACAACAGCTCTAATACGCAAATATCATGATCAAAAAGAATTAAGTGGTATGCAAAAAGGAGAACTTTTAGAATTGTACATCGAGCGAATTAAAGTATTAGTTAAAACGCTTCCTTATATTGCCTTGGTTACTAAACCAGGTGTTACAATGGCAGATTTAGGTATTCCGGACGATTCTGAACACAAAAAAGTTTTAGACAATCAAGCAGTAGGTACATCAGCATTTTTAGATACTACAGTAGAATTCCAAAGAAAAATGATGCCTTATTCAGATAAAGGAAATCTTATTGCTGCAATTTTGTTTTACGAAAGCACATTAAAATCATTACACGAGTTCAACGACTTAATGTAATATTTACAAAATCATACAAATTAGAAGCCTCCAAAGTCATTTGATTTTGGAGGTTTTTTGTTTTGAAAAAATAACAGCGCTCATTTAAAATCAATTTTAAACTGACAATAAGAGATATCTCTATAAATGATTTCAATTTTTTCATATCCTCGTTTCTTTTATCCTCAGCTATAAAGAAAGTATCTATATTTATTCTTGATTTTTTATTTCTCATTAAAACATAAATAATTGATTTTTAGGTTTTTATATTAACGAAATCGTTATATTAATCTTGATTTTTAATACATGTTTTCTTTAATTTATTTTTTAAGTCTAGTTTCGTTATCTCCTTTTACAGGAACAAACTAATTAAAAAATAAAAATTATGAGAAACCAATTACATGCTATTTTTTTCAAAAGAGATAAATATTGTCCTATAATCTGGATTTTTTTAGTTCTCTTAGCTTCAAATATATACGCACAGCGCGGTTATTATGATGCACCATATAAAAGGTATGAAGCAAACTTGGGGCAATTGTCTAATGGCGCCACGGTTACTTCAAAATCATATATTCAGGCAGATCTTCAATCAGAAGCCTCAGATCAGCAATGCGTAAATATGTCAGCAACCAATGCTACAGTGCAATGGACACTTACAGAAGCTGCAGATGGGCTAGTTATTCGATACAGTGTTCCTGATGGACAAACTGCCACTTTGGGTGTGTATAATGGTAGCACAAAAATTACAACACTTACATTAACGTCAACCTGGTCGTGGGAATATTTGTGGAGTAACGGAAATCCAAACAATAACGGAATTACCAATCAAAACCCAAGAATGCGATTTGACGAAGTGCGTTATAAATTTCCTTCTAAAATAGCGGCATCCGGAACGTTAAAACTTATTAGAGAATCAGGTAATATAAATTTAGATTTTGCAGAGATGGAACCAATTCCGGCAATTGTTTCTGCGCCAGCCGGTTCAGTAACTTATACAGGAAACGGAAGTGATCTTCAAAGTTTTATTGATGTAAATGGTGGTCAAAAAATATTTATTCCCAGTGGGGTTTTCAACGTTAATCGTGAATTGTATTTTGGAGTTGCCAATACTTCGTTAACAGGCGCAGGAATATGGTATACCCAAATTAATTTTACGAACACAAGCAGCGGAAACGGAGGATTACGGGCAAATGCAGGCAATATTTCATTTACAGATCTTTATTTAACCACAAATTCAGCCTCACGAAGTAATTCTTATAAAGCTATAAACGGCGTATTTACAGCTGGTTCAACGGTAAAAAATATTTGGGCAGAACATTTTGAATGCGGCGCCTGGATTGCGCAATACAATGTTGGCGGCCCGGCAATTGCCGATGGTTTTACACTTTCGCATTGTCGTTTTAGAAATAATTATGCCGATGGAATTAACCTTTGCAAAGGAACAGCAAATTCAATCGTCGAACATTGTAATTTTAGAAATAATGGCGATGATGATCAGGCGATTTGGTCTGCCGACGGACAGGAATGTATCAATAATACTTTTAGATATAATACTTCAGAAAACTGTTGGCGCGCCTGTGGTCTTGCTATTTATGGCGGAAAAAATAACAAAGCTTACAATTTAATTATAAAAGATAATCTTGAAGCGGGTATCAGAGTTAGTAATAATTTTCCCGGAGCGCCATTTAATAATGATGGAATGCATGAAATACACGATATTACCGTAACAACATGCGGCACTTTTAATGATACCTATAATAATCCGGTAGCGGCAGTAGATATTTTTAGCGCTACTAACGCAGGAACTCAGGTTAAAAATGTTCAGCTTTATAATATTGATATTTTAGATTCAAGGAATGATGCTATTTCTATTAGTAAAAGATCTGGAGATGGCATTTACAATCTTAGTTTTAAAGATATAACGGTTAACGGAACAGGTAAGGAATTTCCAAACAATAATGCATTGAACAGAAATTGGGGTAGAGGTTATTTTGTTCTCATAGCAGGTTCTCCCGGCGGAAATGGAACATATTGTAATATGAATTATTCTAATAGAGGCGGAAATGCCACAATTAATGAAGAAACCAGCGCCATTGGTACATTTTCATGGACACAAAGTTCTAGCTGTTCAACTACCACAGTTGCGGTTACGGGCGTAACAGTTACGCCAACAACGGCCAATTTAAGCGTTGGCGCAACGCAACAATTAACACCAACTGTTGCTCCGGCAAATGCTACAAACAAAACAGTAACTTATAGTTCTAATAATACTGGTGTAGCAACCGTAAATACATTAGGTTTAGTAACTGCAATTGCTTCGGGATCGGCAACAATTACGGTTACAACTCAGGACGGTGCGAAAACGGCAACTGCTGTAATCACAGTAAATTCATCAAATGTAGCTGTAACAAGTGTGAGTCTTAGTCCAACTTCGGCAACGTTAGCTGTAGGTGCAACACAGCAATTAACACCAACGGTTTTGCCTTCTAATGCAACAAATAAATCGGTTAGTTATGTTTCAAACAATACTAGCGTGGCAACGGTTAATGGTTTAGGTTTAGTGACAGCAATTGCTAACGGAACTGCAATAATTACAGTAACAACTGCAGACGGAAATAAAACAAATACTGCAACAATTACAGTTATCACGGCAACAGGAAATTACTTTACCATTAAAAATAAATGGACAAATAATTATTTATATGATGCCGGTGCCAATGTAGGATATGGCGCAACTGTAGTAAATAATAATTATAAGTGGGAAAAAGTAGCTGTTGATGCGACTTATTTTATATTAAAAAATGTAGGTACCGGAGATATAATGCATATCGAAAACTTAACAGGCGCGGTACAATGTACTGCCGGATCATCAGGATGGTGGAGTGCACAATGGTCAAACGAAAATGTTGATGGTACCTGGGTAAGAATTAAAAACAGATGGCAGACAGGAAGCATGATTCATATTGAAAACCTAAATGGATCTGCTCAATATGCCGGAGCCCAGAACAATTGGGAAAGCGCACAATGGCAATTTCAATCCACTTCTACAGCAAAAAAAGTTAGTGAAATTGATGCTGAAACTGCAGAGAATAAATCTTTGATTAGTATTTATCCGAACCCTTCAATCAATAACGAATTTAATATTGACTTGCCGGAATTAAAAGCAGGCGAGGAGGCAACAGTAAC
Source organism: Flavobacteriaceae bacterium CRH (assembly GCA_001507425.1). Classification (GTDB taxonomy): domain Bacteria; phylum Bacteroidota; class Bacteroidia; order Flavobacteriales; family Flavobacteriaceae; genus Flavobacterium. The sequence goes on from LMAJ01000006.1 coordinate 165,692, forward strand.
AGTTACGGATATTAATGGAAGAAAGGTTTTGGTTAAAAAAATAAATGCCTCTTCAAAAATCAATCATAATTTAGCTTCAGGAATATATGTTGTTACAATAAGTTCTAATGCTTTTAATGTTTCAAAAAAGTTGATTATTAAGTGATAGATTAAAATATAGTTTTAAGATTTTAACTAAAATCTAATTCCTTCAAAAGCGATCAGATAATATTTCATATCTGATCGCTTTTTAGTATTATAGAATGTAAACTTAAAATGTTTTGAAATAGCAGATTGTCAAATTTTTGCCATCGTAAAATGGAGCTATAAAAGATGTTGATTTGTTTTGTTCACCATGCCATAATTTCCTTGTAATATATGGATTTACCCAATACGCAATTTTGGTACTCAAAATTCCAATTCCTGCACCTGCTGCTACATCAGTGAGCCAATGCCTGTTGTTATACATGCGAAATACTCCTGTACCCGCTGCAACTGCATAACCGGCAACACCATACCATATAGATTTATCTTTATATTCCTGATATAAAAATTCGGCTCCCGCAAAAGCAATAGCGGTATGACCAGAAGGAAATGAATTGTTTGAAGTTCCATCGGGACGTTCAACCTTTGTAAGCGATTTTAAGGCAAAAACAGTTCCCACATTTATAATTGTTGAAGTAATTAAAATTACAGAACGGTCGCGCATATTATTTTTTCCTTCAACTCCAAACGCATTGAGCGCATAAACAGAAACTGCAGGAACATATCTCGAAAAATCATCTATAGATATTTTACGATCAATATCCTCTGTAAATTCTTCGCGTATTTGAGTATTAAAACTTTTTATTTGTCCGCTTTCTGTTCCCCAAAAACCATATCCAATTAAAATTGCAGGAACAATAAGCTGTTTATAATTGAAACGAATGTTTTTTACTGTATCACTTATTATGGAATCTTTTGATACACTATTTTGCGCTAAGACAGAACAAGTCAAAAGCTGTAATATAACTAAGAAAATAATTTTTCTCATCAAAATAATTTATTAGGGTTGCAAATTAGTGTCTTGATTAATAATGAAATAATTTGATTACTTTCAGCTTAGTATTAAAGGTTTCCTGATTTAATTGATTATTATTGAATCAGTTTCCCTTCAATAAATTGATACTTACCGTTGCGATATCAGCGTCTGGAAATCGTTTAAAAATAGATTGATCCGGAAATAATCCTGCTTCTTCGGCAACACTATTAAAAACATCTATCTCGATAATATATTGATCAGAAAAACCATGAGTGGCATCGTAGGCTGTTGCAGGAGTTTTTCCTAAATTACTGGCTGCAAGCTTTGGATTTATGGTGTGCAATTCAATTAAAAGCAAACCAAATTTCCGCACATAAGGCGACCATTTTTGCAAATGTTCCAAGAGATTATCTTCGACCAGATTGTTACTGATTCTTTTTCCTCTGTAAGCAAAAGCTCCTGTAGATTTACTAACTCTGTTTTTGTCAATATGTTTTGGATCTGTCCAAATTCGATTGTGATCTAAAAAAGTCCTCACGTTAAGCAAATCTTTCAGGTCAATATTGTAATTTTCTCTCAAATCATCCGAAAGTATATTTGGGCGTCCAATATCACCCCAAATTACCTTTGCCCAGATATCTGCCTTTATAAGATTAGCTCTGGTTACTTTTAGTGCAGCCTGATTATAATCGGCCCCAACCAAAAACAACGGGTATTCTTCGAGCATTTCTCCACGTAAAGTTTGCCTGTCAATTACTTCAAAAATATGCTGTAAGAAAGCGCCATTACCACAACCCATATCCAGGATTCCTTTAGGCTGTTCTTCAATAGGCAGGTTAAAAAGCTTAATGATAATTTCATCAACAACTTTAAAATAAGTGTCGTGCGCACCGCCGCTTCCCCATACATTCATTTCACGATCAACATGAATTTCGTTTTCGCCATCGGTTATCATTCTTAATACAGCGGGATCTCCAAAAATTAATTCTTCGATTTTAGCAAATGTTGGTAAATAAGAAACGGTAACGCCATAAGCACTGGCTCGTTTTGCAAAAAACAAACCTACTTCTGTAAATTGATAATTGCCATTTTTTTCCAGAAACCATCCAAGATGCACAAAAAAGTCTAATATTTTTTTGAAATTTTCCGGGGATTTATGAAACTCTTCGGGCCTGAAAGAAGTCTCCATAAAATATTTGTGAAACATTCCGTTCATAGCCAAACGCACAATTGTTGGTCCAATTAAATAGCCTTCGATATGTTTTAAAATCTGGTTTTGAATACTATTTGTCAGAGGATCAGCTGAGAATTCAATTCCGTAATTTTTTTTATATTTTTCAAAAATAACGTTGAGTTTTTCAAAAGGTGCATCTTCAAAAAAACGCGGATGAAATTGGGTTGAAAACTGAAGTAAATCAACAACATCTTCGTATAGATGAAATATAGAAAAAGCTATTGCTGTCTTTTCATTTACTGAGATCGTAATTTCTTGCGTATTGTTATCGACTTCGTACTCTAAAAAACCTTGAGAAGCCAGAATCCTTAAACCAACATTCAGATAACCCTCATTTGCTTTAAAAACGCTTACTAGTTCTGCTACTTGTATTTGCTTTTTGTTCAGGATGAGCTCTAAAATTTTATGCTTTTTTAATGCTATTGCAACCGGGGCAACAGCTAAGCCGTCAAGATGTCTGAAAATGGAACTTCTGAGTTCTGATTTATTGATCATAGTTATAAAATGAATGTGTACTAAAATTAGTAATTTTTTTTAACTGGGAGTATATCAAAAGGGGTAATAACTATCAGCAGTAATTAGAAAAACGGGACAAATCACAATTATTGATTGAGTATTAGTAGTATTTCATTTGCTAAAGTAAGTTTTTAAATCAGATTCTATTCTAATGTAAGGTGGCATTTCGGTAAAATTCTTACACATAAAAAAAACGGGGATAATTTATAATGTGTTTATTTTGAACAGCTTATTGTTTCTGATTTTTTTAATTAACATTTTTTTTTCAAAAAATTCAGTTAAAGTTTTTGATTTAAAATTTTTAACATACTTTTGTTCTATCAAACTAGTAGGGTTTAAGATAAAGTAAAATACAAAAAAATTAAAGACTATTAAAAACATTTCATTTTTGAACAAGCAATAACCATTTGGCAATGTATGTCGATGATTTTTAGCTGTTACAAATTCTTCAATCTCTCAATTTATACAAATTTTCAAAAAGATTGGTCCTAAATTTTAGGGTTGAAATCTTGTAAAACCAAATCAAATAATAATAATCCAAAATAAAAAAAAATGAAAAAACGAATGTGTTGCAGATAAAAAAATACCATTTCTGTTGCAGCAGAAATGGTGAAGCTTAAAGAAATTGTTCATCTCTGTAAGGAAGCGAGAGTGGAGTAAATCCATTTCGGCTAGCCTTATTTATTAAACTAAAACAAAGTAATGAAAAAAAAATTAAATAGATATATATGGTTGTGTATTTTGTTGATTTCCATAGGGGTTAAGGCTCAGGAAACAACACCGTTAATACAGTCCAAACTCGAAGGGTTAGTAGTCGATGCTGTTACTAAAGAGCCTGTTATTGGTGCTTCAATAAATATTAAAGGTACTACACACGGGGTTCAGACAGATTTTGACGGGAAGTTTTATTTTCAAACAGGACAAAAATTTCCTTATACCCTTGTAGTAAGTTATTTGGGGTATAAAAAAACAGAAGTTGTTGTTAGTGCAAACTCTGTTGTCATTCCTCTTACTCAGGAACAAAATGCATTGTCAGAAGTAGTTGTTACGGCACTTGGTATTACAAAAGAAAAAAAATCTTTAGGATATACTACTCAGGGAATTAAGGGTAAAGATTTGGAAACTACAAAAGAAACAAATTTTCTAAATGGTCTAAGTGGTAAATTAGCTGGGGTACGTATCACCAATTCACAAGGAGATATGGGATCTTCACGTATCGTTATTCGTGGTGAAACCTCTATCGCAGGAAATAACCAGCCCCTATTTGTGGTAGATGGAATTCCGGTTGACAATTCGCAATTTAGCAGCTCCGGTGGTGCAGCTGCTTCTCGTGATTTCAGAAATGCGATTGCCGATTTGAATCCACAGGATATTGAATCAATAAATGTACTGAAAGGCCCGAATGCTGCTGCTCTTTACGGATCGCGTGCGGCGCATGGAGTTGTTCTTATCACTACAAAATCAGGAAAAGGACAAAATGGATTAGGTATAACCGTTAATTCTGGTATAACTATTACTGAAGTTTCGCTTTTGCCTGATTATCAAAATACATTTGGACAAGGTTCTAACGGAAAATTCAGCTATGTAGATGGTAAAGGAGGCGGTATCAATGATCAGACTGATGAAAGCTGGGGTCCTAAAATGGACGGACGCCTTATTCCTCAATTTAACTCGAATGGTGTGGCCGTGCCTTTTGTGGCTCATCCTAATAATGTAAAAGACTATTTTAATACAGGTGTTACTTATGAAAATGGTATTTCTGTGGCGAAATCAGATGATAAAACTGATTTTCGTTTAGGGGTAAATAACCAAAAACAATTAGGGACAGTTCCTAATAGTGAAATAAACAAAACTAACTTTAATGTAAATGCTAATTACAAATTATCAGATAGAATAAAGGTAGGTGTAACCGGGAATTATATTGTTACAGATGCTCCATCATTACCGGGTGGGCCATCGGGTGGCCGTGCTGCAGGTGTAATGCTTCAGTTTACGTGGTTTGGACGTCAGGTAGATATGGATGCGCTTAGAAATAACCGAGATGTTAACTGGAACAATAGCTATTACAGCAATCCGTATTGGACAGCTTATTATAACACCACAAGTCAGCAGCGTAACCGTTTGATAGGAGATATCCATTTAGATGTAAAACTTGCCGAAGGACTTAATTTCAGATTCCGTACTGCAGTTGATTATTATAACGACCGCAGAAAATACACGATTAAATATGGTACTAACGGAACCCCTTTTGGATCTTATGCTGAAGATGTTTACACTGTAAATGAACAAAATACTGAGGGTATTTTTACTTATACTAAAAAACTGAGCGATGATTTTAGTGTCGATGCTCTTGCCGGATTTAATGTTCGTAACCACAGCGATGCAAACAATTATCAAAAAGCGCCACGTTTGGCTGTGCCTGATTTATACACATTGAACAATTCAAGAGATCCTTTGTTGTCATCAAACACATTATCAAGATTGAGAGTGTATAGTGCTTATGCTTCAGCACAATTTGGTTATAAAAATTATGCTTATTTAAACGTTACAGCCCGTAATGACTGGTCATCAACATTGCCAAGCAATAACCGCTCTTATTTCTATCCTTCTTTTAATGGTAGTTTGATATTATCTGAAGTACTAAATCTAAAAGGCAATACGCTTGATTTCTTAAAGCTTCGTGGCGGATGGTCAGAAGTAGGTAACGATGCAGATCCTTATCAATTGAATACAGTTTACGATTTTCAAACTGCATTTGACGGAAATCCAATTCAAACCTCTTCAAAAAGAAAACTTAATGAGAATTTGAAACCGGAAACAACCCGTTCTACCGAAGTTGGTTTAGAAGCTACTTTCTTTAAAAACAGGCTTCATTTTGATGTTGCTTATTATAACACAAATAGTTTTGACCAGATTCTGGAGATAAAAACAACTGCTGCAAGTGGTTATACATCGCAATTGATCAATGCTGGTAAAGTAAACAACAGAGGTATTGAAATTCAGTTGGATGGAACGCCTGTTCAGACTGAAAATTTTAAATGGAATATCGCCGGAAATTATTCAAAGAATACAAGTAAAGTAGACATTCTGGATTATGATAAACAGATTCAAAACTACACAATTGGTTCTGCGTCAGGTGGTGTTGATGTATTGGCATCAGTAGGACAAGCTTATGGGGCGCTTTACGGAGTAGCTTATGAGCGTGACAGCAATGGAAATATCGTAGTAGATTCTAATGGATTGCCAAAAGCTGCTACGGATAAGAAAGTACTGGGACATTATACTCCGGATTATATAGCAGGTGTTACCAACACATTGACTTACAAAAATCTTGAACTTTCATTCCTTGTTGATGCCAGTGTAGGTGGAGAGCTTTTTTCAGGAACAAACAGAATAGGTAATTATACCGGTGTACTAGCTCAGACGCTTCCAGGTCGTGATGCAGCAAATGGAGGATTAAATTACTATACAACAACCGTAGATGGTAAAATTGTAAAAAACTTAGTTTCGGGTGGTAATGCACCGGCTGGATCAGTAATATATGATGATGGTATGATATTTAATGGAGTAAAAGCTGATGGAACTCCAAATACTTCAGTACTTAGTGCACAGGAATATTACAAAGCGTCATACAATATAAGTGAAGCTTATATTTACAGTTCAACATTTGTAAAACTAAGAGAGGTAAAGCTTACTTATAATTTGAATAAAAGCTTTGCCAAAAAACTGGGACTACAATCAGCAAGCATTACTGCTGCGGGGCGTAACTTGTTTTTTATCTACAAAGACGTGCCAAATATTGATCCGGAAACGGCTTACAATACCGGAAACGCACAAGGATTGGAACTTTATTCGTTGCCATCAACAAGAAATTTCAGTCTTAATGTTAATCTTAAATTTTAAAAACACAAAATCATGCTAAAAAAAATAGCCTATATAACGCTTTTTGCATTGACATTTAGTTCTTGCAGCGATACATTGGATGATATTAATGCAAATCCCAATGCAACCGAAACACCATTGGCACCTTACCTTTTAACAGGAACTTTAAAACAGGGTGCCGATTTATATTGGGGTTCAACAAATAACTTTGACTCGTCTTTATTATTTGTTCAGCATTGGGCTAAAATCCAATATACAGAACCGGATATGTTTAGTTTATCAAACAGTTCATTCACTACTTTATGGAATACCGGATATGCAACCCTGATTACGGATTTGAACACGATTATAAATTTCCCGGAAGCGCAGGCAAATTCAAATTATAAAGGAATTGCACTTACCTTGCGTTCATGGACTTTTTTATTGTTGACAGATGCTTATGGAAGTATTCCTTATAAAGAAGCTGGACTAAAAGTAAACCCGGCATATAACACTCAAAAAGAAGTATATACAGGATTACTGGAAGATTTGAAACAAGCCCAGTCTTTGTTAAGTACATCAAACGGTACTGTAACGGGTGATTTGTCTTATAAAGGAGATATTACAAAATGGAAAAAACTGGTAAATTCACTTCGTTTGCGTATAGCGTTGCGAATTTCAGACAGAGAGCCTGCATTAGCAAAGCAAACTGCAATTGATGCAACAACAGATGCCGGAGGCTTAATTAGCAGCAATAATGATATCTTTAAGTTTACTTACACCAGTTCACCACAGCAAAATCCGGCTTCGGCATGGTTTGAAACGCGAGATGATTATCGTATTTCAAAAACATTGGTAGATAAGTTATATGAGTTATCAGATCCACGTTTGCCTGTTTACGCACAATTGCCATCAGATGCAAGCGTAGGTAAATATGTTGGAGGTGGCAACGGATTATCAGCTGCTGCAGCCAATGCACAGGGTCTTGCAAAAACATCAAAACCGGGAACTTACTTCCTGACTTCTCAGTCGCCGGCTGTAATTGCTTCTTATTCAGAAACATTATTCAATCTTGCCGAAGCAGTAGCTCGTGGTTATATCGCCGGAGATGCAGAAGCGTTATATAAAAGTGCCATTACCGCATCATTCAATCAATTTGGTATTACAGATGCAACAGTTATTTCTAACTATCTTAACCAGGCAACTGTTCAGTACGATGCAACTAACTATGCCAAATCGATAGGTACTCAAAAATGGATTGCATTTTACGGTCAGGGCCTTGATGCTTTTGCAGAGTGGAGAAGACTTGACTACCCAGTTTTGGTTGCTGGTCCGAATACGCTTTTAGAAGGAAAAATACCTACTCGTTTCTTTTATCCGGGAACAGAGCAGTCGTTGAACGGAGCCAGCTACCAGGCTGCAGTAGCCGTGCAGGGAAAAGATTTGCTAACTACAAAACTTTGGTTTGATGTCAATTAAGATGGATTCTAAAGGATACTCAATTTATGTTTGAGTTAAACCATTAAATATAAAAATGAAAAAAAGCTAAATCGAAAGATTTAGCTTTTTTTGTACCTCTTATGAAACAATTTACGAATCATTTTCAGAGAATATTATATTATAATTTAGTGTCTAAACTATTTTGATTCAGGCTGAAAAAGATCATCTGAATTTTCAGTAATTGGAATATACAGGCGTTCCCAAACATCATTGTCTACTTTGTCCCAGCTATGTCCTTTACCCTTAAGATCCTCTGCTACTAAAACTACTCCTGGTTCGATGATAAAAGTGCTGCCATCTGACACCTTAAATTTGATTTTACCTTTAACAGTAATTACAAATTGTTTTCTTGGTGCCGGGTGTGCATTTTTTTCCCACTCTTCGGTTTTATTGCTGTACCAGAAAGAAGCGGTATTCATGTGCTTTAATGATGGTATCGAACCTTTTTCAAAGGAACATGTTCCATCAGGGTTATTGTAAAGGCGGTAAGCAGGAATCTCAGAAGCTTCTTCCAGAGATTTTACTTTAAGTTTTTTGTTGTCTTGTGCATAATTGCTGTTTGCTGACATAAGAAGTACAGATAGGATAAATCCTTTTAATAAATTTTTCATTTTGATATTAATTTAAAAGTAATAATTTTTTATTGATTATAAACAGAATCATGAACCATCATTTTATTAAAAAATGGTTTGTATTTTGCGACCAAAGCAAGATGTCCATCAAGCTTTCCGTAGGTTTCTAAATCCTCAAGAGAATCAAATTCCATAGACGCATTGTAGGTAAAAGAATTGTCTAAAACTGCTCTTGGACTAGAGTTGGCAGGCCCGCCGTAACGTACATTTTTTACGTAAGGAAGTTTTTTAAGCCCTTCAAAAAAGTTTTGAAAATCTTTTACCTCCACCACTGTAAGTTCCGGCTTAAGCCAAAATAGCAGGTAATGAAAATAAACTGTTTTAGTTTTAGGCTCTGTTTCATCTATAGAATTTGCCAATACTTTTCCTCCCGTAAGAGCAAGCGCTCCCGCACTCGCTGATGAGATAATAAAATTTCTTCTTTTCATAATGTAAAGTTTTAATTAAAGTCGATTCTGTATTTTAAAACAAACTGCCATTTTCGGTCTGAAACATCGGCTTGACCGGCATCGTTTAAAGCATAAATAGGACGATTTTGAGCATCAACAGTCAGTCTTGACGACATGCCATTCATTAATAATGATACACCAGCGTCGTAAGTCAGTGCTTTATCGTGAAGTCCGTCAAGATCTGATAACATCACACTTGCCGCAGGTTGCAGCTGCAAATTGTTTTTGTCTTTGTTAAAATAAGGCAGTGTACCACCAATTTGAACATAATAAGTATTACCGGTCCCAATGACAGGCGAGGCGTTACCGGCTCCGTTTAGACTGCTTTCAACTGTATTTACGCCACTTGCAGGATTGCTAACACCGGAATAACGCGTGTAGTTAGGACCATAATTATTATTCATAGCCATCGCATAAGCACTAAAGGATGTACCGCGCTCTTTGTTGATTGGCGTATCGTAGAAAAGGTCGACTGCAAAACTTTTTTCGTCATCATTAATCGTGCTTCCTGTTTCATTTAAATGCCACAACGCATTGTGCATGTATTCAAATCCTGCTCCTAAAGCCAATACTTTCTTTTTACCACTATAAGTTCCCGAATGAAATGGAGAAGAATTGTTTTCTGATTCAAAGAATTCATATTTAAAATAACCTGAATAATCTTTGTTAGGATGTGTTTTACTAAAGGTAGCCACATTGTATTGCGGATCTGCGCTTACATTCGTATACGGATCTGCAATCACCAAACGATAATCAAGTTTACCAATTTGACCTTTTGCATAAATGCTTAATTCTCTTACCGTTTCATCAGATATTCCGGCATTTCCGGTCGCATAAGAAGGCAAATCATATAGTAACGTATTCAAAGGCCCTGTCGTAAATCGGGATAAACCTCTCCACGTAGACCGGCCTGCACCTGCAGCAATTATATCGTTAAATTTATATTCTGCGTAAGCATCTAAAAGTTCAAATGTTGGAGTAGTTTTAGAAGCTACATTTACATTTGTTAAACCACCCTGCAATACAAAAGTAAATTTTTCAGTAGGCTGGTACGCCATTTTTACTCGGACTCTTCGTAAGGATAAATCCGAAATACTATTGACCTGCTCGCCGTTTACCAGGCTTCCCGGATTTAGTTCTAAATAGCGCGCCCAAATTTCAGTATAACCGCTAAAAGATATCGAGCGTGTTTTTTCATCGTTTAAATAATGTGTAAGCGTTGGGTTTCCAAAATCGTTCTTTTTTTGACCATTTACAGTGTTTATTAATCCCGCTAAAAGAGAAAAACACAACCCAATTTTTAAATAATTTGTTTTCATGTATCGTTAAAATTTACATTCTTTTTGGTGTAGTGATCACTACTTGTTTTTGACTTGACAAAGGTAGATTCAGCATAGCCTTTGAGGTATTAGAAAAGTATTAGAAAGGCTATAGAATGTTATTAGAAAAGAGTTTTTTTTGAAGTTAAATAATTGAAAATCAAATTATTTGTGATGCTTTATGAATTCTCATATTTATAATGGCCTTTTAGAAAAAGAAAATATTGTCGTAAATTTGATCCGGAATTAAAAAAGGAAGAGATACAAATGAAGATGTTGATAGTTGAAGATAACAGCCGCGTTTCTGCACTGCTCAAAAGGGGATTAGAAAGCCAGGGATATCAGGTATATATTGCAGAAGAAGCAGAAGAAGGTTTAGTTCTTTTAGAGAAAATAGACTTTGATTTGATTATTACAGATATTATGCTGGGAGCAATGGATGGAATTACATTCTGCAAAAAAATCCGCCATTCCGGAAAAAAAATCCCCATCATTATGCTTACAGCATTGGGAACAATTGATGAAAAAATTGAAGGTTTTGATGCCGGCGCCGATGATTATCTTGTAAAACCTTTTGAAATAAGAGAACTTTACGCAAGGGTTAAGGCTTTGCTTCAACGCAAAAAAGATACAGTAAATACTTCTGAAGAAAGTTCTCAGATTATCTATAATGATCTTGTTATGGATAAACGTACCAAAGTGATCTACAGAGAAGGTTTAACGATTAACCTTACGCCAAAAGAATTTAATCTGCTCCATTTTATGATGCAAAATCCGGAAAGACTTCTTACCCGGGATGAAATAGCCGATAATGTCTGGGGAAATAATTTTGATACCGGAACCAATTATATTGATGTGTATATTGCGTATCTGAGAAAAAAAATTGATAAAGGTTTTGATCAAAAACTCATTCATACTAAAGTAGGGATGGGGTTTATTTTAAGCAATAAAATATGAAATTAGTAACCCGAACGGCTCTTGCTTATGCTATTTTAACGGCTTTTATCCTTTTTGTTTTCGCATACAGCGTATATTTTGTTTCGGAAAAAAACAGAAAAGATGAATTTTTTGACCGTCTTGATTATAAAATAACCTGGCGCGCCGAGTTTATATTTGATGCTCAAATCAATAAAAACCTAATCAAGTTTCTTCATACAAAAAACAAAAAAGTGCTTAATGAAGCAGATATAAGTGTATACGACAGTAACTTTAATCTTTATTTCTCAGATAATATGCCGCCGCTTGGCAGCAAAAAAATACTACAATCTATCAAAAAAAAGCACTCACTAAACTGGGCAGATAATAAATACCAATATCGTGGTATTTTATATGTAGACAATAACAAAGAATATTATATAGTAGGAAGGGCAATTGACGTTAGTGGTCTTAATCATATTAATGCTTTTAAGGAAAATGTAGTCTATGTATATTTTATTTCTATTGTTTTGATATTTATAATTGGTTTTGGATTTTCATATTATACCTTAAAACCTCTAAAAGATATTATTTTTCAAATCAGAGACATATCCGAGCATAATCTCAATAAGCGAATCATTGTGCCAAAAGCTAAAGATGAACTTTACGAACTTACACAAACTTTCAATGCTACTTTTAACAGGTTAGAACAATCTTTTAATAATCATAGAAATTTTGTGACCACGATTTCACATGAATTTAGAACGCCACTTTCTATTTTAATTGCCGAAATTGAACTTGGAAAAGAATTAAATCAGACCATTGATGATTATAAAGTATCGTTAGACAATGCTTTAGAAGAAGCCAATCATGTATCACAGCTTTCGACTGCACTTCTTGATTTTGCCCGCGCTAACTATGATATTTCACAAATAAAAATGGCACATATCCGGATAGATGAAGTTCTTGTTGATGCCAAGTTAAATCTCTTGAACAAGAAAGATGTAAAATATAAAATTGGTATAAGTTACACGAACTTAGATGATACGGATGGCAATTTCTATAATTATTTTGGAAATCCTTATTTACTTCAAATTGCTTTTTCGAATATTATGGAAAATGCCTGTAAATATTCTCCGGATCACGCTTGTCATGTAGATATAAACGCTTTTGCGAATAAGATTATATTAACTTTTTCTGACAACGGAATTGGAATACCTGAAGGGGATCTGGAACAGATTTATAATTTGTTTTACAGAGGGAAAAACAAAAGCTACGAAAATGGTTATGGTATAGGATTATCTGTTGTGAAACAAATTGTGAGTCTGCATAGCGGTTCAATTGATGTCAGCTCGATTATTGGAAAAGGAACAATCTTTACCATTACGCTGAGAGTATAAATTACTTATTTTTTTCTGATATATTATATTGGTCTCGATATACTATTGTTGGCTTTTCAGTTAAAATAAATATTATTTTTTTATAACTTTGTTACTGCTTTTTTGAAATATATTATTCTAAAATCTTACAAAAAAGCACATAACGGTTACAGATTATTTGCAATCTGAAGTGGATAATTATAAAAACTGACAGCTACTAAAAGAAAATAAAATGGAACATCAAGTTTATAAAAATTGCCAGAGTTGCGGAATGCCACTGAAAAAATCGCCAAATGGCGGTGCAACAAATGCTGACGGCACAATCAGTAAAATATATTGTGCTTACTGTTTTGAAAACGGAGCCTTTAAAAATCCCGATTGGACGGTAATACAAATGCAGGAGTTTGTAAAAGGAAAAATGAAAGAAATGGGTTTTCCTGGATTTCTGGCAGGTTTTTTCACTAAAGGAATACCCAAACTTAAACGATGGAGTAACAAATAATCGGATTTTAATTTCTAAATCGAACGAACTGTATATTATAAATAGAACCTTTACCTGATTATTTTTAATTCTGAAAAGTTAATACTTTTTGTAAACGTTTCTTTTTCATCATTTTTAGTCCTTCAAGCTTCCAAAAACTATTTTTATTGATACCCTTTTTATTAAAATAAAAAACATCGGGTATAGGTAGCGTTAGTGTCTTGTCTTCACACTCACGTTTGTAATCTATCATGTCATAAAACAGGCACTCCTTTTTGCTGGAACCTATTATAAGTCCGTTGTCCCACCTGATATTATCGTTCATTCTTTTATAAAAATAAGACTCAAAAAGAGGCTTAATTCTGCCTTCAGCCTGCGCTTTACGAACTACATAAGTCATACTTTGTTTACTTTCAGGAAAATCAAAAATTGTTAGGCCAGGTATTTGTAAATCGTCAAATAAAAATGCACATTCATCAAAACCTAAATATTCAGGAGCAGAAAAAATTTCCTGATAATCAATACTTTCCATAAATAAAGTTCGCATCAAATCATTATTTCGATACAGGCAAAATGTTCCTGTTATAAAGTTTTTGTGGCCAGTGATAATATCATATTTTTCTAAAATATAAGGAGTAATAAAACCTCTGATATTGCCATAAACCATATCAATATCGCCATGTCCCCAAAAATCATATTTTTCGAAAATTTCCTGAAATAACAACCCATAAGCAGGTTTAAAATCACAGAATTTATAAGGCGTATCAAAATTCAAATCAAAACCCATTTTTTTGCAAGCCTCAGCTTTCAATTCATCTAATGGTTTTTGTAATATAATAACATTAGAGGGTTTATTCGGAATTTCCTGTTCATTATCGGTTACAATTATAAAATCAATCGTTGGATTGTGAATGCACGATTTTATAAAATAGGGAAAATACCAAGGATAATCTCCATACCAACAGGTTAATAAAGCTATAGAATATTGTGAATTCATTTTATTTTAGAAATGTTTTTTCAATTTTATTAATCTCTCTTTTTCATTAATTCAAAAGAGGTATTGCTAAAGGAATCTAAACTTAAGTTTTGCTTTTTTAAATAATCAAAAAAGTCATATTACGAACAGTCAAAAATTATTCCTTTTTATTCTCAAGCTCTACGCTGAATTTACCCCAAAAGGGATTATCGGCCATTTGAGAATGTCCAATTACTAAAATATAATTTCCTTTTTGCTCAAGGTGAATATTCAAATCCATTCCAAAGGGACCGTCTGAGGTTTTATCAGGAAAAATAATTTGGTTAAAACGGATGTTTCCTTTGCCTGTTGTAGGGACAATTTTCGCTTTCAGTTCGCCTAAATCTTCATTTTTAAATTTGACGTATATTCTGGGATGAATAGAATCTAAAGAACCTTCAGCAGCAAATAATCCTTTTTCATTTATAAAATTCATAAAGATAGTGTCGCCTAGTTGTTTATTTTCTTCTTTTTGTGTGTCTTCTGCTTTGTTTGTAACAATTGGTTTTGTTGCATCAACAGAAGTATTTTTATTTTCTTTTTGCTGACATGAAAAAAAGAAAACTGATAGTAAAAGCATTGTGAAAAATTTCATAGCAAAGTATTTTAATTGATTATCCAAATTTAGTTATTTTGTAGGAATATTTTGTTATATAATAAGTTTCCCATTTTGCAGAATTTAGATATGAATTAATCCTTTTCTTGTTTTTTAATCTTTTACACCTACTAGTAGTTTCTAAAAATTGAATACTTTTTTTAAGGATTTCCTCTTTCGTATCATTTTTAGTCCTGCTAACTTCCAAAAACTATTTTTATTAATACCTTCTTTATTAAAATAAAAAATATCGGGAACAGGAAAAGTTACTGTCTTATCCTTACATTCGATTTTATAATCGATCATATCATAAAAAAGGCACTCCTTTTTGCTGGAAGCTATTATAAGTCCATTATCCCATCTAATGTTATTATTCATTCTTTTGTAAAAATAAGACTGAAAAAGAGGTTTGATTCTTCCTTCTGCCTGAGCTTTACGAACTACATGTGTCATACTTCTATGATTGGGAAAATCAAAAATGGTTGCGCCGGGTTTTTGCAATTCATCATATAAAAAATTACATTCATCAAAACATAAAGATTCCGGTGCCGATAATATTTTTTGATAATCAGGGCTTTCCGTAAATAAAGTTCTCATTAGAGCATTATTTCGGTACAAGGAAAATGTACCCGTTATAAAGTTTGCATGAGAACATATAAGGTCATATTTGTTTAAAAGATCAGCAGTAATAAAAGCCCTTATGTTGCCATAAACCATATCAATATCGCCATGTCCCCAAAAATCATATTTTTCAAGGACTTCCTCAAAAAGCAACCCCGAGACAGGTTTAAAATCACAGAATTTATAAGCCTGATCAAAATTTAAATCAAAACCCAATTTTTTGCTTGCTTCAGCTTTTAATTCTTCTAAGGTTTTCTGTATTATAATAACATTTTGCGGCTTATTGGGAATTTCTTGTGTATTACCGGTTATAATTATAAAATCAACTGTAGGATTATAGATGCAAGATTTAATGAAATATTGAAAATACCATGGATAATCGCCATACCAAATGGTGATTAAAGCTAAAGAATGCTGCATAAACTGATTTTAATGAGGGCAAATTTAGAAAATATGATCACTTTAGTAAACTTTTTTCACTTTAAATAAAAAGATTTTTTTAGAGTTATCTCCTTAAAATTTTATTCAGAATTAGATATAAAAGGATTGGTAATACCTTAGCAAACCAGAGATACTTTCTATGTACAGGTTATAGATTCACTCAAAAATCATGCGTATATTTGGAATTGTAATTTATAATAATGCTATCTATGAAGAAAATAGGATTTTTATCTTTTGGGCATTGGGCCGATCATCCTTCCTATAAAGCTCGTACGGCAAGCGATACACTGCTTCAGTCAATCGATTTGGCTGTTGCTGCAGAGGAAATTGGTTTGGATGGCGCTTATTTCCGGGTACATCATTTTGCCAGACAACTGGCATCGCCTTTTCCTTTACTTTCGGCCATTGGTGCTAAAACGAGCCAAATAGAAATTGGAACGGGAGTGATCGATATGCGGTATGAAAACCCGTTATATATGGTAGAAGATGCCGGTGCCGCTGACTTAATTTCAGGAGGACGTTTACAATTAGGAATTAGTAGGGGATCACCGGAACAGGTTATTGACGGCTGGCGCTCTTTTGGTTATGAACCGATGGAAGGTGAAACAGATGCCGATATGGGACGCAAAAAAGCTTTGGAGTTTTTAGAAAGGCTTAAAGGCGAAGGATTTGCTGAGCCAAACCCGTATCCCATGTTCCCAAATCCACCGGGGTTATTGCGCCTTGAGCCATATTCAGAGGGATTGCGAGAACGTATTTGGTGGGGAGCTGCCTCTAATGCTACTGCTATCTGGGCAGCCGAAAACGGTATGCACCTGCAAAGTTCTACCCTTAAGTATGATGAAAATGGAAAACCTTTCCATATTCAACAGGCAGAACAAATCAGGTTGTATAAAGAAGCCTGGAAAAAAGCGGGACATCACCACGAACCACGGGTTTCAGTAAGCCGTTCAATTTTTGCACTGGTTAATGATCAGGATAGATATTACTTTGGAGATCAGGGTAAAGGATCTGATAGTTTTGGTAATATAGAAAGTGATAAACGGGCAATCTTCGGGAAAAGTTATGCAGCTGAGCCGGAAAAACTCATCAAAGAACTAAAGGAAGATGAAGCTATTCAGGAAGCAGATACGTTGCTGCTGACGATACCCAACACATTGGGCGTTGACTACAACGTACATGTACTGTCATCTATACTAAAATATATTGCGCCAGAAATGGGTTGGCGTTAATTTTTTTTAAAACCAAATGCATAAAAGCCCCCAATATTAAAAAAGGGGGCTTTTTATTTACTTTGTGTTCAATCGGCTTTAACTGTAGAGACAGTTTAGATCTTCATTAGAAAAGTTTCGGATTCTTCTTCTTCTTTTTTATCTTCTTCGGGGTCACTATCTGATTCCTCTTCCCAGTCATTTTCGTCATATTCCGAATCCATATCTTCTTCAAGATCTTCTTCTAAATCACCAAGTTCCAGATTATAATGGTTACTGGCTGACAATTTTGCCTCGAAAGCGCCGTCCAGATAATCATCATAATTTAATAACAGCTCCTCTTCATAATATGTCATATCGCCTGCAGATTCTTCAGACGAGTAATGGTAGTTTTCGGATTTCATATAAATCAGTTTAAAATTAATAGTTTACCAATAGTCTGATTTTTCAATTAGACTTAATTAAAAGTACATTTTTCTATCATTAGTGATTTTATACAATTTTCCTGAAGGATTGTCAAATTTTCATCTTAAGATTGATTATTAGGCCCGGATATTCTTTAGCGCAGCCAAATTGTTTTTAATGTATATAAATACTATTGAGCATCCCAAGCGGCACTAGGATAATAAATAGAACTTGTTACCGGAGCTTTCCAGTACTCCTGACTGCCACCACGGAAGGTGTGGAGACTTACAGCATTAACGTTTCGTTTAGAATCATTAGTCACCCAACGAATTGTTTGATTCAATATCTCCGTACCATTTACATAATATTTGACGTATCCGTTAGTATTTGACCCGGTATTTAACTTAACAGATATCTGGCAGTTATAGGTTACTCCTTCTTGTATGTAGTACTTTTTTCCAAAATCATTACCATATTGTCCGGGCTGATCTTTATAATAAACATAAGGTTGGAGGTAAGCGCCGCTTCCTTTGGCAGTATTAGATCCGTTAGGGCAGTACCACATAAATCTCGCACTACCGCCATTACCATCCCATCCTGGGTCTCCGCCGGTGTTTTGATCGCCAATTAATATGCCGTATCCGCATTTACCGCCTCTGCTCCAATAAAATCCGGAATTAAATTTCATCGTGAACCAAACGGTGTAAAGTCCCTCGGACCAAACTCCATAAGAGGTACACAAACCACCGGGACACGTTAGTGTATTGGTTTGCAATGTAATGGTTCTGGCTCCCGCACCTCCGCCTGCTAATGCGGCATTCGCTAAGGCATTTTTGTTAGTGGTTTGCGACACGTCGTTGTTAACGATTTCCAGCTCATCTTTGTTAGCACTTTGTGGCGCATTTAAATCTTGTTCCTTTTCGCAGGAATTAAAGACTAAAGCTGTAATAAATAGTAAACTGGTTAATTTTAATACTTTTTTCATTTTTAAAACTTTAAGGTTAATAATAATTAATGGTTAGTAAAGAGTGATTACATTATTGATTGCTGAAAGAGAAGTTTTTTTCAATTCTAAAAATTGACAGCAATACAATTAGTAATTCACATTGCAAAGTTGATTAATCACAATTTGTATTGGGAGAAAAAAAGTACGATTTTAGGTACACAAAAATCCGACTGATGTATTTTGTGTATATTTTTAATTCTTTAATCGTGAAATCATTAAAATAAATATTAAAAAATTATGTAACATTCAAATAATTATGAATACAGAATCCTTGCGGGTTTAATTTTCTATACAATTAAGTTTATTTAATAGAAAACAAGTTTAGTTGCTGATTTGCTGGGAATTGTATAACTTCTTGCTGAAATTAAATACTTTTTTTGCCTAAAGCAGTTTGTACCTTAGTCTTAAATTAAAATATTTTATAATCAAAAAAAGTAAGTTATGGCAGAAATAAAAATTGTAAAAAAGAAGCCGATATGGCCATGGATTGTAGCAGTACTGTTAATCGCAGCGATTATATACTTCGTATTTGTAAAAAATAATGAGGTTACAAGCATAAACGGTACAGAAATCGAAAACACTACAAGTACAGATACTATAACTCGTTAACGAGGAAATAGACAGGAATGAACACAATATTTTCATTCTCAGGAACGAAAGTATCTTTTTACATTATCGACAAAATTGACGATGTTGATTGCATGCAGATTGAGTAAAGTATCAATCAATGCTTTCTGCAATTAAACTTAGCAGAAAAAATGAATTTATAATATTAAAAAAGAATTATGGAAAATAAAGATAGAAATTTATACAGACTGGACGAACTTTCTGATTATAAAGTCGCTTCAAATTATTCTGACGTAACAGGATGGAAGGTAGTAGACTCTGACAACCGCACCATAGGTAAAATAGATAATCTTTGGGTTAATAAAGATATGCAGCGTGTTGTTTATCTGGATGTAAATGTAGACAAGGCATTAATAGATGACAGCCATAATGAGGTACATGATGCTATAGCGCAAGACAATGGCAAGGAATTTATATATAAAGACGGAGACAGCCATATTATTATTCCGATTGGATCTGTATCGATAAATAAAGACACGAAAATCGTACTTGCCAACGGCATAGGATATGATACCTTTAGAAACACGAGCAGATATAACAGGCAGAATAATTTTGACAGGGATTATGAAAGAAGGGTAATGAAATCGTATTATTCTGAAAATGATCCTGACTCTGGCTATGATAGCGATGATGATGCTTTTTACAGACGCAGAGAATTTGACAACCACTAATGTTAGCGGTTGGCACATATTAAATCAGGAATAAAAAACAAAAAAAGATCAAACATTATATTTAATGTTTGATCTTTTTTTTCGTAATCAGCAATATTTAAACTATTGATATATGGGCGGGATCATCATCTTAAATAGGAATTATATTTATTTATTAATACTAAGGTTTAAAATTATAAATTTGCCCTTCAGGACTATTCTTAAAAAATTAAAATTTAGAATTTGATTTTTTTATTTTAAGATTTTCAACTCTTTTGTAGTCTGAAAATTTCAATTTTACAATATGAAAACATTCACGGATTTTAAATCGTATAATCAGTTTATGGGTATGGAAATACCTCTGGATAATGATATTGATGTAGGTTATTATGATCCTCCAAAAATAATTTTAAGTTCGCAGCCTGTTGTCGTAGATTTTTACAGGATTTCTATCAAAATAAAATATAAAAGAAAATCTACTCCGGATGCTGCGCCTGTTTCTGCAGTGTTTTTTAATACACCAGATTTAATTATCGAACCAGGTTGGGATGCAGAACCTAATTATACCGGAATGTATCTTCAGCTATCAAAAAAGATTATCGAAGAAAACAGGTTTTTATTCAAAACGTATTTAGATTACGGACAGCACGAAGCTTTATATTTAACCGATGATGAAGTCGAAGAAGTGTCTGCAGTTTTTAAATTAATGATAAAATATTATGAAAGTGAGATTAAACATTTTGCAGTTTTACTTTCTTATGTAAATGTGCTTGTATGTCTGGTAGAGGCATTTTACAAAAGGCAATTCTCTACAGATCCTAAACAGTACAATCGTGTTGTTACAGATTTTCAACAAAGCCTTATCGACTATTATAACCAGCCTGTAAAACAACTTCCAAACGTTCAGTATTTTGCAGATCAATTGGGATTGACGGCGAATTATTTGGGCGATATCATGAAGCATTTTACTCAGAAACCGGCTTTGGAGCATATCCATGATTTTATTGTAAAAAGGGCAAAAGAATTATTGGTTCAAAATCAAAAGCTGAATACGGCTGAAGTTGCTTACGAACTAGGTTTTGAATATCCCAATTACTTTTCAAAATTCTTTAAAAAGCAAGTACATCTCACACCAAAAGAATACCGATTGCAAGCCATCGGCAGAAATTAAAATAAATCAAAAACGCCTCTACAAGGGGCGTTTTTTTATGATCAGTAATTTGTATCTTTTTTAGAAGTAATCTGTTTCCATCGGTTGTTTTTTACAATGGTAATTTTGCTTAGCAATTTTAAAACATCTTAAAATGAAACACAATACTACCAGTAACAAGGATGAAAATTCGAGACGAAAATTTTTTCAGCAAACAGCAATTGCCGGAGAAGGCCTAATGCTTACACCAAGTTTGATGACTGCTTCATCCGGAAATAGTGAAGTTAATCAACAAAATACAGACAAAGAAAATAAAATGAATACAAGAAATCTCGGAAAGTTAAAAGTTTCTGCACTTGGAGCAGGCTGTATGAGCATTAGTGCCAATTATGGTGCACCGGCAAAAATCGAAGAAGGAATTAAAACCATCCGAAAAGCATATGAAAGCGGCGTTACTTTTTTTGATACTGCGGAGGTTTACGGTCCGTATACAAACGAGAAATTAGTGGGAGAAGCATTAGCGCCATTTAGAAACAAAGTGGTTGTTGCTACTAAATTTGGTTTTGAAATCGGGGCTCCAAATATCACTTTAAATAGCAGACCGGAGCATATTAAAAAAGTGGTAGAAGAATCGTTAACCAGACTTAAAACAGATAGGATCGACCTTTTATATCAGCACCGTGTTGACCCTAATGTACCAATTGAAGATGTTGCAGGTGCGGTAAAAGACCTGATTGCAGCAGGTAAAGTATTGCATTTTGGCCTGTCGGAAGCCAATACGGCAACGATCCGCAAAGCACATTCGGTACAGACGGTTTCAGCCATTCAAAGTGAATATTCTTTTATGGAGCGAAGCGTGGAAAAAAATGGAGTGTTAGATTTATGCGAAGAATTAGGGATAGGCTTTGTGCCGTGGGGACCACTAGGAATGGGTTATTTAGCCGGACAACTTAATGCGCAAACTCCATTTGACAGTAAGCTGGATCTGCGTTCAGCATTTGATCGGTTTACACCTGAAAGTTTAGCGGCTAATATGCCAATTGTAAATCTTTTAAACCGTTTTGCATCTAACAAAAATGCAACGGCGTCTCAGATTGCACTTGCCTGGCTTTTGGCTAAAAAACCCTTCATCGTTTCTATTACCGGAACCAGAAACATACCTCATCTTAAAGAAAATTTAGGTGCGTATGATGTTTCCTTATCTGCAGCAGAATTTCAGGAATTAGAAACCGAGTTTGCTAAATTGAAAGTATATGGCGGAAGAATGAATGAAATGCAAATGACTTTCTGCCAATAATCTAAAGTGCTTTTCTCTAAATAGAAGTATTAAGACCTACTGAAATTATTCAAAATATATAAATAAAATTAAAATGAGTACCACAAAAAAAGTTTTATTAATCAATACACATTTAACGTATCCTAACTGGAGCGAAGGCATGCTGAATGCTTCATTTCACCAAAAGGCTAAAGAATTTTTTGAAGCTAACAATTTTCAAATTTTAGCAACCAAAGTTGAAGATGGTTATGATGCCAACGAAGAAGTAGAAAAACATCTGGAAGCCGACATAATCATTTTGCAAACGCCCATCAATTGGTTTGGCGCACCGTGGATTTACAAGAAATATGTAGACGATGTGTTCAACAGCGGTTTACAAAGTGAAAAGTTTCTCTCAGGCGATGGCAGAACAAGAGAAGATGCAACAAAACAATACGGAACAGGTGGAAAAATGCAGGGCAAAAAGTTTATGGTTTCCGCCACGTGGAATGCCCCGAAAGCGAGTTTTGACGATTCTGATCAGGTGCTTTTTGAGGGTAGAAGTACTGCCGATGTTTTAATTCAGATTACCAGTAATTACCGTTTTTGTGGTGTTGCCATTGTGCCGGATTACAACTGTTTTGATATTTTTAAAGATGGTGATATTGTGGGTGATTTAGAAAATTATCCTATGCACCTTAAAAAATTCTTAGTGTAATATTAAAGAGGAAGTCTCAAAACTAAAACAAGTCCCGGAGAATTGAATATTTGAGACCAACGCTCCGGGAGGAGTTCACATAAAAAACAAAAAAGAGGCTGCCTAAAATTTTAGGCAGCCTCTTTTTTAGCATGATAATAAGCGTTATTTTATTTTTTTCCTGCTGTTACATCGATGCCAATCTCGATATCTTTACTGATCATCCATTCTGCCGGGTCAGCTTCAGAAGCGCCAAATTTAATATTCCAATCTGTACGGTTAACAGTAAATTTAGCTTTTATTGTTGCAGTTCCGTTTACTACAGTAACTTTTGCAGGGAAAGTAACATTAACCGCTTTACCTTTAAGAGTAAGATTACCGCTTATGGTTTTATTAGGAGCTTCTGATAAAGTATCTTTTGCAGCTAAGTTCGTTACGCTTGTAATTTTAAAGTCAGCTGTTGGATTTTTTTCAACATCAAAAAAGTCAGCGTTTTTTAGGTGAGCTTCTAATTCCGAATATTTTTTGTCTTTTTCAGTTACCGATGCCGGGTCAACTTTAATAGACTTCATATCGATTACAAAGTCACCTGCTGTAAGCTCATTTGCTTCAACGGATACTTCACCTGATTTAATAGCAAGAGTTCCCCATCGAGGCGCAAAACCACCTTTATGAAATGCTTTCCAGTCTACTTTAGAAGCTTCAAGGTTTACAGCCAATACTTCTCCCTTTTTTTCGGCAACCTGTTGCTCTTCGCCTGTTGTTGTTTCGTTTGACGATTTTTTACATGCCGTTATAAATAAAGTAACAGCTACTAATGTTAATACGCTTAGTTTTTTCATTTGTATATATTTAAAGATTAAAATTTTACTCCTTTCAAAGTCTTATTGTATTGCAAAGTTCATTTATTAAAAAACAGACAGAGGTTACAATAATGAAATTTAGTAATAATTTCAGGAAAATCAAAGAGCTGTTCTATGAAAAACCGATCAGGAAAAGGATTATACTTTTATAACGCTCCTTTTTGCCATATTGAAGGAAAGCGAAATAGAGATCGGGCGATGGGTCAACAACAGACTTTACAGCATGTAACTAAAAATTATAAAAACGAATATAAAATGCTGTAACTGATTACTATTGCATAATTTTGTAATGCATAAAGTAACCAGCGTTTTAATATTACACTATGAGCAATACATTTTCTGACAGCAGCCAAATAGGATTGGTATCTACTTTCTCTGAGCTTGTACATACCGATTTCAAAGGAGAAATGAATGCACTATGCTGGTACAGAAATTTGGATGGCGATTTTAACGAAATTGTAGCCCAATTATCTTTAAAAGAAAATATAACAGAAATTTCTACTGAAGATCTAATCGGACTGCAACTATCAGAAAAAGGAAATATAGCCAGGGAAATAATCTTAAATGATTTACAATTATTAGCAGATTTTGGAGCTTCGCCTTCTCTTAATTTACTAAAATGTTATGAACGCGATGACGAATTTGATTTCATATCGACTGACGTGTATTCGTTTCATGTTGATCGTTCGCCCATTGCAACAGATACTTTTTTATGTACGTATCACGGAGCGGCAAGTGATATTATTGCTAATGCGCAGGCAGAGCAAAAAATCCTGATTCCGGAAATTCGAACAAAGCTAAAAGAACTGCACGATGGACCAGCAGAAGAATTCGAAGAATTTTTGAAAGAAAATTATTTTGATTTGCATTATCAGGTAAATCCGGAGGCAGAACCTGTTAATTTAGGGTTAGGGCATCTTTGGCGACTGGCTGTAGATCATCCGAAACAACAAGTGCTGCCTTGTATTCATAGGGCGCCAATAGAAAATGAAGGAGAATACAGGTTGTTGTTGATTTGTTGAGAATAACTCCTTGGGTGTAATTATTTTTTTCTCGTAACACAAAAGCTTAAACACAATATTGTCATTTCGACGCAGGAGAAATCACACTCGTAATTCTACAAAGATTGGCGACAATAGTTACGGAGCTCCTAGTATGATTTCTCCTTGCGTCGAAATGACAAACCCTTTGCGATTTTGCGAGAGATTTATTCGACAAACATTCTAGACCCAATAATATTCTATTCATACTTACTCAAATCCAGATTAAGAATAGTACCAACTCTGCTAAACTCTTCATTAACCTTTGCATTAAGGATTAATTGTTGATTGTGTATGGGATGATTAAAAATTAACTGATGTGCATGAAG
This sequence comes from Flavobacteriaceae bacterium CRH, assembly GCA_001507425.1. GTDB lineage: Bacteria > Bacteroidota > Bacteroidia > Flavobacteriales > Flavobacteriaceae > Flavobacterium. The sequence continues at coordinate 190,883 of LMAJ01000006.1, forward strand.
CATCATTCCTTTCAGGTCAAAATTCTCCAGCCATAATTTATTTTGTTTGTTGCAGCCATGTGGACGGCTTCCTAAAATGGGATGAAAAATATGTTTGAAATGTTTTCGCAATTGATGCATACGTCCGGTTTCAGGAATCGCTTCTACCAAACAATATCGTGAAGTGGGTTTATTGTTAAATGCTAAGGCAACTTCGGCATTTTGCAAACGATGAAAGTAGGTTATGGCATTTTGTGTAATGTCATCATCATTCGTTAAATCATAATCAATCGTTAGTTCTTCGGGCGACCAGCCACGTAAAATGGCTAAATATTTTTTTTCGACTTCGCGTGTGGCAAAACGATCATTCATAATTTTTAAAACGGCTGTATCCAACGCAAATAACAAAACGCCAGATGTTTTGCGGTCTAACCGATGAATAGGGTAGACGTGTTGCCCTATTTGATTTCTCAATTCCTGAATGGCATACACCTTTGCATCGCGCGCATAAAATGATTTGTGAACCAACAATCCGCTTGGTTTATTAATGGCAATAATATATTCGTCCTGGTAAAGAATTTCTAACATGCGGCAAAAGTAAAAGAGATTTCGATTGAAATCTCTTTTTAGGACTTATTTATTTTGATACGTTTCTTATTTTAAATCTCTAACTATTTATCAAGTATGTTTTTATAAATGACTCCATCTTTTATAATCAACAATAATGTTTTGTTGTAGTCTTCAAGTATGCTCAAATTTGCAATAGGATTTCCGTCTACCAATATAATATCGGCATAAGCACCTTCTTCTATAACTCCCAATTTGTTTGGATAAGGATTACGTGGACCGCTCATAGTAAGTAATTCTGCATTTGTAGAAGTAGCCATCTTTAATATTTCATAAGGCTTGTACCAACGCAATAACTTTACAAGATCTCCTGCTCTTTTTGCGGAATGATCCGGTTCAAACAGGCAATCTGTTCCAAATGCAGTTTTAATGTTATATTTTTTTGCAAAATTATAAGCTTTATCGGTACCGCTCATCATGGTTTGTTGCTTGATACGATTTGGTGAACCATCAGCATAAAGACTTTTACCTTCATCTATAAAAGGCTGCAGACTTAACCATGCCTTTTTATCGGCTAACATTTTTGCTGTTGCATCATCAATAAGTTGAGCGTGATCTATACAAAGCACTCCTGCACGCAATGCAGTTTGTATGGCTCTTGGTGTATAAGCGTGAACAGTGACATACGTACCCCAGTTTTCTGCTGCATCAACAGCGGCTTTCATTTCTGCTTCTGTAAATTTAGATACATCCAGAGGGTCGTAAGTTGAAGAAACACCACCACCAGCCGCTAGTTTTATTTGTGTGGCACCAAGGCGAAGCTGCTCCCGTACACGTTTCAATACCTGATCTGGACCATCGGCTATTACACCAAAATTATTACGTTCAGTAAAATCAAGGCTTGCTGCGATATCTTTTGGGACAGCATTAGGAAGAAGAAAATCGCCATGACCACCGGTTTGGGAAATCATCGCACCTGAAGGATAAATACGCGGACCAATAATTAAACCTCTGTCTATCGCTTTTTGTAAACCGCCTGCAGGACCAGCAAGATCTCTGAAAGTTGTAAAGCCCTGCATAAGGTCTTTCTCTGCAGATTTAATAGCATTTGCAGTAATGCATTCTATATCACTGTTCATTAGTTCTGTTATATTCATCGATTCCATCATGATATGGGTGTGGGCATCAATAAGACCTGGCATCAAAAATTTTCCTTTGCCATCGATTATGGTAGTGTTTCCGCTTTTATCAGTTGGGATTGGTGATGTAGAAATTTTGCTAATCAGGTTATTAACAATCAAAATATTTCCATTAATTGTTTTTTCATCCTTACCATTAAAAATTTGAACATTGTTGATGAGGATTGTTTTTTGAGCCATTACATAAAATGAACTCAGTAAAATTGTAATTGTCAATAATTTTCGTTTTATAAAGTACATATTTATAAAGAGTATTAAATTATTTAAACTACTAATATAGTAAATTTTGTGTTAAATTGTTGATTTTCAATGAAGAGTTCTTTTTGATAACTGTGTGAATGTCTTCAGAAATCAAAACAAAGCTAAAAGAGCTTTATGATGCATCAAGCGTATAAAATGATTTGTGAACTAATAATCCGCTTGGTTTATTAATGGCTATAATATATTTATCCTGGTAAAAAATTTATAACATTTGATAAGTCCTAAAAGAGATTTCGATTGAAATCTCTTTTAGGACTTATTTATTTCTATGCTTTTCTTTTAGATCGAAAAACAGGCTAATTTAGGAGAAAGCAAATTGTAGTTTAACTTTATTATTGTTATTAAACTTCTAATGAAGAGGCATCAGCAAAATTCGCTTTCAACTCTTCTGGTAAATAAGGCCTTCCTCCGGTTGCAGGAATACAAGTTCCTGTAAATACTGCTGAAGCCATTATTTTTCCATTTTTTATTATTGATTGTTTAAAATGCAGTCTTGGTAATCCCTGAGCATCTGTATATACAGCACAAGTCACATCAAAATTATCGTCTTTTTTAAGAGAGCGTATAAATTTGATCTTATACTCAGATAAAACCATAAATACACCATTTTCTGCCTGTTGAACAAAATCAAAACCTAGAACCTCTCTAATATAATCATGGCGGCATTCCTCCATATAAAATGGGTAATATAAGCCATCCATAATGCCTTGAACATCTATATGTGCTTCTGCAACGTTATAATTTTTTGAGTATTCCATAGGTTTTATAAAGTTTTAATTTTCATAGAAAACGCAAATATTTTGTGATTATTGCGGTATAAATTCCCGATCGCTCGGATATGTGCAACGATAGGGCGGAAATTGTTTCTGTGCCTGTTTCTATTAATAAAAACTGGATTTTCTTTTTTTTAAATTTGTGAAGATATACTTTGTGGGCACGGATTAAAAATCCGCGCGATCGGTTATTGCGGTATAAATTCGCGATCCCTCGGATATGCGCAACGATAGCGCGGAAATTCTTTCCGTGCCCGTTTCTATATTAATAAAAACTGAATTTTCTTTTTTTAAATGAGCTGAGATATACTTTGCGGGCACGGATTACAAATCCGCGCGATCGGATTATTTTTTTGTTGACAATTTGTCTATCGAAAAGGCAAAAGCAATAGATTTAAATTATGCTTTTTTTTGATTTTTAAATTATAAAAAATGGAAAAGATAAATATTTTAATAAATGATATTCAGCAATTTGGAGTTGAATCGATGGAACAATATAATAGAAATAAAGAAATAAATCGAGAGCAATATTTTAAATTGCTTGAACAGATAGAAGAATTAGAATGTGATGATTTTAATACATCTGAAAAGTTTCAATATTTTTTAGAATATTGGAATCAAGATATTAGAAAGGCTGGAAGATTTGTAATAAGTAATTCATTTAGAGAAAACTATATAGACTCGAATTCCTTTCTAATTCTTTCAAATGATTTTATTGGAGCTGTGAATTGGTTAAGAAACTGATAAATACTAAAAAAATGATGAAAGAAGTAAATTTTGAATCCCGATCACTCGAATATGCGCAACGATAGCGCGGAAATTCTTTCCGTGCCCGTTCCTATATTAATAAAAACTGAATTTTCTTTTTTTAAATGAGCTGAGATATACTTTGCGGGCACGGATTACAAATCCGCGCGATCGGGTTGTAAATTTTAGCATGCAGTAAGTGTATTGAAAAAAACTAATTATGTATCTTTGATATATGAACAAACAGACACCTTTTTCAGTATGTGGAGAATCATTATCGGCTCCAATGCATATTTGCGGTTTTTTCGATTCCAGAGAAGAACAATATGAGGTAATCATTCCTTATATTTTGGAAGGTCTGGAAGCGAATGATAAAGTAATTAATATTCTTGAGGGAAACCGACATGGCGAGCATTGCCGTTGTCTGGCTGATAATGGAATATCAATTACTGAAAAACTATTGAGTGGTCAATTGGAAGTTCTGGCTTCTGAAAACACCTATATAAATAATGGCGAGTTTGCTGCAGATAAAATGTATAAAATGCTCGAACAAACTTTATTATCGGCTTCAAGAGCTGGTTATGATAGCGTTAGGGCGTGCGGCGATATGGTTTGGGCTCTCAAAAACCTGCCTGGAACTGATGAACTTTTAGAGTATGAAGCCAGACTGAATCTGCTAACTCCACAACATGCAGTTTCATTAATCTGTATGTACGATATAAATAGTTTCAGCCAAAATGCAATTACAGATGCATTGCTTACTCATCCTTACGTGATCAAGGACGGAAAAATAAGCAAAAACCCGCATTATGTAGAACCTTTGGAGCTGCTTTCTAGTTTTTCGAATTCTCGATCTGGTGCGCTTAAATCGTAAAACATTTTGCCTTTGTTCCTGTTAGTTTATGTTTCTTTAAAGTAAAGCGAAAAGAACAAAATTCTTCGTACTCATAAACTGCATTGTAAAAACAATAATCCCGATCGCTCGGATATGCGCAACGATAGCGCGGAAATTCTTTCCGTGCCCGTTCCCATATTAATAAAAACTAAATTTTCTTTTTTTAAATGAGCTGAGATATACTTTGCGGGCACGGATTACAAATCCGCGCGATCGGGAAAGATATGTCAGAAACCCTCGCATTATTAAAGTTACAAGAACAAGGAATAAGAATTCGAAAGTAGCATTTAAAAATCCTCCGTTCTCCGCGCTAGCGGCGGATTTTAAACAATGAAAATAATATTGACTTAAGTTTTTTTAATTCTCAGTTCTTTTCTTTATTATTTTTTTTTGTGTTTCACGAAAATGCGTAAAACTACTTGCTATTAAGTTTTTATTTAGTAGTATAATTGCTTGAAAATAAATTTCTCCAAATCTTGACAAGTACTTGACGTTAGTAGTAATCTCACCGCAGGTTCAAGAGAATCAAGCGAAAATAATAACAAAATATGGCAATTAAACAGATAAATGGTCGCACAATAATAACTTATGAATACGAAAGTTTCCAAAAAATTTATTGGCAATCAATGTCTGATTATATTATAGATAAATATGGACGAAAAAGATTTGAAAAAAGTGACGAAGTAGAAAACATAATGGATGATTGTTTTAATTATCTTCTTAAAGAATTTTCTAAAATAATTACACCAATTGATAAATTAGCTTTTTATAGATATTGCTTTTTTCTGCATGAAGAATCTTTAAACTTAATTATTGATTCCAAAGATGGGTTTAATTTAAATCATTATGTAAACGAGGCAGACTTTTCAAGATATAGACGTATCCTTAAACTAATTTTGGAACAGGGCTGTGATAAAATACTATTAAATAATCCTAAAGCCAAATATTCTGATTTTTTAATTTTTGAAAATATCATTGGAAAACTTTTTTATTTGGGAACTTGGCTTTATTCAATTGCGGACCATATAGCTTATCAAAAAATGATTGGAGATGTTAAGGCAATAAGTTTTGATGAAAGTGATATATTAATTGAATGGAAAAATGATTTCGGAAAATTATATACCTATCTCTTTACAAATTCTTATCGAGACTACGAAAAAGCTATTTCAGAGAATTCTTTAACTACTGATTTAATAGATGCTCTTAATGAAAATTATGAAATTGATTATAACTTTGCATGTGGAATAATTTTCGAGATTCAACAACATCATAGTAAATCAATTTATCAAACTATAGAGCCATATATCTTACCTATTAATCTTTCGAAATATTCCGGAATAGATATTGAATCTGCTAAACAATTTTACGGTGGATTAAGTTTAAGCAAAGATAATAAAATGACGATTCTCAATTGTATATTAAAGCCTTATTCAACTGAACGATATCTTTTTAGACCAATATTAATATATAATATTGAAGGTGTAAGAAGAGCTTTTATTAGTAAAAATAAATTAGCAGAAAGTATCTACGTACTAGCTTCTAATGCCATTCTTTGGAATACATTACCCAACAATTGGCTTCAGAATCCGAAAATGCAGAAATTTATTAATAGAAAAGGAAATGAACATGATAAATTGTTAGAAGATGAATTTCAAAAAGCTCTACAAGTGCATAATTTCAAATTTGCCCGAAATGTAAAAAGCCTTAAAACTTCAACTACAAATAATGTTAATATTGATAATCATGTTTGCGGAGAAATTGACTTTATTATTCTTGATGAAAATAAAAATGTGGTAATTGTAGCGGATTCAAAATATAATAAAGCTAGGTATGAAGGGGTTGGATATCGAACTGACTATACAAATTTTAAAAATAAATATGAAACTCAACTTTCTAAAAAAATTCAATGGATTGAGCAGAACTTATCGGTTGTACAATCACATTTTAGAAAAATATATAATAAACCTGAAATTTCAATTATAAACTATAATGTCATAGGTGCCTTTTTTATAAATACTCCAACTTTCTATATGTATAATTCAAAATTTATCGTGATTACAGTTTCAAAATTTAATCAATATTTACAAGATGGTAGAATAAATGAACCAATAGATATCGAACATGAAGGTTTAAATTATCAATACACATATCCCTACTTTACCAAATAGAAACTACTACTACTACTACTACTACTACTGTAGTCTCAAACAAAAAAAGAGACTCCAAAGTCTCTTTTTCTAATTAATATATCTTTATAAATAATTATTTGATTAATTTCTCAAGCCTCACCATCATTTCATCTTTCTCCTTCAACATACGCTCATATAACGCAATTTTTTCATCGTACAATTGTACAATTTTATCAATAGGATTAAATGTACAAGTATCATTCTTTTGATAACCAACTGAACCGTTGTCAAATGTATTAGAAATAATATTTATCGCCTGTTCCTCATCAAAATTCTGAAAAGCTTCCACAGGAATTTTTAAAGAATTAGAGATTTGGTTCAATATTTCATCTTCAATTATATCTTTTTGCTCCAGCATAGAAATTTTCTTTTGGTTCCAGTCATTTCCCAGATCAAAAGCCAATGCTTCTTGTTTGATGCCAAGCATTTCTCTGAAGCGTTTTACGTTTCTTCCCTGATGTATTTTCTGTTACATAATGAATATCAATTTTTCTAAAGGCTCAAAGATAAAGCCATTTGGATAAAAATCCTGAGTTTCAAAGATAAAAAAATATCCCATAAAACATTTATTTTGTCAGAATATTATATCTGCTTTTCGAATAGATTATCCTTTTTAAAGATTGGAATTTTGCCTGCGAATTTTAGAACTCGTTACCATGAAAAAGAATAAAATAGCATTCGACACTGGCTTTTGGGCAAGCTTTGTGGCAGGAAATCCATTTAAAGCCCTTGATGTTTTTTTTGACTTCGCAGATCTTGATTATTATAAACAAAATTTTACTAAAGCGTTAATTTACAGCTATAAGAGAAAAGTTTACGAACAAGACAATCCCTCTAATGTTTTTGTGTTTTATACTGTTGTTCGGTCTTTTCTCAAAGTCTGTTACAGTCTCAAAAAGAAAAGCAAAAAATGGAAAGTAAAAGAATCTTTGCATTCTCAAGCACTATTTCATCTTTCTTCGCTAACGAAAGAAGAATACGAAAATCCTTTTATTGTATTTCAAAAAGCATTTCATAAAAAAACGGTGGAAGAATTTGAGTTATTTCTATGTCAAATCCTGGAGCTTACATTGTCTCCTTGTCCCGCAGATGTCTCTGACCTGACGACGCCTTATATTCATTTTATCAAAATGCTCGATGCAGCAGCACTAATGAGAGAAAGGGGAGTGGAGAAAATCAGGAAAACAGATATGATTGATGCTGTAAAGGAATAAAATATCCTTTATCCTAAAACTTTAAAATACGAAAGTATAAAAACTTCAATATCGATTTTCCTTGAGCGTATCTGTGATAGTCAGAAAAAAAACATAAAAAATTGACTTTGAGGTTTTTATTCTTTCATAATGGATAGCCAATCTCCCATATATGGCCAAATGGATCTTTTAGTTTTCCAATTCTCCAGTCTTCTTCGGTTACCATGGGGCAAATTTGTATTGCACCAAATTTTACTGCATTTTCAAATATTCTGTCTGCATTTTTAGTTTCCAGAATTATTCTAATTAGTGTGCTAAATTGTGAATTTTCACTGCCATCACAGGGTTCTTCGTCACTAAGATAAAATTCAGCGTTCTCAATTTGCAATACAGAAGATATTTTGTTGTTTTCAAATTCAAATCTTTTAGATTCAACAGCACCAAAAGCGTCAGTGTAAAATTTAACCGCTTTTATTCCGTTATTCACAGTCAGGAAAGGCTTGATTTGAGCTTTGTGGAGTGTGATTTTTTCTTGATTTTTTTCTTCTTCCAATTTCATAATCTTCAATTATTTGTTAATATAAAAATAGTAATTTTTTTTAACTATAATGTTTTCAGTAGTTTAAGTGTGGTTGGTATTTTGAATTTATTCGGAAGTAGTTTGTATGTCTTTGTTGGGGTGCAGAGTGCAATAAATCCCAGAGAATAGGAGGAAGGGGTTAACCCTTATGCACGCTCCACAGCCAACGGTTTATAATTAATCTTTATATTTGAAAGATTAAATGAATAAAATGAGCGAAAAATCGAAACCGTATGCCTTAATAACCGGCGCCAGCAAAGGCATTGGAAAAGCTATTGCTTATGAACTGGCGAAACAGGGTTATTCACTATTGCTTGTGGCAAGAAGTGATGAGGAATTAAAAGCATTATCTGATAATGTTCAGGTTAAATACGGCATCAATACTTCTGTTTTATCGATTGATCTTTCGACAAATGGTGCAGCGCAAAAAGTAACCGATTGGATACAAACGAATAATTATCCGGTTGGTATTTTAGTTAACAATGCCGGTTATGGTGTTTGGGGTGATTTTAGTCAGTCTTCCCTAACCGATCAGCTTGGCATGATGCAACTTAACATGAATGTAGTGGTAGAACTTTCACACTTATTAGTACCCATACTTTCAAAAGAAAAACAAGCCTACATTTTAAATATAGCGAGCACTGCTGCCTATCAGGCTGTACCTATGCTGGCTGTTTATTCGGCTACAAAGGCTTTTGTTTTATCGTTTACCCGCGCGTTGCGCTTCGAACTTGCCCAAACTTCAATTTCAGTAACCTGTTTTAGTCCGGGTCCGGTTGATACTGGTTTTGCTTCAAGAGCTGGTTTAGATGCTTTTAGCAAAATGGCTGAAAAGTTTAACATGCAGCCAGATGAAGTTGCAAAAATTGCCGTAAAAGCCATATTCAGCAAAAAATCTGAAGTTATTCCGGGTTTTACAAACATCATTTCGGTTTATGCCAATCGTATACTACCAAAGGCTTTTATCGAAAAAATGGCTGCCGGGATTTATAAAATTTAATTTTTTTTCAAAAAAAAATAAAAAAATATTCTTTGTAAAAGAAAAATTATATTATGTTTGTATTAAATTCTACTAATTCTATAGAGTATGTCAAATAAAAGAAAAAATAGGCTTAATTTATCTGAAAACCGAATGCACGCCAATACACTAATGTGTTGTTGCTGTTGTTGTTATTCTGTTTTAGATAAAATTAAAAACTATATTATTTCATTTATTAAATCTATATTATCATGGTATCTTCTTATAAAACCTTTACACTTACAAATCAATTAACTACTGAGCAAATCAACTTTTTTAACGAACATGGCTTCATCCATTTCAAAAAATTTATAAATCCTGAAACGGTTTCATCCATCATTGATGCCTCGAAACAAGTACAGCAAAAATGGATTGACAATGACCTTGAAAAAGTAAATGGCGTTCCTATAAAATATGGAAAAGATTTAGATGGTTCTCCAATTGTACAGCGTTTTGCTTTTATCAATCAACATCATCAAACTTTAAGTGGTCTTTTGCTTGATCCAAGATTCAATGGTTTACTACCATTGGCAGGCGAGGGGGCAAGATTGGGTACTGAAGAAAAAGACGGAATGGTTTTTAATCATTATATCAATGGGCCAGAAAGTAAGTTTACTAAAATGGGCTGGCATACAGATGGTTTGAGAGATATTTTTTATGGTGGAAAATTAAACCCGATGTTAAATGTGGGTATTCACTTGAGCACTTTACAACCCGAAAATGGCGGTCTTAAAATCATTCCGGGTACTCACAAGCAAGGTATTTATAAAATGCTTTTCCGTAAAAAATACTTTTTAGATAATAAACCCGATCCAGAGGAAGTTTCAATCAATCCGGAAGCTGGAGATTTAACCATTCACGATGGCCGTTTGTGGCACAGAGTTGCAGAATCATCTATTCGTGGCGAAGAAAGCAGAAGAAGGGTTATTTATATTCCGATTATAGCCGGAAAATACGCTCCTAAAAATGAGAACAGTCCAACGGTTTTCTATCAACGTTTTGCAGGTATTGTTAAATAATTATGCTGATTGTCCTCGCATTTAGTTATCTGGTTAGATCAGGTAAGCTAAAAAGTACCACCGATTTTTTTAAAAATACCCAAAGAAAAATAAAATTTAAAATTATAAAACTAGAATTGGCTATAGTATCAGGTTTGCAAATATTGGGCTAGTAATGGGAAAAGAAACACAGGTTGAAGCATATAGTACAATTGTACAAAGAACATTTTCTGACCGTAAGCGAACTAATATTTTAAAAAGAGCAGAAGAGTTAACGATTGTATTTTTGCTTCCAAAGGTGCCTAAATTCATTTCGCCAAACTTACTCACTTTAATGGGTACACTTGGTTCGGGACTAATTTTTTTAGCTTTTGTTTTAGGTACTTATTTAGCAAATTGGTATTTGCTTTTGGGTATCATCGGATTGGTTATAAACTGGTTAGGCGATTCTTTAGACGGAAGATTGGCTTATTACAGAAATATTCCGCGTCGTTGGTATGGTTTTGCACTCGATATCATTGCCGATTGGATTGGTATTGTATTCATAGGTTTTGGCTACTACATTTATGCTGAAAATGGCACACAAATAGCAGCCTTTGCTTTTGTCGTATTGTATGGCTGGTCTATCATCATCAGTCAGTTACGTTACAAAATCACCAATGAATATAGTATAGATTCCGGCTTTGTTGGCCCCACAGAACTTCGGTTTATTATTGCTTTCATTTTAATTATAGAAGTTTTATTTCGTGGATCAATTGCATATTTGGTCGGCTTAATGTCTAATATATTGTTTATAATCAATACTATTGATAGCTTAAAGCTTTTAAAGTTAGGCGATTTAAAAGATAAAAACCAAGACTGATATGTTCAGGAAAAAATCTATTGTAACTTTTCTACAAGCTCAAGTTGCGGCATTTTTAGGTGGCATTACCGATTATGGTTTAATGATTTTATTAACAGAAGTATTTAAACTGCATTTTACCTTTTCTATTCTAATCTCCGGAACCGTTGGTGCCATTATCAATTTCAGCATCAATAGGTTTTGGGTATTTAAAAATCAATCCGGTTACAGCAGTCGCATCAATAGTCAGCTTTTTAAATTTGCGTTGGTGGTTTTGGGAAGCATTTCCTTGAAATCATTTGGCACGCTTATTTTGCAAAAAGTATTTCAAATCGATTACAGAATCGGAAGATTAATCACGGATAGTTTTGTTTCTTATGGATTTAATTATCCACTGATTAAATACTAGGTTTTTAGGGTAAACGATAAACAGAATGCAATTGAATAGAATTAATCTACTGGATGTAAATCAAAAAAAGTAATTTAACACATAGAAACATAGTCCTGAAGCGTCGGGATTAGATGCGTAAAAAGAATATTAAAAAAAACTAGTTTCTTTACACATAGCCAACTATGTTTGTTTGAACAAGTGAAACGCCTTTTTTAAGTGTCCTACATCTATGTTTCTATGTGTTAAAATAATATAAATATTTCGTTTATGAATAAATTCTCATTTAAATATTTTACAAAATCACTAATTGTTATAACTACCTTATTAAATATAATTTCCGGAAATTTATTGGCACAATCCAAAAATCCATCGCCATTACATTTTCCAACGCCGAAAAATATAGAAAACATGCTGTTTTACATTCAGCGCGACCCCAATACAAACACTGCCATTTATGCCATAAATTATCAGGAAAACGGAAAAATAAACAAAAGCAATCCTGTAAAAGCGTATTGGATTCGATATGCTGAGAAAGGAGAGAAAAAAGATTTTAGTTATATACAACGCAAATTTGCATACGGAATAGAAAGTAAAACCCTGAATAATGAGGAGTTTGAGCTTCAATTTGTATCGTATAAAAAGTTATCCTTAATCTTAAAAAAAATAGATTCAGATCAAAAATATCATGTTTTTGTAAATGTAAATCAGAAAATAATACAAGTTGAAAAAATATTTGTGCGCATTGAAGGAGGTTCTTTTTGGTTGCCCAATGTAAAGTATGTAGAAGTTACCGGAATTGATGTTTCTTCTAATAAAATAATTACTGAGAGGATGTTGTTGAAATAAATAACTATGCACTTAGATGTATAAGTCCACCGAAATTAACACCCATATTAGTACGAAAAGTATTCCGCAACGATAGCGCAGATTTGCAATCTGTGCACGCAAAGTAATTTCTTCAAAACATAAATAAAAAGATTAAAATTTTCCGTTTTACAGCAATAAGTTTATTAAGCAAAAAATAGATTACATCCATAATAATCCTGTAAAAGATAAAACTGTTAATTCGGCTGAAGATTATTATTTTAGTTCGGCAAGGAATTATTCCAACTTAGAAAATGATTTAGATGTTGTTTTGTTTAGATGTTGTTTTGTTATACTTATTTTAAAATACTCAACTGCTGTCTTTACTTAGCTTTGCGGGCACAGATTGCAAATCTGCGCTAACGGTCGGGTTATAAATCCGCGAGATCGGGAAGTAATAATTGATTTTTATTTAATACAAGATTTGAGGCCTTAATATGAATGCGAAGGAGTCGGAAGTGAAACGCATAAACAAATGCAGCAGAAATTAAATAACTAAAAATAATTTTTGAAATCTCTAGCATTTCCTATTTGTGATATTTATTTCAATTTAAAAGCCACTCAATGAGTGGCTTTCTTGTTACGTTATATATCAATTACTGTTTTTGCTTTCAATAGTTTCGTTTAAATATGAATCTGCCGTTTTTTTATCCAATAAATCGTTTTTATTATTTTTTAATAAATAACAACTAGAATCTTCATATTCAATATGAGTAAATAATTCAGGTGAAAAATATCTTTTAACATACAAAGAATAAACACGGTGGCGAGAAGTATTTTTTATTGTATTATCAGGATTTATATTTTCCCCATTGTATGCAACTTCTTGTTCTTTTAATTTTGGAGCTCCCATAAAACCTAAAGACGCTTTCGGATTTTTATGCATTAATTCTTTAGCTATATTTACAATAGTGTTTAATAGCATAAAAACATGTTTGTTATTGTTTTCCTTTGTCTCACTCGCAGGAATTAACAAACTAAATCTTTTCTCTGAATGGCGGTGCGTTTTTAAAAAAAATTGAATAACAAGAATATCATATTTAAAATATAAAACTTCAATTATGTATTGTTGATTTATTATTTTTGATTTAAAAGTATAGATATTTATTGGAGGATCAGTATTCAGATCACTTCGTTTGCCTTGATTAATGTGTTTATAGCAAGGCTCAATCATGAAATATATAAAGAGTAAAAACGACCTATAAAAGGTCTAAATAATTAAAACGCTAAATAGTTATATTTACTAGATCTATTTTCATTAACATCAGTAACACTTAATACACGGCCAGTATGTACAACTTTACATGTAAAGTTAATATCTTTGACGTCTTTAGCTTTAGAGGCTGTTTTTTTTATCTGCGAAAATTTTGAAAATGAAGTTTTCATAAATTTCATTTGTTTTTTAATACTTATAAGTTGGGTTATTATTGTTATATAAATTTATAGAACAATATAATGGTGTAAAATTATAAACTTATTTCGAATAGTACCTAGGTTAGTTATTGATATTTTCTATTGTAAAAGCAGGTAACTATCAAATAAAGCAATAGAGTCTTAAAGAATATCTTTTAAAATTTTTAATTCTTTATAAATCATGCAAATTTTAACAAATGTAAACAAAAGGATAGGATCCAAAAAATAACTGTTCGGTACGCGGATTTTATATAAAATTTAATTTAAAAATACTTCGACATCTGTATCGCCTTATCGAAATTACTTTTCCAATTTAACTCGATCTCTCGGATATGCGCAACGATAGCGCGGAAATTCTTTCCGTGCCCGTTCCTAATATTAAAACTGGTTTTTCTTTTTTAAATCTGTTAAGATATACTTTGCGGGCACGGATTATAAATCCGCGCAATCGAGTTTAGATGTTGTTTTGTTATACTTATTTTAAAATACTCAAACTGCTGTCTTTACTTAGCTTTGAGGGCACAGATTGCAAATCTTCGCTAACGGTCGGGTTATAAATCCGCGCGATCGGGATTCAGTTTTTATTAACTAAATTGTCAACAAAAAAAAAGATCTCTCGGATATGCGCAACGATAGCGCGGAAATTCTTTCCGTGCCCGTTCCTAATATTAAAACTGGTTTTTCTTTTTTAAATCTGTTAAGATATACTTTGCGGGCACGGATTATAAATCCGCGCAATCGAGTTATAGAATGTGTATCTTAATTTAATTGTTTATAACATTTATCAATTTTTAACTTCCTAATAAATATTTTAATAACATAGCTTCTAAACTTACAAGAAAACATCAAAGATTAAAGAGGAACGACAATGGAAGTATAAAGGCTATAAATTTTCCACCCAAGTGATTCATACAAAGATTTTCCTTCTTCTGTGGCAACTAAAAAGTTTTTGGAAATACCTTTTGATAATGCAATTTTTTCAAGTTCTTTCATTAAAAATGTTGCAAGACCTTTTCTTTTATGATTATCATCAGTTAAAATTCTGTCATATACCGCCAAGTCATCAACAAGAATGAGGCGACCTGTGGATGCTACTTCGCCTTTTTGAGTAACTATCTTAATAAAAGAAGTTGAATTATAATGAGTTATTTCTAATTTATAATCGTTGTGTAAGCCTATATTAGGAATAGTCATCGGATGAAAACAAGACATCATATAACCTTGAGGTTGAACTATCCATTTCTTTGATATATAACGTTTTAATTCGCTTGGGGGAGAACAAACTTTTAAAAAGACCCAAGGTTCATCTATATCTTTTGTAAGCTGAATAAAATCGTTATTAAGTTCAGTAAAAACATAGCGAGTTTTCTGTTTTTCGAACCCCACATCAACCTTTAATCCAGATCTAAATTTAACAGGTAATGGCAATTCTCTTGATATACTCCAAGCTTTAAGCCAGTTTTCAATGATATGTGAAGAAATAGGTTTTTCCATAGTTAAATATATTATATACAAATATAAAAAAACAGTCTCGCTATTACAGAAACTATGCTGGAGGATTTTTTGGATTGATAAATAAAAAAACACGCCTGTATTTATATTTTTAAAAAGCAGGTGGCAAGTTATTACAAAGTTTTTCAGCGTTATTACAAATTAGCATTGCAACTATTTGATATAGTTTTATTTTGTTATAAAATTGCTATCAGTTTAAAGACAAAAACTGCCTTATTGTAGAACTTTTTCCTTAAAATGTATTGCACTATGAAATACAAAAATATATTATTAGTCAATGATGATATTGATGATGCAGAGATTTTTGTATCAGTCTTGAATGCTATTAATCATAAAATTAGATATACAGTAGAAGACAGTGCACTTGAAGCCTTGAAAAAGCTGAAAGATTCAAAATTATTACCAGATATTATTTTTCTGGATTATAATATGGCATATCTTGATGGAACTGGATTTCTTAAATTACTTCGCGATATAAAATGTCTAAAAAAAATTCCAGTTATACTTTATTCCCGGAATTCAGGAGTTATGCTGCAGGAGGCCATAGGGAAATTCAAAAGAGTGAAGTTTTTGAAGAAATGTACAAACTTTAGAAAGCTTTTTGAATCACTGCAAAAGATAATTATGACTTAAAAGTCTTTAATAAAAGAATAGTTACTTGAAATTATACCCCGCTCTCCGAAGAGTTCTTATGAAAAGCTGTTCGAATCTCCTGATTTAGCACCCGTAAATAATGGTCTAAAACAAAAAAGAGACTTTCGAGTCTCTTTTTTGTTTTAATATATCTTTATAAGTAATTATTTATTGATTAATTTTTCAAGCCTTACCATCATTTCATCTTTCTCTTTCAACATACGCTCGTATAATGCAATTTTTTCTTCGTGAAGTTTTTTCAACTCTTCGATCGGATTAAAGTTGAATGTAGAGTTAGGATTTCCAACACAAGCATTATCTCCAAAAGTATTAGAAATAATATTTATCGCTTGCTCTTCATCAAAATTCTGAAAAGCTTCAACAGGAATTTTTAATACAGCCGAAATTTGTTTCAACAGATTGTCTTCAATTACATCTTTCTGCTCCAGCATAGAAATTTTCTTTTGGTTCCAGTCTTCTCCCAGATCATAAGCTAAAGCTTCCTGCTTTATGTTAAGCATTTCTCTGAAACGTTTTACGTTTCTTCCCTGATGTATTTTCTGTTCCATAACGAATATCAATTTTTCTAAAGGCTCAAAGATAAAGCCATTTGGATAAAAAATCCTGAATTTCAAAGATAAAAAAATATCCCGTAACACATCTTTTTGTCAGATATTATATCCGATTTTAGAATAGATTATCCTTTTGAAAGAATCGAATTTTGTAAAAACGGGACAAAAGATATGCTCTTTTGTCCCGAAGAATAATTCTTTATGAAGATTAGTAATCAATAAAAAAATGTTCAAAAACTATTTTTCCTTCCATTTTAAGTATACATGCTATCGTTCAATTTGAGGTTTTGGCAGTTTTGCAATTACTTCATCTATTGAGAATGTTGCAGGAGCCTGACGTGGCGGAAATTTACGATAGGTTTCCAAATACGCGGCAACTTTCGATACTGCCGGTAAAATCAAAAATGCGCGGTCCATCATCCATTTTTCATATCCAATAGAGCCATCTACAGCGTATTCAAAAGGATCTGCTAATAAGTCAATAATAAATGGGCCTCTCAGTTTAACCATTGGGTCGCGCCATATTTCCATTCCTTTTGCATATTGGGCAGCAAAAGTATATTTAAAACGGTCATCACGATAAGCCACAAGATTGCCATCATCATCAAAATAAATAAAATCATGACGATTACTTCCGCTTTGACCTTTTAGATAAGATAATTGATTATAACCGTCTAAATGGACTTTGAAATTTTTACTTCCTTCCTGCACACCATTTTGAGCCGTTTGAACTAAATTTTGATCACCTCCGGCTGCAGCTACTAAAGTTGGCAACCAGTCTTCTGCCGAAAATAGCCCGGTTAAGTTACTTCCGGGTTTAATAACCCCCGGCCAGCGAACCACAGCCGGAGCACGATAAGCACCTTCCCAGTTGGTATCTTTTTCAGAACGAAACGGAGAAGAACCTCCGTCAGGCCATTGATTTTTCATTGCACCATTATCAGTAGACCAAATTACGATTGTATTATCAGCAATTTTAAGATCGTCTAAAAGTTTTAAAAGTTCGCCAACCATTGCATCATGTTCAACCATTCCGTCAGCCTGAGTTCCTAAACCTGTTTTTCCTAATGAGGAAGGTTTTAAATGGGTAAAAACGTGCATTCTGGTACTATTAAACCAAGTAAAGGAAGGTTTGCCGGCCTTAGCAGATTTTGTTATAAAATCTTTGGCTGCGGCCAAAAATTCTTCATCTACAGTTTCCATTCTTTTTTTAGTCAGTGGCCCTGTATCTTCTACTTTTCCGCCCGCAGTGACTCTTAAAACACCACGCGGTCCAAATGCTTTTTTAAAATCTTCTCCTTTTGGATAATCAGCATTTTCCGGTTCTTCTTCGGCATTTAAGTGATAAAGGTTTCCAAAAAACTCATCAAATCCATGTTCCGTTGGTAAATATTTATCCTGATCTCCAAGATGATTTTTACCAAACTGTCCACATACATAACCCAGTGGTTTTAAGAATTCGGCAATTGTTGGATCTTCTTTTTGTAAACCAACCGGCGATCCTGGCAGTCCAACTTTTGTTAAACCGGTGCGATAAGGAGATTGTCCCGTAATCAGTGCAGCCCGTCCTGCGGTACAACTTTGTTGTGCATAATATTGGATAAAAACAGCTCCCTCATTACCAATTTTATCGATATTGGGAGTCGTAAAACCCATTAAACCACGGCTGTAAGCACTTACATTTGTAACTCCCACATCGTCACCAAAAATGATAAGAATATTAGGTTTTTTTTGAGCATTGACTGAACATACGGCTGAAACTATTAACAAGACAGCTAAAGTAGCTTTTAAGAAATTTAAATTAATTTTCATCTTTTAACTTTTTAAATTATACTTATTTTTACATCCTTCAATTTTAGATTTTTCAATCAAAGTATTATAAAATTACGCAGTTCATTGTAAGTAAATAAATATTAAAATAAAAGTTTGTTTCAAGTTATAATATGAAACATGTTTGATATTTAGATAATTATAGATACAAATCAGATTTTCATCAAATTTGAGACTAATAAATATATTAGGAATATTGTAAAGGGGACATTCGAACTATTAGGGAAGTGTTCGATTGTGAAACCTCATGCTCCAATGTACATTAGCAACAGAACAAAGTTACTATATGGTTCATTGAAAAGACTTTATGAATCAGTTAATTAATATTTGAAATGATCATTTGAAACTCAGCCAAATAGTCGACTTTTATTCCTTTGTTAATTGCAGGTTCTATTATTTTTATTTCGTTTATGCTATTCATTACCTCTTCACAAAGTTTTTTGTTTGGATGTGTAACTTTAATATTAATGATTTCATTATTTTTATTAATAATAAAATTTATTGCAATCCGTTTTCTTTCAGGAGTCAGATTAAAAGAATCAAAGTCCACCTCATCCCAAATGTGATTTGCAATGCTTTCTTTGAAACATTGTATTGATCTATCATTTTTAATTGCACATTTTTTGGTCAGGGGGATCTGTTCCACATTATTTGAACGAAATACATTTTTGATGTCTATTTCCCGAAATACTAATTCTTTTTTGGGAATAAACTCGTGTTTGAGTTTTTTTTCTCCTTCATTTCTTTCATATTCAAAGGCAATCACAATGTATCCTGGTTTTTCCCTTTTAAATAAAATTGAAACTTTTTCGTTCTGGGCATCCACAAATTTATCACTGACCCCTGTTTTTGTATCATCACTGAAATTTTTTTGATGTAGTTGTTTTTCGGCTGTTATTCGATCTATTTCTATTTTTTTATCCCTGTAAAAAAGTTTTGCTGCTCTGGGGTCTGAAAAGTTATAATAGCTCGTGACAATGAGTAAATTCTGGTAATATTTGTCAATTTCTGAAGAAGTACTTCCTATCGATAATTGAATTTTTATGCTATCCACAGCTTCCAGGGCTTTTTCTGACCATTTTAGAGCTAAATAACCGTAAAATGTTTTGATGATTTGGTCATTTTGAGAAACAATTCTATTTGAATGTTTTTCTATGAATCCATATTTTTTGATTGAGGAATAGATCGTATCTCTGCTTGATTGTAATGGGAGATTGAAGAAAAATTGATTAATGTCATTTTGAGCATATGAATTTAATAAACAAAAAAAATGAATGATAATAATGACTATTTTTTTATTCTGTGATTTCATATTTTGCCAATTGGATGCAGTTTGAAACAGCTGTTTTTGTGCAGTGTTAAACTGTCTGTTTTTTATGTGTCCTTACTTGATACAATACTACAGAAAAAAGGAATGCTAAGATAAAAGTTATGTCAATTTTTCTTTCTTACTTTCTTTGTTGCGGCATTAGCGGCGGTCAGCTGAGTAATCCATCTTATCAGTAACAAAGCTTCGATAACTTTATAAATTTTTCTTTACTACTTTTAATTCCCCGAAATGGGATCTGCTTTGGTGTGGTTCAATGTTTATTAACATTTAATGACAGAATTTTATTAATTGCATTTTAGAAAAGATTAGATAATCAACATTTAAAGTGCCCCTGTAGTGGCAGTATTTTTTTCTTTATTACTTTATAAAACCTGAGCAGACATAATTACGTAAATACTAATGTGTTGACAGTTTAAAGTTAGCATTTGTAAATAATGTAATATGCTTTATAAAGATATTTTATTGATTGATGATGATACTGACGATGCTGAAATATTTATCGAAGCAGTTATCTCACTTGGAAAAGACATTAGATGTCATTATAATACAGATGCTGTAATGGCTTTAGATGAATTAAGGCTATCCGAAAAGCTACCTGATCTTATATTTATAAATTTGAATATGCCGCGTTTAAATGGTTTCGATTTAATACAGCTCTTGCAAAATGATTCAAGGTTAAAACAAATTGACGTAATTCTGATGTCTTCCTCTTCAGAAGAAATAATTCGCCTTATGACACCTCAAAGACCTTTTGGAAGGTAATTCGCTGACTGCCATACCGATGTTTACAAGCGAAAAATATAGATGATATTTCTTTTTGTATTAAAATTTTTCTCTCTTGAGTTTTTGTAACAACCTGATTTTTCCAACTATAATAGGTTCTTCTGTTTACACCTAGAACTTCGCACATCATTCTAATAGAGTATCTTTTTTCATTTCCTCCTATAAAATAAAAAATTATCGGTGTTCCTTGATTAACATATTCACCAGCATTTTTTAAAATTTCAAATTTCAAATTTGATTTTCTAATTTTTTTTTCTAGCGCTTGAATTTTTTGAACTTTGAGATTTGATTTTACATAATTGTTTGCTAAACCTCCTACGTCAAATTTTTTATATTCATAACGCCATATCCTCAATGCACCTGAATATAGCCCAAGTTCTTTTTCTAGTATTGTTAAAGAGTTTCTTTCATAGCTAAGCAAAACAGCTTTTTCTTTGAAAGCAAAATCATATTCTTTTCTATTACCTTTCATGTACAGGACTTAAATTTTCTGACAGCTTGTATTTATATATTGACGAACTATTTAGTATATATATTGTTGAGTGCATTAAATTGTTCTATTGTTTTATTGTCTAATGCGGTATGTATTCTTTTTTTATTATACCAGTTTTCAATAAAATCAAATATTTCCAATTTCATTTGTTTTTTGCTAATTAGGTTGTTTTTTCGACCTATCATTTCTCTTTTTAATGAACTAAAAAAACTTTCAGAAACAGCATTGTCCAAGTGATCACCTTTACGACTCATACTTCTAATACAATTATAAGAATCTAGTTTCCTTGTAAAAGCTTTGTTGGCATATTGAACCCCTCTATCAGAATGAAATACTAATCCATTTGATGCTTTACGTTTATTTACAGCCATTTCCAATGCTGCTAAGGAGGTTTTACTTGTGGAGAGTCGTGAACCCAAACTCCAGCCGATTATTTTTCGGTCATACAAATCCATGATTATTGTAAGATATAAAAATCCGTTATTAGTCTGAAGATAGGTAATGTCTGATACCCATACTTTAGAGTAATCGTTTACTTTAAATTCTCGATTTAAAACATTTGGAGCGATGTAATGATTGTGATTGGAATCGGTTGTTGCTTTAAATTTCCTTTTTTTTACGTGACGTAA
>LMAJ01000007.1 GCA_001507425.1 Flavobacteriaceae bacterium CRH
TCAATCTTAAACTATTTTGATAACAGAAGTACAAATGCTTCGGCTGAATCTTTTAATGCAAAAATAAAAGCATTTAGAAGTCAATTTAGAGGAGTCAGAAATATTGATTTCTTCTTATTCAGATTAACCAATCTTTTTGCCTAATCCCCAACTTTTGATCATGATCCTTTTTAAATTCCAAATTCCAAATCTTTTGTGAATCGTTTCAAACTTGGAATTTGGAATTTAAAAATATTGGAATTTATTTTAAGTTGCTCAAATCACTTTCAGTTTCTAATTCTTTGGGAGTTTGATTTTGTAAAAACAAACGAGCAGACAGATCACCTTTTAAAGTGATTTTTTCTCCTTTTACTTCAAGCCAGCTTCCTTCTCTTAAACCCAAAACAGGAATAGTATTAAAAGCATGAAATTCTTTAATTCGGGTTTCGCGTGTTTCTCCCATATGTTTCGATTGCGTGTCAGGATCTAAATAATGTGGATTTAAATTGAAAGGAATTAAGCCCAAAGTCTGAAAACTTGGAGGGTATACAATAGGCATATCATTTGTGGTTTGCATCGATAATCCGCAAATATTGCTGCCGGCACTGGTTCCAAGATAAGGAGTTCCGTTTTTTACA
Source organism: Flavobacteriaceae bacterium CRH (assembly GCA_001507425.1). Taxonomy (GTDB): domain Bacteria; phylum Bacteroidota; class Bacteroidia; order Flavobacteriales; family Flavobacteriaceae; genus Flavobacterium. The sequence continues at coordinate 618 of LMAJ01000007.1, forward strand.
GTTTCAGAAAGTAATTGCATGATGTTTTGTTGGTATAATTGAGTTACCAATAAAAAAGTATTTCCGCCTCCTGTAAAAATACCTTCTGCATTTTTTATGGCATTTTGTGTGTTTTCAAATTCATGAATTCCTTTTACAGAGATGTTAATTGTTGCAAATGCCTGCGCAACTTTTTCTGTATATTCAGTATGCGAAATTCCGCCCGGACGTGCATACGGAATAAAAAGTATGCTTTTACAATTTTTAAAATGAACTTGTAATGTAGGTAATAAATACTGTAAGTAGCTGCCTTCGTGTAATGTAGATGTGCTGGCAATGATAATGCTTTTCATAAATTTTAAACTCAAATTATTACGGTTAAAGATATTAAAAACTAGTTTTCAAGCTAAAAAAGTTAGGTAAATATTTAATGGCAAGGTATGCAGAGTGTTTTTGGAAGAAATGCAAAATTTAAAAAATAAAGTTTTGCGAACCTTGCATTGTTGCTTACAGTGATGTGTGGCTAAGTAAAAATTTTAATTAACATTTTTTTACCAAGCCCTTAATACTAAATTTTGAATACATTAGGATATTTTTACATTTTAACAATAATTCTAATTTTATTTTATTTTGATCAATAAAGTTTTTTGTGTTTTGGTAATAGTTTTGAGTCAGACTTCATGGTCTCAAAACGAGGATCGCTCTATTATAAACGGAAAAATCATTTCTAATACAAATGATTTAGAAGGGGTTTATGTAGTAAATGCTCAAACGGAAACAATGGTGGCGACAAATGCTGATGGATCTTTTTCGATAATGGTCAAAGCAGGGGATACGCTTGTTTTTTCATCCATTCAATTTAAAGAGAACAGAGTTTTGCTGACGGCTGAAAATTTTTCAGATCTTAATTTTACTGTAAGGTTAAGTCTGGTGATGCATCAATTGCAGGAAGTTATTATTAGAACATACGATAATATTAATGCTGTCGCGCTTGGAATTGTTCCTGCAGGACAAAAAAAATATACCGAAGCAGAAAGAAAACTTCATACTGCAACGGCTTTAAACGCTACTGCAAATGCGGGATCAATGGCCGGTGGATCTATTTCTGCAGATCCGCTATTGAATTTTTTCTCGGGACGTACTGCAATGTTGAAAAAAGAAGTTGCAGTAGAGAAAAAGGAGACTTTTATGAAGCTTTTAGAAAATATGTTTAGTCTTGATCATTTTGTAAATCGCTTAAAAATTCCTCATGAATATGTAAAAGGATTTGAGTATTATGCTGTCGATAATGATAAGTTTACGGCAATATTAGATTCTAAAAACAGAACTTCGACAGAATTTCTCCTTGCAGAATTGGCTGTTAAATATAAAGAAATACTTGCTGTTGAAAACAAATAAAGCTCTAATCCTATTCTTGTTTCTTATTTTTCAAATTTCGTTTGGACAAACTAATGGCGCAAAAGAAATTCTGGGTCAGATATTTGAACAATCGACTTTTGTTGAAGGGGTAAATATTATTAATAATACAACACAGGTCACGACGGTTTCTGATGCAAACGGAATGTTTTCGATTGTAATTAAAGAAGGTGATGTGCTGGTTTTTTCATCTGTAAATTTAGAAACACTTCAGCGTAGGATTTCTTCAGAAGATTTAAAGTCTACTTTGCTTAAAATAAAAATGGCTGCTAAGGAAATAGAATTGAAAGAAGTTGTGGTAAATGAAAATGCAAATATTAATGCCGCAAATCTGGGCATTATTCCGCACGACCAAAAAAAATATACGCCTGCCGAAAGAAAAGTATATACGGCACAATCGACTCCTGGTGATATGTTATTGAATGCAATTTCAGGAAGAACAACAATGCTTAAGAAAGAGGTTAATATCGAGAAAAAAGAAGCGCTTTTTAGAAAAATGGAATATCTTTTTGATGAGAAATATTATACAGAAAGATTGCGGATTTCAGTAGAAGATATTAAAGGATTTCAGTTTTATTGTATAGAAGATGCTGAATTTGCCGTATCTTTGGATAGTAAGAACAAAACGATGAGTATGTTTTTAATAACCGATTTAGCCAGAAAATATCTAAAAATTCTAGAAAATGAAAAAAAGCCTTAAAATAATCGTTATATGCCTGTTTTGTCAAATTATGATGGGACAAAATTCAAGAAAACCATTGCACGGACAAGTTGTGAACAAATCTCTTGCTATAGAAAGCGGTTATGTAATGAACATAAATGCCAATGTTAGAACTTTTATTGGCGTAAGCGGATTATTTGATATTATGGCAAGACCTAAAGATACATTGTTGTTTACAGGATTGGCTTTTCAGTCTAAAAAAATTGTTTTAACAGAAAAAGATTGTGCAGATATACTTTTTTCAGTGCCTTTAGATTTAGTAAATATTGAATTGAAAGAAGTTTTAGTTCACAAAGAGCTTAAAGTAAAATCATTACAAGGCGGATCGCAAGGTATAACAGATATGCAATTTGAAGACGATAAGCAATCTACCGCTAAAAATAATGTAATGTATTCTGATCAGACTATTAAATACGGAATGGATTTCGTCAGAATTTTTAAAGATGTTAAAAAACTCTTACGCAAAGATGATGAAGTAAAAGAAGAAGTTATAAGTGATATCGCTTTTGTTGAATATGCTAAAGATAATTTTACGCCTGATTTTTATACTAAAACATTAAGTTTAAAACCAGACGAGATAGATTTGTTTTTAATGTATTGCTCTAATGATTTAGAGTCTAAGAAACACTTAAAACCAGAGGATAAGTTTGAATTGATCGACTTTATGATTAATAAAAACAAAGAGTTTAAAAAAATTGAGATGAGTCAAAAATGAAAAACAGATTAATTTATCCTTTAATAGGGATATTGTTTTTATCACTTTCAGCTTTTTCATTCCATAAATTTTATATGGGTGTTTTTCAGGTCAATTATGCCGCCGAGAAAAAAATGATTCAAATTACTTCCCGAATTTTTATCGATGATTTGAATAATGGAATGGAAAAGAAATACCATCAAAAAACATTTATTGGTACAGACAAAGAAACCCTGGCAGATGTTGATTTATTGAAAAAATACCTTTCTGAAAATTTCCTTATAAAAATAAACGGACAAGCAAAACCTATTACTTTTTTGTCTAAAGAAGTTGAGGCCGGAGACGTTTTGGTTTGTTATTCAAGGATTAAGGATATTGATAAATTGAAAACAATAGAAATTTCAAATACTATTTTGGTCGACTGGAATGCTGAGCAACAAAACATTACACATATTTCAGCATTTGGAACCAAAAAGAGCGTTCTCTTTACAGAATCTTCAAGGAAAGAAGTGTTAAAGTATTAATGAATAGTTAAAATTACTATTTTAATTATTATTTTCACACCCTGACAAAACTACCTATTCAATATTTATGAAAAAACTTTCATTATTATTACTTTTTCCTGCTTTTTTGATGGCTCAGGAGAAAACCACAACTACAGCAGCTCCAAAACAACAAGGAAAGTACGATACTAACAAATTCAGTCAGATGTATGACTTGTTAGCAACGCCTAATATGTTTCGAACAGCTTCCGGAGCGCCGGGTCCTGCTTATTATCAACAACAGGCAGATTACAAAATTGACATCGAATTAGACGATAAAAATTCAAAATTAACAGGATCTGAAGTTATTACTTACTCAAACAATTCTCCGGATAGTTTAGAGTATTTATGGATTCAGTTAGATCAAAATCAAGCAAAAGCAAATACACAGTCGACTTTAGCTGAAAGTGAAAAAATAAATCAGGTTTTGCCACTTGATGGTTTTTCAACAAAATACCTAAGAAAAGACTTAGAGCGTGGTTTTAATATTGAACAAGTAAAAGATGTAAAAGGAAATCCAATGTCATATACCATCAACGAAACGATGATGCGTATTAATCTGGCAACTCCTCTTAAGCCGGGTGAAAAAATTTCATTGGCTATAAAATGGTGGTACAATATCAATAATTACAGAAAAGAAGGCGGACGTTCCGGTTATGAATTGTTCGAGAAAGACGGAAATAAATTATACGTAATTGCACAGTTTTATCCAAGAATGGCCGTTTATAACGACGTTGAAGGCTGGCAAAATATGCAATTTTGGGGAAGTGGAGAGTTTGCTCTTCCTTTCGGAAATTTTGACGTAAATATTACAGTTCCTGCAGATCACGTAATTGATGCTACAGGAGAATTGACAAACAGAGCTGAAGTTTTTACAGCAGAACAGGTAAAACGTTACGAACAAGCTCAAAAATCATTTGACAAACCGGTTGTTATTGTAACTCAGGCTGAAGCTGAAGCCACAGAAAAAGGTTTTTCTGAAAAGAAAAAAACATGGAAATTTAGCGCTAAAAATGTTCGTGATTTCGGAATTGCTTCTTCAAGAAAATTCATTTACGATGCAATGGCGGTAAAATTAGGCGGTAAAATTGTGATGGCAGAATCTGTTTATCCAAAAGAAGCAAATCCGCTTTGGGGAGAAACTTCAACCATGACCGTAGCTCATACTTTAAAAAGTTATTCATCTCATACATTCGATTATCCTTATCCGAAAGCAGTATCAGTTTCTGCTGAAGATCAGGGAATGGAATATCCAATGATTTGCTGGAATTTTGGTCGTCCTGATGAAAAAGGAGTGACAAGCAAAGAAGTTAAAAACGGAATGATTGGTGTTGTAATTCACGAAGTTGGACATACTTTTTTTCCAATGATTGTAAACTCAGATGAGCGTCAATGGACCTGGATGGATGAAGGTTTGAACTCTTTTCTAGAATATTTGGCAGAACAGGAATTAGATCCAAGCTTTCCTTCAAGACGTGGGCCGGCAAAAAATATTGTGCCTTACATGAGCGGAGATCAAAAATTTTTAGAACCAATTATGTCTAACTCAGAAACAATAGCTCAATTTGGTAATAACGCTTACGGAAAACCGGCTACAGGTCTTAATATTTTAAGAGAAGTAGTTATGGGGAAAGATTTGTTTGATTATGCCTTTAGAACGTATGCAAACAGATGGAAATTCAAACATCCAACACCTGAAGATTTTTTTAGAACTATGGAAGATGCGTCTGCGGTAGATTTAGACTGGTTTTTTAGAGGATGGTTTTATTCAACAGATTTTGTAGATATCGGAATTAAAGAGGTTAAACAATATTATGTGTCTGATACTCCAACCGCTGATATTAAAGATGTAAAAGTGAGAAAAGGACGTTTTGGATTTGATAAAGGACCATTCGTTTATTTAGTTTCAGGAGATAATGCAGAAGTAAATGCATCAAAGAAAAAAGCATTAAAAGTAGAAGAAGTAAAATTATTGGCTGATTATGTAGATCAGACTTTTACAGCAGATGAAAAAGCAGGTTTAAAATCGCCTAAATATTTCTACGAAGTGGAGTTTAATAAACCAGGCGGAATGATTATGCCAATTTTAGTAGAGATTACTTATGAAGACGGTTCAAAAGATAATTATCAATATCCGGCTCAAATCTGGAGAAAGAATAATGATACCGCTAAGAAAGTTTATGCAACTTCAAAAGCAATTAAAAGCATACAGATTGACCCAAAATTAATGACTGCCGATATTGATGTAACCAATAATTCTTGGCCAAAAGTAGAAGAAAAGTCAAAATTTGACTAAATACAAAACGAAAGGACTCTGAAAAGAGTCTTTTTTTTTAAGGAAATTTTAAAGTTCATGAGCTACAAAATTTAATATCTTTGTGGCACACAAAAATAAAAGATATGTTTGGTATAGGAGGAGGAGAATTAGTTTTTATACTTTTTATAGTACTTATGCTTTTTGGTTCAGACAAAGTGCCGGAAATTGCTCGTACAATGGGTAAAGCGATGGCGCAATTAAAAAATGCAACCAACGATATTAAAAGTGAAATTCAAAAAGGAGCCGAAGCTAATGGTTATGATGCTAAAGCTTTGACAGATATCACCGGAAATATCAATGCTCAGATTAATGAGGCAAAAACCAACCTATTAGGGGATACTACTAATCTATCTGGTAATCTATTAGGCGATACTGCTACAGAAATCGACAAAGTAAAAGAAGATATAGATACAATCTCAGGACCTGTAAAACGCCAAAGATAATGCTTGAAAATATAAAAGAATTAGATACCAATTTACTTGTGTATCTGAATGGTTTAGGTTCTGAAACTTACGATGGATTTTGGCTGTTTATTACCAATCAACTTTATTGGACACCATTTTTCTTATTTCTTTTTTATATTATTTATAAAAAAATAGGAGGTAAACAAACTTTATATATTGTACTTTTTATAGCGATCCTGATAATATTTACAGATCAGGTAACAAATTTGGTTAAATATAATTTTCAACGTTTACGTCCGTGTAATAACCCTGAAATCAACACCCATATTCGTCTTGTGCTGATTCGAAAATCGTATAGCTTTTTCTCTGGGCACGCTGCTAATACAATGGCGGTTGCAACCTTTTTATATTTGATTCTAAAAGGCCGTATTAAATATTTTGGATTTCTATTTTTATGGCCGTTAATTTTTGCTTACAGCCGTGTTTATTTAGGTGTGCATTATCCTGGAGATATTCTAACAGGTTATTTCTTTGGAGCGCTGTTCGGATTTTTACTGTTTTTGGTTTATAGAAAATTGAAACCGCAGTATTTTCCGGAAAAGGTTGTGTAAAAAGTTCTGAGGTACTAGTCGATAAGGTTTTTAGAGAGAAATTTAAGCGGTTTTTATTCATTTATCCTCCATAGAAATTGACATAAAATAGAATATAAAACCGAATAAAAATCAATTCTCAGAAATCATTTTTTCGCTCCATTTCAATCCATCAGGAAGTTGCTGATTGCTAAATTCTATATGAATTACTCTCCTTCTTTCATTATTTGTGGTTTTATTTGAAGCATGAAATAACAAAGGTTTCATAATCATGATTCCGCCTTTTTCAACTTCGCATATTGTTTCTTTTTCGTTTTCAAATTTTAGATTTTCAATTCTCAGAATCCCTTTAGAGTGCGAATTGTTTATTACTTTCAAGGCACCATTATCTTTTGTGGTCTTGTCGATATGAATTCTGATTGTAAAATTCTTTTCAAGAACTTCTTTTGGTGGCTGAACCGCAAACTGATTTTGTTTTACAGTCCAGTTTTCAAAACTTTCTATTTCAACTTTTTTATCGACCGAGATTGTTAAATCCTGATGGTAAGCAACAAACCAATTCGATTTCTCAGGTTTGTCAAAATATATTGATTTGGTTATGAAATAATCTTTTCCAAAATTAGATTCTATTATGTTTTGTAAATTCTTATTAAAAATAAATGACAAGGTTTCCGGAATCTCTTTGTGAAATTGTCTAATAGCAAACAAATCCTGAGATTGTCTGAAAGTAGCTGCATCATTTTTGCTTTCAGTAGCATTTTCAATTAAAGAAATTAGTTTTGTAATTTCATTTTCATTGTAAACGTTGTTGATAATCGTAAAACCCTCATTATTTATTTCATTTAGATTGTTCATTCTGAAATCAGTTTTTTTAAAATTAATGTAGCTCATTTTAAAATCTTAGAATCTTAGGGCCTTTTTTACAAAACCCTACTCACTGTCAACCCATCACGAATAGGCAATAAAACAGTCTCTACCCGCGGATCATTTTTAAGCAGTAAATTATATTCTAAAAGTACTTTTGTACTAACATCATTCGGGTGAACCGGCTCTAATATTTTTCCACTCCATAAAACATTATCAGATAAAATAATTCCCCCTTTATTCATTTTCGGAACAATCATTTCCCAATAATTCAGGTAGTTTTCCTTATCAGCATCAATAAAAACCAAATCAAATTTTACATCCAAATTTGGGATAATATCAATAGCTTCTCCTAAATGCTGAAAAATTTGTTTTCCCCAAGGCGAAGCATCAAAATATTTACGTTGAAAATCGACTAATTCTTCTTTAATATCAATAGTATGAAGTTGTCCGGTTTCCTGCATTCCTTCGCATAAACACAAAGCAGCATAACCGGTATAAGTACCAATTTCAAGAATATTGACCGGACGAATTAATTTAGATAACATACTTAAAACACGGCCCTGAAAATGACCGCTTAACATTCTTGGCAAAAGTATTTTCTGGTACGTTTCCTTATTTAGTTTTGCTAATAATTCTGGTTCGTTTTCAGAATGTTGTTCAATATAATCTTCTAAGTCTTGTGAAATAAAATGCATCTTGTAAGTGTTCTAATTTAAGAGCAAAAATACAAAAAATATCTGCTTACTTTTTTGCATAAAAAAACCATTCGCGTTAACGAATGGTTTTAATTTTGAATTTAAATAGAATTATTTTTTCAAAGCTTCATTTACATCTTTAGCAGTTTTTACAGTTCCGTCTTTAGCGGCTTTTGCAGCAGCTTCGGCTTTATCAGCAGCTTTTTTAGAAGCTTCTTTTACGTCTGCAGCTGTTTTTTTAGCCGCATCTTTTACCTCTTCAACAGTTTTATTAGTAGCATCTTTTGCTTCAGTAGCAGCGTTTTCGACTTTAACTACAGCAGTATCTTTTGCTTGTTCAATATCTGTTGTAAGCGTATCAACTTTGTTTCCAAGTGTTAATTCTTCTTCTCCAGGTTTAGGTTCTTTTTTCTCGCATGATTGTACAGCGAATGCTAATAAAGCAACAACAGCTAAGCTTAAAATTTGTTTTTTCATAATGAAATTAATTTTTTTAGGTTGATAAAATATAAAGGTTATAAAGCTGAAAAAATAAAAGTACAAACTTTAAAATTAAGCGCTCTTCGTAAGATTATTTTTCTTTTCAGAGCAAGACAATTCTCGTGCCAAAAAATATTTTTTTCTGATCTGATCAATAATTTTTTTTCACCAGTGTTATTATTAATTGTGCAAACCAAAATCTACAACGATTTAATCTTTTGCTGTTTAGTGTTTTTGCCATTTTTATTATTTAATCACTAAGACATTATCATTTTTAGTAAAATCATTCAAAGTAATATTAAAAATTAAACTCAGTTCTTTTCCGGCTTTAACAACCCCAAGAGCCGCTGTTGGAGGTGACATACCAAAATCAGCAAAAGTAATTTGGTTAGATCCCTTCAAAATAAAAGTTCCGTTGCCAGCCGTTACATTTACCACAGTTTTGTAATCTTTACTGATTCCTGCAATCGTATAAGTTCCGGTTAAATTCCAGGTTGTTTCGTTTATTTTACTGGCAAATTTTAGAACGTACTTAATATTTTTGTATGTTTTTGTGTCGAGAGTTTCATAAGCCACGTCATCCATACTTGTTTTACTGCTTTTAATGCTTTCTGCTGGCAACATAATCGTTAAGTTGTTTATATCCGCTAGTTTAGAATCTATAATGGTTAAATTAGCAGTGCCGTTTCCTTCTGTAGATTTCATTACCCAATCATGAATGTTTGAAGTTCCGGCAACTTCAAAAGTTGATTTTGCAACACTATAGTTTCTTTGTGCATTTGTCTGTAATGACAATGTTATAAAAATCACTGTCAATAAAATTGATTTAATTGCTTTCATTTTGATATGGTATTAGTTTGTTTTTGGAAAAGGGAAAACGTCAATTAAGTTTTGAATTAAAATCCTGCCCTTATTTCTTAGATCAAATTTATAGCGAACTCATAACACAGAGAATGATAAAAATCATAGTTGGTAATTTATTAAATAATTATAATTATTAGGATGATTTCAGGACACGTTATCTGGAAAAATGACTGACTTAAAAAAAATAGAAAATGAATATTTCTAAGTACTAAGCCTCAGTACATCATCAGAAGTTTTAAGAAAAAAAATAGTAACTTTGCACCATGCAAATTGAGAAAAAAGATATAAGAGCCTTATCAAAAGATCAGTTGCGCGATTTTTTTGTCGAAAACAATGACAAAGCATTTCGTGGCAATCAGGTTTATGAATGGTTATGGAGCAAGGGAGCGCACAGTTTTGAGGATATGACAAATGTTGCCAAGACAACACGTTCTATGCTCGAAGATAATTTTGTAATTAATCATATTAAGGTCGATACCATGCAGCGCAGCAGCGACGGAACGGTAAAAAATGCGGTTCGGTTGCATGATGGTTTAGTAGTAGAATCTGTTTTAATTCCAACAGAAACCAGAACAACAGCTTGTGTTTCAAGTCAGGTGGGCTGTAGTTTAGATTGTAATTTTTGTGCAACATCAAGATTAAAAAGAATGCGAAACCTGGAACCGGGAGAAATCTACGATCAGGTAATCGCAATTGATAAAGAAAGCCGTTTGTATCACAATCATCCGCTTTCGAATATTGTTTTCATGGGAATGGGAGAGCCTTTAATGAATTATAATAATGTCATTAAAGCAATTGATATGATTACTTCGCCGGAAGGCTTAGGAATGTCACCAAAACGTATTATGGTGTCTACATCAGGAATTCCGAAAATGATTAAAAAAATGGCCGATGATGATGTAAAATTCAAATTGGCAGTTTCTTTGCATTCGGCAATTGATGAAATTCGCGCCAGAATTATGCCTTTCAGCAAGAACTTTCCTCTGGCAGATTTGCGGGAAGCATTAGAATATTGGTACAGAAAGACAAAAAATAAGATTTCATACGAATATGTTGTCTGGAAAGGAATTAACGACGATAAAGCTTCTATTGATGCCTTGGTTAAATTTTGCAAATACGTGCCTTGCAAAGTCAATTTAATCGAATATAACCCAATTGATGACGGAGAGTTTCAACAAGCTTCAGAAGAGTCTATTATGGCTTATATAAAAGCACTTGAAAATATTGGAATAGTGGTAAAAGTACGTCGCAGCCGCGGAAAAGATATTGACGCCGCCTGCGGACAACTGGCCAATAAAGAAGGATAAAATCAAACACTAAAATAAAAAGCATTAAAGACAAGAATTTAACTTGTTTTTAATGCTTTTTCTTTGGGCAAAAAGGATTCTTATTTATTCCATTCAACTTGTTTTCATTAAATAATTTAAATGTTTTAAATTTAATTAGTGAACTCAAATTAGTCTTTAAATAGAGAATGTTTTTGGTCTGCTTTCTTAATTATTATATAAAATATTGATATACTAACATAAGTAAAGAACGTTTTTTTATTTAAAATAGTATATTTGGAATCGAAATGAATATTACTTCTCAAATAAAACAGCCCATTTTTAACGAGATGGAACTTTTTGAAACAAAGTTCCATGAATCGATGACCTCAAAGGTTGCATTGCTAAACCGCATAACGTATTACATCGTAAACCGAAAAGGAAAACAAATGCGTCCGATGTTTGTTTTTCTAACTTCAAAAATGGTTTCCGGTGGAATTGTAAACGAAAGAACATATCGTGGAGCCTCAGTAATAGAGCTTATCCATACTGCTACTTTAGTGCACGATGATGTGGTTGACGACAGTAATCGCCGCCGCGGATTTTTCTCCATAAATGCACTCTGGAAAAATAAAATTGCCGTTTTAGTTGGCGATTATTTGCTTTCAAAAGGACTATTGCTTTCTATAGATAATGGCGATTTTGATTTGCTTCGAATTATTTCTGTAGCCGTTCGCGAAATGAGCGAAGGAGAATTACTCCAGATAGAAAAAGCCAGAAGACTGGATATTACAGAAGACATTTATTACGAAATCATCCGGAAAAAAACCGCAACACTTATTGCAGCTTGTTGTGCTCTTGGCGCAAAATCAGTAATTGAAGATGATATTCAGGTCGAAAACATGCGTAAGTTTGGTGAGCTTATCGGAATGGCTTTTCAGATCAAAGATGATTTATTCGATTACAGCGAAGAAGCCATTGGCAAACCAACCGGGATTGATATTAAAGAACAAAAAATGACTTTGCCTTTAATTCATGTTTTAAATACATGTACGCCGCAGGAAAAAAAGTGGTTGATAAACTCCATCAAAAACCACAATAAAGACAAAAAACGCGTTAAAGAAGTAATTGCTTTTGTAAAAGATAATAATGGTTTGGCTTACGCCGAAAATAAAATGGTCGAATTTCAACAAGAAGCACTTTCGCTTTTAGGCAATTACCCTGATTCTGAGTTCAAAGCAGCATTGATCTTAATGGTAAACTACGTTATCGAAAGAAAAAAATAATTCGCTTGCTAATTTCAGTGTATTTATTACTAAATTCGACATGAATTTAATAATAAAAATATGATTATACTGATAGGAGTGTTTGGAGTTCTAATTATCTTAGCTATCTACCTGATAGTGCTTTACAATGGTTTAGTTTCGAAAAGAAATGTGCTCGAAGAAGCTTTGAGCGGTATTGACGTTATTTTAAAAAAACGATTCGATTTAATTCCTAACCTTATAGAAACCGTAAAAGGATATCTAAATCACGAAAGAGAAACACTTGAAAGTATAGTAAATATTCGTAACCAGGCTTTAAATGCGGGCAGTGCAGATGAAAAACTGCAGCTTGACAAAAAACTCGGCAATGCGGTTGGAACTATTTTTGCATTGGCAGAAAACTATCCTGACCTAAAAGCCAATACAAATTTTCTTAGCCTGCAATCAGAATTGAGTGAAATTGAAACTGAAATCGAACGTTCAAAAAGATATTATAACGGAACTGTCAGAGATTACAATATTGGTGTTGAATCTTTTCCGGGTAACTTGTTTGCTAAATCCTTAGGTTTCTCCAAAAGAAACTTCCTTGAATTAGAAGATGCGGCACAACGAGAAACACCAAAAGTTCAGTTTTAATTCCTTTATTATATGCGACTAAAAAATATATTTTTTGTTCTATTTTCTATTTTCGTTTATCAACTTCACGCTCAGGAAAGAATTTTAGATTTTGACGTTAAAGTTCAAATCGAAAAATCAGGAACCATTGAGGTTGTCGAAAATATTACGATAAAAGCAGAAGGAAATGTTTTTAAACACGGACTTTTAAGAACTTTTCCGGTAACCCGAAAAGATAAAGACGGTAATAATATCGATGTAAAATATTCGATAAATTCCATTAAAAAAGACGGAGCAACCGAAGATTATTTTACAAAAGAAGAAGGAAATTATTGGAAAATTTACATCGGAGACGCAGCTGTTGAATTAGAAAACGGAACGTATAAATACCAGATCAGTTACAGCGTTCCGTTTCAGATTGGATATTTTGACAATTATGATGAACTGTATTGGAATGTAACCGGAAATGGCTGGGATTTTCCTATTGATAAAGCAACCTGCCAGTTTTATCTCCCATCTGAAAACAATAAATTTGAAAATTTACATTGTTATACCGGTAGCGAAGGATCTTCGGCCTCAAATTGTATTAGTTCGTTAAATGACAGCAAAACAATCGTTACTTTTTCGGCAGTCCAACTTCGATCAAATGAAGGCTTAACTGTTGCAGCTTCATTTCCTAAAGGAATTATTGACCCTCCAACTCTTGTTCAAAAATCAAATTCTTTTTACAAACAAATCAAAACCTATTTGTGGTCTGTTGTTTTTGGAATTGCAATGTTTCTTTTTTTCTTTTTTAGTTGGAGAAGACATGGAAAAGATCCTGTTAAAAAAACTGTAATACCGGAATTTTTGCCTCCTTTTGATTGGTCTCCTGCGCTTGTAGGGTATGTCTATCATAGAAAGCTCAATGCAAAAATACACATGGCCTCACTTATAAATAGTGCAGTAAAAGGTGCTATTAAAATTTGTTCTACCATAGAAAGCGGCATTTTTGTAAACGAAAACAAATACGAAATTGAAGTTGTAGAAAAAGAATCAAAATCTTTAAGTTCTGAAGAATCAGCGATAGTAGATAGTTTTTCTAAAAAAGCAAAAATAAAAGTGGAGGATTCTAACTATAGAATTTTTGAGAAAGCTTATTCTAAATGGACTAAAGCGATAGAAAATCAAATTAAGTTAGAGGAAATTTACCAAAACAATACGCGATTAAAATGGATTGGTTTTGCAGTTTTTGTAATTGGAGGATTGATCTATGAGATATTGTCTAAAAACAAAGGATTCGTAAATTATACTTTTTATACAGGATTAATTTGTGCTGTGGCGGCATTAACCTATTGGTTTTTACAAAAAGAAGAGAGAACTGGTTTAGTCATTTTAAGATTCATTTTAGCTTTCTTTACTTATCCAATGGCAGTTGGAATATTTTTAATGACAATTCCTTTTTTAAGCACAATACAAATTGTAGTTATTGGTGTCGTTTTTTTAATGTATATTTTCTACGTAGTGAATTTGGGGAAATTTACAGAAAAAGGGGCCGAAGCATTTAATCGATTAGAAGGATTTAAATTATATCTCGAAACGGCAGAGAAAGACAGGATGAATATGTTGAATCCGCCTGAGCTGACACCTCAATTATTCGAAAAATTGCTTCCGTACGCAATAGCATTGGGAGTCGAAATAAAATGGGGAAAACAATTTGAAGAAATTTTAGAACTCGCAAAATATAATCCGGATTGGTATCAAGGAAACGATACTTTTTACAGACAGCCAACACTATTTTTATCTGGTTTTGGAAATTCTGTAAGTGCAGCAGGAACCGATCCAACTCCCTCTAAATCATCGAACTCCTCATCAGGAAGTAGTGGCAGCTGGAGCAGCGGCAGCTCTGGTGGCGGAAGTTCCGGCGGCGGTGGCGGTGGCGGTGGAGGCGGCGGTTGGTAAAACTTGCCCGTAAAATGTTATTATCAAAAATATTTTATTTTAAAGAACCTTGCAATAGTTTTATAGCAAGGTTTTTTTATTGTATTTTTTCTTGGTTTTAGCCGGATGCTGTTTTTTTTCTAAAATTAAAATAAATTTAAGTATCAGTAAATCAATGGTTTGAATTATTTATTGATTTTTTTTCTACTTAGATGCAACCATTTTAAAACGATACTCGTCTATGCTAATAGAAGTCTGTTAGTAAAACAAAATTTGAACGCTTATTAATGAAAATTATTCATTTACATCAGGAAGAAACCGAAATTATCAGGTTGGCTGTCGAACATAATCGACAAGCACAGCAACAGATATATAGTAGGTTTTCATCAAAAATGTTAAGCGTTTGCCGACAATACATAAAAGACATTCAACTGGCAGAAGATGTAATGATAACCGCTTTTATGAAAGTATTTACCAACCTGAACAAATTTGAACATAAAGGAAGTTTTGAAGGCTGGATTCGCAGAATCATGGTTAACGAATGCATTTCGTATTTAAGAGTTCAGAAAAAAGTAAAATTCACAGAAGATGAAATATATGTTGAAGAAAGTTTTAACGCCATAGATATACAGTTTTCTATAGATCAGATTCAGTTTTTAATTGATGCCTTGCCGGACGGCTACAAAATGGTTTTCAATTTATACGCAATTGAAGGTTATAAACACAATGAAATTGCAAAGATGCTGGGCATTAATGAAGGAACATCGAAATCGCAATTATCCCATGCCAGAAGAATGCTGCAAACTCAAATTAATACATTAAAAAAACAAGATAATGGAACCGAATAATTTTGAAAAGGATTTCCGTGATAAATTAAATCAACGCAAAATTGAGCCAAGCCATAAAGCATGGGATCGATTAGATGCGATGTTGAGTATTGCTGAAGAAAGCAAGCCCCAAAAAGCTTCAAAAAACAAATGGCTTTATATCGCTGCCAGCATTGTTGGGTTTTTATTGGTTGGAACTTTCTTTTTTAACCAGAAGAAAAATAACATTGAAACTCCGAAAGAAAATGTCGTAATAAAAGAAAATGTAAAGAAAGATTCAATTGTAAAACCAAGTTTGAACGCAATAGATACTTCTAAAACAGAAATTGCAAATTCAGATAAAAGTTCAGGCCAAATTTTAAAGAAAGAAGAAAAAATAAATCCAAATCAGAAATCACATAAACGAATAAAAAATCAAGAAAATCAAATAGCGGAGTCTTCAGTCATCATCAAAAACAATCAGGAAAAACAATCAATCAGTAATCAAGCTACAACAGTCGAAACTTCTAAAAATGAAAACGTCGATCAGTTGATAACTTCAGCAGAAAAGACCGTTGTAGCAGAAAATTCAACGAAAGCAAAAAAAATAAAAGTCAATGCCAGCGATTTACTCAATCAGGTCGACGGGGAATTAGAACTTTCGTTTAGAGAAAGGGTAATTACCAAAGTCAATAAAAACTACCAAACGGTTAAAGTGGCGGTTACAAATCGGAATCAAAAAGAGTAAAGAGTAAAGAGTAAAGAGTAAAGAGTAAAGAGTAAAGAGTAAAGAGTAAAGAGTAAAGAATTTACAACTCACAATTCACAATTCACAACTCACAATTCACCATTAAATAATCATCAATCAACAATCAAAAAAAAATCAATCATGAAAAATTTTACCGTTTACCTCGTAATTTTAGTTTTCTTATTTGTCAGCAAAGTGCTTGGACAGGAAACTTTTGAATCTAGAGCCAGAGAAATTGCCGATAAAATCGAGAAAATCACCAAAGAAGAAAAAGAAGCTTTGAAACAAGAAATCGAAGCCGTAAATGTTCAGTTGTCTAACGGAAAAATAACGATGGAAGTGGCCGAAAAACGCAAAAAAGAATTGGCCGAAGCAAGAGCTGTTATTATTGAAGAAAAAGTGACTTTGGCTCAGAATGAACTTAATGATTTAGTACAACAAAAAGTTGATGGAAAAATCAAAGAGCAGGATTCAACAAAAAAACATGCTCTGGTAATTCACTGGAATGATAAAAACTGGAATAGTAAACGACATAAAGATTCTATTTATGGCGAGAAAAGAACCACTTCGCAGTTTGTTTTTGCGATGGGTTTAAACAACATGATGGTCGACGGAAAACTTCAGGATTCAAATTATAGTTTTATGGGTTCGCATTTTTACGAATGGGGTTTAACCTATAATTCAAGATTAATGAAAACAAATAATTTATTGCACGCCAAATATGGGCTTTCATTAATGTACAACAATATTCGTCCAACAGATAACAGAACTTTTGTTGTAAACGGAGAACAGACTAATTTACAAATTAATGCTACACATTTGAATGAATCTCGCTTTAGAAATGTGTATTTAGTTGCGCCTGTACATCTGGAATTCGATTTTTCGAAACCTAAATTCAGCAACGGAAAAACCTATTTCAGAACACATGAAAGTTTTCGTTTCGGAATTGGGGGTTATGCCGGAATCAACGTAAAATCGAAACAAATCCTAAAATTTGAAGAAGAAGATTTAAAATATAAAACAACGATAAAGGGCGATTACAATGTTAATAATTTCATTTATGGTCTTAGTTCTTATATTGGATACAAAGCGGTTAGTTTGTATTTAAAATACGATTTAAACCCATTGTTTCAGGATAATTTAGTGGAAGAAAAAAATATTTCATTAGGATTACGTTTAGATTTAAATTAAAAATTGAGTTGAGATTAGTTAGTAGAAAAAGTGCTTCGAAAGAGGCACTTTTTTTGTGTAAAATTTTCAGATTTCAAGATTGATTTGTGTACTTTTACAGGCTCTCAACTTTAAAAATATTTTACGTTTTGATTTCACAAAATACAATTGATACTGTTTTTGAAACCGCTCGTGTAGAGGAGGTTATTGGTGATTTTGTAAATTTAAAACGCGCCGGAAGTAACTTCAAAGGGCTGAGTCCGTTCTCAGATGAACGCTCTCCATCGTTTATGGTGTCGCCTGTAAAACAAATCTGGAAAGATTTTAGTACAGGAAAAGGAGGGAATTCTGTAAAATTCCTGATGGAACATTCACAATTTACCTATCCGGAAGCTATTCGGTATCTGGCCAGAAAATACAATATCGAAATTGAAGAAACGGAACAAACAGATGAAGAAAAAGCAATAACAGATGTACGCGAAAGTATGTATCTGGTTTCTGAGTTTGCATCAAAGTATTTTCACGATGTACTTTTAAATTCTGAAGAAGGAAAAGCCATTGGTTATTCTTATTTTAAAGAAAGAGGTTTTACCAATGAAATCATAAAGAAATTTAATTTAGGATATTCTCCTGAAACCTGGGATGCATTTACGAAAGAAGCACTTGGAAAAGGATATAAATTAGAATATTTAGAAAGTACAGGTTTAACCATAGCAAGAGAAGATCGTCCTTTTGATAGGTTCAAAGGACGTGTTATGTTTCCGATACAGAGTATGTCGGGACGTGTTTTAGGTTTTGGTGGACGTATTCTAACCAATGATAAAAAAGCAGCAAAATACCTGAATTCACCCGAAAGTGATATTTACCATAAAAGTAAAGTGCTTTACGGTATTTTTCATGCAAAACAAGCTATCGCAAAACAAAATAATTGTTACTTGGTAGAAGGTTATACCGATGTTATTCAGTTTAATCAGGCCGGAATTGAGAATGTTGTAGCATCATCAGGAACAGCTTTAACGCCAGATCAGATTCGGTTAATTAATCGTCTGACAAGAAATATCACTGTACTTTTTGATGGTGACGCTGCAGGGCTACGCGCTTCTATTCGGGGAATCGATTTGATTCTGGAAGAAGGAATGAATGTTAGAGTTTGTTCTTTTCCTGATGGAGAAGATCCTGACAGTTTTGCACGAAAAAATTCGCACGACGATTTAGTAGCTTATTTAGAAGAAAACAGCAAAGATTTTATTCAATTTAAAGCTTCGATCCTAATGGGCGATGCTAAAAACGACCCTATAAAAAAGGCCGATTTGATAAGGGATATGGTTAGTAGTATTTCTAAAATCCCGGACCGTATTCAGCGTGAAGTTTATATTCAGGAATGTGCCAGAATTATGGATATTTCTGAGCAGGTTTTGGTAAGTACTCTGGCTCAGTTGATTCAAAAAGATGTTGCAGAAGCTAATAAGAAGCAAAAACAGGAGCAAAAACCTTTTGAAGTTTTTAGAAACCAAAATCCAAAACAAACCGGATATTCAGGAGGAGATCCGGAAGATCCAAGAACAGGGCCGCCGGAAGGTTATTCAGATGAGCCGGGATATCCGCAGCAACAGACAGAAAAAGTAGATATTTTATACGGTTTCGAAAGAAAAATTATCGAAATATTATTGCTTTACGGAAGTGTTTTAGAAGATTTTGAAGATGTTTTCCTAAAAGCAGATGAAGAAGGAGTTATAAAAGAAGTTTCGGAAAAAAGAAAATATAAAGTTTACGAAAAAGTATATTTAAGTCTTCAGGAAGACGAAGTAGAATTGTCAAATCAGCTCTTTCAGGATATTTTTAAAGGTTTGATCGATTTTTACAATCAAAATGAAAGTTTTAGTTTAGATAAATATTTAATGCACCTGCATCCTGATTTTGCTCAGGAAGTTACTAATATTTTAATGGAAGATGAAAAAGTAACCATTCATAATTGGGAAGGGCAAAATATATTTCCGAAGCATAAAAACGCAACAATCGAACAAAATGTTTCAGATACTATATTTTCAATGCGGTGGTATTTAGTTTCAAAAATTATCCATGAATTAAAAAATTCATTGTTGTCTGATCCGCAAGAAGATAATTCAGAATTATTATCAATGGTTGTAGACTATTCAAAATTGCTGAATAATTTTTCAAGAAAACTAGGCAGAGTAGTAGTTCCGTATCATTAAATAAAAATTAAAAAGCTCTATATAACTGATAAATCAGATAATACAGAGCTTTCGTCTACGGTTTTTGGATTATTCGCTGATATTTGGAAGATATCAGAAGAGTAATTTTACACCATTAAATAATTTCTAATGTCTTAGCTTTATTAACTAAGTCTACTAAATTAGTAACATTTAATTTAGTCAATAATCTCAATTTGTAAGTACTGATCGTTTTTTCGTTCAGGTTTAAAATTTTTGAGATTTCATTGTTTTTCTTACCGTCGCTTAAGTAGCGTAAAACTTCAATCTCACGATTAGAAAGTTTTCGGTACAAACGTTCGCTCTTGCTTTGTTTAGCAATTAGGGCCATGTTTTTGCGAACTGTTTCATTGATAATAATTTTTCCTTCATGCACTTTGATAATAGAAAGACCTAAAGTTTCAAGTTTTTCTGTTTTGTGCACGTAACCAGAGACTCCTGCTTTAATCGCGTTTGGAGCATACATCTGTTCAGCGAGGTCACTAAAAATTACAATTTTTGTTTTTGGAAAATTTTTCAGAATAGATTTCACTTCGAAGATGCTCGAAAGACCTTCTAACTCTAGATCTAGAATTAGGATGTCAATCTCCTTCGTCTGAAGAATATCTCTAACCATTGAAAAATTGCCTACGTTGGCAACAATTGAAATTTGATCGTGGTCTTTGAAATAAGACTTAACGCCAAAGTGAGTCACAGGATGATTGTCTGCAAGACATACTTTAATCATAATTTTACCTTTTTAGAATTATTATCATGTTTTTTGGAGTTGTAAAATTAATAAATAAATTCTGTAATTAATGACAGACAAATGTTAAAAAGTTTTATTTTAACGTTTTTGGTATTAAACAAACAGGTATGGCATCCATTTTATGCTTGTTGCTGGTGTTTAAACGTTTATAAATTTCAAAGACAGATTTTTCTCTCCCATTAAAGTCAGCTACCGTATTTCCTGACTCCGCTGCAAGCATCGCCCATTCAAGTTCATCATAACTAGCTCCTAATTGGTCCTCATCTGTTCGATTATCACCAAATAAACCATCTGTAGGGGCTGCTGTTAAAATTGAGTTTGGAATTGTTAAATATTCGCCAAGAGCATAAACATCAGACTTCATTAAGTCAGCAATTGGGCTTAGGTCAACTCCTCCATCTCCGTACTTTGTATAGAAACCTACACCAAAGTCTTCTACTTTATTGCCCGTCCCTGCTACTAAAAGCCCGTGAATACCAGCTAGATAGTATAAAGAAGTCATGCGTAAACGTGCTCTGGTATTCGCTAACGATAAATTAACTTTTGTTGAATCTTTTGATGTTGGCACAGAACCCTTAAAAGCCTCAAAAGTGGTTGTCAAATCAGTTTGCACGTTTGAAACATTCGGAAAACGCTTTTTTAATTGTTCAATATGCTCTCTTCCTCTCAAAACCTGATTTTCGGCCTGATGTATTGGCATTTCTACACATAAAACGTCTAAACCTGTTTGCGCACATAAGGTCGAGGTTACTGCAGAGTCAACTCCACCGGAAATTCCAATCACAAAACCATTTACTTTTGCATTGTTAGCATAATTTTTCAACCACTCTACAATGTAGGTATTTACTTTTTCTGTCTGAATCGTACTTTTTTTAGCCATAATAGTTCAAGTTTTAAAATACAGGGATGTATATTTGCATAAAATTTTTAAGTATACGTTTTACTTAAATTCCAGCAACACAAATCTAATTAAAATAAAATGAAAATATATCGCTTTGCAGTGGTTCTGTGCTTGTTTTTTTTGTCTTGTGATCAAAAAAGTAAGGTCGAAAAAGCAGTTGAGGAAATTCCTGTTGATATTAAAGTAGAACGTTTTGATAAAGTATTTTTTGAAACCAAACCAGAAGATCTGGCTAAAGTAAAAAAACAATATCCTTTCTTTTTTCCTCCGGGAAATGATGATACAGTTTGGTTAAATAAAATGCAGGACCCGATTTGGAAAGAAGTTTATACAGAGGTACAAAAAAAGTACGGCAATTTTGAACCGGTTCGTGAGGAATTCAATGCTCTGTTTCAACATGTAAAATACTATTTTCCAAAAACAAAAACACCTAAAGTAATTACCGTAATTGCAGAAATGGATTATAATGCCAAAGCAATCTATGCAGACAGTTTGGTCATAGTTGCATTAGAGTTGTATTTGGGTAAAGATCATAAGTTTTATCAGTTTCCAAATTACCTGAAACAAAATTTCGAAGAAAAACAAATCATGCCAGATGTGGTTTCTAGTTTTGCTTACAGAAACATTCCGCTTTCTGCAGATAAAACGTTGCTTTCTCAAATGATTTTTGAAGGAAAACAATTGTATGCAAAAGATTTGCTTTTGCCGGATTATACAGATGCGGATAAAATGGGCTATACGCCGGAACAAATAAAATGGTGTGAAGAAAATGAAAATTATATGTGGCGTTATTTTCTTGAAAAAGAAATGTTATACAGTGCAGATCCTAAATTAAATACACGTTTTATTGCACCAGCACCATTTTCTAAATTTTATTTAGAATTAGATAACGATTCGCCGGGAAGAGTTGGGGCCTGGATCGGCTGGCAAATGGTGCGTTCGTACATGAAGAATAATAATAATGTTACGTTGCCGGAATTATTAAAAACAGATGCAAAAGAAATTTTCGAAAAGTCAAAATATAAACCTAAGAAATAATGTCAGATACAATAAACTCAGAAATTAAATTCAATATAGAATTAGACGAAAACCGTGTGCCGGAAAAATTAACATGGAGCGCTCAGGATGGCGGTGTACAAGCCGAAGAAGCAAAAGCTATCATGTTGTCAATTTGGGACAGTAAAGCCAAGGAAACGATGCGTATCGACTTGTGGACAAAAGATATGCCGGTTGATGAAATGAAAATTTTCTTTCACCAGACATTAGTTGCAATGTCAGACACTTTTAAACGTGCTACCGATGACGAAAAAATGGCAGATACAATGAAAGACTTCTGTGATTATTTTGCGGAAAAACTGGAACTTACAAAGTAAATTCCAATTTTTTAAAATTCCAAATTCCAAAAATTTAGGAGTTGTAAATATAAAAATCCCAAATTCCAATTGTAAGGTTGGAATTTGGGATTTTTTATTTTTTGAAATTTATTTTTCAGGTTGGAATTTGGAATTTTAAAAATTTGGAATTTAAAACTCACTATTGTTTTTAAAAACCTCCTGATTTACTTCGTCTATATAATTTAAAACTTCATCTTTTCCGGTTTGTTCTGTTGCAGAAGTCACAAAATAATGTGGCATTTCTTCCCAGTTATTGGCAAACATTTGCTTTTTATATGCAGCAATATGAGAGTCAATTTTTGTCTTGCTGATTTTGTCTGCTTTGGTAAAAATAATGCAAAACGGAATTTCGCTTTCTCCCATGTAAGACATAAATTCAATATCAATTGCTTGGGCTTCGTGACGAATATCAATCAAAACAAAAGCGCAAACAAGTTGTTCTCTGGTTTCAAAATAATCGGTAATAAATTGCTGAAAAACCGATTTTGTTTTTTTAGAAACTTTAGCATAACCGTAACCAGGCAAATCGACAAGAAACCAGTTGTTGTTAATCTTAAAGTGATTAATAAGCTGTGTTTTTCCAGGTCTTCCTGAAGTTTTAGCTAAATTTTTATGGTTGGTAAGCATGTTGATCAACGATGACTTACCTACGTTCGAGCGACCGATAAAAGCATATTCCGGCAAAAAATCCTTGGGACATTTTGCAACTTCAGAATTACTGATAATAAATTCGGCGGTATTAATTTTCATGTGTTTTGTTTTTTAAACCTCCTGAAATCGAAAGTTAGATGCTATAAATTCTTCTTAACAAGCCATTCTTCAAGAATTTTGTTGAATTCTTCAGGATGTTCCATCATAGCAGCGTGTCCACATTTGTCAATCCAGTATAAACTTGAATTAGGCAATAATTTGTCAAATTCTTCCGCAACATTTGGTGGCGTAACGGCATCATTTTTACCCCAAATGATACAGGTTTCAGCTGTCATTTTTGGTAAATCTTTTGCCATATTATGACGAATGGCGCTTTTAGCAATCGTTAAAGTTTTGATCAGTTTAATGCGGTCATTTACGGTAGCATATACTTCATCAATTAGTTCAGGAGTTGCGATTTTAGGATCATAAAATACAGCTTCAGCTTTTTTTCTGATGTATTCGTAATCGCCTCTTTTTGGGTAACTGTCTCCCATAGCACTTTCGTAAAGTCCGGAACTTCCGGTAATTACAAGTCCTGCTACTTTTTCGGGATATAATTTTGTATGATAAAGAGCGATATGTCCTCCTAACGAATTACCTAATAAAATTACTTTGTCAAAGCCTTTAAAAGTAATAAAGTCCTTAACGTATTTTGCAAAACTTTTTACGTTTGTTTTTAAAATACTTTGGGTATATATTGGCAAATCAGGAATTACAACTTTATATCCTTTTGTTGGGAAATATTCTGCTACAGCATCAAAGTTACTTAGGCCTCCCATTAAGCCGTGTAAAATAACGATAGGAGTTCCTTCTCCAGCTTCATAATAGCTGTACTTGCCTTCTTTTTTGTAGTTTTTGTCCATCTAATCTAATGCCAATTTCAATTTGGACAAATATAGGGTTAAATAAATAAAAATGGATTTTTGCTACCGTTTTTTAACTAGATAATTTTAGTCGAATATCTAAGTGATTAAAAATCAGTATTTATTGGAGGTATTAAAGGAATGACAGAATGTTAAAATTTTTATATAATAGTTATGTTTTTAAGAGAATTGCTGTGTATTTTTTACAATTCCTCAACAATATTCTTTTTAGAATAATTAATGTCTAATGCATTGATTGTCTATTAATTAATTCTTTTAAGTCAAAAGTGGTTAAACTTATTAACAAAGTGGTATTTAGTGGTAAAATGTGGTAATATTTTTTATATTTTTGCTGTATAACATATTAATGTAATTTTTTTGAACACAATTGTCGGAACATATGAGTGTAAAGTCGATGCTAAAGGGAGGCTAATGTTGCCTGCGCCCTTAAAAAAGCAGCTGGCTTCATCTCTTCAAAACGGTTTTGTTTTGAAGCGCTCTGTTTTTCAACAGTGTTTAGAATTGTATCCAATCGATGAATGGGATTTGATGATGCAAAAAATCAACAAACTGAATCGTTTTGTAAAAAAAAACAATGATTTCATTCGAAGATTTACGGCTGGAGTTAAAGTGGTAGAGATTGATGCATTAGGCAGGTTATTGGTACCAAAAGATTTGGTGTCATTTTCAGGTATTGCGAAAGATGTTGTTTTTTCATCTGCGGTTAATATTGTTGAGATTTGGGATAAAGATTTATATGAAAAATCAATAAGCGGCGAAGATATGGATTTTGCAGATTTAGCCGAAGAAGTAATGGGAAATATTAATGACGACGACAATGGAATATCATAATCCGGTTTTGCTTCATCCTACAGTTGATGGTTTAAATATTAAGCCTGACGGAATATATGTAGATGTTACGTTTGGCGGCGGTGGTCATTCAAAAGAAATTTTGAAACGATTAGGACCAAACGGAAAATTATTTGCTTTTGATCAGGATGAAGATGCTTTAGCAAATGCATTACCAGATGAGAGGTTTACCTTAATTAATGAGAATTTCAGATTTATAAAAAGGTTCTTGCGTTTTCATGGTGTAAAAAGTGTGGACGGAATTCTGGCAGATTTAGGCGTTTCATCACATCAGTTTGATGTTCCCGAACGAGGTTTCTCGACAAGATTTGATGCCGAACTCGATATGCGAATGAGTCAGAAAAATGATTTAAATGCTTACAGGGTTGTCAATGAATATGAAGAACAGGATTTACGTCGTGTTTTTTTTGATTATGGAGAGTTGAAAAACGCACCACTTTTGTCAAGAACAATTGTAGAAGCAAGAGAACATCAGCCAATTAAAACGACAGATGAATTAAAAGAAGTTTTGGCTAAATATTTACCGGAAAGAGTTCGAAATAAAATATTAGCCCAGATTTATCAGGCGATTCGTATTGAAGTAAATCAGGAAATGGATGTTTTAAAAGAATTTATCGAGCAGTCGTTAGAAATTCTTAATCCGGGAGGAAGATTCTCTGTAATCTCTTATCATTCTCTGGAAGACAGATTGGTAAAAAGGTTTATTAAAAACGGAATGTTTGAAGGAGAACCGGAACGCGATTTCTTCGGAAATTTTTCAGTTCCTTTTAAAACAATCGGAAAATTGATTGTTCCTGATGATGCCGAAATCAAAATTAATAACAGAGCAAGAAGTGCAAAATTAAGAATTGCAGAAAAGATATAATAATAAGGTAGAAAAATGAAAGGCGGAGTATTTAGCATATTAAAAGCAAGATTTCTATTAAACGATGACGCGGTGAAAAACTGGCGTTTCATTGTTTTTATCATTTTGCTTGCCATAATAATGATTGCAAATACACAGCGATACGAACAAAAGGTTTTTGAAATTGCAAAATTAAACAATGATGTAAAAGAATTGCGATCAGAGTTTGTAGACCGACGTTCAGAATTAATGAAGTTAAAAATGGAGTCAACGATATCGGATAAAATGCTCGAAAAGCAAATTTTTCCATCAACAGTTCCTCCGGTGAAAATAGAAGTTACAAAAGAAGAAGAAAAAAGTTTCCTTAAAAGAATATGGCAGTAGACGATAAACATATATCCTACAGAATTTACCTCGTAGCAGTTTTCATCTTTTTGATGGCAATTGCTATTGTCGTTAAATTGACTAATATTCAATGGGTTCAGGGTGATCACTATAGACAACTTGCGAAACAGCGTACCGTTAGAAATTTTGTAATTCCGGCTAACAAAGGAAATATTTATTCGGCTGACGGAAGTTTGCTTGCAACATCAATTCCTAATTATGAAATTAGATTTGATGCAAAAGCACCAAAAACAGAAACTTTTGAAAAACATGTAAAAGCATTATCAGATTCATTAGTAACTGTTTTAGGAAAATCAGAAAGTTATTTTGAAAAAGAATTAAGAAAAGCCAGATCAAATAAAAATCGTTATTATTTGATTGCCCGCAATTTAAGTTATACCGAATATGTAAAAATAAAAGGTTTTCCATTATTTAATTTAGGTGCTTTTAAAGGCGGAATTATAATTGAACAGGAAACCGTTAGAAAACATCCAATAGGAAAAATTGCTGAAAGAACAATTGGTTACGACCGTATCGATCCTGCAACCGGAGTAGAAGTTGGTAAAGGAATCGAGTGGGCTTTTAAAAGTTATCTGAACGGAAAAGATGGTAAGATTTTAAAACAAAAAATTGCAAAAGGACAATGGAAACCTATTCGTGATATAAACGAAGTAGATCCAATTGACGGTTACGATGTTATTTCGACAATAGATGTTTTTATTCAGGATATTGCACATCATGCTTTATTGAAACAACTTCAGGATTATGAAGCAGATCATGGCTGTGTTGTGGTAATGGAAACAGAAACGGGTCACGTAAAAGCAATTTCTAATTTAGGAAGAGCAGAAGACGGATCGTATTATGAAACAACCAATTATGCAATTGCTGAGTCTCACGAACCCGGATCGACTTTTAAACTAGTTGATTTGATGGCCATTTTAGAAGATAAAGTTGCTGATACAAGTACGGTTTATGACAGCCATGGCGGTGTAGTAAAGTATTACGGACGTTCTGTTCGTGACTCGCATAATGGAGGTTACGGAAAAGTTTCATTAGCCCGTGGATTCGAACTTTCGTCAAATACGGTAATGGTTCAGGCAGTTTATGAAAACTATAAAAACAATCCGGCAAAATTTGTAGATCATATCAAGAGCTTTGGATTAAATAAAACATTAGGATTGCATTTTAAAGGAGAAGGAAGAGCAATCATTCCGCATCCAAAAGATAAAAACTGGTCAGGAGTTTCACTTCCGTGGATGGCTTTTGGATATGGAGTTTCGGTCACGCCAATGCAGACTTTAACATTATATAATTCAATTGCAAATAATGGTGTAATGGTAAAACCACAATTTGTATCTGAAATAAAAGAATGGAATAAAACCATTAAAAAGTTTGATACAGAGGTAATCAATCCACAGGTTTGTTCACCGGAAACGCTTAAAAAAGTAAAAGCAGTTTTGCAAAATGTGGTAAAAAAAGGAACAGGTTCTAAGTTGTATTCGAAAGATTTTTCGATGGCAGGAAAAACAGGAACAGCTATGGTAAATTATGGTAAAGCAGGAAGAGAAGGAATGTATTATGCTTCTTCTTTCGCTGGGTATTTTCCGGCTGATCATCCAAAATATTCTTGTATTGTGGTAGTTCATAAACCCAATACAGCTAATAATAATTATTACGGAGCAGACGTTGCGGGGCCAGTTTTTAAGAGAATAGCCCAAAAAATATTTACAGATGCACCATCAACAAATAAAATTAAAAAGCTGGATTCTAAAATTCCAAAACAAGAAATCAGTTATGATAAGTTTGATAAAGAATCCAATAAAAAAATAAATCAGATTCCAAATTTAAAAGGAATGCCGGGAATGGATGCCGTTGCTTTATTAGAAAATCTTAGCACAAAGATTAAAGTGAAAGTAATAGGAGTAGGAAAAGTAAAAAAACAATCTATTCAGGCAGGACAAAATATTAGTAAAAACACAACCATAGTATTAGAATTATCGTGAAAATACTGAAAGACATATTATATAAAGTAGCTATTGAATCAGTAACAGGTTCAACAGAAATCGGTGTGCATAAAATTGATTTTGATTCAAGAAAAATTGAAGCAAACGATGTTTTTGTTGCAATTCGAGGATCTCTTTCGGATGGGCATGATTATATCGAAAAAGCAATTCAGTTAGGTGCTACAGCAATTATTTGCGATACACTTCCTGAAAATGTTGCCAAAGGAATTACTTATATTAAGGTAAAAGATACGAATACAGCATTGGCTTTTATGGCGGCTAATTATTTCGGAAATCCTTCTGAAAAACTAAAATTAGTTGGCGTTACAGGTACAAACGGAAAAACAACAATTGCTTCGTTATTGTTTCAGTTGTTTCAAAAAGCAGGTTTTAAAGTTGGTTTATTATCAACCGTAAAAATTGTGGTTGATGAAACTGAATATAATGCAACACATACAACACCGGATTCATTAACAATCAATCATTATTTAAATGAAATGATCGAAGCCGGAGTAACACATTGTTTTATGGAAGTGAGTTCACACGGAATTCATCAAAAAAGAACAGAAGCATTGCATTTTGTTGGCGGGATTTTTACGAATCTATCGCACGATCATTTAGATTATCATCCAACATTTGCAGAATACAGAGACGTTAAAAAATCATTTTTTGATTCATTGCCAAAAACGGCTTTTGCTTTATCAAACATCGATGATAAAAACGGAACCGTAATGTTGCAAAATACGGTTGCCAGAAAATTTACATATGCTCTAAAAACCTATGCAGATTTTAAGGCACAAATTTTAGAAAGCCAATTGTCAGGATTATTATTGAAGGTTAATGATAATGAAGTTTGGGTAAAACTTATTGGAACTTTTAATGCTTACAATGTTTTGGCAATTTACGGTACGGCTGTAGAATTAGGAATGGATAGTCTTGAGGCTTTGCGTTTACTATCTGATTTAGAAAGTGTTTCGGGGCGTTTTCAGTATATAGTTTCACAAGGAAATATTACTGCAATTGTAGATTATGCACACACGCCGGATGCTTTAGAAAATGTTTTAAAAACCATTGACGACATCCGAACTAAAAACGAACAATTAATTACGGTTGTAGGTTGCGGAGGAAACAGAGATAAAACCAAAAGGCCAATTATGGCTAAAATCGCAGCAGATTTAAGTGATAAAGCAATTTTAACATCTGATAATCCAAGAAATGAAGATCCGGAAGTTATTTTGGATGAAATGGAAAAAGGCATAGAAGCGCACAATTATAAAAAAATGTTGAGAATTACAGATAGAAAACAAGCTATAAAAACTGCTTGTCAACTAGCGCAGTCAAACGATATCATATTAATTGCCGGAAAAGGGCATGAAACATATCAGGAAATAAATGGTGTTCGTCATCATTTTGATGATATGGAAACAGTAAAAGAAATTTTAGATCAATTAAACAAATAATAACAATAAATTTTTAAGTTCAAATACCACCAGAACAATTGGAATTTGGAATTTCAAAATTGGAATTTAAAAAATAGAAAAATATGCTATACTATTTATTTGAATACTTGAGAAAAACATTAGACATGCCGGGAGCCGGAGTTTTTCAGTACATCACTTTTAGATCAGCTTTAGCATTTATGCTTTCGTTACTTCTGTCAACCATTTACGGAAAAAGAGTTATTAACTTTTTGCGTAACCAACAAGTGGGAGAAACAGTTAGAGAGCTTGGGCTTGCAGGTCAAAATGAAAAAGCAGGGACGCCAACAATGGGTGGGCTGATCATTATTTTTGCAACTCTTTTGCCGGTTTTATTATTTGCCCGTTTGCAAAACATTTATATAGTATTGCTTATTGTAACCACACTTTGGATGGGAACAATTGGTTTTATTGATGATTATATTAAGATTTTCAAAAAAGACAAACAAGGATTAAAAGGTATTTTTAAAGTTATAGGACAAGTTGGTCTAGGAATAATCGTAGGTGCCGTTTTGTATTTTAACCCTGCAGTTACCGTAAGAACAGATGTAGGAAGAACAGATATATACAAATCATCTGTAAATTCTACTGTAGTTATGCCGGCTCCGGTTGAAGAAAAGTCTACAGCAACAACAATCCCTTTCATAAAAAACAATGAATTTGATTATGCTGAAGTTTTATCTTTTTTAGGTGATGGATACGAAAAATGGGCTTGGTTGATTTTTATTCCGGTTGTAATTTTTATTATCACAGCAGTTTCTAACGGAGCTAATTTAACAGACGGTATCGATGGACTGGCCGCAGGAACCTCGGCAATTTCCGTTCTCGCACTCGGGATTTTTACATTTGTTTCAGGGAATATTATTTTTTCGAATTACTTAAATATAATGTATATACCCAATTCGGGAGAAATGACGGTTTTTATATCTGCTTTTGTGGGCGCATTAATTGGGTTTCTCTGGTACAATTCCTATCCCGCCTCCGTCTTTATGGGCGATACAGGAAGTTTAACTATTGGTGGAATCATAGCCGTTTTAGCAATTGCGGTTCGTAAAGAAATATTGATCGTTTTCTTCTGTGGAATTTTCTTAGCAGAAAGTGCTTCTGTGATTATTCAGGTATTTTATTTTAAGTATACTAAAAAACGTTTTGGCGAAGGCCGAAGAGTTTTTCTGATGTCACCATTGCATCACCATTATCAGAAAAAAGGATATCACGAAAGTAAAATCGTAACCAGATTTTGGATTGTTGCCATCATGTTAGCCATATTGTCAATTGTTACTTTAAAACTGAGATAAGTTCAATTAAAAATTAAGAATTAAAAATTAAAAGATTGCCCGTTCTTGTAGATGAAGGAGAATATTGTTCAGGAGAAATCATTTCTCTTTGCGGTTAGAATAATCAATTTATATAAATATCTAACTGGTAAAAAAAAGGAATTTGTTTTAAGTAAACAGATTTTAAGATGTGGAACTTCGATAGGAGCAAATATTGAAGAATCAATTGGAGGACGTTCAGATAAAGAGTTTTTGTTTAAGCTTGAAATTTCATATAAAGAAGCTAGAGAAACGATTTATTGGTTAAAATTATTGAAAGCAACAGATTATATCTCTGTAAATGAATTTGAAAGCATCTATGGCGAGGCTGATGAAATTTGCAGAATATTAGCAAAAATTATAATAACCCTAAAAGGAAAATAGGAATTCAATTAAAGGTCACAACTGATTTTTAATTTTTAATTCTAAATTTTTAATTAAATAGAGTATGAGATTAGTTGTTTTAGGCGGAGGAGAAAGTGGTGTTGGAACTGCTATTCTTGGTAAGAAGCAAGGATACGAGGTTTTTGTATCTGATTTTGGAAAAATAAAAGAAAGCTATAAAGAAGTTCTTATAATTAATGGAATTGCCTGGGAAGAAGAAAAACATACAGAAGACCTGATTTTAAATGCCGATGTCGTCATGAAAAGTCCGGGGATTCCGGAGAAATCTCCCATCGTAAAAAAGCTGATTGGAGCAGGAGTAAAAGTGATTTCTGAAATTGAATTTGCAAAACCTTTTACAGAAGCATTAACAATTGGGATAACAGGAAGCAACGGTAAAACAACCACGACAATGCTAACGCACCATTTGCTAAAATCCGCAGGTTTGAATGTTGGTTTAGGAGGAAACATCGGTAAAAGTTTTGCCTGGCAGGTAGCCGAAAATAAATACGATGCGTATGTTCTTGAATTAAGTAGTTTTCAGCTCGACGGAATTATAGATTACAGGCCGGATATTGCCATTATAACCAATATTAGTCCGGATCATTTAGACCGATACGAATATAAATATCAAAATTATATCAATTCAAAGTTTCGAATAACAATGAATCAAACCGAAAGCGATTATCTTATTTACGATGCAGACGATGAGACAATTGCAGAATGGTTAAAAAATAACAAAACAAAAGCAAAATTAATTCCTTTTTCACTGACTGAAAAATTTGACGAAGGAGCTTCTATAAATAACAACAAAATGGAAATAAAGATCAACCAAGAAGAGTTTACAATGGAAACAGAATACATTGCGTTAGAAGGAAAACATAATATGAAAAACGCAATGGCAGCAAGCTCTGTAGCGAAGTTGATGCAAATTAGAAATGCAACAATACGCGAAAGTTTATCGAATTTTCAAGGTGTTGAACACCGTTTAGAGAAAGTACTTAAAATTCAAAATGTACAATATATCAACGATTCTAAAGCAACAAATGTAAACGCTACATTCTTCGCATTAGACAGTATGAACGTTCCAACTGTTTGGATTGTTGGTGGAGTTGATAAAGGAAACGATTACAATGAATTAATGTCATTAGTTCGTGAAAAAGTAAAAGCAATTATTTGTCTTGGGGTTGACAACCATAAAATAATTAACGCATTTGGAGATGTAGTTGATATTATGGTTGAAGTGAATAACATGAACGATGCGGTAAAAACAGCGCAAAGATTAACAGAAAAAGGCGATGCTGTTTTATTGTCTCCTGCCTGCGCAAGTTTCGATTTATTCGAAAACTACGAAGACAGAGGAAAACAATTCAAACAAGCAGTACATAACTTGTAGAAAAAAGTTTCATGTTTCAAGTTTCACGTTAGGAGGGACTTGAAACATGAAACAAGAAAAACCTGAAACAAATCTAAAATTATGAAAGAGCTCGTAAACAAACTAAAAGGAGATAGAGTAATATGGTCATTCGTGGCTTTATTAGCGCTGTTTTCGTTTATGCCTGTTTTTAGTGCGAGTAGTAATTTGGCATATATTGGGCACGGAACGGGAAATACGTTGGGTTATTTAGTAAAACATTTAGCGCATATATGTATTGGTTTTCTGATAATTTATTTGGTTCATAAAGTTCCGTATCATTATTTTAGAGCGATCTCAAAAATTGCACTTCCGGTGGTTTGGCTTTTGTTGCTTTATACATTATTAAAGGGTACTGTAATTGCCGGAGCAAATGCAAGTCGTTGGATTCAGGTCCCGTTTATCGGAATCACATTTCAGACTTCGACTTTGGCGTCTAGCGTTTTGTTTATTTATGTAGCACGTTATTTATCTAAAACCAAAGAAGAAAATGAACCATTTCAAACTTCATTAATTCAACTTTGGCTACCGGTATTTATCACTTTGGCCCTTATTTTACCAGCGAATTTCTCGACCACTGCGTTAATTTTTTCAATGGTAATTATGCTGGCGTTTATTGGTAAATATCCATTAAAATATATAGGATTTATTATTGGTTCAGGAGTGGCAATGCTGTTGTTTTTCCTTTTGGTAGCCAAAGCTTTTCCGGATTCAGGATTCTTCAGCAGGGTATCAACTTGGGAAAGTCGTATTATGAACTTTACCACAGACAAACCAGATGAAGATGATTATCAAATTGAAAAAGCCAAAATTGCTATTGCATCAGGAGGATTAGGAGGATTAGGACCAGGGAAAAGCGTTCAGAAAAACTTTTTACCACAATCTTCTTCCGATTTTATTTATGCTATTGTAGTTGAAGAATATGGACTTGTAGGCGGAGTTTCGATATTGTTATTGTACTTATTGCTTTTGTTCCGATTTGTAATAGCTTCTCATAAAGCCAATACATTATTTGGAAAATTAGTCGTCGTTGGGCTCGGTTTCCCCATGATATTTCAGGCCATGATTAATATGGCAGTTGCAGTAGAATTATTGCCGGTAACAGGGCAAACGCTTCCGCTGATAAGTAGTGGAGGTAGTTCAATCTGGATGACGTGTTTCTCTTTGGGAATTATCATTAGCGTGACTAAAAAAGATGAAGAAATCGTAGAAGAGCTACAGGAAAAAGAAAGAAGAAAAGAAGCACTTCAAAGATTAATTGACAAAGAACTGTCCGAAAAAGATTTGCCGGTTGATGAAAAAGAAGCGATTTACGATGGAGAGCCAATGTATTCAATCGAAGATAATTCCAGAAATCCGATGAATGCAGTATTAAACAAATAAAAAAAACAGTTTTTAGAGCGTTAAAACTTTTAAAAATATGACAAATTATAAATTCATATTAAGCGGTGGCGGAACAGGTGGACATATCTATCCTGCAATTGCTATTGCCAATGAGTTAAAATTACAATTTCCTGATGCTGAATTTCTTTTTGTAGGTGCCAAAGATAAAATGGAGATGCAAAAAGTACCTCAGGCAGGATATGAAATAAAAGGTCTTTGGATTGCCGGTTTGCAAAGAAAACTGACATTACAAAATATGATGTTTCCACTAAAATTGGCAACAAGTTTGCTAGAGTCAAGAAGAATCATCAGGCAA
The DNA here is from genome assembly GCA_001507425.1 of Flavobacteriaceae bacterium CRH. Taxonomy (GTDB): domain Bacteria; phylum Bacteroidota; class Bacteroidia; order Flavobacteriales; family Flavobacteriaceae; genus Flavobacterium. The sequence continues at coordinate 35,198 of LMAJ01000007.1, forward strand.
TTCAAGCCAAATGTTGTGATAGGGACAGGAGGTTTTGCCAGTGGACCTTTATTACAGGCGGCAGGCGGGGCAGGAATTCCAACTGTGATTCAGGAGCAGAATTCGTTTCCAGGAATCACAAATAAATTGCTAAGCAAGAGAGCAAATGCTATTTGTGTTGCTTATGAAAATTTAGAGCGTTTTTTTCCAAAAGAAAAAATTGTTTTAACAGGAAATCCGGTTCGTCAGGATTTAATTGATATTGATAGTAAAAGAGATGAAGCAATTGCTTTTTATGGTTTAGACCCAAATAAAAAAACACTTTTGGTTTTAGGTGGGAGCTTGGGTGCCAGAAGGGTAAATCAGTTAATAGAGAAAGAATTGCAAAATATGCTTTCGCAAGATGTTCAGGTAATTTGGCAATGTGGAAAACTATATTTTGAAGACTATAAAAAATACAATCAACAAAACGTAAGAGTAGTTGATTTTATTGAAAGAATGGATTTTGTGTATGCTGCTGCAGATGTTATAATTTCGCGTGCCGGGGCATCATCTGTATCAGAATTATGCATTGTTGGAAAACCGGTTATTTTTATTCCGTCGCCAAATGTAGCTGAAGATCATCAGACTAAAAATGCGCAGGCAATTGTTGATGCAAAAGGAGCTATTTTATTGAAAGAATCAGAATTAGATGCAGAGTTTTCGTTAGTTTTTGAAGCTTTATTGAAAGATCACGGAAAACAAAGCCAGCTAAGTGAAAATATAAAAAAAATAGCAAGGCCAGATGCAACAAAAGTTATTGTAGAAGAAATAAAAAAGTTGTTATAATATAACTTTTTCACAAAATTATAGAACACAATTAAAAAATTAGAACGCTATTTTTAAGCGTTTTGAGTTATTAAAATAAGAAAAATACAAAGGCTTAATTACTAGTTTTTTATAAAATAAATTAACCTGTAAATAGCTCAAAATTAAATCGAAAATGAATTTAAATCAAATACAAAACGTTTATTTTATTGGCATCGGAGGAATCGGTATGAGCGCCTTGGCCCGATATTTTAAATATATCGGAAAAGAAGTTTCCGGTTATGATAAAACGCCTTCGATGTTAACCAGCGAGTTGATCGAAAGTGGTATTGATATTCATTTTGAAGATAATATTGGTTTAATACCAAAAGATTATTTTGTAGAAAACACATTAGTAATTTTTACGCCTGCAGTGCCTAAAACACATTCAGAGTGGAATTATTTCATCGAAAGAAATTACGAAATTAAAAAACGTGCCGAAGTTTTAGGGATTATCACAAAAGGCACGTTTAGTTTCGCAGTTGCAGGAACCCACGGTAAAACAACAACATCCAGTATTTTAGGCCATATTTTATACGAAAGTGGTGCCGATGTTACTGCTTTTGTTGGAGGAATTGTAGAAAATTACAATTCAAATTTAATTGGAAACGGAAAAACAGTAACCGTTGTAGAAGCCGATGAATTCGACAGATCATTTTTGCACCTTCATCCAAACATTGCCTGCGTAACATCTATGGATGCGGACCATTTGGATATTTATGGAACAAGCGATGCAATTGAAGCTTCTTTTTTGGAATTTGCCTTAAAAGTTGAAGATAAAAATAAGTTGTTTATCACTACAGAATTGCCTTTAGAAGGAGTTCAATGTGCTATAAATGAAGATGCAGCATACAAAGCATTTAACGTAAGAATAGAAGACGGAAGTTATGTTTTTGATGTGCAAACGCCATCAGAAATTATGAAAGATTTGCGTTTTGGTTTGCCTGGAAAACACAATTTGATGAATGCATTAATGGCTATTGCAATGTCAAAAACATACGGTACATCAACCGATGCAATAGCGAAAGCTTTAGCTTCATTTAACGGCATCAGAAGGCGTTTTTCTTATCAGATTAAATCTGAAAAATTAGTTTATATAGATGATTATGCGCATCATCCAACAGAAATAAATGCAGTTCATCAGGCAGTTACAGAATTGTATCCGGGACGTAAAGTTTTAGCAATTTTTCAACCGCATTTGTTTAGCAGAACAAGAGATTTTGCTGAAGGGTTTGCAGCGAGTTTATCTCAATTTGATGAAGTGTTTTTAATGGATATTTACCCGGCTCGCGAATTACCGATGGAAGGGATTACATCAGATTGGCTGCTGGGAAAAATGACGAATTCGAACAAAAAAATTGTTGCAAAAAATGATTTATTAGCGGAGATCAAAGCCAGTGATGCGCCAATAATTGTAACAATAGGAGCTGGTGATATTGGAGAAATGATACCGTCAATTAAAAAAATGCTAAATGAAAATATTTAATTGGATAAACATTCGATTATTGCTCATTTTTGTGCTGGTACTTTTTTTGTATTCGTTCGCTCAGCATCGAAATGGAAATAGAAAACTGAAGAAATCAATCGTTGTTTTTGTAGGAGAAAATACATTATTTATAAAGCCGGAATCGGTTAATAAATTGTTAATAGAAAATAAAAAAGACGCTTCCAGTATCCGAAAAGTTGAACTAGATTTGAATAAGATAGAAAAAAACCTTGATACGCAAGACATGATTGAAAAGTCGGATGTTTTTGTAAGTATCGATGGCGTTCTAAAAGCACTAGTAAAACAGAAGACACCAATAGCGAGAGTTTATGATGGTGATAACTCTTTTTATATTGACTATGAGGGAAATAAAATGCCTTTATCAGACAATTTTACGGCGCGCGTTCCTCTTGTTTCTGGGACAATAAATAAAAAAAATAACGAAGATTTAGCTGCCCTGTTTCGCACAATTTATGACGATGGGTTTTTGAAAAAAAACATCATTGCAATCCAAATTATGCCTAATGGTAGCCTAAAAATGTTTAATAGAAATTATGATTACTTCATCGATTTTGGGAGAACGATGAATGTTGATAAGAAATTTAGAAACTATAAAGCGTTTTTTCAAAAAGCAGTTTTAGATAGTTCGTTATACAAATACAACAAGATTGACCTGAGGTTTACGGAACAAGTAGTTTGCACAAAATAATAGAAAATGGAAAAAGATAACATTGCAGTAGGTCTAGATATTGGAACAACCAAAATAGTTGCCATGATAGGCAAGAAGAACGAGTATGGTAAGTTGGAAATTTTGGGTATTGGTAAATCCAAAAGCCTGGGTGTGGCGCGAGGTGTTGTAAACAACATTACGCAAACTATTCAGTCAATTCAACAAGCTATTTTAGAAGCAGAAAATAATTCAGGTTATAAAATAAAAGATGTAGTTGTGGGTATCGCCGGGCAGCACATTAGAAGTATTCAGCATACAGATTACATCAGCCGTAGCAATCCGGAAGAAGTAATTGGAGAAAATGATATCCAGCTTTTGATCGATCAGGTTAATAAACTGGCGATGTTGCCGGGAGAAGAAATTATTCACGTTTTGCCACAGGAATTTAAAATCGACGGACAATCGGAAATTAAAGAACCAATCGGAATGTACGGCGGAAGATTAGAATCTAGTTTTCACGTAGTAGTTGGACAGGCATCATCAATCAGAAATGTTGGAAGATGTATTCAGAGTTCAGGAATCGAATTATCTGGTTTAACATTAGAACCGTTGGCTTCTGCAGATGCCGTTTTAAGTCAGGAAGAAAAAGAAGCCGGAGTTGCACTTATCGATATTGGTGGTGGAACAACGGATTTAGCCATTTTTAAAGATGGAATTATTCGTCATACTGCAGTTATTCCTTTTGGAGGAAATGTAATTACAGATGATATTAAAGAAGGATGTTCGATTATTGAGAAACAAGCTGAGCTTTTAAAAATAAAATTCGGATCTGCATGGCCGGGAGAAAATAAAGACAACGAAATTGTTTCTATTCCGGGATTAAGAGGAAGAGAGCCAAAAGAAATTTCGCTTAAAAACTTGTCTAAAATTATTCATGCCCGTGTAGTAGAAATAGTAGAACAGGTTTTCGGTGAAATTAAAGCTTACGGGCACGAGGATCCTCGTAAAAAGTTAATTGCAGGAATTGTTCTTACAGGTGGTGGAGCTCAACTAAAACATATTAAACAATTAGTGGAGTATATTACCGGAATGGATACCAGAATTGGATATCCAAACGAGCATTTAGCAGGAAATTCAAGCGAAGAAATTTCAAGTCCGTTATTTGCAACTGCTGTAGGTTTAGTAATGAATAGTATAGAAAATAGCACTCAAAGTGCTGTTAGAATGGAACTTGTAAATGAACAGCCAAAAGTGGTGTACAGAAACGTTCCGCCGCAAGTGCAACAACCTGTACAGCCGCGATACGAAGTTGAAGAAAACTACGTTGAAAGAGTAGAAACTTTTGAACAGCCGAGAGAAGTTAGAACGACTGCGGTTAAAGAAGAGTCTACAGAAACAAAAATAAGAAGATCATTTTTTGATCGTTATGTTGATAAAATCAAAGATTTTTTAGACAACGCAGAATAAAATAGTAATAAACGAAAAGGATTACTTTTTGCCCCAAGTCAAGAAGTAAAAAATGTATTTAATAAGAATTTCAAAACCAAAAAGATGATGAGCAACTCAGAATTTGGAAGTATTTCATTTGATTTACCGAAAAACCAATCAAATGTAATCAAAGTAATAGGTGTCGGTGGAGGCGGAAGTAACGCCATAAACCACATGTTCAAGCAAGGTATTAAAGGGGTAGATTTTATCGTTTGTAATACAGATTCGCAAGCACTACAAAATAGTGCTGTGCCAAATAAAATTCAATTAGGGGTAAACTTAACAGAAGGTCTTGGAGCAGGGGCAAACCCTGACGTAGGACAGCAATCTGCTATAGAAAGTATTGCTGACATCGAAAAAATGTTAGACCGTGGTACTAAAATGGTGTTTATTACCGCTGGTATGGGTGGTGGAACAGGAACTGGTGCAGCTCCGGTAATTGCACAATTGGCAAAAGAAAGAGAAATCCTGACAGTTGGTATCGTAACTATTCCGTTTCAGTTTGAAGGGAAAGTACGTCAGGAACAAGCACTTTTAGGAATCGAAAAATTGCGTAAGCAAGTCGATTCATTAATTGTGATCAATAATAATAAATTAAGAGAAGTATACGGAAATCTTGGTTTTAAAGCAGGATTCTCAAAAGCGGATGAAGTTTTAGCAACAGCCTCAAGAGGTATTGCTGAAGTAATCACGCACCACTATACTCAAAATATCGATTTACGTGATGCAAGAACTGTTTTAGCGAACAGCGGAACTGCTATCATGGGATCTTCTGTTGCTTCGGGTGAAAACAGAGCAAAAGATGCGATTGTTTCTGCATTGGATTCTCCGTTGTTAAACGACAACAAAATTACAGGAGCCAAAAACGTATTGTTGCTTATCGTTTCTGGATCAAATGAGATTACGCTTGATGAAATTGGAGAAATCAACGATCATATTCAGGTAGAAGCAGGTCATAATGCAAATATTATCATGGGAGTTGGTGAAGACGAAACTCTTGGTGATGCTATTGCCGTGACTATTATTGCTACTGGTTTTGATGTTGAACAACAAAACGAAATCGTAAATACAGAGCCTAAAAAGATCATTCATACGTTAGAAGACGAGCAAAGAAGTGTTCATAATTTAACGAACAGATCACTTACTTCTTTTGATTTAAATGCAGAATCATCTACAGCCAGATCAGAAGAAAAAATTGTTTTTGAATTGCTGGAAGATACGGTTGCTCCCGTAACGCATACACCTGTAGCAGTTGCTCCGGTTGCTCCGTCAATCAATCAGGAAGAATTAGTGGTAATGTCAGAGTTTATTAAAAACCTTGATGTTACTTTTGAAATCGTTTCGCCAATTACAGATATCGATTTTACTATTTCGTCTCCTCAGGTACAATCTTTTCAGGAAGTAAAACCTGTTCAGCAAAGAACTTTTGAAAGAGAAGAACAAACGACTTTCTCTTTTGATTTACCTCTTTTTAGAGCAGAACCAGAAGTTAAAAAAGAACCTGTTGTTGAGCAAGAGACTAAAATTTTGTTTGAGTTAACAAACGAAACCCGTAATATAAAAGTGAATGATCCGGTACAATTTGTTCCGGTAACTGAAGTTTCTGAAAACGGAATTATCAAATATTCACTAGAAGAATATATGGAGGTTGAAAATGAGCTTGTAACATCAAAACCTGTTGATAAAGTGGTAGAAGACATAATTCCTGCGGAATTAAATATCACCATGAAACCAAGAGTTGATTTTGCTCAGGAAGCTTCGTTTACAACAACAGACCATGTGTCTCCGTTAGAATTAACTATCGAAGAAACATTGCGTTTAAGAGCAGAAGAAAGAAGAAAGAAACTAAAAGAATTTAATTATAAATTCCATAATAATGTTTCAAGAATTGATGAACTTGAAAAAGAGCCTGCTTACAAAAGATTAGGTATTGATCTTTCAAACAATCAATCTGGTACAACCAATTCAAGAATATCTGTTGGTACTGATAGTAATAACGATTTACAATTGCGCTCAAACAATTCATTTTTGCACGATAACGTAGATTAAGGTTACATTCATAATATTAGGATAACCCGAAAATTGGATTTAATTTTCGGGTTATTTTTTTTATCTTCGCACAGAATTTAGAAATTTGACTTCTTTTTTGACTTTTAAAGTAAATCTTATTGTCAGTTCGAGCGGAGTCGACAACAACTATTCAAAATAATATATCAATTATAAGCATTAGCTTATTCAAATAAAAATAAAATGAGTTTACAAACATTAATCATGGACGAGATTAAAACCGCCATGAGAGCAAAAGATACTGTAGCCTTAGAAGCTTTAAGAGCTATTAAATCAGAAATGTTATTGGCAGCTACATCTTCAGGTTCTAAAGAAGAATTAACGGAAGACGATGAAGTAAAATTACTTCAGAAATTAGTTAAAACGCGTAAAGAAAGCGCAAGAATTTTTACTGAGCAAAACCGTCCTGATTTAGCTGAACCAGAATTAGCTCAAATCGCTGTAATCGAAAAATTCTTACCAGCTCAATTAAGCGAAGAAGAAGTAGAAGCAGTAATTGCTAAAATCATTGCTGAAACCGGAGCTTCAGGAATTGCATCTATGGGTAAGGTTATGGGATTAGCATCTGCACAATTAGGCGGAACTGCTGAAGGAAAAACGATTTCTACTATCGTTAAGAAGTTGTTAGTATAATAAAATTCCAAAAAATAAATTCCAAATTCCAATTGTAAAGTTTGGAATTTGGAATTTTAAAAAATTGAATTTTTCAAAATATTGACCGCGTAGTTCAACTGGATAGAATATCAGATTTCGGCTCTGAGGGTTGGGGGTTCGAACCCCTCCGCGGTCACAAAACAAAAAAACCTATTTCTATGAAATAGGTTTTTTTTATGTCTTTTTCTAGGTATCTGGTAAGATTTGTTTTAAAATATTAACGGTTTGAAAATCACATGAAGTTGGTTTGATGGATTAGAATCATTTTTAAAAAGACTATGTGAACAAAAGATATCCCTAATAGTTATTATTAATCTATCTGTATGTTGTTAATCAGTCTTTCTAATTCTTTTATGTCACCTTTATATCTACTAAGTTCAGTAGTCATTTTTAAAAACCATTTGTTAACTCCTTTTCTAATGAACCAAATTTTCACGGGTGTCCAATTTTTCGTTTTTACGACAAGAATTAGATAGTTTTCAAATTCATGTCGCTCAACCATTAAATCTTCAATATTATAATACAATTCCGTTTCTTTAATCCAGAGGTCGATGCAAAATTTGTCATTGTCAAATTGAGCTGAGGGGGAGTCTGTTATTAGATTCACAATACAATTATTGCTTTTACCAATTTGAAAACAGTAATTACTTTTGTTTTCAGAGATTATCTCAATCAAAGTCCATGGCTTAGGTATTTTGTCTATAGAAATGCCTATATCTAATTTTAAACTGGTTAACTTTTGTTTCTTTGTTTTATTTTGAGTAAACGATTTACTTTGTAATGGATTAAGATATTCAAATAACTGTTCTACATTGGCTAAAATTTCGCAATCACAAAAACCACCATTATCAGCCAGCCATTGAAATACATCTGTTGAGTTTGAAACTTCCTTTTTGTCTAAAAACCGCCTTGTTAATATAGCTGTATGGTTACAGTCGTTTTTACCTAATTCAACATCTAAATAATCAAACAATTTTGAGAATATATTTTCATCAATTGGCAAATTTTTTCTAAAATCTACTAATTCTTTTTCAGCAATTTGTTTATGTATTTCTTTTCGTTGATTCTTATTCATATTTAATTTCTGTTTGAATAATTACAAAAATGTACTTTAGCTTAGTTTTCTATTTTAAAATAGGTAAAACTTCCTGATTTTGAGATGGGCTCTTTTATAAGCTAAATTTGCAAATGGAGACAGGAAATCTGTTCTATCCTGTAATTATTTTTTCCACTTCGTATAATTTGTTATTCCGTTTTTATCCCAATTAATTTGTAAAGTGTCTTTGGTTGCCTTTTGAATTATTCCTACGCTAGTATAATCATTATAGAAAACTTTAATTGTGTCTTTGTTTATGATGTATGGCATATCTCCATCGCCATTATAATCTACAACATAAAAAGATTTTTTTGTCAAATCAAAATCTGCGTGTGGACCTTCAGGGTCGTATGTCCAAATTCCAAAAAGTAATGCCAGATCAAATTTTGACTCGATTATTTTACTTTGTTTTGGGCGATCGATATTTTGTTTGCTGATACTATCAGTGTTTTTTTCAGAAACAGTTTCTGTAGTCTTTTTTTCTTTTTCCGGCAATTTTAGATTCTCAATAGTTGCTGTTTTTACACTTTCTTTTTTTTCGCAAGAAATTGTCATTAATACACAAATAAGCAATAAGTATTTTTTCATCATTTTAATTTTCTATTTATCGAATGCAACTTGTTTTTACTCGCTAAAAAGAGCTCTAATCTTCTAAATTTAAGAAGACTTTGTTTTGCGAGCACTAATTTACTTCTGGCGAATATAGAAAATAACTTTATTATAGTTAATTAAAAATTGTAGTTAATTAAAAGTACTATAATGAGAAATTATTTTCATAGACTTGTTTTTAGAACTGATAAAAAGAACGTTTTTTAAGTATTTTTTTTAGCTTAAAAATTTTGAAACGCCATAATAATAACAACCGAATTAATGACGATTTGTATCATTAGCCTGTCGAATCATTTTTTGATCCGTCAGGTTAAAACGATAGACAAAACTCAGTCGGTAACGTGCCGCATTTGGAATACTGTTTTGAGTAAACAAATAATCTGTTCCGGTTGTGGTGCTCTTGTTTTGGCGTAAGTTAAAAGCATTTGTCACATCAAATACAAGAGTAGCTTTGTCTTTTAATAAAATCTTGCTCAGACCAAAATCTAGCGATTGCAATGCTTTGTTTGTAGTTTGTGCATTTTGCTGAGCGCCACGAAAGTTATAACGGCCCTGAAAACTGAATTTAAAAGGAAGCTTAATCTGTGAGCTTACACGTCCGGTAAAGGTTTCTCCACTATAAGCAAGGTTTTTTTGCATATAACTTCCTTTTTGTTCAAAGCGATAAAAATTCATTTCAGTATTTACCTGCAACCATTTTAGCGGATTGTAAAGCGTCGAAAGTTCAATTCCGCTACGAGTTTCATAATCAATATTAATAGGAGTTGTAAAAAAAATATCATTCTCACGATACGTAAAATCCTGAATATAGCCTTTCTCTCTTTGGTAATAAACGGATGGATTTAGGGTTAATTTTTTCCAGGTTTTTAGAAAAGCCAGTTCAAACACATCCGAATAAGAAGGATTAAGTTCGGGATTGCCAACATATTGTGCATTTAAATCTGTTAATTCATTAAAAGGATATAACGCATATAAAGACGGGCGGTTAATACGTTTGCTGTAATTTAGTTGTAAAGTTGCGGCATCAAACTTATAACTCAAATTTACGGTAGGAAACAGTTTGTCATAATCTTTCTCATCATTATAAGTGTTTTTAATATCTGAAATTGAGATCTGTGTAAGTTCTGCACGCAAACCCAGCATATAATTAAACTTGCCAGCCTGGTTGCTAAACTGTGTATAAGCGCTATTAATGGTTTCGCTATACTTCAAATCGTTATCGATATCCTGATAGATTGTCCATATATTGTCCTGTTCCTCTTCCGCTAAAAAATCACTGGATACTTTACGAATCTCAGTTTTAATTCCAAACTCAAATATTGCAATACTATCTATCGGTTGTATAAAATCGCTCTGAACAAGTAAATCCTTGCTGTTGCCAATTGAATTTGTTCTAATGCCGGGATAATACAATGGACTTGGAGATAAACGCTCTGTAGAAAGATTCCAGTTTTTATTGCTGTTCCACCAATCATACTGCACATCAATAGTCCATTTTTTTGCAGCTCGTTTAAATGTTCGGGTATAATTAAATTCTAGCTGGTTGTAATCTCGTTTTTCCAATGATTTTCCGCTCCTTGTCAAAATACTGTCCTGAACAGAAGTATTTGCATTTTTGTAATCGTACAATAAATGCGTTTTATCATTATCGTGCGTGGCATTCTTTAAAAAAGCGGCGGTAATGGTTTGATGTTCATTAATAAAATAATCAGCACCAAAGTAAATTAATTTACCGTCGTCATGACGGTCCTCATTTTGCACACGATTCATTAAGGTTGGAGTTCCATTATTAATACTCGATTGATTGGTAGTATAAAGCCCGACATAATCAGAAGAACGTATGCTAAAATTAGAAAATATATTAATCTTGTTCGATTTATAATTGATGCTTGGGTTGACCCGACTATCGTTTGGCGAGCCGGCAACCAATCGTATTTGTCCATTAAAACCACTTTTTTTATTTTTCTTTAAAATAATATTAATTATACCTGCAGAACCAGAAGCATCATATCTTGATGAAGGGTTTGTAATTACTTCTATGCGTTCAATCTGGTCGGCCGCGAGCTGATCTAATGCATTACTTTGCGTAAGGCCAGACTGACGGCCGTTAATCAAAACCAACACGCTACTATTGCCTCGAAGGCTTACCGAACCGGTTGGACTTACAGCAACAGATGGCACACTATTTAAAACATCATGTGCAGAGCCATTTTGAGAAAGTACATCTTTACCAACTTCAAAAACTTTTTTATCCAGTTTTAAGCTAACATTAGGCTTTTCGTTATTAATTTCTATTGCATTCAATTGTATGGCATCGGCAATTAAATCAATGGTTCCCAGTTCTGTTTTTGTTTTGTTCTGAACAATCTCCAAAGGCTGGCTGTAAGTTTGATAACCTATAAAACTAAAAGTGATTGTCATTTTACCAAGGGGTAAATTTTCAAGTTGAAAAACGCCATGAGCATCCGTAATACTAACAGCTATTGTTTTTAACGAACTATCTTTTACCGATACTGTTACATACGGCAATGTTTCTTTGCTTGTATTATCCTGTACTTTACCAGTAACGGTGGTTTGTTGGGCAGTCGCTGAAAAGTAAAAAAATAAGATAAGAATATTGGTTATTAGTGTTTTCATGTTGCAAGATTAGCAGATAAAACAAAATGCTATATTCTAAAACATGCCAACGGCTCGATGAGCTTTTGAAATGCATTTCTTCATTCGATAATTATATTATCTTTATCTCATGTACCGTTTTCCACTTTTTATCGCTTTTCTGTTACTTCTGTTCACGTCATGTAAACAGGATGTAGATTACACAGAGTCAGATCCAATCTATTTTAATAGTAACGGATCTGAACAAAATTATACAGGGAAAACTAATGATTCGATCTTTCAGGCTCGAATAGAATTAAAATTGCTAAAACGCGATCAATCTGAACCGCTTGGTTTACAGGTTAATGCTTTTGGGGCTTTTAACGTTTATTGGGATGGTGTTTTAATAGGCAGCAATGGGCAAATGGCAAAATCAGGTCGAACTGAAGTATCAGGAACAGAAACAAGCTACTATCAGGTACCCGGGCAATTAGCCAAAGTTGGCAAGCACATTGTCACGATCAGCGGAACACAAATGTCACTAAAACAAGAACATCGTGGTATTGATGTAAAGTTAGAAGGTTATTTGCGACTTCTTCGTGCGCCACTCATTATAATGTCTTTTATGAATCTCATGGCAGGAGCTTTTCTCATAGCTTCGATCTATTATTTTTTTATGTACATCAACAGTAGCCGTAGGGAAATAACAGTATTGCTTTTCGGAATAATTTGCCTGCTTTTCTTTAGCCTCTTAATTATAGAATACCTCAAGTTTTATGTCAACATTCCATACCCAAAGTTTTATGTTCGTATGGAGATTATTGGCTGGCTTACTTTTGCAATCTCATTATTGGTTCCTTCGTATTTCATGCTGCAGTTTGGTTTTGAAAAAAAACGATTGTTTATACTTCTTTTATTTGCTGCTCTTATCGCGATCTATAGTAGTAATTACCATCATTATGATATTACAGCCATGCGATTTAGTTATGCCATGTGGCTTGCTTCTATGATAATTGCAATCAATGCGGTATTCAAAAAAATTAAAGGCGGATTAATCGTAGTAACCGGATTATTGTTCAGTGCTATAGTTAATTACTATTTGGTGTATGATTTTGGGCTGTTTATCACTTTTACGATCATTGTACTTTCTATGCTTTATCTGCATACCATTCGGGCAAAAGCTATAGAAGAGGCTCATAACGCATCTTTATTGTTGTCATCGAGATTGCAATTAGAGTTGATTAAGAAAAATATTCAGCCGCATTTTCTTCGTAATACACTTACTTCTTTGATTGATTGGATAGAAGAATCACCGCAACAAGGAGTTGTGTTTATTCGCGCACTGGCAGACGAGTTTGATATTATGAATGCTATTGCCGAAGACACACTTATTCCTGTTCGGCAAGAGATCGAATTGTGCCAAAAACATTTGCAGGTAATGTCTTTTCGTAAAGAGATTAGTTATGATTGGAAAGAAAATAATATCGATGAAAATGAAACAATTCCGCCTGCTATTATTCACACTATTATTGAAAACGGAATAACACACAGCCTTCCGCCAAATGAGGGTTGTATCTCTTTTAATTTAAGTTTTAGTAAAGGAACTAATTATAAACAATATACGTTGCTGACCTTGGCAAAAAGCAGAAAAACAAAAAAAGACAGCAGTAACGGAACGGGTTTTAAATACATCAAAGCCAGATTAAATGAAAGTTACGGCAGCAATTGGTATTTTGATTCTTTTGCGGTAGAAGAAGGTTGGCAAACAATAATTAAAATTTTTGATAAAAAATGAACATTCTAATTATTGAAGACGAGGCCCGAATTGCCAAACGAATAGAAAGAATGACCCGCGATTTCTTCGATAAAGACGTGCACATTTTGCTTTCTGATTCGCTTGAGAATGGATTAACAATTATAGAAAAACAATCGATCGATCTTCTTTTGTTAGATTTAAATTTAAACGGCGAAGATGGGTTTGATATCCTGAAAAATTTTATGGTCAGGTCTTTTCAAACTATTATTATTTCGGCCTATACTGATAAGGCAATTACTGCATTTAATTATGGAGTACTCGATTTTGTGCCCAAACCGTTTGATGAAATCAGGCTGGCACAAGCTTTTACGCGTTTTACAACACCAGGAAAAGAATTAGGTCGGGACATTCAGTATTTGGCAGTAAAAAAAGGAAAAACGATTAAACTGATAAGTATTAAAGATCTCCTGTACATTAAAGGTGCTGGAATTTATACTGAATTACACTTGTCAGACGGCCATATCGAACTGCATGATAAATCGTTGGAATCATTAGAAAAATTACTTCCCCCAACATTCGAGCGAATTCATAAATCGTTTATCCTTTGTTGGAACGAGGCCGATAAACTCGTAGTAGAACCCGGTGGAAAATATAGCATGTTACTTAAAAATGGCAAAATGTTGCCGGTAGGACGTTCTAAATATAAAGAAATCCGGCTTAAACTCATCTAAAATCTTAAAGGGTTTATTTTCTCAAATTCTCTTCTTTCTTGATTCATATATACTTTCAACTTCAATAAAAAGTATAGCATTTATGAAGATAAAAATGATCATATACCAAAAGCTGTAATATTGACTCAACCAGGTTGATGCTCCAAAAGAATGAACAATTAAAACAAAGAGAGCAAAAATTTTCAGTTTTTTATCTGACAGATAATAACCTATGATTCCTATTAATACAAGCCATAGCGCACTAATTATAAATAATCCGGAAGTATGATGTGCCATCACAAATGCTCCAATCGGATTTCCTTCATTTGCTTTGCTTAAATCCCCTTTCCAATATGCATCAGATTGATTTACAATTGTAATAATTTCATCAAATAAACAAGCCCAGTATGCTGGAATTAATAGAATAAATTTTGAGTTGAGTAATTTTTCTTTCATTCTTGATATTTTATTTATTATTTATAAAACCTTCTCTTTATCGGATTAAGATTAATTAATTTTCATCATCCACACCCTTCTTTAAATAAGATGTGATACCGTAAATACTGAACAAAAAGAAGAATAAACCAAAGATCCCGAATATGCCAAAATTCCAATATCTATCGTCCAATATACTAGCGTTGTTCTCAGATAAATACAAATAATCTTTTTTTGCCGATCTTACACTTTCAACGCTAATATTTTCATTAAAAAAATATTTATCACTAAAAGATAAGGAATCTGTTTTAACTATTTTTGATCTGTAATCTGCTTTATCGATACCAATAAATAGCGTATCTCCTTGTTTGATATCATTCAATAAATCTTCTACAAAAGTTGCTTTCAAAGCATTACTGCTTATATAAAAATCTAAATCAGGAGTATTTTTTAATTTAATTGAGATAGAATTTTGCTTTTTTCGAAGGTATTTAATCTTTACTATTTCATCGCCAAAAACAACAATGTCTTTAGGATTTATGGTTTTAACATTCAAAGCATTATTTGCGCCGATAAAAAATAAAATACCAATCATTATAAAGATTATAGAAAGCTGTAAATTGATTTTTTTTTCGATTAATTCTTCAATTTTTAAACTTCGTTGTTTGTCTTTTGTTAGTTCAGCTTTTATTTCCAGATAATTAGCATATCTATCACTCGATATTTTTATTTTTTTCCCTGTTCTGAGGTATAGTGTTAATACTTCCCATCGAACAAATTTTCCTTTGTATTGTTTTTCAGTCCAACTTGTGATTTCATCAAGATGATAACTTTTAGTTGCTCGCTTAAAAGATGATATTTGAATTGTTTTACCATTTACAATGCAATAGCTTTTTATTGTGATCCAATTATAAAGACAACCTAGTGCTCCAATTAAAAGAAATATGGATATAACTAAACTAATGTTGTCTGAATGTTTTTCATTTATATATACTGTTAAGGAGAATATTAATGTAAGTAAAAAAAACAAAATACCAACAACATAATCGCTCCAATAATCGCCTTTCTTCTTTGATTTCAAATGTATATCTGTCAATTATTTTTATTTAATATTAATGAATGTTGTAGTGAGGTATTTTGACTAAAGCAGCCCTTAATTTTTACTAAAACTGAAAGGTATTACCGTATTGAAAATTATGCACTTTTAATCTTTAGCTTCATTTCAAACCAGTCATGAAAATAAATTACCAAACCAACAACTATATGATAAATAATGAAAATTTCGCCAATCCATCCAGATTGTTGCAATTCCCCAAAATGGGTAATGGCAGTCAACAAGTGAAAGATTGCCAATATTAATAATGCAGTATTAGATTTTCTGAAAATAATAAATCCGATTAAAATGATATGAGTTACAACCCTCAAAAATTGCGAAGGTAATCTTTCAAAACCAACTTCATTATACACTAATATGATGATTATGAGTTCGGCCAATAAATTTAAAATAAGGGTTATAAGTAAAATAGGCCTGTTTTTCATGGTTTTTTTATACTGTTTGGATTAGTCAAAAGCATTGTTCTGATAGCTAATATAATAAGTTTCACACAATTCACGAACTATTTTAGAATGACATTTTGTAAAAATCAAAACCCTTATTCCTCAAATACTTTTTCAGTATCAACAGGATTATTTTCCTGATATAGTTTTCGCCCAATTTCGCCCTGATCACCTAAAGCACGGCCTTTTATCAACCATGCGATTCCGAAAGCAAAAAGTGCCAACGCCTCAAAAACCAAAGTTGAATACCGAAACAGTTTAAACGTTTCTGAAACAGGAACCATAACAACAAAAAACAATATCGAATAACCGCAAACCCTGTAAATGTTGTTTTCGTTTAAAATACTTTTAGGATCTCTGGTCTCATTTTTTTGACCAATAGTAAAAACGTTAATGGCCAGCAATGCCATAATTAAAAAGAGTAAAGCTGCAAAACCATAATGAAGCCATCCTAACCATTTTTCAGGATACGGAAACAAAGTATAAATTTTAATAGCAAAATCATCAGGATTCACCGGAACCAAAGCTACGCCAATAGCCATAATTCCGGCAATATTGGTTAAAATACTGTCATTTTTGAATAAAGAAGCATTGCTGTTTCCTTTATAACAAATCAAAAACAATCCCACCGCAGACAAAGTTCCCGTGAAAATTTCTCTTAAATTAGTAAAATAGTATTCACTTATCGAAGGTTGAAGCTGCGTTTTGAAAAGAGAAATGAAAGATAAGCCAACCAAAAGCAGCGGCAGACTTATTCCCAAATAGCCAATCGCACGCCTGATTCTTCTGTAAGTAAAAATATCGTAACGTTCAATTTGAATCTCTTTGTTATCTATTTTCATAATTCTTGAATGATTTGGAAATCTTAAAGTTAGTTATTGTTTTGAAAAATAGAAAGATAAGATAAATATTGTAGGCCAGTTCGCCCCAATTTGTGTCATTTCGACGGAGGAGAAATCTCTGCAAGAAGCTTTACAAAGATTGGATTTTCGTTGCTTAGATACTTGCGGAGATTTCTTCTTCGTCGAAATTGACAAATCTTAGAGAAAAGCGCTATAAACCCTTCTTCCCGGAAAACAAATTATCCACAACCCAGGCCGGGCCAATCATTAAAAACTGAAGATCTTTTAAGAACGAAGGTTTCTTTCCTTCAATATTATGTCCGTAGAATTGCCCGATCCAGGCGATGACAAAAACACCAATAGAGAAAGCCCATAACGGAACAACTTGCCCAACATAATAATTTACAACAAGACAAATGGCAGAGAAAACAGCAATCTTAATCGCCATAACAACTGATAATCTTATATAGAAAACAAGCACAAAAAGTAAAACCACAACAGCCCAATTTTCGATAATTGGAGCGTTCAGTTGTATTGTATTTGCAATAAAACCACTCGGAATACTCATTAACAATCCCACGATAGAAAAGTAAATTGCCGGAACACATATATAGTGTATCGCTTTGTTGGTTGGGTTTTGATAGCTAACAGCATATTCATCAAACCATTGTTCTAATGTTCTCATTTTTTTTGGTTTAGTTAGATAGATAACAAAGCTATGTAAATTTTTCTGAGTTTGTTGAACCCCGAAAAATTTACACAGCTATGGCATTAAAATATATTTGTATTATCAGTTATCATTATTAATTTTTGAAATCGGCTTCTGTCGTAATCTATTCTGCTTGCTTTCACGGCAATAGGGAAATAAATTCCAACATTCGAAATCATTTTTAGTTTACTCTGGCTACTCATTGTAAATTCAAGTTTACCTTCTGCAACTGCATTTAGGCTCGCAATTAAAGAGGCGTCTAATGTAAAATCAGTTTCAATATTCACCACAAGGTTTTTGGCAAAAACAGTTCCCGTTATAAGCAGGATATTATTTCGGTTTGCATTTTTTAAAAGAGAAGGATTTGGATGCAGAAAATCCGCAGCAAATAAATAATCTTCTAGATTACCAATAGCATATTCCTTTGTAATAGAGTTTTCATAACTGATCGTAACCGTTTTTCCCGATTTTATTTTTGCAGAAATTTCAAAAGTACCAAGCCCGAGTGTTTTTAAGATTTCTTCTAAAAGTGTAATACCAATATTAAAACCATAATCATCTTTTTGAGTAGCATCGACACTTAGCGCCGGATTTTCAATTTCAGTTAAAACAACATCACTTTTAAAGGCATGTTCGATACTGGCATAATAAAGCTGGGCCTCATCAAAAGGTTTTTTGAGCCATAATTGCAGCGGTTTGTGGCTTCTTACAGGACCTTCGATTAAATCGTAACCTTGTCCGCTTAAATACTTAGTAAGTTTCATTTTGTTGGTTTTTAAAGTTTTACAAATAGTTTGGGGTTGTTATTATATTTATTCGGTAATAATTTTCAAAAGATTATACTTACAAATTTATTAAATATTATGGAGTTTATGTTCTGGTTTAGGATAGGATTATGTTAAATCATCAGCTAAAATTTATTTCAAATTGTGAATATCTATTTTGCCAAATGGGCTATTTTATTTTCTTTAAAATCTATCTTTGGCATCCTTAAAATAATATAGAGATGAGCGCAGTTTGGTACGAATGCAAAGTAAAATATAGAAAAACAGATGATATAGGAGCACAAAAGGTTACAACAGAACCTTATTTGGTAGATGCTATATCGTATACAGAAGCTGAAAGCAGAATAAATGAAGAAATGGCAGCTTATGTTAGCGAAGAATTTAAAATAACAAATATAAAAGTGGCCAATTACGCTGAAATTCATCCTTTTGAAAACGCAGATCGTTGGTTTAAATCGAAAGTTTCATTAATTGCCTTTGACGAAGAAAGCGGCAAAGAACGCAAAACAAACATGTATTTGTTAGTTCAGGCCAACGACGTAAAAGAAGCATACGATAATACAGTTTCGGTTATGAAAGGCACAATGGGAGATTACACAATTCCTGCAATTTCTGAATCGCCAATTATGGATGTTTTCCCATATTTTAGCGGAGAAGAAGGAGAGTTGGAGCAATTAGAAAGATTCAACGCACTAAAAGGCTCAAAACCGGAATTAGTAGCTGTTGGAGATATGGGCGAAAACATAGAAGATCTTGTAGCAGCAGATAATGAATAATTTATCTATAATCAAAAATAGGGAAGAGGGCTTTTAAGTCCTCTTTTTTTTTATGAAAATTTCAAGTATCCATAAAGTTTGTGTCATCAGGAGGAACGGGAAGATTGTGCAAAATTTAAGTTACTCACAAAGTTTGTGTCATCCCGAGGAACGAGGGATCACACGCGGGATTCGACACAAATTGTCGATTTTCTTTGCAGAGTTTCATGCGTGATCCCACGTTGCTCGGGATGATAAAATTATAAATATAACGGATTTCAATCCGTTGAAAAGATTTTTTGAATTCAATAAGAAACCTAATTACTTATTATAATCAAAAACACCATCCCATAATTCATCAATTTGAACAAGTGCTTTATCTAACGGAATAACTTCCCATTTTCCGTTTGTTTCTACACCAAGACCAATGCTTTTTAATTTGAGCAAAGCATCAGTAACATCAAAATCGAGTTCAGTATTTAACTTCGTTTTAAACCAGGATTCAATTTGATTGTCAAGTTCTTCAGCCGTTAGCGGACTATTATTTTTGTATAAAAAAGTATAAGCCAGAATGGTTTCCTTCAACACTTCTTCTTCAGATGAGTTTAACAACGAATAAAAAGCGCCGCTGTTGTTTCCGAGATTCTTAAAGTACAAACTATCCGAAAGCATTTTAGAATACCTGATTTTCTTGTTTACAAAATTATTATACTGGCGAAAGCAATAAGCAGATAAAATTCCTAAAGCAATTAAACCCTGGTTCAATGACGTTTTACTGTTTAATAAATCGATAGTTTCGCCCGTTTCATAAGCATCATACATGTTTATAAGGGCCGGAATTACTTTGGCACTCAACAACGAAATTCCACCAAAAAGCCCCGGAACCCAAAGTAACAATTTATCTTTCAGGGACATCTTCGGCACCGCATTTGGAAAAATGGTTTCGACGTCATTTTTAGGAACACGCTTAAAAATCTTTAACGCAATAGTTCCCGGATCAATAGGCATTTTTCCTAATTTGACCCTTTTCTCACTCAAATAATCGGCATCGTTATAATTTAGGTAAATCATAACGCGATCATAATATTCGATCTCAATTTCTTTTGTCCAGAAAATATATTTTTTGACCTTTTCTTTTGCCTGATGATGACCACGAACATACAATTCATAATCTCTAAAAGCATTAAAATCAATAGAAAGGTTTAAGCCTATTAAGTCAGAATCCTTAAAAGATTTATCTAAAGTTTCCTGATCTAAACGACGATAATTACCATGTTCTAAAACCGTTAGGAGCGTTTCTTTAAAAACAGAAAAATTACTTTTGCCCAAAAATATTTCACGCTCGCTTACGCTTAAATCAGGATCAAAAAGAGCGTAATTTTGTTTTAAATTTCTATTAAGATTAAAAGCTTCATAATGATAATAATGTTCGATAATATCAAATAGTTTTTTAAAATCATCTACCTTTTGTTTCTCTTCGGCGAAAGCTGCTATTTGTTGCTCGAGTAAGAATTCCTTATTAAAGGGAATGTATTGTTCTCGTGTCATGTTTTGTAGGTTCTTGGGGTACTAAGCTCCAAATATACAAAGGTTTTTTAAAAGGTTGAGAGAGACAATTTATTACTTGAGTCAAAATTTTTTATTGTCCAAAAATATAATATTCTAATGTCTATAAGTTTTTGGTTTTAGTAGTATTTCTTAAATGCAAAAATACCACCCAAATTTGATTTCAGGTGGTAATTATATTTTTCAGATTCAATTTGATAACACTTTATTGCTTAATGTAATTGTTTCTTTAAAACTTGCTTGTGGTTTTCGTTTAATAGGCAACCATGATAAATGTTTCACCATACAAAGTGGTACCTCCTAAAGTAACTGAATTTGAAGTTGAGTTAGCCGAACCTCCAAATGTAAGCCATACATAATAGGTCTGATTGCTTTCTGTTGTATTATTTGTATACCACGTTAATTGTCCTGCGCTTTTATCTGTTACCACCGTAAACCCAGAATAGTTAGGGACTACACCTTGTGGTTGGATAAAAGAAGTAGGACTGGTAGAAAGTCTAGCAGTTGTATAGCCAAGCATGTTACTTGATACGATAAGTCCTGCGGTTACAGTTGCTCGCCCAGGAGGTACTGAAATGCTAAAACCTGTATAGCGCGGCGAACCGTTTGGGCTCCAAGTCTGGTTAGCTGCCGGCACGGTACCTTGAATGGTTTGTGGCCCTTTGGTTTGCCATGTAGCAACACCGTTGGCGTCTGATGTAAGTACTCTTCCGTTACCCTGTGTACCATCTATTATTTTTAGAGCACCATTAGAAGAACCATTATTAATCTCTACTAAAGTAGTTGGGTTAGATGCACCTGTACCTATACCAATTGCTCCAGTTCTATATATACTTCCTGTCTTATTAGACGTAGCATCGGTATTTGTTCCTCCCAAAAGCCATTCTGTACCTGAAACTAATCCAGGAAGGGTAGCAGGGTTTTGCCATTTGATATTACCAGCATCATCAATAGATGTTGCAATGTAAT
This sequence comes from Flavobacteriaceae bacterium CRH, assembly GCA_001507425.1. GTDB lineage: Bacteria > Bacteroidota > Bacteroidia > Flavobacteriales > Flavobacteriaceae > Flavobacterium. Next base: position 56,772 of record LMAJ01000007.1, read on the forward strand.
TAGGCTGAGGCAGCCCACCATCTGTACCTTTCGCAATTTGTGCTGATGTCAGAGTGGTTTTATTTGTTGTCTCGTCAATAGTCAGCGCATTGGTGCTTTTTATATTATTCCAAATTCCAAATAATCCATTGTTTTTATAGATACCAAAATAGTTGGTGTTTGAAGTTACACGATCTGCTATTTGTGCCTCATTTTTAATGTAGGCATTAAAAATGTTTGTAATGTTTTTATTAGACATATTTAAATCCATTGTGGCAATATGATTTCCTAAGTTATCAGCACCCGTAAAACTTGCTCTTGGTACATATTTTAGAACACCGTTAGAATCGTTCACTAATACATTGTCAGTAGCAGCTCCTGCCTGCAATCCCTGGATTGCTAAAGTATTAGAAGATGTTGTTGTTAAAACGGACGCTTTTGTTAAAGCGCCACCCAATTGCGTGAAGCCATTATTTTGTGATAATCCGTTGTTTGCAAAAGGGCTAATGGTTACCTTTTCACCATTTGGTGTAACAACTGTTTTCGTTTGCGCTATCATAAATCCACCGTGGATCAATAAAAGCATACAGGTAATTTTTTTCATTTTAAATCATTTATATTTTTTTTTCAGAACTTTGATTATGAGTCGCATAAGACTAAAGATTAAAACCTTCATTATCTTCCCATAAGAATCGAGTGCAAAATTAATCACATGATAATGAAGCTTTAGCCTTTAAAAGTTCTAGTTATAACAAATTAAGACGAATCATAAATTATCTGTAAACAAATGATTGTTAACAGAAAGAGAAAAGTAATTATTTAGGTTATTTTATTATTGCATGAATTAAAAATATAATTTAAAATGACTGACTCAAATAGCAAAAAATAATAACGGTGCTTTTTTTCTTTTTAGAATAAATGAAGAAATTATGTTTTTTAAAAACTGAAAAACCAAAGCAATGAATAGTATTAGGATAAACAATCCGCTTAAATCTTTAATTGAAAATTTTGCATTTTCAACAAATAAACTTTGTATACGATTTTTTACGTTTTGAGGAAAATAAAAAATTTTATTAATCGAAAATTTTTAAAGTTAATGAACAGACTGAAATATTATACTGTCTTCTCCGTAAACTGTACCTCCAAACCAGGCAAGGTTGCCTGTCCTGCCGGATCCGTCAAGATAACCTGCAATGTAGTTATATGTTTTGTTACCAGAACCAGTATTTGAAATAACAACGCTTCCGCTCACTAAGCCATAATTACAACTTGAACTCAAAGCCCCACTAATAAGATTATTTGAACCTTGAATATCACGACTAGGACCACTAGTGCCACCATCGCTAAAAGTTGATCTTACCCACCAGGATTCGCTATTGCCTGTAACTGAGTTTCCAACTTTAGTTATAATCATATTTACGGTTACAAGCCATTTTCCCGGAGGTAAAGTTACAGAGGAACCAGTGCTTAAATAGTTAGTTATTCCAGTAGTAGTAGATGGAATATTTACTCCTCCACCCAGAACTCCTGTTGCAAGTGTGATTCCCGCTGCTTCCCATCGTGTAACTCCATTAGCATCAGAAGTAAGCACTTTATTTGCTCCTTGTGTTCCATCGACTATTTTAAGTGCAGGACTTACAGCTGTAGTAGTTCCACCACTATTAATATCTAATGTGGTAGTCGGATTAGTATTTACGCCAATAGCCACTTTCCCGGTTCTGTATATAGATCCAGTCTTATTATCTGTGGCATCAGTAGTTGTGTTAGCCAAATACCATTCTGTACCTGAAATTAATCCAGGAACGGTAGCAGGGTTTTTCCATAGTATATTTCCGGCACCATCAGCAGATACTGCAAGGTAATTGGGCTGAGGTAGCCCACCATCTGTACCTTTGGCAATTTGTGCTGATGTCAGAGTGGTTTTATTTGTTGTCTCGTCAATAGTCAGCGCATTGGTGCTTTTTATATTATTCCAAATACCAAATAATCCATTGTTTTTATAGATACCAAAATAGTTGGTGTTTGAAGTTGCACGATCTGCTATTTGTGCCTCATTTTTAATGTAGGCATTAAAAATGTTTGTAATATTTTTATTAGACATATTTAAATCCATTGTAGCAATGTGATTACCTAAGTTGTCAGCGCCGCCAAAACCTGATCTCGATACATATTTTAAAACACCATTTGCATCGGTTACTAATATATTGTCAGAATCAGTTCCTGTCTGCAATCCTTTTATTGCCAAAGTGAAAGAAGCTGTGGTCGTTAAAACTGACTGTTGTGTTAATGCGCCTCCTAATTGTATAAAACCATTATTGGTTGATAACCCATTATTTGCATACGGGCTAATAGTTACTTTTTCTCCAAATTGTGTTACTACTGTTTTTGTCTGAGCCATTATTAAACCACTTTGGATCAATAATAAAAGGCAGGTAAATTTTCTCATGAAATTGAGGATTTCGGTTTATAATTTATTGACTTGATTCTTGATTGCTTTTAGAATTTGTTGTTAAGTGGTGGTATTGGGTAATCTTTAGGACATCTTACTTGTAACTTAGCTTAGTTTTCTTACTTTTGTCCGTTTCTTTATTTGTATTAACAACAATACAAATTTAGAGTAAAATCTTACAAATACAAATATTTAACGTAAAATATTACACTATTTTTATGGGGGCTACTGAAAGAGTAAAGGAGTTTATTGATTATAAAGGGATTACAAGATATAAATTTTGTCAGATGCTTGGGTTTTCCAATAAGTTTTTGGACAATACCAGTAATATTGGTACAGATAAAGCAAGTAAAATTTTACATCATTTTCCGGATCTTAGTGCAGAATGGCTTTTATCCGGCAAAGGAAATATGCTAAAATTAGATATCTTAAATGAAACACCTGCAGTTTATAATAAAACGAAAAATGAAGATTTAGAAGATAACGTTAATTACAAACAACTGGCCGAAACCCAAAAAGAAACCATCGAAAACCTTAAAAATAAAATCGTATATCTGGAAGCTCAATTAGCAGCATACAATCAAAATAAAAATTGAGAAACAGATTTGAATTTTTTCAAACCATAAAAAAGCGCAAACGTCTTAGACATTTGCGCTTTTTTAATAAAACAATTTCCCAAAGCATACAGCAACACTATTATATGGATATTACACAACCTTTTGGTGAGAAAATTGAAAAGTACTTACTCCTTAATATTGTAAATTTGAATAAGGTTAAACGCAAAATTATATCCTTATAAATAATTACATCAGATATGGAAAACATACAAACTACCAAAACCCAAAATTTCTTTAGAATATTGTTGGGAATCTTTATGATAACGGCCGCTTTTGGTCATTTTACTTTTCAGAGAGCCGATTTTCAGGCACAAGTTCCAAATTGGGTCCCTTTAGATAAAGATCTGGTAGTAATACTTTCCGGAATTGTAGAAATTGCACTAGGCCTTGGTATGTTGTTTCTAAAAAAGTACAGAATATACGTAGGGTTCGCACTGGCTTTATTTTACGTATTAGTTTTTCCGGGTAACATCGCACAATATATAAACGGAACTTCTGCCTTTGGTCTCGATACAGATCAGGCCCGTTTGATTCGATTGTTTTTTCAGCCCGTTTTAATTTTTCTGACGTTATGGTCTACCGGAGCCATTGCTTTTTTAAGACAAAAAGCTTCTTAAAAAGCATATTAGATTTATAAATTTTAAAAGTTCAAAATTATAAATCTCAAAACGCAAAGCTTGCCATTGGTATATTTATAATCATAATAAAAATACTAATCTGCCATTAGCCATTTCTATTAGCCTACCTTACAAAAAAAAGATGGCCATAGAAGAGAAGGTAAGGCAGGTTGAAGCATTGTTTGATCGTCTTGAAATTGAAATTAAAACCTTTCAGTCTCAAACCCATTTGTCTTGTAATGCCGGTTGTGGCAAATGCTGTTCGACGCCCAACATCGATGCTTCGCCATTAGAGTTTTTGCCGTGGGCATTTCATTTATTTTTGAATGGAAAAGCTGAAGAAACCTTAGCATTATTAAATAACACCACAACTAAAAATTGTTTTTTATACCAGTCACTTTCCGTTATAGAATACCATAAAGGCAGTTGCAGCAACTACCGTTATCGCGGTTTAATATGCCGTCTTTTTGGCTACGGTGCCAATACCGATAAATTTGGAAAACTACGACTGGTAACCTGCAAAATCATCAAAGAAGAACAATACCAGAACTTCAACAAAGCCGAAGAAGCCATTAACAAACAAACATAGGTGCCCATTTTTTCTGATTATTATATGCAATTAGCGCAAATTGACCTTAGATTAGGAATTGCTTTACTCCCCGTTAATGAAGCACTAAAAATAGCCATAGAAGAAGTCCTGCATTATTATGCTTACAGGCCCTTTCCGGGTGGGCTTGAGCATATTGCTTAAAAATGCTTCAACTAAATTCGATTCCTCAAACTAAATAAAAAAGCCGTAAAGAAAAATCCTTACGGCTTTACTTCCCTGAAGAGGAAAAGATAATACATGATCAAGTGCATTATCTACAGGTATAATTATTTTGCACTTCTAAAAAATCCAGGCTATATTTATCGTAATGATTGTCTAGCGTGTCCTAAATTTTGGTTATAATTCGTTGGCCCGATTTTCAATTGCCTTTTCATATTCACTCGTAAGTTTGTTATATTCTGATTTTAAAACATCACAAATAACCCCAACACGATCGCCGCGAATGCACTTTCTGATGTAATCGTGCGAATATCCATGTCTTTCTTTAATAATCTTTAACACATCTTGATTATAACTTGGTTTAGTTTTTATATTTTTGCTCATTGCTTAATTTGTATTAAAAGTAAGACAAATATAAGTAAGATATTTCTTAAAACAAAATAAAATATAAGACATTACCTAAAAAATAAGTTTTTATGACAGATAACACTTTAAAAAGAATTAAACAATACTTAGATTTAAAAGGCATTAAAGTTAGTGCCTTCGAAAGAGAAGTTGGCATGTCTAACGGTTCCTTTGCCAGTCAGCTAAAGCACGACAAAACGATTGGTGTAGATAAATTAGAAAATATCTTAATCAAATATCCGGATGTAAACCTCGACTGGCTTTTAAAAGGTACAGGAAACATGCTAAATTTTGATGTACTAAGTGAAAATCCTGAACTCTACGAAAAATTAGAAAAGATTCAAAAACTCGATATTCCGGTTTATGACATTAAAACAACCGGCGAAATTGTCGACTTGTTTGGCGACAACCGCGAACAAATGCCCGTTAGTTACATCAGGATCCCTAAAATTACAAGGTGCGACGGAGCTTTGTATGTAACAGGCGATAGCATGTACCCGCTATTAAAAGGCGGAGATATAGTAGTATACAAGAAAATTAATAATCTCGAAAACAATATCATTTGGGGCGAAATGTACCTTATTTATGTCCATAATGACGATAATGATTTTTTCTTTATCCGATTTTTAAAGCAATCAGAACGCGAGTCTTACGTGCAGTTTGTATCTCAAAACCCAGATCACGAAACAATAGAATTTCCAATAAGCAGCATAAAAGGACTTGCCATAATTAAAGCTTCTGTAAGGATCAATACGCAGTTTTAATTTTAGATTTTAGATTTTAGATTTTAGATTGTTGGATTTTTGGATTTTAGATTTTTGGATTTTAGATTTTAGATTGTTGGATTTTTAGATTTTAGGAATGAAGCCTTTGTTCCTTTGCACCTTTGTCCCTTTGAACCTCAAAAAAAATATATAAACAAAAAATGAGATTTCGAAGCCCCCCCAGGTTTGAAATCTCATTTAATTGCTCCAAAAAAAATAACATCTTAAATAATCTCCTTCCCAGGAAATTATAATTTTTTGACAAAAATTATTCAGAGCAATTTTACCACAAAATAAAATACTGGCAATACGTATTTATACCTGTTTTTGAGTTTTTTTTTTGAAGGTTCAAAGGGGCAAAGGTTCAGAGGGACAGAGGAAAAAAGCGCAAATGGCACTTCATTTTGTCCTCCTGAGCGAAGTTGAAGGACACGTTCAGAAAGACAATATTGTAAAAACCTTTGTCCCTCTGAACCTCTTTAACCCAATTATTTTATGAATATACAATATGAGGTTTTCTTTTTCTACTGAATACAGCGCCTGGTCATCCTCAGTATTCAGATATAATTCGGCAATACTTTCAGCATCCATATCCTCGTGCAGGTGGTGATATTCGACATATTTTATGAGATTGTCTATAAAAAGTTCCTGACGTTTTCCTTTTTCTACAGCCTCTTCATCGCCATTTTTTATTTTTTCGATTTCAGATTCCGGTAAATCGATCGTGAGGTACGTAGTATCTACAGCCAATTTCGAGAGCAATTCTTCAGTAACTTTTCCCGAAGCATTACAATAAGCGCAAGGACCCGGCGCCCATTTTAACTGTTTATCTAAGCGTCGTATATCTTCCGAATCAACAAAACCTTTTCCCAAACATCTGGGGCATTCTAAATGTGATTTTTTAAGCAGGAAATTAAAAATGGTCATTCTTCTAAAATTTGGGGGTTAACGTTTCGTGACTATGCGAAGATAATTATTTATGTAAGAAAATTATTTTAATCTCGATTATTTTTTGCAATACAAGGTTTGTAGGGCAGTTTTTGGTTATTATCGTTCCTCAAAATAACCAAGAAAATCACCACCCAGCATGTAATCATTCGTACCTCAGGATGACAAACAACCCCATTGTTCATATAACAAAACAAAACCTCTCCCTTTACTTACAAAGAAAAACCACACTGCACATATGAAGTGTAAGAATTAATTACCGTTATTTTTTTGATTGATGATGAAAACCGCAGTAATTGCAAGGGTTTTTTAATATCTTTGGAGTCCTAAATGTTAAGATTATGAACTCAGAAAAAATTTTTGCCCGTGTGGTATGGTGGCGGTATTGGAAACAACTGCAACGCTCTCTTAACAGCGTAGGACACCTTAGCTATGCGGGTTTTATATTTCCCTAAAGTTAAGATTATGAGTACAAACACCCTTTCAAAAGAAGCCGAATTAAGGCTTACAGATTTCTTCAACAAAACTGTAGATCCTAATACTATGGCCAAGACCATACGGCGTTTCAACCATTTAGTAGCGCTAAGCCTAATGAGAGAAAACGAAACTTTTCAACTAGATATGACCAATCTCGAAAATGGTTTTTATTGGCTCAATGAATTAGCCGAAATCTTAAACCCTTATTTAGATGTTGAGTAAGAATTGAATATAAAAAGCCACTGTGAAGTGGCTTTTTTGTTTGGTTTAATGATCGCTGCCTCTGCTGACGCGAGCGTCTCGCTCGTGAACGCAATCAAAATAACCTTATCTATTTTAAGTTTATTTAATGACGAGACAAAAATGAGTTCACGAGTGAGAGATGCTCGTACCAGTACTGGATTGGGTATTCATTTTTATGTGTTTTTAACCGAAAAAAGGAAGAGTTTTTATTTTGTCTTTTTCGATTTCATGCTCTTCCACAAAAGGATAATGATTTTTTAAATCGTCTAAGTCAATTGTATTTCTTTGAGTCATAACTCCATTGATGTTTTCAAATACTAATGCATCTAAACCCCCAGCAATATAAGGAAAATCAGAGTCTTTAATGTTAGGATGTATTATCTTAATAAGTTGCTTTCTTAATTCTTTATATAAATAATATCTTTGAATAACACTTATGTTTTTATTAATTAAGTTATTAACCTTGTCTAATATCGAAGTTTCCATAACTAAATATAATTTGGCATAGTATTTATTTAATTCAATCAATACTTTTTCTTTTTCATCTTGATTTATATCTCCTGATAGTTTCGTATTAAGATTACTATTGTTGAAAATCTTTTCTTCCAGGAAATTAACAAAATCAAACATTAAATCTTTTTGTTGCTTCCATATTTCTAAATTCATGTATTGTTGCTTTTCTACATTTGATTTAAATTTCTCATTTGATCTATCTAAACTTATTTTAAGAGTGAAATAGCAAATAGCAGCTATAGCTATAATTAGAAGCAAGCCAAATATTCCAAAGTAAATTAATAGTGAATTCATTAATTTGTCAGCTTCTAGTTTAATTTCGGGAGTAACATATTGCATAATTATATTTTAGTTAGTTTATGAATTTTTTAAGCACCTCTTGTCTGAGGAATAAATCGATGCATCGCATTTTAGATAAATTAGTTTTATCTTTTAATATTTAAAGTTGTCGTTAAAGTATGAAGAAATGCAACTGTTTGCCGTAATAATTCCAAGCTTTCATTTGTGATACCATCTGGATCAAAATGCATTACATCATTTCTAATTTTACGCACTTCTTCAAGTTGTTTTACAAGTATCGCCCTATCGATATTTAGTTTTAATTTTTCGAATTTTTTTGGATCTTCTAAAAGTCTAACATATTGGCCAAAAGTTAAATCGGATAAATTCTTTATTGGTTTCGATTTTTCGTCATACGATTCTGGGAATATTAGTTCTTCAGGGCTAAATTTTTTATCTAATAATTTTCTTATATGATTTTCAATTTGTTCAATAATTAAAAAGGGTTCGGCCATTGAAATAAATTGCTCACCAATATCAGTAACCGTAACAATTCCAGATATTGTTTTGTCTTTTTGTCTAACTAGTACAAATTCCTTATCTAGTACAAATTTTACTGCGCTAAAAAGAGGCTCGTCGTAATTAAGAATTATTACTTCATCTTTACAGTCAGAGACCGTTAGACAGTTTTTACCTAATGATATTGCTCTTCCTATTGATTTCCAACTTATAATGCCTTCTACATCTCTTTGTCCTGACAAAATAGGTAATTGTGAGAAGTCATTTAAAATTAAAAGTGTAATAGCTTCGTTCAATGGAGTATCTCTAGTAACAGATATTAAACCATTTCCGCTACCTGATTCCTTTACTTTGTTAAGATTTGCAGCTTTTAATAAACTTAATCTTGGAGTCGGGTCAGTTTCTTCGTAACTATTTTCATTTTTTCCAGAAGAAACTTTAGGTTTAGGTTTTATCTCTATTTCACCATAAAACCAAGCGCTACCAAAGCTAGGTTCAGAGAATACTTCATGGTCTTCTAACATTTTATCTATGGTTTCAATTACTCTCCAACCCCTTCTAGTAACACCTAAAAATTGAGTTGCTTTGTATGGATAAGTTTTTATTGCTTTTTTACTTCTTTGTACCTCTTCTAGAGTCTCTTTAAAATTCATGTTTTTTCTCTGTATAATAAATTATCTAATACGATTTATACTCTATGATATTCAAAACAAATATCAATTTATAACGATTAATATTCTTACGGAAAACCATAATCAATTAATATTTATTCTTAACAAGAATACCAATAAATAAAACCTCACCACCAAGTACTTATACCTGTTTTTATAAACCGTTTAGGTCCAATCGTGAAGTGTTTGCCACATTGGGGCCAAACGTTTAGCTTCGGAAGCTAAAACTTTAGGTCAGGAACCTAAACGATTAGGTCTTAGACCTAAAGTTTTAGCTCAGCAACCTAAAGTTTTGCCCTAAGTAACCTAAACGTTTAGGTCTGTTACCTAAAAATATCACGATCGAAGCTAAAAACATCACGGTAAGACCTAAACAAAGCTTTAGAAAACTAATCTGCATAAAAAAACCTCCAGAAATTTTACTTTCCAGAGGTCTCGGGTTTGTGGAACATTTAATTTTTATAAAGCAGGATCGTCTGTGTTTTTACCAGAAGTATTTCGAGGGAAAAACTGCGCCAGCTCTTTTACTTTTACTTCAAAGCCAGGAGTTTTAGTTCCTGCTTTGTATTTGCTATAGTCGTAATCGGTTAAAGCGACATGATAACAATCGTAATCGTGTAATATTTTATTATTGTTTAAATTATTCACCATAGCTTCTAAACGCATAATGGTGTTTTGCAAAAACTCTCTAGAATCAAAATCATTTTGAAACTCCATCCAGTCAATATCCGGACTGCTCATGGTAGGCTGGCTGTTTCTAAAGTCCCTGACTTTATTAATCAAAAGTTTGTTTTGTTCGTTTACCGTTCCGTACTTGCTTCGTTCGGCAGGACTAAGGTTTTTAAATTTTGCTGTAAGCGAACTCTCAATACTTGTTAATGCAGTGTTTACTGCTGTTTTTTCGGCTGCTGTGTAGTGCAGTCCGTTTAAATTCTCTAAAGGCATAAACTTCTTTTTAAGGTTATAAATATTTTATACCTGTAAACTTAAATGTCTTATCTATGAGACTAATGCCTGTAAAGGGTTTAATTGTGTTGGATTAGGGTTAATTATCCCTTACAGCTGGCGCGAGCGTCTAGCTCGTGAACACAATTCTAATCTATTAATATAACTTAAAATAGATACGATTTTATTTTGATTGCGTTCACGAGCGAGACGCTCGCGCCAGCAGGTGTTTGCGCATGATTGGTATTATTCTATAGGAGCAAGATCAGGATTAGGAGGAATTACAGGAATAATAGAATCCGTTATAACTGTTACAGGAGTAGTTGGTAATTTTGGATCTACAATAGTACTATCTGATATTGATTTTTTATCTTGAATTCCCTTACCAAGAATATATCCCGAAATTCCAGAAAGCATAGCAGCAAGTTCACTTCCCTTTAGTATGTCTAAAATCCCAAAAAGTATTATTGCTATAATTAAGACAAAAAGAGTAATAAATTGAAGTCCATAACCGCTTAATAAATCTTTAGAGAGAGTAAAATCAGATCGGAGGTATATTATTGAAAAAAAACAAATCAATATGAGGCTAATTAGACCAACAAAATAACTACTAACAATGCTTTTGAATTCTTGTCTTCTGTTATCTGGATCTAAGGCAGTATCAATTTGATTTTGACAATCCTGTATATCCTGTTTTACATTGCTAATGTTTTGACTAAGAAAAATTTGATTGTTTTTTATGTCTTGTTCATTTTTACTGTTTGAATATTCAATAAGCTTGATTTTCCTTATTACTTCTTTTACTGTTTCTTTTGGAGGAGGACTTACTTCGTTGTAAATGTAGTATCTCATGTCGATAATATCTTCAGGTTTTTGGTCTTTAATGAGACCTTTTAACTCATTTATTTTTTTTTGGTTAATACTACGTTGATTGGCTTCAACATAGCTCTGATCAAGAAGAAAAATTAAGCGTTTTTTTAAAATTTCTTTTTCATTTAAAAAATCTCTTAACTTTTTAAAATCAAATTTTTCCTCATCGGTTTTGAATTTTTCAGAATATTTTGCAGAAATTAATTCTGTTTTATATTTATCGATTTCAAACTTTGTAGCATCAGCAACTTCTATTTCTTGTGCAAAGCCTATAAATGATAAAGTTGTAATTAAGATAAGAGTTAAGTACTTTCTAATAGTAATGGTTTTTTTCATGGTTCGTAGAGCTTTTGGTTAGTAGTTTTTTTTAATTTTTAAAATCCCCAAAATTATAAGTGACATTTAAGAAGCCAAGAAAATTTGATTTTTCAGTATCATATTTAATAGTAATTGGAATCCAAAAATCTTTAGCTAATCTTATTCTAAATTCTGCATTAGCACTGATAGTTTCGTCTTCTTCATCAGGTAATAAGTTTTTAAAAATTTTATTGTACTCTCCTAATACCTTAATTTCAAAACAACTAATATTTTCTTGTTTGTTTCTTAATATTATCATATTTAAGCCTACTTTTCCATTAAATGCACTTCTCTTAACTAATGTCGTATCAGCATAGGTAAATTTCCCTCTTATGTCAATTTCCTCGTTAGTATTAGGAATTCCTTTTAAAAAAACAGTGCCAATAGAATATTTATCAAATTTGCCATCTGTATTTGTAGAACCATCAGCTGAGAAAGTCCATAAAACTTTTGATTCTATCTTTTTAATTTCAGATTGTCTTAATTGGTTTAATGCTTTAATATAATCTGTTATTTCGTCAGTTTCAATAGCTTTCCCGTCAAATTTTTTTCTTTTTTTAAACTCTATTTGTATTTGATCATAATATGGATTTTTAGATGAATCATAGATGTAGCCGTTTAAAATAGTATCAGAAGCGTTGTTTAATAAATCGAGATCTTTTCCCTCTGGTTTTCCTGCTGATAAATCGGATTGTATTGTTCGGAACTCTTCCATGAATGCTTCCCTATTTTTACCATATATAGTTTTTGCTAATTTTATTGTTGCGTTATCTCTGTTATTTATAACAGCGAAAGTGATACCTCCAGATATGCCATTATATTTAAAGTTTTTATCAAAATTTGTTTTAGCATTAATTTGAAAATTTCGTAGAACATAAGATTTTAAGATTGTTAAATCTGATATTTCAGATAATTCAGAATTATAAATGATTTTAAAAAGTGTAGTGTTCAATTCTAATGATTTTTCGTCTTCAGAAAAGTTTTTGGTAGTCAACTGAATAATATTGTAAAAAGCATCTTTAAAGTTTCCGGTTTTACTTTTTTCTATTTCTACAATAGTTTTCCTTGCAACTTCAGTTTTACTATCATCTTGTGCAAAGACGCTAGTAAAACATAGAAATAATAGAATTATGTAATGTTTTTCCATAAGATTATTGTTTAAATGAAAACTTTAAAAATTCGAGAATAAATAGGAATCTTTATATTATAAGACTTTTTCTTTGTTTGACCATTGTTATCTGTGTATTCTACCAGAATATCTGTTTGTCCGTCAATTGGATTTTCGCCTGAAACAATTACATTATATTCTCCTTGATCAATTATAACACTTTGATTAAAAGAGATATCTCTTTTGAAACATGTGTCATGATTACTATTGACTTTGTCAATGAAGACTAAAACAGGAACGGGTGCTGTTCCTCCTTTGATATCAACTTTTATTCTAACATTTCCCATATTTGTTAAGTTTAAATTAGTTATTCTATTTTGTTTTTTGTTTTTTATAAGCTTTTTAATTTTCTTTAACTTATTCAAACAATATTACCACAAATCAATAAAAACTACAACACGTATTTATACGGTTTTTAACTACAAAAAAAAGCTTAACTATTTAAAGTTGAGCTTTTTATAAATTAAGTATTTCGTAATGTTTACTTAAAGAAACTGTCCAGCAAAATCTGGTATTTTCGTCCTACGGGAATAATTTCGTTGTTGCACATGGTTAGGTTTTTGAAGGTAACCGAGCTAACTTTATCGACATTTACAATAAAAGAGCGATGCACCTGAACGAAGTTTGTACTGTCAATTTCTGCCGCAATACTCGAAAGCGAACCGTAAATAATAATAGGCGATTTTAGTTTCGCACTGTAGAGTTTCATATAATTGCCCAGGCTTTCGATATAAATAATGTCACACAAAAGCGTGTCGACCATTTGGCCGTTTACACGGTGCGAAAGTACTTTTTCGGTCGTGGTAACCTCTTTTTTAAGGCTATTTCCGGAAAAATAAATCTTGGCTTTTTCGATGGCTTTAGAGAATTTTTCAAACGAAATAGGTTTTAGTAAATAATCTATCGCATCGTTTTGGTAAGCCGAAAGCGCAAAGTCAGAATAAGCAGTGGTAACAATCGTAAGTGGGCGGTTGGGTTGCAGTTCCATCAGCTCAACGCCTGAAATTACAGGCATATTAATATCCAGAAAAATAATATCGTAGGTGTTGGCGTTGAGCATTTTTACCGCTTCCATACCGCTAAAAGCGCTGCCGGAATGCTCCAGGTCGTCGAATTTCGAAATATGGGAGGCAAGCGCCTTGTGTGCCGGCGACTCATCGTCTATAATCAGACAGCGGTAGGTAGATGCCATATATTTAGTTTTACCGTAAAAATATTCTTTTCTTTTTTGCAGCTAAGCTCGTGTTTTAAACCATAAACTTCAAGGCGCCTTTTTAGGTTTTCGATGCCAATTCCCGTGCTCGAAAGCCGCGAACCAGAGTCGAGATAATTGTTCTTTATCGTAAAAGATAAATTCTGGTCTTTCATCTTCAAATCAATATGAATAAAAGGTTCAGCATTTTCTCCTGAGAATTTAACGGCATTTTCTACCAAAGGCAAAAAGAACAAGGGTGGGATTTCGATATTATCAAAAGCACCATCATACTTTTGGGTTACAGACAATCTTTCGTTTCTAAAACTATAATAATCAATGTATTTTTTAATAAAATCGAGTTCATCCTCTATCAAAACATAATCTTTTTTGGTGGCTTCAATCTGGTAGCGCAGCATGTCTGAAAGGTTCAAAATCCTGTCTGGCAGTTTATCCGGTTCAGACAACGATTCTCCGTATAAATTATTCATCGCATTGAGCAAAAAATGCGGATTAAGCTGCTGTTTTAAAAACGAAAGCTCTGACTTGAAATTAATAATATCCTTATCTGTCTGAGACACTTTTTTCATCACAACCATGTGAAGGAAATACAAACAAGTTCCGTTGAAAATTAAAGAAATAATCGATAGTGTTTTCATTTTTCCCAGTCCCGCATAATAAAAATAATCGATCATGAGGTTGTAAAAACAGATCCAATAAATAATAAAAACCACCCAGAAAACGCGGTATTTTTTGCGAAAAAGAAATTTATTAATAATAAACATATTGCTAACCGTTACGCCCACATACATAGGCAAATAACCGAGGCAAATGTTTTGTAAAAGAACAAGGCAGTCTTTTTTATAGTAATTCATTTCGTCGTAAATGCAAACGAAAATAATACCAATAACAAGTATGTTTACGATGAGGTTTCGGAGAATAAAGTTCTGATAAATTTTAAGAATTGTCATAACGGCAAAATTAGGGTAATATTATAGTTTATAGCGATTTGGAGGATAAAAATTATACGAACGCCGTTGGTATAAATGATACGCCATTTGTATAATTATGTTATTATAACAGGAGTTTCTCAATTACTTTTGAACTGCGTTTCGATCATCATCAAAAAACAAATAATTATTAGCCCTTTTATGAGAAAAAAAATCATTTCCGTATTATTCGTTTGTACGTCTTTGCACGTTATGGCCCAGGAAAAAGAACCTGCCATAAAAACTTTTGGCAAAGCCGTAACAGAGAAATTCCCGACGACAAGAACTTTTGATGTGCAATATGAGCAATTGGGACCAACAAATTATGATTCGGAACTTTTTGGGAATGACTTTGAAAGAGGAAGAATCGAAAGCCATAACCGATTGAAAGTTGCATTCAACATGCCTTTTTACGTAACACCGTCTAAACGTTTTGTTTTAACAGGTTCATTGCGTTATAAATATGAAACTTACAATTTTGGTGATATTTACAATTATGCTTCGGCAACAAACTATACCAGAAACCAGCAGGATTTTCATTATCTGGCAGCGGCTGTGAGCGCTACTTATATGTCGACACTTTTTAAAAAACCGGTTATTTATATTGCAACAGCAACGGTAGACGGGAATCAGGAAAATGTGCAGCGTGTAAAAGGTTTTGTAACGGCAAACATTGTGCTTAAAAAAACAGAAAACACAACGATAACAATTGGGGCTTTAGCGATGTTAGATCCTTCGGCCATAATTCCGATTACGCCGCTTTTTAGTTACAATCATAAATTCGAAAAGTCGAAATGGGATATCGACTTTATTTTGCCGCAACGTTTATTGTTTAGAAGGGAATTGTTAGAAAACGGAAGAATTTCGTTTGGTACAGAATTAAACTCTGAAAACTTTTATTTGAATTTAGACAATTCAAATTTAAAAGGCATTTATGAGTTGAACCAGTTAGAGTTAAAATCGGGCATTACTTATGAATACAGGATTACGCCAAAAGTAATCAGTTTCTTGAAAGCCGGAGTTAATAACGTTGTAAGCACGAGAATTACGGCAAAAGGCGAACGCACGAATCGTTATGTATATGACCACAAAGAAGATACTCAGGGTTATTTTAGATTCGGGATATCCTATAATCCTTTTTAGAAAGGAATTCAATAATTAAAAACAAATGATTATGGTTGTTGAGGTTTTTAAAACAAATGTTCAGAAAGAGGACGATAAAAATTATGTTATTGCCGTTATTCAAAAGCAGTTTCCTGATTATAAAGTGAATTTTGATTTAGAAGACTGTGATAAAATATTGCGCATTGAAGCCGTTGCGCTCAAAGCCGAAAATATTGTAGATTATGTAAATTGTCTGGGATATGATTGTGTAGCTTTAGAATAGTTTTTTATTTTTTCGGATAAAAAACAGGTATAAATACGTGTTTTTTTGTAGTAAAAGCCACTATTTTTGTGGGCACAATTTTCCTTCATAAGCTTTATAGATAAATCGGAGAGGAAAGTTTGAAATAAATTATACTTTTTAAATATGACAAGTTTTATCCTTTTAGTTGTAGAATTTCTTTTAGAGCTGTTTCGTTAAGCTGTATTTTGGTATAGAGACCGTTTTATGCTGTTTGCTGTAAAATTATTATTTAAATTTGCAGCTTATGAAAAAAGCTTTCTCTCTCTTTGATTTTACTCAAAAAGTCAATTATAAAAACGAAATTTTAGCTGGTTTAACAGTTGCGATGACGATGATTCCTGAATCGTTATCATTTGCCATTTTAGCCGGGTTTCCTCCTTTGGTTGGTTTATATGCCGCTTTTATTGCCGGTTTGGTAACGGCTGTTTTTGGCGGAAGGCCAGGAATGATTTCGGGCGGGGCAGGAGCAACCGTGATTGTTTTAATCGTCCTGATGAAATCGCACGGTATAGAATATGTTTTTGCCGCAGTCGCCCTGGGCGGAGTAGTGCAAATTTGCATCGGACTTTTTAAACTCGGAAAATTTATTCGATTAGTGCCTCAACCTGTTATGTTTGGTTTTGTAAACGGCTTGGCGGTTGTTATTTTTATGTCGCAATTAGAACAGTTTAAAACCATCGTAAACGGGCAGGTTGGCTGGCTTCAGGGTACTCCTTTATATATTATGCTGGGTTTGGTGGCGCTTACGGTTGGTATTGTTTTGCTTTTTCCTAAAATTACAAAAGCAGTTCCGGCATCTTTAGTAGCTATAATGGTGGTTTTTGCCGTCGTACTTATATTTAATATCGAAACCAAAACGGTTCAGGATATTGCATCAGTTCAGGGCGGATTTCCTCCTTTTCATATTCCGAACATTCCAATTTCTTTTGAGACATTTAAAGTGATATTTCCGTATTCGGTTATTGTTGCTGCCGTTGGTTTGACAGAAGGTTTGCTTACGCTGAATTTAGTCGACGAAATAACCGGAACACGAGGAAACAGCAATAGAGAATGTATTGCGCAGGGAAGCTCGAATATTTTAAACGGTTTCTTTTTCGGAATGGGAGGCTGCCCAATGATTGCACAGACTTTAGTGAATCTCGGTGCGGGTTCGAGAGCCCGACTTTCGGGAATAATTGCTGCTTTGACGATTTTGCTGATTATACTTTTTGGAGCACCCGTAATTGGGAAATTGCCAATGGCAGCTCTGGTTGGCGTTATGATGATGGTTGCCATTACAACCTTTGAATGGGCTAGTTTTAAGGTTATTAATAAAATGCCGAGACATGATGTTTTTGTTGGAATTCTGGTTGCGGTAATTACGATTCTATTGCATAATCTGGCTTTGGCGGTTTTGATTGGTGTGATAATTTCGGCTCTGGTTTTTGCATGGGAAAGTGCCAAAAGAATTCGTGCGCGCCATTTTATTGATGAAGCAGGAGTAAAGCATTATCAAATTTACGGGCCTTTGTTTTTTGGTTCGATAGCTGCTTTTATGGAAAAGTTTGATGTAAAGAACGATCCTTCTCATGTAATTATCGATTTTAAAGAAAGTCGTGTCGCCGATATGTCGGCCATAGAAGCATTGAATAATTTGACTAAAAAATACATTCAGGAAAATAAAGTAATCGAATTAGAACATTTAAGCGAAGACTGCAGGCAATTACTTAAAAATGCCGATGCGGTTATTAATGTGAATGTTATTGAAGATCCTACATATAAAGTAGTTTCGTAATAATGGTGAATTGTGAATTTTTAATTGTGAATTAATTTATTACCCAATTTTCTGTAGAGGCACACAGCAGTGCGTCTTACGCAACGTAACCACAATATTTGAATACGAGACGTAGACGCACTGCTGTGCGCCTCTACAAAATTCTTTCCTCTTTCTTCTTTCTTCTTTGCTCTTTCTTCTTTCTTCTTTCTTCTTTCCTCTATTCTCTATTTTCTTTCCTCTATTCTCTTTCTTATTTGAATTTCGTAACTTTGCTAAATGAAACTCACAGAAACCTTAGAAGATTTTTACACGATAAAAGTAAACGGAATGCCCGAGAACCTTAAAAAAGAAATCGGACATTTTAATGTTTTTAAATTGGATGATTTTGTTGGTAATGCCTGTAAACCATTTCCTTATACCAGAAAAGACTTTTATAAAATAAGTTTGATCATCGGAAAAAACAAAGTGCATTATGCTGATAAGATTTCGGTTATCGAAGATCAGGCTTTGTTCTTTGCCAATCCTCAAATTCCGTATAACTGGGAACAGGTTGATGAAAACCAAACCGGTTTTTTCTGCATTTTTACAGATGCGTTTTTTAGTCAATATGGGAATTTAAAAGAATATCCTTTGTTTCAGCCCGGCGGAAATCCGATCGTTCCTATTTCAATGGAATTGGCTGAATCTTTAAAAAAAGTATATCTAAAAATGTTTGATGAAATCAATTCAGATTATGCTTTTAAATACGATGTACTTCGCAATCTTGTTTTTGAGATTATACATCTTGCGTTGAAAACACAAACGGTAACTACTTCATTATACAGTAAATCGAACGCTACGATTCGAATTTCATCTTTGTTTCTGGAGTTGCTGGAACGCCAGTTTCCGGTTGAATCGATATCGCAGCAAATTAACTTTCGTTCGCCGTCTGAATATGCAAGTCAGTTAAATGTGCATGTAAATCATTTGAATAAAGCTTTAAAAGAAACGACAGGAAAAACAACTTCGCAGATTATTTCTGAAAGAATTGTGCAGGAAGCTATGATATTGCTCAAACAAACTAACTGGAATATTAATGAAATTGCGTGGTGTTTAGGCTTCGAAGAGTTGTCTCATTTTATCAATTTCTTCAAGAAAAACGTTCAGGTTTCGCCTAAAAACTATCGTTTGGCCGAAATTGTTTGATTTTCGTAACTTCTTGTTTGATTGCTTTAATTTTTTAGAAGCAGATCGCTTATACCTTTGTCCTGTAATTAAAACGTAAAATATTAAAATCATGGGAAATAACAAAGTTTGGTTTATCACAGGTGCTTCAAAAGGACTTGGATTAGAATTAGCAAAAAAATTATTGGCAGAAGGTTTTAAAGTTGCCGCAACATCAAGAAGTGAAGAATCTTTAGTGAAAGTATTAGGAAATGCATCAGAGAATTTTCTTCCTCTTGAAATGGATTTGGTTGATGAAAAAAGCGTTAAAAATGCAATTGAATTAACTGTAAGCCATTTTAAAACCATTGATGTTTTAGTAAACAATGCAGGTTATGGTTTGTTAGGAACATTAGAAGAATTGACTGATGCAGAATCAAGAAAAAATTACGAAGTAAATGTTTTCGGATTATTGAATGTAATCAGAAATACAATGCCGTACATGCGCGCTGCAGGATCAGGGCATATTTTTAATATTTCTTCTGTTGGAGGTTATTATGGAGAATTTCCGGGCTGGGGAATTTACTGTTCTACTAAATTTGCCGTTGCTGGTTTAACAGAATCTTTATCGGCAGAAATTAAACCATTTGGAGTGCATGCAACGATTGTTTATCCGGGGTATTTTAGAACAGATTTCTTAAAAGACAGTTCATTATTATTACCTGAAAATCCAATTGCAGAATATAAAAATGTAAGAGAATCTGAAAGTGCCCACAAAGAAGATATCAACGGAAATCAGCCAGGTGATCCTGTAAAATTAGCAGAAGCTTTAATAAAAGTAAGTCAGGATAAAAATCCACCATTGCATTTGTTTTTAGGGGAAGATGCCTATAATATGGCAAATCAAAAAATAGCAAGTGTTCAGGGAGAATTAGAGGGATGGAAATCAGTTTCTGTTTCGACAGGTTTTTAATTCTATAATGTGGCAATTTGATATCATGCCTATATAATGCACCAAATCCGACAGGTTTTTAAAACCTGTCGGGTTTACTTTTGTTTATCTATATCTACTTCGCTCAGGGTGACATTCAGTATCTAATTATCGAAGCATATTCTCAACTTCACTCAGTTTTCCGTCAACTTCATCAATTTGCAATCCTAAAATATTTGCAATTAGAGGATAAACAGAAACATTCTGAAATGTTTTTACTGTTTTATCTACTTTAAACGCCGGGCCTTTAGCATAAAAAATAGCGTGCATATCTTTTTCGTCATTGTCATAACCGTGTGTACCGCCATTTATGTGTGTGCTTTCTTTGCCAACTAAACTCCATCCTTTGTCTGCTTCAATAACAAAATCATGCACGCGCGGATTGGTGCCGTAATGCAGCCTTTTAGGAACTTCACTTGATTTCCAGAATTTAATATGAGGTGCTTTTTTTAAGGCATTTGCAATCGAATCCTGAAAACCAGGTTTTGCCTGAAGGCTCATAATAGGGTTAATTACATCTTTATAACCCAACCATTCCGGTTTTAAATAATCCAGAACAGCGACTTTTTTATCATTGCTGATATCGGCCATTCCGTGATCAGAAACAATAATTAAATTGATTTGTTTTCCGATGGCCAACTGATCTAATCTTCGGGATAGTTCTCCCATAATAGAATCCATTTTAATGACCATTTTTTTGTTTTCTGGAGAAAGCGGACCAAAATTATGTCCCGTATGATCTGGTTCATCAAAATATAAAGTAACTAAATGTGGACGTTGTTTTTCCGGAAGTTGTAACCATTTAAGAACGGTATCAATTCTGGTTTCGTACGGAATTTTATTGTCGTAATTTTTATAATAACCTGGTCTACGTTTATCCAAGTCAGAACCTGGCCAAAAGAAAGAAGCAGTTTTTACGCCTTGTTGTTCCGCGACATTCCAAATTGGATTTCCGCCATAAAATCTGGAATCATTTTTTGCATTGGATGACAAAGAAAACGATTCATTCATTGCAGAATCATAAAAAACATTATTAATAATTCCGTGATGATCCGGGTAAAGTCCCGTTACAATAGAATAATGATTCGGAAAAGTTTTACTCGGATATGAAGGTTTCATTGACTTTGCATGAGTGCCTTCTTTTGCAATTTGTTTTAAATTCGGAAGGTTAAATTGTTTCTGATAATCCCAACGGAATCCATCCATAGAAACTAAAACTACATAAGTGTCTTTATTGGTTTGGGCATTTACGAAAGAAATTGAAAGAAAAATTAAAGATAGGAGAGAAGTAAAATGCTTTTTCATTATTTGAATTTATTATAATCGCAAAGGTAGAGATAACAGATTTTTTAAAGAAAAACAGAATGTTAAATAAAGGTATAGCCACGAATTCACGAATTTTTTACTCTCAAAGATTGTCAAAAATTAATTCGTGAATTCGTGGCTAAAAAAAAAACGCCAGACATAAATCTGGCGTTTTAAATTTTAAAAAGTTAAGAACGAATTACATCATTCCTGGCATACCGCCACCCATTGGCATTCCGCCAGCGCTTTCTTCTTTAATATCAATTAATGCACATTCTGTAGTAAGGATCATTCCAGAAACAGATGCAGCATTTTCTAACGCTACACGAGTTACTTTTTTAGGATCGATAATTCCTGCTGCAAGCATATCAACATATTCGTCAGTTTTTGCGTTGTATCCAAAATCACCTGAACCTTCAGAAACTTTAGCAACAACAACAGAACCTTCAAGACCAGCGTTTTCAACAATTGTTCTTAACGGAGATTCAACCGCACGAGCTACAATCTGAATTCCGGTTGCCTCGTCAGCGTTATCCGCTTTAAGATCTGCCAAAGCAGCTTTTGCTCTTAATAAAGCAACACCACCACCAGCAACAATTCCTTCTTCAACAGCAGCACGAGTTGCGTGTAAAGCATCGTCAACTCTGTCTTTTTTCTCTTTCATTTCAACTTCAGATGCAGCACCAACGTAAAGAACAGCAACACCACCAGCTAATTTAGCCAAACGCTCTTGCAATTTTTCTTTATCATAATCAGATGTTGTAGTTTCCATCTGAGCTTTAATTTGGTTTACTCTGTTTTTGATGATATCAGTTTCACCTGCACCACTTACAATTGTTGTGTTGTCTTTATCGATAGAAACTCTTTTTGCAGTTCCTAACATTTCGATAGTTGTATTTTCTAATGTATAACCTCTTTCTTCAGAAATTACAGTTCCACCAGTTAAGATTGCGATATCTTCTAACATTGCTTTTCTTCTGTCTCCAAAACCAGGAGCTTTTACAGCAGCAATTTTAAGTGCACCTCTTAATTTGTTTACCACAAGAGTCGAAAGAGCTTCTCCGTCAACATCTTCAGCAATAATCAATAATGGTTTTCCTGATTGAGCAACTGGCTCTAAAACCGGTAATAATTCTTTTAAAGAAGAAACTTTTTTGTCGTATAATAAGATGTATGGAGAGTCTAGTTCCACTTCCATTTTCTCTGGGTTTGTTACGAAGTAAGGAGAAAGATATCCTCTGTCAAACTGCATACCTTCAACAACATCCACGAAAGTGTCAGTTCCTTTAGCTTCTTCAACAGTAATAACACCTTCTTTACCTACTTTAGCAAAAGCAGTAGCGATTAATTCACCAATAACTTCGTCGTTATTTGCAGAGATAGAAGCAATTTGTTTGATTTTATCAGAATCGCTTCCAACCACTTTAGCTTGTTTTGCAAGGTCAGCAACGATAGCTTCAACCGCTTTATCGATACCACGTTTCAAATCCATTGGATTTGCACCTGCAGCAACGTTTTTCAAACCTTCTTTTACGATAGCCTGAGCTAAAACAGTAGCCGTTGTAGTTCCGTCACCTGCTAAATCATTAGTTTTAGAAGCAACTTCTTTAACCATTTGCGCGCCCATGTTTTCTAATGGGTCTTTTAATTCGATTTCTTTTGCAACAGAAACTCCATCTTTAGTAACCGTTGGTCCACCAAATGATTTTCCGATAATTACGTTACGACCTTTTGGTCCAAGAGTTACTTTTACAGCATTTGCCAATGCATCAACACCACGCTTTAATCCGTCACGTGCTTCAATATCAAATTTTATATCTTTTGCCATTTTTTTATTTTAGTTTAAAGTTTTATTTGTTTCAGGTTTTCTCCCGATACTTATTCTTAAGACTTATGCTTTTTTAGATAATTGCAAGGATGTCGTCCTCACGCATGATCAAATAATCAGTTCCTTCAAGTTTTAATTCTGTACCTGCATATTTACCGTAAAGAACAGTATCACCCACTTTAACGGTCATAGTATGATCTTTAGATCCGTTTCCTACAGCAACTACAGTTCCTTTTTGTGGTTTTTCTTTGGCAGTATCCGGAATAAAAATCCCTGAGGCAGTTTTAGTTTCAGCTGCAACAGGCTCAATAAGTACGCGATCTGAAAGCGGTTTAATGTTTAAGGCCATGATTTTATATTATTATAAGTTATACGTTTTTTTTATGTTCAATTAACTTTCAGAAATTGTGCCATGCTGTTTTAACTGACATTATTTCCTAAAAAAAATGCCAGCTTTGACAGGCTGGCATTTCATTTTATATCAAAATTATTATTTTGCTGCAGGAGCTGCCGGAGCAGGAGTTTGCTGTACCGGTGCAACTGGTGTATTTGTTGCAGGAGCTTCTGTTTTTTCAATAATTTTAGAATCAGTATCGCTTAATGATCCAGTAAAGCTTAAGCTTGAAAGTAAGATTAAAGCAATAAGGATAGTAGCCAATGTCCAAGTACTTTTATCTAAAAAGTCAGTTGTTTTTTGTACTCCACCTAACATTTGAGTTCCGCTAATTGTAGACGACAATCCGCCTCCTTTAGGGTTTTGAACCATGATTACTACGATCAATAGAAAACAAACTATTGTCATTAAAACTAAAAAAATTGAAAATGTGCTCATTGCTTAATTATTATTGTTATTTTGTTGTAAAATCTTAATATCCGAAATACGGTCTGCAAAGAAACTAATTTTTTCTGGATATTTCAAAATTAATATTTCATATGCTTGTATTGCTTTTGTATATTTTTTTTGTTCCAAATATACTCTGGCCAACGTTTCTGTCATTAAGTAAGAATTATCTTCCTGATTAATGTCAAATTGAATTGGAGGAAGCGTTGTAGCTGTTGCTTTAACGGGCGGAATTTTAGGATTAGTTTCGATGAACTTATTAATCAATTCTGCTTTTTTCTTTTTTTCGTCTTCAACTATTTCAGGTTCAATAACTATTTTTTTCTCTGCAATATTCTCAATAACAGGTTCCGGAGTTTTTTCTACTTTTTTGACTTCTTGAATTTGTTTTACCTCTTCAACTTTTTCTATAACTTCATTTGTTCTGTCAATAGGTTCCGGTCTTGCTAATTGTAGCCACTCCTGAAAAGAGTGTTTTTCACTCACTGAAAAATCCAGAGGCTTGCCTATTTCCAGATTTTCCTCAGCAACTTTTACGGTTTCTTCTAATAGAGTTTCTTTACTTTCTTCTTCGATTACTATTGGTTCTTCAATAATAATACTTGTAACTTCAATTGGTTCTTCTTCCGGAGTTTTTACTTCTTCAGAAACAATTGTTGTAGTTTCCTGAGGTTCTTCTATAAATGTTGGTTCTTCAAGAATAACAGTAATAACTTCCTTAGAATCTTCTTCAATATTTTTTGGCTCTTCTATAGTAACTGAAGCCACTTCGTTAGGCTCTTCTTTTTCTGCTTCTTCTACAGTTTTTACTTCATCAAAAACAACCGTTGCAACTTCTTTAGGTAATTCTATAAATTTTGGTTCTTCAATAATAATTGCATCTGAAGGTTTTGATTCTTCAAAAACAACAGTTGTAGATTCTTTTATAGACTTATATATAGATTCTTCAATAGGATCTATTCGAATTTCATTGTATTTTTTCTCCTCTTCAATAATTGGAGTAGTTTCTTGAATAGGAGTTATAACAGTTTTCTCAATAATAGGATCTTCTGCTTCATCGGTTACTATTTCATCAAAAAAGGTTATTCTTTCTTTAACAGGAACAGAAATAACTTCTTCTTGTATAGTTTCAATTATTGGCTGTTCTTCGGTTTTTACATCTTCTTCAAGAGTAACGATTGGTGTTTCTTCAAACGAAGTTTCGGCAGCTTCTATAATAGGTTGCTCTTCTGTTTTTATTGCTTCTTCAAAAACAACTGATGGTGTTTCTTCAGCTGGAGTTGAAATGGTTTCTTCAACAATATCATCAACAAATTTTTCTTCGGTTGTAATTTCTTCAACAGGATTTAAAATAACTTCTTCAGTAACAGAATCATTAATTTTTTCCTCGATTTTAAGAGGTTCGTCAAATGATGCTGAAGTAGCTTGTCGTATCGAAGTTAAAATAGATTGTTCAAGCGGATCAATTCTGGCTTCGGGAATTTTTTTGGTTTCTTCAGGCAAAACAAGCTCGCTGTCTAAAACATTCATATTTAAAAGATCACGAAGTTTTCGATCGTAAAATTCATTTTGAATTGAAGTAAAAGTTTCTGAAGTAATAAAATCAAATAAAACAGAACGATCTGTAGTATGTGCCGCTGTAACTTTTAAAGCATAATTATACTTAAAACTATTTTGATTATAAAGCCCTTTTAATCGCAATGCACGCGCACTTTGAAAATACGGAAATTCAATCAAAACATTGCCTAATGATTCCGTTTGCTTTTCTGTAATCGCATCGGGTTTGTTTATTAGGTATGTATAATCAGTAACATTCATTATTTTTTGTTTAATAGTGGATTTGTCTATTTGTTTAATGGAATTGATTTGTTAAACTATTTATCGATTCAACGAATAAACGATTTAACAATTAAACCAAAATTACCATTTTGCCAATGATTCATTAAAGATATCCTGGGTAATCCGGTCATAAATTTCTTTTATGGCAGCATTTAAAGACGAACCAACAAGTTGTGTTGTTCCCGGATAATCTTTATAGAATTCGAAAGTTTTCTCAAAATCATCCGTTTCCTTTTTTCTATTGGTAAAACGAACCTGTATCCTGATTGTCAAACGGTTTTGTGCTGCCTGCTGATCTGCCGTTGCAGTCATAGGTGTTGTTCTGTAATCTACAATTTCTCCTTCATACGTCAAATCGCCACCGCTGCTTACTAAGTTTAAGTTCGTTTGATTTTGAATTAAATCCTGTAAAGCCAAGGTAAAATCCCTGTCGATTCCGGGTTCGATTAAATCAGCATTATTCTGAAAAAAGTTAACCTGAAAAGTTTCAGCATCAATTTTTCCTGTTCCTGTAAAGTTATAAAATCCGCAACCGCTTAACATGAATAAGCTGATTAATGCGAAGAAAGAATATATTTTTTTCATAAAATGTAATGGTAATAAATTCCAAAATTTAAATTCCAAATTCCAATTGGTCAGGGAACTTCCAATCTTTTAAACTTCCAACTTCCAATTATTTTTCAAATATAGCAATTTGGAATTTGGAATTTATTCTTTGGAATTTTCTATAGGTCAAATTGTTTAATTTTTCGGTATAAAGTCCTTTCAGAAATACCTAATTCGTCAGCGGCAGCTTTTCGTTTTCCCTTATTTTTTTCTAATGATTTTTTGATCATTTCGATTTCTTTTTGTTCTAAACGCAAAATTTCTTCCTCTTCAATTGTTTCGGCAAATAAGTAATTGTCATCTTGTATCTGATAATTATCTTCGCGCGTTGCAGGCGTCATAACTGCGGTTCTTGGTTCTTCTTCAAAATCTATTTCGCTGTCATTTTCCTGTGAACCGTATATTTTCTGAATTAAATTTGGATTGATATCCTGTACTTTAGAACTTCCGTTTTTCATTAATTCTAAGGTAAGTTTTTTCAAATCATTCAAATCGCTTTTCATGTCAAAAAGCACTTTGTATAAAATATCTCTTTCGGTACTAAAATCGCTTTCTTTTTTCTTATCGTTAATTACAGACGGCAAGTTGCTTCCTTCGGTAGGCAAATACGATCGTAAAGTAGCCAATGTAATATCGCGATTGGTTTCTAAAACCGAAATTTGCTCGGCTACATTTCGCAACTGACGAATGTTTCCGTTCCATCTGAATTTTTGTAAAAGCTGTACCGCGTCATCGTCTAATTTCAACGGAGGCATTTTGTATTTATGAGCAAAATCGGCCACAAATTTTCTGAACAATAAATGAATGTCGTCATTTCGCTCACGCAAAGGCGGTAATGTAATTTCGACTGTTGTTAGACGATAATACAAATCTTCACGGAATTTTCCTTTTTGTATAGCATTAAATAAATTGACGTTGGTTGCAGCAACAATGCGAACATTTGTTTTTTGAACCTGAGAGGAACCTACTTTTATAAATTCTCCATTTTCGAGTACACGAAGTAAACGAACCTGGGTTGTTAAAGGCAATTCACCCACTTCATCAAGAAAAATAGTTCCGCCATCAGCTACTTCAAAATAACCTTCACGCGTACTTGTTGCACCGGTAAAAGCCCCTTTTTCATGACCAAAAAGTTCACTGTCAATAGTTCCCTCCGGAATAGCTCCACAGTTTACAGCAATATATTTTCCGTGTTTTCTATGCGAAAGCGAATGGATTATTCTCGGAATATTTTCTTTACCAACACCACTTTCCCCGGTTACCATTACCGAGATATCAGTAGGCGCAACCTGAATGGCTTTTTCAATGGCGCGATTTAATTTCGGGTCATTTCCAATAATCTCAAATCGTTGTTTTATTGCTTGAACTGTTTCCATGTATATTTTGTTTCAAGTTTTTGTTTGTTTCAGGTTTCAAGATTTGCCCTTTTGCCCTTAACTTTTTAAACTCTTTTTTATGTCGATTGAATTAAAAAGTTGTTTTAATTCATTGTATTGATTGTCTTTTAAATTTTCCTTAATGATTGGTAATGCTGAATTTTTATTTAGATAAATCAATAACCAATTATCTGTTTCTTTAATTTGAAAAGATTCTTTCCAAAGATTTTCAATTTTAAAACTTTCTCCTTCTTGTATAAAGAAATCTTTTGTAAAAGTTATTTTTTGAAACTCTAGGTTTTTTTTATTTTTAAGAATATTCTTTTTGATGTTTGAGAGTGTTAGAAAATATATACCTATCCAAATTAAAATAACCATTCCAAAAGGTATAAGATCAAAAAAATCCCATTTTAGATTGGTTTGAGATTCTGTAGTTGCTGAAATTATGTTTTGCAAAAGAATAAAAAAGAAAACAAAAATAATCACTTTTACAAAACGCATTCTCAAAAGCAGGTATTTAGAAACTTTAACTAATGTATCTATATTTGGTTTGTATTCAATGATAATTTCTTTTTCCATTCTTATTTTTATTTGGCTTTTAATAATTCTTTAAAATCTAATATGAGTTTCAAGTTACGGAAATAACCTGAAACTTGAAACGTGAAACAATTAATTCATATTGCTCAAACCCACCGCTTCACCTTTCAAAGTTCCACTAGTACAGCTCACGATTTTTACATTTACGAAATCTCCAATTTTATAATTATCTTTTGGGAAAACTACCGTAATACTTTGAGAGTTTCTTCCTGAAAATTCCTCGGTTGATTTTTTAGAAACTTTTTCGACTAAAACTTCAACAACTTGCCCAACAAATTCTTCACTTCTAAACCAGGCGTGTTTTTGTTGTAAATCGACAATTTCCTGTAATCTTCGGGCTTTGGTTTCTTCGGCAACATCATCTTCCATTTTTCTTCCGGCCAAAGTTCCCGGGCGTTCAGAATACGAATACATATAACCGAAATTATATTTCACATATTCCATCAAACTCATGGTGTCTTTGTGATCTTCTTCGGTTTCTGTTGGAAAACCGGCAATCATATCTTGGGAAATCGAAGCATTCGGAATAATTGCTCTGATTTTGTCGATCAAAGTCATGTATTCTTCACGAGTGTGCAAACGATTCATTTCTTTTAAAATTCTGTTACTTCCAGACTGAACCGGTAAGTGAATGTGTTTACAGATATTTGGATGTTTCGCAATAACATGCAAAACACTTTCGTGCATATCCTGCGGATTTGAAGTTGAAAATCGGATACGCATTTTAGGGAATCCAACAGCAACCATTTCAAGTAATTGATCAAAATCTACCGCAGTGGCTTTTTGCATTTCAGAGGCGCTTACAAAATCTTTTTTCAAACCGCCTCCGTACCAAAGGTAACTGTCAACGTTTTGCCCTAAAAGCGTAATTTCTTTAAAACCGTTATCCCACAAATCCTGAATTTCTTTCATTATACTTTGCGGTTCTCGGCTGCGCTCACGTCCGCGGGTAAAAGGTACAACGCAAAACGTACACATATTATCGCAACCGCGCGTGATTGAAACCAAAGCTGTAATTCCGTTACTCATCAAACGAACCGGCGAAATATCTCCGTACGTTTCTTCTTTGGATAGAATTACATTAATGGCGTCGCGGCCTTCTTCAACTTCAGCCAATAAATTAGGTAAATCTTTATAAGCGTCAGGTCCAACAACAAGGTCGACTATTTTTTCTTCCTCCAAAAACTGACTTTTCAAACGCTCGGCCATACAGCCCAAAACGCCTACTTTCATTTTTGGGTTAATACGCTTAACCGCATTATATTTTTCCAGACGTTTACGAATAGTTTGTTCTGCCTTATCTCGAATCGAGCAGGTGTTTACAAGTACTAAGTCAGCATCTTCAAGGGTTTGTGTAGTATTGTATCCGTTTATTGATAAAATAGAAGCTACGATTTCACTATCCGAAAAATTCATCGCACAACCGTAACTTTCAATAAAAAGTTTTTTCGTATTCTCAGGTTTATTCTCTAAAACAAGACTTTCGCCCTGTTTACTTTCTTCAATAATCTTTTCCATTGTATAATTTCAAAGTGCAAAGATAACGCAAAAGGTATAAATATGACAAGATGTCAGATAAAGAATTAACAATGTTTTCAAAATTGTTGATAGATTCTGAATCGTAAATTTTAGAAGTCAGATTACCACGGAGTTATTCAAAAAACTTCTTTTTAGAATTATCATTCCAACCCGCCTGATTCGAATGTTCAACATAAAATATTTTAAGATCGGCCTGATTCGCATATTGTGTAAAGAATATTTTTTTGTCGGCCTGGTTTCCATATTCAGTAAAAAACCATTTTCCATCATTTTCTCCGGCCTGATTGTTATGATTTACTCTATAGACTTTTAGGTCGGCAATATTAGCATATTTTACTATAAAAACTTTTACGTCGGCTTGATTAGCATATTCAACAGAAAATACTTTTTGGGCTTTTGCCGAGAAAGTAAAAACAATAATAACTACAAAGTATAGTTTACTAATTTGAGCTTTTAAAATTTTTGATTTATTGAATGTGGTAGTATTCATAAATATATTTTTTAAAAATTTATAAAAAAATAGAGAAGCCTGTTTTTGTAAAACCAAATATAAGATTTTCTCGTAATTGAGGAATTACGAATTCGAGGTTAAAGCAATCAGATTTGATTATTCTTGGTTGAAGTAGTTAAGGATAAATACTGTAAGTATAATTCTAGGTTTATACTTTAAGATTAATTGGTATAATATGCCATTAAATCATTAAAAATTATACCTATATATATAATAGATCAGATAACAGATAAATCTGCAATTTTTAGAAACATAATATTAAAATAACTCAAAAATGCGTTATCAAGGTTAATATTTAAAAAAAATAGATACTTTTGTTGCAGAAAAATAGAGCAATGGCAAAGAATTTAGTAATAGTGGAATCACCTGCAAAGGCGAAAACGATAGAGAAATTTCTAGGAAGTGATTTTCAGGTTGAGTCTAGTTATGGTCACATAGCTGATTTACCATCAAAAGAGATTGGAGTAGATGTTGAGAATGGATTTAAACCTAAATATGAAGTTTCACCGGATAAAAAAGCCTTAGTAAGTAAATTAAAAACACTATCTAAAAATGCCGAAATGGTTTGGTTGGCGAGTGATGAGGACCGCGAGGGGGAGGCTATTTCATGGCACCTGGCGGAAGAATTAAAACTAGATATTAAAAAAACCAAACGAATTGTTTTTCACGAAATTACCAAGTCAGCGATTCTTAAAGCAATCGAGAATCCAAGAGAAATTGATTATAATTTAGTAAATGCACAACAAGCGCGTCGTGTTTTAGACCGTTTGGTAGGTTATGAATTATCTCCGGTTTTATGGAGAAAGATTAAAGGAGGTTTGTCTGCGGGACGTGTACAATCAGTTTCAGTTCGTTTGATTGTTGAAAGAGAACGCGAGATTCAAAACTTTAATGCAGTTGCAACATATTCTGTTGTTGCAGAATTTGTAAATGAGGCAGGAAAAGCTTTTAAAGCAAAATTGCCGAAAAATTTCAATACAAAAAAAGAAGCCGAAGATTTCTTAAAACAAAACATCGGATCACAATATAAGGTAGCAGATTTAGAAACTAAACCTACCAAAAAATCTCCAACAGCACCATTTACAACTTCGACGCTTCAACAGGAAGCTGCCAGAAAATTGTATTTACCAGTTGGAATCACTATGCAACTTGCACAACGTTTATACGAAGCGGGACTTATTACGTATATGAGAACTGATAGTGTAAACCTTTCGAAAGACGCAATGGATGCCGCTGAAGCTGAAATCATAAAATCGTACGGAAAAGAATTTTCGAAACCAAGAACTTTCACAAACAAAAGCAAAGGAGCACAAGAAGCGCACGAAGCAATTCGTCCGACAGATATGTCTCGTCACACCGTAAATATCGATCGTGATCAGGCTCGTTTGTATGATTTGATCTGGAAAAGAACATTGGCTTCGCAAATGAGTGATGCACAATTAGAAAGAACTAATGTAAAAATTGAAGCGAATAATCACGATGAAATTTTTAGTGCTTCTGGCGAAGTTTTACTTTTTGAAGGTTTCCTTAAAGTGTATCTTGAAGGGCATGATGACGATGAGGAAGAACAAGAAGGAATGTTGCCTGCTTTAAAAGTAAACGAAAAGTTAGCGAATAATTATATTACAGCTACAGAACGATACTCTAGACCTCCGGCTCGTTATACAGAAGCTTCTTTGGTGAAAAAATTAGAAGAATTAGGAATTGGGCGTCCGTCTACATATGCCCCAACTATTTCGACTATCATCAACAGAAATTATGTTGAAAAAGGAACTCTTGAAGGTCAGGAACGTAATTATACACAACTTACTTTACAGGCAAGTAAAGTAGGAGAGAAGCTACTAAAAGAAAATACAGGTTCTGATAAAGGAAAATTAGTACCAACAGATATCGGAACTATTGTTACAGATTTCTTAGTGAAAAACTTCGGAAATATTCTGGATTATAATTTCACTGCAAAAGTAGAACAGGATTTTGATGAAATTGCTGAAGGAAATATCGATTGGGCAACCATGATGCAGGAATTCTACGATAAATTTCACCCAAATGTAAAAGATGTTGAGGCAAATGCAGAAAGAGAAAGTGGTGAAAGAATTCTGGGTAAAGATGCAGATGGAAGACAAGTATCTGTTCGTTTAGGAAAATTTGGTCCGATGGCTCAAATTGGAGAAGCAGATGATGAAGATAAAAAGTTTGCCAGTTTAATGGCAGATCAAAATATTGGAAATATAACTTTAGAAGAAGCGCTGAATTTGTTTTTATTGCCTAAAAACTTAGGTGAATATAAAGGAGAAGAAGTTGAAGTTAGTAATGGCCGTTATGGACCTTATGTGCGTCATGGAAGTGTTTTTATTTCGTTGCCAAGAGGAGAAGATCCATTAGCGGTTACAAAAGAAAGAGCTCAGGAATTAATTGACGAAAAAGCATTGGCTGATGCGCCGATTGCGGTTTATAAAGGAGAATCTGTTCAAAAAGGTGTGGGGCGTTTTGGTCCTTTCATCAAATGGAATAGCATTTTTATCAATGTAAGTAAAAAATATAATTTCGATAATTTATCACAACAAGAAGTAGAAGAACTAATTGAAGATAAATTACAAAAAAATATAGATAAAGTGCTTCACAATTGGGAAGACGAAGGGATTTTAGTTGAAAAAGCACGTTGGGGTCGCTCGGTTATCACTAAAGGTAAAATCAAAATTGAATTAAGTAAAGATGTTGATGCTACAAAATTAACATTAGCAGAAGTTCAGGAAATGATTGCTAAAAAGACACCGGCAAAAAAAGCAGCAGCAACAAAAAAAACGCCAGCAAAAAAAGCAACAGCAACAAAAAAAGCGCCAGCTAAAACAGCAGCAAAAAAGAAATAAGAAATGGAATTTGATTTTCTAGAGCCTTTAAATGACGGAATTTTAAAGTTCATTAGTTCATTGTCTTCACAAGAACTGGGAAGCAAAATTGTTTTGCACACTCAGGATCAGTTTCCGGATATTAGTAAAATTAACATTGCTATTGTCGGTGTTTTAGAAGATCGTAGAAATATTGAAATTGTAAACGAAGTTAACCTAACAGCTGTTCGTAAAAAGCTTTATGGTATGTTTCCGGGTAATTGGGATGCTTCAATTGCAGATTTAGGAGATATTTTGGCAGGCGATTCAGTAGAGGATACTTATTTTGCCCTTAAAAAAGTTACGGCTGCTTTAATTAAGAATAAAGTGATTCCGATAGTCCTGGGAGGTTCTCAGGATTTGACATATGCTTTGTATAGAGCTTATGATGATTTAGAGCAAATGGTGAACATGGTTTCTGTAGATAACAGATTCGATTTTGGTAAAGAAAATGAAACGGTTTCAGCCAATTCGTATCTAACAAAAATCATCATCGATGAGCCTAATAATTTGTTTAATTATTGTAATATTGGCTATCAAACCTATTACAATTCGCAGGAAGAAATTGATTTGATTGAAAAGTTGTTTTTTGATGCTTATCGTTTAGGCGAAATTTCAAATAAAATAGCTTTGGCAGAACCTGTATTCAGAGATGCTGATTTGGTAAGTATCGATTTGAATTCTGTAAAGTCTTCAGATTCAGGAAATACAGTTTCATTTGAGCCAAATGGTTTTAATGGCAAAGAAATTTGTTCTTTGGCGCGATATGCCGGAATTAGTGATAAAGTTTCATCATTTGGAATCTTTAATCACAATAGTACAGCACATGAATCGGCTATGATTGCTCAAATAGTCTGGTACTTTGTAGAGGGTTACCATTATCGTTCTAAGGAATATCCTTTTGGAAGCAGAACGAACTATTTAAAGTATATTGTTCCGTTAGAAGAAGAGGAATTAATTTTTTATAAAAGTGACAAAACTGATCGTTGGTGGATTGAAATTCCATTCGTTTCAAACGGTCACAATAAATTGAAAAGAAATACGTTATTACCCTGTTCATACGACGAATATTTGTGCGCTTGTAACCAAGAATTGCCGGAAAGGTGGTGGAAAGCACAAAGAAAAAACGCTTTGTAGAGCAGAATTTTAACGAAATTCTAAAATATCAATAAATAATAACAAATTGTTAAATAATTTTAGTAAGATAAGATTTATAAAATATAAAATTTAACGTTTTACGTCGATTTTTCAAGTTAGTTTATCGACAAAATATTTTTTTTTTATTTTATTTAACATTATTTTTGAACGGTGAAATAAATTACGTGAGTAGTGTTGTTTTTTTAATAAATAATAAATACGTTTACGGACTTATAATAATGAATAGATAATCCCAAATTTATATGAAGAAGTTTATTGCATTTGCAGCAATGTTAACACTAGTAATCGGCTGTGGTAAGTCAGGTGACAAAGGAGAGTTAGTTGGTGTTACAGGAGGGAAATGGCATCCCGAAAAGCCATATGGAATGACTTTGGTTCCAGGTGGATCTTTTATCATGGGTAAATCAGATGCTGATTTAGCTAATGTTGAGGACGCTCCTACTAAAACCGTAACAGTTCGTTCGTTTTATATGGATGAAACTGAAATCACTAACAGTGAGTATCGTCAATTCGTAGAATGGGTAAAAGACTCTACAATGAGAGTTCGTTTAGCTATTTTGGCAGATGAAACTGGACAAAAAAGTACAGGAGACGGAAAAGGTAAAAAAGGTGGTAGCATCTCTGATTATGCATTTAACGATTCTGAGCCGGATAAAATGACGGCTTATGATAAGTACATGTATGATAACTACTATAGTGTAGGAACAAAAGATGATCCTTATGCTGGTAGAAAACTAAACAAAAAAGTTAAGTTAGTTAAAGATACTAAAGCTTATCCGGACGAATATTATGCTGAGGTAATGGACTCTTTATATTTGCCAATTGAAGAATCATATAATGGTTTAAGAACGGTTGATGTAAATAAATTAAAATTCCGTTATTCTTGGATGGATATTCAGGCGGCAGCTACAGCTAAAGTTGGAAAAAGAAAAGATTTCGTTAAAACTGAGCAAGTTAAAATTTATCCTGATACAACAGTTTGGATTAAAGATTTTGCTTACTCTTATAATGAGCCAATGCATAATGACTATTTCTGGCATAAAGCTTACGGGGATTATCCTGTAGTTGGAGTGACTTGGAAACAGGCAAAAGCATTTTGTGCGTGGAGAACTTTAAACAAAAACAGCTATATTAAATCAAAGAAAAAAGGACGTGATTTAGTAAACTCTTTCAGATTGCCTACAGAGGCAGAATGGGAGTATGCTGCAAGAGGTGGTCTTGAATCTGCAACATATCCTTGGGGGGGTCCTTATACAAAAAGCGACAGAGGTTGTTTCTTAGCAAACTTCAAACCAAGCAGAGGAGATTATGCTGCTGATGAAGCTTTATATACAGTTGAAGCAAAATCTTATGAAGTAAACGGTTACGGATTATATAATATGGCAGGAAACGTTTCAGAGTGGACAGATTCAGCTTATAATCCAAATGCATATGAGTATGTTTCTACAATGAACCCTAACGTAATCGACGGAAAAAACCAAAGAAAAGTTGTTCGTGGAGGATCTTGGAAAGATGTTGCTTACTTCCTACAAGTAAGTACTCGTGATCACGAATATGCAGATTCTGCAAGAAGTTATATTGGTTTCAGAACTGTACAAGATTACATGGGAACTCAGGTAACTGGAAAAAAGAAAAAGTAAGTAAATTAAATTAAATCAATAACCAAATCGAATCTATTTCAAATTAAAACCTAAAAAAAAATTATTATGGCATTATTAAGTAAAAAAGCAATGAATTTCGCTTATGGTATGGGAGCGGCAGTAGTAATCGTTGGAGCATTATTCAAAATTACTCACTTTGAAATTGGACCATTAACAGGTACTGTAATGCTTTCTGTGGGATTGTTAACTGAAGCGTTAATTTTTGCCCTTTCTGCTTTCGAACCAGTAGAAGATGAATTAGACTGGACACTTGTTTACCCTGAATTAGCTAACGGACAAGCTAGACCAAAAGCAGATAAAGTTGAAGCTCCTACTGAAGCTCAAGGATTATTATCTCAAAAATTAGATGTAATGTTGAAAGAAGCTAAAATTGACGGTGAGTTAATGTCAAGTTTAGGAAACAGCATCAAAAATTTCGAATCAGCTGCTAAAGGAATTGCTCCTACTGTAGATTCTATCGCTTCTACTAAAAAATACAGCGAAGAATTATCTATGGCTGCTGCTCAAATGGAATCATTAAACAGTTTATACAAAGTTCAATTAGAGAGTGCTTCAAGAAATGCTGAAGCTAACAAAGAAATCGCTGACAACGCATCTAAATTAAAAGAGCAAATGCAATCTATGACTGCAAACATTGCTTCTTTAAACAGTGTTTACGGTGGTATGCTTTCTGCAATGAGTAACAAAGGATAATTAGTTTTTAACTATTATATTAAATTTATTAATAAGAACTAATTACAAAATAAAATGGCAGGAGGAAAATTAACCCCTAGACAGAAGATGATTAACCTGATGTATCTGGTTTTCATCGCAATGTTAGCAATGAACGTATCGAAAGAAGTTATTTCTGCTTTTGGTTTGATGAATGAAAAATTTGAAGATGCTAATACTTCTTCAGTTGCAACAAACACTTCATTATTAACATCTTTAGATCAAAAAGCTGCTGAAGCAAAAGGAGAATTCGCTATTGCTGCAGTAACTGCTCATAAAGTTGAAGCTATCTCAAAAGATTTTTATGAATTTATCGGTACTTTAAAAGCTCAATCTATCAAAGGTTTTGAAGTAGAGAAAGAAACAGGAAAATTACCTTATGAGGCTATGGATAGAGGAGATAATATCGACGACTGGTTTACAGGAGACGGTTACACTAAAAAAGGTAACGATATTATTGCTAAAATTCAAAAATACAAAGCAGACATGAAAGCTGCTTTAGGAACAGATAAAAAATATGGTCCAATCATTGCAGAAATTGAAAAGAAATTTGATGTTTCTGATGTAAAAAACAAAGAAGGTATAAAAGAAAAATACTTAGCATATCACTTTAAAGGATTTCCTGCAATTGCATCAGCTGCAAAGCTTTCAACTTGGCAAAATGACGTTAAAAAAGCTGAAACTGATGTTTACAACAGTGCATTAGGAAAAGCTGCGGTTGCTGCTGCTTCTTATAGCAATTACCAAGCAATCGTTGTTTTAGATAAAAACGCTTATTTCCAAGGTGAAAAAGTAACTGGTAAAGTAGTTTTAGGTCGTTATGACGAAAACACAAAACCAACTTCATTCCAAGGTCCTGGACAAATCGTTAACGGACAAGCTGTTATTTCATTAACTGCTGGAGGTGTTGGAGAGCAAAACATTAATGGACAATTTACTTTCTTAGAAGATGGTAAAAACATTCCACTTAAATTTGCAGGTACTTACGTTGTAGTACCAAGACCTAACTCAGCTACTATTTCTGCTGATAAAATGAATGTTGTTTATAGAGGTGTTGTTAACCCAATCTCTGTATCATTCGCTGGTGTTGATGCTAACAAAATTGCTGCAAGTGCTCCAGGATTAGTTTCTGCAGGTAAACCAGGTAAATATAACATGAGCCCGGGTCAAGGAACAGAAGCTACAATTGCAGTTACTGGGACATTACCAAACGGAGATAAAGTTACAGATAAGAAAACATTTAGAATTAAAGGTATTCCTGGGCCAACAGGAACAATTAGAGGTGAGATGGGTGTTGTTAAAGGACCTAAATCTAACTTAGAAATTGCTACTATTGGTGCTAAATTACTTGATTTTGATTTCGAAGTTAGTTTAGATGTTGTTGGATTTAACTTAAAAGTTACTGGACAACCTACAGTTGTTGTTTCTGGTGACAGATTAAATGCACAATGCAAACAAATTCTTTCAAGAGCTGGAAAAGGAGATCAGGTTACTATTTCTGAAATTAAAACTAAACTTGTTGGAGCTGGTAGTTATTTATTACCAAGAACTGCTCCGGTAATTTACGAAATACAATAATAAAGTAGGTAAAACTACGTTCAATATCTTATAATGATACCACGATGAAAGTAAGAAATTTTTTAATAGCGATTGTTTCTATCGCAGGCGGATTCGCTTCTAATGCGCAATCTAATTTGCTTAACGCAAAAACACCTGATCAGATAGGACTTAAGACTCCTGCACAGCTTATCTCAGATAATGATAAGCCATTGGCTTATGGTTATGTAGATGATAGAGATGTATTGATGGGGAAAACTACTTGGGAGATTATCGATTTGAATGAAAAAATCAACTTTCCTTTATATTTTCCGGTAGATACGGCTAATATTGGTTCTGATAGACGTTCTTTATATGATGTTTTGACGAAAGCTATGAAAAATGGCAAAATAACTGAAGTGTATTCTGATAGTTATTTCAATACTAAAAAATCTTTGAAAGACATTCAAGGTTCATTATCTCGTATTGATACAACGGATGCTGGTAGAGAGTTAATCAATCAATATCCTGATGACTACAAAACACATGTTGTAAAGAAAAAAGTAGTTACTGGTACTGGTAAAAAGAAAGTTGTAACTTATGTTGATGAAACAGTAGGAGCAACAAGAACAGTTCCGGCTGAGTATATCTTGAAACAAGACCTTACTTCTGCAGATGTTACACAATACAAAATCAAAGGATACTGGTATTTTGACAAACGTCAAAGTGAATTGAAATATCGTTTGCTTGGAATTTGTCCTGTAACTCCGGACGTTTATACTATGAATAGTGACGAAAAGGATTATATTGAATTGTTTTGGATTTTCTATCCAAATTCAAGAGCTGCATTGCATGAAGCAAAAGCTTTTAATGACAGCAACTCAGCATTACCAATTTCTTTCGATCAGATTTTGAATTCAAGACGTTTTAATGCTATTGTCTACAAAGAAGAAAACTTGTACGGAGATCGTGAGATCAAAGAATACATGAAAGATAATGCACAAAACCAATTGTTAGAATCGG
The DNA here is from genome assembly GCA_001507425.1 of Flavobacteriaceae bacterium CRH. GTDB lineage: Bacteria > Bacteroidota > Bacteroidia > Flavobacteriales > Flavobacteriaceae > Flavobacterium. The sequence goes on from LMAJ01000007.1 coordinate 96,257, forward strand.
AAAGAGTAAAAGAGAAAATCCGTAATTTCGAACAAGATATGTGGAACTACTAAGTACCTGTATTACAATTATATCAAAAACTCTTACTACCTTTGTAGTAAGAGTTTTTTTTATTTTATCTACAAAGCCTAAAAAAGTATTCTGCTAATTTTGAATTATATTTTTAATTTAATTATTATCAGAACCTGATTTGTTACACTACAGAGAATGTTTTTCTAAGATATTTACCCCAATAATATCATTTAGAAAGATTAAAATATTTAAGTCTTTAAAAGAAATTAAGACATAATTACTTTATTTTTACGCTCTAAAATAAATGTAGGAAAAATAACAATAAAACTATAAAAACTACGTTTTGTTTAATCTAAATAGTATTATGATGAAAGTGAAAAGTTTTTTAATCGTTATTTTTTAATAGTTGGGAGTTTTATTTCCAACGCACAATCAAATTTGCTGAATGCAAAAACTGCTGATCAGATAGGAATTAAGACGGCTGCACAGCAAATTTCTGATAATGATAAGCCTTTAACTTATGGCTATATCGATGATAGGGATATATTGATGGGAAAAACTACCTGGGAAATCATTGATTTGAATGAAAAAATAAATTTTCCTTTATATTTTCCGGTAGATACGGCCAATATTGGTTCTGATAGGCGTTCACTTTATGATGTTTTGACTAGGGCTATGAGAAATGGAAGAATAACAGAAGTATATTCAGATAGTTATTTCAATACCAAAAAATCTCTGAAAGACATTCAAGGTTCATTATCTCGTGTTGATACAACGGATGCCGGTAGAGAGTTAATCAATCAGTATCCTGATGACTACAGAACTCATGTCGTTAAGAAAAAAAAGATTGTGGGTACTGGCAAGAAAAAGTCTGTGAGCTATGTCGAAGAAACTGTAGGTCCAACGAGAACAATTCCGGCTGAGTATATTTTGAAACAAGATCTTACTTCTGCAGATGTTACCGAATACAAAATTAAAGGATATTGGTATTTTGACAAACGCCAAAGCGAGTTGAAATATCGTTTACTTGGTATATGTCCTGTAACTCCTGACGTTTATACCATGAATGCAGACGAAAAGGATTATATTGAATTATTCTGGGTCTTCTTTCCGAATGCCCGAGAAGTTTTGCACGAAGCAAAAGCTTTTAACGATGTCAATTCTGCACAACCAATTTCATTTGATCAGATTTTAAATTCAAGACATTTTAACGCCATTATCTATAAAGAAGAAAACATGTATGGAGATCGTGAGATTAAAGATTACATGAAAGATAATGCGCAAAATCAGCTGCTGGAATCGGAAAGGGTGAAAGAGAAAATCCGCAATTTCGAACAAGATATGTGGAACTACTAAGTCTCTATACTACATTATAACAAAAACTCTTGCTACCTTTGTAGTAAGAGTTTTTCTTTATTATTTACAAAATGATTGATTATTTAATTGTCGGATCCGGATTGGCTGGAATTTCATTTGCTGAGATTGCCCTTAAAAACAATAAAACTATTTTACTGGTCGATAACAAATCGCAAGTTTCATCAAGAGTTGCTGGGGGTTTATACAATCCTGTGATTTTAAAACGCTTTAGTGAAGTTTGGAAAGCTGAAGAGCAATTGGTTTTAATGGATGAATTTTACAGTCAAATAGAAGAAAAATTAAAAACGAAGTTCAATTTTAGACTTCCTATTCTCAGAAAGTTTTTTTCAATAGAAGAACAAAATAATTGGTTTGCGGCTTCAGACAAAAAAAATCTGGCCCCTTTTTTATCCACAAAAATAATTTCTAAAAAATATAAGGGTATTGATTCTCCGTATGATTATGGAGAAGTTTTACATACAGGTTATGTAGATACAGCTTTGCTGTTAGATACTTATAAAGAATATTTGACAGAAAATAATTTACTGCTCGAAGAATTTTTTGATTCGGCTTATATCGAATTTTTTGATGATGGAATTCAATATAAAAATATTAAGGCACGCCATATTATTTTTGCAGAAGGCTTTGGATTGCATAAAAATCCGTTCTTTAATTATTTGCCTTTAGATGGGACAAAAGGGGAATTGTTTATCATTAAGGCGCCGGATTTAAAGCTGGATGTTATTGTAAATACCAGCGTTTTCATATTGCCATTAGGCGGCCATTTATTTAAAGTAGGAGCAACCTATAATTGGCAGGACAAAACAGATGATCCGACTGAAGAAGGAAAACAGGAACTTTTAGAACGCATCAGCGAAATTTTGACGTGCGATTTTGAGATTGTAAAACATTTTGGTGGAGTTCGCCCAACGGTTAAAGACAGAAGACCTTTGATTGGAACTCACCATGAACGTAAATCACTTCATATTCTTAATGGTTTAGGAACTCGAGGCGTGATGCTTGGACCAGCAATGGCCAAAGCTTTATTCGATAAAATTGAAAATGAAATTCCTTTAGATGCTGAAATAAATATTCAGAGATTTCATAAAAGGTATTTAAAGACCCTTATTTTTGACCGGCCTTAGGATCGTAAGAAACAAACATATTAATATATAAATTTCTGGATAGTCGCAAAACAAATGGGAATAATGCAATTAGTGAAATAACTATTGTTATAAATGACTCTTCGATAGTTGTTTTAAAAAATACAAATGAAACTATAAAAGCAGCAATTCCTACAGCAACATTTAGTCCGTAACTCACATACATTGCACCGTAGAAAAAAGAAGGTTCAATTTGATATTTTAATCCGCAGTGACTACAATTCTCGTTCATTTTGAGAACTTTAGTCAAATGAAGTGGATTTTTGTCCGAATACATGCTCTCATTTTGACATTTTGGACAACTTCCTGTTAAAATACTATTTAGTTTCGATCCTTTTTTTAACATTTGCAAAAAATTAATATTCCCATGAATTCGGGAGTGTAAATTTACACAATCAATTAGTTATAAAATAACATTACATGCTTAATATACATAATTTATCGGTTTCTTTCGGAGGTTCTTATTTGTTTGAAGAAGTTACTTTTCGATTGGGTGCCGGTGATCGGGTAGGACTTGTCGGAAAAAACGGTGCAGGAAAATCAACAATGCTAAAAATTCTCGCAGGAGATTTTAAACCGGATTCAGGACAAATTGCTACTGAGAAAGAAGTAAAAATGGGTTTCTTGCGTCAGGATATTGATTTTGAACAAGGAAGTACTGTTCTTGAAGAAGCTTATGAAGCTTTTACGGATATTAAAGTTGTTGAAAAAAAACTAGAGCAAATCAATCATCAATTGGTTACCAGAACCGATTATGAAAGTGAAGAATACAGCCAAATCATAGAAGATTTATCTGATTATACACATCGTTTTGAACTTTTAGGAGGTTACAATTATGTGGGTGATACAGAGAAAATTCTTTTAGGTTTAGGTTTTAAAAGAGAAGTTTTTAATAACCAAACCGAAACATTTTCAGGAGGTTGGAGAATGCGTATCGAGTTGGCCAAATTGTTATTACAGTCAAATGATATATTGCTTCTGGATGAGCCAACCAATCACCTTGATATCGAGAGTATTATTTGGTTAGAAAGTTTTCTTCGTAATTATCCCGGCGTTGTGGTGATTGTATCGCACGATAAAATGTTCTTGGATAACGTTACAAACCGTACAATCGAAATTTCGTTAGGAAAAGCATACGATTTTAATAAACCCTATTCTCAATATTTAGAATTGCGTCACGAAATTCGTGAAAAGCAATTGGCAACTCAAAAGAATCAGGCTAAAAAAATTGAAGAAACAGAAAAATTAATCGAAAAATTCCGTGCAAAAGCTTCAAAAGCTTCAATGGCGCAATCGTTGATTAAAAAATTAGACAAAGTAGAAAGAATTGAAGTTGATGAAGACGACAATTCTGTAATGAATATTTCTTTTCCGGTTTCTAAAGAACCAGGAAGAGTAGTAGTTGAAGCCGAAAATGTGACTAAAGCATACGGAGATAAAACCATCCTAAAAGACATCAATTTATTAGTAGAACGCGGTAGTAAAATTGCTTTCGTGGGACAAAATGGTCAGGGAAAATCAACTTTCATCAAAGCAATTGTTGATGAATTTGAATATCAGGGAACCATCAAATTAGGTCATAACGTACAGTTGGGTTATTTTGCACAAAATCAGGCAGAATATCTTGATGGAGAAATCACGTTGCTTCAGACTATGGAAGATGCGGCAATGGACACAAACCGTTCTAAAGTTCGTGACATGTTAGGTTCGTTTTTATTTCGTGGAGATGATGTCGAGAAAAAGGTAAAAGTACTTTCAGGAGGCGAGCGTAACCGTTTAGCGCTTTGTAAGTTGTTATTACAGCCAATTAACGTTTTGCTAATGGATGAGCCTACCAATCACTTAGATATTAAATCTAAGAACGTTTTAAAGGCTGCTCTTCAAAAATTTGGCGGAACTTTATTATTAGTTTCTCACGATAGAGATTTCCTTGTTGGAATGTCGAACATCGTGTATGAGTTTAAAGATCAAAAAATAAAAGAATATTTAGGTGATATCAACTATTTCTTAGAACAACGCAACCTTGAAAACATGCGTGAAGTAGAGAAAAAAGATATTGCTAAAGCCGCTGCTCCAAAAGAAAACAATAAAACTTCATACGAAGATCAGAAAAAAGGAAAAGCATTGCAAAACAAATTAAGCAAAGTCGAAAGTCAGATCAAGCAATTAGAAAAAGACATTCAGCACGACGATAAATTGTTAGCTTCAAGTTATGACAAACATATCGAAGACGCTTCTTTTTTTACCGCTTACAAGAAAAAGAAAAAAGATCTTGATCAATTGCTTTTAGATTGGGAAGTTGTTCAGGAAGAAATAGATAATTTTAATGCTTAAGATAATTTTCAGGAGCTAATCCAGCTTTTCGTTACAAGTCCTCACTGCAAAACCTTATTTTTCTAAGCCATAAAACGAGCTTCCGTTGGTCGCTGTTTTCTGGCAAGAAAAATAAGGTTTTGCAGTTCCGGGCTTTCCACTTCAATCCGGGCTAGTTCGTGTTTTTCAAGTCCTTTTTCGTTTCAGGTTTTAAGTTTTGATCTTTCAGGTTTTGAAGTTTTCCACAAAGTATGTCATCCCGAGGAACGAGGGATCTCCACAAGAAACTCCATCCACAAAATCGAAAATCTGTGGCGAGCTACTTACGGAAATCCCTTGTTCCTCGGGATGGCATACCATATGATTAATGCTTTCTCATCCAATATTGATGCTCAGGATTTTCATATTTCACAGTAAGGCTACTTAATAACTCCAATAGATTTTGAATGCATAATTGCTTCGCTGCTATCTTTAAAATAACAAACAGATACGTCAAGCGTTTCCATGTTTTTCATGATTTTTTCGACTTCAGGTTTTTGAGATCTTCCTGTTTGTCTTATGTAAACAGCAATAACAGTTACAGGAAAAATTTTGCAGATTCGTTCATATAAAATCGGATCGTGTTGAGAATCATCTCCCAACAAAACATATTTAAGATTTGGATAAAACTCCAGAACATGCTTTATCTTATCAAATTTATGATCGTGATTTCCTCTTCCACTCATAAAAAAATCGGTAATCCCTCTTTTAATGTCTTTCAATAAAATAACTGCTCTCGGCAGTTGGTGTATTTTGGTAAATTTTACAATAAACCGATACAAATTCCATTCGCTGCTCGAAATATAAAAAAAGGCATTTTCCTCTTCTTTATTGTTCCTTCCGGCCGAACTTAAAGCCTGATAATGCGGAACAACATCTTTAAAAACTTTCCTGTCGTTCACATTCTTGAACAACAATATGTACATTTTTTTGAAAACATTACGCGTGTGCGATATCAAAAAAGTATCATCAATATCTGATATAATACCAAGATTTCCTTCGTGAGGCCTTATAAAACTGCCTTTAGAAACAATCGTCTCTTCGTTATATTTTAAACTGACTTCATATTCCATCCATCCAAAATTAGATTCTTTTTCAAGCGGAATACAAAATTTAAAATAGCCATCGTCTAGTGTTTTGGAATGTATTTCCTGATTTCCGCATTTAAGATAAACATCATAATTTTTAATGGTTTTTATCCTAAACTGATTAATAACAGAAGTTGCATTTTTGAAGTTTTTCTTCTGAAAATCATATTCATAAGTTCTCCTAAAAACATGTCCCATCACAATTAACTCTTGTTCATTAGCATAACCGCGATATAATTGTAGGATTGGTTTCATTAATTACGTATTTTTATAGTAGACTGTAAATTAATTATTTTAATCGGTATTAAAAATTAAATTTTGAAAAAGAATATCATTTTTGTTGTAAATCCTATTTCCGGAGATCTGGATAAATCAGATTTAATTGCGAACGTAGAAGAGTTTGCAACCACAAACCATTTTAATCTGGTGGTTTATGAAACTACCGGAGCAAAAGACCTGCACGAAATTCAAAATCTATATAATGAATATTTACCGGAACGAATTATTGTGGCCGGCGGCGACGGAACGATAAAAATGGTCGCAGAAGCCATGGAAGCGCACGATGTTATTATAGGGATTTTGCCTGCCGGTTCTGCAAACGGATTATCTGTAGATTTAAATTTACCTGTAACCATAGAAGAGAATTTGAAGATTGCCTTTTTAAACCATTATATCGAAATGGATATGATTTGCATTAACGGCAAAAAAAGTATTCATTTGAGTGATATAGGCATCAATGCAGATTTGGTAAAAAATTACGAAGAAAGCAATTTAAGAGGCTTTTGGGGATATGCATTGCAGGCTTACACAACATTAAAAGATTCAGATGAGCCTTTTGTTGCCACAATTACGGCCAATAATCAAACGGTTGAACATGTGGCGAGAATAGTTGTAATTGCCAATTCTCAAAAATACGGCACCGGAGTAATTATAAATCCGCATGGTACGATGAACGATGGCAAATTTGAGTTGGTGATTCTGAAAAGCCTTGATATTTTTCTGCTCGGAAAAATTATTACCGGAAACATGCCAATAGATTCAGAAGATATTGTAATTATTTCGACAGATAAAGCGACTATTAAAACAAATAATCCCGTTAATTTTCAAATTGATGGTGAATATTGTGGCGCTCAAACTTCTTTGGAAATTAATATTCTGCACAAACAAATGAAAATTGCCGTTCCCTAAAAACACTTAAAATAACTTTGACAAAGTTCCAACTTTGTCAAAGTTATTATTTAAAAGGATTACGTTCCTGCCATTCTGTTTTAGGTTCCAGATAATTAAAAAAACGAGCAATATTATGATTGATCAAAGCATTGCTGTGTGTAATTAATCCGTACATTTTTACGGGTTTTGCACCAACAGAACTTTTGATTTCAAGCGCAGTTCTGGCAAAAACAATTTCTTCAAAACCCTGATTGATAGAATAGGCAATCATATCGTAAAGCATATTTAAGTAAAGCATTTTCTCGCGCTGAATACTTTCGTCGTAACCCAGAAAATAAGTATCCATTACGTTGCCGTTTTTGATGAGCGTATTAAAACCAATAAGTTCTCCATTTAAAAAGTAACCGTAGAAAAGAAAATCATCTTTCATAACTTCTTTAAAAAAGCTAAAATGATTTCTGGCTAAGAAAAAAGTATTAAAAGGTGCATTTTTTGCCACATGAAAATACAAGTCATAAATAACATCTTCATATTTTTGAATGTCGGCCAAAGACATTTTTTGCTTTTCGATTCCTTCAGACTTTTTTCGGGCACGCTTGTATTGATCCCGATATTTTTTTGATAAAGCATCAATATAATCCTGTTCTGTCTTCCAGCTTTTATTGATTTCAAAAATCATATTAGGCTGCGTCGAAAACGTATAATTATTTTTAAATTCAGCTTGCAAAGGCTCAATTTCTGTCGCTGTAAAATCTTTTATACTCGTTATGTGAACTTTTTTTCCATCAGCTTTTAAATCTTTTTTAAGCTGATTAATGGCTTTGTGAAGCATTTTAATTCCTTTTGATTCTTTTAGATTTTTATCAAAAGCAAAAGCATTTTGTCCCGTTAGCATATTGTTGCCAACGAATAAAACATGCGAAGCAAAATTTTTAAGCGCAAAATTACGAACAGAAGTTTTTAAACACTGATCGCGTTCTCCAAAAGATTCTAGTTTTTCTGCAAATAAAAACTGGGTTAAAACAATTCCGATAAGTTTTTTGTCATCATTAAAAATCCCAATAAAATGACAAATCATATTTACCGGACAAGATTTTTCAAGGACTTCGAGGTATTCCCGAGTTAAAAAAATATTTTCAGTGGCAAGCGAATTCCATTCTAAAGGTAGTAATGATGCGCTATTGTATATTTCGAAAGAATAATTTGTAGTCAAAAGTATCAGCTAATTTTTTCAAAATTAGATAATATTTATAACAACTCATCTGGTTTAAGTTATTATTAAGAAAACCCGTTTGAGGTTTTGGTTCAAACGGGTTTTGTTTTTATAATTTTAGGCAAATCCACAAATGATCCCGCCCATTAAAGTCAAAGTGACAATCCAAAATCCGGCGTGAATAAAAATGTATTTCCAGGATTTTCTTTCGAACAAAGAATTAATGCCAATTACCGGAAAAGCAAAAAATAAACCCGACATAAAACCATGAAGTGCACCGTGTTTAAAAGTGCGGTAGGCCGTTCCGTAATCAGCCATAAAGGCACGAAATGATGGTTGCGCTTTTTCAATTAAAGGCGGTCCTCCAACCATTCCGATTGCACCGGATTGATGAATCGTTAACGACATTAGTGTCATGGTAATCATCAAAGAAAAAACATACGTTAATCCGAAGATTTTGAGCATGTTTCCTGTTTTAAGTTCTTCCTGAGTCAGGTTATTTTCTTTCATCCAGATCGTTCCAAAAACACTTGGATGATACCAAATAAAACCAACTACAAGCGTGATGATTGCAGCAAGTAATAATGCAATAGGGTTAATTTCCATAATATGAGGTTTTTATAATTAGTTAATCAAATTTAATCAAAAAAAAGAGAATGATGCAATATCGAAAAAATAGTATAAATACTATTAATAATTTATTTATTAACAGTTTGTCTACATGAGGTATTTAATGTTTGGAAAATTTATATTTTTACGAAGAAAACAAATCCCAAATTTTGTTAGATATTTTAAATATGACTATGTTTGACTAAAATGGAAATCCATTTTTATTAGAAATAAATACCAAAAAGAAACCACAATAATAACCAAAAATGAATAATGCTTATGAATTAAAATTACTATCAGTTAATTATTAAAACCGTAATTGTTACGGTTTTTTTTATGCCGAAAAGTTTTTATAGAATGATTTTTTTTTGAAAATAGAATTATAGTACATTTGTGCGAAATTGATATATTAAGGTCAGTTTGTAAAACAATTTACTTTTTTTCATAACTTTAATTCTGAATCTGGTAAAATTTGACTTAAAGGAAGGAAAAAATAATTTAAACTTTTAAATATTAAAGATTATGGTAGTACAGTATCAAGGTGAACAATACGGAAAATCTACAACATTTACGATAAGGATTATTGGAAACAACCTTTCTAAAAGCAGTTCTAATTATCAAATTGATTTATTGGTAGGCGATAAGCAATTGCCAACTTTTACAACATCAATTCACCAAAGCTTGTCCAATTGCTTAAAAGAAATCTATTTATTCAGAAAGCATAACGGAATCAAATTCAATGAATCTTCTGAGAAAATCGCACCAAAATTAGTGCCTTACGACTTAGTTTTATTCAACTATAATAAATATGCTTTGTTTATGGCGTAAGCAGTTTCATAAGCTTGAAAATATAAAGACTATTTCTGTAAAAGGGAATGGTCTTTTTTTTGTTAAAAATAAAATTTTATATTTTTTTGAATTCAGGTTAACATACATTAAAAATGAATCATATAAATAAGAAAAAAGCTCACAAAATATTTTTTAATCCTCTCTTTTTGTTATGCTTTGGCAATTTATTATGTGTAAAAAAAAGAATATTCCGTTTTTTTTATTTAAATAATTATGAAATTATTGGTAAAAACTATCAATGTCATTATTATCTGGAATAAATAAAAATAATTTGGTAAACTTTAACACAAGATATAAATTTGCGCTATTCAAAACAATTCTAAATAACATGAAAGTAAAAATATTATTGCCCCTATTGAGCTTCTGTATGATGTTGCTAACGGCTGCAAATTCATTTGCACAAACTGGTACCATCAAAGGTAGAGTTTCATTATCAAATGATGAAAGTGCCGACAATGTTTCTGTAACTATTAGAGGAACTAAAATTGGAACCAATACTGATGCTCAGGGAAACTACGAGATCAAAAACATTAAACCAGGAACTTATACGCTACGCGCTACTGCTGTAGGATTTTCATCTAAAGAAAAAAGTATAACTGTTCAGGACGGAGATCAACTTACAGAAAACTTCACATTGACAACTTCATCTGAAACGTTAACTGAAGTATTTGTTAAAGGAAACGCTAATAAATACACAAAATCAGAAAGCGAATATGTTTCAAGAATGAAAGTCAAAAATCTTGAAAATTCACAGGTTTACAATGTTGTAACTAAAGAATTAATGAAAGATCAATTGGTAACAAACCAGGATGAAGCGTTGAAAAACGTACCAGGTTTATACCAATTATGGGGAGCTACAAACCGTGCAGGCGATGGTGGTTCTTGGTTTTCATTACGTGGATTTACTACTCAGAGTTTAGTTAGAAACGGTATTGCAGGAAAAGTAAATAGTAATTCTGATGCTGCAAACCTTGAAAGAATAGAAGTTATAAAAGGGCCATCTGCTACATTATTTGGAAACGTACTTTCATCTTATGGTGGATTAATCAATCGTGTGACTAAAAAACCAAATGAAAATTTTGGTGGAGAAATTGCATATCAAAACGGAAGCTACGGTTTTAATCGTTTGTCAACTGACGTGAACACACCAATCAACGACGATAAAACGGCATTATTCAGATTAAACGCTTCTGTAGGTAACGCAAATACTTTTCAGGATTTTGGTTACTCAAAAAGTTACTTTATCGCACCATCTTTCTCTTATCAGGTTAACGAAAAACTGAACATCTCTATAGATGCGGAGATTGGAAATCAGGATAATTCAGGTATGCCGCTAATCTACCTTGGAGGACTTCCGTCTTCTTTGGGAGTAACCAATGCAAAAGACCTAAACATCAACTACAAAAGATCATTTTTAGGAGATGAATTTATGACCAATACAAAAACATTCAATGTTTTTGCACAGGCTAATTATAAAATATCTGAAGAATGGACTTCACAAACTGTATTTAGCAGCAGTTCAAATAAAGCAGCTGGATTACAAACATGGTTTTACCTTTTACCAAACGAACAATTATCAAGAAACGTTTGGGATGCAAACGGAAGAGACAATGCAATAGAATTTCAACAAAACTTCAATGGTGATTTCTTGCTTTTTGGATCAATGAGAAATCGTTTCTTAATTGGTGGCGATATTTATCACAGTACAAATAAATTAGTATACAATAATTTACCATTTTATGCTCCATACGATGTAATAAATTATACAGGAACTGCAGACAATTATTATGATTTTAACCCAACAAATGTAAAGGAAAGGCTTGTTGGAGATGGTAGTAATTATAATCCATATACAACTAATAGCGCTATATCTACATACAGTGCGTATGTTGGAGATGCAATCAACATTACAGAAAGCTTAATTCTTTCTGCAGCAGTTCGTTTTGATCATTTTGAAAATCAGGGATCATTTGATGCAACTACAAATACAAAAGCTGATACTTTTTCACAAAATGCATTCTCTCCAAAATTTGGTGCAGTTTATCAAATTATAAAAGACCAGTTATCTGTATTTGGTAGCTACCAAAATAGTTTTACAAATAAAGGATTTTTAAATGCAAATGTTGATGGTACGCTACAAATGAAACAATTTGATCCTGAAAGAGCAGGTCAGTTTGAAGGTGGTGTAAAAGTTAATGCTTTCCAAAATAAATTGAGTGCTACAATCAGTTACTACAAAATTAAAGTTCAGGATATTGTAACAGCAGATCCAACTTTACCAAATGCAAGTGTTCAAAACGGGACACAATATAGTAAAGGTTTTGAAGTAGAAGTAACTGCAAACCCAATTCCGGGATTAAATTTATTGGTTGGTTATGCTAAAAACGATTCTGAGTTAAACGATTTAAGACCAGCAACTGCAGGACCTGAAAACCTGATCAATTATTGGTTTAGTTATAACTTACAGACATCTACACTTAAAGGCTTAGGTTTAGGATTTGGAGGTAATTATGGAGATGCTACATACGTTTATAATGGAGGAGCAGATGAAACTTTCGAGCTTCCGTCTTATTCTGTAATAAATGCTGCATTATACTACGATCAGCCTAAATACAGAGTCTCATTAAAAGTAAATAACCTTACAGACGAATTGTACTTTAATGGTTACACAACAATCAATGTTCAGGCTCCACGTACTTTTATGGGAAGCTTAACATATAAATTCTAAGCGAATTAAAAATATAAAATAGAAAATGGCCCGGACAAATGTTCGGGCTTTTTTTTTTGACTTGATGAATGAAACTCAAAAACTCAAAAACTTTTATTACATCATTTTTCCTTCCTTCGCATATTCTTTTTTAATTCCCTGAAGAAGGTGATTAAGGTTAATACTTTCGTTTTCGTCTTCTAATGTTCTTAAGCAGGCATATTGAATAATGTTTACAATATTGGCGCCGGTAATGTCGTATTTTTTTGAAAGCTCGTTAAGATTTACATCTTCAGCAATTCTAATTCCTTTAGGTAAATTGTTCTCCCAAAGTTGCAAACGTTCGCCATAAGAAGGTACTTCAAACTCAATTATAGACTGAAATCTTCTGGTAAAAGCCGTATCGATATTTGTTTTAAAATTAGAAGCCAGAATAACCAATCCGGGATGATTTTCAATACGCTGCAGCAAATACGAAACTTCCTGATTGGCATATTTATCGTGTGCGTCCCTAACATTTGTTCTTTTTCCGAAAACAGCATCGGCTTCATCAAAAAACAAAATCCAGTCTTTATCAGTGGCTTTGTCAAAAAGCGAAGACAGGTTTTTTTCGGTTTCGCCAATGTATTTCGAAACCACCATAGACAAATCAATCCGGTAAACATCTCTTTTAGTATATTTTCCCAAAAGTGAAGCCGTAAGCGTTTTTCCGGTTCCGGGAGTGCCATAAAACATTACCCTAAAACCGGGTTTTATCTTAGCTTTCATATTCCATTCATGAAGCAAAATATCATTGAATTTGAGCCAGGTTTCTATCTCTTTAATCTGATTTAAAGTATTAGGATTGAGAATTAAATCGTCCCAATCTAATTGTGTTTCGATTAATTGAGCGGGAAAAATGCTGCTAAGCTGCGGTTTTAAAATTTTTCCGGTAATGAATTTTTCAATGTATTCATCTTCTAAAATTAGTAAACCGCTTAGTTTGGGTTCGCCATTTGGAACAGATTCTATTTTGATGATTCTCTTCTGATAAAGAAAAGACTGATTGTGCAGGTAATCATAAAATAAAATTCTACCGTCTAAGTCATTTCCTGCCATTAAAAACTGAGCCGTTTCGCCCGTTGGTAAAATGCCGCGATGGTTCTTCGTTTTTATTCCGCCAAACTCCGGTAATTCGCCGCCATTAGGTAAATATTCGGCAATAATCGAACTCAGAAAATCGGGTTTGAGGTGCGGGGCAAGCGCCAATCCTAATAAAAGGATATCAATTGCGCTTAGATTATTTTCGATGATAAACTCATTGATAAAACCACTAGAATTTAGTTGATTCAAAACAGGTTTTTCCATTGGGTTTTCGACTTGAAAAAGATTGTCAAGCTGAAAAACAAACTGGTTTTTTAAATAAGTGAATACATTTTCCATTTTATACTAATGATTCGATTGAAAAAAAGTCAATTTTAGATTGTTTAAAGTTTCTGATTCTGTTCATGACCGAGTTTCCGTTATGAGAACCATCAGAATTAGTGTTGCCTTCAATAGTTTCAATTATATCGCCATGAACAGCGGTTACAATTCCGGTGTGAAACCAATCATTTGTTGTTTTTTGAATCAGAAATACATCTGCCGGTTTTATTACAGCAGGATTAGTTCTAGCCACTTGATAACGGGTCAATATATTTTTCTGAATACCAGTTACACCAACAGTATCACAGCTATAAGTTAACGGCATTAGGGTTTTAAAGTTTTTGCCTTGAATAGAAGCCGCCTGATCAATAATGGCTTCAACAAATCCCATGCACCAAAACCAATCAGTTCCCTCATGTCCATCCATATAACTTCGCACCCACGGTCCGGTATTACTTTGGTTATTGATTACAAGTTCAAAAGGATGATTTTTTAAATGGTTTTGCGCAGTATTCAAAATTAATTCTCTCAAATTATTGCCTGATACAGGACTTTCAAAAGCTTTTTTAAGAGGAGATACCAATATGTCAAATACCTTTTGATCTACAGTTCCGGTTTGAGATAAGCCGTTAAATTTTTGAAAATTCAGCACTGCTTTTTCTGTGGCAGGTCCAAAATCGCCATCGATACCCGTTGCCGTTCCCGAGTTTGGATTTTGCATCGCAAATAAGTTAAGCCAGGACTGAATTTTTTCAACATCTTTTTTGTTGTTATTTACGCCTTTTCTTTGTTGTGTTGCTTTAATAAGCAGCTCTTTTTGGTAAAATGATTTTTGCATGACTAGAGGTTTTAAGTTTTGATTTATTCTTAGAGAATAGATTTATCGTTATTAATTCTCTTATTTATCATTATTTAATTGATAACTCTTTTTAATTTGTACAGAATCTAATAATTACGGACTCCTCAATTGCTCAATGGCTAAGTTTTCAGAAGTTGCTGCTTCGCCGGTTGGCATAGGACCCGATACATTCCATCCGGATGCTTTTAAGTTGTTTAAAGAATCATTTGTAGTATCTAATTCGTGACAAACTCCATTTGTTTCAAATACACTTGACCACGAGATACTAAAAACAGCATCAGGCTTAATATTTGAATTAGTTACAATTCTTATTAAATCAGGAACACAAGACGAACAAGGACTTACGGATTGAAGCCTCAATTCGACATTTTTAATTCCGGCTTTAAAACTTGCCGGTTGAGAATTAAACCAATTCAAAAATTGATGTTCTGCATGACTATCATTATGACAAACATTAGTTCGAATTCCTCCATTGCTCCAGGTTAATAATTCTACAATATTAGATGGTGTGCTCGGTATTAATATTGCGCCCCCGCTACCTCCGGATACCCTTCCGCCAGTAGAAATACTGGCGAAATTAAAACTACTGCCACTTTGCGGATGTTTTGCCGGAAAATTTCTTGATTCTACTGTGCCTGATGATACTCCGGGTTGTCCTTGCGAAACATATGGCCTTACAAATCCCGGCATAAGTTCCCGGTTTTCTGTTGCTACTTCAAAAGTTTGTTGAGGATCAAGAGTAATTCTAACAGCCAAAGTAACCGCTGGTCTAATATTTTTTATTGCAGGACGTAATTTCAATAAGTGTTCTAAAGGACTTGCAGTTGCATCGATATAAAATTCTCCTTCAGCATTTGGAACAGGATTAACCTCAAGACTATGCAACCCTTGAGGCTGTAATTCTGTAAATAATCGTGCTGCAACACTTCTGGCTTCTTCGACCGTAGCATCTTCACCAAGAGAACTAACAAGTCTTCTTCTGGCTATTGACTTGACATCTCCTTCTTCATCACCGCCTCTTCCCATAAGCCTGTCTAACATTGCCATTCCTCTGTCTACAGCTTGGTTTACCAGCCAGGTTAATGCTTCATCAACCATTTGACGTACAGAAACAATCATCTCACCAACTCTTGCACCAATTCCCGAAAGCCCAACCTGGTTGGCAAGGAAGCCAATAACAATTGGCATGGCCTGACCCATAGTTCGTTCGAGATAGTTGGCCGCAGTAGTTACATTTCCTTTTGCAATATCGGCCACGCCGTTGACAAACGAATTCACAACTTCGAGCATTTCACGCAAGTATTTTATAAAACTTTGAATAGCACTGTACAAAGCCATTGCTCCATTTATCACAGCCATAATTCCCGTTGGATCTAACATACTTAGCAATCTGGCAGTTATGCGGTTCACGATACGCTCCATGATAAAATTTTTCACGGCATCAAGAACAGTATTCCACAAATTGCTAAGCTGTTCCTGAATTTTATCCCAAATAGCCGCCATACCGCGTTCCTGAACATCTTTAATGAATGTCCAAATACCTTCGAGAGTGTCAATCATGCTGCGAATTCGGGCAACTCTAGCCGGGCCAATTCTAGGATGCGCAGCTAATTTCTCCCATATTTTTTCCATAGATATTCCAAGCACTTCAAGTACCCACGAAATCACTCCTTTTAAAGTAAAATCGGTTAATACAGGAATATTGGCATCTTTTAATTCACTCATTAACCAACCCGTAACACCATCAATTAAATGCGTTACAATATTGTCAAAGAATTGAACAAATCCCTGTTTAATGGCGCGAAGTATATTTTTAAGAAAACCAATAGGATCTTTTTTAATATCCTCAATTGCCTGCATGGCCCGCGTTATGATATTTCCGATGAGATCGAAAGGGAAATTCATGATTTCGAGAATAGCAACAATTACAATTCTTATGATTTCTGCCACAAAAGCAATAAGTCGCCCAATTGGTTCCCCGAATTTTTCTATAATTCGCGTAAAAGCATCGAGCGGATGAATAAGGTCATCAATCGTAAACGAGTTCCAGAGATCAGTAAAAAGCTGAATAACAGCAGCCGGAGTCATATTTAAAGTAGCAACTGCAGCTTCAATCTCACCTGCAATTCGGGCTATTGCACCCGTTTCAACCATTTGGGCATATTGTTCTTCGCCTCCGTCCATCAAACTCATAAAACCTCTGATCAGATTCGGAACAGATCGTTCGACAGTTTCGTTCGTAAAAGGATCTCGGCCTATAATTACTTTGATCAAAGAATAACCCCTAACGGTAGCGGCCTGAGCAGAAAGCCAGCTTAATAATGACTCCTTAACCAGTTCTAACACTTTGAGTGCCACGCCAACGGCAAAATCCCAAACCCGTTGCAGAAATCCTCCGGCCTGATCTGCAAGAGTTGAAAGATTATCAGCAATGTTAGCCAAATTCGAAGGCTGAATCGCATCCCAGGCCGAAGTTATAAGTCCGCGAAGTTCGCCTAATAATGAAGTGAAAGTTCCGACCTGAGTGTCGAGCCAATCGGCAGTTTTTTGAAGTGTGCCTTTTTCACGCATTTGCTCAAGCTCGGTTTGCTTGTCTATCAGTATTAAGAAATCTTCTAATATTTCGACCGTTGTGGCATTAACGGCTTCATCGCGTAAAGGATCGTATTTGATTATTTTTTTGATTAATGACCAAGCCTTGTTTTCTGCCAGTATAGGTTCTGCAACACCAATCAAAGCTTCTTTTATCCAGGTAATTACCTGATCTACAGTTGCGCTTACAAAAGAAGTTATTCTGTTAACTAACTCGTTGAATTTTTCAGTAACTAAATCAATTATACCTGTGTAAGGAAACGATACTTCATGCCATACATCTTCGACCAATTTTAAAATACTGTCAATAGTTAATCCCAGTTCTCCTAATTTTCCTTCAACCCAGTCAAAAACCTGTTGCAGAATTCCGTATTCCTGAAGCTTGTCGAAAATAGCCGTTCCAAAAGGAACAAGTCCCATTAAACCTTCCACAAGATTAATCGGAGTTCGTTCTACATCAACTTGTCGTAACGGATCGTAACCCACAATAACAGTAAAAAGGGTATAACCCGGAATATGTCGCGCTTCATTAATAATCCAGTCGGGAACTAAATCCAGGAACGAACCCTGAATCATTTCTGGGGCAGGAGAAATTGGCTCCGGTTTTTTTCGGATGGCGGCTCCTTGCTGTACCGTATGGGTTAATTCGTGGGCAAGTAAATGTTTGCCACTTTGTGAATTTGGATTGTATTTTCCTTCGTTAAAATAAATCTTATTTCCCGTTGCAAAAGCTTGTGCGCCCAATTGCTGGTTCATTCGAACAGCGTTCGAATCATTATGTATGCGCACATTACTAAAATCTGCACCAATACCAGATTCCATGTCGGTTTTTACTTTTCCTGATAAAGGAGAACCGCCGCCTTTACTACTATTTAAAGTACTTTCAAGATTAGAATTATCAGAAGGATTTGCAGCTGCAGCCGCGCTCATTTGCAATTCTTTATCGTCTTCTTTGGCTTGAATTTCCTCTTCTTCCTTGGCTTGAATTTCTTCTTCTTTTTTCTTCTGTATTAATGGTTTTGGAGCACTATTTGTTTCGTTATTTTTCGGAGTTTCTGTTTTGACAGAATCGGCTTTGTTTTGAGCGGAGTCTACTTTTTCAACCGCATTTTTTTTCTGAATTTCTTCTTCTTTTTTTGGTTGTACTACAGATTTAGAAGTACTTGTTTTCTCTTTCGGTTTAGGAAATTCAATTTTGTTTTGAATCGATTCTTCCTTCTCTAATTTTAATTGAATAACAGGAACGGTTTTCTCGGCTTTAGTCTCTTTTTGAATCTCTTTTTCAGAATTGTTTTTCTTCTGGATTTCGTTACTTCGTTTGTTTTGAATAACGGGCGAAGCAGGAAAAAAAGTTCCGGCATTTGCAGCTTGTTTGTTATGAACAACTTTTAGCTTTGGCTGAACAACGGGAGAAATTCCTTCAACAGCTGTTTTCTTCTGGATTTCATTATTTTTATTTTCCGAATGTGTCTCAGCACCAACTTTATTCTGAACAGCTGGTGAAGCTGTAAAGAAAGGTTCAGGAGCAACATTTTTTTTATTTGCAACAACAGTATCTGCTACTTTGTCTGCTTCAACTTCATATTTATCATTCGATTTGCCAATGTTGAGCTTTGCCTGAACACCAAAAAAATCCTCGCCCTTTCTTGCATTAAAAGAAGATGGGGTAGAGGGATTTGATTTTGATATTTGTTTGAAGGCTGGCATACTATATAGTCTTATGATGTCGTTATAGAAATTCCTCCGGTTAGGCTACAATGATTTGGATCTCCATTATAACCTCCCAAATAAATTTCAACATAATAAGTACCGGCAGTTAGTTCTGAAACTGAAGTACTCCCTCCTGCTAATGAAATAGTGGCATTATGAACATTGCTGTCAAACCAATTATCTACACTTCGATATATTTTAACCTCCATTGTACTGGCTATATCTCTGCATCGGGGCGGTCCATCCCAATTCAAATTTGAAGTTACATTTATAGAACCACCACTTCCAACACTAAAGTTGTTAGATTCACGTTTATGTGTTGTCCATTGTGTTATATTCCATGGTATTGTAGCTAATTGTAATACATCACTTTGTTTTTGAACATTTTTGCTCCTATTTCCTTGCTGCACCGTATGTGTTAATTCATGCGCCAGTAAATGCTTTCCTTCTTTTGAACCAGGATTGTATTTGCCTTTATTAAAATAAACATCATTACCATTTGTAAAAGCTTGTGCGCCTAATTCCTGACTCATTTGAACGGCATTTGTATCTGTGTGAATTTTTACGTTGCTAAAATCAGTTCCAAAACCAGATTCCATTTCTTCTTTCGTTTTTTTGTCCAGGCCAGTTGCGTTGCCTTTTGAATGGTCGAGTTTTCCTTCCAATTCATTATCGTGAATTTCACTTTCTGCATTTTTTCCTTTTTTCTGAACCGGTTTTTCTTCCTCTTTTTGAACTTTTTTCTGAACCTTATCTTCTTTTTCACAATCGGTACACTTGGCCTGAACCGTTTTATCTTGTTCTTTTTCATCAGATTTCTTCTGAACCGGTTTTTCCTCTTCCTTTTTATCCGATTTTTTTTGAACAGATTTATCTTCCTCTTTCATGTCTTTTGCCTGAACCGAAGAAATGGTTTCTGAAATTGGTTTTTGCTGTACTTGTTCTTTCGACTGCAAAAGCCCGCCCGAAGACGGCGTATTGTTTACCACTTTATCGGCTACAGTATCTGCTTCTGTCTCATATTTATCTCCAACCGTTCCTGTTTTTAATTTTTTCTGAATTTTTGGACCAAAAAAGCTGGAAGTGTCAGGAATGTTTCTTTTTCTTTGTTCAAATGCTCTCATAACTATAGATTTTTACCATTGAGTGTAGATTAATTTTTGGATCCACGGAATTTTAACGATGCTGATATTCCACGGAATTTTTTCTAATAAAAGATCATGCGTTTTTCGTTCAATAGTCAGTTTCGGATTCGATTCGCTCCAATCCAGTTTGCCTTCTCTTTGCAGGAACTCGCTTCTTAAAATAGTTGTAGACGTATTTTTTAAGGCTGACCAATGATAAACCGCAGAGCCTAACATTTTTTCTACCTTTCGCTTGTGTTTCTCATCAATTTTGATTTCTTTTTGTATGGATTGCTCTAGTGGAATTCCACATAAAAACTTTTCAAAAAGCATCAAATGTTCGTAGTCGTTTTCTCTTTTTGTAGCCATATAATGCAAAATATGAGCTGCTAATTCTTTGTTTAAAAGCGTATTACTCTCATCCATTAAACCACAGCTTTGTAGCATTTCTTTTAAAAAAGGATGCAGAATAATTAAACCTGCATTTTGTACATAACAGGATTTAGAACCATGATCTTCCGGATAATCATCTTCAATTATAGATTCTTCTTTTAAACGGATTTCAAATTCTGATTTCTTTTCTTCTTTTGTATCAGAATTAGGTTTTATAATTGGTTTTTCTTTTTCTGAAACCAAATAATCAGTTTTGATTTTCATCAATTCTTCGTTAGTAAAATCAAGATTTACAAGCATTTTTAGGTTTTGAATAAAATTTTCAAAAGTGATTTTATGAGATGAAAATTGAGATTGTTCTTTGTAATAAAACCGGATGAGGCTGATTGGTTTTTTTTCAACCCCAAAATCAAAAATCAATTGCCAGAAAGCAGTTTTAAAAGTGTGTGATTTTTGATTCAGCAATTGTAATAATTTGTTTTTTGAAAGTTCTTTTTGCTGCATTTCTGAACTTAAAACAGCCGAACTCAAAAGCGCAATTTCGGGATTAGAGAACTGGTTTATGATTCGGTTTTGAACTTTTTTTTGCTGTATTAATTTGATGAACGGAATCCTGAAAATATCATTTTTAAATCGATCAGAATTGTTTTTTTTGAAAAAATCAGCTTCATTTTCATTAGAAAACCACCACGGCATACTGCCATTTTCTATAAAATAAAGCAGCGTTTTCAGGTCTTTGTCTTCAGGTGAAATTGTAAGAATTTCAGACGCTCTTTTAGCTTCATTTTTAGTTGTTTTTTGCAACTCATTTAAAGCTTTTTGAACCTCTTTTTCAATCTGATTTTTGATGTCATTTTTTGAAAATGAAATATCCTTTTTATCGATAATAGATTCAATGTCGATTTCTAATTTTTCTATTTGAATAATCTGATTATCAATATTTTTAATCAAATTAAAATGTTTTTCGAAGATAGGAACAACCTCATGTTGCAGGAACATAGCAAGGCTGTTTTTGATAGAATTAGCCATTACCATTGAGGGTGTGTCTATCTCTAAAAAAACTCTTTGAATATTATGTGAATTTTTATTCATTTTTATTTGCTGGTATAAAATTTTTTCCTACATTTGTATCAGACCGAGAGGTTATACTGGGAAAAGATAGTTGTCGTAATTGATAGCAGCTCCCCATTAAAGCTTGAGACTTACCAGTATTGGTATAAGTCTCAAGCTTTTTCATTTGGTGTCACCCCGTCTCTTTGGATTTCTCGTGATAACAGGTTTCGTTGTTTTTTTGGCAATAACAGGTTTTGTTATTTTTTTTGTGTTAACCAAAACTCTTTTTTTTATACTTCCATCCTTAGAGTAACGATTTTGTTCTATCTTAATAAAATTACCATTGGTAGGTTTGTAAAAATAAAACTCTGCTTTTTTAGCATATCTTGCGATTAATTCTTCAAAATCTGAAAGTTTTACATTTCTGGTTGTGTCAATATGAATCATGTATTTGCTCACTTTCTCTTCGTTATGAATTTTTGTTCTTAAATTCATAAATAATACTAATTCATCATTCGTATCGTCACTATTTTCGAGATAATAAGATTGCATTGTTGTATTAACATAGTTTCCGCTTGTCCAGTCGCCTCCAATATAAATTTCATTATAACGATCATCTATTTCAATGATTTGCCGGGCAATATTTAATAGTTCTTCAGCAACGGTTGTGTCTTCATTTTCTTGATTATCGTAGATGACAGGAATTGTATAGAAATCATCAAAAATTTTCGGAAATCTTATTAGTGATTGTGTACGTTTATGAAATCTTAATTGGCTTCTTAAATATTCGAATTTATTCCAGTCGTCATTAAAGCGTCCAAAATCGTCATCATCTTTGTTTATCGGATCGTAATTAGCATGGATTTTTTTATAAATATTGGCTTTATGGGAGTTAATTATAGCGCAGGTTATTTTATTTGAAAAGAAAATTTTGCCGTTTTTGGTAACCCCATTTTCTGTAAACGTGTAGATTGGAGCAGATTTAGAAATTGTAATGTCCTGAACTTCAAATTCAAAAACATCTTTCTCAAGCCGCATAATCCTAAGTTTTTTCTCTTCTTCAATAAAATCAAATAAAAGACCAGTTGGAAATAGATTGTTTAGTGTTTCCATTACCACATGCAAACGACGGGCGAGGATCTGGTCTAACGGAATATTTACTAAAACCCTGTTGGTGATTAAATTAACTCCGTTTATAGAATATTTTTTGATACTTAAAGTGTAATGAGTCGGCATTTCAACTCGTTTGCTTTGAGTTCCTCTAATGCTTCTGGATAAATTATTGATATAGCGTAATGAACTAATCCAGGGATATAAGCATCCCATAATGGTGCAACATCCTAATCCGTTGTCTGGGCTTATTTTTCCTTCAATAGAAAAATCGGTTATAAATGTGTTTCCGGATTTTAGGAGTAATAAAGTTCCTCCTTTTTTAACACCGGCTTTATGCTCAAAAGAATAATTAGTGTTGAATAAGATTTTTAAATCGGCAGCATTTTCAACAATATCCAGAATATAAAAATCAAAATCAAGTCCGAATTCTATTCTTTTTGCGGTTAAAAACGCTTTTACATCATCGACAGTATCATTTAAATAACCTTCAATTCGATAAAAATCGTAATCGTCAGTACAATAGCCCAGCGGAGTTTTTATGTAATCGTTGTTTAAAAGATTTGTGGTGTGATAACTAAAATTGGTTTGATGAATATAAAGGCTGCTTTTTTCAAAATCCCAGGCATGCAATAAATTATCGTCGACATTATAGTAATACGGAACCGATTTAGCACCCAGTTTACCAATCGTTTTAGATGGCGTAATTTTGATACTGGTTGCCGTTATCTGATAATTATCTAAAATGCTTTTTAGCCTTCTGACTAAAGAGTCAAAATTGCTGAATGTTTTATTCTGATCTAAAACAGGCGCTTTGTAAAACTGATGTCTGTAATCTTTAAAACGGTTATTATCTTCTACAAATCCTAATAATAAATGTTTGGGAAATGAACCAATTGGCGGATTGCATTCTGATTTTAGCTGAATAAAAAGATCTTTCAATTCTTTGTAAGTCGCCACAATATCTTTTAATAAATCATATCGATAATGAATATCTGCCGGAATATTGTCCGGGTCAATGGTAAGCAGCGTATTGATTTTTGTGGTAATACTTGCAAGCTGTGCAGTAAAACCAAAAGAAGAAAGAATAGTTGTTAAATTAGCAAGTAACTCAGATTGAAATGTAACATCGTTGACAACAGCAGTAAAAAGCTGTTTAATTTTATTAACAGTTGAGGTAGTATTGAATGTTGGAATTACTTTTTTTACACCCAATTCGTCAAGCAGATTGTATTTTTGAAAAACATCGTATTTGTTGTAAAGAGGATCTCTTTGCGGAGTAATGCTTTTGCCAATAATGCTATTAGCAGTTGCCTGGCTTACAACAAGTACACGCAGGTTAAAAATTTCTTCACCGCCTTTGTTCGCACAATCAACTTCATCGCACAAAGCAGCATCTTTTGTGTAATTTTCAAGATACAAAATGATAACATGATTTTTTAAATTAACAAAAGTTGTTAATGGAGATTCACCACTTTCTAAAGCAATTCCGCTTGGTTTTTCAGGCAGTAATTCCCACATAGGGAATATTACGTTGCTGCCGTTTTTAAAATGCGCATAATTGCCTTTGTCTGTATCAAATACCTTATAAGATTTATAATCAATTTTAGGAAAATCAATCGAGAACAATTTTTGCTTAAGAGCAGTTGACAATGCTACATCAGCAGGAGTAGAAGGTTTTACCGATAATTTTATCAAATCGCCATCTGTAGTAATTCCGTTACCCTGAGTTATGCTTACAGTAGAATAAGCGGCATTTGCTGAAACCTGAAAGCCACAAATAATTCCCGTACCGGTAAGAAAGACTCTGTTTAATCGATTTTGGTCATCAAAATAATCGATAGTTTCGTTGAGCTGAAAGTGTGTTAACACCTGATCTGCTACATAACTATGATAATGTCCTGTAATGGTGGTAAGTTTTGCTGCCATGACCTTGTATTTTTATATTGTTCCTAAATTTGTTCTTCCTAATACTATTTTTCCTGAAATATCTTCTTCTTCATCTACACAATTGTATAATGTGCCGGTAGGATAAACAGCGTTTAATTTTGATAATGATTTGATGAATTTTGGTAAAGCATCTTGTTTATTTTGTGTTTTATCCAAAAGAAATTTTTTAAAATCGGTTTCAAAATCGAGCAAGTCATTGTCTTTTGGGGTGATTTGATCCTTCCGATAACCAATCCAGCAGATTTTGCCCAAAATGTGCGATGGAATTTCCTGCCGAATTACGTTTTCGGCAAAATTTCTAAAATCAACATCGGCAAAACGGTAGGTATATCCGGGTAAAACCACACTAATTTTAAACGAATACGGATTGGGCACGCAGCAATCGCCAGAGCAGTCGTCTGCGCATATTGGCATGTAGTAAGTTGCATCAATTACTTCGTTAGGATTGGGAACCAGCAGAATATGTTCTACCAAAAAAACACCTTCATCGCTAAATTCTTCTTTAAAGAAAATAAGTAAATCGAGCATTGCCGTTTTTACTTCTTCTAAAGTTTCATAAAGTTCGTATTGGCGCGCAATAATTCGGTCAGTATTGCTGAGGTCATCAACAAATTCAGGGTTAATGATGTGAAATGAATATTGATGCGTATCCGATTCAATAACTTCAAAAGTGTCGATAACGGTGTCTTTAAAAGCAATCCCGTTGGCTCTGTTTTTAAAAAGCTTATCAAAAGCAAGTTCAATTTCTTTTTCGCTGGTTTCGTAGATTTTCAGGATTGAAAAATACATTTCCTTAATCGCAATCAATTGATTTTCATAATCTACAGTTGCAGTTAAGATGATTTCATTGGCAGTGTTTCTAATTCTCCATCTAAAAAGATTGGGAACCACGCCCGGACTCGGATCATAAAGCTGGACAAACAAACCAGAGATATCTTTTCTTTTAATTCCTCTTTTGCCCGTAACCGGATTTTTATCGCCTTTAATTCCTAACAAACCCGCAATTCGGTTTTCTAATCCTGTTACATTAAACGTGTTCCATAAATTAGACACAGGCTGATTGAAATAATTAAATCCGCTGCCACGTTTGCTGCTTATCGTATCGTAATTGATCAAAAAATCAGATTTGTTTTGCAGTACGATTTCATCAGAAGAAGCGCCGTATAAGGATTTCATCAAAAAAGTATATTCTGCAAAGCGCTCTGCAAATCGTGCAATAAGATGGTCTTTTATCTGGTTTTGTCTTTTAGTAGAATCATCGAGATCACTAAAAAGCAATTCGTCGAGTTTTTCTTCATTTGATGACAAATAAGCTTCATTTACGATTTCTTCAAAACCAGACATATCTGCAATAGCCTGAGTAAAATACGTGTTTTCAAGATTGCTGTTTATAGAAAGCAATTCTTTGACATTGCTCAAATGTTTGAAATAACTCGCCAAAATTTGATCAAAAAACAGCAAATATCCTTTTAATTGTTTGGCTTTGGCTTTTCGTTCTACGCTCGCAGATTCTGAAAGGCCAGTTTCGCCAATGCCATAATTTTCAGGAAAATTATTTGTAATACTGGTATAAAAATCAGCTGCTGTTATTTTGCCTTGCGGTATTTGCAGTTCTTTGTTTTTAGCCGCATTTTGCTGCGAATAAGCAAGGTCTTCTTTCAACTCTTCTAAATATTTTTTGGCTTTTACTTTGTTGACTGTAACGGGTAAAACGCCTTTGCTAAAGTTTAGCGTGCTTTTTTTGCAAAGGCTTGGTTTTTTGTTGGCAGGAATGCAAATGTTCCAAACGCTTCCTTCTGTTTCTATCGCTTCGCAATTGTTCAAAGCGATTTCTTTGATTACGCTTACACCATCTATATTCATGATAATTTGCATAATATCAGAAAGGCGGACTTCGGTTCTCAACGACGAATTTTCTAATTCTTCAGTATCAATAAATCCTTTTTCCAAAAGCGGTCCTTCAAAAATCTGGTCGCTTGAAAAGCCTTTTTCAAACATTTCGGCTAACGAATAATAGGTAACGCCCGGCGACAGGTATTTTTCGAGTTCAAAAGTAATTAAGGCGTGAACATATTCTTCGTTGGCTTCCGGATCTAGTTCTATTAAAGCACAAACGGCGATAGGCTGAATTTCTACTTCCCGAACTTCTAAAACATCTTCGCAAAGGTTTCTGTTTGCATGAAATTTTTCGATTATTTTGGCTTTAAGCAGTAGTTTCTGAGCCAGGTCATTTTCATCAAAATCGACCAGAATATTGTAATAACCTTTAATTTCAGATTCTTTAATGAAAGTGTCTAAGGTTCCGGCAAAATCTTCTTTTTTGAGTGAAATCCTGGCTTCTTTGCAATTGATAAATAATTTTTTGGTTGTTTTTTGAAGCCAGCAATTTTTGATTCTGGGATCAATATCAATTAAAATTTTTCGGTAATCAAGAGTTGTAACAGCCTGCATGGGTAAAATTTCAGCAGCTGTAAAAAACTGTTCCTCAATTGGGTTTGAATTGTTGCTTAACAAATCTTCGATAGGCAGATTGATTCTCATGCCCAGATCGGTAATCGCATAACACAGCACTTCGAGAATCGTAATTCCGGGATCGTGTGTGTTGTAGTCTGTCCAAAAGTGGCTTCCTAACGATTCAATGTACTCGATCCCTTTTTTTCGAAGGAAATCAAAACTCATGTCATCATTAGAACTGACATTTTTTGGGATGCTGATATGTTGGTTTACAGTTGACATTCTTCTTGTGGTTCTATGGTTTTAACAGTGCATTGTTTGACGTCGGTGCTGATTATATGGCTTTTCGCCGAAACTAAAATCGATTTTGGATTGGATGGAACGGCGACTTTATCAGACAAAGCGCCATCTTTTAACAGTTTTACATCTTGCAGATAATCAACATAGCCTAACTTTTCGATGTAATTAATAAGCACGCTGGAGTGAATAGAAACTCCAAATGTGATGGGAACATTTTTGTCCAGTGCCCAAGGCGATAAAAACTTAATAATATCTGCATTGAGTTCCTGCATGTAGAAATTTTCATCAAAACCCGGTTTGAATTTTACTTTTAAATCGACCTGAACTTCTTCATATTTTGGATTAATTACATAAGTCGTTACATGCATTGAGTTCAATTGATCAATATGTTTTTTGACTTTGTTAAGTGTGGCTGTACTTACTCTTGGCTGATAAATGTCGAATACGTTTTTGTTTACCGTATCCGGAATTACCACCAAAGTCACATTGCCGGGCGATTGATACGAACAGTCGCAAGTATGATTCAGGCATTTTACTTTATACAATTCCGGAAACTTTTGCAGCACAATATGTTCGTAATCCCACATTGTGATGGCTCTGTTTTTGTGTCTGAGACGTTCGCTGATCCTTCTGTAATAATCTTCGTTCGATTCTTCCGGTTTATTATCAAAACTGTTATAAGGCTGCGTAACCGATTTTATATTGCTGAGTCTTTGAAGCAGTTTTGAAATAGTTCCGGCTTCTAATCCTGTTTTTAGATGCGATAAATCATTTGCATTATCCTGAAAAACAGCCAAAACGGCTTGCGAATGAATACCGATTATTTTGCACACTACATCGTATTGTTTGTGCATTTTGGCTTTCAGCCAGATATAATTTTTAGGAAGGCGAGTATTGTTTTGAGTAGCTTCTTTTGGTAAATTGAATTTGAGAATTCCCGATTGTAATAAGTTGTCGGTTTCATTTCCTAAAATATCAGAATGGTTGAGAATACGCCATTCGTTATTGCCCAAAACAGACCATTCTATTTTTTGTTTTCCGGTAAAAGAAGACGCTGTCGGATTTTCGCTTCCTTCCAAAACCTGAAACAGTAATGTGATTTGCTGCAATTCCTGAACATTTTCAAGACCAATAAACAATTCTCCGCCTTTGCAGTAAGTAGGAAGCAAATACGAATTTTTGTCTTCTACATAATCTAAAAGAGATTTTAGATAACTGTGTTCTTCGGAATACCCAAATGGATGAATTTGAAATAATTTTGCTTCGTTTTTAGTATAAATGCCTTCTAATGTTTCTAATCCTGTTTTTGAAAATTTAGTGGTTTCAGAAGCAGTATAATTCAGCACAAGATTTTCGGCCAGCGGCGTGTATGGCTCATTTGGAATAACTACATTATCATCGTCGGTAGAAAGAGCTAAAGCATAAATTTTTGGATATAAACTATGCAAAAACGATTTTGTTAGTGTTAGTTTTAGCTGGCCTTTTTTCTCTGTGAAGTAATTAGAATTGGCAATATTTAATGTCGTTTTAAATGGACTTGTTGTCGTAAATAAAGTGGCAGCACTTCCGTAATTCTGCCAGATATTATTAGATAAAATCGCAGGTTGATATTGAAAATAACTGTTAGCTGTTACGATTCCGCCGCTAGTTTCAAAATTATTAGAAGCATTCAGTACACTGCTTTTAAATGCACCTACACTAATAGTATTTAATGCACTCGTTTTGTAAGCTTTGTAATATTCTACAAAATCAACCGGAGTATTTTTCCAAAGCACATCAACGTTTACATTTTCCCAATTTTTAGAAAAAGCCTCGTTATATTTAATAAGTAAATTAGAACCTACAACAGGCTGTGGAGAAAAAGGAAAAAACGGTTTTGCAGCATTAACACTGCCGTTATCGTTTTCTAAAATAGCATTATTAATGTTTTGAACATCAATGTTTATAGTGATGTTTTCTAATTTATTTTGCGCTAATAATTTGTAGAAATCATATCCGTTGGTTTTTGCAGGATCCAGATTGAATTTAGCAACAGGTAAATTGGTAGCGAATTCTTCACCGTAAACTTTAGAATCATAACCTGTAATAGCATCTGCATTTTCATCTAACAGAAAAGCAATTTTCATGGTTTTTCCGCTAACAGAAGTAGTGTAAGTACTGCCTGATTTTATAGTTAATGACGATGAAAGTTCTGGAACAGGAAACCATTTTTTAGCTGTAGTTAACTGAAGGCTCAAACATTCTTTGATGATTGCAGTAGTTATAGCAGTAATATTATTCTGAAACGTAAAACTAATCTGAATACTGCGTTTCCCTTCTGCTAAAAATAGAATAGGAGAGGCGACTGCAAAACCAAAAGCTGCGTTTGGCAGTTGAGGTAATACGGGAGTTTTTTCGACGTATCCAAAAGGCCACCATTGTGTATTATTTTTATCGGGAAATGCTTCGCCTAAACCATCGTAAGAATTTGCGACAGGACTTGCGACTATTTTTTTGCTATCAACATCGTTATAAATATTTTTCAATGAAGAAACCACCGTTTTATTAGCAATCAGTTCATTGTTTGAATAGTAGTTTCTAGGTTTGCCCAAAGCATCTTTGCCGCCGTCAAAGCCTGTTTTGATATCAATTTTTTCCTGAATGGCATTTTTGGCCAACTCAAAAACGAGATAGACTTTATCTGGCGTGGCGGGCAATTTGTCAATATGTAAAATCTGGTTGTAATAAAAATCCAGATGACGTTTTGTAAGGTTGTTGTATCTTTTTTTGCTGTTTTCTAAGAGCATCAAAAAAGTAAGGAACAAAGTTAAATGTGGTGTAATGGCGTAATTTTTTTTATTTTCTGCAATTAAATCAGCCAGTTCTTTTTTAACACGCTCTAGTTTCAATTGATTTTCTATGGTTGGTTTTTCGCCATTCCATTTAAAAAAATCAAAAAAAGGTTTCCAATTTCCTGATGGTGTTTTGGGATTTGAGGTTTCAAAATAATTTACATATTCAGAAAAATTATGGGCAAATAAAACCCAGTCAGTCAGTTCAAAATCATTAAGACGAATGTTTTCAGGTTGTAACGCGTTGAGATAGCGTTGCTTTTGGTCGCTGCCATTAGAAGTCAAAACACTCAATATTGTATTACAATTACTCATCTTTAAACAATTTATAAATTGGTTCCTTCTTGTTGGTAAAATGGATAAACCATATTTATTCTCGAATTGGTGGCGCGTACTTTAAAATCAATTAGTACTAATAATTCGCCGCTCAAATCGTCACCTTTTGTAATGTCAATTTTTTCAACATCAATTCTGGGTTCGTGATATAGAATTGCGGTTTTAATCAATTCAGAAACAAACGTTTTTAAAGTTCTATTTAATGGATTAAATAACAGTTCATCCATATTACAGCCATACTTGGGCTGCATAATACGCTCGCCAATTTTAGTCGAAAGTAAAATCTCCAAACTGCTTTTAATGTCACTTTCGTCCGTAAACATTGTTACGGCTTTGGTACTTTCTTTAAATTCAGGAGGAAAACTCCATCCAATCCCTAAAAAATCTTGTTCAGTTTCCATAATTAACCAATTAAAACCGTTGCTAATCCGGCTACAATTGTGCCGCCGTGTGCGGTTGAATCGCCCATGCGTGCGGCGGGTTTGCCTCCAATTAAAACCGTTGATGAACCTGCAACAATACTGTCAGGCGGACCTGTACAAGTAGCCATATCGCCTACGCAAGCGGCAGGTATTCCGCCAATTAAAACGGTTGGCGCGCCCGCAGGTAAAATTGGGCCGCCCACATGCGGAACCGTTCCGGTAACCATTGGGCAAACATGCATATCTGTAATCCTGGCGGCTGGTGCTCCCATAATTTTAATTTATTTGTACTATACTTCCTTTTAAGATGGCAGTGGCTCCAGAGGACATTTCTACGCCCGCGCTTCCTTCTGCCTTAAATTGTGCGCTGGCATTTATGGAAACATTTGTTCCTTCAATTTTTACATCTCCGCTGGCTTTAAATTCGATGTTTCCGGCACTTTCCATTTTTATTCCGTTGCTGTCTATCGTGATTACGTTCGAGTTTTCATCTTCAATTTTAATAATGC
Source organism: Flavobacteriaceae bacterium CRH (assembly GCA_001507425.1). Classification (GTDB taxonomy): domain Bacteria; phylum Bacteroidota; class Bacteroidia; order Flavobacteriales; family Flavobacteriaceae; genus Flavobacterium. The sequence goes on from LMAJ01000007.1 coordinate 127,823, forward strand.
CCTGATCTTCATCGAGTGTTATTTTTTTTCCGGCCGGAGTTTCAATTGCGATTGATTTTTTTTCATCGTCAAACAAAATCTTCATTTCACTTCGGGTTACAATTCCTTTTTGGTGATTGTCATCAGAAGCTGTAATTGGAGCCGATTTTCCGCTGCTGTGCAGCATTCCTAAAACGATCGCGTTGTTTGGGTCTTCATTGATGAAACCAATAATTACTTCATCTTCAATTTCCGGCCTGAAAAAAAAACCTCTTTTATCTCCCGCATCAGGCGAAGCTACGCGGCACCAAATGCCTTGTTCTTCATTATTGATGATGGGGATTTTTACTAAAATGCGATCTTCTCCATTGGGATCTTTTTCTAATTGCGTGACAATTCCAACATGCAACCCTTTTATGGCCGGAATAATTCCCGAACCCGTTGGTGTATGAATGTCGAACGTTTCAGAAAACCACTCCGGATTTAAACCGAATTGCGCATCAATCGTCCAGTTTCCTTCGGCTAATTCGTGAAAAACCCCAGTGATATAAGCATTTCCGTTGAATCGGTCGCCAACGCCTTCTAGTGTGATTATAGTATTCGGTTTTACGGTTGGAATTCCCTGAAATTTGACTCTTCCGCGGATTTTTGATAATTGCTGAAACAGTAATTTGGCATCGGCCCAATCCTGAAGTTCTACTTCAGTAATAGTTCCGCCGTGACGTAATTCGAGATTTTCAAGCTCGATAATTTTAGACAAATCAGAAGCAGAAAGATTACCGTTCAGGCCCACGCGCGGATCTTTGGCTTCAATTTCTACTATTTCCTGATCGGTGTAATTCCAACTGTAAGAAGACACTTTTGCAAATTGATTGCGCGCATCAATTTCGGCATCAAAATCAAGTAAAGTAGATCCAAAAGTAACCGTTTCAACAGGCGATGACTTAACGTTGGGTTTGCTGATTGTGATTTTTCCATTTTCAACAAAACAAAGTTTTCCATTCGCTTGCGCTCTTGAAACGATAAAATCCCAATCAGACGTATTGTACTGAACCAATTCTTTGTGGCTGAAATTGGTCGCTTCGACATCTTTGTCTAATCCGTAGGCATCAATAATTTTTTCAAATACTTCGCTGTCTTTTAGATCATAAAAATAGTTGCTCTTTCTGCCAATGGTCAGTTTTACAGCTTCGTCTTTGCATTCAATAATCAATAAAGAGGCACTGCTTTTTATTTTGATAGAATGCTTGATGATGATTCCTTTGTAAATAGTTTCTTCATCGTTATGATAACCGGCATTTATTTCAATTTTTTTACCCGGAATCAATAAATCTTCATTGCTCAGTTTAAAATCTCTTTCAGAAGCTTCACCATCAACCAGAACAATTTGAGCCATAGGAATCCTGTTGACCTCATTTTGTACCACAATATTTTTTACCTGATAGGTTTTAGACAATTCTTCTCCTTCAATTAAAATTTTAAGTGTTACTAAATCGGCACTTTTACTGGTTTGTATGACTCCGCTATTGTTCATCACGATTGTTTTTGTAAGGGTGGAAAAAATAGTTTTTGCCCTGTTTTTAATTTTCTGAAATTGACAATATTATTGACTTTGGCAACTTCCAGATAATACTTAGAATCGCCATAAATGTGATAAGACATTAAGGGCAATGTATCGCCCTCTTTTACAGTTCTGTAATGTGTTAAATCGGGCGATTTATTATTTTCTTTCGCAGCTCTTAGATTATCTTCGACAAAACCCTGAAATTTTGCTTTTGCAATGGCTCTTATCGGAGTTCCGTCTGGTTTAAAGAGTTTGAATTCTACATCCATTTCGGTCAAAGCACCTTTAAAAAGCAATGTTCCCCATGAAATGATGAGGTAGTTCGGTTTGTGTTCGTCTCCATTGTAATCCAAAATCACTTTTTTGAATTTCTCAATGTCATCGATGATTCCATCGTCAGAACTTTTGAAACCATTAATTACTCCTGATCGGTCAAAAACAAAATCAAGTTCCAGGTTTTCAGGTAATTTTTTATTAAACCTTGGAGAAACGGTACTCGTTCCCGACGCCTGTGTTTCATCTGTTTCAATTTTATAGTGATAGGTATATCTCTCGGGATTCATCAACGTAGAAAATTCACCATCAGCAATCTTGTTGTTAAATTCCGGGTCACTATAAGCAACGACTTTTAGTTTTTCTAATTCTCCTAACATGGCTTAGCGTTCTTTTTTACGTTCGATGATTTTCATTATTTGAGCGACGCATTCGGCTACCGGATCTTCATCTTTGCTTTTTGATTTACTTGCAGAAGCCGCAGGTTTTGATCCTTCGTTCACGTTTATTTTAATGTGAAGTTCTTTTATTTCTATGGGCATGACTAACTTTTAATTAAAGTGAAATAATTATACGTAAGCTCAACGTTTTCAATAACGAGCTTGCTTTCTTCAGCATTAAAATCTTCAACCGACCATTTTACGGGATAGGCGTGAACCACGTTCCATGAAACCAAAGGCTGATGTTTTTCATTAAGAAGTTTGACAGTAAGGTTTACGGGCTTAAAAGAAAAGTTTTCGATAGCATTTCTGCACCAGTCAATTACAACAGAATCAATCAGGATTCCTCTTTTTAAAGTCAGGTTTGGATATTTTGTCTTTACCGGAAGTTTGTGTTTGAATCTGTTTTCTCCACCTTCGGCAATTTCTTCGGTTTCGATATCAACAGACAAACCTGAAACCGATTGAAACTGATGGTCTTTTTCTTTCGAGCCAAGACCTTCAAATTCAACTAAAAAATGAAAACCGACAGGTGGATAATAGTTCGCCATGACTAATCATTTTGAATGGATAATCCTTCGTGAACCAATTCCATAGATTCAATAGCCACTTCATTTCCATCGGCTTTTAAATCAGTCGATTGAATTTTGGTTGGCCATGCATTTTTTACTTTCCAGATAATTACGGGTTCGTGCTCTTCGTTTAGTAATTTAATGGTGATATCGCGTCTTTGTATGGTGTTTAGTTTTACGGTGTTCCACCAATTGTAATACTCATTATCGCCTGCAAAAGTTCCTCTTTTTAATGTAATGTTGGAGAATTTTTGCATGCCCGGCATTTTGATCTTACTGTATTCGGGACTTGCTCCCTGACGATATTCAATGACTTCAGTTTCTACATCTAATCCAGAAACTTCTGTAAACCCTATTTTTGTTCCATTCCAGTCAACTGAGAAGTGAAACTTTGGTAGCGGATAACTCATGATCTATATTTTTTTAATGTTGATATTAATTAAGATTCCTGCATTTTGTGAGAGAAACGCAGAATAATAAATTCTGCCGGGCGAACTACTGCGAGTCCTATTTCGACTATCATTCGGCCTTCCAGAATATCTAAGGCAGACATGGTTTGTCCAAGTCCGATTCTCACATAAAAAGCTTGTTCAGGTTTTGCTCCGGCCAAAGCTCCGGCTCTCCATTGAAGAATTAAGAAATTTTCAATCATGGCTCTCACTCTAATCCAGGTGTTGGCATCGTTTGGTTCGAATACAAATTGTTCAGTTGCTTTTTTGATAGATTCTTCGGCCATGTTAAAAAAGCGGCGAACCGGAACATAACGCCATTCATTGTCATTACCTGCCAAGGTTCTTGATCCCCAAATCAAGGTTCCTTTACCTGTAAAACTTCTGATGGCGTTGATGGATTTACCGGCAACAGTATCAATATTTAAATTGTCCTGAATTGTATTTGTTATTTTAACAGTAGGTTTTATTACATAGTTCAGACTAACATTTGCAGGAGCTTTCCATACGCCTCTGTCTTTGTCAACTCTGGCATAAACTCCCGCAACAGCAGAACTTGGAGGAAGTGTTATAGGCAGGTTGTAAATTTCGGTCAGGATCTTATTGTAAGTTGCGTTGTCAATAGATTCTAAAGTATTTAATTTTCTTCCGTTTAATTCTCCATTATTTAAATCTTTTCCATCAACTGATTTAATAGCATCTAAAAGTGAAGTCAGGTTTGCAGCAATACCTGAAAAACTATTGGTAAGTCCTGAAATTCCGGTTTGAGCGTTTAAAGGAGTATAGTTTATCAGTTTTTTTAATTCTTTATCAAAACTTACATCGTCAGTTTGTATGATTTTAAGAAGTTTAGCGGTTGAGTTTTCATTTTGTATTTTTTTCTTAAGCGTTTTTAAGTTTTTATATACAGAATCAATTTTATTGGCCGCAGTAAAATTTAAATTAAAGGCAGTCAAAGTGGTTGATATTGTACCTGCAATGACCATATTTTCGTCTGAAATTGTGCTGATGGCTGCGTTTGCTTCTTCGTTTAGCGAATTTTTTAAAACGGATAATTCTTCTAAACTTGCCAATAAAAGATCCAGATTGTTTAAGAAAGCTGTTTTTTTGGTAGCATTGCTAACAAAGGTTCCGTCCAAATCAAAACCTGTTGTATCGGTACTGTACAATTGTAAAAGTAAATTGCTGATCTGGCCGGCAATTTCTCCCGCAGCAGGTGTGCTAACCAATTTGGTTACAGTTGCATTAATTCCAACCGTTGGATTTTCAATAACGACAAGTCCCGCAGCAATCTGATCATAAGCTTTTGCCGTGTAGGAATAATGTTTTAATATAATTTGGCTAGTATCAAAAGCATAATCCAGAATGGTTTCTAAGTGAGGATAATAAACGGCTCCGTACTTAAGGGTATCTTTTTCTGAACTGATTTTATCTCTCAACTCATCAATATTAGTATCTGTAGGGCTTGATTCATCGTAATTTAGTGTATCAATTAAGGTAAATCTATCCTGAAGGTCCTTGCATTGCGTTAAGGCATTGTTGTATAATCCGTAGAAATTAGTGGTATTTATTCCTGCTGCTTTTGTAGCGTCCGGAAATAAAATTAGTGTTGGTTCGTCTATCTTTTCTAATTCCAGTAAACCATTATTCAAAGCAATGGTGTTGGTGATTGTTGTAACCGCAGTATCAGTTTCATCTAAATCATTTCCGTAACGGCCTACCGAAACAATGTAACAAGGTCCACCGCCATTTGCAAAGAACAACTGCATCGAATAGTACATCAAAAAAGGTTGTTTTGAAGTTGGTTGATCTACGATAATAGATCTTGTATCGCCGCTATCACTAGAAACATCATTAATAGTAACACTAATTGTGGTTTCTGGTTTTGGAAAACCAAAAAAGCGTTCGTACTCTAACAGAGATGTTATTCTTGTAGGTTTTAATTTTAAATCTCCATTAATCTTGTTTGTAGCTTTTTCAGTATAGCCAATAAAAGCAGGAATTGCTGTTTCTACCTGGGCAACAGATGGGGGAAACTTTACGATTTCCTCAATATATACTCCAGGCGTTTTGTAAGTTGTTGCCATAATTGATTGTTTTTTAATTATTAAATAAATATTTCAGAATAGTAGTTACTATTGATTTTTGTTATTGATTTTACAGATGGATTTGGGTATTGACTGCTTGCAGGTTGCGGGGGCGTAAAATCGGTAAGTGGGTCAATTTCTACAAAACCGGAACGTGTTAATGGTTTTGCTGCATTGGTTTCAATTTCGGTTGCGGCTTTCCTGTTGATATATTTCCAGAGCGTTTTTCGATTGTCAAAATGAATTTTAAAATTTGGACTTACCATTTTACCCAAATTGTTTACAATATTTCCGGAACTATTGTCGCCCTGAAGATTCAGAGAAAGAATTCCAAAAATGCCTTGTTTCTCTGATGACTGAAGTGTCGAAATTAAATTGACAGTAGTTTCTTTGGATACTAAGAAACTATTTGAAATTAATTTATTGTCGTTTATTTTTGGAAGATATTCAAACGTAACCGGTTCTGTTAAAGGCTTAAAGTTGCTAAACAAGAATACTTGATTAAGAGCAAAATTCAGATTGGTATAATTTTCAAATTGATAATCATTGATTTTGATTAAAAACTTTAAATTCAAATCGACAGGTATTTTTATGTAAGGAACAATTTCATCTGTTTCTTTAACTTTAATGTAAACCCTAAAACCCGTTTTGGTTTTTTTGAATACCATTTTGTAGTTTTTTAATACCGTATTCGTTTCCAAAGTTGGTGTTATTGTTGTAAATGCATCTGTATTAAATTGCTGCAGCATTTTTTCTTTATCTGCAGAAGACATGCCTGTAAAGATTTCTACGCCATTATTCAAAAAATAATTATGAAGAAGCGTTACTTCAAATAACAACCCATATGTAATAGAGAAACTCATGATTGCTCTTTTGTTTTTGTTACACCTTCAACCTTGCTGATCAGTTGTCCTTCGCCTTGTGCGATATTGCGTTCGATTTGTATCATGCTCACTTTATATAAAGCCGATGGAAGTTGTTTGCCGCCGAGAGTTCCCCAGATATAGTTCAGTTCTTCAAAAGTGGGAGTGTAGAGTTCAACGGTAAATCTAAAGTTGTCAATATTGCTCATGGCAATATTATTTCGGTTATAAATAGTATTGGCTTGTGTAAAGAGCTTTTTGCCCTGAAAAAAGGCAATGATTTTCGAAATATCATTAAGAGAGTTGAGGTATTTATCTCTATTGGCACTAAAAAGCAAATACAGATTTAAATTGATGATACTATTTTTATAAATTGTTTTAGAATTTTCAATAGAATGATTTGGAAAGTTTTTTAAAGTAGCTTCTTCATCTAAATTGATTAGCGTAAGTGCGACATTATCTTTTAAAGCTGTGGCGATATCTTCATTTTGAGATTCTAAAAAAGCAATATTTTCCGGAACAACAGATTTATCCAGCCCAATTTCATCGAGATAGTGATTTACTTGTTCTGTAATTATTTGTATCACTTCAAAAATCATCTTTTATAAAGTTTAATATTTTGATAATCAGTACTTATATGCTTTTCCGAATTTTGCTGAAAAAGGTCAGCTCCAGGGTGCAGATATAAAAATGGAAGTGGGGCTTCTGACTTTGCTTAAACTTGTAATGAAAACAAGGGCTTGTAGATTTGACTAAATTAGATAAATGAAAGTGTACGGAAAAAGGGGAAAAATACCCTTTTTTTTAGCATTTTTTAATTGTTAAAATACTGTATATCAATATGTTATGTTGTCTTGGGTTTTTTAGTTTTATCTTTTGTATAAAATTGAGCATCAGGTCTTTATAAAACGATTATATTTTTAATATGGATAGTTTTATTTCAAAAGAGAGGATAATTGAAAAGAAAAAAGTTATTTGTGATATATTTGGAGTAAAGCCCGAATCATTTCAACTATACTTATTGGGCATGTTTTATTAAGAAAAAATGATTAATATGGAAGAAATAGGAGCTAAAGAAGAAATTTTTATAGCAATAGATAATAACGTTTCCGGTAGATGGTTTTCAAAAATAGCATTCATTATAAATGAATATGATTTTGAATATAATGAAGAAGAAAATCTTAGCTTTTTATGTGTAGATTTTGAAGTTTTTAAGATAGCAATTGATAATGTACCCGAAATGTTTAAAGATGATTATTTTTGGCAAATAGATGACAATGAATTAATTAAAAAATGGAATAAGTACTTTAATGGTAAAACAATTGAAGAAATGGAGGAACCGGAAAATGAATTATTTGATAAAAAGTTTTATGAGGCTAAAATTCCTTTTGATAGTAGGTTTTTTAATTTATGGGTTTTTATAGGATATATAAAAGATGATATATGGCATTGGAAGGTTTGGGAAACAATAAACCCTAAAGAAATATTAAACTTTAAAATTTCTGCACAAAGTTTAAATAAAGTTTTAATTCAAACTCCAATTTATCTAAGAGAAAATATCTTATTGGATTAATTGTTAGACAAAGGATATAAAATTTATAAAAATTCAAATTTATCTAGCAATAATATTTAGTAAAAGTTTTGCAGAGGGATGTTTTGCAAAGGAAAGATTAATACACAATTGAATAAATAACCACACCCCTCAAAGAGTTCTCATGAAAAGCTGGTAATGTCTATGACTTTGCGCAATTTTGTTCTTTTGAATCTTAAACATGATAAAAGTATCTTAAGTTTTACGGCTCTTTCCAGATATTAAAACGGAGTAAAGTCGGTTTGTTTTTATGTTATTAGTAATTAATGCTTTGCATAGAAGAAGCAGTTTGTGAATCTTTATAATGGTTTTTGTAAAAGTCTCCCTTTTGAATCAAAATTTTTAAAAATTTTGCATGATAATAATCTGCAATTCTGTATCTCTTTGGATAATTGTTTGTTTTTTTTATGAAGAAGGTGCAATCTGATATTTTCAATTTCCATTTCAATTTCCCTTGAACAAGATATCTTATATTCATGAATGTATTTGCTCTTATTTTTAGTATCAAATTCTACGACAACAAAATCACCATCATCATTTGATTCTAAAAGAGTATACTTATTTAAGGATATATTTTTAAAGGAAAAATTATTGCTCAATTTCATATCATTTTGAAATAGGTTCATTTTAGTCTCAATACTAACAGGATATAATCCTTTTAAATCAGAATATGTTACTTTAATTTTTTCCGTTTTGGAATAAAAAAGATCACAAACTAACCAACTATCATATTCATCATTTTCAATATATTTTTTAGTTTTAAACCAATCATATTTAACAATATTCTGATAACTAATTTCTAATATTTTTTGTTTTGTTAGATTTCTTGGATCATTATTATTTGTACTAAAATTTAATAAAAAGCTAAATAAAAATATAGCTGTAAAATTGAAAATTGTCTTCATTTAATTATATAATTATATTTGTTTTTTTATTCTACAACATTAATACATAAATTATTAAAAACAAAAAAGCCTCAGATTTCTCTGAGACTTATCTTATAATGTTTTTGTAAAAGTGTTAAAGCAAATATTTTAAAAATTAGTATTTACTTTTTTAGAATGATCTGCAATGTTTGAGATCAGCAGCGTTACTTGTCCTTCTTTTACAAAATATATTTTCTTTGTGTTTAAATTTGGAATGCTTTCCAGTAAAGTTACTAATATGTTATTTGCAGAAATAAGGTATTTCTGGTCATACGTACTCAAAACTCTGGCTGCTTCTTTATTGGTTTTGGCAATGGTTGTAAATTTTACAAAATTATTTTTTAGGATGGCATCATAATTAATAACATCTTCCATAGTCAAAGTAATATAATGATCTTTAACGTTTTCATCATAATACAGCGTTGCAAAAGCCCAAACTGCTCCACCGGATAAATAGATTTTTTCTTTTTTAGCTAAAGCAGGATTTGCGTCAAGCAGTTCTTTTACCTTTTTGCGCAGAACCGGGTTAAAATCAAAAGACTTTTCCTGATAGGTTGACATATCGTTAACCTGAGTTTGATTTACAACCGTTTTTTGTATTGCATCAGTAAGGGTCATTGTGCCGAAATCAAGCTCTAAAGGAGTAAACTCTAATTTGTTGTCTTTAAGCTCATCAATGTAACCACCTCTTGTAGTTTGAGCGCCAATATCGAGTAATAAGGCATTAGAATAATCAACAGGAGGTATAGCGCCTTTAACTAGTATTTTAGGTTCTTCATCAACATTAATGACATCAATACTTTTGTTCGTTAGAGTAGCAATTTTATTTTTCAAAGCATCAACGTTGCGGGCAGTTGCAAAAACAGGAGCGGCAACTATAAATATATTTGCTTCGGGAACTTTAAATTCGTCTCTTATTTTTTTCAATTGTTCAACCACTATAGCGCTTGTTTTGTTGATGTCATCCTGAGGGATCTCACCGCTGGCAATAATATGATCGGCAAGACTAATTCTGTCATTTGAGAAGTATAGAATCTTATAATCTGCTTTTTTAATATTGTTTACATCCAGAACTGAAGTTTTTATAGCTCTTCGTCCGATTTCAATTCCAGCATATAGATTTTTTTGAGAAAATGAATTGATGGAAAAAAATAAATTTAAAAGAATAAAAATTAGAATTTGGGGTTTGTTTTTTTTAAGCATTGGATTTAATGTTATAAAATAATTTTGAATAAAAGTTGTTATCGTAATTATGTGAAAGTCATAATTTTGAATTAAAAATAAAGGGGTTTGATATGAGATCGCAAATTTATAAAAACATTTACTAATATAAACGCAGTTATGAGAATAAATATTAGAGCAGTGTGTGAAAATTAATGTGATGATTTTATATCTCTAATGTATTGAATAACAATAACAACAGCAATAGTTAAAAACGTAGTCTAAAATTAAGAGTATTTGCTAGTTGTTGCATTTCTTCTTGCGAAACTTTGGGATCGATCAGGTAACAAAATGCATAATCGTTTAAAATAAAAAAGCCTAAGATTTCTCTGAAGCTTTTCTGGATAGCCCTAACGGGACAATTCTCGAACCATTTCATAGACGACTTAAAATAAATATTTTATAAAATTGAACCAGTCATAACAGTAGGAAAGCTATTGAAATTTACATTCTCAGGTATGTACTAAAAGTATCCAATAAATTAAAAACCCTCTTGATGAATTATAAAGAATTATCAATATATTTGGTTTAAATAAGTATGATGTTGTCTTTCTTATCAATCCAAAATTGGGTGGATTTGTATGATTTTGTCAATATATACAGGTTAGTCTACTTTAAAAAAACACCAATGAAAATATATCTTCCCTTGATTTTAGTATTATTTCTTTCCTGTAATAATAAACAAAAACAACTTGAAAAAGCACTTTTAGAAAAAGAAGGACCGGTTGAACTGGATTATTTTCACATAACTGCGCAAAGTTCTGATAAGAGTTATGGCTTTACTGAATCAAATCCAATTAAGGTTGGAGGCAGATCCGAAAGTATGGGGCCAAAAAATGAACGAAGATTTTTGAGTGCATTGAAAGGTCCAAATGGCGAAACAATCAGATTTTATAGACAAGGAAGCTGTTGCCTTTTTGAAACTCCGAATGTGGAAAAAGGATTTAAGGGCTCGCTTGATATTTATAAAATATATTGGGAAGATATAACAGATACTCTAAAGATTTACATAAATATGTATGATGAAGACAGTTTAAAGATTCCCTTAGGTTTGACTTCAAAAAACTAACTGCACTACACATTGGCTAACAACCGTTTCAGGCAATTGCGAATTTTGTAGTAAGTTCACTTTTACGTTTCGCAAGTTTTTTATCTTAACAAAAAATAATTAGTTCCTAAGTTCGCAACTGGGGAGGCTACAGAACGTTAACAAAAAGGTTATGACAACAGAACGGCACATAAAACTAGGACAACTAACAGCAATAATTTCATTCTTGCTTGGAACAGGTATTTTCGGACTATATTTTCTGACTTCTTCGTTTGAGGTACTTTCTCTTGGTTATAGTTTTATCGCCTGGGCAAGTCTCGTAAACCTTGTTATATTAATTTCAATTTTATTGAAGGCTAATAATGATAAATACAACAGAAAAAAACTATTTATGACTTGTGGACTTATGCTGCTTAATATTCCTATAATGCTTTGTTATTCCTGGGTTACTATTATTCTACTCGACACTATGAGAATTACTTTCACAAACGCGACACAGACAACTTTGACAAACATAAACATTATTGGTTGTGGTGGTGGACACATTGATAAATTAGAAAGTGGAAAAAGTGAAACTGCCTGGGTTAAAATAACAGGAGACTGCTCGATAAATATTGAATACCTATCAAACGGAAAGCAAAAACAAGAAAGCGTTGCAGGATATGTTACGAATAGTATGGGACAAAAAATGGAACATAATATTGGCGGACAAAATGAAGAACAATTTTGGAGAATCTGATGCTGAAAAAGTAATAAAAGAATATTGTAAATAAAAAACCTAGAACTGCCAGCTACTACGACAGATTTAGGCAATTGATTTAGTAGAAAGCTGATTTTGTAGTTGCATGATTTGGCAAATCCGAAAATAGGGCTTACTTTAGTTCTAAACCTGTGATAGTACCAGAACGTTGTATACAAGTTGCGAAGATGCACTGCTATAATAAACAGAAAATTATGAGAAATGTTTTTTTAATGCTTTTAACTTTTAACGTTATAATTTCTTGTAGAAATAAACTTGACTCAAAAGTGGAAAATGCTGTAAATCTTTTGAGCCAGGAAAAATGTATAAATACTGTTTGGGCGGAATATAATGATTCGTATAAAAACTTAATTAAAGTAGCAACTGTCGAAGATTTGGTTTATTTGACTGATAATGAAAATCCATACATTCGATATTATGCTTTTATTGGATTAAAAGAGAAAGATTATCCAAAAATTAAAGAGATATATTTCAAACATATGAATGATACTGAAACTATTAGTACTACAAATGGAGCTTGTCTAAATGGCTCAACTGAAATAAATAATTTATTTTTTTGGGCTCTAGATCCAAAATATTCAGACTGTAAATATGGTTTTACTCAAGATGAATATGATAAAATGTCCAAACTAGAATACGAAAAAAATATAAAATAAAATAGCATATAAGCCACTACAACGGATTTGAGCATTGGCTTAATGAAAAAATAGTTTTGTATTTGGGATTATTTAGTTAGTCTGAAAATAGGCCTTAATTAGTTCCAAACCCGCTGTATTACCAGAAAGTTGGCAGTAATATTCAAAAAAAAATAAAAAAATGAAAGCCATCTATGTCTTTTTTATTATTGTTCTTTTAACTCAAAATTTAGTGAAAGGTCAAACTAAAGATTCAACAAAAACTAATGTTGAAATTTCAAAAAGTGAACTAGTTCCTTTAGAAGCTGAAGATCCAGAAATCACAAAAAAAGAACATGTAATAAATTCAAATGATTTTGTCATAAATCTAATTTCAAAGAAAATTTTAATAAAGTATAAGAATAAAACTATTGGTTTTGATAATATTGAAAATTTTAATAAATACTTAGAAGAAAATAAAATAAGCAAAACAAACGCTGAATTTTACTTAGAAATTGGGAATAAAACGGATAGAAAAAAAACGTTAGAAATCTTTAAAATACTTGAATTGAACGATATAAGGAATTTTAACCTCATTACTAAAAAATAAATATTACTGCCAAACAGCAATTTGTAGCAATGGCCGGACTTGGCCTTTTCTCCGTTGCCAGTTTCTCCGAAGAGTTCTCATGAAAAGCTGCGCAAATGTCTCTGACTTTGCGTTTTTTTTTTATTTGTTGTAAATCCTAAATTTTATAAAAGGATATCAACTTACAAAATATAGCTTAACTTTTCCTCTCTTTTGTTTATATATCCAATTCATTTTATGTACCAAAAACATTCAGTAAAATAAAAGTCCTTATGATGATTTATAATGGAAAAAGTATATATTTGAAAATAAATAATGTGTAATACTTATCACACATATATATCCTAATTTGGGTCGATTGTGTGGTTTAGTCACACGTATAAGTAGTTGTGTGCCATTTTGTAAAACAAACGCATAGACAAATAACAGGACAATATTTTAACCAAAATAATATGCAAGAAGAAGTAACGAAACATACTCAAAAAATTTACAATACCATGAAAAACCCGAAACATACTTTTACTGAAAAAATAAAAGAAGTGTCAATAGAAATATTCATAATCGTTTTTGCAGTAACACTTTCAATATGGCTACACAGTTGGAGTGAACATAATCACCAACAAAAAGAAGTTGCTGTTTTTCTTGGTAATTTAAAAAATGATTTGCAAAATGATATAAAAATTTTGGATGAAGAAGTAGCACAATATAAAAAAACAAATCTGGGTTACCAAAAAATTTTAGGGCTTACATCGCTTCAATTTGACAGTATAAAAAAGTCTAATACAAAAGTTTATTTCCCTGTTCGTTCACAAGGCCCAAAAATAAATATTGGTAATTATGAAGGATTTAAGTCTAGTGGTAAAATTGGCTACATTGAAAATGAAAAATTAAAACAGAAAATTTTAAATTATTACCAAATATATGTTCCGGCAATTAGCGAAGTTGATGTAATTTATAATGATTTTCTGTTTAAGTGTTTGGGAAAAATGATAGATAATGGAGATAAATCGGAAGAAATATTATATTCAGATCCAATATTTAAAAAAACACTCGAATTTCTTATCAGAATAGGTAATAACAACATAAGGGTTTATGACGAAAACACAAAACCAGAAGCAAATGAGCTTCTTAAAGAAATTGAAAAAGAATTGAATAAATAAAAACGGCAAATAAAATAGGTATCTTAATAATATTTAATATTTGTGTAGATTGTCAGGCATATAAACAAGTTAGTACATAGTTTCAAAACGTATCATGTAATGAAAAATATAGTCTTATTATTATCCATTTTATTGCTTGGTTTTAATTCCAAGACTAATCAAAAAGTTACACCGATCGGAGAATTGGTAACTTATGAAAAATCAATAATAACTAGTAAAAAATATTTTAATTACGACGAAATAATTCATTACAAAAACGATTTTAAAGAAAAGAAAATTGCCCAACTTTATGATAATTATGAAAAATCCGAAAAGGATTCATTTCGCTTTGGTGTCATTGTTGGCAAAATTCCGAAAAGTATAGATGAAGTCGGATTTTTAGATAAATTGGAAACTATTGATTATACAAAAACTAGTGTGGACTCAAAAAAATTTAAACAAATAGACAAGATTTTTACTGAAAAGAAACACGACCAAGTTTTCGAATTAAGTTGTATTTACGTTTATAGGGACATCCTGATTTTTAAGAAAAAATCAAAAATTGTTGGTGTAGCAAAAATTTGTTTTGGTTGCGGAGCCAGCATAATTTTAGGAACAAAATCGAACACAGAAGAATTTGGGCAAAGTGGCGATTATGAGAAACTGGAAAAGTTACTGAATGATAAATAAAAACCGTTTGCTTCCGGTTTGGGGCAATAGTTGGTTTACTTCGTTGCCTTGATATTTTTCTTCACGAAAAACATACTATCGCTCAGATATGTAGACAACCATAGCGCGGATTTTCAATCTGTGCCCGCAAAGAGAATCGGAAATGTGAAAACAAAAAAGCCTCAAATTTCTCTGAAGCTTTGCTTAGCGGGAAGCATTCAATTATGTAACCAGATTATCTTGGATTATTACAAAATTTTAGAATGCGCATCATAATTTTTCTCTACTTTTTGTTTGTATTTACACTCATATAAGTGCCAAAATTCATCAATCAAATTTAAAGTCCTCTTGACAGTTTGTAGTGAAAAAATTATATATTTGAAAAAACAAACCCTGACTTTTGTCAGATATATCTACCCGATTTTTGGGTGATATGTCTGATGTTATCAGTAGTATATAAGTATATACTAGTTAGGGGCAATTTACAGCGACATCGTAACTATGAAAAAAAAGAAACTATTAAGAATATTATTAATACCACTAGTTTTATTTCTTGTTTGGACAATCATTAACGCTCTTCGTATTTATGATTATTCAAAAGAATATTCTGAAAATACTTCTGATGTAGGTATTGTTTTAGGCGCTGGAGCAAAAAATGCTGAACTCTCACCGGTCTTTAAAGAACGAGTAAATCATTCGATTAAATTATTTAAGAAAGGTGCAATAAAAAACGTAATATTCACGGGTGGTTATTCTGAAAAAGAAAAGATTTCAGATAGTCAAGCAGCGGCAATTTATGCTCAAAAAAACGGTGTACCAATCGAGCATATTTTCATTGAGGAGAAATCCACAATAACTTATACGAATTTAAAATACGCAAAAGAAATTATGGATAACAAAGGGTTTACTTCTGCATTAATTATTTCGGATCCAATTCATATGAAAAGATCAATTCTTTTAAGCGAAGGTAATGGAATTTCATGCTATCCATCGCCAACAAAGACATCCATGTACAAATCAACAACAAGTAAATTGAAATTTTTGCTTTATGAATCTTTTTACTATAATATCAATTTAATTTTAGGGCACTATGACTAAATTAAAACGCCCTAACACACGTTAATCGCAATTTGCGATTTATGTGTACCTGGATTTTTTCATTCCAGAAAAACTCTTAAGTTACCGAAACAATGCGGTTCAAAAACCCGCAAACTGGCGCCTAGCGAGAGAATGTTATCCGTCAGCTTACCTAAATATTGCTAAAAACAATATACCATTCATTAAGAAATATGTTAGATAACAAAAAGAATATCAAAGAATTCTATATCGACTTGAAGAACCGATTTCCGAAGATAACAGAATTGAAAAATTGGAATAAATATAATTGGAATGTTGACGGTTGTGAAAATTCGATGATAATGTATGATTTAGCAGAGGAAATAATACTTTGAACATCGAACAATAAATTGGAAGATTCGCAAAATTTATTTCACTATCTTGAATCATGTTTATAAGTTTATGATGAGAGTTACCTCGTTCGTATACACAGACTTTTTAGTGACAATTATGGAGGAAAAAAAAAGAAACAACAGAGTTAATTAAAAAAATGACGCTATCAAAAACAAAAGAATTTTACCAACGATTGTTTCAATTTTACAATGAATCTAATTTAATAACCAAAAAGCCGAACGCATAACAGCTACTACAACGGATTTGAGCAATTGGCTTAATTTAAAGTTGGTTTTTTGTAATTAAGATGATTTTGCAAATCCTAATAAATAGGTTTAAGTTAGGTTCAAACTCGCCGTAGTCCTAACAAAAAAGAGACTTACGAGTCTCTTTTTGGAATTAATATATCGTTGTAATTATAATTATTTATTGAATAATTTTTCAAGTCTTGCCATCATTTCGTCTTTCTCTTTTAGCATACGCTCGTATAAAGCAATTTTTTCTTCGTGAAGTTTTTTGATCTCTTCAATCGGATTGTTATTAAAAACTTCAATTCTGTTATTGAACATTGCATTATCCGAGAAATTACACGAAATTAAATTCACTGCCTGTTCCTCATTAAAGTTTTGAAAAGCTTCCACAGGAATTTTTAATGCATATGAGATTTGATTAAGAATATCATCTTCAATTACATCTTTTTGCTCCAGCATAGAAATTTTCTTTTGATTCCAGTCATTTCCCAGATTAAAAGCCAATGCTTCCTGTTTGATGCCAAGCATTTCTCTAAAACGTTTAACGTTTCTTCCCTGATGTATTTTCTGTTCCATAACGATTATTAATTTCTAAAGACTCAAAGATAAAGCCACTTGGCTTGAAAATTCTGAGTTTCAAAGATAAAAAAATATCCTTTAAATAGTCTTAAATAAAAAAGTAACAAAGGAGAATATTTCTTCTTGTTCCTCGATGCATAAACAGTTCTTATGAAAAAGCTTTGCGAATATCTCCTGACTTCGAGCCCGCAATCTGAATCAAATGCAAGGTTATTTTTAAATATAAACAAAAAAGCTCCAGATTTCTCTGAAGCTTTGTCTTAGTAGCGGGAACAGGACTCGAACCTGTGACCTTCGGGTTATGAGCCCGACGAGCTGCCTACTGCTCTATCCCGCGATGTTTCGGGTGCAAAGATACGGAGTAAATACGGTTATGCAAAGAAATTAATGATTTTTTTTAAAATTCTTAAATTTAGTTTTAAACATCAGTTTTTCAGAGTCTTATGGTTATTAGCGATTAAAAAGCACAATCATAATGCAGTAATTCTACATACGGGTTTCCTTTTAAACCCAATAAAAAAGCAAAAGCGGGTTCGGTTTTGTAGCCGTTTTGTTTGAGTTTTATGATTTCTAATCGGAAATTTTCGTCTTTTGTTTTTAAAATTTTATATTCGATAAGCATATGCTTGTAACCATTTTGATTCATGGTCGGAATATTTTGTCCAAAAACTTCAATTTCAAAATTGTCAATTTTAAAGTTTGCGATTATAGTTTCTTCATTATCAATTAGCGTTTCTCTAATTTCAAAATCATTTTTATTACCAAAAATAGTTTTGAGTTTTTCTGTGAAACTAGTTTTGTTTTTCCAATAACAAATAATATCAAGATCGCTGTTTTCGATATCAATATTTATCGGAATTGTACCAACTAAAACAGGCTCAAATTCACTTAAATAAAATAAGATCTTATTTTGAGTCAGGACTTCAAAAGCCAGAATCTGTTTTTCGTTTCCGTTATTTAAATAATCGATGTTGCTAAAATCTGTCATTATTTGCTATAATCCTTTTCTTCTTTGATTTCCTGTTCTATTCTTTGGTTAATATTTACTTTTGCTTCTGTAAAAACAAAAATAGTGGTTTTGTATTCGCGAGCATATTTATTGTTTATTTCGCCAACAATAGAAGAGGTTTTAAAATAAGGACTTGTCTCTTTAAACTCATTACTGTTTTTTTCAAATGTTTTAATCCTGATCAGGTTTTTATACTGAATGTTAAGATTAAACCAGTTCACATAATCAGCATTAAAAGAAACAGCTTTGATTCCTTTTTTGGTATAATAATTAATCGCTCCGGCTTGCCCATAATTATCGCAAAGAACAATTGTTTGCTTTTTGTTCGAAATTAAGGCATAAACAGAATCTGTTTTGCGGGCAAGTTCTTTCCAGCCCAGCATGTCTGCAAAATCCTGCGGTAAATCGTGGTCTTTTCCATCTTCCCAACGAAGCATTCCTAATTTTTTATATTTCTCCGGATGCTCTACAATATATTCCGGGCTTTTATTTGGAAAAGACAAATTGTACATCGGAACAAAAAATAATAACGGAATGAGAATAAATACAGGTTGTAAATAACGTTTCCAGCCTACTTTTAATATTTCAGAAAGAAAAACAGATCCAAAAGCAATATAGATAGGATATAGCCCTATGGCGTAATAAGCTTTTGCTTTAAAATATAAAAAAACAATAAGCGTAAAAATTAGCGTCGAAAAGAAAAACTTATATTTCTCGAAAGGTTTGTAAAGCAATAAAGCATATAAAGACGCCAGAATAACCAAAACGGAACCAATAAAAAACAATAATTGTTCTTTTAAAAACCCTATCCGATCTACGTTGACCAATTGAGTTTCGGCCAATTCTTTCATATGATGCACAATTGGAAATTGATTATTGTATTGCCAAAGAAGATTTGGCATAATCAATATTAATCCTGTAATTAAGGCAAAATAAAGTTTTTTTTCGGCTAAAATTTTTCTTTGTTCAGAAAGTAAAAGAGCAGGCAAGAGGCCAATAAGCAGAAAGAGAATATTATATTTATTTAGAAAACCAAAACCAAATACAATTGCACCAATATAAAGCCATTTTTTATCTTCGGTTGTAATGTATAAGATAATTATATAATAAAAAGCGGTCCAGCATAAAACATCGAACGAATTAGGCTGATACAACATGTTGATTCGCAGCAATGAAGAAAAAACAATGCAAGTTGCCCCTAAAATTAAAGTATATAAATTCCCCTTTAGAGTTTCAATAGTTTTCCAAACAATGACCAATGTCAAAGCACCAAAAAGCGCAGGAAAAAACCTGACCCAAAAAACAGAATTTCCAAGCAAAAATATCAGATACGAAAACCAGGAAGTAACAGGAGGAACTGATAAGTAACCCCAAGCCAAGTGATTGGCCTGATCAAGATGCAAATATTCATCGCGCTGTAAATCATATTGGGAACTCACTAATATATATTGCAAAACAAATTTTAAAATAATAAACCCGAATAATATTATAGTTTTTTTGTTCATTGAGTTTGTGGTTTTTTTGAATGCTAACTGGTTTTTTATTAGTTGTTTAATTTATAGCTAATGTATAATTTATTTTGAATGGAGGGTAAATTTGAATATTGAAATAATAGTATAAAGAAAATTAAAGCCAATGTCTCAACAACTGAGAATTTACAACAGTAAATTTATGTGGTCAAAATTAGATTACATACATTTAAATCCTGTTAGAGTCGGACTTGTTGCAAAAGCATCGTATTATATTTATTCCATTGCCAGCAATTATATTAATGATAATGGATTGTTATCAATTGAAAAAGCAGATAATCCTGTCGTAAATGTTTTAGATTCTAAATCCTTTACCAAATATAATTTATATTAAAATTTAGTTTAAAGTCGGAGACTTTATGAAGTTTTTGTTTTTTGATGGAGATTTGTATAAAAATGGCGCCAAGTCAGAGACATTTCGCAGCGTTACAAATGAACACTTAGTGGAGTGGGGTACCAGGTAGAACTGATATTTTAAATTGGGAACAAACGGATTTAAATACTTATTGGGAACAAACAAAAACTACGCCTGCAGGTCAAACAAGATCAAAACCAAATGGAGGAATATAAAATAACAATATGATAAGTAGAGAAACAATTATTGATTTTTTTGAAGATTTAAAAGAAGTTAACGATTTCAACATAGATGAAAAATTGTTGTGGAGCTACTTTTTTTTGGATGAAGACAAAAAAAAGTTGCAAGATTTTACACTTAAGCTTGAACAAATTGGATATGAATTTGACAGTATTTTTGAAGCTGAAAAAGTAAATGAATAAGATGATGAAGAGTATTATCTCCAAGTTAACAAAATTGAGCACCATAATATTGATTCGTTAAACGACGTAAACACGATGTTTTACAAATTAGCAGAAGAAAATGACATTAATCATTATGATGGTTTTGACGTAGGCAAAATCGAATAGATGAAAAATTAGCAAATAATCCTAAAAGCCATTCCATAACGGAGTGGCTTTTGTCTTTTTAAGCGATTTGTTGTTCCTAAAATACTAGCTGTTCAGTTACATGCTCCTGCTGGCGCGAGCATCTTGCTCGTGAACACACTGAGAATCGACAAAGAATATTTTATATCTTAAAGTTTCGGAAAGTAAGTTTTTTTTATGTTTTTATAAATCAAATTTAATAAAAGTTCATGATTTTCTCTGGTTGAGGTCTATTGTGAAGCGTTAAGTTCTATTGCTAAATACGTTTCAAACTTCAAACTTTAATTTATGATATAAAATTTTGCCCTAATCTGTCTAAAAATATATTGCAAACCTCAAATTTGAGGCCAGCAGCCCCATTGTTGAGGTTCTGTCATTGTATTTTGACGTATGTAACCTCAAATTTGAGCCCAACTAGCCTCAAATTTGAGCCAAATAACCCCATCACTGCACCATAGAACCCCAACTTACTGATAAAAATCTAATTATTTTATGTTAACGATTCGTTTAAATTAAAATGATTTTTTTTACTAAAAAGAGAAACAAAATATGATATATTTGCGCTTTAAGTAGGTTTTTAGTAACCAATTTATCCCCTTTGATAACCTTTGTAAGCCTGTACTATTTATGCTTTTTAATTCGTTAAACTTTGCAATATTCTTGCCTTTAATATTTACACTTTATTGGTTTGTCGCAAAAAAATCTTTAAAACTCCAGAATATTTTACTTTTAGTTGCAAGCTATTTTTTTTACGCTTGTTGGGATTGGCGGTTTTTATTTTTACTTGTTTTCTCGACTTTATTAGATTATTACAGTGGAATTAAAATGGCTGATGCAAAAAATCAAAACAATAAAAAGTTTTGGTTTTGGCTAAGCATATTCATAAATCTTGGATTTCTGGGGGTTTTTAAATACTACAATTTTTTTGCTGCATCTTTTGCCAATGCAATTTCTAACTTCGGTTTTTCACCAAATCTGTGGGTATTAAAAGTAATTTTGCCTGTCGGAATATCCTTTTACACTTTTCACGGCTTATCGTATGTAATTGATGTTTACAAAGACCGAATTGAAGCCGAAAAGAATTTTATAGAGTATTCTTTGTTTGTAAGTTTCTTTCCGTTGCTGGTAGCGGGACCCATTGAACGAGCGACTCATCTTTTGCCACAAATAAAAAAAGAGAGAAATTTTGACTACTCAAAAGCGGTTGATGGATTGAGACAGATTTTATGGGGATTATTCAAAAAAGTAGTAATTGCCGACCAATGCGCAGAATATGCTAATTCAATCTTTAATAATTCGGCAGATTATTCAGGAAGTACGCTTCTTGTTGGAGTGCTCTTTTTTACATTTCAAATATATGGCGACTTTTCAGGTTATTCGGATATTGCCATAGGAACGGCAAGGCTTTTTGGCATTGATTTATTGAGAAATTTTGCATTTCCTTATTTTTCAAGAGATATCGCTGAATTTTGGAGACGCTGGCACATGTCGCTATCATCTTGGTTTAGAGATTATTTGTACATACCATTAGGAGGAAGTAAAGGAGGGACCTGGGGAAAAATCAGAAATACTTTTATCATATTTCTCGTAAGTGGTTTTTGGCATGGAGCAAATTGGACATTCATTATCTGGGGGCTTCTGAATGCTTTGTATATCATGCCTTCTATAATTTTTAAGACCAACAGAAATAATCTTGATATTGTTGCTCAGGGAAAATATTTTCCAACGATTAAAGAGTTATTATCAATGCTGCTCACTTTTAGTTTAACTGCTTTTGCATGGATTTTCTTCAGGGCCGAAAGTTTGTCTCATGCCTGGAGTATAATCTTAAAAATATTTTCTAAAAGTTTGTTTGAACATATTGAGTACCAAAATGATGATTTTGCAAAACCAATCATTTTGTTATTATTCATATTTATATTCATAGAATGGTTGGGCAGAGAACAAAAATATGCCATTGAAAAAACCGGAATGAAGTTTTCAAAAGTTGTAAGATGGGGTTTTTATTACGCGATTATTTTAAGTATACTTTACTTTAGCGGGACGAATCAAGAATTTATATATTTCCAATTTTAGGTATGAAAAAATTTATAATCAATTTGCTTTTATTTATAATACCTGTGATAATTTTAATTTATCCATTGGATTATTTTATTTCTAAAAACTTAAAGAAATCGAATTCATTTGGAGTTGGTGAATATTCGACATGGAATGATATTCTAGACGGTAAAATAAATTCTGATATTGTGATTAATGGTAGCTCAAGGGCGTATGAACATATAAATCCAGTAATGATTACAGAACAATTGCATATCCCGGCCTATAATATAGGAATGAGTGGCCACAATTTTTGGCTGCAATATTTAAGGCATTCACTTTTGTTAGAAAACAATGCCAAGCCTAAATTAATAATACATTCTGTAGATATATTTACGTTAGAAAAAAAGAAAAACTTGTCTAACTATGTGCAATTTTTGCCCTATATGCTTTGGAATGATAAGATCAAAGATGCAACAATAAGCTATAATGGTTTTGAATTAATAGACTACACAGTTCCTTTAATCAGATATAATAAAAGTCGGGATTCTAAAAAAGTTGCTTTATCAATGGCTAAAATTAAAACAGATAAAGTAGGCAGGATAAAAGGATATGAACCACGAGACAGGCAATGGAATTCAGATTTTGATGAAGCTAAAAAGAAGATGAAGAGTTATGACATAAAATTAGATAATGCATCTATAGTTTTGTTTGATAAATATTTAAAAGAATGCAAGTCTCAAAACATAAAGGTTATTTTTGTTTATACTCCTGAATATATTGAGGGGCAAAAATTCGTTAGAAATAGAGGTAAAATAATATCGATATACCAAAATTTTAGTAAAAAATACAACATCCCGTTTTATGATTATTCGAATGATTCATTGTCATTTAAAAAAGAATATTTTTATAATGCAGAACATCTAAATAAAGCAGGGGCAGAATTGTTTACACAAAAGCTAATAGATACGTTAAAGAATACAAAAGAAATTAAATAAACCTGAAACCTGAAAAATTATAAAAACAAAAAAGCTCCAGATTTCTCTGAAGCTTTTTGCTTTTAGTAGCCCGTAGCGGAATCGAACCGCTCTTACATGGATGAAAACCATGCGTCCTAACCGATAGACGAACGGGCCTACTTTTTGAATGCGGGTGCAAAAATGCAAATAATTTTAAGAAATACAAAAATATTTTTTTAAAAAATTTGTTGGTTATTCTTAAAATATCTCATTTATAAATGATGAATTGTAAATAAATGAGGCCAATTATAACGTCTATTTCTTTGATTAATAAAAGGTTATTTTATTTGTAAAATAGGGGGTAAACAAGATTTTTTTCTTCTTTTAGTAAAAAAATAATTTTTAAATAAAATTGAAAAATATTCATTTTGAAAGAATATTCTTTTGATTTTGTTGCAAATTATTTTATTCCGAGATTCCCGTCAAATGTATTAAAGTCGTCTCTTCTTTTGGGTTTAATAATCAATAAATTATACAATTGGTGACAAATCGATTTCAATTCAACTAAGTTAGATTTGTCAATTGCTTTTTCTCCTAATTCTACTAATTTGTTATGTTTAGATTTGTCTTTGAAGGCACTCGGGTCTTCAAGTCGCAAATAATAAAAATAATCTATGTAGCTTTCGTCCTGATTGTTATAGATGTTTTCTAACAGGTTTTCGAGTTCTTTTTTCTTTTTGCGAATCAAATATTTATTGTTTGACTGCAGCACTTCCTTCTCGTTTTTTATAATCTTTTCGTATTCTTCTTTTTGGCGGGGACTGCCTTTTTCGACATAAAACGAAAGACTGTCTTTTATGCTGTTGTATTCGTCAAGCTCAAATAATATGTGTTTGTGTCGGATAAGGTCATCAAATTCCTGAATGTAGATTTTTTTCAATTCATCAATTTGATATTTTTTATCTGTAATGGCATCATTTTTATTTTCTAATGCCTCGTTATACAGAATAGTTAACGATTCCTGAGATCTTTTTAATTTGGCTAAATATTCATAATTTTCATTGTATTCTTCACTTCTTATTTCTTCTAAAATCGTATCTAAAGCATTTTTAATTTCAGAGGTTAATTTTTCAATCGAAATTTTTCTTTGATGCGGATTAAAAACTTCGCTTATTTCTAAATCGAGCGCACTTATGTAAACATCGATACTCAAATCTCGCGACTCCGAAACTTTAAAGTTCAGTTCGATATCCATTCCTTTCAAAAGGTCCTGCTCAAAATCACTTCCCGATATTTCAATATATCCAATCGAGACATTACTGCCCACCATACTTCCGGCATTGCCTTCAACTACATTTATAATTAATTTTTGGTCAGAGTTTCTTAATATGTTTTTAGAACAGGTTTTGTAAATGGTTTTTTTTAGGGGCAGAATATCGTTTTTCTTAAAGATAATTTCCATGTGGCTTTTTCCCGATTCTTCATCAAGTTCTAAACAAATATCGTTCGGAATTGGCTGTCCCAGAATACTGTATAATCCGTTAGTAATTTGAATATTCGCGTTGCTAAATACTTGCTTTTGCTGACTATCGAATAAAAACAGCGTGAATTGATTGGTCGTTTTTTCTAATAAAGGAACAAACTCGGCAATTTTTTTATTTGCTTTCAACAGACCGGTGTCAAAACCACCATCTGCTCTGGTAATTCTGTAATAGCCGTCAAATGATTCTTCTAAAAGAACAACAATGAGTTCTTCAGAATCTTTAGAATGTGGTTCGTAAATGGTTTCGACCTGAATATTATTTTCTTCAGATGCAGGCTCGTTTACAACCTCTTCATCACTTAATTCTGAAGGTTTTGAACCTGCATAATATGCCGCTCCAATCATTACTGCAGTTGTAGGATCTAAATTTGTTTCTACCTGAATTTGAGTTTTCTCCTGCAATTGCTGGCGTATGTAAGGAATATATGTTGTGCCGCCAACAAGTATAATGCGTTCTATATCTGAAAATTGCAGTTGGTTTTCTTTAATTAATTTTTCAACCAAATGAAAGGATTCTTCAAATTTGGGCTGAATAATTAGTTCTAATTCTTTTCGACTGATATCGATGTCTAGCGAGATTGAAAGTTCATCAAAATCGATTTCAATACTTGACGTTTCTTTTATTGAAAGTTCTTTTTTGGCTTCTTCTGCTTTATAAAGAAGTTCAAAAAAGAGTTTATTGTATACAGGGTTTTCTTTAGCAATTAGTTTTGACCAAAGATTATTTTCCTGGGTTTGCTTTTCGATTTTCGGGCATATTATTTTTTCAACAAATAAAGTGTCTAAATCAACGCCTCCGAGAAAATTATTGCCTTTATGATCAAATACCTTAAGGTCCCGCTCGTTAATGTTGACTAATGCGATATCAAAAGTTCCTCCTCCAAAGTCATATACCAGCCATTTCTGATCTGATTTAATTTCAATATTTAATGAATTTGAGTAAGCCAGACACGCAGCGATAGGTTCCTGAAGTAAAACTATTTCTTCAAAACCCGCCTGATAACCCGCTTTTTTGGTAGCATTAGACTGTATGGTATCAAATGAAGCCGGAATTGTAATAACAGCAGATTTTAAACTTTCGCCCTGAGCGAAATTAATTAATTCGTTTAAAACCATTGAAGACAGTTCGATCGGACTGCAGTTTTTATCCAGGTCTTTGATGAAATAAACTTCGTCAGATCCCATTTTTCGTTTAAAAGAGGAGAATACATTTTCGGCATTTGTTGCGCTGTGTTCTCTTGCTTTTTCGCCTATCTGAATGCGTCCTTTTCGAAATGAAACTACAGACGGAATAGTGTCCTTGAAGCCAACAGGATTTTTATAAATGCTGATTTTTCCGTTTTCATATTTTGCAATTCCTGAATTCGTTGTTCCTAAATCAATTCCGATATTGATATTCTTCATATACTGATGCTATTATTCTACTATAACTACTGCTTTTTGAACCAGTTGCAGGGTGTCGTTTTCTGTTTTGTAAATTGTGGGCCTAATAACTTTGGTTATTTTCTTCGAATTAGAATTAAGAATATTGGCATCAATAGAGCTGTCCCTTTCATCATAATTTGTTCCCAAAGGATTTATGATTTTATATCCTTTTTCTTCCAATTCGTTATAAATTCTTTTTAGATTGCGCTCGAAACCGGTAAAGTTTTGTTCTAACGCTTTTTTTTCAATTTCAAATAGTTGGTTTATTATTGTATTCATTTTTTAAAATTGGATTTTAATAGATCAGCAATTTACAATTTATTTGATATGATAATCCGTTAGATGCGATTATTTTTAACCCAAAGAAACATAGATTTGTAAACTTGCAGAAGGCATTTCTTTTTGTATTCTTTTTTACACATTCAAAAGGATGTTTCTATATGTTGAATTGTTTTTATCAATGCTTTAATTAGTTTATAACACCATGAATATCATTCAATTATTTTCTTTATTAGATTTAAAAAGAGATCAGGTTTTAGAATTTGGAACTGAGGACTATATTAGAATTGAGAAAAAGATAAATTTCGAAAAAAAGATAAACCCGGAAATCGATTCTAAGACAAGTGAGAATTTAATTTTTGCATTGAAAGAATATAAAGAAGAATTTTTCTTTGTGATGTCGAATAGTATTTGTTTGAATTTTTTTGCGCAAAATAAATTCTCCAAAGAATATTTCTCCAATTATAATTTAACTGTTTCTGATGAGAAAATTAAAGAGTTTATCGCCCTTTTTTTGGCAGATGATTTGGTTTCTTTTTTCAGTTTTAAACTCTCAAAAGGTTGGTTTCACTATTTAGAAGAACTTAATTTTCTCTTAGATTTAAAAAGATATTTTCCTGAAGAAATTATCTATAAAATGGGCGTACTTCTTTATTCTAAACTTGATTTTGCTATTTCTCAGTTATCTGTTTCGACAACAAGTGATTTTTCTAATATCGTATATATTAAATACAGCACTTTTTATGATTTACTATCTCATTTTGCAACGATTGAATTAGATCGAAAAATCGTTGGTCTATTGGATTTGGTTGCTAAACATTATAAAAGAGGCACGAATATTATTTTTTTTAGATCTGTTGTAAAATCAATGGCATCTTATAATGCATTTATTGAAAATATAAGCAAAATCCTGATCGAAAGCAGAGAAATTTTAATTAGACCAAAAGAAAAAAAAGGGGATGATAATGAAAAAATGCATTTTATTATAAAAATTATTCTTGCTGTTGTCTTTCTTTTGATAGCTTTTCACAAACTAGGATATTACTAAGATTTATTTTTTGTTCAATCTTTTGCAAAAGAGTTAAAAAGATTATGTTTGTGCTTTAAATTGCATTAAGGATGAACATAATAGAATTATTTGAAGAATTAAAGATAGATAAAAGCAATATTCTATTATTTTCTGCAGAAGACATAATCCGAATAGAAAAGCAGGTTAATGTTGAGAAAAGAATAAATCCGGAAATAGATGTTAATGTTGCCAATAATCTGATTTTGGCTTTAAAAGAATATCGCCAGGAACTTTACTTTATAGTTTCAAACCGTATTTTGTATAATCTTTTTTCGAAAAAAAATTATTCCAGAAATAATTTTCCTTCTCCCCAAAGAGAATATGATTCTGAAAAGATTCAGTTCTTTATAAATCAGTTTCTTAATGATGATTTAGTATTGTTTTTTGATCAGCACTTATCTCAGAATAAATTTGATTTCATCAATGATATTTTTGATTTTAAAGACTGTTTTCCTGAAGATGCACTTTTTCAATTGAATAAGAAATTAAATGGAAAGCTCGATGCTATACTCGTAAACTTAAGCCAAAACAATTCGCAAAACATGTCGGCGATTTCGTATGTAGAATATAGAAGTTTTTTTGTTTTACTGTCCTATTTCAGTTCTATCGAGATGGATAATAAGATCAGAAGTCTTGTAAACATTGTTTCAGAACGCTATAATGCCAATAAACTATCTGATTTTTATATGACTTGTATATCCTCAATGCAGGGTTATGTTGCTTATGATCACAGTTTAACTGAAGTTTTGGTAAGTAATAGAGAAGCTGTTCATTCCAACAGTATTGAAAGTGGCTCGTCAGGTAGTTCAGAGGGAATATCCGGAAAGACCATCTTTTTTATAATACTTGCTCTTATAAAAATATTGGTCCTTTTTTCTAAATGTTCCAGACATTAATTTTAAGTACTGAGTCAAAATAAGACACTAAGATTTCTCTGAAGCTTAAAAAAAATAAATTTATTTCGTTCTTATTTTTACGTTATACTAATATTTGGACAAGGACATATTCCGATATTAAAACACCTGCTACAAAATAATGACGACTTTGAAGTCGTTGAATTAAATAGTGTACTAAAATAAACTGTGACCAATAAATAGAGTTAAAATTACAAAACTAAATTATGCAAGAAGAAGTAGCTGTGTTTCTTGCTAATTTAAAAAATGATTTAAAGAGTGACATAAAAAGCATCGACAATGAAAAGGAAGCATACCAAAAGTCAAACATAGAATATGAAAAAATTTTAGCATTAACGACTCTACAACTTGACAGTATTTATAAGTCTAAAAATAAGGTTAATTTCCCAATTTATTCACATGGGCCAAAAATGAATATTGCTAATTATGAAGGTTTTAAGTCAAGTGGTAAAATAGGCTACATTGAAGACGAAAAGTTAAAACAGAAAATCTTAAATTATTACCAAATATTTGTACCGGCAATTAATGAAGTTGATAAATATTATAATGATTTTCTATTTAAGAGTTTTGACAAAATGATAGAAAATGCAGATAAACCTGAAGAAAAATTATATTCAGACCCAAAATTTAAAAAGACAGTCGAGTTTCTTGTCAAACTGGGTAAGAATAATATAAGGGTTTACGAAGAAAATACAAAACCATTAGCAATTGAACTTATTAAAGAAATTGAAAAAGAGTTGAATAAATAAAAAAGCCGCATAACTGCCGTTTGGTAATGTGGCAAGTTAGGGCCTGCTGTACTAGTAGAACGTTATGCGACAGCTTAAAACAATAATAACATGAGAACTTTAGAAATTCAAATAAATAAAACTAGGATTTTTTCACTTTTAATAATATCTGTTCTTGTAATATTTCTGGTAGTTTTATATTACTACTCACTTTATCTTGAGGGAAAAATTTCTTTAAAGCTCAGTATTCTTTTGGTGATTGCGATTCCTTTTTTAATTTATTTTTTTTGGTCAAGCCTAAAAAAAATAATAGCTAAAAAGCCTGGATTAGTAATAGATAATCAAGGAATTCTAGATTATATGAGTTTTTCCGAAATTGGGATTATTTCTTGGAAAAATATTACGCATGCTAAAATTATAAAACATAAGTTTTCCGAATATTTACTTATAGGAATTAAGGATAATGAAATTATTTTGAATAGACTCAGTGGTTTCAAAAAAATTGTCGTAAACAAACAGATCGAAACTTTTGGAACTCCAATAGTTATAAGTTTAGACAATTTGAAAATCGATAAATCCGAACTAATTAAAATTTTTCACGATAACATACAACCAAACTAATAAAGCCATCGTATAACAGATATTACAACGGATTTGGGCTAAATATAAAGATAGTTAAAAACAAAAAAGCTTCAGAGAAATCCGAAGCTTTACTTTTTTTGCTAAATCTATATCTGATACTCAACTCAAATTTTACTACAATATAATAATCTGTTTTCATTTGAATTAATATCTTGTTATTAAAGTTTACTTATCTTTTAATAATTTCTCTAAAACCTTAATTTGTTCCTCTTTGGCTTTCAAAAGTTCCAAATTTAAACGTTTAATTTCCTCTAAAGCTTCTATCCATTTTTCTATTGGATTTACATTAAATGTTGGACTATGCCCTGCATTTAAGTAAGCTCCATTATCAAATGTATTTGAAATAATATTTATTGCCTGTTCCTCATCAAAATTCTGAAAAGCTTCAACAGGAATTTTCAGGACAGCTGAGATTTGTTTAAGCAGATTCTCTTCAATTACATCTTTTTGCTCCAGTAAAGAAATTTTCTTTTGATTCCAGTCTTCTCCCAGATCATAAGCCAATGCTTCCTGTTTTATGTTAAGCATTTCTCTAAAACGTTTTACGTTTCTTCCCTGATGTATTTTCTGTTCCATAAATGAAGTTTAATTTTCTGAGGCTCAAAGATAAAGCCATTCAGATTAAAAAGACTGAATTTCAAAGATAAAAAAATATCCCATAAATATTCTTTTTGTCAGATATTATGTCCAAATCTCGAATGGTTTATCCATTTAAAAGAATGTGTTATTAGAAGGTATTTAATTTAAATAATTGAATAAAAGCTTTAAAATGAGGTAAGTCGTAACAATTTAACGTTTAAATAGAGTATATTCGTACAATGTAAATTGTTTACTAAGAAATAGCTGTAAGTGAATTAAAATATTTCCGAAATGATTTTTCAGAAGAAAAAGAAACATTTGAGAAGAGATTTAGTTCATTGATAAAATATAGAAAACATTCTTGCGCGAGGATAGACAAGGATCCCAAGTGTCTTTAAATGATTGGGTATTAACTAAATTTTTAAAACTTTATATTATGTTAAAAAAAATTTTAAAATTAGACGGAGCTCAAAAATTAACTAAAGATGAGCTAAAAAAGGTAAACGGTGGAGTAACAGAGATTTGCGCTAAAGCACTAATAAGTGGAGAGGCCATCTTAAAAAATGGACCATGTCCTCCGGAATATCCTCTGGCTGGTGGAGGATGTTGCTTCCTTGCATAATTAATTTACAAAAAAAATATTTATTGTAAGAGATGAAAAATTTGAGGTTAAGCTACCCCATACAAAGGAGTGAAATTTTTAAACAAAAAACTTAAACCAATACTCTTACTTTGTTGATTGTATAATGATATACTATCTTCAATAATAGATTTATATTTTTAAGAAGAGAGGAACTTGTTTCCTCTCTTTTTTTATAATAAAATCTCGAATTTCCCTGCTGGCGCGAGCGTCCCGCTCGTGAACGTGAAGTTGAGTTATAAAAAATAAAAATTGTGGCAAAAACGGGACGCCTGCGTCTTCAGAGGGGAATTTATTCACTAGAACATTTTTTTATTTCTTTAACAGTTTATGTAAGATATTAGTTAATATTCGATACATTTGGCACCATAATATTAACAAAAAAATTACCTATGAAAATAAAACTACTCTTTTTACTTTTTTTCGCTAGCATATCGTCCTTTGCCCAATATACACTGATACCCGATGTGAAATTTGAAAACAAACTTATTAGCCTTGGAATTGATTCCGGAACAGCTGACGGAAAAGTTTTGACGGCCAATGTTTCTTCACGTACTAGCTTAGATGTTTCCTCAAGCTCTATTGCTGATTTAACCGGAATTCAGGATTTTAAAGCTTTAACAAACTTAAATTGTAGCTATAATCAACTGACAAGTTTAGTCCTTTCTAAGAATATTGCTTTAAAAATATTATTTTGTCACGCTAATAAGTTAACCGCTTTAGATGTTTCTACCAATATTGCTTTAACAGATTTAAGATGTTTTTCTAATCAATTAACGACATTTGATATTTCCAAGAATACTGCTCTAACATATTTTTTTTGTGGTGCTAATCAGTTGTCTGTTTTGGATGTAAGCAAAAATACTGCTTTGACAAATTTGCAATGCTATTCAAATCAATTAGTCTCTTTGGATGTAAGCAAAAATACTGCTTTGACAAATTTGTATTGCTATTCAAATCAATTGACTGCTTTGGATGTAAGCAAAAATACTGCTTTGACAATTTTTCATTGCTATTCAAATCAACTAAAGAATTTAGATGTTTCTAAGAATATTGCTTTAACAGATTTGACATGTAATTCTAATCAATTAATTAGTTTAGATGCTTCTACCAATACTGCTTTAACAATATTAAATTGTTATTCTAATCAATTAGTAAGTCTAAATATAAAAAATGGAAAAAACACTTCCTTGAGTACTAAAAATTTTACAAATAATCCTAATCTGAGCTGTATTCAGGTAGATGATCTTGCTTATTCAAATACAAATTGGACTTCAGCGAAAGATGCTACGGCAAGTTATTCCAATAATTGTCCTGCTGCTGTAGTTGTAATTAGTAATGAATTTGAAAACAAGTTAATCGCTTTAGGAATTGATACAGATGGTAAAAACGGCTCAGTTTTGTTGGCTAGTATAACAAATGTGAAAAGTCTAGATGTCTCCAATTCTGGTATTTCTGATTTAAAAGGTATTGAATGTTTTAACGCTTTAGAAACTTTGAATTGTAATTCAAATAAATTGGCAACTTTAGATGTAAGGAAAAATACAACTTTGACATCTTTGTCTTGCAATTCAAATAATTTTACAACTTTAGATGTTTCTCACAACACTGCTTTAAAAACTTTAAATTGTTCTTTTAATTCATTAAAGAATTTAGATGTTTCTTATAATAATATAGGCTTAATGAGTTTAGATTGTTCTAATAATCAATTAACGACTTTAGATGTTTCTAAAAATACTGGTTTGACAACTTTGAATTGCAATTCAAATAAACTAGTACATTTGAATATTAAAAATGGGAAAAATAGTAGTTTAAATTATTTCAACTGCTCCAACAATTTAGATCTTAAATGCATACAAGCCGACACCGCCATACCTCCAAGTGCTAACAATTGGCAAAAAGATGCTACAGCGAGTTATAGTGTTTCTACTTGTTACACATACATTCCTGATTCCAACTTTGAGCTAGCATTAAATTATTACGACGACATACCCAATGACCATCAAGTGCCTACTGCGAAGATTGTAAGTTTAACTAGTTTAAATGTTAAAGAAAGTTCAATAACTGATTTAACAGGAATAAAGGATTTTCCAGTTTTGGCAGATTTAAATTGTATTGGAAATCAATTGACCAGTCTTGATGTTTCAAAAAATGTACAATTAACTTCATTAGCTTGTCAATATAACAAATTAACCTCGCTTGATATTACAAAAAATGTTAATTTAATATATTTTGATTGCTCAACAAATGATATAACGGCGCTTGATGTTACAAAAAATGTTAATTTATACTATTTGTACTTTAATTATAACAAATTAACCACTATTGATGTTTCTAAAAACCTGGGATTGGTTAGACTTGTTTGTATATCAAATTAATTAACGAGTCTTGATGTTTCCAAAAATGTAAACTTGGGATTTTTGATTTGTACAAATAATTCTCTCACAAGTTTGAATTTAAAAAACGGGAAGAATAATGTGAATATGAGCGACAAAACACTTTCAGATTTTCGAAATAATCCGAATTTAAGTTGTATTCAAGTCGATAATGTTGCTTATTCTAATGCGAATTGGGCTGCAATTAAAGATGCTACGGCGAGTTATTCTGATAATTGTCCTGCTGTTGTTGCAGTTAGTAGTGAATTTGAGGACAAGTTAATTACTTTGGGTATTGATAAGGATGGGAAAAACGGTTCGGTTTTGTTGTCTAGCATAACAAATGTGACAATATTAGATGTGTCCAATTCCGGCATATCTGATTTATCAGGAATCGAAAATTTTTCAAAGCTAGTAACCTTAAAGTGTCAAGGAAATTCATTGACTTCAATAAATGTGTCTTCCAACCTAGCTTTGAAATATTTAGATTGTTCCAATAATCCATTATCGGCTTTGGATGTTTCTAAAAACCCGCAACTTACAGAACTGTATTGTGATGGAATTACAACAACCACAAAAAAAATCAATGGCAAAAGCAGCGTTTCCAGCCAACTGACCGTCTTAGACGTTTCTAAAAATTTATCGTTGACTAAATTGAGTTGTTCTAACAATCAGATAGTAAGTTTAGACCTTTCTAAGAATACTCTTCTTACAGATGTAAATTGTTCCAACAATAAATTGACTTCTTTGAATTTAGGCAATGGAAACAATAGCAAGCTGACCTATGCCAATTTCAAAACAAATGCTCTACTATCCTGTATTTTGGTGGATGATGTTACTTATGCTAATGCCAATTGGTCAACAGCCAAAGATGCAACAGCAATTTATTCGAAAACAACTTGTACTTTAGGAATCGAAGATCTGGTTTTTGCCAAAATCGCCGTTTACCCTAATCCGACCAAAGGAGAATTACATATTGACAACATTGTTTTAGAAAAAGCAACGGTGTACGATGTATTAGGAAAGTTGGTAACAGCTACGAAATTTACTAATGGTTCAAACACTAATAGTATCAATTTATCAGGAATCCCAAAAGGGATTTATTATGTGTATTTAGAAAGTGAAGGATCTACTGTTGTTAGAAAAATAATAGTCAAGTAAATTAAAAAGCATATATAAGTTAAAAACCACATTTTCATTCGTTTGAAAATGTGGTTTTTTATTTTTTACTTATCAAGCTTACAAACCTTGTATTAATGGAAATATAGTTTAATTAACAAAAGAAGGTTTAGGAATAAGGAGCACAGCAAGAATATTAAAAATATCGCTCTTCTCCTGGCGCAAGCGTTTAAAGCTGGGTTATAAAAAAAATGTAGCACGAGCGGGAGGCTTGCGCCAGCAGGGGGTAACACCTACTACAACGGATTCGGGCAATTGGCTTAATTGGAAAAAAGTTTTGTATTTGGGAGATTTGGCAAATCCGAAAATAGGGTTTAATTTAGTCCCAAATCATTGTAGTCCCAGAACGTTATGCCTCATGCTAAAACGACACCCTAAAAAGTATGGAAAGAATCATAAATATAATTAAGAACAAAAACGGGAACGAGATTTTAAATTTCTCAAAAGTTTTGACAGAAGAAGAACGTTTTTCTACTATTTCATTATTGAAAGGGCTAGATATTGACAGGGATATTTTAAAAAAGGAGGGTTCAAAATTAACTGGTAAGGAAAGAAAAGATTTTTATGAAAATAGGCAACAATTAGATGCTTGTTTAAATTACTTTTTAATAACCTGTATAAGAAATTATGAGGAATTAAAAAAAATAGAAACCAAACATGAGTCCTATATTTCAAATCCATATTACAGCTATATTTCAACTAATAATTTTGAGCCACTTGTTAACTTCTATAAACTCTTTCCACCTAATTATCTGAATAAAGTAATTAAAGACCTGTCAAAAGAACGATTTAGAAACATCAACTTTAAAGTACTTTGGAAATTTTATGAAAATAATTGGGTTGAATTTGATGAAGAATTTTTTGTTAGAAGCTTATTTAATTTACAAGGTTTTGACAATAACCATTTTGACGATGCTGAATTTTTATTGGCACATACTGAATTAATAAATAAAGTTTTTTGTAAATTTTATAAATATGAAATTCCAATTCTAGATTTAATTAAAGCAAACTCAATAGATTATTCTAATGGTTTAAGTGCAAAAGCAAATGTTTATTGGACTGAAGTTTTCAAAATATTAATTAAAAAAAATGCATTTACTAATAGAAGTATAGTAATGCACCTCTTAGAATCATTACTAAATAATTGGAAGAAACCACATTTAGATTGGCATGTTAGATTACTAGAATTGTTTCATCCCACGAAAGATGAATTAATAACAAATCAATCTACACTATTTTCAGTATTAGGAACAGGGCAAACTAGTTTAATAAACTATGTTATATTAAATATTAAAACTATATACACAAATAAGGAATTTGACACTTCATTATTTATAGAAAATGTTCCGATTATATTTTCTAATGATAAAACAGCTAAATCGATTTTAGTAGTTTTGGAAATTATTGAAAACATATTAACTAATTCATTTAAAATTCCCCTTGATTACAGGGAAAAACTATGTTTGCTTTTTATACAATCTGATTCAAAGATCCAAGAGAAGGCAGCCAAAATTTTAGTAAATTATTTTGATGATAAAGATTTAGTAACAATATTATCGCCATTTTTATCAAATCTAAAAAAAGTAGCAAAAGATATTTTAAAAGTTGACAACCTCACTTCTGAAAATTTTGACAATATAATTGCTGAGAAGAAATCATTTAATGAAATTGCACTAATTTCTAATTGGGATGAGCTTTTATTTCAAATAGGAACTTGCATACGAACAAAATCAGCAGTAGACATAGAGCTGTTTTTTGATGGAATTATTCAACTTCAATCTAATATACCATCTGACTATATAAACCAGATAAGACCTTATACAAAGCCACTTTTTGCTAAATTTTATGAAAGTGATTCATTAACTGCATTTACATTATTTCTTGAGAGTTGGACAAATAAAAATGATGAAGGGTTTTCAAAGATGGATTTCAAATACATTCCATTTTTAGGTAAAAAGGCAAAAATGACATTTTTGAAATTAAAGGATAAAAACACATTGCCATTTATATCAACGCCAACTCATGAACCATTTTTTGTACATCCTAAAATTTTATTAGAAAGACTATTGCAATATGAAAATAGTAACACAAAAGTTGATTTGGAAGATTTAATTGTTGCTTGTAATAGAATATTAATAACAGAATTGAATGTTGATTATAGCAAAGGTGTGGAAAACCTAAAAGGTTATTATTCTGATGCTATAGGATACCTTTTTGGAGTATCTAACAAAATTAATTTTACCAATGAAACGCTACCACTTTGGACACAAATAACTAGAATTAAAAACCCTAATGGAAATTTTTCTGAATTTGAAAGATCCAAAGCATTAAACTATCCTTCTGTTGTTAATCCATTTAATATTAGCTTTAATATTGAAAAAGATACTAATAAATATGCTACTTGGTATAGATTAATTCTAGATAACAACTGGAATTATACTTGGTACAATAAAGAAAAAGCAATACGGCAAGAAACAATATTTTACAATACTGCTTCGATAGAAAAAGCAAGTAGAGTTGATATAGAGAACCAATTGTCATTAAATCCCAATTATATTGATCCACTAATTTGTAGATATATACCAGATACAGCTACAGGAAATGAAGTGGGTGGATTTGAAGAATGTTTATATCCAATGCAATTTATTTTAGTAAATCAACTTCTTATATATCATAGCGGTTGGCTATATGTAGCAGTATGTTTACTTTTCGAGAAGAAAATTTCAAGAGATCTTGCATCAGAGTATATTAATTTAGCAATTACTAGAAATGAAAATTTAGATGAGTTTGCAAAAATTTTAAGTAAGTTGATAAACGACAAATTCGCACCAATAAACCGATTAATTGAGTATTTAGATAAACCTAATCATTCAAAAGAAATTAAACATTTTCAATTTCTTGTTTTATCTAATTGTATAAAAAACTTTGACAAACAAAATCTACCTACTAATAGTAAAAAAGTTGTTCAATATTATAAAGAGTTGCAAAATGATTTAAAATTAAATATTGAAGACGAAGTAGAAGAGAAAATAATAGAAATAAAGAAATAATGGAAACAGAATTTATTTATCAATATAAAAAACCATCACATTTCTTTCAAGAAGAAAAGAATAAAATCTTTTCATTCTCACATAATACCGAAATTGATGAAGATAACAATAAGCCTTGCTTTTTTTATGGAAATATTGTTAATTCATTTTTAGCATCTAGATGCTTAAGCGTATTGGCAAATACAGTCAACTCTCATTTTGCATTAACACCTGGTCAAATTGCAAAATTGAAAGATCCAATAGTTTCTGTTGGAGCAGGTGAACTTCATTTTGAAGCATTTTCTTCCTGTAATAGTGTATATGCTAGAGTAAATATTTTAAAGAACGGTGTTGATGGAGACTTTTTACATTCTGGCACTACAAATATTGATTTTAACAATCAAACAATAAGAGCTTTTAATAATGTGCAACAATCTGAAAGATTACTAATTGGTATCGGTTCTAAAGAAGTGCATGTAATTACAGGGAAACATAAAACCATTGAAAAGAAAGTAACATTAACCAATAGATGGATTAAAGGTCTAGGAAATGTACAAGTATTTTTATCCGAAATGGAACTTGCTTTTCAATTAACCAAATTCGAAGCATTACAATTATTTAAAACAGTTCCTAATACGCCAACAAAATCAGAATATTATCTAACAAAAGCAGGTGTTAATTATACTTTTTTACCAATAGAGAAGCAAAACAGTATAAAAGTAGGAGGGATTCATAGACTCAATTTAATACAAAAATTAATTTCATCAGTGGAAAGTCTGCATATTTACAAACATAATACACAACAAAGCTTTGCCCTAATTTTAAACTTCAAAGATATTCAAATGACATATTTATTTTCAAATAATGTTTATCGGGGATTTTCAGGTGAAGGAAGGCTTTTAGAACATTTGACAGATTCAATTTCATCAAATTTAATAAATGGAGTGAACAATTATTTTAAAACAAATGAAGTATTCAATCCTGCAATACTTTCAGCTGATAGTGGAATTGATTTAAGAATAATGAATAATTTACAATCGAATTTATCTGGCATTGGTTTACTTGGGTATAATTTATTTGATAAGAACTATTTTTATAGGAAACTTCCATTCAAACTTGAAAGACTAATAAATTTTAACCCTAGATTAAAAAATGCTAAAAAAATAGTTGAAAGTGATGAAATAAAAATTTTAGAAAAAACAGAAACTTTTATTAAAGCAATTGTAAAAGGTTCAACTGATATTTACCATACTGTTATTAAAAATAATGATATCTATCAATGTACTTGTAATTGGTACACTACCAATGAGAACAACAGAGGACTTTGTAAACATATTTTAGCAGTAAAAATTGCACATGAATAAAAAAGCACGAAGGCATAACGGGAGTTTGGCAAAAATGGGGGAAGAAATGCTAAATTGAACACTAGTAATTCTATTTGACATTTGTTCAAAGTTGAGTAATTGTGCCTCGCTCTTTGA
This sequence comes from Flavobacteriaceae bacterium CRH, assembly GCA_001507425.1. Lineage (GTDB taxonomy): Bacteria > Bacteroidota > Bacteroidia > Flavobacteriales > Flavobacteriaceae > Flavobacterium. Next base: position 167,245 of record LMAJ01000007.1, read on the forward strand.
AGTGTTTCTAATGAAAAGTTAGCAAAGGTCTCTGTTCTTCGCATTTTTTTGAGCTCTCAAAAAACATAAATCTGATAAAAGACTCCTGATTTTTTACGTTTTTAGCTAAAAAAGCTCCAGATTTCTCCGAAGCTTTTCCTTTTAGTAGCCTAACGAGACAATTCTCGAACCATTTTTTGGATGATTTGAAAAAATTGAGATATTTACTAAATCACTACTTTTAAAAAATAGCTTAACTATGTTCTAGTTTAGAGAATTATTGACAGTAAAATACGAATCCAGAATTTAGTATTTCCAGAAGGATTGTCAATTAGGACTAAAAACAGGGAATATCTAACTGGAAGAGTAAACTCTATTTTTGGCTTAGTCTCAACATTTACAGGCATTGAGAAAGGTGGTAAAAAACAAAAAACCCATCAAAATTTTGATGGGTTATTCTCTGTAGCGGGAACAGGACTCGAACCTGTGACCTTCGGGTTATGAGCCCGACGAGCTGCCTACTGCTCTATCCCGCGATGTTTCGGGTGCAAAGATACGTCGTTTTTTGAGAAATCCAACGAAAACTTAAAAAAATGTTTTATTTTCTGTATTGAGTTGATATGACTACCTTTGCAAAATAAATAATACGCAAATGTCACATAAAGCAGGTTTTGTAAACATCATCGGGAATCCAAACGTTGGAAAATCAACATTGATGAACGCCTTTGTTGGAGAAAGATTATCGATCATTACATCAAAAGCACAAACAACCCGTCACCGTATTCTTGGAATCGTGAACGGAGAAGATTTTCAACTTATATTATCGGATACTCCCGGAATCATCAAACCCGCTTATGAAATGCAGGAATCGATGATGAACTTCGTAAAATCGGCTTTTGAAGATGCTGATATTCTGGTTTACATGGTCGAAATAGGAGAGCAGGACTTAAAAGATGAAGCTTTCTTTAGTAAAATTATTCACGCTAAAATTCCGGTTTTGTTGTTGTTGAATAAAATCGACAACTCCAATCAGGAACAATTGGAAGAACAAGTAGCATTCTGGACAGCAAAAGTGCCAAATGCTGAAATCTTCCCAATCTCAGCTTTACAGAATTTTAATGTTCCGGAAGTTTTCGGGAGAATCATCGAATTATTGCCGGAATCTCCGGCTTATTATCCTAAAGATCAATTAACAGACAAACCCGAACGTTTTTTCGTTAACGAAACCATTCGTGAGAAAATCTTGTTGAACTACAGCAAAGAGATTCCGTATGCCGTTGAAATAGTTACTGAAGAGTTTTTTGAAGATGAAAAAATTATCAGAATCCGTTCGATCATTATGGTAGAGCGCGAAACTCAAAAAGGAATTATTATCGGACATAAAGGCGCCGCTCTTAAAAAAGTAGGAACAGATGCCCGTGCTGATTTAGAGAAATTCTTCGGAAAACAAATTCACATTGAACTAGTTGTAAAAGTGAACAAAAACTGGAGAAGCAATGCGAATATGTTGAAACGTTTCGGATATAATCAATAATAGTTTTGTTTGTTTCAAGTTTCAGGTTTGAAATGCGAAATTGAAACGAAAAAGATCTTAATACGTTGATGCCCTAGCCCTGATAGAAGTGGAAATCCTTTTGTGAAGCTTTAGCGGAACAAAAGATTGAAACGTCCCGAGGCTTCGGGAGCAGGAATAGCTCCTGAAAAAAATAAATAGCTTTCAATTTTTTGATTATACTTTCTGGGTTCTAAAACTTGAAACCTGAAATCTCAAACTTGAAACAAAAAACAATAAAATCTTAGGTACTTAGAAACTTAGCGACTTAGTCACTTTTTTAACTACCTTTGCAAAAAATTAAAACACAGTATTTTAGATTTGTAAGTAATGTGATTTTAGGAAACTAGAATCTAAAATCTGCAGTCTAAAATCTAAAATTTACACAAATGAATAACATTGTTGCGATAGTAGGAAGACCTAATGTGGGGAAATCAACCCTTTTTAATAGGCTGATACAAAGAAGAGAAGCTATTGTAGATTCAGTATCTGGGGTTACCCGTGATAGAAACTATGGTAAAAGCGAGTGGAACGGAAAAGAGTTTTCTGTCATTGATACAGGTGGATATGTTCGCGGAAGCGATGACGTATTTGAAGGTGAAATCCGTAAACAAGTAGAACTTGCTATCGACGAAGCTGATGTTATTATATTTGTTGTTGATGTAGAAGAAGGAATTACGCCAATGGATGATGTTGTTGCGCGCTTATTGCGTAAAGTGACCAAACCTGTTTTATTGGCTGTAAATAAGGTAGATAATGCCATGCGTGAAAAAGATGCATTGGAGTTTTATAACCTTGGTTTAGGAGATTATTTTACGTTTGCAAGTATATCAGGAAGTGGAACGGGAGATTTATTAGATGCTTTAATTGAGTCTTTTCCAATAAAACCAGAACCAGTTCAGGAAGAAGTTGTATTGCCTCGTTTTGCAGTTGTAGGACGTCCGAATGCTGGAAAATCAAGTTTTATCAATGCCTTAATTGGTAAAGAACGTTTTATGGTTACGGATATTGCAGGAACTACACGTGATGCAATTGATACCAAATTTGACCGTTTTGGTTTTGAATTTAACCTGGTTGATACTGCGGGAATCCGTCGTAAAGCTAAGGTAAAGGAAGATTTAGAGTTTTACTCGGTAATGCGTTCGGTTCGTGCGATTGAGCATGCTGATATTTGTATCTTGATTATTGATGCAACACGTGGATTTGAAGGTCAGGATCAGAGTATTTTCTGGTTAGCAGAGAAAAACCGTAAAGGTGTTGTAATCCTGGTAAACAAATGGGATTTAGTTGAAAAAGACACCATGTCGACTCGTGATTACGAAGCTAAAATCAGAGAAGAATTAATGCCTTTTACAGATGTGCCAATTTTGTTCGTTTCGGCTTTAACGAAACAACGTTTATTGAAAGCATTAGAAGCTACGGTTCAGGTTTTTGAAAACAGAAAACAAAGAATTCCGACTTCTAAATTCAATGAATTTATGTTGAAAGTTATTGAAGCTTATCCGCCGCCAGCTACAAAAGGTAAATATGTGAAAATTAAATATTGTATGCAATTGCCAACATTAACGCCTCAGTTTGTGTTTTTTGCCAACATGCCACAATACGTTAAAGAACCTTATAAGAGATATTTAGAAAATAAGATTAGGGAAAATTGGGACTTTTCAGGAGTGCCAATCGATATTTATATCAGAGAGAAATAAGAAAAAAAGTCCCCAAATGTGGGGATTTTTTTTTGCCTAAATTTTTAATGGCATCCTATTTGTATAAATGTAAAAACTACAATTAAACCTTTTTGCTATTTTGTAGTCTAACGAATCAAACCAACCCATTTATGACTAAAATTTATTCATTTTTATCGTTTTTTTTCCTTTTCGTCTTTTCAGTCAGTGCACAAAATGATATTACTGTCAGAGGAACAATTTTAGATGTCAATACCCAATTACCATTGGAGATGGCAACTGTTTATTTTACTACTATAAAAGATTCAACCGTTATAGAATATGCTACCACAGATAAAAATGGTGCTTTTAGAATGGATATTAAAAAATATGAGAAACCTGTATTTCTAAAGGTAAGTTATATGGGATATCAAACTTATTTTGAAGAATATAAAGGACTTACAGAAAGCAAGGATTTTGGTAAATTATACATGATTGAAAATGTAAATGCCCTGAATGATGTAGTTATAAAAACAGAAGCAGCACCAATAACAATTAAAAAAGATACTCTGGAATTTAATGCCGCATCGTATAAAGTGCGTCCGGATTCTAATGTCGAAACTTTGTTAAAACAATTGCCGGGTTTTGATGTCGATAATGATGGAAAAATTACTGTAAATGGGCGAGAGGTCAATCAGGTTTTAGTTAACGGAAAAACTTTTTTTGATAAAGACGGAGCCATCGCCATTAAAAATTTGCCCGCAGATATTATAAAGAAAATTCAGGTTTCTGATTTTAAAACCAAGAAAGAGGAACTCTCAAAACAAGAATCAACTTCAGATTTTTCGAGTATTAATATTACGATTGATGAAAAGAAAAACAAAGGTTATTTCGGAAAAATAATGGGCGGTTATGGTACAGATGATCGGTACGAAGCAAATGTTAATCTGAATTATTTTAATAATAAGCAGAAAATAAGTTTATTGGCTTCATCTAATAATATCAACTCAACCGGATTTTCTATGGATGATGTTTTTGATAATATGGGAGGCGGAAGAAATGCCAAAGGCGGAAGTTCAGGATCTGGCGGCGGCGGAAAAGGAATTACACAGTCGAATTTAATTGGACTTAATTATTCTGATGACTGGACAAAAGACCTTCTCGCCATGGGAAGTTATAATTTTTCGAATACGGTTAACAATAACGACAGTAAATCAAATGAGCTTAGCTTTTTACCAGAAGGTAATATTACTACTGCATCTAATTCTAAAACAAGAAACGAAAGCACAGGAAACAATGCTAATTTTGAATTAGAATATAAAATTAATCCAAGTATGCGAATTGTTGTGGCGCCAAAAATTAATCAATCCAGAACCAATAACAATTCGACTTCATCAAGTTCTTCTGAAGATGAAAACGGAAACGCATTAAACGAAAGCAATTCTAAATCTTATTCTGAAAGTGATAATCTTAATTTTGCAAATGCGATAAACTTTAATAAAACCTTTGAAAAAAAATCAAGAAATTTGAGTTTTGTTTTCTCAAATAATAATACGAGCACTAATTCTGATGGTTTGAATATTTCTGAAACCATTTTTTATCAGGATGCTCAGCCAAATGATGAAAGAAATCAAACTGCAAAAAAGAAAGCAAGTAGTGATTCATATTCGGCAGATATTGAATATACAGAACCGATAACCGATTCTTTAAGAGTTAGATTTGGAGCTGATTTTGATTGGAATAATACTTCAAATGACGAAAGAACTTTTAATTTTGATCCTGCTACACAAGAATATACAGATTTAAATTTAGCATTAACGAATTATACAAGTTCAACTCAAAATTCGGTTACTCCAAAAGTTGGAATTACGCTTCAAAAAGAAAAGTTTACACTTAATCTTGACAGCAGAACTTCGATTATAAATTTTGATAATCATTCGTTATACCTGAACAATGCAACAGATTTAAATAAAAAGTATGCATTGCCTTTTGCAACTGCATTATTAAGATACAAGTTTAGTCGTTCTAAAAATTTATCTCTTAAATACGATTACTCCAATTCACTGCCTTCAGCAACACAATTAATGCCGGTTGTAAATCTTAATAATCCATTGAATACCATTTTGGGTAATCCGGATTTAAAACCAGTTGAAAAAAACAGCGTGAATTTTAATTTCAAAGATTATGATTTCCGTTCTCGTTCTGGTTATAGTTTGTATGTAAAAGGAGATTATTATGATAATGATATTGTTTCGACTTCCATATATGATGAAAGCGGAAAAAGAAGGACGACTTATGTAAATATTTCAGGAGTTTATAATGCATCGATTGGCGCAAACTGGAATCAATCTGTTAAAAACGGAGCACATACTTTACGATACGGATTAGGATTAAATGCGGGTTACAATTTTGATAAAGGATTTACAAATGCTGTTTTATACAACGCAAAATCTACTTCGATTACTCCAAAAGTTTATTTATCTTATGATTATGGAGAAATCCTGACCATTGCGCCATCATATAATTTATCATACAACCAGTCAAAATATGAAAACTATTCGAGAGATGCGACTTCAAATGTGGTGCACCGAATCAATTTGCAGACCACAACGTACTGGCCGGAGAATTTAATCTTCGGAAATGATTTTGGCTATACTTATAATTCGAATATTTCAGGCGATTTCAAAAAAGATTTTTATTTGTGGAACACCAGTTTATCTTATGGCTTTTTAGATAAAAAACTATACGCAAAAGTAAAAGTTTATGATGTTTTAAACCAAAACTTAAGCGCCACAAGAACCATTTCTGCAACAGCTATTCGCGATGAAGAAAATACCGTTCTAAGACGATATGTGATGTTTTCTCTAGCTTATAAAATAGGAAACTTTACAGGATCTGAAAAAGGAGGGAAGAAGAGACAGAGAGATTAAAGGCTCTAAGTTGCTGAGAATTTTGAGGTTCAGAGGAACAAAGTGACAAAGGCACAAAGGTTCATATAAAAAAACCGAAACCAAATTGTAAAATTTGGTTTCGGTTTTTTTATAAATCTAAAATCTAAAATCTAAAATCTAAAATCTAAAATCTAAAATCTAAAATCTAAAATCTAAAATCTAAAATCTAAAATCTAAAATCTAAAATCTAAAATCTAAAATCTAAACTACAGCGAGTATTTCAAAGTAACACCATAAGTTCTTTGATCTCCAATTACACCAGCATATTGTCCTGTGTTTCCACCAGCTGGTAATAATTGCTCATAATAATCTTTATTCAAAAGGTTACGTCCCCAAAAGTGAACAGATAAACCTTGTGATGCGCGGAAACCTAAACGAGCGTTAAAAAGTGCATATCCTGGAACCACTAAGTATTTTGAAGCAGAAGGGCTTGATGAAAACTCAGAACGTGCATAAGAATCTATTCCCAAGAAAATTTTCCCTGCATTTCCAAAGAATTTGGCATCATCAGAAAGTTCTCCGCCTAAAGATCCGGCCCATTTTGAAGCGCCAGGCAATTCAGTTCCAGAAACATCTTTAAAGGCTACAGGAGCTCCTGTTTCTTCTAACGGAAGTGGCGCATTTGTAAATTTCACATATTTACCATCTGTATAAGTTGCTGCTCCATTAATCGTTAAGTTTCTGTTTACAACAAAACTTGCATCAAGTTCTACACCTCTTACACGCACCTTATCAGCATTAGCAAGATAGCCACGGTTTACACCTAATTCAGCTGCCTGAACATTCGTTTGAAAATCTTTGATATCAGTATTAAAGAACGTTAAGTTGAATATTGAATTTTTAAAAGGAGATGTTTTTACTCCAATTTCATAATGATTTACTTTTTCAGGTTTAATTACCGCAAGATCTAGTAAAGGCTCACCCGCTGCATTAGACGGAAGTCCTGCTACGTTTACACCAACTGGTTTGTAACTTTTTGCGTAAGTAGCATAAGCATTAATTTTGTCTGAAGCTTTAAATGAAACCGTTAAATTTCCTGAAAAGTCTGTATTGTCGGTATCTGATGTAAAAGCCTGATTCGAATAAACTAGTTTTTTCAAAGCAAGTAAAGCAGGATCAGTAGTGTCAAGGCCTCCGTATGTTGTACGGCTGTAATCTGCTTCTTTCTTGTCAAAATTATATCTCAATCCTGGTAAAACATGTAAGCGATCTGTAATTGCCCAATCGATTTGACCGAATACAGCAGCGCTCGAAGCTCTGATTCTTGCATCAGTTTTGATTCCGTATCCTTCAAAAAGACCCGGTGTTTTCCATAAATTACTGGTAGTACTTTGTGAAAATCTCCATTGTGCATTTCCAGATTCTTCTTTACCATCTGTTTGCGATGTTTGATCGATGAAAAATACACCTACAACACCACTAATTTTAGAAGTAAGCTGACCTGCGTAACGAACTTCTTGTGTAATTTGAGTTTGTCTTGTTGGGTTTTGCGATTTAGCCAATACTTGTAATCCTGTAAAATCTCTATCATTTGATGGATCCCAGTTCCAAAAACGCCAGGCAGTTGTTGAAGTAAGGGTTCCGTTACCAATTTTTGTGTCAATGTTAAGAGATACACCGCCCATATCTTGTCCCGAACGCCATGGAGTATCGTGATCAATTTTACGATCAAAAGCATTTCTACTTGGAAGTTCATAATTCAAATCGGCAATAATAGCATCAAACTGACGATAAGCAGCTCTTTGTGTAGGCGCAACACCGGCAACAACCTGAGCATATCCGTCAGGACGTTGCGTTGTGATATCTGCAGCGAATATTATATTAGTATTTACTGATGGAGTATAAAGTATTTGACCTCTAATTCCCTGATTGTTTAAGGAGTTTGTTGGTCTTCCTGTTGCAACATTATCAATTAAACCATCACGTTGTGTACCGGAAAAAGATAAACGGCCAGCGAATTTTTTACCTAATGCTCCGGTAACCGAAGCTTTTGCCTGAAGAAACGCATAGTTACCGTAACTTACCTCAAAATCAGCACCAGAAGTAAAACTTGGTTTGCGAGTCGTAATGTTAAAAGCTCCCGAAGTTGTATTTTTACCAAATAACGATCCTTGTGGTCCGCGTAAAACCTCAATTTGTTCTACATCGATAAAATCAAGAGTGGTTGCAGCCGGACGGGCATAATAAACGCCATCAACATAAAAACCAACTCCCGGATCGATACCATCATTGGTAAGTCCAAAAGGAGAACCAAGGCTACGAATGTTAATACCTGTATTTCTGGGATTAGAGGAGTAAAGTTGAACAGAAGGAACTAGTTCTTTAATTCTGTTAACATTAAAAGCTCCGGTTTGTTCGGCTTGTTTTCCTGTAATAACCGATACTGCAATTGGTACATCCTGAACTTTTTCGATACGACGTCTGGAAGAAACAACAACTTCTACAAGTGCATTTTCTTCATTTATTGTAACCTGTAAAGGAGTTGTTGGTAAAGCTGTAACTTCAATTTCTGTAGTTTTATAACCTACATATTGAACCAATAATGTTAAAGGAAGTCTTCCTTTAGTGTCAATTGTAAATTTTCCGCTAGGATCTGTACTCGTACTAAAAGTAGTTCCTTTTATTACGATGTTTGCAGCTTCTAAAGGGATATTTTCATTCGTTACAACTACACCTTCAATGTTTTGTGCGAATGAGATAGAGAAGGTTAAAACCGATAATATTGTAAATATATTTTTTATAGAATTTTTCATTTTCAACAGTAATTATATGTGATTAGTAGAATTTAAATTAAATTTTTTTACTAGCACATACACATTATAAATGAATTGTTTTTCACGTTTGTGAATAGAGAATTTTGTTTTTGCAAAAGATTTTTTGATACACCTATTGGACTGAAATGTATTTTCATAATTAAATTTTGTAAATGGTTAGTTAAATATTTTTGCAAATATATAATATAAATTCTATCGATTTAATAGGAATTAGAAAATATTTTTTTATTTCGTCACCAATGAAGCTATTGTAATGCCTTCCATAGCTTTAAGGGTCTTGTCTCTTATAAGAAGCAAACCATGACGCAGACTGCATTCAGACTCGGTTTTGCAATCGGAGCAAGGCTCATAAAAGTTAAGAGATGCACAAGGCAAAAGTGCAATTGCACCGTCAAATAAGCGGTGAATTTCTGCCAAAGTAATATCGTTTTTAGATTTTATCAAATAATATCCGCCAAATTTTCCTTGCTTACTGCTCACGAAACGACCACGTTTTAGATCTAATAAAATTTGCTCTAAAAACTTTTTAGGTATATTGGCGCCATCAGCAATTTCTATTGTTTTAGAAATGTGATTTTCGTCTTGTTCTGCTAAATAAAGTAAGGCCTTAAGGGCATATTTTGCTTTATGTGATAACATCTATTTTGAATTATGAATTGTAAATTATGAATTTTTAAAATAAAATTATTTGGTCTAAAACCTGAAACTAAAAAAACTTTAAACCTGAAACAAAAACAACCTGAAACAAAAACTACCAGCCTCCGCTAGAACCTCCACCAGAGAATCCGCCTCCGCCAAATCCTCCACCGAAGCCACCGCCTCCGCCGCCAAAACCACCACCGGATGATCCGCCTCCGAAACCGCCAAATCCGCCTCCGCTGCTTCTGCCAAGACTACTTAACAAAATTACATCCATAAGGCTAGGGCCTCCGCCATTATTGCCGTTATTTCCTCCGCCTCCTTTTTTATTTCTGGACAGCAAAATTAAAACAATTACAATAATAACAATAAATGGGAAAATCGGAAAATCTTTTCCTTTAGATTGTTGTTTGCGTTCGCCTTTAAATTTTCCTTTAAAAACATCAATTATAGCATCAGTTCCTTTATCAAGTCCGTTGTAAAAACTTCCGGCTTTAAATTCAGGAATAATAATATTCCTTATTATTGTTCCGCCAATTCCTGCAGTTAATCGATCCTCAACTCCGTAACCGGGATTAATGGCGATTTTCTTTTCATTTTTGGCCAATAAAATAATGACACCATTATCATCTTGCTTCGTTCCTCCAATTCCCCAGGTTTGTCCCCATTTTGTTGCTAACTGGCTTACATCTTCACCTTTTAAACTTTCAATTGTAATTACTACAATTTGTGTTGTCGTCGAATCGGAATACCGAACCAGTTTTTCTTCTAATTGTTTTTTTTCAGAAGCGCTTAAAATATTCGCATAATCATATACCGAAGTTTGAAAACTCGGTTTTTCAGGAATTGTAAATTGTGCAAAAATACCATTACAGGTAAAAAACGCTAATAACAAAAAGGTAAACTGAAAAATTCCTTTGGAATTTGAGATTTTGTTTTTGGAAATTTTCATTATTTATCCTTTTGATATTTCGTTAGATAATTCGTTTGTGTCACCTTCAGACCACGGAAAATATTTTTTCAATTGTTCGCCGGCATTCAAAATACCGTCAACAATGCCTTGTTTAAAGTTTCCTGATTTAAATTGCTCCACCATTTTGTCTTTGGTACAATCCCAAAAATCTGTTGCGACAACATCATTTATGCCTTTATCTCCGCAAATAGCAAAGCTTTTATCTTCGACCGCAAAATAAAATAAAACACCATTCTGAAGTTGGGTTTCATTCATTTTTAATTCATAAAAAACTTCTAAAGCCCTATCAAAAGGAACTTTAGAAGTTGTTTTTTCTATATGTACTCTAATTTCGCCAGAAGTATTTTTTTCGGCCACGCGAATAGCTTCAACTATGGTTAATTCTTCTTCTTTGGATAAAAAATCTTCTACTTTTGACATTGGAGTTATTTTAGATATTAGTCCCGATCCCGAAACTTCGGGACGGGATAGATGTTTGGTATTAGACTAAATCTTAAATTCTAAGAAGTCTAATATTCTAAAAATCTAAATTTAGAATTTTACTTCCACTGGTTTATCAGCGCCTGTAACAGCTTCAAAATATGGTTTTTCTTTATAATCTAAGAACCATTTGTTTGGGATAGAAAGTACATAACCATTATATTCCTGAACAGATTCATTAAAACGTGTTCTAGCAGTTAAAATCTGGTTTTCTGTACTTGCCAGCTCGTCTTGCAATTTAAGGAAATTCTCATTTGCTTTTAATGTTGGATATTGCTCAACAGATACCAATAATTTTGATAATGAAGAAGATACTCCACTTTGAGCCTGGTTAAACTGGGCTAATTGTTCCGGAGTTACATTACTTGGGTCAATTGTTACCGCCGTAGCTTTTGCACGGGCTTCGATCACAGCTGTTAAAGTTGATTTCTCAAAATCTGCAGCACCTTTTACAGTATTTACTAAGTTTCCGATAAGATCATTTCTTCTTTGGTAAGCTGTTTGCACATTTCCCCATTCTTTATTAACTGCCTGATTGTATTTTAAACCTGTATTTTTAATTCCAATTGACCAAAAAGCAATAATTGCAATTAACACTACAATAATTCCTACAGGGATTAACCACTTTTTCATATCTGTTTTGATTTAAGTTTATTTTAATGATTTAATAAATAATTATAATTCGTTTTTAATTTCGTTTAATTGTGTTTTTATCGTCTCTAATTTACGTATTATTTCGAATTTATCTAATGTTTTCTTTTGACCTTCTTTCAAATGTGTTCTGGCTCCGTCAAGTGTAAAACCTCTTTCTTTAACTAAATGATAAATCAATTGAAGGTTTGTAATATCATCAGGCGTAAACATTCGGTTACCTTTAGCATTCTTTTTAGGTTTCAGGATGTCAAATTCGCTATCCCAAAACCGGATTAAAGATGCATTGACATTAAATGCCCTGGCAACTTCACCAATGCTGTAATATCGTTTATCTTTAGAAAGCTCAATATGCATGATTTTTATTTTTCTTATTTATTTCAAAATTACTACTTTTTATAGTATTAATCTAATGACTGGTTTTCCTGGTTGGCCAGATGCGAAATTGCTACATATTCGACTGCCGAAATATTTCCGTAATAAAAATTAAGCGGATTAACGACTTTTCCGTCTTTATGCACTTCATAATGGCAATGAGGTCCCTCAGATCTTCCTGTGCTTCCAACATAACCTATTACATCGCCGCGTTTGACATGCTGTCCCGCTCTGCAGTTGTATTTGCTTAAATGCGCGTATAAACTTTCATATCCAAAACCATGCCTGATGACAACGTGATTTCCAAATCCGGATGCTGCAGCGTCTGCTCTTGCAACAACACCATCACCGGTAGCATACACTGGAGAGCCTGAGGGTGCAGTAAAGTCCATTCCGTTGTGCATTTTTCGCACTTTCGTGAAAGGATCAATTCTGTATCCAAAACCTGACGCGACACGTTTTAAATTTTCATTTCGAACTGGCTGAATGGCAGGAATTGCCAATAATAAATTTCCTTTAACGCTCGCTAACTTCAAAATTTCATCTAATGATTTTGACTGAATAGCTAATTCTTTAGATAATTTATCAATTCGTTTTGTGGTATTTAAGACTAATTGCGAATTGTTATAGCCTTCTAAATCTTTATATCTGTTCAAATCTTTAAAACCTGATTTTCGAATAGAATCCGGAATCTCGGCTTTGTTGAAATAAACCCTGTAAATGTTGTTATCTCTGTCTTCTAAAGCTTCGGTTACATCATCAATTTCGTCTAGTTTTTTATTCAAAATAGCATATTGCAATTTTAAATTTTCCATTTCACGTGTTAATAAACGATCTTTTGGAGTTTCGAAATACGGAGTGTTGATTAAAAGTACAAAAACTAAAAATCCAAACAGCGCCGAAGCCAGCAAAAACAGTAAAGCGTAACCGATTTTGATTCTTTTTCTGGTTTTTATTTTCGTATAAGCCAGATTTTCTGAGTCGTAATAATATTTTACTTTCGCCATATTTTAAAATACCCTATTTTTGCAGCTTGTAAAATAGTTTGTCGAACAAATTTAATAAATGTTTCAAATGTTCACCGCTTTTTTTGCAAGAATAAAAAACAATTCGATAATTAGATAACGGGGCAATTAGACGATTAATTATAAATTTTTCGATAAGATTTTCTAACTGGCACATTTTCAAATTATCACATTTTCAAATTGACACATTTTCTAATTAAAATATGAAATCACAAGACGTACGTAAACAATTTTTAGACTTTTTTCAAAGTAACGGACATTTAATCGTTCCTTCAGCTCCTATCGTCCTTAAAGACGATCCAACTCTTATGTTCAATAACTCGGGAATGGCCCAGTTTAAAGAATATTTTTTAGGAAACGGAACACCAAAAAGTAAAAGAATAGCCGATACGCAAAAATGTCTTCGTGTTTCAGGAAAACATAATGACCTTGAAGATGTAGGTTTTGATACGTATCATCATACCATGTTTGAGATGCTGGGAAACTGGTCTTTTGGAGATTATTTCAAAAAAGAAGCAATCAACTGGGCTTGGCAGCTTTTGACAGAAGTTTATAAAATTCCAAAGGAAAATCTTTATGTTTCTGTTTTTGAAGGAAGCAAGGAAGATAATGTTCCTTTTGATCAGGAAGCTTGGGATATCTGGAAAACTTTAATCGATGAAGACCGAATTATTCTTGGAAATAAAAAAGATAATTTCTGGGAAATGGGCGATCAGGGACCATGCGGACCATGTTCTGAAATTCACGTTGATTTACGTCCGGAATCTGAAAAAGCTTTGGTTACAGGAAAAAGTCTGGTAAACAACGATCACCCGCAAGTAGTTGAAATCTGGAATAATGTATTTATGGAATTCAACCGTAAAGCTGATGGATCTTTAGAAAAACTTCCTGCGCAACACGTAGATACCGGAATGGGATTTGAGCGTTTGTGTATGGCTTTGCAAGGAAAAACATCGAATTATGATACGGATGTTTTTACACCGCTTATCGAAAAAGTAGAACAAATTACAGGTTTAAAATATACATCTGATGAAGTTAAAAACATCAGTGAAGAACAAAATAAAACAAACATTGCAATTCGTGTTATTGTAGATCACGTTCGTGCCGTTGCTTTTGCAATTGCTGATGGACAATTACCGTCTAACACCGGAGCTGGTTATGTTATTCGTAGAATTTTACGTCGTGCCATTCGTTACGGATTTACTTTCCTGGATACTAAAGAACCTTTTATCAATAAATTGGTAGAAGTTCTGGCAAACCAAATGGGCGAATTTTTCCCGGAAATCAAATCGCAGCAACAATTGGTTACGAATGTGATTCGTGAAGAAGAAGCTTCATTTTTAAGAACGCTTGATCAAGGTTTACAATTGTTAGATAATGTAATTGCGCAAACTTCCGGTTCAGAAGTTTCTGGTGCTAAGGTTTTTGAATTGTATGATACATTTGGTTTTCCAAAAGATTTGACAGCTCTAATTCTAAAAGAAAAAGGCTTCTCCTATAATGAAGAAGAATTTGAAGTTGAATTGCAAAAACAAAAAACACGTTCTCGCGCCGCTTCTGAAGTTTCGACTGAAGACTGGTCAGTTTTGATTCCGGGAAATGTAGAAACATTTGTGGGTTATGATCAAGTAGAAAATGAGGTGAAAATTACAAGAATCCGAAAAGTTGATTCTAAGAAAGATGGAATTTTATACCAAATCGTATTAGATAATACGCCTTTTTATCCTGAAGGCGGAGGACAAGTGGGTGATAAAGGAACTTTGGTTTCTGCAAACGAAACGATCGAAATCATTGATACTAAAAAAGAAAACAATTTGATTTTGCATTTTGCAAAACAATTGCCTGAAAATATTGAAGCTGTTTTTACTGCAAAAGTAAATACCGATTTAAGAGGATCAACTTCTAAAAATCACTCGGCTACGCATTTAATGCATTTGGCTTTGAGAAACCTTCTTGGAACTCACGTAGAGCAAAAAGGTTCATTGGTAAATCCGAACTATTTGCGTTTTGACTTTTCGCATTTTTCTAAAGTTTCAGATGAAGAATTACGTCAGGTTGAAGCAAGTGTAAATGCGCAAATTGAAGCACAATTGCAATTGGTAGAACACAGAAATATTCCGATTAAAGAAGCATTAGATAAAGGTGCAATGGCTTTATTTGGAGAGAAATATGGCGATAATGTCCGTATGATTGAATTTGGTGACAGTAAAGAACTTTGCGGTGGGATTCATGTGAAAAACACGGCAGAAATCTGGCATTTCAAAATCATTTCTGAAGGTGCAGTAGCGGCTGGAATTCGTCGTATTGAAGCGATTACAGGTGATGCGGTAAAAGACTTCTATAAAAATCAGGAGAATACTTTATCTGAAATAAAAGAGATATTAAAAAATCCGCAGGATATTTTAAAATCAGTGGCCTCTTTGCAAGACGATAACGCGAAATTGAAAAAACAAATTGAGCAATTATTAAAAGAAAAAGTAGGCGCATTAAAAGCTGAATTAGAGAAAGATTTTCAGGAAATCAACGGAATCAACTTTTTGGCAAAACAAGTAGATTTAAGTATGGCTTCGACGAAAGATTTAGCTTCGGCTTTAGGAAGTTCAAAACCTGATTCATTCGTGTTTTTAGCTTCTGTTGAAGATGGTTTGCCAAATATTCATTGTTATATCGCTAAAGAATTGGTAACAAGCAAAAGTTTAAATGCAAATGCAGTTATCAAAGAATTAGGAAAATATATTGAAGGAAATGGAGGAGGACAGCCTTTCTTCGCTTCTGGAAAAGGTAAAAATGCTAATGGAATTGCCGAAGCTTTGGCTCACGCAATCGAGTTTGTGAAGTAGTTTTTTTAATCTCGCAAAGACGCAAAGTCGCAAAGTTTTAAAATGCTTTGCGACTTTTTTTATCTTAAAAAGAAGCTGATTTGCAAAATAATAAGTCTGGATTAAATTATTAGTCATCTTTTTGTCATCCTGACGGAGGAAGGATCACACACGAAATTCCGCATGCAGAGTCGTCAATCTTTGTAGAGTCTCTTGTGTGATCCTTCCTCCGTCAGGATGACAAGAATAACTTAATTGACTGTGCAAGATCTTATACTTAATTTAAACATGATAATATTTAAAAAAAACTTAGCGCCTTAGAATCTTAGTAACTTAGAACCTTAAAAACTTACTTACGCTCCCCAATTTGCTGGCGCCACATAGCGTAATACAAACCTTTTTCAACGATTAAATCCTCATGTTTACCTTGCTCAATAATTTTACCTTGCTCAAGAACAAAAATTCTGTCAGCATGCATAACGGTAGATAATCTGTGTGCGATTAAAACGGTGATTCTGTTTTTGTCAGATATATTTCTAATCGTCGCATTAATTTCTTCCTCTGTAATAGAATCTAAAGCCGAAGTTGCTTCATCAAAAATCAATAAATTCGGATTTCTTAAAATGGCTCTTGCGATCGATAAACGCTGTTTTTCTCCACCCGAAACTTTAATTCCGCCTTCGCCGATGGTTGTGTTTAATCCATCTTCGGCACGTTTTAATAACTTTTCGCAACTGGCTCTTTTTAAAGCATCATAAACCTCTTCATCGGTTGCGTTTGGTTTTACAAACAATAGATTTTCACGGATTGTTCCGGAGAATAATTGTGCATCCTGCGTAACGAATCCTAATTGTTTTCTTAAATCTAATAAATCAATTTCTGTAGAATCAATTTCGTTATAAAGAACTTGTCCTTCTGCAGGTGTATATAATCCTACCAATAATTTTACTAAAGTAGTTTTTCCGGAACCAGAAGGGCCAACAAATGCTACGGTTTGGCCTTGTTTAATTTCAAAATTAATATTTTCAACCGCTTTAAATTTAGCTGTTTTGTGTTTGAAACTAACATTAGAAAAAAGCAAAGACTGAATATTGCCAACATGTTTTGGATTTTTAGGACGGAATTCTTTTGGAGCACTTAATAAAGTTTTGAAGTTTTCCATCGAGACTTTAGTTTCATTAAGGGCAATAATGAAATTCCCTAATTCTTGTAAAGGTCCAAAAATGAAAAAAGTAAAGAAAACCATCGTTAGTAAATCACCCACAATAATTTTTTGTCCAAACAAGAAATAATATAAAGTAAAAACAACGCAAGTTCTTAAAAAGTGAACGGTTGTTCCCTGAATAAAACTCAAACTTCTGATGAAACGAATTTTTTCTAATTCAAGTTGCAGAATTTTAAACGTATTTAAATTCAAACGTTTTTCTTCCTGATACGTTAAACCAAGACTTTTTACAAGTTCGATATTTCTTAAACTTTCGGTTGTAGAACCCGCAAGTGCATTAGTTTGATTCACAATTTTTCTGGAAACAATTTTTATTTTTTTACCTAAATAAGAACTAATTACAGCAATAATAGGAGCTGTAACTAAAAATATTAAAGAAATGCGATAATCAATTCGGGCAACGTAAACAATTACGAATATGAACCCGATAATGGTTTGAAAAATTAAAGAAATCGAAAGTGTAATTAATTTTTCAGAATCAGAACGCACTTTAGTCAATTTACTTAAAGTTTCACCGCTTCGCTGATCTTCAAATTCAGCATAAGGCAAATCAAGCGATTTTTTAATTCCGTCAGTATACATTTGAGCACCGGTTCGCTGAATAACAACGTTGGTAAAATAATCCTGAAAGTTTTTGGTAATTCTCGAAATCATTGCAGCACCAAGCGAAAGACCAAGCCAGAATGATAAAGACTTTATAAAGCCCATTTCGTTCCCGGCATATTTATGTAAACCTACACCGCAATCCTGCATTAATTTACCGGTAATAATAGAATCTGATAAGCTGAAACAGATGTTTATGGCAGCCATAATCAAAGCAAAAAACAAAAGCATTTTATGTTTGATTATATAAGAATATAATAATTTCATATAGAAGTATTGATAAAAAATAGAAGATGCAAAAGTAGTGAATAGTTTTGCTTTGTGAAGTTGATTTATTGTTATTAATAGTGTAATTTTTTGAAATAGATTTTTAGATTCAATGATATTAACTATAAAGTCTTTCGGAAGTAAAATGTAATTTAAGAAGTTGATTGTGCCGGAGACTCTTCATAACTAAATTTTCCTGGTTTAACTTTAAGAAAAGGGCTAGGTATTTATACGGTATTTGGTTTATTCTTGTAGTTTTTTGAATAAAAAGATATTATGCTTATTTGATTGATTTATAAATAATTACGATTCTTGTAAATGTAATTATGGAACAAAGCAGATTTTTTGTGTTAAAAAATGTTAAAAAATAATTGGATTATACATAGTGTTTCAATTACATTTAATGCTGATTAATAATATTAAATTAAAAAAAATGAAAAAATTTTTACTTCTTTTTTGTGCTACAGCATTAGTGTTAACTTCTTGTTCTAGTGATGATTCTTCAGATTCTGAAACTCCTGATGCTGGCGCATCTGATGGTGTGTTCTTGAAAAAAACAATTACAACAAACTCAGAGGGAGGAAAATACACAACAAATTATACTTATGATGGTAATAAATTAGTAAGCGTAATTGATAATTCTGGAGATTCAAATGAATATTACACTTACACTGGAGATTTGATTACTAAATTAGAGTATAAACTTTCAGACGGTACAGTTGAACAACTAAATACATATGCTTATACAGATGGTAAATTAACAACATTTGTTAGAATTGACCCTGATATGGATTGGGGAAATAAAGAAGTTTATACTCACAATGCAGATGGTACAATTACTGTAAAAACATATATTGGAGATTCTAAAACACAAACTCAACTTAATTCAACAGGAACAGTGAAATTTTCTAATGGAGAAGTAATTGAGATTACTAGTGATGTACAAGATGATCACAGTTATACTTACGATACAAAAAATAATCCTCTTAGAAATGTTTTAGGTTGGAATAAGATCAATTTTATTGATGGTGAGGCAAATGATGTACTTCATAATATGCTTACTGATAAAGTAGGTAGTGAGGTTTGGTACAGCTATACATACACTTATAATGCTGATGGTTATCCTACAAAAAGCGTTGAAAGTGTTGAAGAAGAAACTGTAGAATTGTTCTACTAACAGTTAATCTTGAGAAACAAGCAAAAAGTCCAATATTGGTAAGATATTGGACTTTTTTTATAAGTCAAACTTAGACACAAATAGGCTAACAGTCAAATTATTAATTAGTAGAATTATTGATATTTAAAATAATAAAAAACAGATAAGTTTAGATTTTTTTTGAGAAAAAAGTTACGTGTAATTTTGATTCAAAACATATTTTAGACTTCTGTGAAAAAACCACAATTCGTTGTATAGCTTTGGTTTTTAGTGGATTATGGTTTGATAAATTTCAAAACAGAGAATATCTGTCTTTTTATTGTTAAAAAATGTTAAAATTTATTAGAAATGTCGATTTCGTTTGCTCTATATTTATTCAAATTTTAAACCTAAAACCTACATCAAAATGAAAAAACTTTTACCCTTTTTTGGAGCCTTAGCTCTAATGTTCACATCTTGTTCAAGCGATGATAATGATGCTTCTGCATCGATCAAGCCAAGTAAAATTAACCATATATATCCCGATGCTTCTGATAACTATTTAACGGATGTTAAATATGATGGAAACAAATTAGTTAGTGAAACTGATAGTGATGGTTATAATATTAAATATACGTATACAGGAGATGTAATTACAAAAAAAGAAGAATTTAATTCTAGTAATCAACTACAAACTACTACAGAATATACGTATGCGAATGGAAAGTTAAGTGCTTCACTTTTAAAACAGTCCAATAGAGAATTTAAAAGTACGGTAGCATATACTTATTATAAAATAAAATATACCTATAATGCAGATGGTACAGTTTCGTGGGCAGATTTTTATGTTAATATCTCTACAGGTGAAGAAGAAGCCGGTAATCAGACTGGAAAGTATACGTATAAAGATGGGAATCTAATTACATCTGAAAGTTCTTTTTATAGCCAAAATTCTACCTACACATATGAGTATGATGCAAAAAATAATCCATCAAAAAATATAACAGGCGCAAGTCTATTATTGGATTGGGAAGAAACTGCAGCTGCTAATAATGTTGTTAAAATTACTCTTACAAGCTCTGGGATTGTAACTAAATCTTCAGATGCAAGTATTTTTAGTACACATACCTACACTTATAACAGCGATAACTTTCCAACAGAAGATAAGTCTTATAATAGTGAAGGACAATTAGGAGAAGTAACACAATTTACTTATTAATAATTAATACAGCCCAATATGAAAAAACTTTTACCCTTTTTTGGAGCATTAGCTCTTGTGTTAACATCTTGTTCAAGCGATGATTCTAATGATGCATCTGCATCAATTAAACCAAGTAGAATTACCTATCTTGACGGAGATAGCGAAACAAGCTATTTTATAGATTACAAATATGACGGAAATAAAATAGTAAGTGAAACAGAAGATGATGGTAGTACTACAAAGTATACCTATACTGGAGATCTAATAACCAAGAAAGAAGATTTTGGTTCAGATAACCAAGTAGATTACACTACAGAATATACTTACACGAATGGAAAAGTAAGCTCTCAAATTATGAAATATTCTGAGATCCCAGGTAAAAATTCAAGTTTATCATATTATGATAAACTGAAATATACCTATAATTCAGATAACACCGTTTCTTATGAAGGATTTTACGTTAGTGCTTCAGCCGGAACAGAAGAAAAGAACGGTTCTTATGGTACACTTACCTTTCAGGATGGTAATTTAATTAAATCTGTAACAACAGTAAATTATGGTAGTACAGCGACCTACTTTTATGAATATGATACAAAAAACAGTCCTTTTAAAAATGTTACAGGCGGAAGTCTTCTGATTGATAAAGGATTTGAGGTTTCAGCTCATAATATTACTAAATATTCCGGAAGTTCAGTATCTGTTGATAAAAAAATCGGATTATCATCTCATGCTGCTAAAAGCGCAGCTTCAACATCTAATCCGTATATAAATACTTTTACTTATACTTATGATTCCAATGATTTTCCAACTGAAGGAAAATCTTTTGACAGTGATGGAGCATTAAGAGAAACTGTAAAGTATACTTATTAAGTACCTAAGAATATAATTTTAAAAAAAACCAAATACTTCTGTATTTGGTTTTTTTATTGGTGAAAATTCGTGAAATTCGTGTTTAAATAATTAAACCATGCAATTCAGAACCCTAATTCCGCTTTCTAAAACCAATAATCCTATTGATTATACTTCGAAAGTACTTTCTTTTGGTTCCTGTTTTGCAGAAAATATGGCTGATAAGTTTGATTATTTTAAGTTTCAAAATGAAACAAATCCATTCGGAATTATATTCAATCCGGTTTCGATTGAGAAAATAATCGAAAGAACAGTTCTCGAAGAATGGTATACAGAAAAAGATATTTTCTTCTATAACGAGCGCTGGCATTCTTTTGAAACACATTCAGATTTAAGCAATTCAGACAGACAAGAATTGCTTGAAACATTAAACAAAGCTATTGAAGTAACCAAAAAGCAGCTAAAACAAGCTACACACATTATTATTACTTACGGCACTTCCTGGATTTACAGAAATATCGAAAACAATGATATCGTTGCCAATTGTCATAAAGTACCTCAAAAACAATTTTTAAAAGAATTATTACCCGTTGATGTAATCCAAAAAAGCATCCAAAATACAATTGATTTAATTCAGGCAATAAATCCGAAAATTAATTTCATTTTCACCATTTCGCCAGTACGTCATATAAAAGACGGTTTTACAGAAAACCAATTAAGTAAATCACACTTATTTGCCGGATTAGAATCCAATCTGAAATCTAAAATCAATAATCCAAAATCAGAATATTTTCCTTCCTACGAAATTATGATGGATGAACTTCGTGACTATCGTTTTTATGCAGAAGATATGCTGCATCCTAATCAGGTAGCAATCGATTATATTTGGTCACGTTTTAGCGAAAATTATATTTCAGAAAACAGCATTTCAACAATGCAGGAAGTAGACGAAATACAAAAAAGCCTTCGTCACAGAAGCTTCAATCCAGAATCTGAACAGCATCAGAAATTCTTGGCGAAACTCCAACAAAAAATTGCAGTTATAGGAGAAAAACATTTACATATAAAATTTTAATATCTAATTATTTATAAGTAATTTCTTATATTTTAATATATTTGCTTTTTAATAGAATAATTCATGTTTTGTTTTAATTCCAAACAAGATAAGAAACGAAAGAAGCTAAATTAATTTAAGAAATGAAACCTTTAAAAGCAAAAACAGGACTGCCCCGTATTATTTATATTGGAAATGATAAACCAGATTTAAAATCAGCACAATTATTTAATTATGAATCTGATGATTTAAGCATCCTGTACTTAAAGAATGATAAAAATATTAATAAGCATATTATTGCATTCAATCCGGATTGTATCATAACAACAGGAAATTCTTGTCTTAATTATCAAAATCTAATGAACTTATCATTAGATATAAGAAGAAGATGGATAAATTTACCGGATCCCAAAATAGATGAAATTGGAGAAATCGCTTATCGCTGTGCGATGAATTATATATTATCAACTCAAACGCATGATTTAATTTCCTTTTTCACGCCAATTTATAATACAGGCGAAACTTTGCTCCGAACTTATGAGTCTGTAAAAAATCAAACCTATCATAATTGGGAATGGGTAATAGTGAACGATTCTAATGATGATGGAAAAACCTTAAAAATTGCCCAGGATTTGGCAGCAAATGATGTAAGGATTAAAGTATATGATTTTAAAGAAAAATCAGGAGGACTAATTGGCGAAGTAAAACATCGCGCTGCCTGTATGTGCACCGGAGATTATCTGGCAGAATTAGATCATGACGATTACCTGCTGCCAGATTGTGCGTTTAATATTATAGAAGCATTTAAAAAATATCCAGAAGTTGGATTTGTATATTCTGATTGTGCAGAAGTTGACCAAAACTGGAATTCATTAACTTATCCTAACGGATTTGCTTTTGGATACGGAAAGTATGAAAACCAGTTTGTTATGGGAAGATTGATGAAAGTTTATATTTCCATGAATATTAATCCAAAAACAATCCGCCATATTGTTGGTGTTCCCAATCATATTCGGGTTTGGAGAAAATCAGTCTATCATCAAATCGGAGGGCATAACAGAAGATTGTCGATTGCCGATGATTATGAATTATTCGTAAGAACTTTTCTTGCGACCAAATTATTAAGAATTCCCAAAATAAGCTATCTGCAGTTTATTTATTCTAACGAAAATGCTGCAAATACTCACGACGCAGCCCGGGCAGATATACAGCGAAGAGTTAGGACAATTGCTGCCTTTTATAATGAAAAAATAAAACAGCGTTTTGAAGAAATGGGTGTCACAGACTGGGCTTATGAAGCAAATCCACTACATCCGATAGGAACCCAAAGCAGGTTTGGAAAAGAAGAAGGCTATGTAAACCTTATCGATAATTAATATATTCAGGCATAACCTCAAAATTTTAAAAATAATGCATCTGTAAATATTTTAAATTACGGGAAATTAAAATATTTACAACTAATTTATCCATCAAATTCAATTAAAAAATCAATATTAACATATAGGAAATTAACTATTCAACAATATAATTTTAGAATAATTGCGCATAATTATGTAAATTGTTAAAGCAGAAATGTCAGATTTTTGTAATCTGTATAAGTATGCTTTTTTTGTAAGCATATTTTTAATCTAACGTGTTTTGTTGACGTATGAATAAAAAAACAATTCATTTTCTTAAAAAAACACTACGTATACTACTTTGGTGCGTGGGTTCTGTCGTTGCGCTATTATTACTTCTAATTATATTAATTCAGGTACCGTCAATTCAAAATTATGCTAAGGACAAAGCCGTAAACTACCTTCATAATAAAATTAAAACCAAAGTTTCGCTAGATCATATTTCAATTAAATTTCCTAAAGATGTAGTTCTTGAAGGTTTTTATTTTGAAGATCAAAACAAAGATACGTTGTTGGCAGGTAAACGATTAGAAGTTGATGTTGATCTTTTTAAATTGGTTAGCAGCGAACTCGAAATCAATTCAGTTTCGCTGGAAAATGTTAATGCCAATATTTCAAGAAATAAAGATGGCGTTTTCAATTTCGATTATATCATAAAAGCTTTCGAATCTAAAGAACCAAAAGTTGTAGATCCTGATAGTAAACCTTTCAAAATATCGGTTGTAAACGTAAATCTTGACAATGTAAATTTTAATTTTAAAGATGATTTTGCCAAAAATGATGTAAAGGTAAAATTGACGCATTTTGACACCAAATTCAATAAATTCGATTTAGATAAAATGGATTTCGATATTCCGAATATTAATTTAAACGGATTGAAATTGGTTTTGGATCAGGACGCTGTAGAAAAAATTGCTGAAGTTTCTGTTGAAACCGTTGATACCATTTCGAAACGAAAAGACTTCAAATTAAAATTAGATAAAATAAGTTTATCAAAAATTGATGTTTCTTATGATAATAAAGATTCAAAATTAGATTCAGGAATAAAACTGGGGAATTTAGATTTAACAGTAAATGAAATTGATTTAAACAAACAGCTTTTAGATTTTGATTCATTCGAATTAAAAAACTTAAAAGGAAACTTACGTTTAGGTGCAAAAGACAAAAAACTAAAAACGCCAAGTTTAGATTCTACTTCCATCAAACAAACAGGCTGGAAAGTAAGGCTGAACGATGTTGATATCCAGAATATAGCATTCAAATTTGATGATATGCAATCAAAACCAACTCAAAAAGGAATTGATTACAGCCATTTAGATTTGAGCAAATTTAATCTTCAAGCAGATAAATTATATTACGGAAACGATACGATTTCAGGAAATATAAAATCGCTTGCCGCAAGTGAAAAACGCGGATTAGAAATACAGTCTTTAAAAACGAATTTCTTTTACGGACCTAAAAATGCATCTCTGGAGAATTTATATGTGAGAACGCCTCAAACGCTTTTGCAGAATAAAATAACACTGAAATATGCATCTCTTGCCGCGTTAAAAAAAGATATTGCAAATCTTGCCATAGACGCCAATTTAAATCAATCAAAAGTTGGGTTTAAAGACATTTTGTTATTTGTTCCGGATTTACAAAACACAAATCCGTTTAAGGGAAATCCAAATGCGATTTTGTATTTGAATACACGCCTGAACGGCAAAATAAAAGACCTGAATATTCCGTTGTTCGAAATGAGCGGAATAGGAACTACAAGAGTTTCCCTTTCGGGGAAAATTACCGGTTTGCCAGATGCCAAAAAAGTGTATTACGATTTAGATATCAAAAAACTTTCAAGCACTTCAAAAGATGTATATTCTTTTGTGCCGGCAGGAACAATTCCGAAAAACATTCAATTGCCTTCTCAATTTAATTTAATTGGAAAATTTAAAGGTTCGGTTCAGAATTTTAAAACCAATCTGGCTTTAAACAGTAGTTTCGGAAATGCAAAAGTCGATGCTTTATTTGACCAGCGCGTTAAGAAAAAAGAAAAATACGATGCAACAGTTTATTTGCTTGATTTTGATTTAGGAAGGTTGATCAAAAACGATTCTATCGGAAAAATTACGCTTAAAGCGAAAGTTAAAGGAAAAGGTTTAGACCCGAAAACGGCGCAGGCTGACTTGGACGGAATTGTGCAAAAAGCTGTTTTTAATAAATATACGTACAGAGATTTAGCCTTAAAAGGAAATATCGAAAACGGATCTTTTGCCGTAAAATCCGGAATGAAAGACCCTAATTTGAATTTCAATTTAGTAGCGAGCGGAAATACGAAAGACAAATATCCATCAATTAAATTGAAATTAAACCTGGATATTGCTGATCTTGAAAAACTAAACCTGCACGCAGGCCCGATGAAATTGCGTGGAAATATCGATGCTGATGTTGCCAACAGTAATCCTAATTTTTTAAACGGAAAAGTGTTTCTTTCTAACATTCAGATTTTGCAGGATGCGGAACCAATTGTTTTAGATTCGGTTCGTGTAATTGCTTTTTCAGACAATACGAGAAACAATATCAAAATCTCATCTCAGTTTTTAAAAGCTGAAGTGGACGG
Organism: Flavobacteriaceae bacterium CRH; assembly: GCA_001507425.1. Classification (GTDB taxonomy): domain Bacteria; phylum Bacteroidota; class Bacteroidia; order Flavobacteriales; family Flavobacteriaceae; genus Flavobacterium. The sequence goes on from LMAJ01000007.1 coordinate 193,454, forward strand.
AAAATACAAATTGACAACCTTAGTTGCGGCGGTAAAAAAATCGTTGTCAAAATACATCGACTTAAAAAATCCGAAAGCCAATGGAGAAGCAGACGAACAACGCTTGGCTTTTACATTAACTGTAGATAACGATCCGATTCTGTTTAAACTAATTCCGAAACTGACAGGTTTTGAGCCCATTAAAATTACAGGAAAATACAATAATGTTGCCGATTCTTTAGAAATTAAAGGAACGATTCCGAGAATTACTTACGGAAATAATACCATTGCAGATGGAAAAATCAATATCGAAGCCAAAGAAAATGCATTAGAATATTTAGTTTCTGTGGCTACAATTGAAAGTGGTTCATTAAAAGTTCCGTTTACAAGTTTATCCGGAAAAGTCGAAAATAATATACTGACTTACGCGCTTGAAGTTCAGGATGCAAAACAAAAACAACAATATTTTATTGCCGGAGAATTTAAATCAGAAGACTCTAAAAATATCTTTAAAATAGATGCGGAGAACTTCGTTTTAAATTACGACAAATGGAATGTAGATCCTGAAAACGCAATTGAATTTGGAGGCAAAAGACTTTATATCAATAAATTTTATTTAGCCAATGGCGGAAACGAATTAAAAATTCAATCGCAAGGCACGCAGGATAATGCGCCTTTGCAAGTTGATTTTGTGAACTTTAAAATTGAGACCATTATGAATATGGTCAAAAAAGATAAATTGTTGATGCAAGGTTTGATCAACGGAAATGCCGTGGTCGAAAATGTTATGACAAACCCAACTTTTACATCAGATTTAAAAATAGATGATTTTGCTTTTAGAGGCGAACCCGTTGGTGATATTGCCATAAAAGTCGATAATAAAACCAATAATTCTCTGGCAGCAAATGTTACGCTTAGCGGAGAAGGAAATGACGTTAACGTAAATGGAAATTACAGAATCAACGACGGAAATTTAGATTTTAATGTTGATATCAATAAGTTGACGATCAAAAGTATTCAGGGTTTCACAATGGGGAATGTGACCGAAGGAAGCGGAGATTTATCAGGTAGTTTTAAAATTACAGGAAATGGAAGTGCACCAAAAGTGGCTGGCGAATTAAATTTTAATAATGCAGCTTTTAGAATCAAACAATTGAATTCTTACTTTAAAACAGATCAGGAAAAAATCACTTTTAATAATGATGTCATAACGTTTGATAAGTTTACACTTAATGACGAAAATGACAATACTTTATATGTTGACGGAACTATTCAATCTCCGGATTTTAAAAATTATAATTTCGGTTTAACTGTTGTTGCCAACGATTTTAGAGCCATACATTCTAAAGCAGCAGACAATGATTTATTTTACGGAGATTTATTTTTAGACACCAAATTAAATATAAAAGGAACATTAGAAAGCCCATTTATTGGTGGAAATATCAAAATAAAAGATGAAACCAAATTCTCTGTTGTTTTGCCACAATCAGATCCTTCAATCGCTGACAGAGAAGGAATTGTAGAGTTTGTCGATGAAGATAATTTATATCTGAAACAAACGGTTGCGATGCAGGAAAAGCTCAATCAATCAGAGTTAAAAGGAATGGATGTAAGTGTTGATATTACAATCGATAAAAATGCAGAACTTACATTAGTTATTGATAAAGGAAACGGAGATTACCTGAACCTTAAAGGAGAAGCGCAACTTACCGGAGGAATCGATCCTTCTGGAAAAACGACTTTAACGGGTAAATACGAATTTTCAGAAGGAGCGTATGAAATGAATTTCAATATGATCCGTAGAAAATTCGATATTCAAAAAGGAAGTTATATCATCTGGAATGGCGAACCAACAATGGCAACTTTAAATATTACAGCTATTTATAAAGTAGAAACAGCGCCAATCGATTTATTAGGAAATCAATTAGCCGTAAGTCCAACAATTCGAAATACATACAAACAAAAAATTCCGTTTCAGACACATTTGAAAATGAAAGGCGAATTGCTGAAACCGGAAATCTCTTTTGATATTGTGCTTCCAGATGGAAATTATGATGTTTCATCAGATATTGTTTCGGCTTCTCAGGCAAAACTAGAGCAATTACGACAAGATCCGGCAGAATTGAACAAACAGGTTTTTGCACTTTTATTATTGAACCGATTTATAGGTGAAAATCCGTTCGCAAGTGAAAGCGGCGGAACAAGTGCAGAATCATTGGCAAGACAAAGTGTGAGCAAAATATTATCTCAACAATTAAATGATCTTGCAGGACAATTGGTAAAAGGTGTTGAGTTAGAATTTGACTTAGAATCGACTGATGATTACACGACCGGAACAAGAGAAAACAGAACCGATTTGAATGTTGGTGTTTCTAAAAAATTGCTTGACGACCGATTAAAAGTAACTGTAGGAAGTAGTTTTGGAGTAGAAGGCCAGGAACGCGCCAACGAAGAAAGCACCAATATTGCAGGCGACGTTGCGCTGGATTATCAACTTACAAAAGACGGCCGATACATGGTTCGTGCGTATCGTAAAAACGAATATCAGGTTGCGGTAGAAGGACAGGTTGTTGAGACTGGAGTTGCGTTTATTATTACGATGAGTTACAATAAATTTCGCGAACTTTTTCATCGTAGTGCCGCAGAAAAAGAAATGATTAAAGAAGAAAAATTGCGCAAAGAAAAACGAAAACTCAAAGAAAAAGAAGAAAAAGAAAAAGAAGAAAATCAAGTTGTTGGAAATGAGCAAAAAACATAATATAATGGGAAACAGATATATAAAATACTTTATAGCGCTATCCTTGTTTTTTGTTTTTGGATGCAGCAATACTAAATATTTGCCTGAAGGCGATTTATTATATGTAGGATCCTCCGTTACGGTAAAGGATTCTGTCATTAAAAAGAAAGAACGAAAAGCACTTGAGAAAGAATTAGAAGATTTATTGCGTCCTAAACCAAATAAACAGATTTTGGGTTTAAGACCAAAATTATGGATTTATAATATTGCAGGAGAACCAAAAAAACAAAAAGGAATTAGATATTGGCTGCGTAATAAAGTAGGTGAAGAACCAGTACTTTTTAGCAAAGTCGATTTAGATTATAATGCATCTGTATTAAGAAATTTTACAGAAAACCGAGGCTATTTTAAAGTTCGTGTAAGTGCAGATTCTACAGCCAAAAATAAAAGAGCAACTGCAGAATACACCGTTCAGCCAAAAAGACAATATAAAATTAAGAATGTTAAATTTCCCGAAGATTCATCGGCGTTAGGAAAAGCAATTGCAAGAACCAGCCGCAGAAGTTTATTAAAACCTGGAAATCCTTACGATTTAGATGTTATAAAAGCTGAACGTGAGCGTATTGACGCGAGATTGAAGGAAAAAGGATATTATTACTTTAATCCGGATTATATTCTCGCACAAGTCGACAGTTCAAAAGGTGATTACGAAGTAAACATCAAACTGAAAATAAAAGACGAAACACCTGAAAAAGCGACAATTGCTTATAAAATAGACAAGATCATTGTGTATCCTAATTTTTCGATTTCGAAAGACAGCGTAAAATATAAAAAGGAAGATATTGTTCAGTACAAAGATTTTACGATTATCGACACCGCAAACACCTTTAACCCGAGAGTTTTTGACCGAACCATTTATTTTAAAAAGGGAGATTTGTATAATCGAAAAGACCACAATCTTACCTTAAACCGATTTGTAAATTTAGGAACATTTAATTTTGTAAAAAACGAATTTAAAGTTTCAGACAGTCTCAAAAACACTTTAGATTCGTATTATTATTTAACGCTTTTACCTAAAAAATTTATTCGTGTTGAGGTTTTAGGAAAAACAAATTCAGCCAGTTATACCGGAACAGAAGTAAACGTAAACTGGAATAACAGAAACTTATTTCGCGGTGCAGAATTGCTAACCGTTTCTGTTTTTGGCGGAGCCGATTTTCAGCTTTCAGGCACTAATAACGGAAAAAATATTTATAAACTCGGAGCAGAAACCAGTCTGACATGGCCGAGATTTATTTCGCCATTTAAAATTGGAGGTTCAAGCGAATTTGTGCCAAGAACAAAAGCGACACTTCGATATGAGTTTCAAAACAGAACACAGCTTTATGCGCTGAATTCTTTTAATGCATCGTTTGGTTATTTATGGAAAGAAAACATCCGTAAAGAACATCAATTGAATATTGTTGATATTACTTATGTAAGCCCGAATAATGTTACGCCGGAATATCAACAAGATATTTTAGACGATCCGGCACTTGGAAAAGTAATCGAAAAGCAATTAATTTTCGGTCCAACCTATTCTTTTACGTACACGAATACCATGCAAAAACGTAGAAAAAATACGTTTTATTTTAATGGAGAATTAGACTTAGCAGGAAATATTACAGGTTTGGCAACAGGCGCAAATGTCAAAAAAAATGATACCATAAAAATATTTGATGTTCCGTTTAGTCAATATGTAAAAGTGAAAGCAGATTTCAGGCATTATCTGAAATTAAGTAAAGAAAGCGAATTGGCAAGCCGAATTATCGTTGGCGCCGGAATTCCGTACGGAAATTCAGGTGCGTTGCCAACTTCAAAACAATTTGTAGTAGGAGGAACCAATAGTATTCGTGCGTTTAGAGCAAGAACACTCGGACCGGGAAGCTATTTAAATACAGAAACAACCAATTCTTATTTACCGGATCAATCAGGAGATCTAAAATTAGAATTTAGTACAGAATACAGGGCAAAACTTTTTAGTATTGTAAGAGGCGCACTTTTTGTCGATGCAGGAAATATATGGCTTATGAATGCAGACCCGAATAAACCCGGAGCTGAAATTACCAAAGATTTTATGAAGGACATTGCAGTTGGCGCCGGAGCAGGATTACGTTTCGATTTATCATTCCTGATTTTAAGAACCGATTTGGCATTTCCGTTAAGAAAACCATATTTGCCTGAAAATGAAAGATGGGTTATTGACGATATTAACTTTGGAAGCGGCCCGTGGAGAAAAGAAAACCTGATATTGAATATTGCTATTGGATATCCATTTTAAGGATAAAATTATAAATAAGAAATTCCAAAAAAGAAATTCCAAATTCCAACCTGAAACTGGAAGATTGAAATTATTTTTTGGAATTTCTTATTTCAATTATCTCTTATTCATTATTTTCCACAGTTTCAACCGTGAGATACGGATTCTGATAATGTATTTTTAGAGTAAAAATAATAAAGACAAAAAAAAGAGACTCAATTAAGAGTCTCTTTTTTTACTAATTCAATATATTTAATGTTTAACAAAACCTTATTCCAGATCTATTTTTTCTGAAGTCCAGTCAATTGCTAATAAGTAATCTTCTTTTTTGAATCCTTTAAATTCACCCGGCATAATTTTATTAAAAACCATAGTGAAATTAATCATTCTCTGGCAATCAGTTACAATTGCAGCACGAGTCCATTTTGAAAGGTTTTTGATGCTTAAAAGCGATTCATGCAACCAAGCACCCAAACTAAAATCAGTAGGAGAATTATCGAAAAAAAGCAGATAATTTAGTTTTTCGGTGTCATCTATTAAAAGTTTAACTTCAGATGTAACGAAGTCTACATCTCCTCTAACGATATGTCCGGCCGTTTTAAAGCCAATCATGTTTGCTGGTAATTCTTTGATTTTCTCTATCATAGCAATTTAAATTTGGGGTTCAAATGAGTTGAGGCAAACTTACCACACAACTACATATTTAATCTTATTTGTGGAACGCTTTGTTTTATATAATTCCCATGTTTGCAAATAGTTACAATTTATTTTTCGCAACTCATCGCAACAATGACGGGAGTTTTGTAAAAAAATGCCTAAATTGGCTATATCAATTTTATTATGAATATTATGCTTAAAAGAATTATAGCCTTAGTTGGAGTTGTCCTAATAATTGTACTTGCCTTTAAATATTGCGAGTTCAAAAAAGACGACGATTCTACAATCGATTATAACACCAATTTAATTCAACAGCAAATTCTAAACGTTGGAAAATTAGTTGTTACTGAAGGACATTTCTCTGAAGTTCTAACGTATAAAAACCAACAAAAGTATTTGATGGACATGGTTTCTTTTGAGAAAAAAGCGCTAATTGTCGTAAACGCAAATGTTACCGTAGCATACGATTTGCATAAAATGAAATATGATATTGATGAAAAAAACAAAACCATTACCATTCTAAATATTCCAAAAGAAGAAATAACGATTAATCCGGATATTCAGTTTTATGATGTAGAACAAAGTAAATTAAATCCGTTTACGGGCGATGATTATAATAAAATCAATAAATCAGTAAAAGCAAATCTGGCGAAAAAAATTGATAAATCTTCCCTAAAAACAAATGCCCAAAACAGATTAATCAGTGAATTATCGAAGATTTTAATTCTGACGAACACAATGGGTTGGAAATTGCAATACAACGGTAAAACAATTGAATCTGATACCGATTTGAGTCAGGATTTGAAATTGTAGAAAAAGGTTCAAAGGTTCAAAGGTTCAGAGTGACAAAGGTTCAAAGGTTTTTATTTGTCATCCTGAGGAACGAAGGATCACACTAGTGACTCCACAAACAAAATCACCAATCTGTGTCGAGTTTCGAGTGTGATCCTTCGTTCCTCAGGATGACAAAAAAAACTTTACGCCTTAATGCCTTTGTGGCAAAGAACTATCAAAAATCAAATCCAAACCACCGGAAATCAAATGCGCAATTTCAGGACGTTTTTCTTTTAATTGATCAAGATAAACCAGCACTTCCTGTAAAAGTTGTTTCTCCTCTGAATCTTTCAAAAGCTCTGCAATTTCAACAGACAATAACCAATCGTTAGAGTGATTACTTTTTAGTTTTTCAAAAACAAATTTCAGTTCTGATTTAGAATCTTTATTTTCCCGAATCATACGAACCGTTTGATAAAGAATTTCTAAATCATCGCGTTCGTCTGAATGTTTTGCTTTTATAGTGGTCGTTTTCGGAACATTATCAATAAGGTCAAAACTATTTACATCGGCTGGACCGGAAAAAGCAGAAACTACTTTTTTACCAATTGCCATATCATAATTTCCCCATTCAGGCTGAAACAAAATCGTTTCGCCATGCGTTACCGTACAGTTTCTAAAACTGATTAGAATAATTTCTCCGTGTAAGTTTCTTGAACCTGTAATAATTTCTCCTTCAACAATAATATTACCTTCAAATTCCAATTTTACCGTTTCGTTTTCGACAATACTATACGCTTGTAAATCCTTTGGACTCATATCTTCAATCGCTAAATTGAAACCTTTAAGCTTTCCAATCGGACTTCCGAATCCTTCTGGATGCGTTAAAGTGCCGTGACCAACCAATTCTTTTTCACGGTATGATAAAGCCGTTTTTCCGGTAGTTTGAATGTAAATTGGTTTTCCTTCTTCTTCAATTACATTCATAAAAACACCTGAGATTTGTAAACCTGTACTCAACTCAATTGTCCCTAAAGCATTCGATTGAACCAGTTTTTTAATTCCTGAAAGTCCTCCGGTTCTTAAAGCCATTTTATTGGCAAATTCTTCCAGAATCAAACTTAAATAAGAAAAATTCGGCGTTACATAAAGTTGAGGTTGTAGTTGTGTAATATCAAAATTTTGATTTGCAGCCGAGATATCATAAGGAATTTTCTTTACGTTATCTGTCATGCACCAGGCACTTTCGCCAATCGAAGAAAGCAATCCTGCACCGTATATTTTTGGGTTTTCAACAGTTCCAATTAAACCGTATTCAACAGTCCACCAATGTAAGTTTCTAATTTGGGCCATTTCAGACAATTCGCCCATATTATTTTGTAAATCGGCAACTGCTTTTTCGGCTTCGTCTATTTTTTCCTGAGGCGTATCTTCGGCTTCTTTCAAAATCGAAAGCAAACGAATCGCTTCATACATTTGATAATCTTTGTGAGATGAAATTGCTTTGCAGCCAATTTCACCAAAACGACGCAAATATTCTGCATATTCAGGATTTGCAATAATAGGGGCGTGGCCGGCACCTTCGTGAATAATATCCGGAGCTGGCGTATATTCAATATGTTCAAGCTGACGAATATCTGAAGCAATAACCAAAACATTATAAGCCTGAAATTCCATAAAAGCATTTGGCGGAATAAATCCGTCAACGGCAACTGCAGCCCAGCCAATTTCAGTCAGAATACGGTTCATACCGTACATACTCGGAATAGAATCAATTTCGATTCCCGTTTTTTTCAAACCATCCAGATAAGAATGATGTGCAACTTTAGATAAATAATCTACGTTTTTGCGCATTACATACCGCCAAACCGCCTGATTAATTGGCGTATAATCGCTATAATCCTGAGGTTTAATAAATTGCTTTAAGTGCTTAGGCAATCGCTCTAATAACGGATTTGTTTCAATAGTTGCGTTCATGTCGAAAACGTTGGAGATTAAGAATGTAAAATTACGAATTTAGAGCGCTAAAATAATTTTTTTTAATAGAGATTTTTAGTATTAAGATCGTTTTATTACACAATCTTTAATTTATTTCTTTTCGACTGAAATCATATTTTAGTCTTTTTTTGTTTTTTAAAATAAAATGCAACAATTAGGATACAATTAAAAATTAGTTAGTTTTACAAATACTATTATTTAGAATCACAGAAACATGAAAGTTTTATTTATCGTTTTATCAATAATTATTTTAGGTTTTTTAGGGGTTAGGTTTTTTCTATTTAAAATAGGAGAACCTGTAAACTTAAAAGTGTCAAACTCATATTTTCATCATTACAGAAAAAATCTAATTGTTTATTCACCAATGGGGAATTGGTTTGAGTTAGGTTATTTTGAATCTAATGCAGATGTTACCACTTTTGAACCCATTAATGAAGATTTTGGAAAAGATAAAACAAATGTTTTCTGGAAAGGAAAAAAGCAATTAGTTGATTATGATACTTTTAAAATTAATGATTTTGTTATTAAAGATAAAAATCATGTATACAGTATTAATAGCAAGAAATTTGACGAACTGGGAATTGTTGACGGTGCAGATCCAAAAACGTATCAGTTATTAGATCCGTCAATTAAAGATTACCGACGTAATTATTGGTTTAAAGATGCTAGTGCTGTTTATTTTAAGAATAAAAAAGTTGAAGGTAATCCCGAGACTTTCAAACCTTTAAACGATGCAATTGCTGTTGATGCCAATTTTATTTACGCAATTATTAATTACAGAGGTGAAGGAATAGAAACATTGGAAGTAGATGAGGTTATTCGAAAACATAAAAGGATCGATGGCGAAATTCATCCTATAAATGAAACATATGTTCAGATTGGTAATTCAGTAGTTTCTGCTTTTACAAAGGCTGAATTTGAACTTAATAATTTCGATTCTATTACAACAGTAAAAAAAATAGATTATTGGACAATAATTGTTGATAATGTTTTGATCAATAAAGGGATTGTGCTTCCTGCAATAGATGTGAAATCTTTTGAAGTATTAGATTATAATTTTTCAAAAGATAAAAACAGTATTTATTATGATTGCGAAAAAATCAATGAAGTGGAGTATTCAAGTTTCAAAATTATTTCAAATGAATATTCTAAAGATGCTAAACACGTTTATTTTAAAACTGCAATTTTAAAAGGAGCAAATCCTGAAGCTTTTAAATCAACATCAGAATATGGTATCTGGCAAGATGGGCAGCATCAATACAAAAATGGACAAATCATATCTTCATCAAAAAAATAGAAAAATTATTTTTCCAAATTTCTGAAATAGTCAATTTTATGATTGAACATATACGCCATATTGGTTGCTCTCATTTTTGCTTCTTCGGTAATTGGCCCTGAAAACTGGGCGTCAATTGAAGTATTAAAAAGTTCAATCCAGCGATCAAAATGTGTTTTATCTACCGGTAATTGTTTGTGCGGCGGAAAAGGAGTTCCTGAATACGCGCGAACATCAAATAAAATAGTTTGCCAAAAACCATACATCTTTTGTAAATGTGCAGGCCAGCGATCCTGTAATTTATCATTAAAAATGGGACCAAGTAGGTCATCTTTTCTAACATTATCATAAAAACTATTAACCATTTGTTTTATGTCTTCTATGTTAGAAATATCTTTAAGAGTTGTCATGTTTGTCTATATAAATGAATTACAAAAATACGACTTAACTTTTTTTATACTGGCTGATATTTATCATTTGTAATTATTAATTTGAATAAATTATAGAATAATTGAACTCATTTTGTGTTTTAAAGTTTTGATAGGTAATTAGTTATGGTTAAAATAAGATTTTTGTTATTTTTTATGACTTAATGAGTTGATAAACAATAATTTGATGAAAAATTTGATGAGTTTTTATAAGGTTTGGATTTCAAAATGATGGGTTTTTGTAAAGTTTAATAATTGCTGTTTTAATTATTTTTGACATAATATTGATGTGAATTAATAATATTAATCTTAAAAAATGAGAAAAATCTAATTATTAAAAATCAATAAGATGAACAAAACTACCCAATCACCAAAAAACCGAATGAAGTTTACCTTAATAATGTTTATTGTTATAATTTCTTCGTTTATTGCTAATGCTCAAATTGTTACGCCTTGGGTAACATCAGGAGATCAGACAAAATTATTGCAGCAACAAGCTACTGTTAGTTTTGCAGCAAATTCAGGAACAAATCCTTCTACAGTTAATATTAATGCAGAAACAACATATCAGACCATGGATGGCTTTGGTTATACACTTACCGAAGGAAGCTGCGAAGTAATTAGCGGTATGGCTGCAACGCAACAAAATCAATTATTAAATGATTTGTATAATCCAACTACCGGATTAAATGCAAATGTAGTCCGAATTAGTATTGGAGCTTCTGATTTAAGTAGTTCTTCGTATAGTTATAACGAAACTTCGGGAGATGTTAATATGAATAATTTCAGTCTTAACGGACCAGATTTGACTTATTTAGTTCCAATTTTAAAAAAGGTTTTACTAATTAATCCAAATATAAAAATACTGGCAACGCCATGGTCGGCACCACGCTGGATGAAAACTAATAACTCGTGGATTGGCGGAAGTTTGCAAACTCAATATTATGCTGCCTACGCAAGATATTTTGTAAAATATTTTGCAGCGATGCAGGCACAGGGAATTTCTATTTGGGGAATTACACCTCAAAATGAACCAGAAAACCCTAATAACGAACCAAGTATGTTAATGAATGCTACAGAACAAAAGAACTTTATCAATCAACAACTTGGGCCACAAATGGCAACTGCAGGTTACGGAAATATAAAAATTATAGCTTTTGATCATAATTGCGATAATACAGCGTATCCTATTGATGTTTTAAATAACAGCGGTTATGTTGATGGCGCAGCTTTTCATTTGTATTTAGGAAATATTTCCGCAATGTCGACAGTACGAAATGCAACCAATAAAAACGTCTATTTTACCGAACAATATACAGGTTCAGGAGGAAGTTTTAGCGGCGATTTTGGCTGGCACATGCAAAATGTAGTGATTGGAAGTACAAACAATTGGGCAAAAACAGTCTTAGAATGGAATGCCGCAAATAATTCAAGTCTGGGACCTCGCACGCCAGGCGGATGCACAACTTGTTTAGGTGCAATTACGGTTAACAATAGTACAAGTTATACTAAAAATGTAGCGTATTATATTATTGGGCAAATCTCAAAATTTGTAAAACCAGGTGCTGTAAGAGTTTCATCTTCAAGTACAAGCGGAACTATTTTTTCTGCCGGATTTAAAAACCCTGACGGATCAATTGCGCTTGTTGTTTATAATTCGGGAGGATCGGCAAATACAATTAAAGTGGTTTCAGGATCGTCTGCGTTTAATTATTCAGTTCCTGCTTCATCTGCGGTTACATTTAATTGGGGAGCGGGAAATCCACCGGTTGTTGAGACTTTTCCGGGATATTACAATATCATTTCCAGAAATAGCAATAAAGGATTAGACGTTGCTGATAATTCGACGACGAGTGGAGGCAGAATTCAACAATATGATGTTACAAATGGCGGAGGAAATAACCAGCGTTGGAAGTTTGTTCCTGACGGAAGCGGGAATTTCTATATCATCGTAAAATCGACCGGAATGTATTTGGCGACTGAAAATAATAGTACTGCTGATGGAATAAAAGTGCAGCAAAAAACATTTGCAGCTTCAAATGAATTCAAATGGACTGTTACAAGTCTTGGTGGAGGTTATTATAAAATTATCAATGCAAACAGCGGAAAATCATTAGATGTTGAAAATGTTTCTACAGCAAACGGAGCCAATATTCAGGTTTGGGCGTATACAGGAAATTTAAACCAACAATGGCAATTGGTGCAGGTTGAATCTACAGCTAAAAAGGTTGGTGTTGCAGAACCAGTTAATGCATTAGATTTTTCTCTTTATATAAATGCAACCAATGATTATCTAAAAATTAATACGCCAAATTCAGGCTCAGGCCATGTTGAAATTTATTCGGCTTCTGGTCAAAGCGTGCTAAAAAGAACGGTCGATTTTGTACATGGAAATGAAGCTGAAATAGAAATTTCGAAATTGCCAAAAGGGCTTTATGTAGTTAAAGTAAATGACAGTAAAAGATCCTATTCTAAAAAAGTGCTCAAGCAATAATAAAAAATTGGAAATTTAATTAGTAATTTTATTTTTGATTTTAAAAGGCTGTGTGATACGTCACGCAGCCTTTTTATTTCAAATTATCCGATTAATTGAGTAAACAAATCCTGATTGTCATTTAAATATTGAAACTCAAAACCATTTTTGGTCATATTCAATTTGATCGCCATAATATCGCTTTTGTTTTTTAATTCTAAACCGACCACTACAGATCCAACTTCGCGGCTGTTTTTCTTCGCAAACTGAAAATATGTGATATCGTCATCCGGCCCTAAAATATTATTTACAAATTCCTTTAAAGCTCCCGGACGTTGTGGAAACTGAATCATGAAATAATGCATTAAGCCTTCATAAAGTAACGAACGTTCTTTTATTTCAGCAGTTCTTTCGATGTCATTATTACTTCCGCTAACAATGCAAACCACATTTTTGCCTTTTATTTTATCCTTGTAAAAATCTAAAGCCGCAATCGTCAAAGCTCCTGCAGGTTCTACAACCATAGCTTCTTCATTGTATAAACGTAAAATAGTGGTACAAACTTTTCCTTCGGGAACCAGAACAATATCTTCAAGATTGTACCGGCAAATTTCAAAGGTTTTGTCACCAACTTGTTTTACTGCAGCTCCATCTACAAATTTGTCGATCGTACTTAAAGCCGTGTTTTTATTTTCTTCAATAGAAGTTTTCATCGAAGGCGCACCTTTTGGCTCAACGCCAATAATCTTAGTGTTTGGGCTCAAGTGTTTAAAAACTTCAGATAATCCGGAAGCCAGTCCGCCGCCGCCAATTGGAACAAAAACATAATCGATTGGTTCTTTAAAACTTTCTAAAATTTCCAGACCAACAGTTCCTTGCCCTGCAATTACTTTTTCATCATCAAAAGGATGAATAAATATTTTATGATTTTTGGTGGCGTCTGCCGTTGCAGAGGCGTAAGCATCATCAAACGTATCTCCAATAAGGACAATTTCAACAAATGACTTTCCAAATAATTGCACTTGTTTTACTTTTTGTTTTGGAGTTGTTTTCGGCATATAAATTTTGCCTCTTATTTGTAAAAGATTGCAGGAATAAGCAACTCCTTGTGCGTGGTTTCCGGCGCTTGCGCAAACAATTCCGGTTGCTTTTTCTTTTTCATTTAACGAAGAAATCTTGTTGTAAGCGCCTCTGATTTTATACGAACGAACAATTTGTAAATCTTCCCGTTTCAATAAAATAGTCGATTGAAACTCTTCTGAAAGGTTTAAATTTTGTGTGAGTGGCGTAGCGGCAACTACATTTTCGAGCTGCTTTTTGGCAGCAATTACTTCGTTAAATAGATCCATATTGTTTGTTTTTATTTTTGCCACAGATTAAATTATTAAAAAGATTTAAATTGTGAACGTCTGAAATCTTTGGCAAAAAAGCATTTGTTTTAAAATAAAAAACCTCCCGATTTGGGAGGTTTCATAAAATTGTATTTGTTTACTTATTTATATAACACCTCGCCATTATTGCTCAATTGCAATAATGTTAATAATAGCGATAATAATGTTATTTAAATTTGTCATTTTTTCTCTGTTGAAAAACAAATGTATCAATTATTTTTTAACCGGAGGATATTGCGCCAAAACTTTGTTTACAATTTCTTGTACTCTTGCGTCTTTTTTATCGACGTTTTTAGTTAAAGTTGCAACACCTTCGCCTTGCCAGATCATTTCTTTCTTTTTGGCATCGATTAAATCAATAAATAAAGTTCCTTCTGTAGATGTCGAAACCGTAGTTTGGTTTCCTCCATACATCATATACGGATTCCATCCCCAACCCCAACCGTAGCCCCATCCGGCGCTAAATTGATTTACGTTTACTTGTTCTCTCGATTTAGTAAAAATGTTTACTAATAAATCAGGATTTTCGCTTTTGGTAAAACCTTTGGCTTGTAATTCAGTGTCTATGGCGTGAAGAATTCTTCTTTTATCCAAATCAGAAATTTCGACTTTATCAATTCCCGGCTTAAAAAAAGCATACGTTTTATAAGGCGTAAAATCTACGTTTTTGTCGTAATCAGAATAAACACTAACAGTGCTGCAAGAGGCTAGTATCAAAAGCAAAAAAACGGGTACTAATTTGAATGTTTTCATATTTATAAATGTTAAATGTTCTTGGTTCTTTGATGACAATTGTGTACTAAAATAAACTTTCGTCTACCATATTAGGTAAAGTTACTTTTAATAAAGGCTGAACTTCCATCGCCCTTTTTATAGCAAAAATAGCTTCGTCATTTCTGGCCCAGCTTCGTCTTGAAATTCCGTTGTTTACATCCCAGAAAAGCATTGACGCTAAACGCTTTGAAGCCTCTTTAGAACCATCAAGAACCATACCAAAACCACCGTTAATTACCTCTCCCCAGCCAACTCCTCCGCCATTATGAATGGATACCCAGGTTGCACCTCTAAAACTGTCTCCAATGACGTTTTGAATCGCCATATCTGCCGTAAAACGAGATCCGTCATAAATGTTAGAAGTCTCTCTGTAAGGAGAATCAGTTCCCGAAACGTCATGGTGATCGCGGCCTAAAACTACAGTTCCAATTTCACCTTTTGCAATCGCTTGGTTAAAAGCTTCGGCAATTTTAATTCTTCCTTCTGCATCGGCATAAAGAATTCTGGCTTGCGAACCTACAACCAATTTATTTTCCTGTGCGCCTTTTATCCATTTGATATTGTCCTGCATTTGCTGTTGAATTTCATTTGGAGCTGTTTTTGCCAATTCTTCTAAAACCTGACTTGCAATAGTATCTGTTTTTTGTAAATCTTCCGGTTTCCCAGAGGTACAAACCCATCTAAAAGGTCCAAAACCGTAATCGAAACACATTGGCCCCATAATATCCTGAACATAACTCGGATATTTAAAATCGATATTATTTTCTGCCATTACATCCGCACCGGCGCGTGAAGCTTCGAGTAAAAATGCATTTCCGTAATCGAAAAAGTAAGTTCCTTTTGCCGTATGTTTATTAATTGCTTTGGCTTGTCGACGTAAAGATTCCTGAACTTTTTCTTTAAATAATTCCGGATTATTGGCCATCATTTCATTGGCTTCTTCAAAAGAAATTCCAACCGGATAATAACCTCCAGCCCAAGGATTATGAAGCGAAGTCTGATCTGAACCTAAATCAATTTTGATGTTTTCTTTGTCGAAACATTCCCAAACATCAACCACATTTCCTAAATAAGCAATCGAAACAACTTCTTTATTGGCTTTCGCCGAATGGACTCTCTTAACCAATTCTTCTGTCGAAGTCACGATTTCATTAATCCAGCCTTGTTCGTGACGAATTTTAGTGATTTTCGGATTTACTTCGGCGCAGACCGTAATACAACCGGCAATATTTCCGGCTTTTGGCTGTGCGCCTGACATTCCGCCAAGACCTGAAGTTACGAATAAATTCCCTTCAGGATTTAATTTTATTTTTCTGAAACCATTCAAAACCGTGATCGTAGTTCCGTGTACAATTCCCTGTGGGCCAATATACATATAACTTCCTGCCGTCATTTGTCCGTATTGAGAAACGCCTAAAGCATTCATTTTTTCCCAATCGTCCGGTTTGGAATAATTTGGGATTACCATTCCGTTGGTAACCACAACTCTTGGCGCTTCAGAATGCGAAGGAAATAATCCCATCGGATGTCCAGAATACATCGTTAAAGTCTGCTCATCTGTCATTTCAGACAAATATTGCATCGTTAATAAATATTGTGCCCAGTTCTGAAAAACAGCGCCGTTTCCGCCATAGGTAATCAATTCATGCGGATGCTGCGCCACGGCATAATCCAGATTGTTCTGAATCATATGCATAATCGCTTTTGCCTGCACTGATTTTCCCGGATATTCGTCAATTGGTCGTGCGTACATTTTGTAATCAGGACGCAAACGGTACATATAAATACGACCGTAAGTTTCTAATTCTTCTGAAAATTCTTTAATTAATTCCGCGTGATGTTTGGCTTCGAAATAACGTAATGCATTTTTTAAAGCCAGTTTTTTTTCTTCTGCCGAAAGAATTTCTTTTCGTTTTGGCGCGTGGTTAATCGCTAAATCGTATGCTGCCTTTGGAGGCAATGTTGATGGGATTCCTTGTTGTATTTGTTCTTTGAAAGTCATTTTTTTTAGATTTTAGATTTTAGATTGTTAGACTTCTTAGATTTTTTCTGAAGATTAATAATCCAATATCAGTTGCAATTAAAAGTTAGTTTAGTAAAGTTTGGTTGAAAATAAATTATCTCATTTTCAAATTGACACATTTCTAATTAAATAACTACGGATAACGGATATCCGACCTGTGATAGGATTTGTGGATTTTAATCCTAAATTTTCTTGAGCGAATATCCATTTATAATTTTAGATTTTAGATTGAATTTGGAATTTAAAAATTGTTTTGATTTTATAGACAACGAAAGATCTAATAGTCTAAAAATCTAACATCTAAGAAGTCTAAATATAAACTTCCTCATTCACACAAAACGGCATTTTTTTATTTTCAAAAAGCGCTATAATATTTTGTGCAGCACAAACTGCCATTCCGTTTCGGGCTTCGTATGTTGCTGAACCAATGTGGGGCAAAATACAACAATTTGGCAACTCTAATAACGGGTTGTCCTGCTTCATGGGTTCCGGATTTGTAACGTCGAGTCCTGCTCCCCAGATTATATCGTTTGTCAGGGCATGAAACAAATCGTCTTCATTATGGAATTTTCCTCTTGCTGTATTGATAAAAATAGCATTGCGTTTCATTTTGGCAAAAGTACCTTTATTGAAAAGTTCGTTATTTTCTTCAGAGTAATTAGAATGAATACTTAAAACATCACTTTCAGAAAGCAATGTTTCAAAATCTACAAATTTGGCGTCAAGTTCTTTTTCGGCATCTTCATTATGAGAACGATTATGATAGATGATATTCATTCCGAATGCAGTTTTGCATTTCTGGGCCATTTCGAAACCAATTCTTCCCAAACCGAATATTCCCAATGTTTTGCCGTAGAGTTCTTGTCCTAAATTTGCTAATGCATTAAAACTGCCCCATTCTCCGTTTGTAATTCTTTTATGATTATAAAAAGACTTTCTGGCCACGCTTTGCATCAGTAAAAAAGCAACATCTGAGGTTGCTCTGCTTAAAACATCAGGCGTATTTCCAACAGGAATTTTTCGACTATTAGCCGATGGAATATTGACAGAATCAAATCCAACAGAAAATAAAGCAATACCTTTTAAATTGGGGCATTGCTGAAAAAAATCTTCATCTAAATTATTGGCTCCAACGTTAATAAGAGCATCGTTTTCCTGACAGATTTTGATAAATTCACTTCTTGATAATATATTCTCTGTTAGATTAATCGTAAGATTGATGCCTTTTTCCTGAAGTAATGAAATGCCTGCTTCGGGTATATTTTTATTTATAAAAACGTTCATTTTTGTTTTGTTTGTAATTGTGAAAAATAATAAACACATAGAAACATAGAATTTTTTATGTCTAAATAAGAAGACAAAAAAGAAACATATTTCTCTCACATAGTTGTTTATGTGTATTTTAAATAAAGTGAAACGCCTTTTTTTAAAGGTAATGAATCTATGTTTCTATGTGTTTAAAATAATTGCGCAATGTGTTTCTTTATAAAGGTTTGTTTATTCTTCCTGTTTTTTTATCAAATCCATAAGGACAATGACGACAGCCGCTTTTGCAGCAATAACCTCGTTTTAAGTGGTGTTTTTCAGTAAAGCATTTATAACCTTCGGGCGTATAGTAAAAATCTTCGCCTTCGATTAATTTATTTTCATTACTTTGCTCTTTCATAAATCTGCTTTCTATCGTATTTTTATTTCTTTAAAAATCAAAAATAAATAATTGATTATGATTTTAATGAAATCTTATAATTTTATATCTACAAATTTATAAACTTTACAGCCAATGTTTCTGATTGTTGCTAAATATTTAATTCCGAAAGGATATCGCGGAATGGCTGTATTTCCGTTTGTTTTAATGAAATATGATTTTGATAAAGCAAACACAATTTTCGTAAATCATGAAAAAATCCATTTGAAACAACAAAAAGAAATGTTGGTTTTTCCTTT
Organism: Flavobacteriaceae bacterium CRH; assembly: GCA_001507425.1. GTDB lineage: Bacteria > Bacteroidota > Bacteroidia > Flavobacteriales > Flavobacteriaceae > Flavobacterium. The sequence continues at coordinate 212,207 of LMAJ01000007.1, forward strand.
TTTTATTTGGTATTTTTTGGAATATTTAGTTCGTTTAATTCAATATAAAAACAAGGATTTAGCGTATCGAAATATCAGTTTTGAAAGAGAAGCTTACGCGAAAGAAACCGATTTGAATTATTTGAAAAACCGATCTTTTTTTGAGTTTTTAAAATACATTACATTAAAATAAAAACAATTTTGAACCAAAACATTCATATCAATTTTCCGAACGATATTTCTTTGACAATTAAACGTGAAGATTTAAATCATCCGTTTATTTCAGGAAATAAACTAAGAAAATTAAAATACAATTTACTTCAGGCGAAAGCCGAAAATCATAAAACGATATTAACCTTTGGAGGCGCTTTTTCGAATCATATTGCAGCTGTTGCTTTTGCAGGAAAGGAACAAGGTTTTAAAACGATTGGAATAATTCGGGGCGATGAACTTTTTGATAAAATTGAAGAAAATCCAACTTTGAAATTTGCTCAGCAAAACGGAATGGAATTTGAATTTGTTTCGCGAGAAGATTATCGTAATAAAAGTGAAATTTCCTTTATAGAAAAACTAAAAGAAAAGTTTGGCGATTTTTATTTAGTTCCCGAAGGAGGTACAAATGAATTGGCAGTAAAAGGTTGTGAAGAGATTTTAACCGACCAAGATGCTGTTTTTAATTATGTTTGCTGCGCTGTAGGAACCGGAGGAACTATTTCGGGATTAATTAATAGTGCATTGCCAAATCAGAAAATTTTAGGGTTTCCGGCGTTAAAAGGTGACTTTTTAAAGGATGAAATTCGTATTTTTGCAAAAAAAGATAACTGGGATTTAATTTCCGACTATCATTTTGGAGGTTATGGCAAGATAAATTTAGAATTAATTGAATTTATCAATGCTTTTTTTGAAGAAAATAAAGTGCCTTTAGATCCAATTTATACAGGAAAGATGGTTTTCGGCGTTATAGATTTAATCTGTAAGAACTATTTTCCTGCGCATTCAAAAATTTTACTCATTCACACAGGCGGATTACAAGGGATTGAAGGAATGAATATGAAGTTGAAGCAGAAAAAATTACCAACACTCAAAAGCAATGTTTAAAAAAATTATAATACTTTTCATAATTGCAACCCTGGCAAGTTGTTCTTCTGGTAAACCGGCTATTGCTACAACCAAAAAGACGGCGGCAGTTCAGAAGCCAAGAGTAGCAACGACCAAAAAGGCGACTAATTCTAAGCCAATTGCTAATAAATATCCATCTACAAATAATACAACTGAGGTTATTCAATCTACATCTAAAACAGTTGTAACCAGTAACGTTATCACAGATTATGTTTTGCAATACAAAGATATTGCAATGGGAAATATGCAGAAATACGGTATTCCGGCAAGTATAATTCTGGCTCAGGGAATTTTAGAATCCGGGGCAGGAAAAGGAGATTTAGCAATGGAAGCCAATAATCATTTCGGAATTAAATGCCATAGTGATTGGTTGGGAGAAAGTGTTCGCCATGACGATGATGCTGCTCAGGAATGTTTTAGAAAATACACAGAAGCTTCAGAATCATATCGGGATCATGCGTTATTTTTAGTGGGGAAAAAGAGATATGCTAATTTATTTACTTTCGAAAAAGATGATTATAAAGCCTGGGCAAAAGGTTTAAGAGCTGCAGGTTATGCCACAGATCCTAATTATCCGGACAAATTAATTAGTTATATCGAACGCTATAATTTGCATCAATATGATTGTCTGGTTACGGGTAAAGATTATAAACCTTTTGAGAAATCAGGTTCAAATTCAACAAAAACAACAAGTCCAACTAAAAGTTCTAATTCTAATTCAAATTCGAACGATCCTAATTTATACGAAGTTCAACAAGGAGATACATTATATTCTATTTCAAAAAAATTCAATGTATTAGTTGATGATTTGAAGAGAAAAAATAATCTTTTGGATAATTCAATTTCAATAGGACAGAAGTTGAAAGTTAAATAAGTTTTCAGTCGTAGTTTCAGTTTTCAGTTTGAAAACAATCTAAAAATCTAAAATCAGAAATCTAAAATATAAGATGTTATATAAAAGAAGTAGTCAGCTTTTTGCTGAAGCAGAAAAAGTAATTCCGGGAGGAGTAAATTCACCAGTAAGAGCCTTTAAAGCGGTTGGTGGAACTCCTATTTTTGTAAAAAGTGCTAAAGGTGCTTATTTATATGATGAAGACGGAAATAAATTAATAGATTATATTAACTCTTGGGGACCGATGGTTTTAGGTCATGCGTATGAGCCGGTTGTTGATGCTGTAATCGAAAAAGCAAAGCTGGGAACTTCTTTTGGAATGCCAACAGAATTGGAAACTCAAATCGCTGCTTTAGCCGTTTCTATGGTTCCGAATATTGACAAAATAAGATTTGTAAATTCAGGTACAGAAGCTTGTATGAGCGCGATTCGTTTGGCCCGCGGTTTTACAAAAAGAGATAAAATCATCAAATTTGCAGGTTGTTACCACGGACATTCTGATTCGTTTTTGATTCAGGCTGGGAGTGGAGCCGTAACTTTTGGTTCGCCAAATAGTCCGGGCGTTACAGAAGGAACAGCAAAAGATACTTTGTTGGCAAAATACAATGATTTAGAGAATGTAAAAACGTTGATCGAAGCCAATAAAAATGAAATTGCAGCCATTATTATCGAAGCAGTTGCTGGAAATATGGGTTGTATTCCACCTCAAAAAGGTTTCTTAGAAGGTTTAAGAGAACTGTGTACTGCAAACGGAATTTTATTAATTTTTGATGAAGTAATGACTGGCTTCCGTTTAGCTCGTGGAGGTGTTCAGGAATTGTACAATGTTAATGCTGATATTGTTACTTTCGGAAAAGTAATTGGCGGAGGTTTACCTGTTGGTGCTTTTGCTGCACGCGAAGAAATCATGAATTATTTAGCGCCGCTTGGTCCGGTTTATCAGGCAGGAACACTTTCCGGAAATCCGTTAGCGATGGCTGCAGGTTTAGCAATGTTGCAATCGTTAGATAATGACCGTGAAATTTTTACACGTTTAGAAGAAAAAACAGCTTATTTAGAAGCAGGAATTGACAGGGTTTTAAAAGCAAATAATGTTGTCTTTACGATCAATAGAGTTGGTTCTATGATTTCTGTTCATTTTGATGCAAATCCGGTTGTAGATTTTCAAACGGCTGCAAAAGGAGATAACGAAACGTTCAAGAAATTCTTTCACGGATTATTGCAGGAAGGCATTTATATTGCGCCATCAGCATACGAAACATGGTTTATTACTGATGCATTAACTTACGAAGATTTAGATTTTACCATTAATGCTATTGATAAGGTTTCGAAGACATTTTAGATCTTAAAATTTAAAATATATTATTCAATTTAAGGTTCAGCTTTTTTTACGAAAGCTGAACCTTTTTTATTTTTAAACCTGATTCTATTCGTTAATGAAATGTTAATATGATGTTTTTTTCTTGTAAATTTAGAATAAAAATTATTTTTGTTTATTAAATAACTACTAAACCTACAGTAAATGAATAAATTTTTCATTTTTATTATGATGGCAGTTTTTATGCTGTTTTCAACCAACCAATTTGCTCAGTCTAACAAGAAAAAATCTAAAAATGGCGAACCCGAAGTTGCGCCACCAGAAAAAAAATCAGAATCGACAATTAAAGATTACAGTAAAGTAATTACTAAAGATGCTGTTTCTGACCAGGGACTTTTTACTGTTCATAAAGTCGATAAAAAATACTACTTCGAAATTCCAAATAAATATTTAAACAAAGACATGCTTTTAGTGAGCAGGCTTTCTAAATTACCCTCTAATTTAGGTGGCGGATATGTGAACGCAGGTTCTGAAACCAATGAGCAATTAATTGTCTGGCAGCGTTTTCAGGATAAAATTCTCATCAAATCAAAATCATATAATGCTGTTGCAAATGATACTTTGCCTATTAGTATTTCGGTAAAAGCAAATAATTACGACCCAACATTATTTGCATTTGATATTGTAGCTTTTAGCAAAGATTCTGCGAACACCGTTATTGATGTAACGAAATTTTACAGTACAGATGTTAAAGCAATCAGCGGAATATCTGCAGAAATGCGCGAAACTTATAAAGTAAAAGGACTTGATGATTCGAGAAGTTTTATTAATACGATTAAAAGTTTTCCGATGAATATCGAAGTAATTCAGGATATGACTTATAATGCTTCTAAACCTTCTATGTTAGAAGAAAGCGAATCGATAAGTGTCCAAATGAATCAGTCTATGGTTCTGTTGCCGGAAGTGCCAATGAAACCAAGATTAGCAGACCCAAGAGTAGGATGGTTCACAGTAAGTCAGTACGATTACGGAAGCAATGAATTAAAATCGGACCTTAAAACTTATATTCGTCGTTGGAGATTAGAGCCAAAAGACCCTGAAGCATATAAAAGAGGAGAATTGGTTGAACCAATAAAACCTATTGTTTATTACTTAGATCCTGCAACGCCGGAAAAGTTAAAGAAATACATCAAACAAGGAATTGAAGAGTGGCAGAAACCTTTTGAAGCCGCTGGTTTCAAAAATGCCATTATTGCAAAAGATGCGCCAACAAAAGAAGAAGATCCCGATTTTAGCCCGGAAGATGTTCGTTATTCAGTAATTCGTTACGTAGCAAGTACTACCCGAAATGCTGTTGGACCAAGTGTTTCAGATCCCAGAACGGGAGAAATTATCGAAAGTGATGTTATTTGGTACCACAATCATTTGCGTTCGTACAGAAACCGATATTTGTTAGAAACCGGAGCAGCAAATCCTTCTGCCAGAACGCTGCAAACGAGCGACGAAGAAATGGGAGAAATGATGCGAATGGTAATTGCTCATGAAGTTGGACACGCGCTAGGATTTCCTCATAATATGGGCGCAAGTTGTGCGTATGATGTAGAGAGTTACAGAAATGGTGATTTTACCCAACAAAACGGAATTTCGGCAAGTATAATGGATTATGCACGTTTTAATTATATCGCACAACCTGGAGATAAAAATATTCGTTTTGTTCGTAAAATGGGTACATATGATCAGTATGCTGTGAATTGGGGATACAGAGTGATTCCAAATGTAAAATCTCCTCAGGAAGAAATACCAACTTTAGACAAGTGGATTCTGGAGAAAGCAGGAAATCCGTTGTATAAATTCGGAAAACAAAGTAGTGCATTTGATCCTACAACGCAAACAGAAGATATTGGAAATAATTCGATGAAAGCAAGTTCTTACGGACTTAAAAATTTAGAATATGTTGCAGCCCATTTAAACGAATGGACTAGTAATGTAACTAATGATTACGGAGATTTAGATGAATTATATAAAGAAATGCTAGACGTTTGGAGCAGATATGTAGGGCATGTGGTAACGAATGTTGGCGGAGTTTATGAAAATACAAAAAAGCCAAACCAACCCGGAAATATTTATGAAGTCGTACCAAAAGCAAAGCAGATAGAAGCAATGAACTGGCTGCAAACGAATGCTTTTGCTTCGCCAACATGGATTGTAAATATCAATACCTTAAAAAATACCGATGTTGCAGGCTATACCGAAAAGTTTAGAAGTTTGCAGGTTCGACATTTAAATAATTTATTGAGTATTGGTCGCATTGGCCGCTTAATGGATAATGAAATTCTTGGAGCAGATACTTATAAAGCTTTAGATTTATTTAGGGATACACGAAAAGGAATCTGGAAAGAAGCTGCTGCACCAGCGAATGTAACAATATACCGAAGAAATTTGCAACGCGGCTATATTGACAGAATGGGAGCTTTAATGACCGAAGAAATTAAACCAACAGACAGATCTGTAATTTATTATAATGTAGCACAATCTGATGTTAGGGCTTTAGTTCGCGGAGAATTAACGGCATTAAAAAGTACACTTTTGACAGCAAAAGCAGGGCTGGTAAACACAGAAACAAAATATCATTATGAAGATTGTATTAAAAGAATTGATTTAATTCTTAATCCGAAATAGGATATTTATAAAAACAAAAAAGAGGCTTTTTAAAGCCTCTTTTTTTTGATCTCAATTACATTTTATCTTTTCGGTGATCTTTCATTTTGTCTTTGTGCTCTTTTTGAATCGCTGTCCATTTTTTATATTGATCGGCAGTCAAAATAGATTTCATTTTTGCATCATTTGCTTTATGATCTTCTTTCATTTGTTTTTTCATGGCTTTCTTTTCAGCATCAGTTGGTTTTACATCACCTCTGCTTTTTTTAAGCATTGCCATTTTTGTGCTTCTGTCAGATAAAAGTTCACTAACTTTCTTTTGTTGGTCGGCATTTAAATTTAAATCCGTTGTTAGTTTTTGCAAATGTGCCTGATCGCGTTCTTGTGGCGTTTTATAATCTCCATGTCCTTTATGGTGCTCTCCTTTTTCTTTATGATCTTTCTTTAAGGCAGTCCATTTTGTGTATTGATCAGCATTTAAAATTGATTTCATTTTCGCATCTGTAGCATCTTTCTCCGCTTTCATTTGTTTTTTAAAGGCTTCTTTTTCTGCATCAGTAGGTTTTGATTTACTGTCTTTTCGAGAATCTTTAAATTTTTCTGCCTTGGCATTTCTTTCTACTAAAAGTTGTTTTACCTGTTCTTGTTGTTTTTTGTCTAAACTCAAATCAGAAGTCAGTTTTTGTAAATGTTTTTCATTACGCTGTTCAGGAGTTAATTTTTCTTTTTGATCGCGTGTTGATTTCTGATTAATGTCTTGTGCAAAACTTACTACTCCAACGAATAATAAAGCTGCAATAAATAATTTTTTCATAATTCGTTTTTTTTTAATGATTATACCATTTAGACTTCAATAAGTTTGCTAAGTTTAATGGCATTGTCAGGTTTATCTTTTATTTAACAGAAAGTATTAATGAAAACATAAATGATTTTTGAAAATAAAAAAGAGGCTAAAATGCCTCTTTCTGTAAACGATATTTAGTTGTTTTCGTTTTTGTATTCTTTTACTTTTTCTCTGATTTTTTCTTTATTTTTTTCTTGTAAAGAATGCCATTTTGTGTATTGGTCAGCCGTTAAAATAGATTTCATTTTAGCATCGTTAGCCTCTTTTTCGGCTAACATTTCTTTTTTAAACGCCTCTCTTTCTTCTGCAGTTGGTTTTGTGTCGCTGTCTTTTTTGTCTTTTCTTGCTTCTCTTAATTTTTCTGCTTTAGCACTTCTTTCTGCCAGTAATTGTTTTACTTTAACTTGTTGATTAGCATCTAAACTCAATTCAGAAGTCAATTTTTGCAATTGTTTTTCATTACGTTGTTCCGGAGTTAATCGTTCTTTTTGATCACGTGCCGGTTTTTGATCGATGTCTTGTGCAAAACTTGCTACTCCAACGAATAACAAAGCTGCGATAAATAATTTTTTCATGAGGTACGTTTTTTAATTGTTATATCGATTTAGACTTTATTAAATTCAATAGGTTTAATTTAGTTGTAAGAATTATAGTTTATTTAACTAAACGGAAAGTAGCTTGTTAAAATTGCTTAACTTGGTAAAACTATAAGTTGTCAACCCAAAACAGATGGATTATGAGTTTAGATACTATATTAAGCAACAATAAAATTGCTTTTTTCTCGACACAACCTTACGATAAAGTTTTCTTTAATAAATACAATTCAGAGTTTGGTTTTGAACTTGACTTTTTTGAAACACAGTTAAATCCTCAAACCGTAATTTTAATTGAAAGTGCTGCAATTGTTTGTGTCTTTGTAAATGATATTGTAAACGAAGCAGTAATTAAACAACTGGCAGAAAAAAATGTAAAAATTATTGCATTGCGTTGTGCAGGTTTTAATAATGTCGATTTAGAAGCAGCTAAAAAATACCAGATAAAAGTCTGTCGTGTTCCGGCCTATTCGCCACAAGCAGTTGCAGAACATGCGATGGCCATGATTTTAACCTTAAACAGAAAAACGCACAAAGCCTACAACAGGGTTCGCGAACAAAATTTTTCGCTAAATGGCTTATTAGGTTTTGATTTATTCGGAAAAACAATTGGAATCATCGGAACCGGAAATATAGGGAAAGCTTTTGCAAAAATTGCTTTAGGTTTTGGTTGCAAAGTTTTGGCTTATGATATTGTAACAAATCCCGAAATGGAAAAAGACGGAGTAGAGTTTGTGTCTTTAGAAACCATTTTTAAATCGAGTGATATTATTTCTTTGCATTGCCCATTAAACGATCAAACCAAACATATTATTAATTCAGATTCTATTGCTTCGATGAAAGATAGCGTCATGATCATCAACACAAGTCGAGGTGGATTAATAGAAACTTCCTGTGTTATTGAAGGTTTAAAAGAAGGTAAAATTGGCTATCTGGGAATTGATGTTTATGAACAGGAAGAAAAATTATTCTTCAGGGATTTATCAGCAGATATTATTCAGGACGACGCCATTCAGCGTTTAATGAGTTTTCCGAATGTTTTGGTCACGGCACATCAGGCCTTTTTTACGAATGAAGCTTTAACCCAGATTGCTTTGGTTACGTTTAATAATATAAAATCGTTGTTGGTAAATAATGATATTGAAAATAAAGCGGCTCTTTTGGTGTAAAAATCAAATGGATAATTTAAATCAGATTGGCAAACCCGACAAGTTTTAAAAACCTGTCGGGTTTAGGAAACGTAAAGTTGAGAACTTTAAAATATGAATTATGAAAAATAAAATTTTAATTATCCTGGGAGTAATAGTAATGTATTCTTGTCAGGACAAACAAAAAACCGAACAAGACAATATCATTAAAACAATTGCCGAAGATACTTTATCAAAAACAGTTGCAGGAACTGCCGATGTAAGCGATGCATCTCCAAAAGAAGATAAAGCAGTAGAATTGATTCGTAAGCAGTTAAATGTCCTCTTGAAAAAAGATTTACCTGCAATCACAAAAGAATATCGATTCTTTTATTATGAAGCTTTCGATCTGAATAATGATAAAAAAGACGAATATTTTGTTGGTTTCTCTAATCCATATTTCTGCGGAAGTAGAGGCTGTTCAGGATATATTTTAAATAATGACGGAAGCTTAATCAACTCTTTTACCGTAACTGATTTTCCAATATATGTAACTACTTCAACATCTGGAAAATTCTATGATCTTTTAATGAAAAGTGGAGGAGTATTTCATCATGTAAAAATGAAAAATGGAAAGTATCCATCAAATCCTTCTGCTCAGAAAGTTTGGAAAGGTGATAATATTACGAAAGAAGGTACTTCTGTTTTATATATTGATGGGAACAATAGAGGGAAATATTCATTTTAAAAAAGCGAAACCCGACAGGTTTTTAAAAACTGTCGGGTTTGAATGTTATGGATCAATTTTGGAATTTGGAATTTCCAAATTGGAATTTAAATAAAAACTATCCCACCAATTCAACCATCTTAAAATCGCCTTCAACGGCAACTTTAGTCAAACCATGTTTAGATAAGTTTTTCATAGACGCATCCCATTTTTTACCGCTTAAATTTGCTGTAATTTTTAATTGCTGAAGATCCATTTTATTTTCATTTCCTTTCAATAAATCTACTATGAATTTCTCTTCATCAGATAATTCGATCTGAGCTTGTTTTTTCTCCGGACGCATTTGCGGGAACAATAAAACTTCCTGAATCGAAGCATTGTTCGTTAAATACATAATCAAACGATCCATACCAATTCCCATTCCGGAAGTTGGAGGCATTCCGTATTCAAGTGCTCTTAAGAAATCTTCATCAATAATTCCGTTTGCTTCATCATCACCTTTTTCAGACAAACGCATTTGATCTTCAAAACGCTCACGCTGGTCAATTGGGTCATTCAATTCAGAATAAGCATTTGCAATTTCTTTACCACAAACCATCAATTCAAAACGCTCCGTAAGCTCAGGATTGTCACGGTGTTCTTTGCAAAGAGGCGACATTTCTTTTGGATAATCAGTAATAAAAGTTGGCTGAATATAATTTCCTTCGCATTTAGCACCAAAAATTTCATCAATCAATTTTCCTTTACCCATTGTTTTATCCACATCAATTCCCATTCCTCTGGCAGCTTCAAACAATTCTTCTTCATTTTTTCCTGAAATATCAAATCCGGTAAAATGTTTGATAGAATCTGTCATTGTTACACGAGCGTAAGGCGCTTTAAAGTTAATTTGATGTTCACCAAAAGTAACTTCACTGGTTCCGTTTACGGCAATGGCACAATGCTCAAGTAAACCTTCGGCAAATTCCATCATCCAGTTGTAGTCTTTGTAGGCTACATATATTTCCATAGCGGTAAATTCAGGATTATGTGTTCTGTCCATACCTTCATTTCTAAAGTTTTTAGAGAACTCATAAACACCTTCAAATCCACCAACAATTAATCTTTTTAAATACAATTCGTTCGCAATACGCATGTATAGCGGAATATCAAGCGAATTATGATGCGTAATAAACGGACGTGCTGCAGCACCACCCGCAATAGGCTGTAAAACCGGAGTTTCAACTTCAAGATAACCAGCATCATTAAAATAACCACGCATAGCGGTAAATAACTTTGTACGCTTGATGAAGTTTTCTTTAACTTGTGGATTAACCGTTAAATCTACATAACGCATTCTGTAACGTAACTCAGGATCATTAAATGCATCGTGTACATTTCCTTCTTCGTCTACTTTTGGTAAAGGCAACGGGCGAAGTGTTTTACTTAAAAAAGTAAATCCGTCAACACGAATACATTGTGCACCAACTTTCGTTGTAAACAATTCTCCTTCGATACCAATAAAATCTCCTAAATCAGTTAATTTTTTAAAAACCGTATTGTATAAAGTTTTATCATCACCTTCACACAAAACATCACGATTCACGTACAATTGCAAACGTCCTTCACTATCCTGCAATTCAGCAAAACAAGCTTTTCCCTGATCTCTAACACTCATCAAACGCCCGGCAACAATTACCTTCTTACCTTCTTCAAAAGATTCCTTTATCTGCTTTGAAGTATGATTTACAGGAAAAAGATTAGCTGGATAAGGATTGATTCCTAAGGTGCGTAAGTTTTGAAGTTTTTCTCTTCGGATGATTTCTTGTTCTGATAATGCCATTTTGTGCTCTTTTTTAAGTGTGCAAAGATAAAGAAAAGAATGCAGATTTTAGAACGCAGCTTTTAGATTTTTTGTAGCAGTAATTTTCATGTTTTCAATCGCGTTTTGTCCCGCTATCCGCTTTATCTTTTTTGCAGAAAAAGCAAAAAAGGATACCGCTTCTATCGGGGCTAGATTAGAAATTTTAGTTTTCAAAAGACCTTTTAGGTTGGAGTGGTTTGTTTTTTCGGAGTTTTTGTGTCATTTCGACCGAAGGGAGAAATCACACAAACGCCGATAAAATGTTATTTGATTAAAATAAAAACCGAAATAAATCTAATTATCTTAGCAGTTCGAAACCTCAGAACCTCCCAAAAAATGAAATATTTAAAAGTCTTTGCACTCTTAATTTTAGCATCAAGCTGCCAAGTTACCGAAACCATAAAAATAAACGCAGATGGAAGTGGAAGTATTGAAGTCGTTCGGCTTCGTGACGAAAACAGCTATATGCAATTGGCGGGCGAGCGCTATTCTCACGAAGAAGTTTTTAAGGATACAACCTATGTTTTTAAAGAATATATAGAAAAGTATAAAGAGAATTTTTTAAAATATACTGCCGAAGAGCAAAAGTTAATGAAAAAAAATTCGAGCGTAAAAGTGTATAAGAAAGAAAGCTCTTTTGAAAAAGAATTTAAAAGTGTATTTTCATTAGATTTTAATAAAGTCTCAGAAATTCCGGATTTATACAAAACTGAAGATTATGCAAATGATATAAAATATAATTACGCATTAACTGCCGAAAATCATTATTATAAAATAGATTATGATTTTGATGGAAAAGTTTTTAAGCGTTTAGTTACCATTACAAATCCAGCCGAACTTCAAAAAACAAAAGATGAATTTAAGAAAGCGTATTCTAAATATGCTTCTTTAAAACTAACACAAACTTACACGTTGCTATACCATTTTCCAAGAAAAATAAAATCGGTTTCAAATGAAAAGGCAGCTATAAGTTCAGATAAAAAAACAATAACAGTTGAAATTCAACTTTCTGAATGTTTACAAAATCCCGAAATGACAAGTCTTGAAGTTGTTTTAGAATAGAATTTATTTGTTATATAATAATGACAAAAATTAAACAATCATAAATAAAACCAATTCCAGGATTAAACAAATCAACAACTAAACGGTTCAACAATATAAATAGAGTTCGTATATTTGATCAAAAATTATCTACAATGAAATTATACAAATTACTTAGTTTTTCTTTTTTATTAGCAACGCTTACAAGTTGCACTTTTACTGAAAATATTTATGTAAACGATAACGGAACCGGAAAATTTTCTCTAGATATGGATGGTTCAGCATTGATGGAAATGGCTGGAGATCAAATCGGAACTCAAATGGGAGCTGAAGCTAAAAAAGATATCGATTCTACTTTTACCTTCAAACAATTATTTGAAGAAAAAAAAGACAGCATTGCTAAACTTTCTCCTGAAGCTCAAAAAGAACTTAAAAAACTCGAAAATTTTGTTGTAAACACTAAAATGAGCACGGAAAAAAAACAGTTTTTAATGAATTTGTCGACAGATTTTAAAAAGGTAAATGAACTGCAAGACGTTTTACAGGCTGCGAGTACAATTCAAAAATTAGAAGGTACAGCAAGTCAGGCAAATCCTTTAGGTAATAGTTTCGACAATAATAGTAAACTAAGTTACAGTTATGACGGAAAAAAATTCAACAGAAAAGCAGTAATTGAAAAACCAAAAGGTGACGAAAAAGCGGCAGCTTCGGGTGCTGATATGTCTAAAATGGTTTTTGCTTCGTCGAGTTACATTGTGAAGTATCATTTTCCAAAAAAAATAAAAAAAGTTTCAAATCCGAATGCTTTGTTTAGCGACGATAGAAAATCAATTACAATTCAATACCCTTTCACGGATTATATGGAGAATCCTGACAAACTCAATTTTGATATTGAGTTTGAAAAATAATTAAAATGAATAAAAAAATTCAACTTCAAGATTTAGGAAGTAAAGATTATAAATCGACCTGGGAATATCAGGAAGAACTTTTTAAGGACATAGTCGACTTAAAAATCAAAAACAGAAGAGAAGAACTCGATTTACCAACGCCCAACTATTTGCTTTTTGTAGAGCATCCGCATGTATATACTTTGGGTAAAAGTGGCGATTTAGAGAACTTACTGTTAAACGAAAAACAACTCGAAGCCAAAGGAGCAACTTTTTATAAAATAAATCGTGGCGGTGATATTACCTATCACGGGCCGGGACAAATTGTAGGTTATCCTATTCTGGATTTAGAAAATTTCTTTACTGATATTCATAAATACTTACGTTTTCTGGAAGAATCAATCATTCTTACATTGAATGAATATGGTTTAGAATGCGGAAGAAGCGAAGGCGAAACAGGAGTTTGGCTTGGCGTTGGAACTCCGTTTGCACGAAAAATATGTGCACTTGGTGTACGCGCTTCACGTTGGGTAACCATGCATGGATTTGCCTTAAATGTAAATGTCGATTTAGGCTATTTTGATAATATTATTCCGTGTGGAATTCGCGGTAAAAGCGTTACTTCTTTACATGTTGAACTGGGCGTAGAAAAAGTTGATGAAGCTGAAGTTAAAGCTAAAATCATAAAACATTTGACTAATTTATTTGAAGCTGAATTTGTTTAATTAAGCTAAAATATAATTGTCTCACGAACTTATAGCGAAAGCCAACTAATTAGTTGGCTTTTCGTTTTCTTACAATTGCGAGTAAACCTTGCATTCTACATTTGTCATGTTCAATCTTAAAAATAGAAAACATGAAAAATTTAATTATTTATGCGCATCCAAATTCAGCAAGTCTAAATCATTTTTTTAAACAAACGGTTGTTGAAAGTTTACAAAAATCAGGTCAGGAAATTGTGGTTAGGGATTTAAATGAAATCAGTTTTAATCCGGTTCTTTCTCTGGAGGATATACAAGGGCAAAGAATTGGACAAGTTGCAGAAGATGTTAAAACAGAACAGGATTTTATTTCCTGGTCAGATCAGATTATTTTTATTTACCCAATTTGGTGGACAGGAATGCCTGCAATTATGAAAGGTTATATTGATCGTGTATTTAGTTACGGATTTGCATACCGATACGATCAGGGAGTTCAGAAAGGATTACTGACAGGAAAACAAACCATCATTATCAATTCTCATGGAAAATCAAATGCAGAATATGAAGCAATGGGAATGGATAAAGCTTTAAAATTAACTTCTGATACAGGAATTTTTACTTATTCAGGATTAGAAATTAAGAACCACTTTTACTTTGATAAAGCGGACAGTGCTTCTCTCGAAAATATTGCAGAATGGCAAGACCAACTTATTTCTGTTTTAGGAGAAAATCAATTAATAGAAAAAAATTAAAATTCTAATTCGAGTTGATCAGGCAAAAGTCTGAAACTCATTCGGTGGTATTTTGTCGTGCCGTATTTTCTGATGGCTTCCCGGTGTTCTTTGGTTGGATATCCTTTATTTTGTTTCCAATTGTACATCGGGAATTCTTCATGAATCTGATCCATATATTCATCTCGATATGTTTTGGCTAAAACAGAAGCTGCGGCAATATTAAGAAATTTGGCATCTCCTTTTATAATGCTTTGATTTGGAATTGATTTTAATAATTCGATTTCCTCAGTAGAAAATTGTCTTCCAAAAGTATTCTTCAAACCCAATTTTGCATTTAGGGCCCGATTTCCATCCACAATAATAAATTCAGGTTTCTGATGTAGTTTTAATATGCATTCCTGCATTCCTTTCATTGAAGCATTTAAAATGTTTATTTCGTCAATTTCATCGGGAAATAAATGTGTTACTGCAAAGCAAACGGCATGTTGCTCAATAATTGGTTTTAATAATGCTCTGGTTTTTTCAGACAGTTGTTTACTGTCATTTAAAATTTCGTGCTCAAAATCAGCGGGCAAAATTATGGCGGCAGCGGTTACGGGGCCCGCTAAGCAACCACGACCGGCTTCGTCAGTTCCTGTTTCAAAAATAAAACCGGAGAAATTCTTTTCAAGCATTTATTTCAATTTTAAAAGGCAAATATTGTAAATTTTTCTAAAATAATTCCTTTTTTGTGTGATTTAAAGCTTGAATTTATATATTAAACAGCATTGATCTTTGTTTTTAGGAGATAAATAAGTGTGTCTGGTTCTGAGTTAAATAAGTGTTAATATAACATTTGATTATTGTTTAAATTTTTAACAATAAAATAAGTAAAAAGCTATTAAAATTTATTAAGTTAACTGTTTAAGTCTTTTGTTTGCAGAATATTCAGTGATTTTAATTAAAATTATGTTAATTTATTTTGGCATTTTAATAAATAATTAAGATGTTTGCCACATACTAATCAAAATATATTCAAATGAAATTAAAATTACAATGGATCTTTACGCTATTAGTAGCGTTATCTATTCAGTTCTCTCACGCTCAAGAGAGGACTGTTACAGGTATTGTTTCTGGAGATACGGGAGTTATTCCAGGGGTAAATGTTGTTGTTAAAGGCAGTAAAGTTAGTGCGCAAACAGACTTTGATGGAAGTTACTCTATTAAAGCTAAAACGGGTGACGTTCTTGTTTTTTCTTATGTTGGTATGGACAATTTAACGGCTGTTGTAGGACCTGCTGCAACTGTCAATGTAAAATTGAAAGATTCAGGAAAGGTTCTGGAAGAAGTTGTTGTAGTTGCTTACGGTAACGCAAAAAAGAGTTCTTACACAGGTTCTGCTGTCTCAATTAAGGGAGAAGCTTTTGCAAATAGAGCTGTAAGTAACGTTCTTTCTACAATTGAAGGTGCTTCTGCAGGTGTTCAAATACAAAGTGCAGCGGGACAACCAGGTTCAGCTCCGGCTATTAGAATTCGTGGGTTTAGTTCTATTAATGGTTCCAATACTCCTTTATACATTGTAGACGGAGTTCCTTTTGCTGGAGATATAAGTAACTTAAGTTCTAATGATATTGAAAGTTTAACGGTGTTAAAAGATGCGTCATCGACTTCTCTTTATGGTTCTAAAGCTGCCAATGGTGTGATTATTATTACCACCAAAACAGGTAAGTCATCAAAAGATAAATTTTCACTAAATGTAAGTCAGGGTTTAACTTCAAGATTAATTAAAGAATACGATCGTGTAAATGTTTATGATTATTATCCTTTAGAGTGGGAAGCAATTAGAAATAGCCGTCCTATGGCAAACCAAACTCAAATCGATGCTGCAAATACGTATGCATCTGGTAGAGTTCCCGTAGAATTGGTAACCAATCCATTCAATGTTCCAAACGGTCAAATTGTGGGTACAGATGGAAAATTAAATCCAAATGCACAACTTTTATATCCGGATGATTTAGATTGGACTAAGGAATTGGAAAGATCTGGAGTTCGTCAGACTGCTGATTTTTCTTATCAGGGAAAATCAGAAAAATCGAATTATTTTGCCTCTTTAGGATATCTTAATGAAGAAGGATATGTTCAGAAATCTGATTATGAAAGAATTTCAGCTCGTTTAAATCTTAATACATCATTAAATAAGTCTATTAAAACTGGACTTAACTTATCTGGAACTACTACAGATTCTAATTTGGCTGTTAACGGAGTAGATAATACTAGTTCTTTCAATAATCCATTTAGAACAATCAGATACATGGGACCTATTTATCCTATTTATAATCATACTGCAACTGGAGAATATGTATTAGATCCGGTTACTGGTGAGAAAGTTTACTCAACGGCAAGAGGAAGTGGAGCATCAAACGGTAGAAACATTGTTTATGAAACATTAAATAATACAGATAATCAAAAAGGATTGGCTTTATCTGCCAGAACTTACATTGAAGTTAAATTTTTAAAAGATTTTAAATTTACAGCAAATGCATCTTTAGATAAATCATATTATAACAGAACTTATACTTATAATACCGAAATTGGTGATGGTGCTCCAACGGGATTAGCATCTAGAGAAAACAGAGTTTTAACAGGAGTTACTTATAATCAATTATTAGATTATACTAAAGAAATTGGAAATCATAGTATTTCTGTTTTAGTAGGTCATGAAAGTTTTGATTATGAAAGAGAATGGCTTACTGGTACTAAAACGGGTCAGGTTTCTCCTGATAATCCAGAATTTATTAATTATTCTACAGCAACTGATTTAACTTCTTATACAAGAAATTATGCTACAGAATCTTATTTTTCTAGAGTAGGGTATGATTATTTGGATAAATATATCTTATCAGGGTCTTTTAGAAGAGATGGTTCTTCAAAATTTGCAAAAGACAATCGTTGGGGTAACTTCTGGTCAGTTGGAGGTGCCTGGGTTATTTCAAAAGAAAATTTCTTATCAGATAGTTCTTGGATAAATGATTTAAAATTAAGAGCTTCTATTGGTCAGGTTGGTAATGATTCTCATATTAGTAATGATGACCTGAACTTTTATGTTAGTCAGTCAACATTTAGTTTAGGGTTCGATAATGGAAGTGAAGGTGGTGTAATTACCAATGCTAAAGGTGCTACTGAACTAAAATGGGAAAAAAATACTCAAAAAGATCTTGCTATCGAATTTGGATTGTTTAAAAACAGACTTAGAGGTAGTGTAGAATATTACAACAGAAATACTGATGATTTGATATTTTCAGTGCCAAATCCGTTATCTTCAGGACTTGATAATAGAGTTGAAAATATTGGTTCTATGTACAACAGAGGTTTTGAGTTTTCATTAGATGCTACCATTGTAAAAACAAATGATTTTTCATGGGGATTAAACGTTAATGCTTCAACAGTTCAAAATGAAATTACAAAATTACCTCAAAAGGAAATTATCAGTGGAACTAAAAAATTAACTGTTGGAAGTTCAATGTATGACTATTGGTTAAGAGACTGGTATGGTGTTGATCCAAATGATGGTTATGCTTTGTATGTTTCTGATCCAGCTTTAATAGTTGCGGGCGATGCTACTCAAAGAGTGGTGAATGGAGTAAATGTAACAACAGACCAAAATAAGGCACTATATCATTATGCAGATTCATCAATTCCTGATTTATATGGAAGTTTTGGAACTAATGTAGAATTTAAAGGTTTGAAATTAGAAGTTTTATTTGCTTATCAATTTGGTGGAATGATGTACGATACTAATTATCAGGCGCTAATGCATACAGGTAATAACTACGGATCTGCATTAAGTGTGGATGCTCTTGACAGATGGCAAAAACCTGGTGATATTACAGATGTACCTAGAATGGATGTGAGCAGAAATACTCAATCTAACGCAGCTTCTGACAGATGGTTAATAAGCTCTGATTATTTATCTTTGAGACAAGTTAATTTATCATATAAAATGCCTACAGAACTAATTTCAAAATTAGGTGTAGATGCTGCTACTTTATATGTAAATGGTGAAAATTTATTATTATTCACTAAACGTCAGGGATTAGATCCAAGTCAAACTTTTAATGGAACAACTCAAAACAGATATACTCCTTCTAGAGTTATTTCATTGGGTTTAAACTTAAACTTTTAAAAAATAATATTATGAAATCAAATTATATAAAACAGATATTCTTTGCAATATCGATGTTAGTACTCACTTCTTGTTCGGATGATTTTTTAGATAAAACACCTACTGAATTTGTTGATTATGAAGGTGCTACTAAAACTACTGAAAATTTAATGACCCTTTTAAATGGTATACACAGATCATTGTATATTAGATATGAGTCTAACCAAAATGAAAATGGATTAGGAAGTTTAATGGAACAAGTGGATATTGCAGGAGATGATCTTGTATATCCTGTTTCAAATGCATGGTTTTTGCAAGTTTACAACTGGAATGGTATAGCTAATGAAAATTCTCAGGATATAAGATTTCCTTACAGAACGTATTACAGAATAATAAGAAATGCTAATACGATATTAGAAACTGTTGATGCTGCTACCGGTTCTGATGCTGATAAAAAGATATTGAAAGGTCAGGCTTTGCTTTACAGAGCTTTTTGCCATTATCAATTAGTTCAGTTATTTGGAAAAAGATATGTTAATGGTGTAGATAATACACAATTAGGAGTGCCTTTAATTTTGACAGTTGGTAATGAACAATTTCCTCGTTCTACAGTTGAAGAAGTGTATACTCAAATTAATAAGGATATAGACGAAGCAAATATTTTATTAGTAGGTTATACAAAACCAAACAATTCTCATTTAGGTTTAAAAGTTGGCCAAGGTTTAAAAGCTAGAGTAGCGCTAACACAAGGGAATTGGGCTATTGCTGCAGATTATGCTGCGCAGGCTAAAGCAGGAATAGCATTAATGACTGTAGAACAGTACAAAAAAGGTTTTAATGACTTTACTGCAGCAGAATGGATGTGGGGAAGCCATATTAATGAAGTACAAACAGATTACTTTGGTAATTTCGGAGCATACATGTCTAGAAATTATAATTCAACTGTTATTCGTTCTTGTCCAAAAGCAATTAACAGCAAGCTTTATAACCTGATTCCAACAACTGATGTACGTTCAACTTTATTTGATAAAACAGGTCTTCATACTGCATTGAATCTTCCTTCAAATTATTCTAAATATCCTTACACAAGTCAGAAATTTTTATCAATAAGTACTGGAGATAGTAGATGTGATGTTCCTTATATGCGTGTTGCAGAAATGTATCTTATAGAAGCAGAAGCTAAAGCAAGATTAGGATTAGCAGATGCAAATACAATTCTTTTTACTTTAGTATCAGCAAGAAATCCTTCTTATGTATTGTCTGCAAATACAGGACAAGCATTAGTGGATGAGATTTGGTTTCAAAGAAGAATTGAATTATGGGGAGAAGGATTTAGATTCTATGACTTAAAGAGAACTAATTCTCCTCTTGACAGAACTGGAGCTAATCATAATTCAACAATTACAAACGGAGTTTTAAGTGTTCCTGCAACAGATAAAAGATGGCAATGGTTAATTCCTAGAGCTGAAATTAATGCTAACCCATTAGTTGTTCAAAATGAGCTTTAGTAATTTTTGCTAAAATAATACAGAAACTGCCCAAAATATTGGGCAGTTTTTTTATGTTCTATTTTGAAATTTTCCCAACTACGAATTGAAGTGTTTTTTTATACGTTTTTATCTTTTACCTTTGCGAGACAAATTTTGCCAAAATAACTATATATAAAGCTATCAAATGAGAATATTCTTTTTTCTATATCTATTAGTCGTACCTACTTTATTGTTTTCTCAAGAAAAAAAAGCGCCTAAGGACAATTTAGATATGAACACAAAATATTCAAGTATTACCGATACATTGAAAAAGAAAAAAGCGCTAATAGCAAAGATTGAACAGTATCAAAAATATACATTAGAACACGACACAACGTATGCTGATACTTCATTAACGCTTAAAAGTTCTTACAGACAAAACTATCTCCGCAAGGATAATTTCGGACTTTTGCCTTTTGCAAATATTGGGCAAACATATAATACTTTACAATATAGTTTAACAGATTTTTCGCCTTATCCGGAAATTGGTTTTAAAGCAAAACATTTTAATTTTCTCGAAGCCAATCAAATTCAGTATTATTCTGTTGCAACACCTCTAACCGAATTATTTTTTAATACAACCATAAACAAAGGGCAAAACGTAGATTCTTTTATTACCCTAAATACTTCAAAAAATCTTAATTTTTCTATTGCCTACAGAGGTTTGCGCTCTGAAGGTAATTATATAAATCAATTAGTTAGTTCAGGAAATTTAAGAATGACCACAAGTTATTTTACAACAGATAAAAGATATATTTTAAATGCTCATTTTACTTCTCAGGATATTTCAAACGAAGAAAACGGTGGAATAACAACGCCAGAAGATTTTGAAAGTGGAGATCCGGATTTTAAAAACCGTCAAAGATTACAGGTATATCTAACAGATGCAAAATCGTTTTTAAAAGGAAGACGTTTATTTTTTGATCATGCTTTCAGAGTAAATCCAACAGAAGGAAACAATAATTTATATGTAACGCACCAATTTAATTACGAAAGCAAATTTTTCGAATACAATCAGCCAACAGTTATTTCGACAGTAGATGGCGCGGCTGTTGACAGATTTGGAGAATCGTATGTTACAAGTGGAATAAATGATCAGACACGTTTTGAAAAATTATATAATAAAGCCGGTGTTGCTTATGAAAACTCGCTTTTAGGTAAGTTCAATTTTTTTATAGATGATTACAGATCTAACTATAAATACAACCGAATTGTATTTAAAGAAGATGGCAGTATGATCCCAGACAATTTATATCTTCAAATTAATAATGTTGGAGGGCAATATGAGTATCAAAAAAATAAATGGAACGGTCGATTTTTATATACCAGATCAATTACAAATCAGTCACTGTCTGATTTAGATGCAAAATTGAGATATAATTTAAACGATAAAATCCAATTCGACTTTAGATACCGAAACATCAATAAATTACCTAATAATAACTATAATTTGTACCAAAGCAGTTATATAGAATATAATTGGTCAAACAATTTTAAAAACGAAAAAATCAATTTAATAAGCGCCAATATTTATACACCTTGGTTAAATGCAGAAGTTCAATATACTGTTTTAAAAGACCATTTGTATTTTGAAGATGTTTCTACGGATGCACAAATAACAGCCAAAACTCAAATTATAAATCCCGCGCAATACGGTAATGCAATAAATTATTTATCAGTAAAAGCAAATAAAGAGTTTAAATTTGGATCTTTTGGTTTAGATAATACTTTATTGTATCAAAAAGTAGATCAATCAGATTTAATTTTAAATCTTCCTGATTTCGTAACCAGAAATACGCTTTACTATTCAAGTTACTTTTTTAAGAAAGCACTTTTCATGCAAACAGGATTGACATTCAATTATTTTACTGAATATTATGGTAATGATTACAACCCGGTTATTGGAGAGCTTTTTGTTCAGCAGGACAAGAAAATCGGTAATTATGCCAATTTTGATTACTTCATAAATTTTAGAATTAGACAAACCAGATTTTACTTTAAGGCAGAACATTTTAATGCTGCTTTTTCCGGAAACAATTATTATTCAGCGCCTAATAACCCATATCGCGATTTCACCATCCGATTTGGTTTAGTGTGGAATTTCTTCCAATAAAATTATTTAAAACCAAATAAATTAAATTCATATAAAATGGACTTTTCAAATAACATTTTAGAAACAATTGGTAATACACCATTAGTAAAACTCAACAAAATTGTTGCTGAAATTGATGCGTTAGTATTAGCAAAAGTCGAAACGTTTAATCCTGGAAATTCTGTAAAAGACAGAATGGCCGTAAAAATGATTGCAGACGCAGAGGCTGATGGTCGTTTAAAACCAGGAGGAACTATTATCGAAGGAACTTCAGGAAATACAGGAATGGGATTGGCGCTTGTAGCGATCATTAAAGGATACAAATTAATTTGTGTAATATCAGACAAACAATCTAAAGAGAAAATGGATATTTTGCGTGCCGTTGGTGCCAAAGTAGTCGTTTGCCCTACCGATGTTGAACCTACGGATCCTCGTTCGTACTATTCTGTTTCAAAACGTCTTGCCGAAGAGACACCAAATTCATGGTATGTTAATCAATACGATAATATGTCAAATTCTTTGGCACATTACGAACAAACCGGTCCGGAAATCTGGAAACAAACAGATGGAAAAATCACTCATTTTGTTGTTGGAGTAGGAACGGGAGGAACGATTTCAGGAGTTGGAAAATATTTAAAAGAGAAAAATCCGAATATCAAAATTTGGGGAATCGATACGTATGGTTCTGTTTTTAAGAAATACCACGAAACAGGAATTTTTGATGAAAACGAAATTTACTCGTATATAACAGAAGGAATTGGAGAAGATATTTTACCTAAAAACGTTGACTTTTCTTTAATTGACGGATTTACAAAAGTAACAGATAAAGATGCTGCGGTTTACACCAGAAAAATTGCTCTTGAAGAAGCTATTTTTGTTGGAAATTCAGCCGGAGCTTGTATAAAAGGTTTGTTACAACTAAAAGAACATTTTAAACCTGAAGATGTTGTTGTTGTACTTTTTCATGATTCAGGAAGCCGTTACGTAGGTAAAATGTTCAATGATGACTGGATGCGTGAACGTGGATTTCTTGAAGAAAACGTAACCAAAGCCGAAGATGTCATTAAAGATCATATTGATAAGGAATTGATCGTTGTGCGTACAGAGGAATTAGTTTCTCACGCGATTGAACGTATGCGTAAATACAAAATTTCACAAATTCCCGTAGTAGACATCAATGGATTTGTTGGTTCTGTAGATGAAACAGATTTATTCAGAAGTTATGTTGCTGATAAAAATGTTGCCGAAAAACCAATTAAGGAGGTTATGGGTAAACCTTTCCCAATTGTTAAATTAGGAACAACAATCGAAGAAGTTTCGAAATTATTTACCAAAGAAAACGATGCTGTTTTAGTAGATCTTGGAAATGGGAAACATCATATCATTACAAAATATGATATTATCGGAGCAATAAAATAAGACAATTTTAATAATTTTATAAATCCATAAATCTAGTTTTACAACAATTAGATTTATGGATTTTTTTAGCTTAAATAGATGTAATAATGAACTTTACTGCTATAGATTTTGAAACCGCTACCGGATATCATCCGTGTTCTGTTGGAATTGTTACCGTCGAAAATGGTATAATTGTAGATGAGTTTGTTACATTAATTAAGCCGCCTAACAACGAATACAACTATTTTACGATTCAGGTTCATGGCATTTATCCAAAAGATACAGTAAATGCAAAATCATTTAAGCAAGTTTTTCCTGAAATCGAAAAGCGTTTAAAAAATAGAGTTGTTGTGGCTCATAACGAAAGTTTTGATCGTAATGTACTAATGAAATCAATGGCACTTCACGGTTTGCAATATGAAGATTTAAATATTGCTTCAAAATGGGAATGCACGGTTAAGATATATAAAGCAAAAGGTTTAAAACCAACAAAGTTAAGTGATTGTTGCCGTGAGATGAAAATTCAACTAAACCATCATGAGGCCTTATCTGATGCAAGAGCTTGCGCCAAATTATATATCTTGCGATAATTATAGCGATTTTATTTTGTAAGATTAGTATTATTTTATTTAATTTAGGCTTTTGTAAATTTTAATTTAAAAGCCAATAAATGAAAGAAGATTTTCTTCATTATCTATGGAGATTCAAAAAGTTTGAAACACTCAATTTAAGAACTACTCAAAATGAACCAATCACCATTATTAAAACAGGTGATTATTTAGAACTTGCCGGCCCGGATTTTTTTAATGCACAAATTAGAATCGGAGAACAAAAATGGGCGGGAAATGTCGAAATCCATTTAAAATCTTCAGATTGGTATGTTCATGGGCATGAAAGAGATACTGCTTATGATAATGTTATTTTGCATGTAGTTTGGAAACATGATACAGAAATTTTTAGGGAGAATAATTCTGAAATTCCAGTTTTGGTTTTAAAAGATTATGTTTCATCAGAAATAATAAACAATTACCATTCCTTAGTAACTCCAAAATCATGGATATCTTGCGAAAAACAGATTGCCCAAATTGATGATTTTGTTTTTAAAAACTGGCAGGAACGATTGTTTTTCGAGCGATTAGAGCGTAAATCAAAGTTTATATATGATTTACTCAAAGAAACAAATCAGGATTGGGAAGCCGTTCTGTTTTGTCTTTTAGCGAAGAATTTTGGATTAAATACAAATGGAAACCCTTTCTTGCAAATTGCCAAATCAATTCCGTTTTCAATTATTAGAAAAGAAAGTTTTGAAGTCGAAAATCTCGAAGCTTTACTTTTAGGAACTTCCGGTTTATTAGATCATGATAAAGAAGATGTTTACTTTAAAGATTTGAAGTTTAGGTATTTTTACCTCTTACATAAATATCAATTAGATAAAGTATATGCCGATCCTGTTGAATTTTTTAAACATCGTCCGGATAATTTCCCTACAATTCGACTTTCGCAATTAGCGAGTTTATATAGCACACATCAAAACTTGTTTTCTAAAATTATACACTTAAAATCAGTTAAAGAAGTGTACAAATTATTAGATGTTTCGGCAAGTTTATATTGGCAAAACCATTATCAGTTTGATAAAGAAAGTCCGAAGAAGTCAAAATCTTTATCGAAATCATTTATAGATTTATTGGTTTTAAATACAATTATACCAATCCAGTTTGCGTATTCAGATATTATGGGAGAATCTAATTCTGAGGATTTAATAGAACTAATGAATCAGGTTGCGCCAGAAAAAAATTCAATCATTTATAAATTTGAGTCTTTTGGAATTTCATCAAAAAACGCATTTGATACACAAGCACTGTTACAACTTAAAAATGAATACTGTAATCATAAATCTTGCTTAAAATGCGGAATAGGAATGGAGTTGCTAAAGAATAATTAATTAGAAAATGTAGACATAAGATAAATTTGTACTTTTGTAATCCTGAGTTAGTCTAAGAATAAATCTAAAATAAATATGTCAGCTATTTTAAGGCTTAAATTTTTTTTCGAAAAATACGGATTTCACGTTTCATCGCGATTAGCAGATAAACTAGGAATGCGTGTTACGAGTGTTCGCTTATTTTTTATTTATATTTCCTTTGTCACTGCAGGTTTAGGTTTTGGAATTTACCTAACGCTAGCTTTCTGGATTCGTCTTAAAGACTTAATTCGTGCCAAACGAACTTCTGTTTTTGATTTATAAAAGTAATTTAAAGCATAAAAAAAGGGATCATAAAGTAATTTACTTCATGATCCCTTTTTATTTTATATAGAAAACTATTGTTCCGGATTATTCAATTTACTGTGTTTTTTACCATAAGTAAAATAGAAAATAACTCCTATGGCCATCCATGCAAAAAGTCTTAACCAGTTTGTCCATCCTAAACCGTACATCATAGCGCAACATACAGCAACACCTAAAATAGGTACCAATGGAACAAATGGAGTTTTAAATTCTCTAACCATATTTGGCTCTTTTTTACGAAGAATAATAACTGAAATACATACAAGAACAAAAGCAAATAAAGTTCCAATACTAGTCATGTCTCCTACAATATCACCAGGAATAAAAGCTGCAAATGCACCAACAATTATTAAAATGGCAAGATTTGCTTTGTATGGAGTTTTGTATTTTGGATGCACATCGCTGAAAGCTTTTGGAAGCAAACCATCTTTACCCATAGCATAAAATACTCTTGATTGTCCTAATAACATCACTAAGATTACAGAAGAAAAACCTGCAAGAATAGCAACAGTTACCATTTGTCCCAACCATTCATATCCTATCATATATTTATTGATTGCAAAAGCTACAGAAGCTTCTTTACCACCAGTTCTAAAATCTTCAACAGTTGCAACACCAGTTAAAACGTGTGCAAAAAGAATATACAAAAGAGTACAAACAGCTAATGATCCTAAAATACCAATTGGCATTGCTTTTTTAGGATTTTTTGTTTCCTGAGCAGCTGTACTTACAGCATCAAAACCAATAAAGGCAAAGAAAACAGTTCCAGCAGCTCCTAGAATTCCCATAATACCACCATAACTATGTCCAACTCCGTGTTCATCTGTGAAAATTGAGGATGGCGGGATATAAGGTGTATGATTTGCCGGATTTACGAAATTCCAACCAATTACAATTATTAAGATAACAATAGCTACTTTAACAATTACAATGATTCCGTTAACAAAAGCAGATTCCTGTATACCTTTAATCAATAATAAACTAATCACACTAACAATAAAAAGTGCAGGAAGATTTATGATTCCATGTGTAACTTGCTGTGTTACCGGATCAACTATTTTTTGAAAAGGAGAGTGTGAAAACTCAAACGGGATCGGACTGACATGAAAGACATTGACCAGCAGATTATTGAGATATTCACTCCACGCAATTCCTACTGTTGCCGCTCCTACAGCATATTCAAGAATTAAATCCCAACCAATAATCCAGGCAAGGAATTCTCCCATAGTGGCATAAGTGTAAGTGTAAGCACTACCTGAAATTGGAATAGAAGAAGAGAGTTCTGCATAGCATAATCCAGCTAATGCACAACCTATAGCAGCTATAATAAATGCAATTGTTACTGATGGACCGGCATTTTGCGCAGCGGCGGTAGCAGTTCTAACAAATAATCCTGCACCAATGATGGCGCCAATACCTAAGGCTATTAATGACCAAGCGGTCAAAGTTCTTTTTAATCCTTTTTCAGAATCAGCAGCTTCTGCTAAAAGCTGTGCTAATGGTTTTCTTTTCCAAATTGACATATTATAATAGTGGTTTATTGTTATTAAGCTCCAAATGTATCGTTTTTTATAAAAAATAAAAACAATTATGTAATTTTAAGTTATAAAATGTTTAAAATTTATAATCTATCAACTACAAAATAGGCTTTTAGTAGTGTATTTCATCAACTTAATTTAACATAAAAACAAAAATATATATTTATTTAATATTTTTTAATATTTTTCTTGTTAAATAATTTCTTTGCTTAATTTTGATGTTATAAAAGAATTTATTGAATGATTAATTTAAAGGCCTTAGCGCCATATTTTAAGTTTACAAATAAACAACGTACCGGTATCGTTTTACTGTTTAGTATAATTATCATTTTACAAATGGTCTATTTTTTTGCCAATTTTGTAAATCCTGAAAAAAGTTCTGCTAAAAAAGAGCAGGAATGGATGTTTTTACAATCTGAAATTGATTCGATGAAGTTGGCAAAATATGATGCTAAACCGAAAACGTATTCCTTTAACCCAAATTTTATCTCAGATTATAAAGGTTATAAACTTGGTATGTCTGTTCAGGAAATAGATCGTCTAATGGCTTTTAGAAAGGAGAATAAATACGTTAATTCAGCTGAAGAGTTTCAAAAAGTAACTAAAATATCTGATTCTTTATTAAATGTTATTTCTCCTCTTTTCAAATTTCCAAGCTGGATTCACAATGAAAAGAAATTTAAAGAAGATAAAAAAGAATTTGTTCAAAATGCATATCCAAAAAAAGAAAAAATAGTAACTTTAGATATAAATGAAGCTACTCAGGAGGATTTCATGAAAATCTTTGGAATTGGTGAAGCATTATCTTTGCGGATATTAAAACAAAAAGAAATTTTGGGAGGTTTTGTATCTATGGAACAAATTAAAGAGGTTTGGGGACTTTCGCCAGAAGTTATTTTTGAATTAAATGCACATTTTAAAATTTATACGTTGCCAAATTTTAAAAAGATTGCTGTAAATGATGCTTCGTTAAAAGAATTATCCCAATTCCCATATTTTAGATATGCTTTGGCAAAACAAATTGTGACATATCGAAGTATGAACGGAAATTTTAAAAATATTGAGGATTTGTCAAAAATTAAAGATTTTCCTGTTGAAAAAGCAAAAATAATTAGTTTATATTTGGAGTTCTAAAAAAATACCGACTAACAATGAATTTTGATTATAACGAAACACAATTAATGATTGCGCAATCTATAAAAGATTTTGCAGAGAAAAATATCAGGCCAAATATTATGGAATGGGATGAAGCTCAGACTTTTCCTGTCTCTCTATTTAAAAAATTAGGAGAAATGGGTTTTATGGGGGTTTTAGTGCCGGAAGAATATGGAGGGTCAGGTTTAGGTTACCACGAATATATCACCGTTGTTGAAGAAATATCAAAAGTAGATCCTTCAATCGGTTTATCTGTAGCAGCTCATAATTCGTTATGTACCAATCATATTTTAACTTTTGGAAATGAAGAGCAAAAGAAAAAATGGTTGCCAAAATTAGCTACAGCTGAATTTATTGGAGCGTGGGGTTTAACCGAACATAATACAGGTTCTGACGCTGGCGGAATGAATACAACCGCTATAAAAGATGGTGATTTCTGGATTGTAAACGGTGCAAAAAACTTTATAACACACGCTATTTCCGGAGATATTGCAGTTGTAATTGTTCGTACTGGAGAAAAAGGAGATTCAAAAGGAATGACAGCTTTTGTTTTTGAGAAAGGAATGACAGGATTTACATCAGGAAAAAAAGAAAATAAATTAGGAATGCGTGCCAGTGAAACAGCAGAATTGGTTTTTGATAATTGTCGTGTTCCGGATGCTAATAGATTAGGAGAAGTTGGGCAAGGTTTTGTTCAGGCAATGAAAATATTAGACGGAGGAAGGATTTCAATTGGTGCTTTATCATTAGGAATCTCAAAAGGGGCTTATGAAGCAGCTTTAAAATATTCTAAAGAAAGACATCAGTTTGGGCAGCCAATTAGCAGTTTTCAGGGAATTTCATTTAAATTGGCTGATATGGCAACAGAAATTGAGGCTTCAGAATTGTTATTGCATAAAGCAGCTTTTTTAAAGCAACAACATAAACCAGTGACAACGCTTGGAGCTATGGCAAAAATGTATGCTTCTGAAGCGTGTGTAAAGATTGCAAACGAAGCAGTTCAAATTCATGGTGGTTATGGTTATACAAAAGATTTTCCTGTTGAGAAATTCTATAGAGACTCTAAATTATGTACAATTGGAGAAGGGACTACTGAAATTCAAAAATTAGTTATCTCAAGAAATTTGTTGAAAGAGTAAAGAGTAAAGAGTAAAGAGTAAAGAGTAAAGAGTAAAGAGTAAAGAGTAAAGAGTAAAGAGTAAAGAGTAAAGAGTAAAGAGTAAAGAGTAAAGAGTAAAGAGTAAAGAGTAAAGAGTAAAGAGTAAAGAGTAAAGAGTAAAGAGTAAAGAGTAGTTGTTATATATGACTATTAAAGTAGTTTAGTCTTGCATCTTTTTTCTATTTTCTATATTCTGTTTTCTTTTTAAAAAAATAATTCACAATTCATAACTCATAATTCATAATTAATACATACTTTTGCAGCCTTAACGAGAGGAGGTGTCTATATTATGTTAATTATACCAATTAAAGACGGAGAAAATATCGATAGAGCATTAAAGCGCTATAAAAGAAAATTTGATAAAACAGGAACTGTTCGTCAATTAAGAGCACGTACTGCTTTTATTAAACCTTCTGTAATCAAAAGAGCTCAAATTCAAAAAGCTGCTTACATTCAAAACATGAGAGATGGTTTAGAAAGTTAGTATTACGCTTTTCAAAAATAATTACCGTTAGTTGTCAAGATTTTGATGCTAACGGTTTTTTTATGCTTAATTTTGAGATAATAAGATTGGATATATGGGTGGTTAAGGCTGTTCTATGTAAAATAAAGTTTATTTATATGAAATCAAATAAAGAAGCGTTTCGTGATTATCTTCAATTAGAGAAAAAATATTCTCCTCATACGGTTAATGCTTATTTAAATGATATCGCATTTTTTGAAGCGTTTAACAAAGCTAATTTTGATCAGGATAATATAGAGAAAGTGAATTATGGACAGATTAGAAGTTGGATTGTTTCTTTAGTTGATGAAAATATTTCCAACGTATCTGTAAATAGAAAAATGGCTTCCTTAAAAAGCTTTTATAAATTTCTATTAAAAACAAAGCAAATAGAAGTCAGTCCAATGCTGAAGCATAAAGCATTGAAAACACCTAAAATTATTCAGATCCCGTTTTCTGAAAAAGAACTTACAGATTTAATCCGGCAAATCGATGATCCTGTCGGTTTTGAGGAAATTCGGGACAAACTTATTGTTGAGATGTTTTATACAACGGGAATGAGAAGGGCGGAGTTGATACATTTAATGTTGCGAAATGTAGATTTGTCTTCAAATGTTATTAAGGTTTTAGGGAAAAGAAATAAGGAGCGTATTATTCCTGTTTTGCCTGTTATTGTTGAGCAGCTTCGTTTATATTTAAATGAACGTGCTTCTGTAGAAAATATAGTTGATGATGATTTTTTCTTTATTTCAAAAAAAGGGTTAAAATTGAGCGAATCTTTTGTGTATCGATTAATAAATTCTTACTTTAGTAAAGTCTCTGAAAAGGTAAAGAAAAGTCCTCATGTGCTTCGGCATACTTTTGCGACCCATTTGCTAAATAACGGAGCAGATTTAAATTCAGTTAAAGAATTATTAGGGCATTCGAGTTTGGCGTCTACGCAAGTTTATACTCATAATAGTTTAGCAGAGCTTAAAAAGGTGTACAGTGACGCACATCCAAGAAATAAATAATAATTCTGAAATGTTTAACCCTAAAATTAGTATTATGAAGGTAGATGTTCATGCCGTTAACTTTACTGTTGACAGAAAGTTGGTAGATTTTATTCAGGAAAGAATGGATAAATTGGAAAAATATTACGATCGAGTTGTCTCGGCTGACGTTTTTTTAAAAGTTGAAAGAACAAGTGATAAAGAGAATAAAGCGGTTGAGATTAAGATTAATGTTCCTGGAGATGATTTTTTGGTTAAAAAACAATGTAAAACATTCGAAGAAGCAGTAGAACTTTCGGCAGAATCTTTAGAGCGTGTATTGGTAAAAAGGAAAGAAAAAATAAGAACACATATATAATTGAAATTTTTTTCAAAAAATGTTTTGATTCAAAGATAAAATAGCTACATTTGCAGTCCGTTAGAAATAGCGGGCTTTTTTATTGATATTGCCAGCGTAGCTCAGTTGGCTAGAGCAGCTGATTTGTAATCAGCAGGTCGTGGGTTCGAGTCCCTCCGCCGGCTCAAAATATTTCAAATTCGATTTGAAATTGTTCATGCAATTATTGATAAAAAAAGGGGAGATACTCAAGCGGCCAACGAGGGCAGACTGTAAATCTGCTGTGTGAACTTCGCAGGTTCGAATCCTGCTCTCCCCACAAAAAAAAGAAGTTGAGATTTCGGATTTTAGATTGTTAAAAATCTGAAAGCTAAATTCAAAAATCTAAAATCAGAACTCTCTGCCGGTGTAGCTCAGGGGTAGAGTGCTTCCTTGGTAAGGAAGAGGTCTCGGGTTCAATTCCCGACATTGGCTCAAGTAAGTAGGAAATTGAAATTAATATATAACTAAGATTAAAAATTAAGTAAAATGGCAAAGGAGAATTTTAATCGTTCCAAACCGCACTTAAACATAGGTACAATTGGACACGTGGATCACGGAAAAACTACATTAACTGCTGCAATTACAAAAGTATTGTCTGATGCAGGTTACTGTCAAGCAAAATCGTTTGATCAAATCGATAACGCTCCAGAGGAGAAAGAAAGAGGTATTACTATTAATACATCACACGTAGAGTATGAAACAGCTAACCGTCACTACGCTCACGTTGACTGTCCAGGTCACGCGGATTATGTAAAGAACATGGTTACTGGTGCTGCTCAAATGGACGGAGCTATCTTAGTAGTTGCTGCTACAGATGGTCCAATGCCACAAACTCGTGAGCACATCCTTTTAGGTCGCCAGGTTGGTATTCCTAGAATGGTAGTTTTCATGAACAAAGTAGACATGGTTGATGACGCTGAGTTATTAGAGCTTGTTGAAATGGAAATCAGAGATTTATTATCTTTCTACGAATATGATGGAGATAATGGTCCTGTAGTTCAAGGTTCAGCTTTAGGAGGATTGAATAATGATCCTGCTTGGGTTCCTAAAATCATTGAATTAATGGAAGCTGTTGATAATTGGATCGAAGAACCAATTCGTGATACTGCAAAACCATTCTTGATGCCAGTTGAGGATGTATTTACAATTACTGGTCGTGGAACTGTTGCTACAGGTCGTATCGAAACTGGTATTGCTAATACAGGTGATGCTGTTGAAATCATTGGTATGGGAGCTGATAAATTGACTTCTACTATTACAGGAGTTGAGATGTTCCGTAAAATCCTTGATAGAGGTGAAGCTGGAGATAACGTAGGTTTATTGTTAAGAGGTGTTGATAAAGAATCTATCAAAAGAGGAATGGTTATCATTAAGCCAGGATCAGTAAAACCACACGCTACTTTCAAAGCTGAGGTTTATATCTTGAAAAAAGAAGAAGGTGGACGTCATACTCCATTCCATAATAACTACCGTCCACAGTTCTACGTACGTACAACTGACGTAACAGGAGTTATTACTTTACCAGAAGGAGTAGAGATGGTAATGCCAGGAGATAACTTAACTATCAATGTATCTTTATTAAGCCCAATCGCAATGAGCGTAGGTTTACGTTTCGCTATCCGTGAAGGTGGTAGAACTGTAGGTGCAGGTCAGGTTACTGAAATCGTAGGATAATCCTATAAATATTATAAAAAGCCAGTTGATTTTCTTAACTGAAATCACTGGCTTTTAATTACGGGCGTAGTTCAAGGGTAGAATAGCGGTCTCCAAAACCGTTGATGGGGGTTCGAATCCCTCCGCCCGTGCAATAAAAAATATATCAAATGACAAAAGTTACGAATTATTTATCAGAGGCTTTCGAAGAGTTAAAGTCAAATGTTACTTGGCCTGCTTGGGCTGAGGTTCAAAAATTGACAATTGTTGTAGCTGTATTTTCGGTTTTATTCGCTTTGGCAACATGGGGAGTAGACGAATTTTTTGCAAAAGCTTTGGCTGGATTTTTTAACTGGTTAAAAGGATAATTTTTTTGTGATGGCAGATAATAATGTGAAAAAATGGTATGTAGTTAGAGCTGTAAGCGGACAAGAAAATAAAGTCAAAGCTTACATCGAAACTGAGATTGCCAGATTAGGTATGGGTGATTATGTTTCCCAAGTTTTAGTGCCTACAGAAAAAGTAGTTACTGTAAAAGAAGGAAAGAAAATGTCTAAGGATAAAGTTTATTTCCCTGGATATGTTATGATCGAAGCCAATTTAGTTGGTGAGATACCTCATATTATTAAGTCTATTACTAGTGTAATTGGATTTTTAGGTGAGATCAAGGGCGGAGAGCCTGTTCCTTTGAGACTTTCTGAAGTAAATAGAATGTTAGGTAAAGTTGATGAGTTAGCTGTAAATACAGATACTCGTTCTATTCCTTTCAACTTAGGTGAAACTGTTAAAGTGATCGATGGTCCATTTAACGGATTCAACGGAACGGTTGAAAAAATCAATGAAGAAAAGCGTAAACTTGAAGTAATGGTTAAAATTTTCGGAAGAAAAACGCCATTAGAATTAAGCTTTATGCAAGTTGAAAAAGTATAATTTTTGTTACATCTATAATAACCACTGTAATCGCTTCCAATGATTACGGTGTTAAATTTTTTAAAAAATGGCTAAAGAAATTAGTAAGGTAGTTAAACTACAAGTTAAGGGAGGTGCTGCGAATCCGTCGCCACCGGTTGGACCTGCTTTAGGAGCTGCTGGGGTTAATATCATGGAGTTCTGTAAGCAATTCAATGCTAGAACACAAGATAAACCTGGCAAAATATGCCCAGTACAAATTACTGTGTATAAAGACAAATCATTTGATTTTGTTGTAAAAACTCCTCCAGCTGCTGTCCAATTATTGGAAGCTGCAAAGCTAAAGTCTGGATCAGGTGAACCAAATCGTAAAAAAGTAGCTAGCGTTACTTGGGACGTTATCAAAGCAATTGCTGAAGATAAAATGGTAGATCTAAATGCATTCACAATCGAATCTGCAATGAGCATGATCGCTGGAACTGCTAGATCTATGGGTATAACTGTATCAGGAGATGCTCCTTTTTAATTAAGAGAAAGAAATGGCAAAATTAACAAAAAAGCAAAAAGAGGCTGCTTCAAAAATTGAAAAGAATAAACTATACTCTTTAAAAGATGCTGCTGCATTAATTAAAGTTATAGCTTCTGCAAAATTTGATGAGTCTGTTGATATCGCAGTTCGTTTGGGTGTAGATCCAAGAAAAGCGAATCAAATGGTTAGAGGTGTGGTTACATTACCTCATGGAACTGGTAAAGACGTTAAAGTATTAGCATTAGTTACTCCAGATAAAGAAGCGGAAGCTAAAGAAGCTGGAGCTGATTATGTAGGTCTTGATGATTACTTACAAAAAATTAAAGATGGTTGGACAGATGTTGATGTTATCATCACGATGCCGGCTGTTATGGGTAAATTAGGTCCATTAGGTCGTATTTTAGGACCTAGAGGTTTAATGCCAAACCCTAAAACAGGTACTGTAACTATGGATGTTGCAAAAGCTGTTGCAGAGGTTAAAGCTGGTAAAATTGACTTTAAAGTTGATAAAACTGGTATCGTACATGCAGGAATTGGTAAAGTTTCTTTTGGAGCTGAGCAAATTTATGACAATGCACACGAAATTATTCAAACATTAATCAAACTTAAACCAACTGCTGCTAAAGGTACCTACATTAAAGGTATTCACCTTACAAGCACTATGAGTCCTGCAATTGCATTGGACCCTAAAGCAGTATAATTGGTAGTTAATAATTTTTAGTATGACTAGAGAAGAAAAATCAATCGCGATTGAAGATTTAACTGCACAGTTAGCTGGTACAAATATTATTTATGTATCTGATATTTCTGGATTAAACGCAGAAACAACTTCAAACTTGAGAAGAGCTTGTTTTAAAGCAGGTATTAAATTAGAGGTTGTGAAAAATACTTTGCTTGCAAAAGCAATGGAAGCTTCTGCTAATGACTATGGTGATTTACCTTCAGTATTGACTGGTAATAGTGCTATATTTATTTCAGATGTTGCAAATGCACCTGGAAAAATAATTAAAGATTTCAGAAAAAAATCGGCTAAACCTTTATTAAAAGGAGCTTATATTAACTCTGAAATTTATATTGGAGATGATCAATTAGATGCATTAGCAACTATTAAATCTAAAGAAGAACTTCTTGGAGAACTTATTGGGTTATTGCAGTCACCAGCACAAAGAGTTATCTCTGCTTTACAAAATCAATTCGCAAACAGCGAAGAGACAGAAGCATAATAACAAATGCAGGGAATTCGATTTCCTTGCTGCTTAATTAGCGCACAATAAATAAATTATATTTTACAAATCATTTTAAACGATAGAAAAAATGGCAGATTTGAAACAATTCGCAGAACAATTAGTTAACTTAACAGTTAAAGAAGTTAACGAATTAGCAACAATATTAAAAGACGAGTATGGTATCGAGCCTGCTGCTGCAGCTGTAGTAGTTGCTGCTGGTGGTGGAGAAGGTGCTGCTGAAGAAGCACAAACTGAATTTACAGTTGTATTAAAAGAAGCTGGAGCTTCTAAATTAGCAGTTGTAAAATTAGTAAAAGAACTTACAGGTTTAGGTTTGAAAGAAGCTAAAGATGTAGTTGACGGTGCTCCAAGTAACGTTAAAGAAGGTGTTTCTAAAGAAGAGGCTGAAGGTCTTAAAAAATCATTAGAAGAAGCTGGAGCTGTAGTTGAATTAAAATAATTCAACTCGGTTTTAAGAACTAGGTTTAGGTCCTGAGTGAACACTCAAAGGCCTAAACCATTTTTCGTATAATAAAATATATCAAGTTTTATTATCAAATAGTTTAAAATACGAAAAAGTTTTTGATCAATACGAAGAAAAAAAATTGAACTTACTTTTGGTTTATTTTTAAAGATGTATTGATTATAATAAGAAAGTATAGATTAAACAGTGTGTTTTTACACAAAAAAATTACTTTTTTTTAATCAAAATTTTGTCCATTGATGATAACAAATCAGACTGAAAGATTGAATTTTGCCTCTACAAAAAATATTCCTGACTATCCAGATTTTCTAGATGTTCAGGTTAAATCTTTTAAAGATTTCTTTCAATTAGAAACGAAATCTGACGAAAGAGGCAACGAAGGGTTATACAACACCTTCATGGAAAACTTCCCAATTACAGATACAAGAAATAACTTTGTATTGGAATTCCTAGATTATTTTGTTGATCCGCCACGTTATACAATTCAAGAATGTATAGAGAGAGGTCTTACTTATAGTGTGCCTTTAAAAGCCAGGTTAAAACTATATTGTACAGATCCAGAACACGAAGATTTTGAAACTATTGTACAAGATGTTTATCTTGGAACAATACCTTACATGACTCCAAGCGGTACTTTTGTTATCAATGGTGCTGAGCGTGTAGTAGTATCTCAACTACACCGTTCTCCTGGGGTTTTCTTTGGTCAATCATTCCACGCAAATGGAACAAAACTTTATTCTGCCAGAGTAATTCCTTTTAAAGGTTCTTGGATAGAATTTTCTACAGATATCAACAGCGTAATGTATGCTTATATCGATAGAAAGAAAAAATTACCGGTTACAACTTTATTCCGTGCTATTGGATTCGAAAGAGATAAGGATATCCTTGAAATTTTCGACCTTGCTGAAGAAATTAAAGTATCTAAAACAGGTATTAAAAAATATATTGGAAGAAGACTTGCTGCACGTGTATTGAACACTTGGCACGAGGATTTCGTTGATGAAGATACCGGTGAGGTAGTTTCTATTGAACGTAACGAGATCATCCTTGATAGAGATACTATTATCGACAAAGATAATGTTGAAGAAATCATCGATTCTAACGTTAAATCTATTTTGTTACATAAAGAGGATAATAACCAGGCAGATTATGCTATTATCCACAATACATTACAAAAAGATCCAACAAACTCTGAAAAAGAAGCTGTTGAGCATATTTACAGACAATTGCGTAATGCAGAACCGCCTGATGAAGAAACTGCTCGTGGTATTATAGATAAATTGTTCTTCTCTGATCAACGTTATAACTTAGGTGAAGTTGGTCGTTACAGAATGAACAAAAAACTTGGTTTAGATATCCCAATGGAAAAGCAAGTGCTTACCAAAGAAGATATCATTACCATTGTAAAATATTTGATCGAATTGATCAACTCTAAAGCAGAGATTGATGATATCGATCACTTATCAAACCGTCGTGTTAGAACAGTTGGTGAACAATTGTCTCAACAATTCGGTGTTGGTTTAGCACGTATGGCCAGAACTATTCGTGAGAGAATGAACGTTAGAGATAACGAGGTGTTTACACCAATCGATTTGATCAATGCTAAAACATTATCATCGGTTATCAACTCTTTCTTTGGTACGAACCAGTTGTCTCAATTTATGGATCAAACGAATCCATTAGCTGAGATTACACATAAGAGAAGACTTTCTGCCCTTGGACCTGGTGGACTTTCGAGAGAGAGAGCTGGATTTGAGGTTCGTGACGTTCACTATACACACTATGGTCGTTTATGTCCGATTGAAACTCCAGAGGGACCAAACATTGGTTTGATTTCATCTCTTGGTGTTTATGCAAAAGTTAACGGAATGGGTTTCATCGAAACTCCTTACCGTAAAGTTACAGATGGTGTAGTTGATTTAGTAAGTACACCTATCTATTTAAGTGCTGAAGAAGAAGAAGGAAAAATGATTGCTCAGGCAAACATTGAAATGGATGCTTCTGGTAAAATTACAGCTAGCAATGTTATTGCTCGTGAGGAAGGTGACTTCCCGGTTGTTGAGCCTTCTGCAGTACATTATACAGACGTTGCTCCTAACCAGATTGCTTCGATTTCGGCTTCATTGATTCCTTTCTTGGAACATGATGATGCGAATAGAGCCTTGATGGGATCTAACATGATGCGTCAGGCGGTTCCTTTGATCCGTCCGGAAGCACCAATTGTTGGTACAGGTTTAGAGCGTCAGGTAGCTTCAGATTCTAGAGTATTGATTAATGCTGAAGGAGATGGAACTGTAGAATATGTTGATGCTAATATCATTACTATCAAATACGACCGTACTGAAGAAGAAAGAATGGTAAGTTTTGATGCTGATGAAAAAACATACAACTTAATTAAATTTAGAAAAACCAATCAAGGTACAAGTATCAACTTGAAACCAATCG
Source organism: Flavobacteriaceae bacterium CRH (assembly GCA_001507425.1). Lineage (GTDB taxonomy): Bacteria > Bacteroidota > Bacteroidia > Flavobacteriales > Flavobacteriaceae > Flavobacterium. The sequence continues at coordinate 251,088 of LMAJ01000007.1, forward strand.
TAAGAAAAGGGGACAGAGTTATTCTTGGACAAGTATTATCAGAAGGATATGCTACTCAAAATGGTGAATTAGCTTTAGGTAGAAACTTAAAAGTTGCGTTCATGCCATGGAAAGGGTATAACTTTGAGGATGCGATTGTAATTTCTGAAAAAGTAGTTCGTGACGATATTTTTACTTCTATCCACGTTGATGATTATTCATTAGAGGTTAGAGATACTAAGTTAGGAAATGAAGAGTTAACAAACGATATTCCTAACGTTTCTGAAGAAGCTACTAAAGATTTAGATGAAAACGGTATGATCAGAATTGGAGCTGAGGTTAAACCTGGCGACATTCTTATCGGAAAAATTACACCAAAAGGAGAATCAGATCCTACTCCGGAAGAGAAATTGCTTCGTGCAATCTTCGGGGATAAAGCAGGAGATGTAAAAGATGCTTCATTAAAAGCTTCTCCATCTTTACATGGTGTAGTTCTTGACAAAAAATTATTTGCAAGAGCCGTAAAAGATAAACGTAAACGTACTCAGGATAAAGATGCTTTAGGCGCTTTAGAAATGGAATTCGAAACTAAATTTGTTGAATTAAAAGACAGATTGGTTGAAAAATTATTCCTGATCGTTAACGGAAAAACATCTCAGGGTGTAATGAATGATTTGGGTGAAGAAGTTTTACCAAAAGGTAAAAAATATACTCAGAAAATGCTTTACGCAGTAGAAGATTTTGCTCACTTAAGCAAAGGTCAATGGGTTGCTGATGATGCTACAAATAAAATGGTTAATGATTTGATTCATAACTATAAAATTAAGCTGAACGACTTACAAGGATCTTTAAGAAGAGAAAAATTCACTATTACAGTTGGAGATGAATTACCATCTGGAATCTTGAAATTAGCGAAAATTTATATCGCTAAAAAACGTAAATTGAAAGTAGGGGATAAAATGGCAGGACGTCACGGTAACAAAGGTATTGTTGCAAGAATCGTTCGTCATGAAGATATGCCTTTCCTTGAAGACGGAACACCGGTAGATATCGTATTGAATCCACTTGGGGTACCTTCACGTATGAACATTGGTCAGATTTATGAAACTGTTCTTGGATGGGCTGGACAAAATTTAGGTAGAAAATTTGCTACTCCAATTTTTGATGGTGCTTCTTTAGATCAAATTAATGAATTAACTGATGAGGCTGGAGTACCACGTTTCGGACATACACATCTTTATGATGGTGGTACTGGAGAGCGTTTCCATCAAGCAGCGACTGTGGGTGTAATTTACATGCTTAAATTAGGACACATGGTTGATGATAAGATGCACGCACGTTCTATCGGACCATACTCGTTGATCACTCAACAGCCACTTGGAGGTAAAGCTCAATTTGGAGGTCAGCGTTTTGGAGAGATGGAGGTTTGGGCACTTGAAGCTTATGGAGCATCAAGTACGCTACGTGAAATCTTAACAGTTAAATCGGATGACGTTATTGGTAGAGCTAAAACTTACGAAGCGATCGTTAAGGGAGAATCTATGCCAGAACCAGGATTACCTGAATCATTCAATGTATTGATGCATGAATTGAAAGGTCTTGGACTTGACATTCGTTTAGAAGAATAATAAGTATTAAGAAGTTTTCAGTCCCGATTTTTATCGGGGCTGATTACTCATTTATAAAAGTTTTTAGGATTTATACCCGTAACCCGTTCCGATTTTTTATTTAGACCTGAAAAGTTTTATAATTAGCGCTTCAAAATTTAGTTTGAAGTTTAGAGAAGTAATCCGAGGTAGTATTTTGAATGCCGTAGGCCTTAAGCTATAAGCCGTAAGCACTGCGTAAAGCTTACAGCCTAATGCATATAGCTTCAAAAAAAATCAATTTTTAATTGCAAATAAATCAATAGTAAAAACTATGATGAATAATAGAAATAATAATAAAGATAAAAATCCGGTTAAAAGATTTAATAAAATCTCTATTGGATTGGCTTCACCTGAATCTATCTTGAAAGAATCAAGAGGAGAGGTTTTGAAACCAGAAACTATCAACTACAGAACGCACAAACCAGAACGTGACGGACTTTTCTGTGAAAGAATCTTCGGGCCTGTTAAGGATTTTGAGTGTGCTTGTGGTAAATATAAAAGAATTCGTTACAAAGGTATCATCTGTGACCGTTGTGGTGTTGAAGTTACAGAGAAAAAAGTACGTCGTGACAGAGTAGGACACATCAACCTTGTTGTGCCAATTGCTCATATCTGGTACTTCCGTTCTCTTCCAAACAAAATTGGTTATATCCTTGGTCTTCCATCTAAGAAATTAGACATGATCATTTATTACGAAAGATATGTAGTAATTCAAGCGGGTATCGCTAAAAATGCAGATGGAGAATCATTACAAAGATTAGATTTCTTAACTGAAGAAGAATATTTGAATATTTTAGATACTCTTCCACAGGAAAATCAATATTTAGATGATATGGACCCTAATAAATTTGTTGCCAAAATGGGAGCAGAATGTATTATGGATTTATTAGCTCGTATCGACTTAGATGAGTTGTCTTACCAATTGAGACACAGCGCTAATAACGAAACATCTAAACAACGTAAAACTGAAGCTTTAAAAAGATTACAAGTTGTTGAGTCTTTCCGTGAGTCTAACTTAAACCGCGAAAACCGTCCAGAATGGATGATTATGAAAGTGGTTCCTGTTATTCCACCAGAATTACGTCCGCTTGTGCCACTTGATGGAGGTCGTTTTGCAACTTCAGATTTAAATGATTTATACCGTCGTGTAATCATCCGTAACAACCGTTTGAAAAGATTAATGGAGATTAAAGCTCCAGAAGTTATCTTAAGAAACGAAAAACGTATGTTACAGGAATCTGTAGATTCATTATTTGATAACACTCGTAAAGCTTCTGCTGTTAAGACAGAATCTAACAGACCATTAAAATCATTATCTGACTCATTAAAAGGTAAGCAAGGACGTTTCCGTCAAAACTTACTTGGAAAACGTGTGGATTATTCTGCTCGTTCGGTAATTGTTGTTGGTCCTGAATTAAAATTATTCGAATGTGGATTGCCAAAAGATATGGCATCTGAATTATACAAACCTTTCGTTATCCGTAAATTGATTGAAAGAGGTATTGTAAAAACAGTAAAATCTGCTAAGAAAATCATAGACAAAAAAGAGCCTGTAGTTTGGGATATCCTTGAAAATGTAATTAAAGGTCACCCGGTATTACTTAACCGTGCTCCTACGTTACACAGACTTGGTATTCAGGCTTTTCAACCAAAATTAATTGAAGGAAAAGCGATCCAGTTGCACCCATTAGTATGTACGGCTTTCAACGCCGATTTTGATGGGGATCAGATGGCAGTTCACTTGCCATTGGGACCAGAAGCTATTTTAGAGGCACAATTATTAATGTTAGCTTCTCACAATATTCTGAATCCTGCAAATGGTGCTCCAATTACTGTACCTTCTCAGGATATGGTCTTGGGTCTATATTATATGACCAAAGAACGTATCTCTACACCAGAACACATAATTTTAGGTCAAGACTTAACTTTCTATTCTGCTGAAGAAGTAAATATTGCATTAAACGAAGGAAGATTAGAATTAAATGCTCGTGTAAGAATCAGAGCAAAAGATTTTAATGAGGCTGGAGAGTTAGTGTATAAAATTATCCAAACAACTGCAGGACGTGTATTATTTAATGAAGTAGTACCTGAAGCAGCCGGATATATCAATGATGTATTGACTAAGAAAAACCTTAGAGATATTATTGGACACATTTTAAGTGTGACTAATGTACCTACTACAGCAGCTTTCTTGGACAATATGAAAGATATGGGGTATAAATTCGCATTTAGAGGAGGTTTATCATTCTCTCTTGGTGATATTAGAATTCCAGAACAAAAAACTAAATTGATTGCAGATGCCAGAGAGCAAGTTGAAGGTATTTCTGTGAACTATAACATGGGTCTTATTACGAATAACGAACGTTACAACCAAGTTATTGACGTATGGACTTCAGCAAATGCTCAGTTGACAGAATTAGCAATGAAAAATATTAGAGAAGACCAACAAGGTTTCAACTCTGTATATATGATGCTTGACTCTGGGGCGAGGGGTTCTAAGGAACAGATTCGTCAGTTAACTGGTATGCGTGGTTTGATGGCTAAGCCTAAAAAATCTACTGCTGGTGGTGGTGAGATTATTGAAAACCCGATTCTTTCTAACTTTAAGGAAGGTCTTTCGATCCTTGAGTACTTCATTTCTACTCACGGTGCTCGTAAAGGACTTGCGGATACGGCTCTTAAAACTGCCGATGCCGGATACTTAACAAGAAGGCTTCATGACGTTTCTCAAGATGTTATTGTAAACATCGAAGATTGTGGAACTTTAAGAGGTGTTGAAGTTTCTGCTTTGAAGAAAAATGAGGAAATTGTTGAATCATTAGGAGAAAGAATTTTAGGACGTGTTGCATTGCAAGATGTTATAAACCCACTTACTAATGAAGTAATAGTTGAATCTGGTAAACAAATTACTGAAGCAATTATGAGAGTAATTGAAGCTTCTCCTATTGAAAGAGTAGAAGTTAGATCTCCATTAACTTGTGAGGCTTTAAAAGGTATTTGTGCTAAATGTTACGGTAGAAACTTAGCTACTGGAAAAATGACACAAAGAGGTGAAGCTGTCGGAGTTATTGCAGCTCAGTCTATTGGAGAGCCAGGTACACAGTTAACACTTCGTACGTTCCACGTTGGAGGGGTTGCCGGAGGTATTTCTGAAGAATCTAGTATTGTTACAAGATTCAACGGTAGACTTGAGATTGAAGATTTAAAAACTGTAAAAGGTGAAGATAGTGAAGGTAATGCTACTGATATTGTAGTATCTCGTTCAACTGAATTAAAATTAGTTGATGAGAAAACGGGAATTGTATTAAACACACACAATATTCCTTACGGATCTAGTATTTTCGTTAAGGATGGTGAAGTAGTTACTAAAGGATCTGTGATCTGTAAATGGGATCCATATAATGGTGTAATTGTTTCTGAATTTACTGGTAAGATTGCTTACGAGGATTTAGAACAAGGACAATCGTTCATAGTTGAAATCGATGAGCAAACAGGATTCCAGGAAAAAGTAATTTCTGAAGCCAGAAATAAAAAATTAATTCCAACTTTATTGGTTTACGGTAAAGAAGGTGAATTGATTCGTTCGTATAACTTACCAGTAGGAGCCCACCTTATGGTTGAGAACGGTGAGAAAATTAAAGCAGGTAAAGTATTAGTAAAAATTCCACGTCGTTCTTCTAAAGCAGGCGATATCACGGGAGGTTTACCAAGAATTACTGAGTTGCTTGAGGCTCGTAACCCTTCAAACCCAGCAGTTGTTTCTGAAATTGACGGTGTTGTTTCTTTTGGAAAAATCAAAAGAGGTAACCGTGAGATCGTTATCGAATCTAAATTTGGTGAGATTAAAAAGTATTTAGTTAAACTTTCAAGCCAAATCTTAGTACAGGAAAATGACTTCGTAAGAGCAGGAGTACCATTGTCTGACGGTGCAATTACACCAGATGACATCTTAAGAATTCAAGGACCGGCTGCTGTTCAACAGTATTTGGTAAATGAAATTCAAGAGGTATACCGTTTACAAGGGGTAAAAATTAATGACAAGCACTTTGAGGTAGTTATTCGTCAAATGATGCGTAAAGTAAGAGTTCAGGATCCAGGAGATACATTATTCCTAGAAGATCAATTAATTCACACTAAAGATTTCATCGTTCAAAACGATAAATTATACGGTATGAAAGTAGTTGAAGACGCTGGAGATTCTGCTGTATTGAAACCAGGTCAGATTATTTCACCTCGTGATTTACGTGATGAAAACTCATTGTTGAAACGAACTGATAAAAATCTAGTTGTAGCTAGAGATGTAATTACTGCAACTGCAACGCCAGTTTTACAAGGTATTACAAGAGCTTCGCTACAAACTAAATCATTCATCTCTGCTGCTTCTTTCCAGGAAACAACAAAAGTACTTAACGAAGCTGCTGTAGCTGGTAAAGTAGATGATTTAGAAGGATTGAAAGAAAATGTAATTGTTGGACACAGAATTCCTGCGGGAACTGGTATGAGAGAATATGATAATACTATCGTAGGATCTAAAGACGATTACAATGAAATGATGGCGAATAAAGAAGAATATATTTATTAATTAGGGAAACTATGAGTAATCCGAAACAACAACAAGAGCAAATTAATATTGAGTTAGACGAAACTATCGCAGAAGGAATTTATTCTAATCTAGCGATTATAAATCACTCATCATCAGAGTTTGTTTTAGATTTTGTGAGCATTATGCCGGGTATTCCTAAAGCCAAGGTAAAGTCAAGAATTGTCTTGACACCACAACATGCTAAAAGATTATTGAAAGCAATTGGTGAAAATATTCATCGTTTTGAAGCCGCTCATGGCGAAATCAAAGACACTGAACAAGCGCCAATACCGCTTAATTTTGGTCCGGCAGGACAAGCATAAACTTAAAAGCCCCAGTAATGGGGCTTTTTTATTGTAACTTTTAACTAAAATGCAGTTTATCCGATTTAATTCACTTTCATCGACTATATTTTTTTTGTAAGTGTAATTGTCTTAATTTCGACATTCCTAATAAAAGATTAATTTTTAGAATATAATGACTTAGTAAAGGTTGATTAATTCAAATTAATAAAAAAAGCGCTAGTGAAAATTAGCGCTTTTTTTTATTTAAGATTTTTGAAACTTAAATATTAGCAATTAAATTGAACAATAAAAATATTTTTTATTTCCTTCCCAACCTTTTTATAAAAAATGTTCTCTATATAAGTAATAAGTATCTGTAAAAGATTCTAACTTAAAAGAGTATAGTATGAAAAAGAAATTCACCTTAGAAATAGCAAATCCTTGTTCTGAAAATTTTAATAAAATGATACCGAATGCAAATGGTTCGTTTTGCAATTCTTGTGCAAAAAATGTAATTGATTTGAGTAGAAAAACGAATTCTGAAGTTGCTAAATTTATAGCAGAAACCAAAGATAAAAACATTTGTACAAGACTAAAAGTGACACAATTGACGGAAGAATTTGAGCACAATGAAATTTCCAGAATCAATAATTTAAAATATGCAGCTGTAGCGGCATCACTTTTATTAGCTTCAAATGTTGTGGGACAAGAAAAAACACCTGTTAAAACTGAAACAAATTCTCCAAAACCGAATGTTTATAAAATGGGGAAAGTCGTTTATAATAAAAATGTTGAACAAGAGGTTTCAGTAACAATAAAAGGAAAATTATTAGAAGCCAGAACAAAAAAGCCATTTAACAGCAAAGTATACACCAATTTAGCAATTGCTATAAGTGGGTCGAATAATATAATAAAGGTAAATTCTAAAACGGGAGATTTTTCTATTCCTTTGCGAGTTTTAAAAAGCAGTAAAAATCTTGAAATTACGATTACAGCTGATGATTATTATCTTGCGAAAGCGATTCCATTTGATATTAAGTCAGTTAAGAATAATATACTAATACAGAATGTAATTATTGCTGAAGATGAGCTTTCTAAAATTATGATTGCCGGAGGATTGGGAATTAATTATATTGATGGAAAATAGCTTTAATAATAATTTATAAAATAAAAAATGCTGTCTAAATTATCTTAGACAGCATTTTTTATTTTCCTTTTAAAAAGGTATTAGTCAAATTCAGATGTAAAAAACAATTTTACACTCGGATATTTATTTTGTGTCATTTGAATCGTAAAATCAGAATCAGCTAAAAACACCAATTGACCATATTTATCGTGTGCAAGGAATTTTTGTTTAATACGCTTAAATTCTTTAAACTCATCATTTTTGGCGTCATCAGGTTTTACCCAACAAGCTTTGTGAACCGGGAAATTCTCATAAGTACATTTTGCACCATATTCGTGTTCTAAACGGTATTGAATTACCTCATACTGAAGTGCTCCAACAGTTCCGATGATTTTACGGTTGTTCATTTCTAAAGTAAACAACTGTGCTACACCTTCATCCATTAACTGATCGATTCCTTTATCTAGCTGTTTCGCTTTCATAGGATCGGCGTTATTGATGTATCTAAAGTGCTCCGGAGAGAAACTTGGGATTCCTTTAAAACTCATGATTTCACCTTCTGTTAAAGTATCTCCAATTTTAAAATTTCCTGTATCGTGTAACCCAACGATATCTCCGGGATATGAAATGTCAACGATTTCTTTTTTCTCAGCGAAAAAAGCATTTGGACTAGAGAATTTTAAATTTTTCTTCTGACGAACGTGGTAATAAGGTTTGTTTCTTTCAAAAGTTCCGGAAACAATTTTAATAAATGCTAAACGATCACGGTGTTTCGGATCCATATTAGCGTGAATTTTAAATACAAAGCCACTCATTTTTTCTTCAGCAGGATCTACTAAACGAGTTTCAGAATCTTTTGGTCTTGGCGAAGGAGCAATTGCAACGAAGCAATCTAATAATTCACGAACTCCAAAATTATTTAAAGCAGAACCAAAAAATACAGGCTGCAATTTTCCATCTAAATAATCCTGACGTTCAAATTTCGGATAAACTTCATCAATTAATTCTAATTCTTCACGCAGTTTTTCGGCTGCTTTTTGACCAACAATTTTATCTAATTCCGGGTTATTTTGTACATCTGAGAAAGCAATTGTCTCTTCGATATTTTTACGGCTATCTCCACTAAAAAGGTTGATGTTTTCTTCCCATAAATTATAAATTCCCTGAAAATCATAACCCATTCCGATAGGGAAACTCAAAGGCGTAACTGTTAAACCCAATTTTTGCTCTACTTCATCCATTAAATCAAAAGCATCTTTTCCTTCACGGTCTAATTTATTAATAAAAACAATCATCGGAATGTTACGCATTCTACAAACGGCAACTAATTTTTCAGTTTGTTCCTCAACCCCTTTTGCTACGTCAACAACAACGATCACACTGTCAACGGCAGTTAAAGTTCTAAAAGTATCTTCAGCAAAATCCTTGTGACCTGGCGTATCTAGAATATTGATTTTTTTGTCTTTATAATTAAAAGCAAGTACCGATGTTGAAACCGAAATACCTCTTTGGCGTTCGATTTCCATGAAATCACTCGTTGCTCCTTTTTTTATCTTATTGTTTTTTACGGCTCCGGCTTCCTGAATTGCACCTCCAAACAACAATAATTTCTCCGTTAAAGTTGTTTTACCGGCATCAGGATGCGATATAATTCCAAATGTTCTTCTGCGTTGTATTTCTTTTAAAAAGCTCATATTTTGTATAAATAGGTTGCAAAAGTACTATTAATTACGGCTTAATAAAAATATTCACTTCTTAATTTAGAAGTCTTTACTGTATAAAAGAGAAGTTTTTAAACAAAAAAATAAGGCTGCTTTTTTAGAACAGCCTTAAATTTTCATTTTTGTATATTATTGATTAATTGACCAAACCGTATATTCTTTAGGCGGACATTGTATTTTAACCCATTTATCTGCCTGCGTTGTTGGATACCAAGTAGAATTTCCGGTAAAATCTTTAATTTGAGTATTTGCCCAATTGGTTTCAATCCATCTTTCCTGCCAGGAAGTCGAATTATTAATATAAACCACTAATCCGGGATTTCCATTGTATCCGTTTCTTCTTGCTACATATTCATCATTATCAGAATATAAAATTGAAGTTGTACCTGTTGCTTTATTATTATGAATCCAGATTAGGTTGTTCAATTTATTTTTATCCAGCCATTCTTCATAATCTCTGTAGAAAATTGTTGGATATCCTTCGTGAGTCAATATATAAGAGTACGCTAATAATTTACTTGAAATTTCATCTGTATCGTGGTTAGTAACAAAAGTTACCGCTTTGTACGGATTTCTTTTCCACATCATATCATCGTTCAATAATGCAAGATTATTTCCGTCAAAAGCATCATTCATTTTGTAGTAACAAGCAAAATCAAATACAGAACTATTGGCATTATTCGCCCAGTCATTTAGTATGTTTACATTTGAATCCCATAATTCTCCAACAGAAAATCCGCCTACATTTGCATTCCATGCATTGACAACCCAAGCACCAAAGCCTTTCACATAATCAAATCTCCAGCCATCAAATTTCATGGTGTTTTTGTAATATTTACCAACTCCATCAGCTCGTAGCCACAGCCAGTCTTTTACATAAGGATCTGCGTGACATAAATCAGGAAATCCCCCAAAAGAACCTTCATCGTTATTACCAAAGCTATTTTTATAAAAATTCGTGTAAGTACGCTTGAATTTTCCTGAAGAAACGCCATTAAAATTCGTCCAGGTATTAGTTCCTGTAAACGGATTTGCTTCTGATTGCCCTCCACTATTGTGATTAATTACAATATCAGCATACACTTTCATGTTTTCGGTATGCGCTTTTGTAATTAAAGTCACCAATTCAGTTTTTGATCCAAATCTGGTTTCAACAGTTCCGTTTTGGTTAAAATCTCCAAAGTCAAAATAATCAGTAGGGTCATAACCCATAGAAAAGGCCCCGTTTTGCGCTTTTGAAACCGGTGGAAGCCATATAGATCCAATTCCGGCATTCGACCAGTCGGTTAGTTTGGTAGTAACAGTATTCCACCAATTTCCTCCGGCAGGAACATCCCAATAAAAAGCCTGCATCATAACGCCTCCTCCCGGATTGTCAACATATTTTCCGTTAAGAGATGATTTTGCATCTCCTGTACTAAAAGGCTTTCCGTCATGATGTGTTACATTAATGATTTTAAATTGCTCACTTTGAGACTTTACGTCAGTTTCGCTTAAGTCATTTTGCGAACAAGAAAAAAGAAGCGTAGTGGCTGCCAGAATGCAATACATTTTTGCATAAGATTTTTTCATAATAAAGATTTGGTTTAGGTTAGATAATAAAGTGTAATCAATTATTTATTTCGTTATAAATATGAGATATTCATAATTTTAGCTATCCTAATTTGTTGATTACACATCGAAAGTATATAAATTTTGCTATGTTTTTATTTATAGGAAAATATTTATATTACGAAAACGTTGTAGTGTTGAAAACTTTTTTGTTTTTCATTGAACAATAAATGGTTACGTTTATCAAAAAACAATTCGGGATAAAAAGTTTGAAGTCATGAAAAAGGATCTGTTTTTGAGAACCAACAGTAATTTGTTTGTCTGAAAAACAGCTTATTATTAATCGAATTAAATCCCTATCCTATAATTTTTTGTTAATAGTATTACTGATAGTTGTATTATGTAATTGAATTGTTATTTTTGTTCGTTATAAGTTAAAACAAACTAGATCATCTATATTTAAATTTCAGATTGATTTTGAAAATCAGAATAAAAGGATTAATAGTTTAAACAAAGGTCTAAGGCATTCAAATTAAATTTAAAATAATGTTATTAAAAAAATTACAGCTAAAAACAATTGATTACAGATTTGGGTTAACAATATGTTTTTTATTTTTTTTCAACTCAATTATTTCGGCACAAGAAATTATACCAGATGTTGTTGCTCAAAAGCCAATTGAAACTCCGTCAGGACAAAGACAAAAAATTGATGGTATTATTGCTAATGTTGGAGATTATATTGTTTTAGATTCTGATATTGATAAAGGATATTTAGAGATTGCAAGTCAGGGAGGTTCTACAAAAGATATTACCAGATGCCAAATGCTTGGAAAACTTTTAGAAGATAAATTATACGCGCATCAGGCTATTCAGGATAGTATTATCGTTAGTGATGCCGAAGTAAGATCTATGATGGATGAACGTTTGAATTATATGATTCAACAAGTAGGAGACATTAATAAAGTTGTAGCTTATTACAAGAAAAATTCTGTAGAAGAATTTAAAACTTATTTTGCAGATATATTAAAGGAGCAAAAACTAGCTTCGGAAATGCAAAAAAAGATTATTGATGCAGTTGAAATTACGCCTGAAGAAGTTCGTAATTTCTTTAAAAAAATACCAAAAGACGAATTGCCAACTTTTGGAGCTGAAATGGAAGTAGCACAAATTGTGGTAGAGCCTAAAGTTTCTCAAGAAGATAAACAAAAAGTAATTGATAGATTAAATGCTATTAGAAAAGACGTTTTAGAAGGTTCCAGTTTTGCAACAAAAGCAGTTTTATATTCTCAGGATCCCGGATCAGCACATAGTGGAGGTTATTATAAAATGACCAGAAAAACACCATTTGTTAAAGAATTTAAAGATGTTGCTTTTAGTTTGGCAGAAGGTGAAATTTCTGAGCCTTTTGAAACTAATTTTGGATATCATATTATTATGATTGACAAAATAAAAGGACAAGAAGTAGAATTACGTCATATTTTGATCGCTCCAACAGTTTCTGAAACAGCTTTAAAAGATGCTAAAGAAAGAATTACTAATATTAGAAATAAGTTAGTAAACAAAGAAATTACATTTGCTGAAGCAGCCAGAACAGAATCTGATGAAAAAGAAACCAGAACAAATGGAGGAACTTTAGTAAATCCTAATACTCAGGATACTCGTTTTGAGCTTACAAAAATGGACCCTACATTATACAGCCAGGTTTCTAATTTGAAAGATAATGAAGTTTCTTTACCACTTTTAAATACAGATGATAAAGGTAAAAAAACATACAAATTGATTACCGTTACCAATAGAATTGATCAACACGTTGCCGATTATGCTAAAGATTATACTAAAATTAAAGAATTAGCATTAAAAGAAAAACAAATCAATGCAATTGCAAAATGGTTTGATGATAAAATTAAAGATACTTATATTAAAATTATTGGAGAATACAGAGATTGTAAGTTTACAAACAATTGGTTGAAAAAATAATTTTATTAAATAAATAAAAGAGTTAGTTTTATGATTTCATAGCACTAACTCTTTTTAATTTTAAATACATTCATAAATGTCTGACGTAGCAGCGATTCACAACTTAGTTCAAAAACGAAACGAATTAAAACTAGAAATAGCCAAAATTATTGTTGGTCAGGATGAAGTAGTAGATCAAATATTGATTTGCATTTTTTCTGGCGGACATGCACTTTTAATTGGTGTACCGGGATTAGCAAAAACATTATTAATAAATACTTTGTCTCAGGCGCTGGGATTAGATTTTAAAAGAATACAGTTTACGCCCGATTTAATGCCTTCGGATATTTTGGGAAGTGAGATCTTAGACGAAAACAGAAAATTTAAGTTTATAAAAGGGCCTGTTTTTTCTAATATTATTTTAGCAGATGAAATTAACAGAACGCCGCCTAAAACACAAGCAGCTTTACTTGAAGCAATGCAGGAACGCTCTGTAACAATTGCAGGTGAAAATCATAAACTAGATTTGCCTTATTTTGTTTTAGCTACGCAAAACCCTATTGAGCAAGAAGGAACTTATCCGTTGCCGGAAGCGCAATTAGACCGTTTTATGTTTGCTATTAAATTAGAATATCCAAGTTTTGAAGAAGAAGTGCAAGTCGTAAAACGTACAACCTCAGATGCTAAAACAACAATAAATCCGTTGTTTTCTGCACAGGAAATTATCGATTTTCAACATTTAATCCGCAGGATTCCTGTTGCAGATAATGTTATTGAATATGCAGTAACTTTAGTAAGTAAAACACGTCCTGATAATACTTTGACTAATGATTTTGTAAAGAATTATTTAGATTGGGGAGCAGGACCAAGAGCATCTCAAAACTTAATTTTGGCAGCAAAAGCACATGCGGCTTTCAAAGGGAAATTTTCTCCGGATATTGAAGATGTAAAAGCAGTTGCAACCGGAATTTTACGCCACAGAATTATTAAAAACTATAAAGCTGATGCTGAAGGAATAACAGAAGAAATTATTATTCAGAAGTTATTGTAACGATATAAAAATATTGAAAAAAAGCCTAACAGATTTTAAATTCTGTTAGGCTTTTTTTATTAAGGAGCTTTGCTTGTTTCGTTTATCAATCGGATTGATTTGTTGTAAATGAGTTTCATCAATAAAACATCGATTAGCGAAGTGTATTTTTTGTTATTATATTCATACCACCAATAAGAGAAATATTGAACATTGTTTTTCTCCATTTTAACAAAACATATTTCTTCATTATTCTTTTTAATCACTTTAGATTCTATGATTTTGTAGCCGTTTCCAGTCCAGCAAATTAAAGGATTATGTGCAGGCGTTTTGATGTAAATAAGTTTTTGCGGAGTTACTATTTTAAAAACTTCATTATTAACCCAAGTTCCATTATGGATTTTATATGCGGGATTTAAATGGTCTAATAATTTATAATCCGGCTCTTTTTTGATTTCTAAACTTGTAATAAAAAGCATCATTATTCCAATAGTAATTGGTATCACTTTAAAAGATCCGGATTTTTCATTTGCAATTGCTTCTTGTTTAGGCTTAAAAAACCGAATTAAAAACAACATCGGAGCAATTTGGTAAACCATAAAACAGATTAAACCAATGCCGTGATGAAGAATGTTTTCTTCGGTACAATTAAACAGAATCAGCGTTATAATTCTAAAATAATTCGAAACAATATTGAGTGAAATCAACAGCATACAGAAAATGAAAATTTGTTTGATATTGAAATATTTTTGTTGTTTTCGTTCTTCTAAAGTCATTAAAAAAGCACCAATAAGTAAACCTGTTTTAAACATAGATAATCCCATGCAGGCAGTATCAATAGTAATTTTTGCATTATTGATGTAAAAATTTACTCCTTCGATTTTGTCGATTGAAATAAAATGCTGCAAAGTCAGGTAAACACTATAGCAAAGTGTTTGCTTAATTTCGATAGTTAGATAATCAAAAAAAGTATTAAAAAGAGATGAAAATAAAATGACACAAATGAGGGCAATGAAAGAAAATTTTCGGGTAAAACTATAATATGCAAAACAGATAAATAATGATAAGGCAAGAAAATGTAACGATTTGGTATGCAAACGAAAGCTTATAAATTCTAATAGAAAAATTAATCCTAAAAGAGGGTAGTTTAAATTCAATGAAGTTTTTCTGCCCCCAATTAGAAATAGTGCTATCGAAAATACTACTCCGACAAGATTGCTATCAAGACCATTTAATACAATTGTATAGTTGATTGCCAAAAGGCAAACCAGAATAAATACGATAATTGCTTTTTTATGCTGATCAAAAAAGTTCTTCATTAGATCGTTTTCTTTTTCGTTTTTTGATAATAGAAAAATAAGGTTGTAAAGCCAATAATAATCAGCAGCCATTCGTGTGGTTCAGGAACGGCACCGTCATTATTGATAGATGCATTTCCTAAAGTATTAACGTTTTTCTCTATGCCGTGTTTTTTGTAATCATCATCAGTTTCAAGAACAATTAATGATGAAATTGGTGTTACAATATTTGCATCTTTTGCTAATTCGACATATTGATTTTGAGCCAAAGAATCGTTTTGAATTTTAACCTGTTCTTCAAGCACTTTTCCAAAAGCATACATTCTGTAAATATGATTTGGCCCATTATTTTTAGAAGTTTCTCCTTCTTTAGGATTCTCAACAATGGCCATATTTGCAGGTTCAATATTGACGGTGTTTTTCTCTGATTTAAATAAGACAAACTGATGTTGTTGAATTAATTTTAAACAATTAATGGCACTAGTCTGATAATATTCTACATATTTCTGCTCTTTTGCAGTTTGCCAAAACGGATTAATTTCTGCTGAAATATTGATAACTTTTAGATTTTGATTTTTAGCTTTCGTTTTAATTTTTCTTAAATAATCAGAATCTTCGAGATCTTCAAAATTTGCCGAAAAAGTACTGCACTTTGTAATAATTAAGCTGTTCTTGGCAAGTTTAGAAAGCGGTAACAAGGAATATTGTAAATCTTCAAAATCTAATTGAATTGCTCTGTAATTGTCTTTATTGATATTTGTTTTTAATCCGTGCAGATAAACGTAAACATGCTTGTTGTTTAATGTTGCAAACGATTCTATTTGATTCGTTGTCCAATTGCTGGTTAAGTCCAGAATAATTTCTGAAGGTGTAAACGGAATTGTGGTTTTCTGAATTTCTTTAACTTCATAAATTTTGTTCTTCCATGCAAATGAACTCGGATTTTGAGGTTTTGCTAAAGACATAGAAGCTTCCCAATTATCTAATCCTTCAGATTCATTAATGTAGTAATTGCCGTTAAGTTCAAAATCTTTGCTAGTTTCAATTTTTGTGTTTCCTATTGTCTGAATTCGGGAAATTGTTTTTGCATTCGAAATATTCGGGCCTTTTATTACCAGGCTCTGATATTTCATTTGATTATCTTCAACTTTTAAAGGAGTTGTAAAACCACATTTAAAAGTTCGTGGATTTGTGCTGCTTACAGGAAAAACCCTAACTACAACTTTATTGCCTTCTTTCCATTGCATTAAAGACGGATCACGGCTTTCAACGCCAACAATTTGTGCATAGGCGGCTTTTGCTTTTTCTTTCGTAGTTAAAACTCCCTTTCTTTCAATTCCGTTAACCCATAAAGAAAGAGATGTTGCAACAGATCCTTCAGGAAGTTGAAAAGAATAAATAGCTTCCTGATCTCCCCATGACTTTTCGGGGCAGGTAATTTTCATGGTAACTTCCGTATAAGCCAGGCGCGCTTCAGGATATACTTTTACATTCTCTTTAATATTCTTGGTAAATAAATCTTCACCACTCCATAATTGTTCTTCGGTTTCTAATCTTTTATCAAAATTCGATTTCAGGATATTAATTCTGTCGTCTTGGCTTAAATCAAGATCCTGACAAAATAAATAAGCGATAGAAATAAACGGATTGTGTTTTTTGCGTTCGTTGAATTGTTTGTTGCCAAATGAATCTAAACCCCGAAAAGAAAAAATATCGACAAGAGGAATGTAAACAAGATCTTTTTTTAATAAAATTTCATTAAAAAAGTTAGGCTTTAAATTTTGAGAAACAAGAATATAATTAGGTAAATCTTCATTGTTATTGAATGATTTCGATAAAGTTATTTGAGCAATTTTTCTGCTTTCGAGATTTAAGCCAAAGGCAAAAACAAGTAAACTAATAACAACAATTGAAAATCCTGCAAAAAACGACAGAAAATAAATTCTGGTTTCTTGTAAAATACGCACAATTGTAAGTGTATGGATGATAAGAACGATTGCCGGAACTAAAGCGTAAAATCCTAAACCCAGAAAAAGTAGTGCAATAATTGAAAAAGGTGTAAAAGGAAGAAGATAAAGAGCATAATAAATAATTAAAGTATAAGAAACACCATTGATAAAGTAAATGGGAGTAATGCTATTTCTGATAGCAGTTTCCTGATAAATGATAAAATTAGAAAGACAAAAAACAAGAGTTACAATATAAACCCAAATCGGTAAATCTTCAAATATTGGAATTGAAAGATTAAGACTGAAACAGCCAACAAACCAGTTTAACAGCAAGAACGGAACGAGATGCAGATACTTTGATCTTTTTCTGAGAATAAGAAAACTAATAGTGCCTCCGAAAATAAATTCTAATACAAGATTCAGGAATACCAAAAATCCAAAATTATTATATTCAGATTCCTTGCAGACGAATGCAAGTGTGAATATTAAAAGACTCAGGATTGTTAGGTTTATACTAATTATAACTCCGGATTTTTGAACGTATTGATTTAAAACTTCTAATTTGTGTTTCATAGTTGTATTTATCTAAAAGTACTTTGTGTTGCAAAGTTAAAAGAAAAAATGAATTACAATTTTTTTATTTCATTTTTTTTGAATTTTATCAGACTTTAAAATCAGAATCAGTTTTTCTAAACAATGTAGAAGTAAGAGGTGTATTAAGCAAACTATAACGTTGTAATTGCTAATTTAGAAAGATTCTTAGTTAAAAACAGGGCAAAATTCGCCTGCATTAATAACGTGAAATTTCGACTTTGTTAAAGAAAAGATTTTAAAATATTAAAAAATCATTTTTTTAATACAAAATTGATATTTTGATAAAAACAAGCGGTGAAAATCCTTTTTTAACAATAATAATTTTTGAAAAGGCGACTTCTATTATATTTTTTTTAATTCTCGGCTTTAATAACTAAATTTGCGAACAAAAAAATAAAAATACCTACAAAATACCTTTACTATGAATATTTATCAGGATTACATTCAAGAAATTGCAGATCGTAAAGACCAGGGACTTCATCCAAAACCAATTGATGGAGCTGAATTACTAAGCGATATCATTGAGCAAATTAAAGAGGAAAACAACCAATACAGAGAGGATTCTCTTAAATTTTTTATTTACAATGTTGTACCGGGAACTACTAGTGCTGCAGGTCTTAAAGCTAAATTTTTAAAAGAAATTATTCTTGGTCAATATGCAGTAAAAGAAATTACACCTGCTTTTGCCTTTGAGTTATTATCACACATGAAAGGTGGACCTTCTATTGAAGTGTTGCTGGATCTGGCACTTGGCGAGGATTTTGTTATTGCCAAAGAAGCTGCAAATGTTCTTAAGACACAGGTTTATCTGTATGAGGCAGATACAGACCGTCTAAAAGAAGCTTTTAAAAATGAGAATGTAATCGCCAAAGAAATTCTTGAAAGTTATGCGAAAGCAGAATTTTTCACTTCATTACCAGAAGTAGTTGAAGAAATTAAGGTGGTGACTTACATCGCAGGTGAGGGTGATATTTCGACTGACTTGTTATCTCCGGGTAACCAGGCTCACTCACGTTCTGACCGTGAACTTCATGGTAAATGTATGATTACTCCTCAGGCACAAGACGAAATCAAGATGTTGGAAGCTCAATATCCTGATGCAAGTGTAATGTTAATTGCTGAGAAAGGTACAATGGGCGTAGGATCGTCTAGAATGTCAGGTGTAAACAATGTGGCGCTTTGGACAGGTAAACAAGCAAGTCCGTATGTTCCATTTATTAATATTGCTCCAATCGTTGCAGGAACAAATGGAATTTCTCCTATTTTCCTAACAACTGTTGATGTTACAGGTGGTATTGGTTTAGATCTTAAAAACTGGGTAAAAAAGCTGGATGCAAATGGTGATGTTCTTCGTAATGAAAATAATGAGCCAATTTTGGAAGAAGCATACTCTGTGGCTACTGGTACTGTGCTTACAATAAACACAAAAACGAAGAAGCTTTATAACGGAGACAAAGAATTAATTGATATTTCTAAGGCTTTCACGCCTCAGAAAATGGAATTTATAAAAGCTGGCGGATCATATGCAATTGTATTTGGTAAAAAGCTTCAAACATTAGCTGCTAAAATTTTGGATATCGAAGCTCCTCTTGTATTCGCTCCATCAAAAGAAATTTCTATTGAAGGACAGGGACTTACAGCAGTAGAAAAAATCTTCAACAGAAACGCTGTTGGAATTACTCCGGGTAAAGTATTACACGCAGGTTCAGATGTTCGTGTAGAAGTTAATATTGTAGGTTCTCAAGATACGACCGGTCTTATGACAGCTCAGGAATTAGAATCTATGGCTGCTACAGTAATTTCCCCAATTGTTGACGGTGCTTACCAATCTGGTTGTCACACAGCTTCGGTATGGGATAAAAAAGCTCAGGCAAATATTCCAAAATTAATGAAATTTATGAACGATTTCGGTTTAATCACGGCTCGTGACCCGAAAGCGCTTTATCATTCAATGACGGATGTAATTCACAAAGTTCTAAACGATATTACAATAGACGAGTGGGCAATCATTATTGGTGGTGACTCTCATACAAGAATGTCAAAAGGTGTTGCTTTTGGTGCAGATTCAGGAACAGTTGCTCTTGCACTTGCAACTGGAGAAGCTTCAATGCCAATTCCGGAATCAGTAAAAGTGACATTTATTGGAGAAATGAAAGGTTATATGGACTTCCGTGATGTAGTTCATGCTACTCAATCACAGATGCTTAAAACATTTGGTGGAGAAAACGTATTTCAAGGAAGAATTATTGAAGTTCACCTTGGAACCCTTACGGCTGACCAGGCATTTACCTTTACAGACTGGACTGCAGAAATGAAAGCAAAAGCTTCTATCTGTATTTCCGAAGATGACACTTTGATTGATTCATTGGAGATTGCAAAAGGAAGAATCCAGATCATGATCGATAAAGGAATGGACAATCATAAACAAGTTCTTCAGGGGTTGATCAACAAAGCAGATAAGAGAATTACAGAGATTAAATCAGCGGAGAAACCAGCTTTGACTCCAGATGCAAATGCTAAATATTACGCTGAAGTTGTGATTGATCTTGATCAGATTGTCGAGCCAATGATTGCTGATCCGGACGTTAATAATGTTGATGTTTCTAAAAGATATACACACGATACTATCAGACCTTTATCTTTTTACGGAGGAGTGAAAAAAGTAGATCTTGGATTTATTGGTTCTTGTATGGTTCACAAAGGAGATATGAAAATCCTTGCTCAAATGCTTAAAAATATTGAAGATTTGCATGGTAAAGTAGAGTTTAAAGCGCCTCTTGTAGTAGCGCCACCAACTTACAACATTGTAGATGAGCTTAAAGCAGAAGGTGATTGGGAAGTTTTACAAAAATACTCAGGTTTCGAATTCGACGATAATGCTCCTAAAGGTGCTGCACGTACTGAATATGAGAACATGTTGTATTTAGAGCGTCCGGGATGTAACCTTTGTATGGGGAACCAGGAAAAAGCAGCAAAAGGAGATACCGTAATGGCAACTTCTACACGTCTTTTCCAAGGAAGAGTTGTAGAGGATACTGATGGTAAAAAAGGAGAGTCATTGCTTTCTTCTACACCGGTTGTTGTACTGTCTACAATTCTTGGAAGAACTCCTACAATGGATGAATATACAGCTGCAGTAGAAGGTATTAGCCTGACTAAGTTTGCGCCTTCTAGTAAACAGTTAGTGATGTAATAAAAAACGATTAGTTATAATCATTATATATAAAAAGCCCGAGCGATAAACTCGGGCTTTTTCTTTTCTAGCTCCTCAATTATTCGTAACTTGTGATGTTGAAAATAAAAATAAAAAAACAGTTATACTTATGGCTTTTGATATTGAAATGATTAAAAAAGTGTATGAGAACATGCCGGATCGTGTTGATAAAGCGCGCGAGATTGTTGGTCGTCCACTTACTTTAACGGAGAAAATTTTATACAATCACCTTTGGGATGGAAATCCAACGAAGGCGTTTGGAAGAGGAATTGATTATGTTGATTTTGCACCGGATCGCGTTGCATGTCAGGATGCAACAGCTCAAATGGCATTATTACAATTTATGCACGCCGGTAAATCTAAAGTTGCAGTACCCACAACAGTTCACTGTGATCACCTGATTCAGGCAAAAGTTGATGCTGTAACCGATTTGGCCAGAGCAAAAACACAAAGTAACGAAGTTTTCGATTTCTTATCGTCAGTTTCTAATAAATACGGAATTGGTTTCTGGAAACCGGGAGCAGGAATTATTCACCAGGTAGTACTTGAAAATTATGCATTCCCGGGCGGAATGATGATTGGTACCGATTCTCATACTGTAAATGCAGGTGGTTTAGGAATGGTAGCTATTGGTGTTGGTGGAGCTGATGCTGTAGATGTTATGTCTGGTATGGCTTGGGAATTGAAATTCCCTAAATTAATTGGAGTAAAATTAACTGGTAAATTATCAGGATGGACTGCTCCTAAAGATGTTATTCTTAAAGTGGCCGGTATTCTTACTGTAAAAGGTGGTACTGGTGCAATCGTTGAATATTTTGGTGAAGGTGCAACTTCTATGTCTTGTACAGGAAAAGGAACTATTTGTAACATGGGGGCTGAAATTGGGGCTACAACTTCAACTTTTGGTTATGATGATTCAATGAGTCGTTACCTGCGTTCTACAAACAGAGCCGATGTTGCAGATGCTGCTGATAAAGTGGCTTCTTACTTAACTGGAGATCCGGAAGTTTACGCTAACCCGGAACAATATTTTGATCAGGTTATCGAAATTAACTTAACAGAATTAGAGCCACACCTAAACGGACCTTTTACGCCGGATTTAGCGACTCCAATTTCTAAAATGAAAGAAGAAGCAATCAAAAATAACTGGCCATTACAAATTCAGGTTGGTTTAATTGGTTCGTGTACAAACTCTTCTTATGAAGATATTGCTCGTGCAGCTTCATTGGCGAGACAGGTAAGTGCTAAAAACTTAAAAACAAAATCTCAATTTACCATTACTCCAGGTTCTGAAGTAGTGCGTTATACAATCGAAAGAGACGGATTTATCGATACTTTCGAGAAAATTGGTGCTACCGTTTTTGCTAATGCCTGCGGACCATGTATTGGTATGTGGGACAGAGATGGTGCAGAGAAAGAAGAAAGAAATACTATTGTTCACTCTTTCAACCGTAACTTCTCAAAACGTGCAGATGGTAACCCAAATACGTTAGCTTTCGTAGGTTCTCCAGAATTGGTTACCGCAATGGCGATAGCTGGTGATTTAGGCTTTAACCCATTAACAGATACATTAATCAATGAAGATGGGGAAGAAGTAAGACTTGATGCGCCAACAGGAGACGAATTGCCTCCAAAAGGTTTTGATGCTGAAGATCCGGGATTTCAAGCTCCGGCTGAAGACGGTTCTGGAGTTCAGGTTGCTGTAGATCCTGCATCTGAGCGTTTGCAGTTATTAGCTCCGTTTGATGCATGGGATGGTAAGAATATCACGGGTGCTAAATTATTAATCAAAGCATTCGGAAAATGTACTACAGACCATATTTCTATGGCTGGACCATGGTTGCGTTTCCGTGGGCATTTAGATAATATTTCTAACAATATGTTGATTGGAGCAGTAAATGCATTTAACCAAAAAACAAACTCAGTTAAAAATCAATTGACTGGAACGTATGATGCAGTTCCTGCTGTAGCTCGTGCCTATAAAGCGGCTGGAGTTCCGTCTATTGTTGTGGGAGATCATAATTATGGAGAAGGATCATCTCGTGAACATGCTGCTATGGAGCCGCGTTTCTTAGGAGTTAAAGCGGTATTAGTAAAATCTTTTGCCCGTATCCACGAAACAAACCTTAAAAAACAAGGTCTTTTAGGATTGACTTTCGCTAACGAAGCCGATTACGATAAAATTCAGGAAAACGATACTATCAACTTTACTGATTTAACGGAGTTCGCTCCGGGAAAACCACTAACGTTAGAGTTTGTTCACGCAGATGGTACAAAAGATATTATCCTGGCAAACCATACTTACAACGCCGGTC
The DNA here is from genome assembly GCA_001507425.1 of Flavobacteriaceae bacterium CRH. Lineage (GTDB taxonomy): Bacteria > Bacteroidota > Bacteroidia > Flavobacteriales > Flavobacteriaceae > Flavobacterium. Next base: position 274,336 of record LMAJ01000007.1, read on the forward strand.
AAATTGGCTGGTTCGTTGCAGGTTCAGCATTAAATTTAATTGCTGCCGGAAAAGCTTAATCTTTAGATCTAAATTATATTGAAAAACGCTCTGTGAAAACAGGGCGTTTTTTATTTTAAAAAGACTATATTTGTAAGTTTTTTATTATGATTGTAAATTTTAAAATTTGCTTTGAAAAAAATAAGGTGTTAAAAAACGAGGTTTTTTTATATAAAAAAGTTAAATTCGCTCCATCAGTAATCGAATTAGTCTCTTAAAATGCTAGATCATTGATTATAAAAGAGATGAAAAGTAATTCCCCCAAATTATGATTTTTAGATTAGTCGTCACATTGTTGTTCTTTAGTTGTAGTGTTTTTTCGCAGGAAAAATATTTAAAGCACACTATTTCTAAAGGTGAAAATATCACAATTATTGCAAAAAAGTATGGAGTAAAACCCAAAGCAATAATAGAAGCAAATCCTAATGCGCCTAAAATTTTAAAACTAAATTCAGTTTTATTAATTCCAAATACAAATCAAACAACTACAGTAATAGCAGCAACAAATGAAACTATTGTAAATAATACTTCTGGCACACATGAGGTTTTGGCTAAAGAAACATTGTGGGGAATCTCAAAAAAATATAATGTTTCAGTAGAAGATTTAAAAAAAGCCAATCCGCTTTTAGAAACAGAAGGTTTAAAAATAGGTCAGCAAATTGCTATCCCATCAAATGCAGTTGCAATAGCTGAAAAACCATTTGAAAATAATCAAATAGCAAATGATGTTGAAGTTGTAGTTGAGGTTTTGCCTAAAGAAACCAAATATGCAATTGCAAAAAGATACGGAATAACAGTCGCAGAATTAGAAAAACAAAACCCATTTATTAAAGGCAAATTACCGGTTGGTTATGTTTTGAAAATTCGAACGACAAAAGAAAAAGCTGATGCTGCTGCGGCTTCTGCAACAAGTCAGGAAATAAAAGATCCATTAATGGCACCGGAAACAGCACTTGCAGATGCTTCAGTTAAAATTGATTCTACAAGTACAAATACAATTGTAAAATTCAGTAATCATTCAGATTTAATCAATCAGTTGATTGTAAATGCAACCGAAAATATCGGAACAAGATATCGATCGGGAGGAACAACAAAAGCAGGTTTTGATTGCTCGGGCTTAATGATTTCAACTTTTAGCAACTTTGATATTAAACTGCCAAGAAGTTCGATAGAGCAATCCAGAATTGGAATGGTCGTGACAAGTGACGAAGCTCAAAAAGGAGATTTAATTTTCTTTAAAACCAACGGAAGGCGTCAAATTAACCATGTTGGAATGGTGGTTGAGGTAGTAGATGGAGAAATTAAATTTGTACATTCTTCAACGCATGGAGGCGTTATGATTTCTTCAACTAAAGAAGCTTATTATCAAAGAGCCTTTTCGCAAGTAAATCGTGTTTTGCAATAATCAACTAAGATATATTTTCTTTTTGAATTCCTCAATTGGAAGAGGTTTGCTTAAAAAATCGGTCACATAATTATTGTCTTCAATTTGTTTAATTTCATCAGCATCAAGTGTAGATGAAAGCACATAAATGTGAATTTCTTTTTTAAATTCCTCGCTTAATTTATCATATTCAGACAAAAAACCAAAACCGTTCATAATTGGCATCTGAATATCCAGTAAAATAATAAGAGATTTTAAATCCTGATGATCATATAGCCACCGAATGCCCTCTTCGCCATTGTTGGTTATAATTACGTCGGCATCCAGAGTTTTTCTTATAAGCTGTTTGATAACAACTTGATCTATCAGGTTATCATCAATTAATAAAAATACAGGTTTAAATTCCATTTTAGCTCGGTATTGGTATGGTTACAATAAATTTACTTCCAATATTATTTTCTGAAGACATATAAATATTTCCTCGGATATTTTCAACAGCTTCTTTTACAATATAAAGACCTAAACCTGAACCTTTATTTTTGTTTGTTCCAAAATACATTTCAAAAACATGGTCCTTAAATTCATCTTTAATTCCAATACCATTATCTGATATTTCAATTTTGTTTAAACCATCAACAATATAAGTTTTAATTGATATAAACATTTCTTGTTTGCTGCAGTCAGCATATTTTATAGCATTGGAAAGCAAATTAGAAATTATGATTTTTAAACGTAAGCCGTCACTCTGAATTTCATCAACCAATAACTCTTTTGTAATTGCAATTCGGTTTGCATTCTCAAAATGCATCAATTGAGATATAGCTTCATCGAAAATTTCCCGTAAACTAACAGGTTCCATAATAATCTGTTTTCGTTTGTTTTTAGAATAATCAATAATGTCACTAATAAACTGATCTTGTCTCGCCAAACTCGTATGCATTAGTTTTAGATATTCCCTAATCTGACATACGTTTTCTTCAGATTGTGTAATTTCTATTAAACCTTTTAACGAAGTTATTGGAGATCTTAAATCATGAGATGCGCTATAAACAAAGCGATCAAGTTCATGATTTACTATTATTAAGTTTTCATTTTTAACCTCAATTTCTTTTTTAGAAACAATTAAACGCTTCACCATTATCGAATAATAAAGACAAACACTGCAAACAATAATCAAAGTAAAAAGAACATTGGTAAAAATGAGCAAGTCTTTTATTTTGCGTGTTCCTTCTCCCAGTGTATTCGAAAAATTGCGTTCGTTAATGGTAAGTTTGTCGCTAATAACACTAATTTCATGAAGGAAATTTTGCTGATCAGAAACCGTTAATATATTGTGTTTTATTTTGGCGTCAATCTGTTGGCCTATAATAAATAATTTAAAGATTAATTTATCGCCTTGTTCCCATTCGTGTATAGCATTTGCTAAAAAAGAGACCTGTTTGAAATTGACAAACAACCAAATAAGATCGTCTAAATCGTCCTGATAATTTCGACCGACAAGTAATGCCTTTCTTGCAGCTTCATTATCTCCGACTTTCAGCAAAGTCATTCGGGCAGTGCCATCGCCTTGTGGAACTTTTAATTCTTCTAAATACAGTTTCCACTGATTCGGATCTTGAGTATAGAGATAAGTAATTAAGTGCCTTGAAGCATCTTTTTGCCCTTTTGAATAATGCGATTCACCATTTACGTAAGCTCTGTTGGCTGATAACGTTTTGATAGTGAAAAAGTTGATGCAAATTAATAATGCGCAGGAAAAGAAAACAATCAACAGAAGAATGAAAACATTAGGGAAACGCAGTTTCTTTAAAACTTGGATCTTTAACATGGCTTCTGAATTTGTAGGTTGATAATTTATTCGGGTAATGTTTTTAAAAGACATTTTTATGTAATAATCTATAGGGCTTGATTATTACATAATTAAACAATTGTTAATTATAATAGATGTATTTTAACACTGGTTTAACGCTTTATCCAAAATTAGTAAAAAAATAATACGGTTTTACAAATTATGTATTTTTTACTATTAAATTTCTAAAACTTTAAGTTTTAAGTTTAAAATGCTGTTTTTTAGGTGTTTGTTGTTTTGTTTTAATCGTAAAATCAAATTTTATGTAATTTTGAATAGCAAGTTTAGCAATGAAATATTTCAAAACAATGCTTTTTTTTTGTTTAACATTTTTGAAATAGCGATAACAAAAGAAGTAAAAGAGAAATTAAACTTTAGTCTGATTTAGAATTGTTGAAATAATAAAATTGTAATAATTAATGTAGACTAAAGATTCAGTTTTTTGATACGGTTAATCACTATAATAATAAAAAGATTAACAGCTAAGAAAGGAGTGAAGTAAATTATTGAATTTATAAAATCTACTGATTCTTTATTAATAGTATTAAAAAGAGTAATTATGAACCAAACAATAACAGCAATAATACTTAATGTTTTTGCGCTATTAGGTTTTAACCTATATAAAAAAATAATTGCGATTAAATTTAAAATTGCAGATATTTCTAAAAAAAATCTAATAATCGTAGCTGTTATTCCTTGATAACAAGAGCCTCCCTCAATTTCAAACTTTCTTGGCATAAAAGTATAAGTGTAAAATGTTACCCCCATTAAAAGTATTGAAAGGAGGTATATCTTTTGTTTATTCATGGGTTATTTTTTGAAATGGAGCAATTTTGGATTTTTGATCTACCTTAAAAGTTTACGGGTATTGACGTTGTATTTTTAAACGAAAATAGAATAAAAAAAACATTTTTTGCAAAAACAAAAACAATTTTAAAATTGTAAACTTATTCTATTTCATGCCAAAAATGTCCACAACCATTTTTACATTCTGTATTTCTTCTTTCTGTATCTGTTGTTTAAATATCCAGAGCAAAGATGTAATTGTTTTTACATTTTCACTTTTAGGAAGCTCAAACAACTTATTTAATGCAATTTTGGTGGGATATGTTTTTAAAATTACAATGGGAGTAGAAGTTGGCTTTAACGGAATTGTACTTAAAGCATTTTGATATGCTTCAGAATTATAATCTGTTTTGTTTGGAATAGAATTGATTATATAGTTTCTTAAAGTTGTAAAAAGCTCTTCGAAATTATATTCATTTTCTAATAGAAGCTTTAATCCGTAATTAAACTCAATTTTGTCTTGTGCAATCTTGTTGATTATTTCTTCTTTATTTATAAGCATATATAAATTCAATTTATTTAAGAAAAGCAGTATTACAGATGTCTAGCTCTATTTATTATTTTCTGTAACAAACCAAGAAGCAACATATGCTGTAAATGTACCAAATAGACCAACTCCGGCAGTCATTAAAATAGCAGCAATAATCCTTCCTTCAGTTGTAACAGGAAATTTATCTCCATAGCCAACTGTTGTTATTGTTACATAGGCCCACCAAATTGCATCTTCGGCGGTTCGTATATTACTATTTGGGTCATTTTCAACTTGAAGTATTCCAATTGCAGAGAAAATTACAAGTAAAATTGAAAGAACTGAGACTGAGGTAAATGCACCTTGCGCTTTGTTTGCAAAGATATGATCTACAATGTTTTTCGTAGTTCTAAATGCTCTAATTATTCTCAACAATCTAATTAGACGTAATAGTCTGCCTGCTCGAAGCAAATTAATCATTGGAATACAAGAAACTAAGTCAATCCATCCCCAGCGCATAAATTTTAATTTGTTTTCTGCATTTTTTAAACGAATGCAAAATTCAATAAAGAAAAATCCACAAATGGCATTATCAATATAATTTAATAACAAGGATGTTTCTGTTGGAAGAATATAAACTGAATCAATTATTAATGCACCTAGTACATAAATTGATAAAATTAGAACTGTTAGATTTAACAAGCTCAACTTGTTAATGTTTTGTTCCTGAAAATTTGTCATTTTTGAATTATAATTATTTTAAGATATTTAATAATTTCAAATGTAAATATTTGAAAAACTATAATTCTGAGGAAAACCGTAAATACAATTAATGATTCTCTAAATTTCTTATGAAACCTAAATTGCGTGAGGGATAGAGGTGTTATCCTTTTACCAGCGAAGCGGCGTAAAAAATATAGCCGATCCCGAAGCTTCGGGACGACCCGGAGGGACACGCCCAAAAAACGGTATCAATATCTAAAATTCTAACAATCTATCGATCTAATTAAAAAATTTCAGAAAAAAGTATATCTTTAACCAACCCAAAAAACTTAAATAATGCAAGAAAACGATCAGGAAAATTTTAAAAGAGAACTCGGATTGCTAGACGGAACCATGCTTGTAGTAGGTTCTATGATTGGATCTGGTATTTTTATCGTAAGTGCCGATATCGCCAGACAAGTAGGATCTGCAGGATGGCTAACTTTAATTTGGCTTATCTCAGGATTAATTACCATTATTGCTGCCGTGAGTTATGGCGAGTTGAGCGCAATGTTTCCAAAAGCAGGTGGGCAATATGTGTACCTGAAAGAAGCATACAATAAACTAATTGCGTTTTTGTACGGCTGGAGCTTTTTTGCCGTGATTCAAACCGGTACTATTGCTGCCGTTGGTGTGGCTTTCTCTAAGTTTGCAGCATATATTTATGAACCTTTAAGCGACGAAAATATATTGTTTGAGTTGGGTGCTTTTAAACTAAATGCAGCTCAAATTGTTTCGATTTTTACAATTGTTTTACTGACGTATATTAATAGTCGTGGTGTAAAAAACAGCAAAATTCTTCAGACTGTTTTAACGATTATTAAAATTTTATCATTGTTGGGTTTAATCGTTTTTGGATTAACATTGGCTGCAAAAGCTTCGGTTTGGGATGCTAACTGGGCAGATGCATGGACAACACGCTCCTACAACGCCGAAAGCGGTTCGTGGTTACCAATTAGCGGAACAGCTTTGATTACAGGGATTTCTGCCGCAATGGTAGGATCATTATTCTCTAGTGATGCCTGGAATGGTGTAACGTTTATTGCAGGAGAAATTAAAAACCCAAAACGTAATGTTGGTTTCAGTTTATTCTTAGGAACTTTTATTGTAACGATTATTTATGTTTTAACGAATATTATGTATTTGGCGGTTATTCCATTAAACGAAATTGCAACAGCAAAATCAGATAGAGTAGCGGTGGTAGCTTCACAATATATTTTTGGTGATATCGGAACTTTGATCATTGCGATCACTATTATGATTTCGACTTTTGCCTGCAACAACGGATTAATTATGGCTGGTGCGAGAGTATATTATACAATGGCAAAAGATGGTTTATTCTTTAAAAAAGCAGCAGTTCTTAACCAATCCAGCGTTCCGGCGTGGGCATTATGGGCGCAATGTATTTGGGCTTCGGCATTGTGTTTGACAGGAAAATACGGTGATTTATTAGATTTCGTAATCATCATCGTTTTGATTTTTTATATTTTAACGATCTACGGAATCTTCATTTTACGTAAAAAAATGCCAGATGTAGAAAGACCGTATAAAGCATTCGGATATCCGTTTTTGCCACTATTGTACATTGTAATTGCCTCAGCAATTTGTATTTCGTTATTAATTACAAAATTTTCAACTTGTGGTTGGGGAATCTTAATTATGCTTATCGGAATTCCGGTATATTACTTGACAAAACCGAAAGAAGAATAGAAGAAGATACTAAGTTCTAAGTCGCTATCACGAGGCTTCGGGGCTAAGTTAAAAACCTTCAGAAATAAATAGAGTGCGCCTTGTTATTAACAAGGCGCTTTTTTTGTTATATATCTTGCCACAGATTTTGCAATTAAACAGATTTAATCTGCAAAATCTGCGTAAAAAAATCCTTTCAAAGGCAAAAATGAAATAAACTTTGCGACTTAGTGGCTAGAATCTTAATTAAAAGAATTAATCAAAACTTTCCCTTTCGGAAAATCCAGATCAACTAAAACATTATCGACCCAATTCGCTATAAAATCAGCGTTTTCTTTCCATGTCTCTAAAAGCATTACATTTTGGTTTGGCTCTTGAAACTCTTCATGTCTCTTTTCTTCAAAACATTTCATCAATTCGTTCCAACAAAAAGGAGTAAGTAACATTATATTTTTAGAATTTGTTTTCATATTATTTTGGTTTAAGGCAATTATTTTAAATATTTTTAGTTCAGTAGCTTATAAGAACTATACTTTAAAAACCAATATATGTGCCATAGTAAAAAACATTAATAATCAGGGAGTTTTAGTTGTTTAGCCTAATATGAAATACTATATTTCGTTAATCGAATTACGTTTATTGAAATTTCGAGACAGAAAAGAATATAGAAATGAAAGAAAAAATATAGAATATTTCAAATTTAATGAGGAGCTATTTCCTGCTCCCGAAGCCTCGGTATGTTTCAATCTTTTGTTTTTTAAAGAAAAAGACAAAAGGATTTCCACTACTATCAGGCTAGGGTAATCGGTTTCAATCTGCAAAATCTGTGTGCAAAAAACTCTCAAACTTTGCTGTAAAAAAAAAAAGACACTACATAATTGCAGTGTCTTTTTTTAAAAAAAATCAAAGAGTCTTATACAGCAGAAGGCTCAACTGAAGATTTTATAGTTGAATTAATAATAGACATAGTAAGCGGATCTAGTTCACCGGAGAAAAAAGCATCTAATATTTCCTGAAATACAGGATTTGTATTTTCTGCCAAAGAGAAAAGTGTCATAGACGAGCGTAATTTTCTCGCGTCTAAATCTCCAAGAATACCATCTGCGGATTTTCTTTTAAAAGTCAAAAACAGTTCTGAAATTTCGATAAGATGCTTTCCTAAAATAGGATGTTCTAAAAACTCCGTGGCCTCTTTTAAATCGGCAATCGCATAAAGATTTGCAGTATCACTAGTGCCAAGCCCTTTTATTTGAGGAAAAATGAACCACATCCAGTGCGTTTCTTTTTTTCCTTTACTGATTTCAGAAAGGGCAGTAAGATAAAGTTTGTTTTGCGCATCTAAAAAACGCGTTAAATCATTATTTGAATATGACATCGTAATATTGTATTTAAAAAAGGGTTGCAAAAGTAGTAAAAAAGATAAGGGTTGCCTAATAAAAGGTTCATACTGTGGATGTTTTAACTTTTTGACAAAGAATTTTCACTCAAAAAGAACCGTAAGTATGTAATTTTTAAATGCATGGATCAAAAATCATATATTTCGATTTACCCTTCTAAAAGTTAAATTTATTCTGGGCAATACATTTTTAGCCGTTTTAGGAACCTGATGCTGCCAAAAACTATTTGTAGTTCCAGACATCAATAAAAAAGAACCATGATGCAGCGGAATCTCGACTTGCGGAATCTCTTTTCGGAATTTATGGCGCAATTTAAACATTCTGGTTTCTCCAAATGTTACCGAAGCAATAATTTGGTTTGGTCCCGTATTATGTTCTTTATCACTGTGCCAGCCTACACCATCTTGACCATTTCTGTATAAATTGAGCAAAACGGTATTAAAATCAAGTTGCGTTTCTTTTTCTACCCGTCCTCTGATAGTCAACAATTCATAAGTCCAGTTAGGACCTTTTTGATCTGCTCCGGGATTATCTTTGTCCTCATACCAGGCAATCATTCTGGGAACAGTATAGGTTTTGTCGTAAATTTCCATTTCATATTCTCTCCATTTGGTTTTGCGAAGTAGTTTTTCGTAAAGGCGGTCGGCTTCTTCTTTTGTAAAGAAATTATCAATCAAAATCAATTCTGAATCGGGAATGTCAAATATCTTTTTTCCTCCCAAACCTGTGGTAAATAATTCGGTGTCGTTAAATAATGTCATTGTTTCCATTTATTTTTTGTCAATTTCAATCCATACCGGCGCATGGTCGCTTGTTTTCTCCCATCCGCGCACATGTTTGTCAACTCCTCCGGAGCGTAATATTTTTGCTATTTGCGGGCTCAGTAAAAAATGATCAATTCTTAAACCTGCATCACGCTCGTAAGCTTTTCTAAAATAATCCCAAAAAGTATATATTTTCTCATCAGGATATAATGTACGAATTGCATCTGTCCATCCCTGCGAAACAAGATCTCTAAAAGCTTTTCGAACTTCGGGAAGGAAAAGCGCATCTTTTACCCATTTTTCAGGTTTATAAACATCCAGTTCCGTTGGCATTACATTATAATCTCCAACAAGTATTACAGGAGTTTTTAGCTTAAGTAAAGTTTCGGCACGCTCAGCCAAGCGATCAAACCATTTTAATTTATATTCTAATTTCGGACCCGGTGCAGGATTTCCGTTTGGCAGATAAAGGCAAGCGATAACAATTCCGTCAATTAAAGCTTCAATATAACGGCTCTGAACGTCATCTTCATCTCCCGGAAGAATGTGTGTTACTTCCTCAATTTCCATATTTCGGGCAAGAATCGCAACACCATTCCATTGCTTTTGTCCGTGCCAAATGGCATTATAACCTGCATCATTAATCGCTTTAAGCGGAAACTTATCCTGCGGTGCTTTTAATTCCTGCAGACAGACAATATCTGGAGCAGCTTCTTCAAGCCATTTCAATAATACATTTAAGCGTCCGTTGACTCCGTTTACGTTATAAGTAGCTATTTTCATAGTAGATTCAATTAGTTGTATCATTAAATTTACAGCTTTTTGCGCCTTTATAGTTACACATATTCATGTTCTTATTTCAGAAACTGTTTGTTAAAGAATACTTTACGCGGATATTTTTCTGCGTAAGCAAAAATCAATTGCACAATGTATTGATTGCTTTTATAAGGCGTAGCATAATTTTTTACTTCTAACGAATCAGTAATCGCAACATCGATAGGAATATAGCCCATGCCATAAAAATGACCATTTTCTATCCAGATACAACTTCTTTCTTCTGCAGTTCTTCCTTTTTCTATAATCGCAAAAGTAGGTCTGTTGCTTAATAAAAAATCAATAGCATTATCGACTTGCTCATTGTGAACCGAAACATCAGGTAAATCTTTGATGTCATTATTTTGAAAAAGCTCTCCTTCTTCAGGTCTTGAATATTTGCAAAATCGATAATCAATTTCAAATTGTTCTGCCAAACTCCGTAATATATTTGTTCCTTCATATATACTGCTGAAATGCTCAATACACGACTGAAATTTATTGAGTTTTCCAATTGCCAGATATTTGTATCCGTTTCGGGCTTCATATTGATACAATCCAAATTTTGGTTCAAATCGTTTTAAAGCTCTGTTGTATGTTGGCCAAAGGTGCTTAATTTCGGTGCATTCTAATAGTAAGGCCATTAACTCGTTGCCACAAACTTCAAAGGAAATAGAGTAAATATCCCGCAGGAAATGCTGCCTTTGCGGATTTATTTTATGACCGCTAAAGTGAGAAGCCACACGTTTTTTTAAGTTGATTGCTTTTCCAACATAGATCACTTTTTTTACTTCATTATAAAAATAATATACGCCCGGTTTTTCAGGTAAATTATTAAAATCTTCAGGTGGTAAATTGGGAGGTAAACGCTGATCTTGCGCCGTGTTTTTGATCATTTTTGCAATATGTCCTTCATCATCCCATTCTAATAATCGTGAAAATAATATGGCAGTCGCATCTGCATCTCCGCCGGCGCGATGTCTGTTTTCTAAAGATATATCTAATGAATTGCAAAGATTTCCTAAACTGTAAGACCCAAATCCGGGTCTGATTTTTCTTGCTGCCCTAACGGTGCACAATTTTCTCGCCGTCCACTTAAACCCCGCTTGTTCAAGTTGATGGCGTACGAAAGAATAATCAAAGTTGACATTATGTGCAACGAAAACGCGATCAGTAAGCATTTCCAGTACTTTCTCTGCAATATCATCAAATATAGGTGCATTTGCAACCATTTTATTGTCAATACCGGTCAAGGCAAAAATAGAAATCGGTATGTCTTTTTCGGGATTCACAAGTGTTTCATAGCGGTCGATTACGTTTGTTCCGTCATGAATGATGATCGCAATTTCTGTAATACGGCTGCCACTGGCATTACCGCCTGTGGTTTCAATATCTACTATGGCATATTCTTGCTTTTTCATCTTATTTATATAACGTGAAATCGATTGTTTTTCTGCTGTTTATTAAAATTAAACTTTAACCGTAATAACATCTTTGAGTGAAGTAGAAAACTTGGGGGATAATCTGTCCTGCTTCATTTTCCATTGTCGCCCTAAAGACTGTACGCCGAATTTAACTTTATTATTACCATAACTCTGGTTCATTTGATCAATCACTTTCATTAATGGTTCATGTTTTGGATTTGAAGTTTCGAATAAATTTAGTTGCGTTTCACTATTTGGTGTTAAACCCATTACAATTACACCCGCTTTTTTATAACGATAACCTTTTTTAAAAATAGCTTTAAATCCTTTTTGCGCGGCTTCATTAAGCTCTATTGTCGAATTGGTTGGAAAATCAGTAGTAATGGTAATACTTCGCGAATATTGCGAATTTTCGTCCTTCAAAAAACTAGTCTGGATAAAGACAGTTACCATATTACAATGACAATCCTGGCGCCTTAATTTCTCGGCACAAGAAGCTGTAAACGTGCTGATTCGCTCAGATATTTCTTCATAAGTAGTATATCTTTTTTCGAAAGATCGTGTAGTGGCAATCATTTTTCGTTCTACGGCTTCTTCTAATTCCAGAGTTGATTTTCCCTCTAATTCATGTTTTAACCGAAGCCCCACTACAGACATTTCTTTTCTTACCCACGCATCCGGAAACCCGGTAAAGTCATAAGCGGTATTGATTTTTTTTAATTTAAGACGTTTGGCATGTTTTCTCCCAATTCCCCAGACATCTTCAATTTTAGTCCATTTTAATGCTTTAATTCTTTTTTCTTCAGAGTCAATGCAATAAACACCATGCGTACGATCTGCAAATTTTCGGGCAATTTTATTCGCCACTTTGGCCAAAGCTTTGGTGGGCGCAAAGCCGATACTAACGGGAATACCTGTTCCTTGTGTCACTTCTTTTCGCATTTTTAGACCTAGTGCATTTATATCAAATAAATCGTAACCTGAAAATTTCAGGAAAGCTTCATCAATACTATAAATTTCGATTTCGGGAGTATAAGTCCGAAGCAAATTCATTACCCGATTGCTCATATCCCCATATAAAGGATAATTAGAAGAATAGACGAAAATATTTTTTTCTTTAAAAATAGCTTCATACTTAAAAGCAGGGATAGCCATTGGTATACCCAAAGCCTTTGCTTCATCAGAACGCGAAATAACACAACCATCATTGTTAGAGAGAATAACGATAGGTTTTCCTCTTAAACGCGGCTCAAATACTCTTTGGCAAGAAGCATAAAAATTGTTACAATCGACTAAAGCAAACATTTCTAAATGTGTTTTTTGTTTCTAAAAAGATTTAATACTATGAATTACAATTCCCCAAATCACAAAATTATTTTCAGGGGTTACTTTTATAGGCTGATAATCTTCATTTTCGGCAATAAGCCAGATGATGTCTTTTTCTATTCTGATACGCTTTACAGTAAATTCTCCATCAATTTGGCAAACAGCAATTTTATTATTTTGCGGTTCCAGGCTTTTATCAATAATCAATAAATCACCATCACTAATACCGGCATTTTTCATGGAATGTCCTTTTACCCTGGCAAAATAAGTAGTGTATTTATGTTTGATAAATTCTTTATTGAGATCAATTGATAATTCGATAAAATCATCAGCCGGCGAAGGAAAACCTGCGCTGATACCAACGTCAAAAAAAGGCAGTTTTACTTCCGAACTCACATCCGGAATGTAAAATTCTATTGATTGTGTGGTATTTATATTTCTCAATTCCATAATCACTTCAAAAAAATGTTTTTTGTACATTACAAAATTAACACAGATGATAACATTTTTTTGTATATTTGGTGTTCCAAATTATAACAAATTAATTATGTCCTTATTTTCAGATAATATCAGAGCATTGAGGGTTAAGCATAAAATATCACAAGAGAAATTAGCTGGAAACCTAAAGATTACCCGAGGAAGATACGTTAAATACGAAGACGGAACTTCAGAAGCACCGTATGACATTTTAAAGCAGATTGCTTTATATTTTCATATGAGCATTGACTTATTATTGTCTGTTGATGTACGCAAAATTGACGTAGAAAACTTGATAAAACTCGAAGGCAACCGACTTATTTTGCCCATACAAGTAGACAGATACGGAGAAAATTTTATCGAAATTGTAAGTCAAAAAGCCAAAGCCGGTTACCTAAACGGTTATGCCGATCCGGAATATATTGAGAATTTACAGCAAATTTCGCTTCCGTTTTTAGGCCCGGGAAAACACCGCGGATTTCCTGTAGAAGGAGATTCGATGCCGCCGCATGAAGATGGTTCGATTATTATTGGTCGTTATGTCGAAAGGCTGGGAGAGGTGATGGATGGAAAGACCTATATCCTGATTACCAAAAATGAAGGAATGGTCTATAAACGTCTCAATAAAAACAAAAAAAATGCATTGGTTTTAGAATCAGACAATCGTTTTTATCCAAATTATGAAGTGAAAGCTTCTGATATTTTAGAGATTTGGGAATACGAATGTAACATCGGGCGCAGCGATAAACGTCATGAACAAACAGAATCGCAAAGTATGAAAGATTTACTTTTAGAAGTGAAACGTGAAGTTATGGAGATTAAGAATAATACTTCGAATACGTAGAAAGGTTTTTTGCCCCAGATTTTACAGATTCCAAGGATTTTAGCTTTGTTTAGTTTGTTTGTTACAAATTACACGAATTCAAATACGATCAATATAATTCGCGTAAATTTGTGTAATTCGTGCCGAAAAAAAATAATCATTTTAATCTGTGTTATCTGTGGCAAAAGAAAAACTAAAAAACCTTCACAAAACTCAAACCATATTGCTGTCCGTTATAAAAAGGCGCAATCATAGAAGTCGATTTAGTTTCAGACGAAGATTTGAATAGTTTTTTTGTGATATACGGATTCATCCAATACGCCAATTTAGTACTCAAAATCCCGATTCCGGCTCCGGCAGCAACATCGGTTAACCAATGGCGGTTGTTGTAAATTCTAAATAATCCGGTTCCGGTTGCAACGGCATAACCCGCAATTCCATACCAAATCGATTTGTCTTTGTATTCCTGCCATAAAAACTCCGCTCCGGCAAAAGCAGTTGCGGTATGTCCTGACGGAAAAGAATTATTAGAACTTCCGTCCGGTCTTTCTTCATGTACAATCGATTTTAAACCCAAAACTGTGGAAGCCATAATGACATAAGAAGTCACAAATATTACAGAACGATCCCGTATATTGTTTTTACCTTTTACACCAAAAGCATTCAACGCATAAACCGATGCGGCGGGCGCATATTGCGAGAAATCATCAATGGTAATTTTCTCATCAATATCTTCAGTAACTTCTGCTTTGATTTGATGATTGAAACTTAAAAGCTGATCATTTCCAATTCCAATAACTCCATAACCAATTAATACACCCGGAATAATTAATTGTTTGTAATTGAATTTTGAATGATTTGAGGTGCTGTCAATTTTGACGATCGAATCATTTTGTTGTGCATTCGCAGAAAAAAATCCAACTAAAAATACTAGGGAAATCGCTTTGTAAAACATCTTTCGTTATCGTTATAAGTTGCAATAATAACGAATGTCTGTGTGAACTATTTTTCTCTTAATTGAATTTTAAGCGAGTATTAATTTGTTGGTTTTAAATGGGGTAGTTTGATTAAGATTGACTAAATTTTCTGGAATTCCGTAGGAATGATTTCATATTGTAGCAACAGATTTCAATCAGTTGGAATTTGATAGTATCATGTTTTTAAAGTCCCGTAGGGACGATTTATATTGTAGGGCTGGATTTCAATCCAGTCTATTAAATAATGAATCGAGCCTACGGCTTTTTTGCATTTATTGACTGGATTGAAATCCAGCCCTACAATATGTACCGAGCCTACGGCTCTTTTTTAAACCTTCAACGAAAACCAAAACGTACTCCCCAATCCTAAATTACTCTCAACCCCAACATTCCCATTCTGAGCTTCAATAAATTCCTTGCTGATAGCCAAACCTAATCCCGTTCCGGATTTCTGACTGCCCGGAACCTGAAAATATTTATCGAAAACTTTGTCTTTGTATCTGGCGTCAATTCCTTTTCCGGTATCGATAACCTGAAATACGATTTGATTGTTTTCTTTTTTTAATCGGATGATAATGGTACTTTTTTCCGAAGAATATCGAATGGCATTCGACAAATAATTAATCAAAACCCAGCCTGTTTTTTCGCTGTCGGCTTTTACGTCCTGCAGGTTTTCATCAGCATCAATTACCAATTTGATTTGTTTTTGATCAGCCTGAACTTTTACAGCTTCAACAGCATAATTTACAATTTCATGCGGATTGCTTTTTTCGATATTCAGCTGGATATTTCCAGTTTCCAATTGGGATAAATTGAGTAATTCTCCAGTAATTTTCAACAATCGCTGACTATCATCTTTTATGCTTTCAACCAATTGTTTTTGGTCGTCGTTCATATCGCCTGTTTTGCTATTTTCAAGCAATTGAAGACTTAATTTAATAGAAGCAATTGGTGTTTTTAATTCGTGTGAAACGGTCGCAATGAAATTAGTTTTCGCAAAATCAAGTTCTTTAAAAAGCGTAATATTTCGAAGAATAATGACATCGCCAATATTGATTTCTTTTTCTTCTCCTGTTGGAATTATAGTAATATTCAGAATTTCTTTTTCGAAATAACTTTCCTTTCCGTGTGCATAAATTTTAAGAGGTTGTTTTTTAGGAACATCAACATCTTCTTTTAAAATCAAAGAACGAATCAAGTCATTCGATAAGGCTAAATTGGAAGCCGATTTTCCAATAACATCTTCCAATTTCAGACCAATAATCTTTAACGCTTCATCATTGGCAAACAAAACAATCTGTTCATTGTCTAAACCAATAATAGGATCGTGCATATTATTGATAAGCGTTTCCAGTCGTTTCTTCTCAAAGAATAATTTATACAAATTACTGTCATTATATTCCTGAAGTTTCTTCGCCATTGTATTAAATGATTTGGCTAAATCTCCATATTCATTATGATTGGTAAAATGCACCCGTTCCGAATAGTTTTTATTGGCAATTTCTTTAATACTCAGCGTTAATTCCTTAATCGGATTGGCGATATTATTCGGCAGATTAACCAGTAAATTAAAAGCAATCAAAAAACATAAACTTCCCACAATGGCAATCCATAAATTAGCATTTTCGGCAGTAAGTTTTGCAATGTCGCTTTTCTGTTTTATAGCATCCAGATTGAGTTTCATAATCGCAAAAATGTCCTGTCTGATTTGTGCTTTTACAGCTTCATTAGTACCGTTTTTTTCTAAAAGCGAAAAATCATTTTCTAGTTTAGTCGTTGCCTCTTTTTCACCAGGTTCGGTTACATTTTGTGTTTGTTTTTCAAGATATTCCTTAAAAACATGAATTTTATTATCAGGACTGTCTTTAATTTCATCCAAAGACAAAATCATATTTCGCGAATATTCCAGCGTATTATAATTTGCTTTCAGAATGTTCTCCGTGTCTGCTTTTATCAAAAAAACAGAATAGCCGCTTACTAACGAAAGTATAATGATCATTAAAAATAATAATCCAACACCCAGATTCAATTTGGTTTTAATTCTCATTTTATAAAACATTTTTTTTGTGAACCATATAAGTGATATAAGAAAAATATTAGAATTGTTTTTTTAACCGCAAAGTCCGCAAGGTTTTTTCTGCCAATATGTATATATACACAAAGTTCGCAAAGCTTTATCAATACAAAGCTTTGCGAACTTTGCGGTTAAAAATCTACGCCCCTAATTAAAATGAACTTATATAACTTATATGGTTTAAATTTTTTTTCACGACAAAATAACAAGATCAACATTTGATAAAGACAGTTTGTTTAGCAAACGCCTGAA
Source organism: Flavobacteriaceae bacterium CRH (assembly GCA_001507425.1). Lineage (GTDB taxonomy): Bacteria > Bacteroidota > Bacteroidia > Flavobacteriales > Flavobacteriaceae > Flavobacterium. Next base: position 291,701 of record LMAJ01000007.1, read on the forward strand.
AATTGTTGTAGACAAAATTACTTTAAATAAATTCAAATGCGGTTTCCCGATGCAGACAGTTGTAATTTGTTTTTCTTCTGCAATAATCAAAATTGCATCGGCAATATTTTTGTCTTCTAATTTAATGACTTCTGCACCCAATTGTACGGCAAGTTTAAAATTATTGATCAAATGTCGCTGTTTGTCTAATGCAATTTTTGTACTGCTTTCTTTTGGCGTTTCCACATACAAAACATACCAGCTTCCGTTATAATAACTTGCCAAACGTGCTGCTTTCCGTATCACAATTTTAGCTGTTTTATCATTACTGCTAATGCACGCCAACAATTTTTCATGACGTAAAGCATGAAGTTGAGGTACTTCATTTTCAACTTTCCGAACAACCTGACTCGCTACTTCTTTCAACGCCAGTTCTCGAAGCTGTAAAATCTGTTCCGATTTAAAAAAGTTTGTTAAAGCCGTTTGAATTTTATCCGGAGTATAAATTTTTCCTTCTTTTAAACGCGCAATCAAATCTTCCGCTGTCAAATCGATATTCACAACTTCATCTGCCAAACGCAAAACATTATCCGGAATCCGTTCCTGAACATCAATGTTGGTAATGCGTTTTACAGCTGAATTTAAACTCTCGATGTGCTGAATATTGACAGCCGAAATGACATTAATTCCTGCATCCAAAATTTCCAAAACATCCTGCCAGCGTTTTTCGTTTTTACTTCCTTCAGCATTTGTGTGCGCTAGTTCGTCTACAATAACCACTTCGGGTCTAAGATTGATAATCGCCTGAACATCGAGTTCCTCCAATTCTTTTCCTTTATAAAAAATCCTCCGTCGCGGAATAACGGGCAAACCAGATAAAAGCTCATGCGTTTCCTTCCGCATATGCGTTTCGATGTAACCAATTTTCACATCAATTCCGTTCTTCAATAACGAATGCGCTTCCTGAAGCATACGAAAAGTTTTGCCCACACCGGCACTCATTCCAATGTAGATTTTAAACTTTCCTTTTCGTGATTTCTGAATTAAATCGAGAAAGTGCTGTGCGTTATTATTTTCGTTTTCCATATTTTTTGCCACGAAGGCGCTAAGTCACAAAGTTTTTTTTTAAAGCCACAGATTACACAGATTGAAAGGATTATTTTTATTCGCCACGAATTCTTTTAAATAAAAATTCGTGAATTCGTGGCGAATAAATTATCACAAAAAAATCCCTTTAATCTGTGTAATCTGTGGCAAGAAATATTTTTCTAAAAACTAATCGCCAGCGAAGTCGTTACAAAAGTATTCGTATCCGTTGGAAGATTATCTTTATTTGTGAAAATTTCATCTTTGCTCGAAAGATTTCTCGCTTCAATTCTAAACATAACATTATCAGTAACTAAGTAATCAAAATTAGCTGAAAATCCGTAAGTTTTAAAACCGTTTGGTGTTTCAGTTGCTATGATAACACCTTTTTCGTCGCTGTAATATTCCCCGCGTGCTGCAAGCTGAATTTTATCAGTTGGCTTGTATTGCAAAATCAAAACTGGCGAAAACCAAGTATCGTATTTATTACTATTTTTAGCCGATTGCTGAGATCCGACATCAAAACCAGCCGTAACATTTGTTTTCTCCGTTACTTTAAACTGTCCGAAAAAGTTATTAAAATAACGCCATTTTTTGTCGATATCCGGTTGCTCATTTCCAACATAAGTACTCCAGTTCAAAACCACTTTATCCGATGGTTTGTAGGTAACCTGAGTTCCAAAAGCAGGCGTTTGATTGCCTTCTACTTTCTCAATTCGTTGCCAGCCATTTAAGTACATTCCGGCCAAATACCATTTTCCAGATTCAGAGGTATAACCAATTTTAACTCCCGTTTCATAATAAGGAGAATTTTCGGCTAAAATGCTTCGGGTTAAAGTCTGGCAATCTTTTCCAATCGCACTTTCAAAACCAATATGCGACGGCATAATTCCCGCATCAATCCATAAATTATGACTTTGCGAAATCTTTACACCAACATTGGCTTCATAAACATTTTTTAGCAAACCTTGTTCAGCCGCCATATTATATTCGGCATAAGTTCCCGCCATCAAAGCAAAATTACCTCGAACATTATCTTTTGAATAATTCACTTTTGCCAAACCCAAATTCAGGTTTACTTCATTGCTTTTATTGTAACTGTAAAAAAATCCCGGGCGCGTATGATCCTCCGGTTTTCCAAAATCATAACTATAATAAGCGTCTACATATCCTGAAAACGTAAACGGACTTTTTGTTTCTTCTTGCGCATGTAAATTGCTAAAACCAAAAGCGATTAAAGCAGTAAGTATTATTTTTTTCATTTTTGTGGTATTCAATTATTTATTAGTAGATTTTTTAGGATCTAATCCCGCTATCCGTTTCAATCTTTTGTGCCGAACCCCGGCACAAAAGGATTTCCACTACTATCGGGGCTAGGGTATTCGGGGTAAAAGGGCGTTTTCGTTTCCTGCAATCCCGAAGCTTCGGGACAAAACCTTGTAGGTATTAATTTTTAAATTTAGTTTTCGATTCCAATTCTCGCTATAGTTTTTCATCCTGAGGAACGAAGGATCACACTAGAAGCTCGACAAAGATTGGCGACTCTGTTTGTGGAATTTCGTTTGTTACCCCTCATTCCTCGGGATGACAGACTTTATGGTTACTTCGATAATAGTTGATGCAGATTTCATTCCTGGAATCCCGAAGCTTCGGGATTCCAGGATAAAAACTTAGAATCTCAGTATCTTAGAACCTTAGCGTCTTAGAGTTTTAGCGAAGCGCATCAAGCGCAACATTCAATTCCAAAACATTAACCGTTTCAGGCCCGACAACAGCCGTATTAATTTTAGATTCCACCAAAGCTTTTACTTTAGATTCATCCAGTTTTCTTTCTTTAGCAATACGTTTAACCTGAATCAAAGCACCTTGCGGAGAAATATTAGGATCCAATCCACTTCCTGAAGCAGTTACCATATCTGACGGAATCTCAGATTTTTTCAAATACGGATGAACCAGTAAAAGCGTATCAATTCTTTTTTGAACCAAAGCCAAATAATCAGCATTGCTTGGTCCTTTGTTACTTCCGGCACTTCCGGCAGCATTATAATCCACAGCCGAAGGTCTTCCCCAGAAATAATTCGACTTATCGAATTTCTGACCTATTTTTTGGTAGCCAACCACTTTTCCATTAACCAAAATAGTTTCTCCTTTTCCTTGATTGGGAGCAATTTGTGCGATTCCGTAAATCGCTAAAGGATAAATAACTGCGAATAAGATTAAAGTAAGCGCAGTAAGTTTTAATAGTGAAAATATATTTTTCATTTTTTCTAAGATTCTAAGACTCTAAGATTTTAAGACTCTAAGTTTTTTTAGAAGCCCACTAATCCAAAGTCTAATTTTAAAATTTGAGTTTTTTGAATGATTCTGTTTTTTTTTGAAGACTCTAAGAGAAAAACCTTAGCAACTTAGAGTCTTAGCATCTCAGAACCTTACATAAATAAGGCAACAACCAAATCAATTACTTTAATTCCGATAAAAGGGACAATCAATCCACCAAGACCATAAATCAAAAGATTTCTTTTTAAGATCGCACTAGCTCCAATTGGTTTATAATCAACACCTCTCAGCGCAAGCGGAATAAGTATAGGAATGATAATCGCATTGAAAATTACTGCCGATAAAATGGCACTTTCAGGACTGTGCAAATGCATGATATTCAAACCTTGCAAAGCCGGAATCGCAGTAATAAAAAGTGCAGGAACAATCGCAAAATATTTGGCAACGTCATTCGCAATCGAGAACGTAGTTAAAGTACCGCGAGTCATTAAAAGTTGTTTTCCAATCTCGATAATCTCAATTAATTTTGTTGGGTCATTGTCAAGATCGACCATGTTTCCGGCTTCTTTTGCGGCCTGCGTTCCGCTGTTCATTGCAACACCTACATTCGCTTGCGCAAGGGCAGGAGCATCATTCGTTCCGTCGCCCATCATAGCAACAAGTTTACCAAGGTTTTGTTCGTTTTTGATGTAGTTCATTTTATCCTCAGGTTTCGCTTCGGCAATAAAATCATCAACACCGGCAGCTTCAGCAATAAATTTCGCCGTAAGCGGATTATCTCCCGTCACCATCACCGTTTTTACGCCCATTTTTCTCAAACGGTCAAAACGTTCTTTCATTCCCGTTTTAATGATATCCTGCAATTCGATAACACCCTGAACCTGATTGTTTTTAATCACGACCAATGGAGTTCCTCCGTTTGTAGAAATGTCAATTACTTTTTGGGCAGTATCTTCTGGAAAAGTATTTCCGGCCTGAAGCGAGATGTTTTTTGCAGCATCCTGAGCGCCTTTTCTAATATTGGTTCCATCTTTTAAAATAACTCCGGAAGTTCTGGTTTCAGCGGTAAATTTGATTAAAGTAGCACCTTCAATTGATAATTTATTGGCAGTTTCGGCTCCTGCCAGTTCCACGATACTTTTCCCTTCCGGAGTGTCATCTGCTAATGAACTTAACACAGCAGATTTTATAAAATCTTCTTCTGCGACACCTTTTGCAGGATAGAAGTTGGTTGCTTTTCTGTTTCCAATGGTGATTGTCCCGGTTTTATCCAAAAGCAAAACATCAATATCTCCGGCAGTCTCAACTGCTTTTCCGGATTTTGTAATCACGTTGGCACGCAATGCTCTGTCCATTCCTGCAATTCCAATCGCAGAAAGTAAACCTCCAATCGTAGTTGGAATCAAACAAACGAATAATGCAATAAAAGCAGCAATTGTAATAGGCGCGTTAGCATAATCTGCAAACGGTTTTAGTGTAACACAAACAATAACGAAGATTAAGGTAAAAGCCGCCAATAAAATAGTTAAGGCGATTTCGTTTGGTGTTTTCTGACGACTTGCGCCTTCAACCAAAGCAATCATTTTATCCAGAAAGCTTTCGCCAGGTTCAGAAGTTACGATTACTTTAATTTTATCAGACAATACTTTTGTTCCTCCGGTTACAGATGATTTATCACCTCCGGCTTCCCGAATTACAGGAGCACTTTCTCCTGTAATCGCGCTTTCGTCAATAGTGGCTAAACCTTCGATAATTTCGCCATCAGTTGCAATTAAGTCGCCTGATTCACAAATAAAAATATCTCCTTTTTTCAATTCAGATGAACTGATATTTTTAATTTCTCCATTTGGTAAAATTTGTCTTGCCGGAGTTTCTTCACGTGTTTTTCGTAAACTATCAGCTTGTGCTTTTCCTCTGGCTTCGGCAATAGCTTCGGCAAAATTGGCAAACAAAAGCGTTGCCAGTAAAATTAAAAACACAATTAAATTATAAGTAAAACTGCCTTGATCAGTTGCTCCCATTAATATGGAAACACAAACGGCAAGCATAATTGCTGTTCCTATTTCTACGGTAAACATTACCGGATTTTTGATCATCATTTTTGGATTAAGCTTGACAAAAGATTGCACTAAGGCTTCTTTTACCTGCTTGCTTTCAAACAATGAAGTAGATTTATTAGTTGTCATTTTCTTGTAAAAAGTTAAATGTTATTTGTTAAATGTTATGCGCTAAAAACACATAGATTATAGAACATAGCCCGTGGTTTCAACCACTGGGACGCAACGTATATCACAAGCTGTGTTACCGCCATCCGTGTCCCCGTGGTTGAAACCACGGGCTACATTAAATGCGAATGATAAAATCGTTATTATAGCTATGTGTGAAAACGAGTTTTCTTTTTATTCTTTTTTATAGATTTAAATTCTATGTTTCTATGTGTTTAAAATATCCAGCATTTTTATTTTAGTGTAAAATATTCTGCCAATGGACCTAAAGCCAACGCTGGAAAGAATGATAAAGCGGCGATAATGGCAATTACAGCGAAAACCATTATTCCGAAAATTGTGGTGTCGGTTTTTAAAGTTCCTGCACTTTCCGGAATGTATTTTTTGCTTGCCAATAAACCTGCAATTGCTAACGGTCCAATTATCGGAATGAAACGGCTTAACAATAAAACAATTCCTGTAGTGATATTCCAGAACGGATTATTATCTCCTAAGCCTTCAAAACCAGAACCATTATTGGCAGCACTCGAAGTATATTCGTATAACATTTCAGAGAATCCGTGGTTCCCCGGATTATTTAACCAGCCTGTTGCGTTTCCGCTAAACCAATAACCCATTGCAGTGTCATGTGCAGTAAAATAAGAAGCTAAAGCAGTTCCGGCTAATATTAATAAAGGATGAAGAATAGCGATGAAAGCAGCAATTTTAACTTCCCGCGCTTCAATTTTCTTTCCTAAAAATTCAGGAGTTCGCCCCACCATTAATCCGGAGATAAATACAGCCAGAATAATGAAAATATAAAAGTTGAGGTAACCAACACCGCATCCCCCATAAAATGCATTAATCATCATGGCTAATAATTGCATTGCTCCGGAAACTGGCATCGAACTATCGTGCATACTATTTACAGAACCTGTAGAAATTACCGTTGTAGCAATACTCCAGAACCCTGAAATTGCAGGTCCAAACCGAACTTCTTTTCCTTCCATCGCGCCGGTTGTTTGAGCAATTCCCATTTTTTCGATCGCAGGATTTCCGTTGATTTCACTCATAACTGTTGGAACTACTAAGAGTAAAAATCCAACCGTCATTACGCCAAAAATGATGTACGATAATTTTCTTTTGTTTAAGAAAAATCCAAGTGCAAAAATCATAGCAAACGGAACAATCATTTGCGCCCAAAGCTCAACAGCATTTGTAATATAAGTTGGATTTTCTAATGGATGCGCTGAATTAGCTCCAAAAAATCCACCTCCGTTTGTACCAATATGTTTAATGGCAATAAAAGCTGCTGCAGGTCCGCGAGAAACTTCTACAGTATCTCCTTGCAAAGTTGTAATAGCATCTTTTCCTTCAAAAGTCATAGGAGTTCCGCTAAAAACTAAAGCAATTGCTACAATAGCCGAAAGGGGTAATAAAATACGAGTACAACTTTTGATGAAATAATTGTAGAAATTCCCAAGTTTATCCGTCGTTCTTTCTTTCATGGCAGTAAAAACCATTGCTGCAGCTGCGATTCCCACGCCAGCCGAAACAAATTGCAGGAACATTAAAACCAATTGTGATAAATAAGAAACACCGCTTTCTCCCGAATAATGCTGTAAATCGCAATTCACTAAAAATGAAATGGCAGTGTTAAATGCTAAATCCGGCAACATTGACGGGTTGTTATCCGGGTTTAAAAAAAGTGAACCCTGAAAAAGTAAAACAAAAAAGCAAAGAAAGAACCAAACCATATTGATACTTAAAAGTGCTTTTAAGTGTTGCTTCCAGTTCATTTCTTCAGCAGGATTTATACCACTGATTTTAAAAATAAATTTTTCAATTGGATTGAAAATCGGGTCAAGAAGTGTTTTGTCTCCCAGGAAAACTTTAGCAATATATTTTCCAAAAGGAATTGCTAAAATAATGGTTAAGATAAAAATACCTATGACTCCTAGTAATTCTGTGTTCATAATTTTGAGATTATTTTTGTTGTGAAATGTGACTATTAAAAGGAGATTGACGGATAACATCTAACATCTTTCTTTTAGCTTTTCACATCATTAAAATTTTTCGGGCTTGATTAATACATAAACCAAATACACGAAAACGGCGATTGAAACAATAAATAGTGCAGTCATGATTTAGATTTTTTCAAAAAATTCAACTGTTTTAAAACAAATGGCAAAAAGCAAAACGGCCAATGCGAGTAAAAGAAAAGTGATCATAATATTATTTTAGATTTAAGATTTAAGACTTTAGACTTTAGATTATCGATTAAACAACTAAACAGTTAACCGATTAAACTTTTTATACTCCTGACGTATTAATTTGTTTGATATATTCCGCTTTAAGCGTTTGAGGAAATAAGTGTGAGATATTGCAGTGACGTACTTCCATAAAAGAAGAAACGGAGAAAACATACACATTAGAAATGGCATTTTTAGTTTCGATGCTTCCGCTAATAAACAGGCGCTCAGCAAGTGCGAGACATTTTTTTGCACGAACGATGTTTCCGGAAATAATTGATTTTTTAGTTATCTCGGCAAAGCGCTCGGCTTGTTTGTAGATTGAGGTGACTTGATTTTTCATGAGAATGAATTTTTATGTTCTTCCTCCTTATGCCAAAATATGTTCCGAAAAATTCAAGATGTAGCTAAAGTGCTGTAAATAAAATAAATATGGTTTCGTGCCGAAAATTAGGCATAAAAAAAGCCTATCAAAATGATAAGCTTTTATTGAAATGATAGGGTTTGCTTCGTTTCCTGCAAGGTTTTTAAAACCTTGTAGGTATTCTATTTAAAGTGCAAAATATTCAGATTCTTAGAATTAGACCTACAAGGTTTTGAAAACCTTGCAGGATCGCAGTTTATAAACCGTATTCCTCAAGTTTTCTATACAAAGTCGCAATTCCAATTTCGAGTAATCTTGCTGTTTCTGCTTTGTTACCTTTTGTATAATTTAAAACCTTCTGAATATGCAGTTTCTCAATACTCTGCATAGAGAAAGCCGACATCGATTTAGTATTTTTTTCGGTTTGATGCTGCATTTCATAAGGCAAAATATCTGAAGTTAAAGTATCGCCGTTACTCAAAATAACCGATCTTTCGATAATATTTTTAAGTTCGCGGATATTTCCCGGCCAGGAATAATTTTCTAATTTCTGTAAAAAATCATCAGCTATATTTAAGGTTTTTTTATTCGTTTTCTCCGAGAATTGTTTAACGAAATGATTCGTTAATATTGAAATATCTTTGATTCTTTCTCGCAACGAAGGCAGTTTTATTTCGAAGATATTCAAACGGAAATACAGATCAGAGCGAAAACGATGTGCTTCACTTTCTTCTTTTAAATCACGATTTGTGGCGGCAATTAACCTGAAATTTGATTTTTTAGGAGTCGTATCACCAACCGGAATATATTCTGAAGTTTCTAAAACACGTAATAATTTGGCTTGAAGATCAATTGGCATTTCTCCAATTTCATCCAGAAATAAAGTGCCACCATTGGCTTCTTCAATAAAACCTTTTTTATCTTTCAAAGCTCCGGTAAAAGCACCTTGTTTGTGACCAAAAAGCTCGCTTTCAAGAATTTCTTTGCTGAAAGTACTGCAGTTTAAAGCCACAAAAGATTTCCCGACACGATTGCTGTTTTCATGAATTGCCTGCGCAAAAACTTCTTTTCCCGTTCCGGTTTCGCCAGTAAGTAAAACGGTTGAATCTGTTTTCGCAACTTTTTGTGCCAAATCTATAACTTGTTCAATTCCTTTCGATTTTCCAATTATGGTGCTGAAAGAATATTTGTCATTGATACGTTTTTCAAGCTGCTGTACTTTCTTTTGCAATTGCACTTTTTCGACAGCTTTATATAAAAGCGGAATAATTTTGTCGTTATCGTCACCTTTTACAATATAATCGAAAGCACCATTTTTCATCGCCTGAACGCCATCCGGAATATTTCCGAAAGCGGTCAATAAAATAACTTCCGTCATCGGAAAACTTCCTTTTATATTCTGAAGAAAATCGACACTATTTCCGTCAGGCAATTTTACATCGCATAAAACGACATCAATATCCGTTTGTTCTAATTTCTTAAACCCCGATTTTAAATCTTTAGCTTCAATAACTTCAAATCCTTCTGATTTTATAATGCGCGCGAGCAGACTTCTAAGTTTTTCTTCGTCGTCTATAATTAAAATTTTGTGTGTCATTTGAAAAAGCTAAATCGAAAGTTGTTTTTTGAAGTACAAATTTAGGTTTTAAATCATTTGTCTTTTTTGATTTGGAGGAAATTCTTGCGAAAATTCAATTTTTTAAATAGTTACTTTTTTTTAGAATAATCAAAAAGAATAAAATTAGAAATAAGACAGAGGATAAACTTAATTTGATAATTTACTTATAATTAAGTTTTTGGAAAAATTATAGCTAAATAAAAACATGTTGTTGTTGAAAAAATATCAGGAAAATACAGAAAAAAGTCATTTTTAATGATTTAAATTAGAAGAAAATGCTGTTTTAATTCTAATAATTAACTAATTTTATACCAATATTTTAGATAAGTTATAATACTAAAAATACCACAATTATGAAAACGGCTTTCGGCGAAATCAATAATTCATCTGAAACAACATTTAAGAAACGAATTTTAATTGTTGAGGATCAATTTATTGAAGCACATGATTTGCAATTAATCCTCGAAAAAGCAAATTATGAAGTAACCGGAATTGCACGTTCTGTAGATCAGGCTTTGGAGCAAATTCAAAAAGAAAAACCTGATTTAGTATTTGTAGATATTATGCTAAAAGGAACCAGAAACGGAATAGATCTTGCACAAATTCTGAAAGAAAGCCATATGGGGTTTATATATATATCTGCAAATTCCAGCAAACGAATTTTAGATCAGGCCAAAACCACACAACCTTACGGATTTATCGTAAAACCCTTTAGAGATCAGGATGTTTTGACCACGCTCGAAATTGCTTTTTATCGTCAGCAATACAGTTTAGAATCGCAATTATTGCAGCAATTGCAATTGCAGAATGATATTACTGAAATTGTAAACGCAAATTTAAAAGAGGAGGAAAGCTTGCTTTTGCTGGCAAAAAAAATGCAGACTTTTATCTCCTTCGATTATCTGGAAGTAGGTTTTGCCAATACAACACATTACGCCAATCTGGGTATTATGCGTAAAAATATTGATGATTATCAAATTATAAGCCCGGAGAAATTTTCTAAAATTGCTGATATTTCTGTAAAAGAATTAAATGAAACCTATAAAAAGTCAAAAACAGACATAGAACCTGTTATTTATAGTGAAGAAAATCTCATCAATAATTTTCAGGTTTCGCCAATAAAAGGTTTAATTTCCCATAACTTCGGAATCAAGTCTTATTTGGTTTTTCCAATTTCAATTGCAGCAATCCAAAAGTTTTACATCACATTTTACAGCCGAAATTTTAATGTTTATTCAGCAGATAATTTAAAATTGTTATCAAATCTGGAAAATAATTTTATTCAGCTTATTAATAAAATGCACTCTCTTGAAGTTTTAAACCCTGATCAAAACATTAGAAAAGAACCAATATCTAAGAACTTAAATTCAGAGAAAGAGATGGTTGGTTTTGAGGGGATTATTGGAAATAGTACACAAATGATGACCGTTTTTAATTATATTAGAAAAGTCGCCCCTTCAGATACATCAGTTTTAGTTTTAGGCGAAAGCGGAACCGGAAAAGAAAAAATAGCACAAAGTATTCATGCATTGTCTCCTCGAAAAGACAAACCTTTAGTCATTATAAACTGTGGAGCGATTCCGGAAAATCTGGCAGAATCATTACTTTTTGGACATGAAAAAGGAGCTTTTACGGGAGCATTAGATAAACGCATTGGCAAATTTGAATTGGCAGATGGAGGAACTATTTTTTTAGATGAAATAGGAGAGATGCCCATGGAACTTCAGGTAAAATTATTACGGGTTTTGCAGGAAAGAGAAATCGAGCGCATTGGCGGAAAATCGCCAATGAAAATTGATGTCAGGATTATTGCAGCAACCAATAAAGACTTAGAAGAAGAAGTCGCAGCCGGAAGATTTAGAATGGACTTATATTATCGTTTGCATGTTTTTCCGATTATGGTACCGCCATTAAAAAAACGAAAAGGTGATATTCCTGAATTGGCGAACCATTTTATAAAAATATATAGCGAAAAAATGGGGCGCAAATCACCTGTACTTTCCGAAAATGCATTAGAACAAATAATCAATTACAACTGGCCGGGAAATATAAGAGAACTTGAGCACGTAATGCAACGTACAATTTTGCTAACCGACGGAAATATTATAAAAGAAATCGAAATTTCGGCATCATCAAAAATGCATGCTGAAAATGCAGCAGAATCATTTTCAATCAAAACAATTCTTGAAAACGAACGCGATTATATTTTATATATTCTGAAAAAATGTAACGGAAAAATATCAGGAAGTGGCGGAGCTGCAGAGATCTTAGACATTCATCCTTCAACCTTAAATTCTAAAATTAAAAAATTAGAGATCAAACGCGAGTTAAATTAAGAAACCTTCTCTATCCGGTCTGCAATAAATAATGCCACTTTTTGCAATCTGATTGTCAAAGAAATGTATCTTTAAAACTCTAAATCAGATATTTTAATGAAAATACCACAATCAGGAACGAAAGCATTTTTATTCGCATTTGCTTTAATACTTAATTTTACATCGCTTTGTTTTTCGAATAATTCAAATGTCAAAACAGATTCTGTAAAATCAAAAACCATATCATTTAAAATAAAATTAAAAGCAGCTGGTAAAATCACAGTTGAACCTTCAGCATTAAAATTCAACAAACATTTAGCCTACAGTTTTACCGTTGACGATGGATATCGATCTGCTTATTTAACAGCTTTTCCATTATTTAACGGAGGAAAAATAAGCGGGCCAATGATCAATGAATGGAAAAATGATCAGGGCGGAGACGGAACAAACGCAAAAGGACTTTTTTATTCTGATGGATTTGGAAATAAAATCCCTTTTAAATTAGGTTTAGCAATTAATGGAAGTACAATTGGAGATTTTTCGGCTTTTCGAGGACATCTTTCGTGGGCAGAAGTAAAGGAAATGTATGAGGCAGGTTGGGATGTTTTGAATCACGGTTTTCATCATGCAACCAAACACGGAACTAATTTTTTGGCAGAAGTAACAGAAAATGCAGCATCAATAAAACAAAATTTAGGATTTACAATGTCACATTTTGTTGTTCCTGGCGGAGAAAGTGATCCCGGATATCAGCTGGAATATGAAAAAGATGCACTGGCAAACGGTTCTTTTTCCGTTGCATCCTATCTAGGATCTGGACCCGTAATCGATGTAAAAGAAAAAGTAAATCTCGATAAAATGATTTATGCAAGAACTTTTGTTCAAAGTTCAAAAGATACAATTGGCTTTAAAACAATGGATCGCTTTTTAGCAACTTTCGATTCCATAGCTAAATTATCAAACCCTATTTGGTATAACGAATTCACGCACGGAGTAGGAAATGGAAATCTTTGGAATCTAAGTATGCGCTTTCCGGATTTTAAATATTATATGACAGCCATTGCTAAAAAGTATGGCTCCAAAGGAAATGATTCAATTTGGATGGCGCCGTGGCAGGAAGTTTACGAATATATTTGGTTAAGGGACAGAATAAAAGTCAATTACTCAAAATAATAAAGAAGGAATTGTAACAATTGAACTTCCTGAAATCCCTGAAACCTTTCGATATCGCGATATTTCATTAGCAGTTGACACTTCTTCAAAATTTGAAATAGAATCAAATTCACCAGATTTCAAGATTTCCAGCGACGGAAAAACAACTCATAAACTCATTTATATAAAATTGAAATAAAACATTTGTAGGGACAAATATTATAATTCAATTAACATTGAAAAGCAAAAGACATCTCTATAAATGAATTAATTTTGTGTAAATTAAAAAATTACATGAAAAACCCAATTTCAATCTCCATATTAGAATTAGCTATCATTACCCAGAATAGCAATGCAACAGAAACATTTCAAAAAACAAAAGAGATAGCGCAACTCGCAGATCAATTAGATTATAAGCGATTTTGGCTCGCCGAGCATCATAACATGGCACATGTTGCCAGTTCAGCAACCGTAGTCTTAATTGGTTTTATCGCCAGTCAGACAAAAAACATCCGAGTAGGTTCAGGAGGAATCATGTTACCGAATCATTCTCCTTTGATAGTAGCCGAACAATTCGGAACATTAGAAACGCTTTACCCAAACCGAATCGATCTTGGATTAGGAAGAGCTCCAGGAACAGATCAGCCAACTGCCGAAGCAATCCGAAAAGACTTTTTTGAACAAGCACAACGTTTTCCGGCAAATGTAACCAAGCTTCAGGATTACTTTTCAGCCGAAAATGCAACCGCAAAAGTACGTGCATTCCCAGCCGAAGGTACAAATGTCCCTATCTGGATTTTAGGGTCAAGTATGGAAAGCGCCGCTCTTGCTGCAGCCTATGGCTTACCTTATGCATTCGCCGGACATTTTGCACCACGCCAAATGATACAAGCTTTTGAGTTCTACCGCGAAAACTTTCAGGCATCAGATGTTTTAGACAAGCCAAAAACGATGGCCTGCGTTAATATAGTTGCCGCAGATACAAACGAAGAAGCAGAACTTCTATCCACGAGCTTATATCAAATGTTCCTGAATTTAATTCGCGGTTATCGTAAAGGTTTACAACCTCCGGTTCCGTCTTTAGACGATATCATGAGCGAAGAAGAACGTTTTCATGTCGATCAAATGACCGCATGTACCTTTACAGGAAGCAAAGAGCAATTAGCAATAGATCTTAAAAAATTTATCGACTACTCCTGTGTAGACGAATTAATGGCAACAAGTCCAATTTTCGATCATCAAGCCAAACTAAAAAGCATTCAGATTACCAAACAGGTAATTGATAGTTTAAATTAAAGTATACATATATAAGTAGAAATTCACACTCCTATATATAAGGAAGATTTCATTCCCGTAACCCGACAGTTTTTCAAAACCTGTCGGGTTTATTTTTTGCTACTTATATATAAGAAGGAAATCAGCCTATAATATATAAGAGTTACGATTTGTCATGCTTAGCGAAGTCGAAGCCCATATGAGCAACAGTTTTGGAATTTGGAATTTTCAAAATTTGGGATTTGGATTTAATAAGGAGCTATTTCCCGCTATCCGTTCCAATCTTTTGTGCCGAACCCCGGCACAAAAGGATTTCCACTACTATCGGGGCTAGGGCAGTAGTTTTCATAAGAAGCATTCTTAATATATAGTATA